>NZ_JAHWZX010000004.1 GCF_019351405.1 Stakelama flava
TCGCCCACAAGCTCGCTCAGCGCCAGATCGAACCCGCCTACATCATCGCCTGGTCGTGTTGGCGACGATCGCATCAAGCCGCAGCCAGACGGGCCCATCTAAAATCTAAAGTGCAACTGTAATGCTAGCAAGTTTCAACGCGACAATCACCTGTTCTGTACAGGCTGCCACGTTTGATATCGTTTCCCGCGCCAGGCGTCGGTGATGCCCAGCATCGTCGCCAGGATGGCCTTTGCCATTTCCGAGAATTTCGAAAGGCCCGGCACCAGCGAATAGAAAAGTGTCGCCGCGCCCAGAATGATTAGGATGAGCGCGCCGCCGAACCATGCCGCGCCGAACAGATCGCCGATACCGATCAACGCGAATATGGTCGCGATGGTCGCGCTTGCCGCGCCATACCAGCGAAGCCAGCGATGACTGTAATATTTATATTTGTTTTTCCACGACATTCTGGCGAGCTGCGGCGCGACGTGAAGATGACTGGAATAGGCGCGGCATGCGATCCGTCGTTTGCGGCGAAATTCATCGCTGCTGGAGGCGGCGAGTCGTTCATAGGCGCAAACATCCGACGCGCTGATCAGCCGCAGCCCCGAAAATACGGTCGACATCGATACGATGAAATCGTCGAGAAGATGGGCGGGGACTTCCGGATAATAGGCCCGCCGGGTCGCGAAAATCGATCCGTCGGCCCCCATGGTCGACCCTGAACGCGCTTCCTCTTTCTTGATTCGCTCTTCAAGCCGCCAATAGACCGAATTCACCGTTGCAGTGGCGCTGTCCGAAGGGTTTACGTAGATCAGCGTGCCGCAGACCCCGCCGACATCGGGGCAGGCGAAGTGATCGAGCAGCGCGGGAACCGCGTCCGGGTCAAGCAGGACGTTGGCGTCGGTGAAGATCACGATATCGGTCGAAATCATGCCTACCAGCTTTCGCATTCCCATCGCCTTGCCGGTGCGTTTCGTCGCGCCGACAACGTCGATCAGGTCGCCATGTTCGCGCAGCATCTCAAGCGTGCGATCGGTGCTCAGATCGACATAGGCCTTGAACTGAAGTTCGGGCGTTCTGGCCTTCAGTTCGCGCAGATTGGCGATCTTTTCCGCCATGCTGGCTTCTTCGTTATAGGCGCAGAAGACCAGCGTCGCTGACAGGGGCGAACCGGTTCCGGTCTTTCGCAATGGTGCAGTGCGAAACAGCCGAAGCGACAAGGGGTAGGTCAGATAAGGATGTTGGAACAGTAAGACAAACAAGGCCGCAAGACATATCCAGACCATCAAAACCTCGTTCGGAAGAAAGCGTCCGTTCGCATGTGCGAAATCGATTAGCAGCGAAACGGCGGTTGATACCATATGCGATGTGTGGTTCCCCGTGGGACAATATAGATGCAAATGGCAAGCTGTTCGCGACGGGACGGATGCATGCGCCGATGGGGCGGGGAGGCGAATGCCGGATGGATATGAGGTCACCGCGTTCGTCGCCGCCGGTTGCCATGGGACGATTCGGTTGCGGCAACGCTGCTTGTCGTACTCATCTACGCTCAGCTTATGGCGTTTGGCGGGGATTCGCCCCTGCTGGCGTCGATATTCGCATTCGCGCAAATTCTGGGCGCGATCGTCATCATCCTTTTGACCCGACCGATGTCGGGGGTGTGGAAAGGAGTGGCGCCGGGCGCGGCTATCGCTGCGCTGGCGCTATGCTGGACGCTGCTTCCCGCCTGGTTTTCCACTATCAGCGACAGCATGGCCGCCGACGAAGCAGGCCGAGCCGACAAGGGCGAGGACGATCATCATGGTGACCAACCAGCTGCCGCGCGCGTAAAAGGGGCTTGCCGCAACCGAGATGCGCCTTTTCCGGACCAAGTGCCCCGTCGTATCGTCGGCTAGTTACGGAAATAGGCGGCATATCTTTGGCGCTGACGGCGTTTCTTCACCTCGTCCGCGACAATCAGTGCGCCGGCGACGCCCAGTGCGGACACCGCGATGAGAACACATGCCGCCCCGAGGTTGCGGTGGACCAGAATGTTGAACAACGCGGATCCCAACGCGACCAGCGTCTGGATGATGAAAACCGCACGCCGGATTTCCAGTCCCGCCCAGCGTTTCGGCAACGCGGCCGACACAATCAGAAACAACGCGACGATCAGTGCCGGCAGTTCGATCCAATCGACGCCGCGCGCCGCCAGCATATGCGACAGGCCCGCCGTAATGAGGGCCGTGAAGAGCGCGAACAAACGAGACACCATCAATCCATGCTCCGTGTTTGCACGCGCCGCGTGGAGGCGGGGGAGCGGCGCGCTGACCGGTCGATACGAAGGGGCGTCCAGTTTAAAGACAATTCGGGATACCGCTCAATGATCGAACCGCTCATTCCAATCGATGCGGCGAGACGACCGGCAATCCAGCGAGGCGGTTTCAACGGGATGCCGTTTGTCGCGCCTCGCCTGCCGTCCGGTCCTGCCGCTCAGGCTCTGCCCAGCCGTTCGCGAGCGAAGGCGCGCAGGTCTTCGCCGATCGCGTCATTGTCGAGGCCGAGGCTGAAATTCGCCATGATGAAGCCTGTTTTGTCGCCGCAATCGAAGCGTTCGCCGTCAAAGGTGAAGCCATGGAACGGCTGTTTGTCGATCATCTTGGCCATCGCGTCGGTCAACTGGATTTCACCGCCCGCGCCCTTGTCCTGATCGTTCAGGATGGTCATCACTTCGGGCTGAAGGATATAGCGGCCCGGGATCATCAGGTTGGACGGCGCGGTGCCCGGTTCCGGCTTTTCGACCAGCGCCTTCACCTCGGTCACGCGGCCGCGCTGTTCGCCAGGTGTGATGACGCCATATTTGTGCGTATCGGCTTCCGGCACTTCCAGCGCGCCGATCACATTGCCGCCCAGTTCGTAATAGGCGTCGGTCATCTGCTTCAGGAAGCCGGGCGTGCCGACCATCAGTTCGTCGGGCAGCAACACGGCAAAGGGTTCGTCGCCGACGATATGGCGGGCGCACCAGACCGCATGGCCCAGGCCAAGCGGTTCCTGCTGCCGGACATACATCGGTGATCCGGGCGCCATGCGGATATGCTCGATCGGGGCAAGCGATTTGCCGCGCGCGCGCATCGTGGTTTCCAGTTCGAACGAAATATCGAAATGGTCCTCCAGCGCGCCCTTGCCGCGACCGGTCACGAAGATGATCTCCTCGATCCCCGCCTCGATCGCCTCTTCGACTGCATATTGGATCAGCGGCTTGTCGACCACGGTCAGCATTTCCTTCGGAATCGCCTTGGTGGCGGGAAGGAAGCGGGTGCCGAGACCGGCGACCGGCAGGACGGCTTTGCGAAGTGGCTTGATCGTGGTCACGAAAGAGTCCCCTGTTCGATTGTTCGGGCGCGCAATACCGTTTCAGGCGGCCGATGTCGCCACCGCCTCAAGATGCGCGGGCGTATCGATCGCGGGTTTGCCCACGCTGACGATGGTAAACCCCGCATCCTGCGCGAACTGCGCCGGATAGATGTTGCGCAGGTCAACCAATAGCGGCTGATTGAGCGTCCGTGCCATGCGTTTCAGGTCGAGCGCGCGAAATTCGTCCCATTCCGTGACGATTACCAGCGCATCGGCATTTTCCGCCGCTTGATATGGTCCGGTGCAGAATTCGACGTTCGGCATCAGCGGGCGGGCCTGTTCCTCCCCTTCCGGGTCATAGGCGTGCACCTTCGCGCCGGCATCTTCCAGCGCTTGCACGATCGAGATGCTGGGCGCATCGCGCATGTCGTCGGTATTCGGTTTGAATGTCAGCCCGAGCAGCGCGACCTTTTTACCGCGAACATCGCCGCCCATCGCTTTGATGATCTTGCGCCCCATCGCGCGCTTGCGCGCCTCGTTGACCTGCACTGTGGCTTCAACGATCCGCACCGGCGTATCGTTATCGGCCGCGGTCTTGAGCAGCGCGAGCGTGTCCTTGGGGAAGCACGAACCGCCATAGCCGGGACCGGCATGCAGGAATTTCGAACCGATGCGCTTGTCCATGCCGATACCACGCGCAACCTGCTGCACATCGGCGCCCACCTGTTCGCAAAGGTCGGAGATTTCGTTGATGAAGGTGATCTTGACCGCCAGAAACGCATTGGCGGCATATTTGATGAGTTCAGAGGTGCGCCGCCCCACGAACAGCACCGGCGCGGCCTGGTTGAGCGAAAGCGGGCGATAGATTTCGCTCATCACCTGCACCGCCTGCTCATCCTCAGCGCCGACGACCACGCGATCGGGGCGTTTGAAATCCTCGATCGCCGCGCCTTCGCGCAGAAATTCGGGATTCGATACGACCTTGATGCCCTTGTCCGGTGCGACTTCTGCGATGATGCGCTCGACCTCATCGCCGGTTCCCACCGGCACGGTCGACTTCGTGACGATTACGGCAGGCTTTGTCAGTGCACGCGCCACCTCCTCGGCGGCGGCGAATACATAGGAAAGGTCGGCATGGCCATCACCCCGGCGGCTGGGCGTGCCGACCGCGATGAACACGGCGTCGGCATCCTTGACGCCTTCGGCCAGATCGGTGGTGAACGACAGGCGACCTGCCTTCACGTTCGAGGCAACCAGCGCATCGAGGCCGGGTTCATAGATTGGCATGATGTTCTGGTGCAGCCGGTCAATCTTTCCCGAATCCTTGTCGACGCACACTACGGTGTGGCCGAAATCGGCGAAACATGCCCCGGAAACAAGCCCGACATAGCCGGTGCCAATCATTGTAATGCGCATCTTCTGGTCTCCGCCCGGACGTTAGCGCGCCCGACTTGCCCCCAGCGCCGCCCAAGGTCAACTGGCTGTTGGTGCAGTGCAACAGGATGGGACAGAGTGCACCGATGGCAAGGCGAATTGCCGCAAGTGCCCCCGGCAAACGCCTTTCTTAATTTCGAAATGCAAAATCCACGACGGCTTTTATTTGTACGATATATATGCTTTGTGCGAACAAATGTCCGGATTGGAATTTGCGAACCTGATGACAAGGCCAATGGTCCAGCACTCAATCGGCCTCCGCCGACGCGCCAAGCGAAGGATTGTCCGCGATCAGAGTCATAACGTCGCCGATGATCGTGGCCATTGCACGGTGCGCCGCCTGCGAATCATGGGTTTCGATCGCGGTCTTCACTGCCCGGTGCGCTTCCAGGTCGGCGGTGCGCCCCTTTATCCGGTTGGTGAACCGGATCGAGGTTTGCAGGGCGGTCGCCACCACATCGCGAAACTGGGCGAAAAACGGATTGGCCGAAGCGCGCAATATGGCGAGATGGAAAGCGATGTCGGCGGCAAGCGTATCATCCTCCCCGGCTTCGGCGGCAACCATGCGGGCATAGCCGGCGTCGATCGCGGCTATTCCGTCCGCATCGGCCGCCTGCGCAGCAAGCGCAGCCGCAGCGGGTTCGATCGCGCTTCGCAGCTGATTGAACTGCGCCAGAAGTTCGATCGAGAATTTGCGGTCGAGCAACCAGCGCAGCACATCGGCATCGAACAAATTCCACGACGCGGCGGGCTGAACAAGCGTTCCCTGCCGCGGGCGGGCGCTCAAAAGTCCCTTGGCGGTGAGCATCTTCACCGCTTCGCGCGTGACCGACCGGCTGACGCCCAGCTGCTTGGAAAGCTCGGCTTCGGTGGGAAAGGGGGTGTCTTCGAAAGCCCCCGTCACAATCTGCTTCCCCAGATGGTCCAGCATCCCGTACGTCAGGTTGCGGCCCAGCGAACTGCGCATTTCGACGGGGTCGAGAGCCATTTATAACGCTCCAATCAGACATAAATAAATCTTATAAATATACATTTGGCGCCAATTGCAAGCGCCGCTTGAGCGAAGGTAAAGGATTGGCAGTGCATCTTTTTCATCACCGCTGCACTGAAGTGATCGTCCGGCGCAATCCCGAAACAGGCAAACTGATGGTTAATCGATGACAGAAGCAGCGTTTATTGCGGTCGATTGGGGAACCACCAATCGCCGCGCCTATATGATGAGCGGTGAGGGCACCGTGCTGAAAACCGAACGCGATGATCGCGGCCTGACCGCGGTCGAACCGGGGCGTTTCGGCGAAGAGGCCGCCGCGATCCGGCAACGGTTCGGCGATTTGCCGATTCTTTGCGCAGGAATGGTCGGATCGGTGCGCGGCTGGGCGGACGCGGGATATCGTCCATGCCCCGTCACCATCGACGATCTTGCGCGCCAGCTATGCTGGGTCGAGCCGGGGCGCACTGCCATTGTTTCGGGCGCAAGCCATGTCGATGGGCAGCGTGGCGATGTCATGCGTGGTGAGGAGGTGCAACTTCTCGGCGCGGTCGCGGCGGGACTGGCCCCTGCCGATTCGCTGCTATGCCAGCCGGGCACCCATTGCAAATGGGCGTATATGGCGGGCGGACGCCTGGAACGGTTTCGCACCACGGTCACCGGCGAATTGTTTGCGCTGCTGCGTCGGCACAGCCTGCTTGCCGATTATCTTGGCGGCGACGTGCGGCCCGGCGCTGCGTTCGACGCTGGTCTTGCGGCGGCGGACGAAGGTGCGCTGCTCGGCAACCTCTTCGGCGAACGCGCCAGCGCACTGCTCGACCTTCGCGACAAGGCCGATATCGCGGCGCATGCCAGCGGCTTGCTGATCGGCACCGATGTGCGCGAACAGCGCCTGACCCCGGGCCAGAATGTGCAGGTGCTTGCCGATCCGGGGCTGGGCGACCTTTATTGCGCTGCCATCCGCTATTTCGGCGCGAACGCCGAACGTATCGACAGTCACGCCGCCTTTGCGGCCGGAATCGCAAGAATATGGAGCCTCGCCCGATGACAGACCATCCCGAACTCACCGCTGCCATGGCGCGCTGTCCGCTGGTCGCGATCCTGCGCGGCGTCGCACCGCATGAGGTCGAAGATATTGCGGAGGCATTGATCGAAAACGGCTTTTCGATGATCGAGGTGCCGCTCAATTCGCCCGAACCGTTCGACAGCATCGAACGGCTCGCGAAGCGGTTCGGTGACGACGCACTGATCGGCGCGGGCACGGTGCTGAGCGTCGAACACGTGCGCAGCGTCCGTTCCGCCGGTGGGCGGCTTATCGTGTCACCCAATGTCAATGCCAGCGTCATCGCCACCGCCGCCGAAGCGCAAATGGTTGCGCTGCCCGGCTATTTCACGCCAAGCGAAGCCTTTGCGGCGATCGAGGCCGGGGCAAGCGGACTGAAACTCTTCCCCGCCGAAGCCGCCAGTCCGAAGGTGTTGAAGGCGCAGCGCGCGGTATTGCCGTCCGAAATGCCGGTCTTCGTTGTTGGCGGCATCGCGCCCGATACGATGGATCAATGGCATACCGTCGGCGCGCGGGGCTATGGCATCGGCTCGGCGCTCTACAAACCCGGCGTATCGCCATCCGATATTGCGGAGCGGGCCCGGTCGTTCGTAACGGCGTGGAAGGCGCTTCCCGCCGACCAATAGGGCGGTGGGTCAGGCGCTGGTGTCGAACTTGTCGCGCTTGCGCCTGCCCATCAGCAGGCCGCGTTCGAAATGGGCGCGGGTCTGCGCATAATAGGCGTCGAGGAAGGCGCGGTCGCCGATCGGGTCCCAGCGGTTCAGTTTGCCGCGGATAACGTCGGCGACGGTGGTGATCGCTTCCGCATTGCCTTCGCGAAGCACCGCCTCCAGCCGTTGAAGCTCATATTGGCCATAGACTTCCAGTTCCGCCTGGCTGAACCCGGCCGCATCGGCGCTTCGTCCCGTTTGCGCAACCAGATCGATGCCGAGGTCACGCCGGGCATTTTCCACGACCCAGGTGCCGGCGATCAGATCGCCCGCGCGCAGCCGGTCGCGATTGAACACCGGCAGGAACAGGAACAGGCACGCCCAGCCGAACCCGGCAATCATCGTCCAGCGATCGACGAACCCTTCCGCCGCGCCGAACCCCAGGAACATCAGCGGCAGGAAGACCTCCACCTCGCGCATCATGTTGCGCGCGACGACCGCCGCGCCAGTAAGCTGCCCACCATCGCGAGCGATTACGCGAAGCCCCATGCGACGCTTGCCCCATGTCGCCGCGCGGCGACCGCTTTCGAACCAGATGAAATAGAAATTGCGCAGCAGGAAAAAGCCGATCAGCCAGATGACCAGCACAATGCCGGGATATTTGTTGCCGATCAGATAGAATCCGAAAAGCGCGAGGCACGTCAGCGCGATCAGGATCGCCGCGATCAACAGCATGTCGATGATGAAGGCGCTGGCACGTGCCCCCGCGCTCGCCAAATTCAGGTGCAGCGGCACCCCTTCAGGCGTTACAAGGCGGCGGATCAGTGATCGATCGCGCCCCGGCCTAGCCATGACGACGCCGTCCGGCAAAGCTGAAATAGGTGATCCATAACAGCATCATCGCTCCCGCGATCGACAGCCGCGCTGTGTCCGTGCGGATCAATTGCCGCCCAAATCCTTCCAGCAGCCCCGCCACCAGCAGCATCAGCACCACCCCGATCATGACCAGCGCGGCGCGTTTGCCCGCATCTGCGGCGGCGGCGAACCGGCTGCGCCTGCCGGGAAAGGCGACGCCGCGTCCGATATGCAGCCCCGCCGCCGAAGCGAGAATGATCGCGCCAAATTCGGTCGTGCCGTGAATCGAAACCCAGGCGAGGAAACCGATGCCCAGCCCGTGCGGGATATAGGCAGCGAAAAAGGCCCCCAGCATCGCGCCGTTCTGCGCCACCAGAAGGATGGTCGGAATGCCGAGCGCGAAGCCGAGCGCGAAGGCAAGGATCGCGATCTGCGAATTATGCGTGAACAGCGCGGTCGCGAATATTTCCAGCCCGCCACTTTGCGGTGGATCGTACAGCGATGCGCGCATGTTTTGCGTCGACGCCTGCATGTCGCGCCCCGCCGCCATCGGTTCGGAAATCATCGCGTAAAACCAGGACGGATCGTGCGCGACAAGCTGATACCCGGCGAAGATCGAGGCGAGAAGCAACAGCGTGATGACGATGATTTCCGGTGCCAATGCGCGAACGGCGGATGGCAGGCCGATGCGGAAAAAGCCCGTCACCTGCCGCAACCAGGGATCGCGGCAGCCGTACAGGATAAAATAGGCGCGGGTGGAAAGGCTCTCCAGATAGGCAATCATCGCCGCGTCGAGTGAGGTTTCGCGTGCGACCGACAATGCCGACAAGGTCGTGCGGTAAAGCCGCGGCAGCGCGATCAGTTCGTCCTCGCTCAGCTTTTTGGGGGATTTTTTCTCCACCCGGTCGAGCAGCGATTCGAGCTCGGCCCAGTCGGTTTCGCGTTCGAGGCGAAAATGATGTGCGGTGAACAGCGGGGCGGCAGCGTCGGTCATGCTCGCTCCCGCACGTGCAGATAGCGTTCGACCAGCGTGAGCGGCAGCGCGTCGTGCCGCGCCTCGATCACATCGATGCCGTGCCGGCGCAGCCGTTCGATCACGATCCGCCGTTCGCGAAGCAGCGTGGTTGCGACATTCGCGCGCACCACGTCGTCGGCGCTGGCGGGGCGTTGTTGTTGCATTTCAATCAGCTCGACATCCTCGAACAGGACGAACAGCACGCGATGACGCTTCAACATTCGCCGGGCAGCGGCGACCATCAGTTCGGCGGCGGTGGGATCGGTGAATTCAGTGAACAGGATGACGAGCGATCGCCGTTGCAACCGTCCGTCGAGCGTGATGAGCGACAGCGTGTAATTGCTCTCATCCGCGCTGTAATCGATCGCCGCGGCGCTTTGCTGAAGCCGCGCAAAGTTGCGTGCGCCCGAAAGCGTGCCGCTGTCACCCTGCGGCCGGGCGGCGAAGGAGAATAATCGTACGCTGTCGCCCGATTTTAACCCGACAAAGGCGGTCAGCAAGGCCGCTGACACCGCGCGGTCGACACGCGGCACTCCCGCGATCGGATCGGCCATGGCGCGCCCGGCATCGATCGCCAGCACGATGCTGTTGTCGCGTTCGGTTCGATATTCGCGCGCGAGCAGCGAAAAATGCCGTGCCGACGCCTTCCAGTCGATTGCGCGCCGCTCCATGCCCGGCTGAAAATCAGTGAGCGCCTGAAATTCGGTTCCGTCGCCGCTTTCGGGGCGCATTCGCTCGCCGCGCTGGGTGCTGCGCAGATATTGGCGCATCCCCTGTTCGCGAACGGGGGCAAGGTCGGGGGTGATGATTACCGGCTGGTCGATGCGTCGGCTCGCCTGCCGCCAGGCAAAGCCCAGCGGCCCCTGTCGCCGCGCCCAGACGCGCTCAATCATCGCCCGGCCACGGCGCAGCGCGATAAAGCCGGGGCCGGTGCTTTCGGGCGTCAGTGGCGGGGCGACGCGCGCCGCGAACCGGGTGTGCGGCAGCGCCGGCGGTGTCAGCTCGATCCGTTCGCCCACCGCGATCGTACCCGGCGCGTCGATCGTCAGCGCACGATCGGATATGGGGCTGGCAAGCAGCGCATCCGCGACGATCAGAACCGCCACCAAAGCGATCCACACCAGGATGACCGCCCATCCGGCGGGGAAAATCACGCCCAGCGCAAGCGCCGCCGGCGCGGCGGCCGCAACGCAATATACCGCGCGGGACGTGGGATAGATCAACGCGGCGCCTCCACCCGCTCGATCAGTTCGGCGACGATGTCATCGGTGCGCCGCCCGTCGATCTCCGCGGTCGGCGAAAGGATCACTCGGTGGCGAAGCAGCGGGAGCGCGAGCAGCTTTACGTCGTCGGGAATGACATAGTCGCGCCCTTCGAGCGCCGCCGCCGCCCGCGCCGCGCTGGCCAGCGCGGCTGCCGCGCGCGGACTGGCTCCCGTGGCGAGATCGGGGTGGTCGCGCGTTGCCCGGACCAGATCGACGACATAGCCGACGATTTCGTCGACCAGCGTCACCTGCCGCACGGCCGCCACCGCTTCGGCGATTTCGCGCGCATCGGCGACTTGCGCCACGCCGCTGTCTTCAGGGCGCGGCGTGCCGCTGCGCGCGCCATATTGCGCCACGATCGCGCGCTCCGCATCCGCGTCCGGATAATCGATCGCGAGTTTGAACAGGAAGCGGTCGAGCTGGGCCTCGGGCAGCGGATAGACCCCCTGCTGCTCGATCGGATTCTGGGTCGCGAGCACGGTGAACCGGTCGGACAGCGTTTCGGTACGGCCATCGATGGTCACGCGGCGTTCCTGCATCGCTTCGAGCAGCGCGGCCTGCGTCTTGGGCGGTGTGCGGTTGATCTCGTCGGCGAGCAGAAGTTCGCAGAAGACCGGTCCGCGTGTTAGTTCAAAGCTGGACGTCTGGAAATTGAACAGGTTCGATCCGATAATGTCGCCGGGCATCAGGTCGGGGGTGAACTGGATACGACCGAAATCGAGGCCGAGCGTGCGCGCGAAGCTTTGCGCGAGTAGCGTCTTGGCCGTACCCGGCGGTCCTTCCAGCAGGACATGGCCCGCCGAAAACAGCGCGATGGCAAGGAAGCGCACGATCGGCGCTTCTCCGATCACCGCCTTGCCGATTTCGCGCTCCATCGCTTCGCCCAGATCGCGAACATTGGTCATTCGGTCATTTCCCTTCGCCAGCTATCAAGGTCGCGGGCTGCGTCGAGCAGCGCCGCATCGGTTCGCGCGCCCGCCGCGCGTGCCGCAAGATCGGTGAAACGATCGCCATCCGCCTTTCCCTGCCGGTCAAGAAACGCGGCGCGCTCCGCCGGGGGCAGCCCGCCCGGCGCATGTAGCCGCGCCGCCGTCCAGTCACGCACCCAGTCGGCATAGGCTACCCCCGCACGATGCGTTTTTCCGGCAAGCCGGGTGAGCGCGGCGATATTGTCGGCAAGCGCGCGCTTGCCCGGCGCGACCGCCCGGCCTTCGCGCAGCACCGGCCCGAACCGCACCGCAGTGGCCAGCACGGCGAGCAGCGCGGCAAAGAGCATCGCGATGGTTACGGCAAGGAAGGGCGGGGTGAACATCAGCTTGATCAGGTTCCGCTCGCCCGGACGATAGTGCAGCGTGGTGTCGAACCCGACATAGCCCGGATCGTCGGGATTGAGCGCGGCGATGATGTGAAGCGCGGCGCGCGCGCCAGCTTCGCTTTTCAATGCCTGATTGTTCATCAGGTCGGGATCGGCAAGGATGTAGACGGCGCTGCCTGCCACACGCGCCAGAAGCGCACCCCGGTCGCGGGTCAGGATCAGCGGTACCAGCGAATCGCCGCTGATCGTTTGTATGACGACGCGCGGTTCTGGCGGCGACTGGCGCAGGAAACGGGTATCGGCGAACACCGGCTGGGCGGGCGCGCGGCCGACGCGAAGGTTCTTTATCGGCAACATCGCGCCAAGGGCCGACAGACTGACCAGCCCGGTGCGTTCGGCCCTGTTCCGGGTCAGCGGGGGGTGACGCACTTCCCATTTCGGCAGGATGATCAATGTCGGCCGCTGGCCATTGGTGCGCGCCATCAGGACATGTTCGACATCCTCGGCGCGCGTGTCCGCCTCTGGCGTCAGGATCAGCAGCGCGCTTGCACCCAGATCAGCTTCGCGTTCGACGGAGAAGGATTTCCCTTCGGGCATGATGTCGATCAGTCGCCTGATCGCGTAAAAGCCGTCGCCGCTGCGCGCATCGCCGGGCGGCGGCTGGTCGAGGCTGTGCGACAATTCGGTCCTGAAACCGCTCAGCAGCAGAAAGGCAAGGCCCAGCACCACCCCCGCCGATATCAGGACCAGCGTCAGGCGGGGTGCGAAGGGATTGGCGTTTTCGGTTTCGCTCATGCGGGTTTCAGCGCGAAATCGGCATATTCGCTGCGCGCGCGTTCCCAATCGCTACGGCCAAGCGGGTGACGGGCGAACAGGCTTTTCTCGACGCTTGCCGCAATGTCCGCGAATATCGTTGCGGCGCGGCCCGGCAGCGCGGACAGCGCGGCGATGTCGCGGCTGGTGAAGGATGGCCGGAGGAGGTCGCCGCGCCACCGCCCGATATCCTCGATCGACCGGTGAAGGATCAGGCGTACCGCCGCGTCATACGCTCCCTGCGCGGCGAGCCGGTCCGCTTCCTCCAGAAGCGAATGCGCGGTTTCGCTGTCGGGACGCCAGCCTTCGACCGGTGTTTCACCGCCGCGACGACGGGAATGAAGCAGCCCGGCGATCCATCGGCGCGAGGTCGGAAAGATCGCCAGGCACAGCGTGATCAGCAGCGCGGTGCCCACCGCGATCAGTATCCATTTCCATGCCGGTCCCACCCATTGTACGAAATCGCCGATCGAATCGATCAGCCAGCGCAGCCATTGGGGCGTCGGCGGGCGTTTTTCGACATGGGCGGGCAGGTCGAACTGGATCGAATGGTCGTTCAACAAGATGTGATGCGCGCCCGCCAGCGCGCGATCATCGGGAAAGTCGGTGGGCAGATCGGCGGCGCTGTTGCCTGTCGCCGTCAATTGCGTACTCCCCCGTTCATCGCCTGATCAGCCGCGTCCTGATAGTTTTGGAGCAAATCGACCGGAGCCGTGCAACCGTTTTCGACGCGCGTCAAAGGATTGCTTTTGCGACAAAGCCTTCGAAACCGCGGTATCGTGGGCGTATTGTTGGATTGTCGTTTGCATGACCAACGATAAGGGTTCATGCGCCGGCCAGGGAGATACGATTGTCCGATAGCGAAAAACAGTGCTGCGCCCCCAAGCGCTCCCGCGCCGGCCGACCGCCCGATCCCGCCAAGGATCAGGCGATCATGAAGGCCGCGCGCGATCTGTTTCTCGAACGCGGGTTTTCCGGAACCACGATCGAAGAGATAGCCGCCAATGCGTCGGTCTCGAAAGTCACCGTCTACAAGCGGTTTTGCGACAAGGAGACGCTTTTCGAAAAATGCGTCCGCAAGGAAATCGGACGCATGGCGGAAGCCTTCGATGTCGGCGACGGGTCGAGCGAAGGGCTGGAACAGCGGCTGAATGCGTTCGGGCTGAAGCTGACGAAATTTCTGACGCGGCCCAATCATGTCGCGCTCGATCGGGTGATGGGCCAGGAATTCGCTCAGGTACCTTCGCTTGGCAAACGCATGTTCGAAGCTGGGCCGGGGCAATCGCGCGCGCGGCTTGCCGCGGTGTTGCAGGAAGCATGCGATGACGGCATCCTGACATGCGACGATCCGCTGCGTGCGGCGGAGGATTTGCTGGTTCTCTGGCGCGGCTTTATCGAGGTGGAACTGAAATTCGCCGTTCGTCCGGCGATCGATGAAGAAAGCGTGCGCGAGCGCGTCGAACATGGAACGAGAACCTTTTTACGTGCGTATCAACGGTGAACGGATCAGGAGCGACAATGAAGTCCTTGCTTGCCTTCGCTGCCACGGCGCTTTTGCTTGCCGGTTGCAGCAGCGAACCCGCACCCCCGGAAAACAGCCAGGGTACCGAAGCGATCTCGCCTGAAAACAATGTGGCGGCAAAGGTTGCCGCCATGACCGAACAGGAACGCAACGTCGTGATGATCCGGGCGATTCGCGATGCTGGTATGCCCTGCCAGGGTGTGGTCAAATCCGAAGCCTATCCCGATGCGGGACCCGATAGCTGGCGTGCCCAATGTTCGGGCGGGGATTGGCATCTGGTCCAGATAAAGGCGAACGGCACCGCCAACGTGGTCAGCCGTCGCGATTGACCCGATGGCGTTGGTGATGAACCGGCGGTGTCCGGACCTGCTTTAGGATTGGCATGCGCCAACCTGATTCGCCTTCGGACCCCGCGCGCATCAGCGACGACGCACCGACGCAGAGCCTTTCAGGAAAAGTCGTAGCGCGACTGCGCGGCGCGGCGCGCTCGAGGTCTCGTCCGCAATTCTTCGCACTGATTCCCGTGACGCGGCGTGAATGGATGTTTTCGGGGGCGATTGCTTTCCTGATCGCCAGCGTGCCGGTGTCGGTATGCCTGCTCGCCGGAATGGAGGCGCGTTCCGCCATCGGGGCGCGCGAGCGGTTGGCCGCGCAAGCGCAGGGCGCGCTGCGGGAATGGTCCGGATATCGCGGCCGGCGCGATGCATTGCATACCCTGATCGACCGACCGGGCATGGCGGTGACGATTGATCGGATCGCGGTTGCGCTTCCCGACGATGACAGGCTGATTTCCGCCCGGCGTGACGTTTCGGGTGTGCTGACCGTTGAAATTGCCACAGCCGATCCGGATCGATTGCGCGCGGCGCTGCATCGCGAAGGCGCGCTCTCGAACCTGCGCGACACCGATCAGCGGCAAGGCGACGGCGCGATGCTGGTCACGCTGAAGGATGAGGGGTGAGGGTGGGGCATCTGATCGCTGGCGCGCTGATCGGGCTGATCGCAGCAGCGCTGATGACCCCTATGGCGCTGGGGGCGCTCGATACGCGAACACTGGCCGAAACACGGCTGAACGATATGCGGTATCGGGTGACACAGGCGCGCTCGCCCCGGCAGGCCGTCCTTGATGACGATCAGATGGTCCGCGCCGATACGCTGCTCGATGCGCGACGCCGGATCGCGGATTGGCTGAGGCGTGACGCGGCGCGGCAGGGAGTGCTTGTCGAATCGGTTTCGGCCGGATCCGCGCCCGATGGGTTGGTGGCGATGCAATTTAGGATTTCGGGTGGCGAAGATGCCGTGCTCGCAATGGCCGACCGGCTGGAACGGGGAAAGCCGCTCGTTCGCTTCGTCCGCTGGCGAGTGGAGGCGATCGCGCAAGGCAAGATACGCCTTGATGCCGAACTGGTG
This sequence comes from Stakelama flava, assembly GCF_019351405.1. Taxonomy (GTDB): domain Bacteria; phylum Pseudomonadota; class Alphaproteobacteria; order Sphingomonadales; family Sphingomonadaceae; genus Sphingomonas; species Sphingomonas flava_A. The sequence continues at coordinate 15,646 of NZ_JAHWZX010000004.1, forward strand.
GTGCCATGGCGCGGTTGACCCGGCCCGAATCAATCGCGTTGGGGCTTGCGTTGCTCGCCGCCATCGGGGTGCCGCTTGCGCTGTCGTTCGGTACTATGTCGGCCCAACGATCCTCAGGGCCGTCTGACCTGACGACAAAGCTATCGCCGCGCGCGCCGCCCGAAATCGGGGCGCTTTATTCCCGTCCGCTTTTCGCGCCCGCCCGTTTCGACAATCAGGATGAAACTCCCGCCGATGCGCCGAAACTTGTCGGTATCGCGGGGAGGATCAATGGCGATGCGGTCGCGCTGGTGCGTGGCGTCGACGGCACGAGCCGCGCGCTTGGCCCCGGCGATTCCATCGACGGATGGCGGCTGGTTTCGCTTGCTGCGGACTCCGCCTATTTCGAGCGCGGTCGCGAGCAGGTCAGGGTTGCGGTTCCGGCACCGTCCGATGACGCCGAAGCCGATCAGTAAATGCCGTCGATTTCAACCGTCAGCCGCGGCCCCGGTGGATTGATCAACAGGCTGCCCTTCTTATTCAGATCGCGCTCTTCCTGCCGAAGCCGGGCATATTTCTCCGCCGCCAGCGCGCCCGCATCCTCCCCGTTGCGAAGAATGGTCGGTTTCAGAAACACGAACAGCACCCGCTTGGTCTGTTCCTCGCTGTGCGATTTAAACAATTCGCCCAGCACCGGGATATCGCCGAGCAGCGGCACGCGTTGTTCGGTATGCTGCCGATCGTCGGAAATCAGGCCGCCCAGCACGATCGTCTGGCCGTTATCGGCGAGCACGCTGGTCGTGATCTGACGCGTGTTGGTGATGATATCCGATGCGTTGGAAAGCTGGGTCGGGGAAATTGACGAAACCTCCTGCGCAACGTCAAGGCGAACCACCTCGCCCGCATTGATGCGCGGAACGACTTTCAGCGTGATGCCGACATCCTTGCGCTCGATCGTGGTATAGGGGGTTACCGACGAACTGTCGGTCAGGATCGAACCGGTGACGAACGGCACATTCTGCCCGACGACGATCTGCGCACTTTCATTGTCGAGCACGGTAACCTGCGGCGTCGAAAGCAGATTGGCGTTGGTCGATGTGCCGAGCGCATTGACCAGCACCGAAAAATCGTCGCCGATGGCGACATTGGCGGTAAGTCCGGTGCTGAGCGCGGACCCGGCGGTAACACCCAGCGCCTGCAGGATCGTGCCGAGCGAATAGCCGGCTGTGTCGAACGACGTACCCCCGCCTTCGACATTGGTCAGTGCGCCGGCGGTCAGGCCAAGCTGAACGCCCAGCTTCTCAGCCTCGTCACCGGTGATTTCCGCGATCGCCGCCTCGATATGCACCTGCGGACGGCGGACATCTAGATCATGGATCAACGGCTCGATCGATCCCACCGCCTTGGGTGTGCCGCGCACCACCACCGCGTTCAGTTCGGGGGCGGGCTGAACGGTCATGTCAGGTGTCGAAAACCCTTGCGCAACGGGCGTGTTGCCGCTGGCGCTGCTGCCATTGTCGGCAAGGCTGTTGGTGGTGGTCGTGCCTGTCGTGCCGGTGCCCGCAAGCGAAGCGGCGTTGTTGGCATTGGTGAGCGAGGAGAGCGCGGAACTGCTCGTCGCGCCCGACAGGCCGATACGCGGCCCCGTCAGGCTGCGCGCTACAGGATTCGTGGCGCTGCTCGTGCTTTCGCCGCCCAATATGCCGCGAAGCACTTCGGTAACCGATTCGGCATCGGCATAGTTCAGGCGGAACATCCGTGTGATCGGCGTCGCCCCGCCGGGCTTGTCCATCCCCGCCACCATCCGCCGCGCATCGGCGACAGCGGCGGGCGTCCCGCGCACAATGACACTGTTGCTTCGCGCATCGCCCGCGACCTGTGCGCCGTCATCGCCCATCACGCTTTTCAGCGCGGCGGCAACTTCCGACGCGTTTCCGTTTTCCAGCGGAATCACCGCAAAGCTCGATCCGCCGCCGACATCCAGCGATCGGACCAGCGCCTCTATCCGGCGAACATTGTCCGAATAGTCGGTGACCACGATGGCATTGGGGCTTTTGAGCGGTTCCACGCTGCCGAATGTGGCGACCAGCGGCCGGGCGATCCGTGCGGCATCGTCGGCCGGAACATTGGCAAGGCGAATCATCCGCGTCACCAGTTCCTGCCCGCCCGCGCCCCTTCGCGGAACGCCGCCGTCGCGCACCGCCGCCGCCTGCGGAACGATGCGCCACGCCCGACCTGACTGGACCGCGGCGAAGCCGTTGGCGCGAAGAACCGACTGGAACAATTCCCACACGCCGGAGGGGGACAGCGGCTCGGCAGAGGTGACGGTCACGGTGCCCTTCACGCTGGGATCGAGGATCAGCGTGCGGCCGGTCAGCCGCGAAATCTGTTCGGCTACCTGCGCGATGTCCACGCCGCGCATATTGACCACGATATCGGCGGGCGCGCCGTCGACCTGCGCGGTGGCGACGGAAGGAAGCATCCCGGCAAGGGTAATCGCAGCGGAAAAGTGGCGGAGGGGTTTCAGCACGAATACTGCCTTTAACGGATGGGAACGGTGACGGTAACCGTCTTTCCGTTTCTCAGGATCTGAACCTGGGCGCTGCCGCTGGCGGCGGCCGCGGCCAGCGCGGACTGGGCCGAAGCGGGATCGGAAACGCTTTGCCCGTTGACCGATGTGATGACGTCACCGGCGTTCAGGCCGGGCGGTGCATCGGTGCCGATCGCATAGCCCTGCGGCGTCGGCCGGGCATCGAAGCGCGACAGCAGCGCGCCGGGATCGGCCGCCGGAGACGGGGCGGGTACAGGCTGAGCGATCGGCGCGGCGGTCACCGCCGAGGCTCCGGCACTGTTGCCGCCCGGCCGTGCGGTTTCGTCGCCGGGCGCGCGGAACGGATCGGGAAAGGCGAGATATTCCATTCGCCCGCCATGGTTCAGTATCACCCGGTCGCGCCGAATCGCGGCGATGGTCGCGCCTGCCACCTGGTCACCGACAGCGAAGGTCTTCGGATCATCATTTCCCACTTTGATAAAGGCGGTGGACAGCGACGTGGGCACGGCGAAGACCACGCCTTTCAACTCCGCGCCGATACTGGTCGGCACGCTTGCATCGGTGATCGTCGCCTTGCCGAAAGGTGACAGCGCCAATGCGGAATCCGTTCCCGTACCGACGCGCACCGGCTTGCCTGCCGACGGGACGGTGATCGCACCGGTTCCGGCATGCCCCGCCAGCCGCCAGGTCAGCCCGGCCAGCGCAAAGGCGACCGAAACGACCATCGCGCCAGCGATCAGGTCGATCGCGGTGCGCAACTGGCGCGGTGTGGGGCGATAGTCTGCGATCATCGAGTCTTTCCGGTATCAAGAAAGCCGTCAAGCGTCGCGAGACTTCCCGCATCGCCCGCACGACCCACCGAAATGGCGACACGAGCGATCTGGGGATCGGACGTCGGCACCTGATGCATCGAAACCTGCCATTGTTGTCCCAGCATTTCCACGCGCGGGCTGCCCGCTTCGGGCGCGCCTGCCTGAAGCTCGGCAAGCCGGTTCTGCGCGATCAGCATCGCGGTGGCGCGCCGCTGAACCCCCAATGTCGAATCGATGTGGCTTTCCACCGCGCCCATCAGCCCGACCGTCGCGATGGCGAGCACCGCCAGCGCGACCAGCGCTTCGATCAGCGAAAATCCTGCTTCGTTTCCACTCATGCGGCGGGTGCCGGAGCGGCGGTGGCGGTAAGGCCGTCATAACGCACGATCCAGCGTTCGTCGCCCGCGATGATGGTGGCGCTCAGCGGCTCGCCCGATCCATCGACGCCAAGCACCACCGGCGGATTGACGCTGAGTTTGACCAGCATGCCACCGGGCAGCGTGTGAAAGGCGAGTGCATCGTCGGTGCGCGGCACCCAAGCGCCATTCGACAAGGTGGCAAAGCCATAGCCGTCATCCCTGACGGTGAAGGCGATCAGCCGATCGCCCAGCATCGCGTCGTCCGCCGCCGCCTGCAGCCGGGTGGCGAGGCGATGCGCCTCCGCCTCGGCGCTCGGCGCGCGGGTCGCCGCGCCGATGCCTAGCGATACCGCGCCCGCGGCGACACCGATAATGGCAAGCACGATCAGCATTTCGATCAGCGTCATTCCCCGCTCGCCGTCGCTGACCCGCCTGCTTATGTCCCCCCCGGACATCCGGCTATTCCCGCTTGCCGTCGATATCCGCGTCCAGGCCTTCGCCGCCCGGTTTCCCGTCCTTGCCAAGCGACAGGATCGTGAAGCCGCCGGGACCGGTCCTGTAGACATAGGGATTGCCCCAGGGGTCCTGCGGCATATCGCCCAGATACCCCTCGGCGCTCCAGTTGCGCGGTACGGGCGGGGTGGTCGGTTTTTCGACCAGCGCCTTCAGCCCCTGCTGCTCGGTCGGGTAATCGCCATTGTCGAGCCGGTACATTTTCAGCGCCGAAGAGATCGTCTTGATATCGGTATTGGCCACTGTGACCCGCGCCTCGTCCGGGCGGCTGATGACGTTGGTGACGATCAGCGCGCCGACGATCGCGATGATCGCCAGCACCACAATCATCTCCACCAGCGTGAGGCCGGTTTCGCCGTGCGGAACATCACGGCCCTTGCCGTGGGCGCGCCGCCCTGCCACGGTGTAACAATTCTGTTTTGAAACTATGCGCATTGCTGTCCCATGCGTCCTGTCCGTGAAAGCAATATTACACACACTCCGCCCAATGGCGACGTTAGAGAGCATGTGCGTGGAATCTGGACGTTCTCCGATGCCGAGCCAAGCATAATCGATCCGCAAGGCCCGGCAACCATTCTCGTGCCGTGTGAAGCCGTCCGCCTGTTGACTGTAGACCTGCCGCTTTCCAGCCGGGCGAAACGGCGCGAGGCATTGCCTTTCGCGATCGAGGACAGGATCGCCGAAGCGCCGGAGACGGTGCATCTCGCGCTGGGTGAGGAAATCGCGCCGAAGCGCTATCTGGTCGGCGTGGTCCGCCATGAAGCGATGGAGAAATGGATCGCACAGGCGCAAGCCGCCGGACTGTCGCATGCCACGATGGTGCCCGACGCGCTGGCGCTGCCGGTGCCGCCCGAGGGGCATTGGGCGGTCGAACTGACGGGTGAGCGGGCGCTGGTTCGCACGGCGGATGGCGGCGGCTTCGCCCTGCCTGCCGCGATGCTGGAAGCGGCATGGCGGCGCGAAGGCGAACCGGCCACGATCAGCTATGGCGCGCCGCTGCCCGATGCGATGCGCGGGGAGGAAGCGCCTGGCGACATGGCGCGCCTGCTGGAACGTCCCGCGCTCGACCTGCGGCAGGGACCATATGCGCGCCGCAGCCTTCCGGGCGGCAACCGCTTCGGGCGGCGGCTCGCCTGGATTCTTGGCATCGGTATTGCCGCGCACGCTACCATCGCGACCGCCGACACGATTCTGCTGCGCTCGATTGCCGACCGCCGCGCGGCCGAGGTTCGCGCGCTGGCAGGGCAAATGGCGCCGGGCGCGGCGCTTGGCGACGATCTGACGGGGCAGGTGGCGGACATGATCCCCACCCCCGTCGGCGATGACCGGTTCGTGTTGATGCTCAATCGTGTGTCGGCGGCGCTCGCACCGCTATCGGGTGCAATCGCGATGCATTCGATTCGCTATCGCGCCGATGCTATGACGCTGGAAATGGGAATGCTGGAACCAGACGCGCTACCCCGGATACGCGCTGCGCTCTCCGACGCGTCGATCGACGCGCGGGTAACGGGTGGCGACGACGGAACGGTGCGCGTGGTGGCGATGTTGCCATGACGCGGGTGCGGATCATCGAACGGTCGGGTCTGGAAGCATCGCTGATGCGCCTCGAAAGCTGGTGGAGCGGCCTGTCGCGGCGTGAACGGATCATGGTGGGCACGCTCGGCACGCTGATCGCGGCGCTTATACTGATCTATGGCGTGATAAAGCCGCTTCAGGCGGCGCGTGCCGATGCGCGCAGCGATATCCGCGCCTATGAAACCCTGCTTGCCCGGATGCGCGCGGCCGGAACGCTGGTCGTCAACCCGCCCGCCGCGCCCGCCGGAACGCCGCGCCAGATTATTGCCCGTGCGGCGGCGCGGGCGGGAGTTGCCATATCCGTCGCAAGCGACGGCGCGCCGCTCACCGCCAGCGCGAGCGGCGTTCCGTATGACGGGGTGGTCAACTGGCTTGCCGGGGCGGCGCAGGGCGGGCTTGCCGTGACGGACGCGCAGATCGTGAAGGCGAACGCGCCAGGCCGGGTCGATGTGCGGGTGACGTTCGCGTCGTGAATAAGATGACGCTTCCTTCCCCCGGCATGGCGAGCGTGCGGCTTCCCTACGGCTTTGCCCGGCGCAACGGGGTGCTGCTGCACGATGGCGATGCCGCCGCCGAATGTCTTTACCGCTCCGACGCAACGCTCGACGCGCTGCTGGAGGTGCAGCGGATCGCACCGGACGCTGCGCAGCGCGAGGTTGCGCCGGAAGCGTTCGACGAGGCGCTGGCCGCCGCATATGCCGATCGGACGGGAATGGCAGCCGATTTCGACATGGACGAAACCGATCTCGCCGCGCTTGCCGACAGCGCAGCGCAGGTTGACGACCTGCTCGACAGCCGCGACGATTCGCCGGTCATCCGCCTGATCAACGCGCTGTTGATGGAGGCGATCAAGGAAGGCGCCTCGGACGTTCATGTCGAGACGCAGGAAAAGCGGCTGGTGGTCCGCTTTCGCATCGACGGCGTGCTTCGCGACGTGCTTGAACCGCAGCGTGCGCTCGCCCCGTTGCTGGTCAGCCGTATCAAGGTGATGGCCAAGCTCGACATCGCCGAAAAGCGCATTCCGCAGGATGGCCGCGTAACGCTTCGTATCGGCGGACATGACGTCGATGCGCGCGTTTCGACCATCCCCACCCAGCATGGCGAGCGGGTGGTGCTTCGCCTGCTCGAACGCGGCGGCATGACGCTCGACATGGCGGCGCTGGGGATGAGCGAGCGCGACCGCACCGTGTTCGCGCGATTGCTGGACCGGCCGCACGGCATGTTGCTGGTCACCGGCCCGACCGGATCGGGCAAGACGACGACGCTTTATACTGCGCTCACTCGCCTGAACGATCGCAAGCGCAATGTGATGACGGTTGAGGACCCCATCGAGTACGAACTTGCCGGCATTGCGCAGACCCAGGTCAATCCGAAAACTGACATGACCTTCGCCCGCGGCCTTCGCGCGATCCTGCGACAGGACCCCGATGTCATTATGGTGGGGGAGATTCGCGATCACGAAACGGCGGAGGTCGCGGTGCGATCGTCGATGACCGGGCATTTCGTCCTGTCGACACTGCATACCAACAGCGCGGTGGGATCGATCACGCGGCTGATCGATATGGGGGTCGAACGCTATCTGCTCGCGCCGATGGTCGTCGGGCTGTGCGCGCAGCGGCTGGTGCGCAAATTGTGCCCCGATTGCGCGCGCAAGGATGTCGCGAGCGAGGCCGATTCGGTCCTGCTCGGCCGCGCCATCGCATCGGGCGAACCGGTCTGGCGCGCGGTCGGGTGCGACGCCTGTCACGGCGAAGGCTATCGCGGCCGCGCCGGCCTGTATGAAGTGGTGGCGGTGGACGAGACGTTGCAGGGCATGATCCATGATGGTGCGTCGGAGGCCGACCTGGAGCGCGAGGCGCGAAAAGCCAATCCCAGCCTGCTTTCGGATGGCGTCGCCAAGGTGCGCGTCGGGCTGACCAGCGTCGAGGAAGTCGCGCGCGTCACCCGGGACGAGGGCTGATGCCCGCCTTTACCTACAGGGCCGCCGACAGAACGGGTGCCAGCCGCAAGGGCATGATCGAGGCGGCGAGTCCGGCCGCGGCGCGGGCGATGCTTCGCGATCAGTCGCTGCTGCCGCTGTCGGTCGTGCCCGCCGCGCAACGCGGTGGCGGGGCCGGTGCGATCCGACTGCCGCGCTTTCGCAAAGGGCGTATTTCAGCGCGCCAGCTCGCCACGGTAACGCGGCAGATCGCGACACTGGTCGGGTCCGAAATCCCGATCGAGGAATCGCTTCGCCTTGTCGCCGCGCAATCCGAAGCACCCGCCGTCGCCGCGCTGATTACCGAAGTGCGCGGCGCGATCCTTGACGGGCGCAGCTTCGCCAGCGCGCTTTCGCAGCATCCCAAAGCCTTTCCCGAATTCTATCGCGCCTCGGTCGCGGCGGGTGAACAATCGGGGCGGTTGCCGCACGTCCTCAACCACCTCGCCAATTTCGTCGAGACGCGGCAGGGAAACAGCCAGAAACTCGCCCTCGCGCTGCTCTATCCCGGACTGCTTGCCATCGTGTCGTTCGGCATGATGGTGCTGCTGATGATCTATGTCGTTCCCGACATCGTGAAAGTGTTCGTCAGCCGTGGCGCCGATCTGCCCTTCCTTACCAAGGCGCTGATCGCGATCAGCGCCTTTATCCGCGATTTCGGACTATATGCCGCGCTTGTCTTCCTTGCCGGCTTCCTGATTTTCAATCGCTGGGCGGCGCGGCCGGGAAACCGGCTTCGCATCCACCGGGCGTTCAGCCATTCGCGCGTGACCCGGCGATTTTCGAAACAGTTCAACGCGGCGCGATTCGCCGGCAGTCTGGCGACGCTGGTCGAAAGTTCGGTTCCACTGGTCGAGGCGCTGCATGCGGCGGCGGCGGTGACGCCCAACCTGTATGTCCGCGACAAGGCACTGAATGTCGCGGCGCGGGTGCGTGAAGGCTTGACCCTGCGTGCCGCGATGCAGGAGGCCCAGGTGTTTCCGTCGATGCTGGTCGCGATCGTTGCGGCGGGCGAATCTTCGGGGCGGCTTGGTCCTGCGCTGGGGCGCGCATCGAACGAGCTGGAGCGCGAACTGGATGCACTTGTCGCGGCGTTGGTCGCGCTGGCCGAGCCGCTTGTTCTGCTGGTAATGGGCGGGCTGGTGCTGCTGATGGTGCTTGCCATCCTGCTGCCGATCATCAACCTCAACAATCTGGTCGCGGCGTGATGCGTGCCATATCCGAGGGCGAGGGGCGCAGGGCCGGTTCTTTCGGGCAAAGAAAGATGGCACTTCGACAGGCGCAATGCCAGCGCATGTCGGGCGGTTCAGAAGCTGGCGTCGATCGTCGTCCCGGCCGGCAATCCGGCAAAGGGAAGGGCAACCGCGCCGTCGCGCGTCATGGTGATCGACAGCGCGCCGTTTTGGCTCAGCGTGGCGGTCATCAGTTCGCGTCGCCGCTGCGCCATCGGGGTCAGGCGGATGCGGGTTTCGTTGCCCAGCGGCTCGGCGGTCAGGATCAGCGGCGGAACCGGCGTGGCGCTGCCGCCAGGACGGGCGCAGGTGCCCGAATCGCTCGCGACCTGCCCCTCAATCTCCGCATCGCCGCCGCCAAGGGCGATACGCGGCATTTCGACATGCATGGTCAGCGCGCAGTCGAAAGGCAGCGGCTGGATCGCCTTGATCAGCGTGGCGTCGGCCGATCCGCTGACATGATCGAGGACGGTTCTTCCCGGCCGAACCAGCATTCGCCCGCCGATATCAGTATCCGCGCCCACCGCATGCCAGTCGGCCGCGAAGCCCAGACTGGTAAGCGAACGCAGCGGTGCGAAGTGCCAGCTGAGCACGCTGCCGCCGGCAAGGCCAACCTCGCCGTTCCACACCGTGCCCGAAACACCTGTCCGCCAGGCGCGGTTCTTCACCAGTACGCTGGCAGGCATGGTCGCCACGATGGCGACAAGATATGCAACTATGCCGACCACCGCGAAGATGATCGTGCGTCGCCGAGCGCGTCGCCGATCGATATCGGGGAGAATTGATGAATCGACGCCAGCTTCTGACGCAAATCCGATCCGGCCTGGCACTGTCCACGACGGCATGGGTCGCTTCCCCCCTGATTGCGGCTGCCCGTGACAGGGACGAGCGGCCGGTGGCGTTGCTGGTGCCGCTCACCGGTGCGCGAGCGGGGCTTGGCCTTACCATGCAACGTGCCGCCATGCTCGCCGAAAATGGCAATATCGCCGCTTTCGATACCGCCGGCAGCCCGGAGGGCGCCGCGATCGCCGCGCAACAGGCAGTGAAGCGCGACGCGGCGCTGATCCTCGGCCCGCTATTGTCGGGCGATGTCGCGGCGGTGACGCGCAATGTCGGGGATATTCCCGTCATCGCCTTCACCAACGATCCCGCAGCGCGCGATTCCGGCGCGTATGTGTTCGGGATCACGCCGGGACAGGTCACCGGCGCGATCCTGACCTATGCCCGCTCTCGCGGGGTGCGGTCGGTGGCGGTGATTTCGGACGGATCGGCCTGGGCCAGCGCATCGGCGAAGGCGGCGGTGGCGATGCAGGGCGAATTGTCGATGGAGGCGCGCGTGCTGAACGTCGTGCCCGGTCAGCCGCTTCCCGTCGCCGGGGAAGCGCCCGACGGCGTGTTGGTTCCCGGTAGCAGCGATACGGCGCTTGCCGTTGCGCGCAACCTGACGGGCACGGGTATTCAGCTTCTCGGCACGCTGGAGGCGCTCGATCACCGGCCGCAGGCGCTCGATACGCTGGAGGGCGCGTGGATTGCCAGCCCTGACCCGGACAGTTTCAGCGACTTCGCGCAGCGCTATCAGGCGCGCAATGGCGGCGATCCGGGGACGATCGCGGCGCTTGCCTATGACGCGGCGACCATCGCCGGAGAGCTTCGCACCGCAAAGATGCTCGGCCGTGCAGGCGTGCTTCGCGACGAAGGGTTCGATGGCGCGACGGGCAGGGTGCGCTTTCGTACCGACGGGTCGGTGTCGCGCGAATTCGCCATTCTGGTGGCCGAAGCGGGCGGCTATCGCAAGGTGGCGACCAGTCGCGGGGCATGACCATGGTCTCCGCCTCTGGTGAGCGCGGCTTCACGCTGATCGAGGTGATGGTCAGCCTTGGCCTGTTCGCGCTGATCGCGGCGGCGGGGCTTGGGTTGGTAGACGGTGTAATGGGGGTGCAGGAACGTACCGAAGGGCGGCTCGACCGCACGGCATCCGTTCAGCGCGCGATGTTCGTCATCGCCAGCGATTTCGATCAGATAAGCGCCGGGCCGATCGCGGGCGGCGGGGATGCGGTCAGCCTGACCCGCGCCGCCCCCGGCCTGGGCGGACCGCCGGTGCCGGTGCAATACGCCATCGCGAACGGCACCTTGCTGCGTATCGCGGGGGAGCATCCGCAGGTGGCGCTGAACGACGTGTCGTCGGGCGCGTGGCAATTTCTGAAGGATGGCGTGTGGCGCGATCGCTGGCCGATCGACCCGCTCGATCCCGAAGCGCGGCCCGACGCGGTGGCGGTGACGTTGCAGACGAAGGACGGCGTGCTTCGCCGGGTGGTGACGCTTCCCGCCGACGCCTCGCGAGTCGCGCAGTGAACCGCGCGGTTTGCGACGAAGAGCGGGGAATGATCCTTGTCAACGTGTTGCTGTTCGTGGCGATCGCATCGGGACTGGTGCTGTTGATGATCAATCGCGAGGAACTGGCGCTCGACCATGCGCTCCGTTCCAGCGAGGCGGCACGCGCGCTGGCCGTCGCGCGCGGAGGGGAGATGTCGGCGGTGGTGGCGCTTCGCCGCGATCTGATCGACGCGCCCGGCATTGATTATGCCGGTGAGCCATGGGGTGCGTTGCAGGAACGCGACGCAAGGATCGACGGCGGCACGTTCGATCTTTCCATCGCCGACGCGCAGGGGCGGTTCAACATCAACAATGTTCGTGAACATGACGCATCCGACCTGGTGCTGTTCCGCAGGATTGCGCTGGCTGCGGGGCTGAACGAGACGCAGGCGCTGGCGGCGGCGCAGCTGGTGCGCGAATACGGCCCCGTATCCGATCTTCGCCCGATCCGCCTGACGGGCATCGACCCGGCGGTTGCCGACCGGCTGGAAACCATGGTCACCGCGCTGCCGGGAAAGCACGACATCAACCTGAATACCGCGACCCCCGAACTGATGGCGCTGCTGTTCCACGATCCAGCGACGGTCGACCGGTTGCTGAGCATACGGCGGCAGCGCGGATATCTGACAAAGGAGGATTTCTCCGACGCGGGCCTGCCTCCGCAGCCCGGAACCGGCTTCACCTCCGACGTTTTCTGGGTGCATAGCGGGGTGACGCTGGGCGGCACGCGGCAGGAGGAGGCGGCGCTGATCGTGCGCGACACCGATGCGAAGGGCGTGCCGCACGCCGCCGCCGTCGAACGCTGGCGCAACGCCGCGATTCCGCCCGAAGTGCCCGATTTCCCGGCGCCGGCAGGGCAATGAGCGGTGCCCCTTCAGCTTTGCCGCCGCAACGCCTACACGATGCGGATATGAACGATGACATGACCTATGGGCGCTATCTGGCGCTCGATCAGCTGTTGGCTGCGCAGCATCCGGTATCGGACAAGCATGACGAACTGCTGTTCGTCATCATCCACCAGACCAAGGAATTGTGGCTGAAGCAGACGATATCCGAAATCGGACTCGCCAAATCGCTCATCGCCGACGACCAGTTGGTCGAAGCGTACAAGGCGCTTGCCCGGGTGTCGCGCATTCAGGCGGTGATGACGCTGTCCTGGGACGTGCTCACCACCATGACGCCCAGCGACTATACCAGCTTTCGCGATGTGCTCGGCACCAGTTCCGGGTTCCAGTCGGACCAGTTCCGCACCGTGGAGGTGATGCTGGGGGTGCGCGACGGCCCGCGCTATGGCGAGATGACGCAGGCGGCGGCGCTTGAACCAAGCCTGTGGGACGATGCCAACGCAGCGCTTGCGCGCGCCGGGTTCTCCGTGCCGCGGTCGGCGCTGGAACGCGAATGGAGCGAACCCTATGAACCCGATCCCGGCGTCACCGAGGCCTGGCTTCAGGTCTATTGCGACACGACGCGATACTGGGCGCTCTATCAGCTTGCCGAAAAACTGATGGATATCGACGATGCCTTTGCGACGTGGCGGCACAAGCATGTGTTGACCGTGTCGCGGATCATCGGCGGGAAAAAGGGGACGGGCGGCACGGCGGGAGTGGCCTATCTGCAATCCACTTTGTCCAAGCGCGCCTTTCCCGAACTCTGGCAGTTGCGGACGATGCTGTGACCGACAGTTACAAGCATCTGTTTGCCCGATCGCTCGCGGCTGCGCCGGAGCGCGTTCATTTCGCTGCGCACAGCCATCATCTTTGGCCCGACGCCAGCTATGTCGGACAGCTTGCCGCGTGGCAGGATGCGGCGCGCCTCGCCGACCGCAAATGGGGGCGGGTGATGGAGGAGATATGGCCGCTTGCGCAGCATTATGTCGCCGAGGAGATCGGCGTCGCCGATCCTTCCACCATCGTCTTTGCCGGCAACACGCATGATTTCCTCATCCGCATCGCCTCGGCTATATCGCATCGCCCGCTGCGCATTCTGACCAGCGAGGGCGAATTTCACAGCTTCCGCCGTCAGGCGCAGCGCTGGGAAGCGGCGGGTGAAGCGGTGATCGACCGGCTTGCCGTCACAGACGACCTTGCCGAGCGGATGGTCGAACAGGCGGGCCGGGCTGAGTATGATCTGATTTTCATCAGCCAGGTTATGTTCGGCACAGGCGCGGTGATGCAGGGGCTGGAGAAGGTCGCCGCGCTGTCGCGCCCCGACAGGCCGTGGGTTGTGATTGACGGGTATCACGGCTTCATGGCGGTGGAGACCGATATATCCGCCTTTGCCGATCGCGCTTTCTATCTGTCGGGCGGCTATAAGTACGCGATGTCGGGGGAGGGCGTCGGGATATTGCATGCGCCGCCCGGCTTTGGCGAACGTCCCGTGCTGACCGGCTGGTATGCCGAGTTCGATGATCTGGCTGCGCCGCCGGGGCATGTCGGCTACGCCCCCGATGCGCGCCGGTTCCTTGGTGCGACGTTCGATCCCTCCGGCCTGTATCGATTTGTCGCGGTGCGGGAGATGCTGCGCGACGAGGGGTTGACCACCGCCGGAATCAGCGACCATGCGCTCGGCCTGAAACGCGCCGTGCTGGACGGCATCGGCGGTACGAAGCTGGCCGGGGCAGAATTGCTTCAACCCGCCGAGACGGGGCAGGCGCGTTTCCTTGCTTTCAGGTCGCGCGATGCGCAACGCTGGCAGAACACGCTGCTTGAGCGCGATATCGTTACCGACGCGCGTGGTGATGTGCTGCGCATCGGTTTCGGCCTGTATCAGGACGAACGCGATGTGGGGAAATTACTGGACGCGTTTGCCACGCTCTGACGACAAGCGGGCGCGTTCATCATTTATAATCCATCTTCTGGCATCCGCCATTGCCGAAGGAATGCGCATGCAGCGCGTTTCGCAGGGGAAGGGTTATGGCGCCAAAGGCTATTCCACTGATTTCGCCGCATCCGCCGCGGCTGAGCATGATGGGCGACGCGCTTCGGGAAGTGGAAGAATCGGGCCAGTTCAGCAATGCCGGGCCGCAGGTCAGCGCGTTCGAGGCCGAAGCGCTGGAGCAACTCTTTCAGGACGAAGGCGAATGCCATGCGGTGGCGAATGCGACGCTAGGCCTGATGCTTGCAGCGCGCGAGGCGGCCGGTCGCGACTGGCGCGGCGAACGCTATGCGATGATGCCCGCCTTTACCTTCGCCGCCACCGCGCACGCCGCGCAATGGGCGGGTCTGACCCCGCTGTTCATCGACAGCGATCCTGCGGACTGGAGCGCGTGCGAACAAGCGGAGGAAGCGGCGCTTGCCCGCTATGGCGACAGGATCGCGCTCGTCATGCCCTATGCCACCTTCGGCACTTGTATCGACCTTGATCGCTATCGCGACATGGCCGATCGTCACGGTGTCGGCGTGGTGATCGATGCCGCCGCTTCGCTCGGCGCGCTGGACGAACGTGGCCGCGGCTTCGGCGCGGGATATCCGTTCGCGACCGTTTTTTCGATGCATGCGACCAAATCCTTCGCCACGGCGGAGGGCGGGCTCGTCTATTCGGGGGATGCGCGCCGCATCGCCGCGATCCGCGAAATGGGCAATTTCGGCTTCGGCGCCCCCAGGCTGGCGACGCGAAGCGGCCTGAACGCCAAACTGCCCGAAATACTGGGTGTGATGGCGCGGGCGAAGCTGGCGCAGATCGATGCGGTCGGCAAGCATCGCAGCCAGTTGCTTGCCGCCTATCACACGGCGTTGCGCGGGTTCGAATTTCAGCAGCTTTCGGGCGAACGGCCGCTGGCGCAGTTTCTGTCGCTGCTTCTGCCGCGCGACCTTTCCGAACGACGTGAAGACATCATTGCGCTGCTGGCCGAAAACGGCATTGGGGCGGGCAGCTATTTTTCACCGCATCTGGGAAAACACCCGCATTTCGCCGCGACCGCGCAGTGCGAAGCGGTGCCGGTTGCCGACGACATCGCGCAAAGAGTGCTCAGCCTGCCGCTGCATGAGGGGATGAACACGGCGGATGTGCCGCGTATCGCCAGCGCGCTGCTCGATGCGCTCGCGCGAACTGCCGCTCCCTCGCGCGTCATGGCGCAGGCTGGCATGGTGCCGGACGGGGCGGGGACGGGAACGGTGATCGTTGGCGGTGGGCCCGGCGGCATGGCGGTGCTGGTCGCCGCCGCGCGGGCCGGGCGCATTGAGGAACTGGTCAGCAGTGGTCTGACGATCGTCGAACGCGGCGAAACGCTGGGCACCGGACTGCTCGGCGAATACGCCATCACCTCGGACAGTACCGCCGAAACCTTCCTCACCGCCATCGCGCAAAGTCCCTATCCCGAAATCGCCGCTATGGCGGACATGCCCGGCACGCGGATCATCGAACGGTATAAGGGTGCGCTCGGCGTTCCGCTGGCATTAACGCCTCCCTTTCTTCGCGAACTGGGCGAACGGTTGGGCGCGATCGCCGAGCGCGCAGGCGCAACCATCCTGCGACGGACCGAGGTTCGATCGGCGCGGCAATTGCGCGGTGGCGGCTGGTCGGTCACGCTGCGCGACCCAAACGACATGGTCCGGGACGTGACCGCCGAACAAATCCTGATCGCGACCGGTGGACATCAATCCATGGCAAGCGCCCGTGCAGAAAGGGTGGCGGGCGATACGCTGGCGCATCTGGCGGGCGAGCGGCTGATCTTGAGCGAAAGCGTGATCCGTACCGGCGGCGTCGTCGCGTTGCGCGATTCGCTGGCAAGCGTGCCCGCGCCGCGTATCGCGGTGGTGGGCGGTTCGACCAGCGCGCTCAGCACGGTTGCTTTGCTGCTGAAGGCGCAACCGGCGTTGCCGCTGGGTGCAGGCGCGATTCGGCTGATCCACCGCCGGCCGCTGCGCCCCTTTTATCCGTCTGCGCAGGCGGCTCGCGCGGATGGGTTCGACGATTTCGACGACGCCGATATCTGCCCGGTCAGCGGCTTCGTCTATCGGCTGGCGGGGTTCCGGCTGGAGGCGCGCGAACTGATCCTGCGCATGCTGGCAATCGGTGGGCGCGAACCCGATCCGCGTGTCGCGATGATCGACACGACCCAATCCGAGATCGCCGCGCGAGAGGCGATCGAAAGCGCCGACATCGTCATCGCCGCGCTCGGCTATCGCCCCAACGGGCTCGCGCTTCACGATATCGAGGGAGAGCGCATTGCGCTGGCGGCCGATGCGGTGGGCAGGCCGCGCTTAGTCAATCAGGCATGCGAGGTTATCGACGCCGGCGGCGATGCCGTTCGCGGCGTCTATGGCATCGGACTCGCCGCGGGATTCGTTCCTGAAGGGCGGCTGGGCGGCGAACCGAGTTTTCAGGGCAAAGCGAACGGCCTGTGGCTGTGGCAGAACGATGTCGGTGCGATGATCGTCGATCGCTTGCTGGAGGACCGCACGCGGGCGGCGGCATGACGATCCCGGCCCCTGCGGTAAGCGTGATTATCCCCGCCTATAATGGCGCGGAGCTGATCGCCCAAACGCTCGATAGCCTGATCGCGCAGACCATGCGCGATTTTGAGGTGATCGTGGTGGATGATTGTTCGACCGACGGCACTGCGGCAGTGGTGCGCGCCTATGGCGATCCGCGCCTTCGGGTGGTTCGCGCGCCGCGAAACGCGGGCTGCGTCCATGCCCGTAATCAGGCGTTCGCGCTTGCCCGCGGACGCTATATCGCGGGACTGGACCATGATGACCTGTGTCTGCCCGAACGGTTCGAAAAGCAGGTTGCGTTTCTGGATGGCACCCCGGATGTCGTGCTGGTCGGCACCGGGTCGCTATTGTATGAAAACGGCGTGACGCGCCCGCATCCCCGGCCGATGGGGATGGGAAGCGACCTGATCGACTGGATGATGCTGACCCGCAATCCGCTTGTCTGGTCCTCGACCATGTTCCGCGCCGACGCCGCGCGCAGGCTTGACCCCTTCGAACGGCCCGATCGTCATTATGTCGAGGATTTCGATCTGTATCACCGCCTTCGCGCGTTCGGGCGGATCGCTGAAATCGCCGAGCCGCTGACGCTGTACCGTATCGTCGCAGACAGCATGTCGCACCGGGGTGAAGCGCGGATGCTCGCCGGCGCCACGCGATTGCTCGCCGAACAGCACGCCAAATTGCTGGGCGTTGCCGATACGCGGGAAACGGCGATGGTGGTACGGCATGTCATGGCGCGTCATCCAGTGCCGGATGTGGCGGTGTTGCGCCGTGTTTTCGCGCTGGTCGAGCGGCTTCGCGCGGCATTTGTTGCCCATCATTCGCTGTCGCACGCGGCGTGCGAGGCGGTGGATCGGGATGTATCGACACTGTGGTGGCGGATGTGTCGTGCCGCGATCCGATCGGGCGCTATCCATCCGCGGTACGTTTCTGTCCCGGACTGCCGGACGCTGCCGCAGGGGGGCGGACGCGATATGATCGTTTCGGGCATGATCGGGCGAATGCGCGCCCTGCGGCGAAAGCGTGCGGGGGCGCTTCCCCAGGCGCCTGATTTGCGGCACGCTGAATAAAAAGATCGGCGAAGCGCCGGCGCGATATGTCCACCATCGTATCTTTCGGGCAAGGATAGCGTTGACGTCCGGCGGCCCCGATTGGTATGATACACTATATCATCAGGAAGGATTTTGCGCATGACCCGTTTCCCGGCCCGATCGGCCGCCGCGATCATCGGAGCGCCCTGGCGGCGGCTCGACCGGTTGTCGGCAGCTGATGCGAAAGGCCGGGTGGCGCGCGCCCCGGCGGCCCGGTGATGCATTTCCTGTTGCCCGTCGGTTTCGGCATCCTGTCGGGGCTTTCGATCCTTGCCGGAGGCGTCATCGCTCGCGCTATGCTCGACCGCCGGACGCTGCTGCTGTCGCTGTCGTCCGGGGCAATCCTGGCCATCGCGCTGATCGCGTTGCTGCCCGAAGCGGTAGAACTTAGCGCCGGGGTATGGGCCGGTCCCACCGCCTTCATCATCGCCGCGCTGGGCTATGCCGGATATCTGATGCTGGATCGGGCGACGGCCGCGAACAGCGACATTCTGGGGCGGCATCTCGGCCCGGCAAGCTTTTTCCTGCACGCCCTGATCGACGGGTTGATGGCGGGGATCGGCTTTTCACTGTCGTTCGATACCGGCTTGCTGATGGCGTGTGCGGCGATCGTTCACGGGCTTGCCCACGGCATCAACACCGTTTCCCTGGTCACCAGGCGGGCGGGCACGGCCGCGCTGGCGCGGCGCTGGCTCGGCGCGAATGCGATAGCGCCGGTGATCGGTGCGACCCTGGCCAGCTTCATCGTGCTTTCGCAACCCGCGCTGGCGGCGCTGGTCGCGATCTTCGCGGGCATTTTCCTGTTTATCGCGACATCCGAACTGATGCCCAGCCCGCGCGAACAGAGCCCGGCGGGAAGCGCGCTGCTGGTCAGCGCGATCCTGGCAATCGCGCTTGTCCGCACGACATTTGGCGGACATTGATTCGCTTCGCTATAAAATCAAGCGGCGGGACCGTCGTCTGGACGATTCCGCCGCTTTCCGCTTCCTGAAAGTGACGGCAGGCCGGGCGGATTGTTCGCCAACCGCCCGGCCGCCCGGCATATCTTTTAGAAATCTATGCGGGCAGTGACCCGGATATCGCGACCGGCGAGCGGCGCGTAATCCTTCAGGAAGGATGCGTGCCGACGCGCATTCACGTCGAAGATATTGTTTGCCGACAGCGAGAAGCTGAGCGGACGGTCGCTGCCCCAAGGGCGATAGTTCACCTGCGCATTGACCAGCGTGAAATCGTCGGTCGACGTTTCGAAGGCCGAAATGCGCGTCTGTTCGAAGACATGCTCGACTTCGCCGCGCACATCGAACTTCTCCATGTTCACGCCCAGCCCGCCGAGCAGGCGAAGCGGGGGAATGCGCGGAGCCGGGCCGACATCCTCGATCGTCGCATGGACATAATCGGCCGTGCCGTCGGCAACGATCGCCGCGTCGCCGATCTTCGCCAGCGTGGCCGAACCCTGGACTTCGAACCCGTAATAGCGGGCGTCCGCCTGCTGGAACTGATAGACGGGCAGGCCGTCCTCGATCGCACCGGTCTGGTCTTCGTAGATGAAGTTGGAAAACCAAGTGTGATAGGCCGATGCTTCGAACGTGTAGCCGGGGCCGCTGCCATGCAGTATCGCCTCGACTCCCCACGATTTTTCAAGATTGAAATCCGGGTTGCCCACCTCGAACGCTTCGGTGCCGGCATGCGGACCGTTCGCGAACAGCTCTTCGGCCGCCGGCGCGCGTTCGGTGCGCGACAGGTTGATGCCGAAGCGCCAATTGTCCGTCAGGCCATAGGAAGCGCCCAGCGAGGCGGAAAACGCGTCGAACGACCGCTCTCCGTCAAAGAATTGCGGCTGTTCGGGCGTCGGCTTGCCTTCCAGAACCGTATTTTCATACCGCGCGCCGGCTTCCAGCTTCAACGGCCCGTAATCAAGCTGCTGCAGGGTGAACAGGCCGACCTGTTCGGTACTGTTCTTCGGAAGGAATGCCTCTTCGCCCTCGACATTGAAGTCGCGGATATAGAATTGCGCGCCGGTGACGCCGCTCCATGCCCCATGCTTCGCCTGGGTCAGGTCCAGACGGCCCTCCATGCCCTTATTGTAGAAGGCGGTGCCGATCTCGCCGTCTTCCTCCAGTTCGTAATGCCGGTAATTGGCATAGCCATAGCGAAGCGCGATCTTATCGAGCACGCCGCCGCCGGTATTGACCTCCACACGCGCATCGACGCGATTCTGCAGCAGGTCGAGCCGCGGCGCTTCCTGTTCTTCACCGGGTTCGGTGGCATATCGGATCGGAACGCCGTACAAGCTGTCATAATGGCTGTAGGACAGGCCGAAGCTGCCGCCATCGCCGATATACGCGATGCCAGCGCCGGCGGTCCATGTCTTCGACTGCGAATTGGGCAGCGTTCCCTTCACATTCGCATTGGCCGCGAAATCGATCGGCTCTTCCTCGTCCGGATCCTGCGGCAGGTCAGCCGATGCCAGTGCTTCACGGCGCAGATCGGGCGTCAGCGCATAGCCGCCAATGTCCAGATCGTCGGTCTTCAGATAGCTGCCGTCGGCATGGGCAACCCAGTGACCGCCGATCGGAACGTCCACCGACCCTGCGAACGACCGCTCTTCCGCCGCCGAGCCATAGCTCGCCAGCGCACCGATATGGACCGGTTCGTTCGGGACGGCGCGCGGGATGCGGCTGTCGATGATATTGACGACGCCGCCGATCGCCGAAGAACCGTACAGCAGCGACTGCGGCCCGCGCAGCACTTCGATACGATCGGCAAGCAGCGGATTGACCACGACCGCGTGATCAACCGAGGTATTCGAAACGTCGATTGAGCCAAGGCCGTCGGTCAATACGCGAACGCGTTCACCCTGAAGCCCGCGCAGAACCGGGCGCGATGCGCTGGGGCCGAACGACGTTGCCGAAACGCCCGGCGTCTTGGCCAGCGTTTCGCCGATCGAGGGACGCAGCGCCTGGGTCAGTTGCTCGCCCTGAAGCACCGCCACCCCGGACAGCATGTCCTGACGCGTGATGGGCAGCACGCCGGTCACGATGATATCGGTGCCTGGCTGGCTGTGATAGCTGTCTTGATCGGTCGCCGTCGTGTCCTGAGCGAACGCGGCGGCCGGCACCAGAAGCGCGGCGAGCGCGCAGCCGGCATGGAGATGAGAACGCAACATCATAACCCCTTTGATTCTTGCTGATCGCGGCATCGCTTAGCGCGGTTTGCGTAATGTGACAACATAACATAACAATTTTCATTGTGCGTTGCGGTGATGCATCGGTAAGGCCTTGCCACGGGTTGGTGCTGGCCAGCGCTTCGATCATGAAGAGGAAAAAGCGTGCCCATTCTTGTTACCGGGGCGGCGGGGTTTATCGGCGCGCATGTCGCCCGCTTTTTGCTGGCGCGTGGCGAGCATGTGCTGGGGATCGACAATCTGAACGATTATTACCCTGTATCGCTGAAAAAGGATCGGCTCGACTGGATCGGCGAAGCGACGGGCGAGGGGCGGTTCGACTTCGTACAATGCGATTTCGCCGATGAAACCGCGCTGGATGAAGCGGTTTCGGGTCATGAGATCGACCGCATCGTCCATCTCGGCGCGCAGGCGGGCGTACGCTATTCGCTCGAAAATCCGCGCGCCTATGTCCGTTCGAATCTTGCAGGGCACGTCAATATTCTCGAACTGGCGCGCACGCGATCTGCAATGCATCTCGTCTATGCCTCATCCTCCTCG
Source organism: Stakelama flava (assembly GCF_019351405.1). Classification (GTDB taxonomy): domain Bacteria; phylum Pseudomonadota; class Alphaproteobacteria; order Sphingomonadales; family Sphingomonadaceae; genus Sphingomonas; species Sphingomonas flava_A. Next base: position 37,268 of record NZ_JAHWZX010000004.1, read on the forward strand.
GTCTATGGCGCCAATGCTTCGACCCCTTTTCGGGTGGAAGACCGGGTGGATCGCCCGGTATCGCTTTACGCCGCGACCAAAAGGTCGGATGAGTTGATGAGCGAAACCTATTCGTATCTCTATCGCATCGCGCAGACGGGGCTTCGCTTCTTCACCGTTTACGGACCCTGGGGCCGGCCCGACATGGCGCCATGGCTCTTCACCTCGGCGATCAGCGAGGGGCGGCCGATCAAAATCTTCAACGGCGGCGATATGCTGCGCGATTTCACCTATATCGACGATATCGTTGCAGGGGTGGTTGCCGCGCTCGATCATCCGCCCGCTGATGACGGCGCGGAAAAGGCGGGGGGCAGCCATGCGCCGCACCGACTCTACAATATCGGCAACAATCGCCCGGAAAAGCTGGAATATCTGATTTCCACCATCGAAGCGGCCGTCGGGCGCGAGGCAATTCGCGACTATCAGCCGATGCAACCGGGCGATGTGCCAGCCACCTTCGCCGATATCGGCGCGATCGAACGCGATCTGGGGTTTGCGCCGACCACGCCGCTGAATGTCGGTATGCCCCGTTTCGTCGACTGGTATCGCGACTATTCTCAAGGCAAGAATCAGGGTTGATTGGCAAGACACTGAAATAAAGGAACATCGCTGCCGCTCATCCTTTGTCGCATCACTGTCTGACGCCTGAGGCTATCCCCCAGGTCCATTAAAGGATGCGAGCGACGATGCGACGGATTGCCGGGAATTTCTGGAATATTCGCGGCGATTACCGCATTGCGGGCATTCTGAACGTCGGCACGCAAATGTCGCTGGTGCGCCGGGCAAACGGCCGCTTCATACTGATCGACAGCTACGATGTCGGCGAAGAGGATCGCCGCGACCTGCTTTCGCTGACCGATGGCGGACATTCGATCGATGCCGTGCTGAATGTCCATCCGTTTCACACGCTTCATTGCGGCGCGATCCATGCATTGCTGCCGCATGCACGCCTGATCGGTACGCGGCGCCATCGCGATCTGCTTCCCGACCTGCCCTGGGAAAGCGATGATATCGAAGCGGCGGCGGTACAGGACCAGTTTGCCGATCTGTTCGAGTTTTCGATTCCCGCCGGCGTCGATTTCATCAGCGCCGATGAGCGGGTGCATGTCGGCTCGGTTCTGGTTCGGCATCGCGAGAGCGGCGTGGTGCATGTCGACGATACGCTGAACAGTTTCAACGCGCCGGGACCGTTCAAATCCCTGGTATCGCCGCGCCTTCGGTTTCACCCGATGCTGGCAAAGGCACTGGAACCACGTTCGGGCGCGGCGGATGCCTATACCGACTGGGCGCGCGATCTTGTCGATCGCTGGGCTGAAACGCCGATAGTATGCGCCGCGCATTCGGCAGTGCGGATGCTTTCGCCCGGCGGATGGAAAAGCGAGATGCTGAACGCGCTGTCGGACGCATCGAAGACGCTCGACAGGCACCGCGAAACCCATGGCTGAGGGACGCGTTCCGCTTCCTTCTTGCACATAAAGAGAGTTTTGATGACAGATGCGCAGGCCGATACCGCAAATTCGTTGCCGCAGAAGCCGGGCGCTTCGCAACCGCTGACATGCGATGTGGCGGTGATAGGGGCGGGCACAGCGGGTCTTGCCGCCGAACGCGCCGCGCGAGCCAATGGTGCGTCGACGTTACTGATCGATCCAGAATTTATCGGAACGCTGTGCGCAAATTACGGCTGCATGCCGTCGAAATTGCTGATCGCCGCGGCCAGGGCGCGCCATCAGGTCGATCAGGCGGGATTGTTTGGCATTGATGTCGGATCAGTGGCCGTCGATGACGCCGCGCTGCTGAATCGCGTACGAAGCGAGCGCGACCGGTTCGCTGCACTCACCCGCGATTCGATCGAAACGCTGCCCGATGGCATCTGTATTAAGAGCCACGCGCGCTTTACCGGCCCTGATACGCTTGTGTTGGACGACGGAAGGACTGTGAAGGCAGGGGCGATCGTAATCGCGACCGGATCGGGGGCGGCGCTGCCCGCGCCATTCGATATGCTGGGCGACCGGGCGCTCACCAATCGGTCGGTGTTCGAGATCGAGACGCTTCCCGACAGCCTTGGCGTCGTCGGTTCGGGGTCGATCGGTCTGGAGCTTGCCCAGGCATTTGCGCGGCTGGGGGTGAAGGTCACCCTGCTCGACAAGGCGGAGCGTATGGGGAATGTGCGCTGCGCGCGCGTTCATGGCGCGCTGCGCAAAATCATGGAGCGCGACATGGCGGTACATCTTGGCGTGGATGTCGATGCCGAATGCGCGCAGTCGGGTGTGCGCCTGACCTGGAGCGGAAAGGAAACGGGAGAGGCGCTGGTCGATCGGGTATTGGTCGCGGTAGGGCGGCCTCCAACACTGGAGGGTCTCTGGCTCGAAAAAGCGGGCATCGCGTGTGACGATTCGGGCGTGCCCTGTCACGACCGCGCGACGATGCGCTGCGGCGACAGTGCCATTTTTCTTGCCGGTGATGTGGCAGCCGATTTTCCGCTGCTGCACGAAGCCTCTCACGATGGTGCGATTGCCGGGCGCAATGCGGCGGCGCTTCCGGCGGAAATCCGAACCGAACGCTATGTCAGCTTCGCTATCACCTTTACCGATCCGCCACTGGTGAGCATCGGCAAATCGGAAGAGCATGGCGCGGTCACCGGCACGACCAGTTTCGACGATCAGGGACGCGCCCGTGTCGAGGGCCGGGATGAAGGCGCGCTGACGCTGTACGCGGCCGCGCCGCACGGCACGCTCATCGGTGCCGACCTGATCGCGCCTGCGGGCGAGCATCTTGGCCATATCCTCGCCTGGGCGATCCAGCATAAGATGACCGCTACCCAGTTGCTGCAAATGCCATTTTATCATCCGACGATCGAGGAAGGGTTGAAAAAAGCTCTCCGAACGATTTGCGGCGCGACGCCCATCGCGTTGCCCACCGATCAGGACAGCGGCACCCCGTCTGGCGGCTGACGCCATTCCAGTTTTGAAACGGCGTCCGAGCGGCGCGTAAAGGCGCTGTTGCCGACAGGTGGCGATGCAGGGCACGGATTTTTTCGGGCCGAATAAAAAAATTTGCGGCGCCGTAACCGTTCGTTGCGCGGCCCGGAAAAAAAGAGCGTCCTGTTTTCCATCACTTAGGAAATTGCCAATGTCAGATGGCCGGGCGAATTGTCGGCTGACAACATTTTGTAACACTTCAACCCGCAGAAAACTGCGCTTCCTGTCCTATAATGCTGCCCGATGGGTCGCGCCCCGCGATCCACGTTTCAACGGAAGAGGGACATGGACTGGTTCACCACGAAAGCGCCAATCAGGCAGAAGCTTCATATCGTCGTCTGGACGATGGTCGGGCTTGTCGGCGCCGGGGTTCTGGTCGCCGCGTTCCTGCCCTTGTATCTTGGTCTGCCGATCGGCGGTGCGGTGACGATCGCTGCCTGGTATCAGGGGATGCGATTTCGCGAAGCGATCACTGGACCCTATGTTACCACCGTGCAGCGTATGGAAGCGCTGGCCGCAGGCGACCTCGATTCACCTATCGCGTTCACCGATTATGAAGACTGTGTCGGGCGCATGACGAAGGCGATGTTCACCTTTCGCGAAACCGAAGCCAAACAGCGCCGGAGCGTGGAGGAACAGGCGGCGGTGGTGCGCGAATTTTCGGCGCAGCTCGAACGAGTCGCCGATGGCGACCTGACGGCGGAGGTGACCGCCGATCTGACGGGCGATTACGCGGTGCTGAAGGATAATTTCAACCATGCGCTCGTCAATCTGCGCGAGCTGCTTGGCCAGGTTCAGGGGACGGTCAGCGCGATCCGAACCGGTTCGCACGAAATCGCCCAGGCGTCGGAAGATCTGGCCCGCCGCACCGAAGCGAATGCTGCCAGCCTGGAAGAAACGTCCGCGGCGGTGACGGAGATGAACGATCGGTTGCGGATGATTTCGCAGGCCGCCGGGCGGACGGTCGAACGCGCCGACGGGGCGATCGGCACGGTCAATGGCGGCCGTGAAACCGCGGGTGATGCGGTTCAGGCGATGGAACGTGTGTCCGAAAGCGCCAAGGGCATCGACGATGTGATCGAGGGCCTCGACAAGATCGCGTTCCAGACGCGCGTGCTCGCGATGAATGCCGCTGTCGAAGCGGGACGCGCGGGCGAGGCGGGACGCGGTTTTGCGGTCGTCGCCGATCTGGTGTCCGCGCTCGCCATGCGCGCCGAGGAAGAGGCGGGGCGTGCGCGCGAGCAACTGACCGCCACGCAGACCGACATCGTCGCTGCGGTGGACATGGTGCACCGGGTCGACGGCGCGCTGAACAATATTTCGTCCGATGTGAGCGAGGTTCATACGCTGCTGGAAGGAATGGCAAAGGACAATCAGGCGCAAGCCGGCGCGATCAACGAGATCACAACTGCGGTAAACGCGATGGACCAGTCGACTCAGCAGAATGCGGCCATGGTGGAGGAAACTTCCGCCGCCGCCCGCAATCTGGCCAATGAGGTGTCGCAGCTTGGCAATCAGGCGCAGCGGTTCCGTATCGATGCCAACACTCGTTCGGCGCAGGGATTTGCTCAGGCAAAGCCCGGCCGCGCGCCGGTTGCGACAATGCCCCCATCCGGCAGCGCCGCAGCATCGCGCGGAAAAGTCACGAGCGGGGAATGGGCCTCATTCTGACGATAACGATATGGCGCGGGCGGCCAGACGCCGCCCCGCATCACATGGTGCAGAAGCATGGCCAAAGCGGGCAAAGACGAATCGCAGCGCAATCCCGCATCAGCATCGCCAAAGGCCACCAAAGGGAAATTGGTCGGGGAGAGAGGATTCGAACCTCCGGCCCCTGCCTCCCGAAGGCAGTGCTCTACCAGGCTGAGCTACTCCCCGACGGAGTCCGGTTCGCAAATCGTCTCGGGAACGAACCGGCGTGAGCTTGGAGGCGCGCCTATACAAAGGGCGGGCGGGGTGTGCAAGCATTGTTGCGAACTTTATGGCTGGCGCGCTCCCAGAAGGTCGTCAAGGGTCGTGAACTTCTCCCGCGGGCTGCCGTCACGGGCATTGGCGACCTCTGCCGCGTCGATTTTCTGCCAGTCGCGAAACGTCACCACATCGATACCGCGCGACGCCAGCAGGGCATCGAGCGCGGGGCGGCCCTTGCGGTCCGCGCCAGTGCCGATGTCGGCGGCGACCGCGTCGATAATGGCATATCCGTCGGGGCGGTTTGTGCCGATCGTGCCACTTGGGCCTCGCCTTGCCCAACCAACCGCGTACAGGCCGGGCGCGATGCGGCCTTCGTCATTGGCGAACCGGCCCGCTTGTTCGTCATAGGGCACGCCGGGTAGCGGCGGCGTGCGATAGCCGATGCAACTGACAACCAGTCCGGCGGGCAGGGTATAGGTCTCTCCCGTTCCCTCCAGCCGACCATCGGGCGAAAGCCGGGTGCGTTCAACGACCACCCGTTCGACGCGCACATCGCCTTCGATTGCCACTGGCCGGGCGAAGAAATCGAAAACGATCCGCATCGGGCGCGATCTGTCGTCCGCTGTGGCGAATGCGCGCAGATGCTCGACCGATTTGCGCTGCCCCGGATCAAGCGTGGCATCTGCCGCAACCGGCGGCAGGTCGGCGGCATCGACGATGGGGCGGGCGCGTTCGAGCATGCCGAGTTCGCCCAGTTCCTTGGGCGTCATCGCGATCTGGTGCGGGCCGCGCCTGCCGAGCAGGGTGACGGTGGTGATACGCGCGTCGTGCAGCGCCTCCAGCGCATGGTTGACGATGTCGGAGCCGACGAACTCGCTGCGCGCCTTGGCAAGGACGCGCGCGACGTCCAGCGCGACATTGCCGTTGCCGATGACGACCGCGTCCGGCCCGTGCAGCGGCGGTGCGAGATCGGCGAAATCGGGGTGACCGTTATACCAGCCGACGAACGCCGCCGATCCAACCACGCCGGGCAGGTCAGCGCCGGGAATGTCGAGCGCGCGGTCGGCCGACGCGCCGGTCGCCAGGATCACCGCGTCGTAAAGGTCGCGAAGCTCGTCGATCGCGATATCCGTGCCCACCGTGACATTTCCGACGAAGCGGACATTTTCGGTCAGCGCCGTCTTTTCATACCTGCGCGATACGCCCTTGATCGATTGATGATCGGGCGCGACCCCCGACCGGATCAGGCCGAACGGGACGGGCAGCCGGTCGATGACATCGACACGCACCGCCTCGCCGAACTGCTTCTGCGCTGCTTCGGCGGTGTAATAGCCGGCGGGGCCGGACCCGATGACTGCGATATGGCGCATCGTTTCGCTCTCCATGTTCTATCGCGCGATCCTACTGCATGGCGCAGCGCTGCGCCAATGCCGCGTCGTTCACGCACCGTCAGGCTCCAGACCGAATTTTTTGTGAAGCGGTGCAGTGCGAGACCAGCTTCCAACCGTGCGAAACGCCTGCTAGGCCCGCGCGCATGTCCATCGACATTACGAAGATCCGAAATTTCGCCATCATCGCGCATATCGATCATGGCAAATCCACGCTTGCCGACCGGCTGATCCAGCGCACCGGCGGCCTCACCGAACGCGAAATGTCGCAACAGGTGCTCGACAACATGGATATCGAGCGCGAACGCGGCATTACCATCAAGTCGCAGACGGTGCGGCTCGACTGGAAGGGGCATGTCCTGAACCTGATGGACACGCCCGGCCATGTCGACTTCGCCTATGAAGTGTCGCGCAGCCTGGCCGCGTGCGAGGGCGCGCTGCTGGTCGTTGATGCCGCGCAGGGCGTCGAGGCGCAAACGCTTGCGAACGTGTATCAGTCGATCGAGCACGACCATGAAATCGTTCCCGTCATCAACAAGATCGACTTGCCGGCGGCCGAACCCGAAAAGGTGCGTACCGAGATCGAAGATATCATCGGTATCGACGCGTCCGAAGCGGTGCTGGCCAGCGCCAAGGCAGGGATCGGGATCGACGAAATCCTCGACGCGATCGTCGCACGCGTACCGCCGCCCAGCGGCGATGGCGATGCGCCGCTCAAAGCGATGTTGGTCGACAGTTGGTACGATCCGTATCTGGGCGTCGTCATTCTGGTGCGCGTGATGGACGGGCGGCTGAAAAAGGGCCAGCTCATCAAGTTCATGCAGAATGAGACGACGCATACCGTCGATCGCGTCGGCTGTTTCCGCCCCAAACTGACCCAGCTTGACGAGCTTGGTCCGGGCGAAGTTGGCTTTATTACCGCGCAGATCAAGGAAGTGGCGCAGACTGCGGTCGGCGACACGATCACCGATGCGAAGAAGCCCGCTGCGAAAGCGCTGCCGGGGTTCAAGGAAGTGCAGTCGGTGGTGTTCTGCGGCCTGTTCCCGGTCGATGCCAATGATTTCGAAAAACTGCGGGAGAGCATCGGCAAGCTGCGGCTGAACGATGCGAGCTTCACCTATGAGATGGAAAGTTCAGCGGCATTGGGCTTCGGCTTTCGCTGCGGCTTTCTGGGGCTGCTGCATCTGGAGATCATTCAGGAGCGGCTGACGCGTGAATATGATCTGGACCTCATCACCACCGCTCCCAGCGTGGTCTACAAGATACAGCTGACTCACGGCGGCGGCGAGGTTGAGTTGCACAATCCCGCCGACATGCCCGATCCGACCACGATCGACGAGATATGGGAGCCGTGGATCAAGGCCGATATCTTCGTACCCGACGACTATCTCGGCCCGATCCTGAAACTGTGTCAGGACCGGCGCGGCATCCAGACCAACCTCACCTATGTCAGCGGGCGCGCACAGGTCAGCTACGAACTGCCGCTCAACGAAGTGGTGTTCGATTTCTACGATCGCCTCAAATCGATCAGCCGGGGCTATGCCAGCTTCGACTATGAACAGATCGGCTATCGCGAGGGCGACCTTGTGAAGATGAACGTGCTGGTCAATGGCGAGCCGGTCGATGCGCTGAGCATGATCGTCCACCGCAGCCAAGCCGAATCGCGCGGGCGGCACATGTGCGAACGTTTGAAGGACCTGATCCCGCGCCATTTGTTCAAGATTCCGATTCAGGCGGCGATCGGCGGCAAGGTGATTGCGCGTGAGACGATCGCGGCGCTGCGCAAGGACGTTACGTCGAAATGCTATGGCGGTGACATTACGCGTAAGCGCAAACTTCTGGAAAAGCAGAAGGAAGGCAAGAAGCGGATGCGCGAATATGGGTCGGTCAGCATCCCGCAGGAGGCGTTCATCGCCGCGCTGAAAATGGGTGACGAAAACTGATAAAAAAGGGCGAACGGCTCGCAAAAGCCGCCCGCCCGGGCTGACGGTCTGTGCCCGTCAGAAGCGGATCGCCCGTTAGAAGCGGATCGATAGTCCCGCGCGGCCACCGCCGCCCGAATAGTCGCCGCTCACCTCCGCATGACCTTCGATAAAGCCGCTGACGCGGTTGTTCACATTGGCCGAGAAACCAGCCTTGAACTCGCCATAGGTGCCCAGCCGGTCGGTGCGCAGCGCAATCGACTGGCCGTTGTTGGAGAAGGTGACATCGTCGCGCCCCTTCCATTCCTTCACCGCTGCGCCGCCGGCATAGACCCGCATGACGGTTGCCGTCCGGTTGATGACGGTGCCAACGCGAAGCCCCGCCTTGCCGCGGAAACCATCGCTGCTGTCATAATCGAACGTCGATCCCAACGCGGTCAGCGAATCGAGGTCGGTTTTGACATATTCCATGCTGATCGCCGGTTCGGCAAAGAACCCGTCGCTGCCCAGCCGCGCGCCCGCGCGCAGTTTTCCGCCATAGCCATTGCCGTTGAAATCGACATCATAGGCGATCGTGCGGTTGTACGACGTGATCCAGTAGCGTTCATATTTGGCGATACCGCTGGCGAACAGCATCCCTGAATTGACCCGGAAATACGCGCCCGCATTGGCTGCATCGAAGTGCATCCTGTCCGCGCTGCCGGTAAAGCTGAGCGTGCTGTTCGAATAGCCGGCCGTCACGCCGAACACCATGCCGTCCTGAAGACCAACGCCGCCAAAGTCATAGCCGATCTGCGCGCCGAACATATCCTGGCGATAGCCGAGGTCGAACGAGACCGGGACGTTGTACAGCGTGGTCGCAACATCGCGGTCGCGGTGATCGGTGCGACCGTACAAGATGCCCCACAGCGCCCGCGAACGTTGCGTCCCGTCGGCCGACGTCGCCCCGTCCTGCGCCAGATCACCGAGTTGATCCAGATGCGACCCGATGATCGAGGTGCCGTGGAAGAACAGCTCGCGCGCGCCCTCCACCGCGCTGGTCTGCGCATAGGCGCTGCCATTGGGTGTGCCGTACAGGCGGAAATCATTGCCCGTGGCGTCATAGGCGAGGCTGTAATCGATCAACCCGACAGAGGTGGCGGGCAGGGTAAACGCATCCGCGCTGGTTCCCGCACCCGCATCGACCACCAACGCTCCATTGATCAGGCTGCCCGGCGCGGCCGAGAGTGCGTCGGCGACGATCGTAGTGCTACCCGTGGCAGCGCCCGCGACGACCAGCCGGTCGCTGGTGCCGCCATCGGTCGTCGGTTCGACATCGATACCCAGCGTGCTGTTGCCGCTGCCGGCGAAATCGCCGCTCAGCGTCAGCACATCGCCGGTATGGCCGTTGCGCATATCGATAAGGCCGGTGTTCGTGGTGCCTTCAAGCCCGGTGAAACTTACCGACCCGGCGGTTGTCGCATCGGGTAGAACGGCCAAAACGCCGGTATTCACGAACATGTCGTTGCCGCCGCCGAAGCTGCTGTCCTGCGTCGCGTCGAAACGGCCGTTATTGGTCAGCATATCGTCGGCATCGGTCAGATCGATATAGCCCGATAGCGTGCCCGTCGTGCCGATCGTGACATTCGCCGCCGCGCCGTCGGCGTTGATCGCAGGGCCGTCGCTGGAGGAGACTTCGTCGCCGATGGTGATGGTGGCGCCGGTGCCCGATGTGACATCGATGCCCGCGTCGGAACCGGTGACGGGCGCGCCTTCCAGCGTGGTCACGCTTACCGTGCAGCCCGAACTTGCCAGGATGCCGGTGCCGTCAGCCGCGCTGATCGGCCCGTTGGCGGTGATGTCGATATCGGCGCACCCGGTTGCGACCGCGTCGATGCCGTTCGATCCGGCACCGGTCACCGCGATCGGACCGGCGTCGATGACCTGATCGCCCGTTGTCGTGGTGACATCGATCCCGTCGGAATCGGGGCCGCTGGTCGTGATCGTGCCGGTATCGACGGTGACGGTGTCGTCGTCACCGGTGATGACCACGCCGGGGGAGTTTGCTCCGCCGGTATCGATATCCCCCGTCGAAACATCGATCGTGCCGGTGCCATCGACATCCACGCCCGGCGAATTGTCGCCATCGGTGTCGATATCGCCGGTATCGACGTCGATCGCTCCTTCGCCGCCATCGACCTCTACACCGGGCGAGTCATCGCCGTCGGTGTCAATGTCGCCGGTATCGACATCGACCGGGCCGGGGCTGGTCACATCTACGCCGGGCGAATCATCGCCATCGGTGTCGATATCTCCGCCGGTCGCCTGAACGCTGCAGGTGCCGGGGCCGATCGTCGCGCACAGCACCGGATCGGTTACGATGGCGAGCGCTGTCGAATCGTCGCCGCTGGTCGAGATCAGCCCGAAATTGGCGAGGATATTGCCCGGCGCGTTCAGCAGCACGCCGATCGATCCATCGCCGTTGGTAGTCACCGATCCCATATCCAGCCCGACATCGCATGCTCCTGCGCCGATCAGCGCGCATGCCGTCGGGTCGGCGGCGATGTCGATCCCCGGCGCGTCGTCGCCAAAGGTTTCGAGCACATCCACGCTGCCAGTGGTGGTTCCCGCAACGCGGGCGAGGACACCGGTTGCTCCGTCACCATTGGTCGTCAGTTGCCCGACCGAAAACGACGTGTCGCATGCCCCCGCGCCCAGCACGGCGCAGGCGGTGGGATCGGATGCAAGATCCAGTCCGATCGCATCCTCGCCATCGGTGCGCAGCACGTCCACATTAGCGTCGATATCGCCAACCGCGCGAACCAGCGCGGCGGGCGAACGTGCGCCGCTGGTCGTAAGCTCGCCCACGGTAAATGCCGTATCGCACGCGCCGACGCCAAGTGCGACGCACGCAGTCGGATCGGCCGAAAGGTCAAGGCCAGCCGCTTCGTCGCCATTGGTCTGAAGCGCGTCGATCGAAATATCGGTGTTGCCGACTGCGGAAACGAGCGCGCCGATGCTGCCGAACCCGTTGGTGGTGATCGAATCGGCAGTCAGCGTATTGTCGCATCCGTTCTGCCCCAGCAGGACGCAGGCACCGATATCGTTGGAAATATTGACGCCCAGCGCCTGTGCGCCGTTGGTGCGCAGGACGCCGACATCGGTATCGGTGCTTCCTGCGGAATTGAGGATTACGGCGTCGGACAGGCCGCCCTCGGTCTCGATCAGGTCGGCGGTGAGATTGATCGGTCCGTCCAGCGAAACCAGTTCGACGCCGTCCGAATCCTCCCCGCCGGTCCGCACGGTATCGACGTTCACGGTTACGCTGTCGCCTTCGATATTGATGCCGTCGGCAAGGTCGCCCACGGTCTCGACCGTGTCGTCGAGGGTGAAGATGACCGCGTCCGCGGCGCGAAGCAGCGCGCCGGTAGCACCGTCGCCCTGGGTAAGTATGGAGGTGACCCGCGCGTCGAGATTGCCGCCCGAATTGACCAGCAGGCCGGGCGCGCCGACGGTTTCGATGGTTGAGGTGCCAAGCGATTCAAGCGTGATATCGGCGTCGGCGAGCGAGGAAAGCGTTACCGTGGTGAGTGTTTCAAAGCCGTCCTGCAACGTCACCGTCACCGGATCCGGCGCATCCGTTACAATTGCGACAATATCGGGATCGCCGCCGGGGCACACAAGCTGGTCGACTACAGGAGCCGAGCATAACGTCTGGCCTAAGGCAGGAACGGCAACTGTCGTTCCCACCACGGTTAGAAATGTCGTCCGCAGTAATCTGGATAAAGCTGGACCACGATCTCGCCCGTGGGATGAAACATTATTGTCCGTAATCATAAAAACCCTCTTTCGATTTTTTATCGTAATGTGATGAAAACTCTGTCCTATTTTCATAGTTCACAACAATAATGGATAAGATTCAGTTAAGTCGTGAGATGTGGTAAAAAATTGACTCCATTACGAAGCAAAAATAGACATGCAGACTTTGTTAAATTTAGAGTCATCTTTGAATCGATTATACGATTTCGGGGATTCGGAAGAACGGAACCCAATCGGGTTTCACGCGTCCATCAGGCGCGGGCGAAGCGCCGCCGAAACGGCGCGATTTTCCGTGATCGCGAGAGGAGATTGAAACGATGGCGAATAACAGCGCGAAACAAGCCGGAGAGGAAGCAGCAGATCGGATGCAGGCCGCAGGATCGACCATGATGGAAACCGGGTCGCAACTTGGCGTCAAAATGCTCGATCAGGCCGAGACCAACACGCAGGAAGCGTTCAAGGCGATGCGCGCGGCTGCGCAGGCGAAGGACATCAGCGAAGTGATGCGCATCCAGTCGGATTTCATGCGCGAACAGGGCGGCCGTTCGGTCAGTCAGGCGCGCGAGATTGGCGAAATGATCGCGAATATGGGCCGCAGCACAATCGGACAGATGACCGGAAAGAAATAAGGGCCCCTGGTCGGCTTCCCGCTTCTTAAAAGCTGATAGTCATTTCCGCATAGCCGTAATGCGTGTCGCCGGTAGCGGGCGCATTCGGCGCGGAGGTGAGGAAACTTCCCTTCGAAAGCCATGCCGCGCCAAACGCAAGTCGTGCGCGTTTCGGAACCACCCAATAGCGTATCCGGGCATCGAACTGCGCGCCGGCATTTCTGCCCGAAGCACCACTGGTGTCGCGAACGCCTGTGCTGGCGAAACTGTCGGTAGCACTGGCCAGCCGTAAAAATCGCGCCGTGGCATTCGCGTCCCAGCGCTGATTTGGGGCAACCTCCACGCGCACGGCAGGGCTGATGATGTTCGATCGGCTGACCGGCCCGTAAAAACTTGTCGGGCCGAAATCCTTCACGCGTGCACCGAACAGGCTGTCGAAACGTCCATAGCGGCCGCCGGCCTTGTCCCCGCTGCCATAATCGAACAACACCGCCACCCTGGGCCGCCAGGCGCCGGTGAAGGTCCAGCCTGCTTCGGCATGGAGCAGCCATGCTGTAACCCCGATATCGTCGGTATCGGTCGCCGATGTTGATACGCGCGTCGTGCCGGTCTGCCACGCCGCCTCGATCTCGGTATCGGCGTTGCCCGGTGCGGGCGTGCGTATAAAGCGCGCTCCCGTCGTGACGAGGTGCCGGTTGCGCGTGGCGAAATCAGGCGCGTCCTGTTCGACCAGGCGAAGCGAATAGAGTTCGACCGTATCGCGCTTGTTGAGGGGAAGCGCCAGATACCCGCCGAAAAACTGCTGTGCGCCGCCTTCCTTGTCGAGTTCGACATCGGCGTCGCGGATCCCGTCGTCATCGCTCGGCAGGCGGCGCTGCGGCATGGTCCAGAAAGCGGTTGCGCTGGCGCCGCCGCGTTTCCAGTCGATTCGTGCGCCAGTAAAGGCATTTGTGGTGTTACGAAAATTGTTGCGTGCGATCAGCCGGCCATTGCCAAGCGCCATGGTGAAGCGCCCGGCGGTTGCGCTCAGTGTATCGGTGATATCCGCGCCGATATAGGCCTGAACAGGTTCGATCGCGTTGACCTCGCTCGTACCGATCGACGAATCATGATCTTCGAAATATCCGCGTGAATCGATTACCTCCCCCCCGATACGCAGGCCGGATTTGCGATATTCGGCGGCGATGTCGGTTTGCAAAAGCAGCACAGCGTCGTCATCCGCCGCGCCGGGACGAAACTGTCCGTCCAGCGCCTCGACACGCGCGCGCACCTGCCCCTTTACCGTCAGTCCGTCGCTATCCTGGGCGCAGGCAGCGCCAGTCCAGAACAGGGGCAGTGCTGCGATGCAACCGATGGCGATGCTTGGGCGTATGCTCATGCGCATTGTTGCTATATACGGCGGTATATAGTGCAAGCCCAAATTCGACCGAGGAACGATAATGCGTAAATTTCTTGCCGCCTGTCTGGCAATGCTCGCCTGTGTGATGACGGGGCCTGCCGCCGCGCAGACAAAGGGGCCGCTGGTGCTTGCCGCCGCCAGCCTTCAGGAATCGATGAACGCCGCAGCCGATGCCTGGGCGAAGCTGGGCCATCCGCGTCCCGTCCTGTCCTTTGCGGGTAGCAGCGCGCTGGCGCGACAGGCGGCGACCGGCGCACCCGCCGACTTGTTCGTGTCCGCCGACGAAGCATGGATGGATTACCTTGAACAGCGCGGTAAGCTGATGCCCGGCACGCGCAAGACCTTTTTGGGCAATGCGCTGGTGCTGATCGTGCCGACGGCGACCAGGGGGCACGTCACATTGAAAAAGGGCGTCAATCTGGCTGGGCTGATCGGCACCCGGCGGATCGCCATGGCGGCGTATGATTCGGTGCCGGCGGGCAAGTACGGCAAGGCAGCGCTTCAGTCGCTGGGCATATGGGATTCGGTGCAGCCAAAGGTGGCGCAGGGTGAAAATGTGCGCGCTGCGCTGGCGCTGGTCGAACGCGGCGCGGCGCCGTTCGGTATCGTCTATGCGACCGATGCCGCCGCGTCGGACAAGGTGCGCGTCGCAGGAGTCTTTCCCGAAAGCTCGCACAAGCCTATTCAATATCCCGTGGCGCGCCTAAAATCCTCGACCAACCCGCAGGCCGAAGCATTTCGCCGCTTTTTGGTGTCGGGTCGTGCGGCACCGATCTTCCGCAAATTCGGCTTTACGACGCGTTGATGCTCTCACCGGCCGAATGGGGGGTGGTGGCGCTTTCGCTGAAGGTCGGCGGCGTTGCCATATCGTGCAGCCTGCCGATCGCCTTTGCGCTTGCCTATCTGCTCGCGCGTCAGAATTTCGCGGGGAAGGTCGTTCTTGACGGCCTGATCCATCTGCCGCTGGTGCTGCCGCCGGTGGTGACGGGGTGGCTGTTGCTGCTTGCCTTCGCGCCCGACGGCCCGATCGGCGGCATGTTGATGCGGGCGACGGGCGGCACGGTGCTGTTCCGCTGGACCGGGGCGGCAATATCCGCCGCCGTCATGGCGCTGCCGCTGATGGTGCGCGCGATGCGGCTGTCGATCGAGGCGGTCGACCGGCGACTGGAAAGCGCCGCGCGCACGCTGGGCGCGGGACGCTGGCGGGTGTTTCGGACGATTACCCTGCCGCTCAGCCTTCCCGGACTGATCGCGGGGGGCGTGCTGGGTTTCGCCCGCGCACTGGGCGAATTCGGCGCGACGATTACCTTTGTTTCCAACGTGCCGGGCGAAACGCAAACGCTGCCGCTGGCGATTTATTCGAAACTTCAGGTGCCGGGCAGCGATGCGGCGGTGTTCCGCCTTGCCTGCGTTTCGGTGCTGTTGTCGCTGGGTGCTCTGATCGCGTCCGAAATTCTCACCCGGCGGGCAGGGCGGGGCATCCATGTTCTTTGAGGTCGATGTCGAGCGGCAGGTGGGGGAGGCGTGGGTCGCCTGCCGGTTCAGCGCACCCGATGGGCTTACCGTTCTGTTCGGGCCGTCGGGCGCGGGCAAGACAAGCACGCTCCACATGATAGCCGGCCTGTTGACGCCGTCGCGCGGACGGATCGTGGTGCATGACCGCGTGTTGTTCGACAGTGAGGCGCGAATCGACGTGCCGCCCGAACGGCGCGGCGTCGGCTATGTGTTTCAGGAAGCGCGGCTGTTCCCGCATATGCGCGTTGCCGCCAATCTGCATTATGGTGCCGGAGAGAAGCATGGGGAGGATTTCGAGCGGCTGACCAGGGTGCTGGGTATCGCACACCTGCTCGACCGCTGGCCGCGAACGCTATCGGGCGGGGAAGCACGGCGGGTCGCCATCGCGCGTGCGTTGTTGTCCGACCCGGACTTTCTGTTGCTCGACGAGCCGCTATCGTCACTCGACAAGGCACGGCGCGAGGAAATAATGCGCGTGATCGAACGCGTGCGCGACGATCTTTGCATTCCAATCCTGATGGTCACCCACGATCATGACGAGGCGAAGCGGCTGGCGAGTCAGATCGTGGCGCTTTGACGCATAGCCGTTCACCCCGGCGTGACATTGTCCTTTTGCGGCGAACCGCCTACACGTCCGGCAAAGCCGTGTAACCGGTTACATAAGGGGATGCCATGACCGTCAGCCGCCGCCGTTTCGCCCAGTCGCTCGCCCTGCTCGCCGCCGGGGCGGTCATGCCGGGCGTTGCCCGCGCCCGCGCGAACGCCGCCCGGCATGATACGAGGATCGACGCGATCATCAGCAACATGTCGCTGGAGGAAAAGGCGCTTCAGCTTTGTGTGATCGGCGACGATCATCCCGATCTGGAAACGCTGCTGGGCAAGGGACTTGGCGGTACCAGTGGCGTGGCCCCGCGCCCCGATCTTCAGCAATTCATCCGCCATGCACAGCAATTGGCCATCGCGTCGCCTAGCAAGGTTCCGCTGTGGTTCTGCGGCGATGTCGCGCATGGCTTCACCACCGAATTTCCGGTGCCGCTGGCGCTTGCCGCGACATGGAATCCGGAGCTTGTGCAGCAGGTTCACCGCGCCGCCGCCACAGAATCAGCCGCATTCGGCAACACATGGACGTTCAGCCCGATGGTCGACATCGCGCGTGATCCGCGCTGGGGCCGGATGACGGAGGGTGCCGGGGAGGACCCGTATCTGGGCAGCGTCATGGCGCTGGCGCAGTTAAAGGGGTTTCAGGGCGACGATCTGGCCGCGCCCACGACGATCCTTGCCACGGCAAAGCATTTCGCGGGCTATGGCGCGGTGCAGGCAGGGCGTGACTATAACAGCGTCAACATCCCCGAACGCGAATTTCGCGACGTCTATCTGCCGCCGTTCAAGGCATTGTGCGACGCTGGTATCGCCACAATAATGGCGGCGTTCAACACGATGGACGGGGTGCCCGTAACATCCAGCCGCGAATTGCTTACCGGGCTGTTGCGCGAACAATGGGGATGGGATGGCGTCATCACATCGGATTACGATGCGATTCTGGAACTGGTGACACACGGCGTCGCCGCCGATCCGGCGGATGCGGCTGCGCAGGCGCTTCATGCCGGGGTCGATGTCGATCTGCACAGCGGCACCTATGCCGACGAACTGCCCGGACTGGTTCGCGCAGGGCGCGTCAAGGAGGCTGAGGTCGATGCGGCGGTCCGCCGTGTGCTGCGCGCAAAGGCGAAACTGGGCCTGTTCGATGATCCCTTCCGCTATGGCAATGCAAGGCTCGCGGCCGAACGGCCATGGCGCGCCGACCATCTCGCCAGCGCGCGCGAAGCGGCCCGCCAGTCGATGGTACTTTTGAAAAATGACGGCGTCCTGCCGCTCGCACGCGGTGGATCGATCGCGGTCATCGGCCCGCTGGCGGAAGATCGCGCCAATATGCTCGGCACCATGCCCGCGCTTGGCCGGGAGGAGGATGTCGTGACCGTTGCGGACGGGCTTCGCCGCGCGGCGGGGGACAAGGCGACCATCCGCTACGCAATGGGCGTGCCCGTCCGCGATATGGATGGCGCGGACATCGACGCCGCGATTGCGCTTGCCCGCAAGAGCGACGTGACAGTGCTGGTGCTCGGCGAAAGCGACGACATGATCGGGGAGGGCGACAGTCGCGCCTCGATCCAGCTTCCCGGCCATCAAATCGACCTTGCGAAGGCGATCATCGCGACGGGCAAGCCGGTGGTGGCTGCATTCAGCAGCGGGCGCGCGCTTGACCTGTCATGGCTCGATGCCAACGCCAACGCAATTGTCGATATGTGGGTGCCGGGGGAACAGGGTGGCAATGCGCTTGCCGACCTATTGTTCGGGGACGCCGATTTTACCGGGAAGCTGCCTGTAACCTTTCCCCGCGCGCTGGGGCAGGTCCCGATTTCCTACGACCACCTGCCCACCGGCAGGCCCGGCGCGATCGATAAACCCTATACCAGCCGCTATGTCGATCTGGTCGATGCGCCGCTTTATCCTTTCGGCCATGGCTTGAGCTATACCAGCTTCACTTTTGCCGCGCCGCAATTGTCGGCGGCCACGCTTTCTCCCGGCGATACGATCACGGTGACGACGCGGGTGACCAATAGCGGGCGGCGCGCGGGCGCGACCGTGGCGCAGCTTTATGTGCATGATGTGCTGGCAAGCATCAGCCGGCCTGTGCGGCGGTTGAAGGGATTTGAACGGGTGGAACTGCGCCCCGGTGAAAGCCGGATGGTGCAGTTCCGGCTTCGCGCCGAAGACCTGGCTTTTACCCGACGCGACATGCGCTGGGGGACCGAACCGGGGGCATTCGACGTCTATGTCGGCGATGATTCGACGGCGCGCGATGCCGCTCGCTTCACCCTGTTGGAGACATAAACCGGTGCAGGCGTTTCAGCTTCGAAGGAGTGGTCGCGATGAACAAAAACCGATCCGAGAAACCGATAAAATCGGAAGAGCTGGAAGAAGAGGTGAAGCGCGAGCGGGCGGCGCGTGGGACGCAAGAAATCCCCGATAACAGGAAGTCCGGCAGCGATCCTGGAAGCGACCTGCGTGAAGGCGAGGAACGCGCGGTTTCGCAGGCGCTTACCCGCTTTCCGCCCGGATGATCTGGCCGGGCTAGTCGGTGCGCGTCGGGCGCGGCGCCATCATCGCAACGGCAAGCGCCGTACCTGCGCCGAACAAAAGGTGCAGCGCCAGTTGCTCGGCGACACGGCCGGGTTTGCGGGTTTCGCCTTCGCCCATCAGCGGTGCCGCATCGGCAAGGTCGATGGCATAGACGCCCGCGCCATAGGCAGTGCCGATTCCGGCGGCGGGCAGTCCCGGCACCCAGCGGCGCAGCAGCGCATAGGTAGCGCCGAACCCCGCCGAAGCGACGAAATGTCCCGCCGTATTGGGAGTTTCCGGGCGCTTGCGATCAGTGCGCAGCGCAGGCGAACCGTCGCTGCTTTCCTGCGACCAGATATCGCCTTCTTTATGCGGGCGTTTGGCGTCACGCCGGCTGTTTTCGGCCAACATTACCGCAGTCATTCCGACCCCGGCCAACGCTCCGCCGATAATTCCCGTCATGATGCCGCGCATTTCGTACCTCCCGTCGCTTCGCGCTGACAACGAGCCGAGGGCGCGAAGGGTCCGCTGTAGTGCCCGATTGCCCGCAAGCCCCGAAAAGTTCCGGCCGAAATGCAGGGGACGCCGTCCCATGACGGAACGGCGCTTAACCAAAGGCGGCGCTGGCGCAAATCGTAAACAATTCGTTAACATCGTCGCATGGCGAATCAGAGCATCTGCACCGAGACCGCGGCACGCCATCCGTTTCGCGGCACATTGCATATCCGGGCCAGCCGCAACGCGCTGCGCCGGCGTGTGCGCAACACCGATCAGGACAGCGACTGGAAATTGTTCGTGCTCAGCTTCAGCGCGTTCTTCGTCTGCTTCTACACCTTCATCGCCTGATCCGGCGGATCGGTCGCAACGTGCGATATGTCTAGTCGCAGGCGCGGTGCAGCTTTGTCGCTATCCATGCGGCGACAATGCACATAATCGCCACCATCAGCAGCATGTCGGTATTGTGAAGCCCCGCCAGTGACAGACCGATCACCAGTAGCGACCCCGCCACCATCGCGCCCGAATTGACGACGTTGTTGGCCGCCACGGTGCGCGCCGTCTGATCCTTGGTCACCGTGGTGGTGAGGAAGGCGTACAGCGGCACGACAAACATTCCACCGGTGATCGCGATGGCAGCCAGCGTCGCCATGATCAGCACCGATTGCGGATGGGTCAGGAAATCGGCGATGCCGTACAACTGTCCCGCAGGCGCAGGAATGAAATTGTGCGCCTCCACCCAGAACGCGACAACGCATACCGCCATCGCGATTACCGAGGCAGGCGCATATCTTGCCGATATACGCCCTTTCAGCAGCGTGTTGATGACGACCGACCCGATCGCCACCCCGATCGAGAAGGTCGCGATGGTGAGGCTGGCGACGCGTTCGTCGGCGGTCAGCACATTTTTCACCAGCGGCGGGAAAACCACGATCAGCACCGCGCCGATCGCCCAGAAGAAGCTGATCGCGCAAATTGCCAGAAACAGTCTGGGAATATGCATGGTGGCGTTGATCAGCCGCCAGGAGGAGGTGAAGGGATTGTAATTGAGTGCCAGTTTCGGCCCGAGGCGCGGGGCGGGGAGTACGCAGCGTCCCGCGATCCAGCCGATGCCGGCGACGACGAGCACCAGAATCGCAGCGCCTTCGACCGAAATCCAGCCCGCGACGATCGTTCCCAGCAGGATGGCGAGATAGGTTCCCGCTTCCACCAGCCCCGTACCGCCCAGCACTTGGTCATCCTCCAGATGCTGCGGCAGGATCGCATATTTGATCGGGCCGAAAAATGTCGAATGAACGCCCAGGAACAGCACGGCGGCAAGCATCATGCCGATGCCGAAGCTGGTGAAGCCTGCGCGCGCCATCATCAATCCCGCCGCGCCGAACAGCATGATGCCGATTTCGGCCGTTTTGACGATGCGGATGATCTTCGCCTTGTCGGTCGTGTCGGCAAGCTGGCCCGACAGCGCGGAAAGCAGGAAGAAGGGGATAAGCGACAGGCCGGTGGCCAGCGCGTTGAAGTTCGATTCCATATGCGGATCGGCGAAGATCGAATAGGTCGCGAACAGGACCATCGCCGTCTTGAACAGATTGTCGTTGAACGCCCCCAGAAATTGCGTGACGAAAAGGGGCAGAAAACGGCGCTGTTTCAGCAAACCAAGCGCGCTAATCATGGAATTTCGGGGCCTGTGGTGGCATGGTGGCGCCGCCATAGCCGGTCCCGCGCACGCATAACAATCGCTAATTGGTTGAACGCATGGGCTGGCAGGCCGCGCCGCATGACGATAGAGCGCAAGATGCGATGCTGACCCTGCCCAACATACTCACCCTTTCGCGCATCTTCACGGTGCCGTTGCTCGTCGGCTTGTTGTGGTGGCCGCAATGGACGCTTGGCTATGCCATTGCGTTCGCGGTCTACTGCCTGATGGGCATCACCGATTATTTCGACGGCTATCTGGCGCGCGCGCAAGGGACGGTGTCCAAACTCGGCGTGTTCCTCGATCCGATCGCCGACAAGATCATGGTCGCGGCGGTCGTGCTGATGCTGGTCGGCACGCATGATATCGCCGGGCTGCATGTGATTGCGGCGCTGATCATCCTGCTCCGCGAGATCATGGTGTCCGGCCTGCGCGAATTTCTGGCACAGCTTCAGGTGTCGATGCCGGTATCGCGGCTCGCCAAATGGAAGACGACGCTGCAACTGATCGCGCTCGGTGCGCTGATCCTTGGCGGCGCGCTGCCCGACTGGCCTTGGGTCGGTACGATCGGGCTGGTTAGCCTGTGGGGCGCGGCGGTGCTGACGCTGATCACCGGCTGGGATTATCTGCGCGTCGGCCTGCGCCATATGGATAGCTGATGGCGATCGAGATGCTTTATTTCGCCTGGGTGCGCGAAGCGACCGGCATGGGCGGCGAAACGGTTGCGCCACCCGAAACGGTGCGCACAGTCGCCGATCTGATCGACTGGCTGGCTGCACGGGGTGAGGGGCATGCACGCGCGTTCGGCGAACCGGCAAGGCTGCGCGCCGCGATCGACCAGGAATTCGTGCCGCTCGATCATGATCTGGCCGGCGCGCGCGAAATCGCGATCTTCCCTCCGGTCACCGGCGGATGATCCGGGTCGCGGTCACCGCCGAACCGTTCGACCCGGTGGCGGCGGCCACGGCGCTGGAGCGGGAAGGTGCGGGGGGAATCGCTACCTTTACCGGACTGGTGCGTGCCGATGACGGCGTGACTACGCTGGAACTGGAACATTATCCCGGCATGACCGAGCGCGTCCTGCACGAACTGGCGCAGGAGGCGCAGCGGCGCTGGGCGCTGAGCGCGGTTACCGTGTTCCACCGTGTCGGGACGATGGCGATCGGGGAGCGGATCGTGTTCGTCGGCACGGCGGCCGCGCATCGCAGCCCCGCGATCGAAGCGATGACGTTCCTGATCGACCGGTTGAAGACCGATGCCCCGTTCTGGAAACGCGAACAGCGCGAAGCGGGCGGCCGGTGGGTGGAGG
Source organism: Stakelama flava (assembly GCF_019351405.1). Classification (GTDB taxonomy): domain Bacteria; phylum Pseudomonadota; class Alphaproteobacteria; order Sphingomonadales; family Sphingomonadaceae; genus Sphingomonas; species Sphingomonas flava_A. The sequence continues at coordinate 59,446 of NZ_JAHWZX010000004.1, forward strand.
CGCGGCGGACCGACGACGAAGCAGCAAAACGCTGGCGATAAAAAAGGCGCCGGTCCTTCGACCGACGCCCTTTTTCAAATCGAACACTTTAACGCTTATTGCGCGGTGTCGCTGGAACCGCCGCCCAGGGTGGGGACGATTACGCCGTTGATGACGTGGACAACGCCGTTCGATTGCATCACATCATTCATCTGCGGGCTGACATAGGCCTTGTTGCCGTTCGAATCGGTCAGCGTGACATTGCCGTTGGTCAGCGTCAGCGTGACCGGCTCGCCTTCGACCGTGGTGATCGTGGCTGAGCCGCCGCCCGCTTCGATCTTTTCCTTAAGGTCTTCGGTGGTCAGCTTGCCTGGAAGCACATGATAGCTGAGGATCTTTTTCAGCGTCGCCTTGTTTTCGGGCTTCAGCAGCGTGTCGACCGTGCCCGGCGGCAGACGGTTGAACGCATCATCGGTCGGCGCGAACACGGTGAACGGTCCCGGACCCGACAGCGTCTGGGCAAGACCGGCTGCCTGAACCGCTTTTACCAGCGTGGTCAGGTTGCTTGCCTTCGATGCATTGGCGACGATCGTCTTGTTCGGATACATTTTCGCGCCGCCAACCATCGGATTAGGCGTCGGAGTGGGAGTCGGCGCCGGAGTCGGGCTGGGCGTCGCGGTGCGCGTTCCGCTGGTCGTCGTGGGCGTGGAGGCTGCGGTATCCGTGCCGTCCATGTCTCCGGTAGTGGTGCAGGCGGCCAGCGCGGCCGCGCCAGCCATGCTCGCGAAAATCAGACTCTTCTTGCGGAACATTAAATTCTCCATCTGCCAGTAAGGGAACAGCGTGTGCTATCTTGTGCGTATGAACAGGTACGGTTCAACCCCGAAATGGTTGCGGCGCGACAGCTAATTTGATCGTCAAACTTCGGCCAGCGCCTTCGCCAACAAGCGGAAATCGCGTTCGCGCGGGCTCGCTTTTCGCCAGATCAGCGCGATTCTTCGCGACGCGCGTTCGGCTTCGATCGGACGCACTACGATATTGGTCCCGTCCAATATGCCTGAATGTACCGCCATTTCGGGAAGCATCGTCACGCCAAGGCCGTTATCGACCATCTGCACGATGGTGTGCAGCGACGTACCCATCATCGTTGCCTGTCCGCGCAAATCCGGATTGTTGCACGCGGCAAGGGCATGGTCCTTCAGGCAGTGCCCGTCTTCCAGCAACAGGAGGCGGGTGTCGTCGATATCCTCCGCCACAACCGGCGAATCGATGCGTTCGCTCTCGCCATCGGGAAAGGCGACGTAAAGCCGGTCGTCGAACAGCGTTTCGATCTCGACATCGCCACACGCATAGGGAAGCGCCAGAAGCACGCAATCGCTGCGCCCCTGATGCAGTCCCTCGCACGCCGCGGCGCTCGGCTCTTCGCGAAGGAACAGCTTCAGATCGGGATATTCCTTGCGCAGGCGCGGCAATATTCGCGGCAGCAGGAAGGGGGCAATGGTCGGAATGACGCTCATTCGCAGGTCGCCGGAAAGCGGCTGACCCGCGGCGCGCGCAATATCGCCAAGGTCTTCGGTTTCGCGCAGCACCTTGCGCGCCTTCGCAACGATCTGTTCGCCCAGGGGGGTAAAGCGCACGACCCGACGGGTGCGTTCGACCAGCGTGATGCCGATCAGCGTCTCCAATTCGCGAATGCCCGCCGAAAGCGTTGATTGCGTGACGTAGCACGCTTCGGCGGCGCGCCCGAAATGGCCGGCCTCGTGCAGGGCGACGAGATATTGAAGCTGTTTGATGGTGGGCAGATAGGTGGTCAGCGCTGGTCTCCGCGTGGGTGTCGCCCGCCTATCTAATCGGTGTACGCGCAGAGACAATGTCCCCGTCCGTCTCGCAGTGGCGCGCGGACGGGGATAAAAGCGTTTTGGCCGAAAATTCAGGCGGGTTCGAGTTCGCCCACCTGTTGCGCGGGAAGGCGAATCAGATAATCGAAGGCTGAAAGCGCTGCGATCGATCCCGCACCCATCGCCACCACGATCTGCTTATACGGAACGGTGGTCGCATCGCCCGCCGCGAAGATACCCGGTTGCGACGTTTCGCCGCGCGCATCGATCTCTATCTCGCCATGTTTGGAAAGGGCGACCGCGTCCTTCAGCCATTCGGTATTAGGCACCAGCCCGATCTGCACGAAGATGCCTTCCAGCGCGACCTCATGCATCTCGCCATGGTTGCGGTCCTTGTAGGTCAGGCCCACCACCTTCTCGCCATCGCCGCGTACTTCGGTGGTCATCGCGGATGTAATGATCTTCACATTGGGCAGGCTTGCGAGCTTGCGCTGCAGCACGGCATCGGCGCGAAGTTCGCTCGCATATTCGATGAGCGTGACGTGCGCGACGATTCCGGCAAGATCGATTGCGGCCTCAACCCCCGAATTACCCCCGCCGATAACCGCGACTCGCTTGCCCTTGAACAGCGGGCCGTCGCAATGCGGGCAATAGGCAACGCCCTTGTTGCGATATTCGTCTTCGCCCGGAACGTTGATCTTGCGCCAGCGCGCGCCGGTGGAAAGGATGATCGAGCGCGCCTTCAGCGACCCGCCATTGGCCAGGCGCAGTTCGTGCAGACCGCCTTCTTCCTTTGCGGGGATCAGCTTTTCCGCCGTCTGCAGGTTCATCACGTCGACTTCATTGTCCTTGACATGCTGTTCCAGCTGCACGGCGAGTTTTGGCCCTTCGGTATAGGGAACGGAGATGAAATTCTCGATGCCCATGGTGTCGAGCACCTGGCCGCCAAAGCGTTCGGCCGCGACACCCACGCGGATACCCTTGCGCGCGGCATAGACGGCCGATGCAGCACCGGCGGGACCGCCGCCGACGATGAGCACGTCAAAGGGGTCTTTTTTCGACAGCTTCTCGGCCGCCTTTTCATCGGCGCCGCTATCGAGCTTCGACACGATCTGCTCCAGTTCCATCCGGCCTTGGCCGAACGGTTCGCCGTTCAGATAGACCGACGGCACCGCCATCACCTTGCGGCTTTCGACCTCGTCCTGGAATAGCGCTCCATCAATCGCGGTGTGTTTGATGTTCGGGTTCAGAACCGCCATCAGGTTCAGCGCCTGAACGACATCGGGGCAGTTCTGGCAGGAAAGCGAAAAATAGGTTTCGAATTCATACGCGCCTTCGATCCCCTGGATCGTTTCGATCAGGTCGCGGCTTTCTTTCGACGGATGGCCGCCGACCTGAAGCAAGGCGAGGACGAGCGAGGTGAATTCATGGCCCATGGGCAACCCGGCGAACCGAACGCCGATATCGGTTCCGGCGCGCCGGATCAGGAAGCTGGGTGAACGCTTGTCAGTTTCGCGCGCAACTTCAACCTTTTCCGAAAGCGCAGCGATATCGTTCAGAAGCGCTTCCAGCTCGACCGACTTGGCATCGTCGCCCAGGCTGGCAACGAGCTCGATCGGCTGCTGAATCTTCTCGAGATACGCCTTGAGCTGCTGCTTCATATTGTCGTCGAGCATGTGAAGACTCCGTGTGTTTCAGATACAAAACGGCCCGGGACGGTGGGTTTCCGCCCCGGGCCGCCGTTCAAACCCAAAGGGGGCTTGGGTCGCGCTTAAATCTTGCCGACAAGGTCGAGCGAAGGTGCAAGCGTCTTTTCGCCTTCTTCCCATTTCGCGGGGCAGACTTCGCCGGGATTGTTGCGAATATATTGCGCAGCCTTGATCTTGCGCAGCAGTTCCGTGGCATTGCGGCCGACGCCTTCCGACGTGATTTCAACCAGCTGGATCACGCCATCGGGATCGATGACAAAGGTGCCGCGATCGGCCAGGCCCTGGCCATCGCGCAGCACGTCGAAGTTGGTCGCGATCGAATGGTTCTGGTCGCCAAGCATAAAGAAATCGATCTTGCCGATTGCGGGCGAGCTGTCATGCCACGCCTTGTGGCTGAAATGGGTGTCGGTCGAAACCGAGAAAACCTCGACGCCCATGTCCTGCAGCTTGGGATAGATGCCGGCCAGATCTTCCAGTTCGGTCGGGCAGACGAACGTAAAATCGGCCGGGTAGAAGAAGAACACGGCCCATTTGCCCTTGACGTCGCCATCGCTGACTTCGACGAACTTGCCCTGCTTGTACGCCTGGGTGGTGAATGGTTTCAGCGTGTCGCCGATCTTAGCCATAAGTGTTTCTCCTGCTTCGATGAAAGGGGCGAACCCCGTTTGTGCCATGCAGCATATAGGGGGCGTTGAAGCGGCTTCCAAATGGGAAGCCTCGTTTGTACAAATCGAAAAACTCGATCAAAACCGCCATGTTGATCGACGTCGCGTATCATGTTGCGAATGCGTGGAAAAAATCCCGCACTTGCGTAAAGGCCCCTTACAGCAACGCCCTGACCAGATTATAGATGCTGGTCAGCGTAAGGATCGTGCCCACCATTAGCAGCAGCGTCTTCGGGGCGAGCCGCCGCGCCAGCAGTGCACCGAACGGCGCCGCGATTACCCCGCCCACCAGCAGCCCCGCGGTTGCCAGCGTAAAGGCGGCAAGTCCAAGCTGGGTGAGGAAAGTCGCGGAAATGGTTACGGTGACGAAAAATTCCGCCGTGTTGACCGTACCTACCGTGGTGCGCGGACTGGCCCCCTGCGCCAGCAGGTTGGACGTGACCACCGGCCCCCATCCGCCGCCGCCCGCCGCGTCGAGAAAACCGCCGGCCAAGCCCAGCGGCTCGACGATGCGGGGCGCGCGTTCCTGCGGCGGAAAGCGCACCCCGCGATATATCAGGTAAACGCCGATCGCGGTCAGATAGGCGAGAATGAAGGGCTTGGCGACCGCGGCATCGATATTGGCCAGAACATATGCGCCCAGTGCGCCGCCGATCATTCCGGGCACCGCCAGACGTCCGAACAGCCGCCAGTTCACATTGCGTTGAAGCGCATGCGAGATTCCCGAAACCATCGTGGTGAAACTCTCCACCGTATGCACCCCGGCCGAAGCGGCCGCGGGCGGCACGCCCAGCGAGAGAAGCAGTGTGTTCGATATGACCCCAAATGCCATGCCCAGCGCACCGTCAATGATCTGGGCAAGGAAACCGACACCGGCAAAGGCTAGGAACGCCTGATAGTCAAACCCGGACACGTCCATCTTCATCACTCCTGCCGCAAATATTGCGGAAACGCGATCAGGGCAGGATTTTGTAATTCCTACAAGATAGATAGACTTTAGGGCAGTGATAAACAAATCCCGTGGCGCTGGAATTCGTTGTCCGCGTTCCCTAAATTGGCGCGCTGGAAAGGGGAGCCGCGCATGGTTCGGCAGTTGATTGCCTATCTCGATTCGATTCGCGAACGCGATCCGGCGCCGCGATCGCGTGCGGAAATCCTGCTATATCCCGGCGTATGGTCGCTTTTCTTTCATCGCATTGCGCACCGGTTGTTTCGTGCGCGCCTGTTCTTCCTCGCGCGCGCAGTGAACCATCTGTCGCGCTTCCTCACTGGAAATGACATTCATCCAGGCGCGACGGTCGGTCGCAACCTGTTCATCGATCACGGCTTTTCGGTGATCGGGGAGACCGCCGAGATTCACGACAATGTCACCATCTATCAGCATGTCACATTGGGCGGGACCAGCCCCGACGACGGTATCGGCGGCAAGCGCCATCCCACCATTCGCGATGGTGCGATTTTGGGATCGGGCGCTCAGGTGCTCGGTCCGGTGACGGTGGGGCGCGGCGCGCGGATCGGCGCGAACGCAGTGGTTACGCGCGACGTGCCCGAAGGCGCCACCATGGTCGGTATCCCTGCGCGCCCGACCATGGTGGAAGGCGGTGCGACGAAGCCCGATTTCGTACCCTATGGTACGCCGTGCACCGAAATGTTCGATCCGGCACGCCAGCAGGTCGAAATCCTGCGCTGCGAACTGGAGGTGATGCGCAAACGGCTGGACGCTATGCTTGCCGAACAAGAGGACCGCCGCGACCGCGCTTGATGGGTACGGTAACGCCATTTCCCGGCCCGCGGCGGCAGGATGGGCAGGTCGGCTTCGAACGCGCCGAACTGATGCGTATTCTCGATCTGTACGGCCGGATGGTCGCCGCCGGGCACTGGCGGGACTATGCGATGGATTTCGGGCGGGAAGCGGCAAGTTTCTCGGCCTTTCGCCGGACCGCCGAGCGACCCGAATTCCGTATCGAAAAACGCCCGGCGTTGCGCAATCGGCAGGGAATGTGGTCGTTGTTGAACGAAGCGGGGATGGTGCTCAAGCGCGGTCAGGAACTTGGCGCCGTGCTTGCCCCGGTGGAACGGCGTCTGGTCAAGCTGGTCGGCGAATAATCAAGACCATCAGCATGGGCAGGAGCCGCATGCACAAGGCAATCATCGCCAGTTGAAAGCATCTTCGCCTTCACCGTAATTGAGTCCGACCGCCATCGCCCCTGCCGTGCGGTTTCTCCGATCAGACGGCCATATTCTTTTGCAGTGTCGCGAAGATCGTCTGCGCCTGTTCCGCGCCCGATTGGGGCACGATTTCACCGGTGCGATCGGTGATGCGATCCCAGGCGGCGGCGACGCCGTCAGGGCTGAGTTCTTCGCCGTTCAGGTGAACGCCGGGGGTCAGCGTGACATAGGACGCCTGGAACACGCCTGCGCCCGCACCGATGATCGCGTTGCTCGGCGCGTCTTCCGAAACCAGATAGAGTGCGGCAGGCGCGACCTTTTCCGGGGAGAAGGCGTCGAACGCCGCTTCGGGGAAAATGTCCTCGGTCATGCGTGTCCCCGCCGTCGGCGCGATGGTGTTGACGCGGATGCCGTATTTCGCGCCTTCCAGATAAAGCGTCTTGGTGAGGCCGGCGAGGCCGAGTTTCGCCGCGCCGTAATTGGCCTGCCCGAAATTGCCGAACAGGCCGGTGGAAGAGGCCGTCATCAGGATGCGGCCGTAATTCTGCTCGCGCATGGTTTCCCATACCGCTTTTGTGCAATTGGCCGATCCGTTGAGGTGCACGTCGACGACGAAGCGAAAATCCTCCGGCGTCATCTTGGCAAAGCTCTTGTCGCGAAGCACGCCGGCATTGTTGATCAGGATATGGACGCCGCCCCATTTTTCCTTTGCGCGGGCGACCATCTCTTCCATCTGGGCGAAATCCGTTACGCTGCCGCCGTTGGGCATCGCGCTGCCGCCCGTCGCCTCAATCTCCTCCACCACCTTTGCCGCCGCGTCGGAATGCCCGGTGCCGTCGCGCGAGCCGCCCAGATCGTTGACGACAACCTTTGCGCCCAGCCGGGCGAGGTCGAGGGCATAGGCACGGCCCAACCCGCCGCCTGCACCGGTTACGATGGCGACGCGATCATCGAAGCGAATGGACATTAAAAAAGCTCCCGAAACATACGGGAGCCGCACTAACCCAGTTTCTAGCCGGGTAAAAGAAGGGCGGGCGCAGCGGTCAGGCCGCGCCCGTTCCCATGGGCGCGATCAGCCTCCGCGCTGGCGGCACCCGTCGGTCTGCCCACGTTTGCAGACAGGATATTCCGCCTTTGGAGCAGGGGCGGGATACGCCTGAGACACCGGCGGCGATGCCTTGAAAATCACCTTTTGCCCCGGCTTGGGCTGAACCGGCATCGGCGGTTGGTCGGGCTGATACCCGCCACGGTGATCACCATTGTTCATTGTGGCGTCCTGCTGCGGATTGCTGCCCTGCATGTCCTGCGCGTTGGCGAGGGCAGGAGCCCCGATCGCGAGCGCGGCTGTCATCAGAATCAGTTTCATACGACTCTCCAGCTGTTCGTAAGCGCCATTGGTGCGCTGCGGGGAGAAACGAGCCGGAGCGAGAATCTATCCGTTATTCTTTGCCTGTCGCGTTATGTGCCGGAATCGAGGGCATAGCCCGCCGAGCGGACGGTGCGGATGATATCGGGCTTTCCGCCTTCGTTGATCGCCTTGCGCAGCCGCCGGATATGCACGTCCACGGTGCGCGATTCGATATCCGAATCATGCCCCCAGACCGCGTCGAGCAGCCGTTCGCGCGAAAATACCCAGCCAGGATGTTCCAGAAAATGTTTGAGCAGGCGGAATTCGGTGGGGCCGAGCGGCACCACTTCGCCGCCGCGCCGCACCTTGTGCCCCACCGTATCCATTTCGACATCGGCATAGGTGAGTTGTTCGCCCGCAAGCGCGGGCCGCACGCGGCGGAGCACCGCGTTCACACGGGCGATCAATTCGCGCGGGGAAAAAGGTTTGGTGACATAATCGTCCGCGCCGGTTTCAAGGCCTCGAACCCGATCCTCCTCCTCGCCTCGCGCGGTCAGCATGATGATCGGAACATTCGCGGTTTCGGGCATCCGGCGCAGCCTGCGGCACACCTCAATCCCCGACAGCCCCTCGACCATCCAGTCGAGCAACACGATGTCGGGGGTCATTTCGCGTGCGAGCAGCAACGCCTCTTCACCATCGACGGTGTGGCGAATCGCGAAATCTTCCCGCCGGAAATGATAGGTCAGAAGTTCCGCCAGCGCGGCGTCATCCTCGACCAGCAGCATGTCGGCACGGTTCATCCTGCATCCCCGTTCAGTGGCACCGGATCGCCCTGATCGCGATCCCCCAGATGATCGCCGGTGGCGGCGTAATAGACCATTTCGGCGACATTGGTCGCATGGTCGCCGACGCGTTCCAGATTCTTGGCGATGAACAACAGGTGCGCCGACTGGCTGATGCTCGTCGGGTTTTCCATCATGAAGGTGACGAGCGTGCGGAAGATCGAATTATAGAAATCGTCGACCGCGCGGTCACGCTCGCACACGCGCTGCGCCGCTTCGGGATCGCGCGCGGCGAACGCGTCGAGCACGTCGCGCACCATGTCGGTCGCCATGTGCGCCATGGCGGGGAGCAGCGAAAGCGGTTCGATATGCCCGTCGCCGCGAATGGCGGGCACGCGCCGCGCGATATTCTTGGCATAATCGCCGATCCGTTCGACCACGCCGGCAATCTTCAGCGCCGCGACCACTTCGCGCAGATCGTCGGCCATCGGCGCGCGCAGTGCGATCAGGCGGACGGCAAGCCTTTCGACCTCCGTTTCCAGCCGGTCGATTTCCTTGTCGCCGTCGATGATCCGCGCGGCCGCTTCCAGATCATGGCGTTTCAACGCCACCATTGATGCCTCGATCGCGGATTCGGCCAGCCCGCCCATCTGCGCGATCAGGCCGCGAAGTTCGCCGATATCCTCGTCGAATGCCTTTACCGTATGCTCGTTCATCGCAGTTTCCATCCGGATCAGCCGTATCGGCCGGTGATATAGTCCTTGGTGCGCTCTTCGCGCGGATTGGTGAAAATTTCCGACGTTTCGCCATATTCGACCAAATGGCCGAGGTGGAAGAACGCCGTCTTTTGCGATACGCGCGCTGCCTGCTGCATATTATGCGTGACGATCACGATCGCATATTTACCGCGAAGCGCGTGGATCAGCTCCTCGATCTTCGCCGTTGCGATAGGATCGAGCGCCGAGCATGGTTCATCCATCAGGATGACTTCGGGATCGACGGCGATCGCGCGCGCGATACACAGCCGCTGCTGCTGACCGCCCGAAAGCGCGGTGCCGCTGTCGTCGAGCCGGTCCTTCACCTCTTCCCAAAGCCCCGCCCGTTTTAGGGCGCTTTCCACGATGCCGTCCAGATCGCGCTTCGCGGGCGCAAGGCCATGGATGCGCGGACCATAGGCGACATTTTCATAGATCGATTTGGGAAAGGGGTTGGGCTTTTGAAACACCATGCCGACCCGCGCGCGAAGCTGAACCACGTCCATGTCCGGCGAATAAATGTCTTCGCCATCCAGCGTGATGTCGCCCGTCACCCGTGCGATCGGGATCGTGTCGTTCATCCGGTTCAGCGTACGAAGGAAGGTGGACTTGCCGCAGCCCGACGGGCCGATAAAGGCGGTTACATTTTCCATATCGACATCGATCGACACGTCCCGGATCGCGTGACTGGTGCCATAGAAGACGTTCACGTCGCGCGCGGCCATCTTGATATGCGTTTCGCGCTTCGGCGTCGCACGCTCGGTATTGTCGGTGCGAACGGCGGGGGCTTGGGTATCGGTCATTACCAGCGGGTCTCGAAACGGTTGCGGAGATAGATGGCGAGGGCGTTCATCGCGAGCAGGAACAGCAACAGCACGATGATCGCGGCTGAGGTTCGTTCGACAAAGCCGCGGCTGATCTGATCCGACCACAGGAAAATCTGCACGGGCAGCACCGTGGCTGGGTCGGTCAGTCCTTCCGGCGGCTGGGCGATAAAGGCACGCATTCCGATCATCAGCAGCGGCGCCGTTTCGCCCAGCGCGCGCGCCATGCCGATGATCGTGCCGGTAAGGATGCCGGGCAGGGCGAGCGGCAGGACGTGGTGAAAGATCACCTGTACCTTGCTTGCGCCGACGCCCAGCGCCGCGTCGCGGATCGAGGGCGGCACCGCCTTGATCGCGTTGCGGCTGGCGATAACGATGACCGGCATGATCATCAGCGCCAGCGTCAGCCCGCCGACCAGCGAGGCTGATCGCGGCAGGTTCATGAAGCTGAGGAACACGGCAAGGCCAAGCAGCCCGAAGATGATCGAGGGCACGGCCGCCAGATTGTTGATCGATACCTCGATCAGGTCGGTCCAGCGGTTTTTACGGGCATATTCTTCAAGATATACTGCCGAAAGCACGCCGATGGGGAAGGCGATGGCCAGCGTCACCAGCATGGTGAACAGCGATCCCTTCACCGCGCCCCAGATGCCGACATCGGTCGGATCAGTCGAATCGGCGGACATCAGGAAGCCGAAATCGAACGAGGAGCCGATCATATCGTGCTGCTTCAGCTTTGCCGCGATCGCCTGCATTTCGGGCTTTCCCGCCCCGTCGAGCGCGCTTTTCAGGTCCTGTGACACCGGCACGGAGATCGCTGCCTTTCGGTTCAGCAACGATGGATCATCCTTCAGTGCATCGCGAACACCGGTCCAGGCATGCGGCGAAATCACATCGGGACCGTGCGCACCAAAGGCGGCTGTCGCCGAGCGTTCGACCAGTTCTTCCAAACCCGCACCCGCCAGCGCCAGATCGGCACCCCGGCTTTCAAGCTGCTGTGGTGTAACGTCGAGTTGTGCCGCCCGAAAATCGATCGGCAGCGTAACTTCGGTGCGCGTAAAGCCGGCAATGCCGTTCGACAGCATAGTAATCAGCAAAAAGGCGAGAAAACCGGCCGACAGCACGACCGCGCCCAGCCCGATCAGGCGGAATCGCCGTTCTGCGGCATAGCGACGTCGTATGCGCCGCTGCATCGCCGTGCCGCGCCAGTCGGTGGGGCGGCGCGGCGCGCCTGCGTCGGGGGCGGGCGGGTTATTCATAGGCCTCGCGATATTTCTTCACGACGCGCAGCGCGACGATGTTGAGCAGGAAAGTGATGACGAACAGCGTCAGCCCCAGCGCGAATGCGGCAAGCGTTTTCGGGCTGTCGAATTCCGCTTCGCCGGTCAGCAGGTCGACGATCTGCTTGGTGACCGTAGTGGCGCTTTCGAACGGGTTGAGCGTGATCGTCGCCGCGCCGGAGGCCGCCATCACCACGATCATCGTTTCCCCGATCGCGCGGCTGACGGCGAGCAGAATGCCCGCCACCACGCCGGGAAGCGAGGCGGGCAGCAGCACACGCCGGATGGTTTCCGACGTCGTCGCGCCCATGGCCAGCGATCCGTCGCGCATCGATGTCGGCACCGCCGCGATCGAATCGTCCGCCATCGAGGATACGAAGGGGATGATCATCACCCCCATCACCAGCCCGGCGGCAAGCGCGCTTTCGCTGCTGGCATATTCAAAGCCAAGCATGACGGCGAAATCGCGGATCGCGGGCGCTACGGTCAACGCGGCGAAATAGCCATAGACGACCGTCGGCACGCCGGCGAGAATCTCAAGAATCGGTTTCATCCATTTGCGCACGCGCGGCGCGGCATATTGGGTGAGGTAGATGGCGCTCATCAGCCCGAAGGGGATGGCTACGATCATCGCGATCACCGCGCCGATGAAGAATGTGCCCCAGAACAGTGGAACCGCGCCAAGCGATTTGCCCGGATCGGTCGAACTGATGACCTGCGGGCTCCAATGCGTGCCGAACAGGAAATCGGTGATCGGCACGACCGAGAAGAACCGCGCCGATTCGATCAGCAGCGAAACGAAAATGCCCAGCGTCGTCAGGATCGCGATCAGCGATGCTATCAGCAACACCAGCATGACCGTGCGTTCGACCCGGGTTCGCGCGCGAAACACCGGGCTGACCCGCGAATAGGCATAGGCGAAACCGGCAAAGGCCAGAAGGACAGTCAGCGCAGTGCCGATCCAGCTATAGCGCGTTTGCGCTTTGCCATAAGCGGGGGCGAGCACGCGCGCCTCTTCATTGAATGCGCCCGCATCGGGGTTGTTCGCCAGCCTGCGCGCTTCGCCCAGGATCGAATCGCGCTGAAACCCGAATTGCGGCAGCGTGCTTGCTGCGGGCGTTTCCAGCACGGCCTCGCGCACCAGCGAGGGCGAGATCGCCGACCATGCGGTGAGAAACAGCAAGGCGGGCAGCGCGGTCCACAGCGCGACATAGGTCGCGTGCTGGCCGGGGCGCGAATGGCTGCGTGTCGCCGAAACGCGGATCAGGCGCCCGGCGCGCGCCCGCGCCGTCAGCCAGCCGATCAGGCCGAGGCCGAGAACGAGGAAGAGAAGGGCGAAGGAATTCACGCTGCGACCGTCATTTCGTTGCGATTTGCAGGCGCGCCGGCGATGGCGCGCCCGTCATTTTTCAGAACCATGCCGATCAATGCAACTCATCATCAGCAAGCGTTTCGGCGGTGATCGTGGTGCCCTGATCGATAATGCGCTCACTTTGCTGACGAATATCGGCCGGGGCGGCGATCATCCCCTTGGCGACCAGTGGCCCGTCCGGGTCCCACATCTGGGTATATTCGTGCAGGAACTGCTTCATGCCGGGAACCGCGTTCAGATGCTGTTTCTTGACATAGATGAACAGCGGGCGCGCGCCCGGATAGGACCGATCGGCGATATTGGCATAGGTCGGTTCGACGCCGTTGACCGGCACGCCGTTCAGCCGGTCGCGATTTTCCTCAAGATAGCTGTAGCCGAATATCCCGATCGCATTGGGGCTGACGGTCAGGTTCTGGACGATGATATTGTCGTTTTCACCCTTGTCGACATAGGCACCGTCTTCGCGGATGCGCTGGCACCGATCCTTGAACGCGTCCTTGTCGCTTTCTTCCAGCTTCGCCGCCTGCGGATCGACTTCCTTGCAGCCTTTGGCGAGGATCAGTTCGGCCAGCGCATCGCGCGTGCCGCTGGTAGAGGGTGGGCCGAAAACCTGAATCGGCGTATGCGGAAGTTTGGGATTAACGTCGTTCCAGAATTTCGCCGTTTGCTGCTTGCCCATCGGATTGGCGGCAAGCGCGCGGTAGATGTCGGCGCGGGTCAGTTCGAGCTTCGGGCCCTTTTTCGATTCGGCAAAGGCAACGCCGTCCATGCCGACCTGGATTTCCATGATTCCGTCGACGCCGTTCTGGGTACAGGTCTGAAATTCGCCGGGTGTCATCCGGCGTGAAGCATCCTCGATATCGGGATGCTGAACGCCCACGCCGTTGCAGAACAGCTTCATTCCGCCGCCGGTGCCGGTCGATTCGATCACCGGCGTCTTGAGCGACGGATTGGCATTCACCATCGCTTCGGCAACCGCGGTGGAGAAGGGGTAGACGGTCGATGAGCCGACGATCTTCATATAATCGCGCGACGAATCCTGGCTGCAGCCGGTGACTGCGATCGCCGCCGCGGCGATGACGGTTAACCTGCCGAACATTTGCTTTCCCTTCCTGCTACCCGATATCCGCACGCCGGTGGCCAGCGGCGATCCGCATGTCCGATAGCGTGTTGTCAGGTCGCCAATGTTCCAATCGGGTTACGATACGATGACAGTGGTGTGATCTTATGATGACACGGGCTGCAAAGGCAGGTGCACGGTGACGGTGGTGCCCTTGCCCGGCGTGCTGGCGATATCCAGCCGTCCGCGATGCCGCTCGACGATATGTTTGACGATGGAAAGGCCAAGGCCGGTGCCGCCCATCGCGCGGCTTCGTCCCGAATCGATGCGATAAAATCGCTCGGTCAGGCGGGGAAGCTGATCGGGCGCGATGCCTTCGCCCTGATCGGTCACGCGAAGTTCCGCCATGCGGGTGCCGCTGGGGGTGAGGCGGATGGTGACGGGCGTGTCCGAATGTCCGTATTTCAACGCGTTGCCGATAATGTTGTGCAACAGTTGCGAAAGCTGCGCGCGGTCGCCCTTCACAGGGCGAATATCGGCGATGTCGAGTTTCAGGTGACTCGCGCGATCTTGTTGCGCCGCGCCGATCTCGGCGCATACTTCGCGGGTGAGCGCGGCAAGATCGACCTCGGCATCGGGTTCGCGATATTTTTCCGCCTCGATTCGCGACAGGCTCATCAGGTCGTCGACCAGACGCTGCATCCGCACCGCTTCGTTGAACATCACCGTCAGGAAACGCGCGCGAACCGCCGGGTCTTCGCCCGCTTCCTCACTCAGCGTTTCGATAAAGCCGATGATCGAGGCGAGCGGCGTTCGCAGTTCGTGGCTTGCATTGGCGACAAAATCGACCCGCATCCGTTCGGCGGCATAGCTGCCGGTGCGATCGGTCAGATGCACGATGCGCACGCTCCTGCCGACGCGCCGCACGCGCATTTCCCAACGTTGGTCGCGGGTGCCCAGCCCGACCAGATGGATCGGCGCGGTATCGTCTTCGCCGTGATCGCGGATCAGCCGTTCAGCGGCTGCCGGGTGACGGATGGCAAGCCGGACATCCTCCCCGACGATGTGACGACCGAGCAGCGCATGGGCGGCTTGGTTGGCGCGAACGACGCGGTTGTCGGTTACGATCAGCACCGGCTCCACGGCCGCCTCCAGAATGTCGGCGGCGGCGACATCGCTATCGCCGGGGGCGGGCCTTGGCAGTGCGGCTTCGGGGGATACCGGTTCGTCGCTTTCGGAAGCGGCGATCAATACCGCGGCGACCGAACCGACGAGCGCGATCAGCACGGCGTTGATATCCGCACCGAGCGCAAGGCCGGCAGACACGCTTATAACGGCGAGCAACAGCGCATAGAGTGTGCGATGTCCGAAAACGCCTTCCATTGTGCCGCAATAAGGCATTTTGCGTGAGAAATGGTAGCGGGTTCGATGCGCTTAACGACGTTTAACCGTTGCGAAACCAGCCGCATGGCAGGATGGTGGGCAAATGACCGACGAACCTTCTTCCGAACCCGGCGAGGTCAGTCGCCGTCGCGCGCTAATGCTGGGTGCGGTCGGTGCCAGTGCGGTAGTGTCGATCCGCCCTGCACTTGCGCAGACTGCGGCGTCGGTTTCGACGTGCGAAATTCCGGTGCCCGATCCGGCGCGCGCGGGAAGCTATATCGCGGCCGATGGCTCGCTGGTTCCGGCCGGAACGCCTGGCGCGTTTGCGCCGCCCGCCGCCCCGTTCAAGGGCGAGGATGTGAAGCGCGCCATGCACGGCGGTCAGCTTCCCGGCACCGATTACGAAAGCAATCAGGCCTATATGCAATATATCCGGCGGCTTCAGCGCGGGACGAGCGGCTTTACCTGTTTCGCATCGCTGCAAATGCCGCGCGGCTGATTCGCATGGCCGGGCCGCAATACCTGGCGGAGCCGGCCCGGCGGATCAAATCCGTCCGCCTGGGCGGGATAACCGCGCTGTTCCACCGACCCTCGGCGCGGACGCATCTGGTCGGGTCGCCGGTGCCGGAGATACTCGACGCGTTGCAGGAAACCGCGATGGATGCCAACGCACTCCTTACCTTTCTCCAAGATCGCTATGAGGTCGCGGATGCCGATCCCGCTTCGCTTGCCGCGCGGCTGGCCGAACTTGAAGCGGCGGGGCTTGTCCGCGTCGCATGAGACATAGCGTATCGCTGAAAATCGGTCCGGTCGGCTTTCGCATCGGATCGGATTGGCGCGTGCCCATCGCGGCGCTCAAAGACCTGTATCGCGATTATCCCGCGCCCGATGATGGTATCGCTGATTTCAACGTCCGGCTGTTCGCCGCACGGTTCTGGCGGCGTTTCATTCGGCCCTCAGTGATGATCGGCGGCGATTACATTATTCCCGACGCAGCGCCGCTTCCGCTCGAAATGGGGCTGTTGGCGGCGGAGATGGGGATGAACCTGCAAATGGCGCTTGGGCAGCGGCGCTATTTGTTGCTCCATGCCTCTGCCGTGGTACGCGACGGGAAAGCGTTGTTGATGTCCGGCGTGTCGGGGGCGGGCAAATCGACGCTCGCGGCGCTGCTGATGGCGCGCGGGTGGCGGTTGATGGGCGACGAATTCGCGCTGATCGATCCGATGAGCGGGCTGGTTTACGGCTTTCCCCGCCTGATCAGCCTGAAAAACGCGGCCATCGGCTTGATGCGAAGCACGCTTCCGCAAGGACGATTCGGCCCGCTGATGAAGGCGACGCCAAAGGGTAATATCCGCCATCTGGTCCCCGACGCGCAAGCTATCGCCGCGATGGAAACGCCAGCACGGCCCGCGCTGATCCTTTTTCCGACCTTCGGCCATGCGCCTGCCGAACGTGCGGTGGACGAAGCCGAGGCCTTTGTCCGGCTGACCCAGGCATCGACCAATTTCGTCGGACTGGGCCAAGCGGGGTTCGATACGCTTACCCGTCTGGTGCGCGAGGTGCCCGCGCGCGCGATCGACTATCCCGACACCGAAAGCGCGCTTCGGCTGGTCGAAGATTTGTGGAGCGCGACGGCATGAGCGCGCGGCTGGTCGTCGAAACGCTGCGCGAACCGGCACGCTGCGAACGCTATGACGCGGCACAATGGAACGCGCTGATCGCGGCGGCGCGCGCGGAGCAGATTATCGGCACGCTCGCCTGCCGGTTGGACGGGCTTTCGTTGCCGGTTGCCGCGAAGCGCATTCTGGACGACGCGCGTGCCTTGGCCGAGGTGGGGCGAACGCTGGCGCTGTGGGAAGCCGAAGCGGCACGGCGCGCGCTTGCGCCGCTGGGCGTGCCTGTTTTGCTGCTGAAAGGAACTGCCTTCGTTGCCGCCGGGCTGAAAGCCGGGGTGGGGCGGTCGATCGGTGACCTTGATATTCTGGTGCCGCGCGGCGCGCTCGACAGCGTGCAGGATGCACTGCTTGCCGCCGGGTGGGAATGGGTAAAGCCCGATCCGTATGACGATGCCTATTATCGCCAATGGATGCACGAACTGCCGCCGC
Source organism: Stakelama flava (assembly GCF_019351405.1). Lineage (GTDB taxonomy): Bacteria > Pseudomonadota > Alphaproteobacteria > Sphingomonadales > Sphingomonadaceae > Sphingomonas > Sphingomonas flava_A. The sequence continues at coordinate 76,718 of NZ_JAHWZX010000004.1, forward strand.
TGATCCATCGCGATCGCGACCGGATGATCGATGTTCACCACACGATCCTGCCGCTGACCGCGCGGATCACCCCGGACGCCGATGCGATTATCGCGGATAGCGAAGCGCTTCAAAACGGGCTTCGCGTGCCGCAGCCCAATGACCTGCTATGCCATGCCGCGGCGCATCTGTTCGCCGATGGCGAGATGCTGGGCGGGGTGCGCAACCTGTGGGATATTCACTGCCTGCTGGAAGAGTTGGGCACTGACGGATTGGAAGCACGGGCGCGGCTCCACGGATTGCATCACCACGTCATGCGCGCAGTGCGGCTGTCGCACGATCTGTACGGCACCGATATCCCGATCGACTGGCGCGTTCGCGACCCCGCCGACGCACTTTTCAAACGGCGGCTTCTCGCGCGCGACGGATGGGGCAGGGTCCGCCCCAAATGGATCGAGCATGTATTTTATCTGCGTGGCCACTGGTTGCGAATGCCGCCGGCAATGCTCGCGCGCCATCTATGGACCAAATGGCGAAAGGGCTATCACCCGGTGGGTTGATCCAGCCGTTCGAGCGTCGGAAGCAAGTCGGCGTAGGAATCGATTACCGCATCGGCGCCCAGTTCCTCGACCGGGCCGGTCACGAATCCGAAACTGACCGCGATTGCCGGAACGCCTGCATTTTGTGCCGCCTGAATATCGTAGATTGAGTCGCCGACGAACGCGGTGCGACCGCCCCCGCAACGGCGGATCATTTCGTCGATGGGCGCACGGTGCGGCTTGGCAAAGCTCTTTCCCATCGTGTCGCCGCCGATCAGGCACGCAAAGGAATCGCGCAGGCCGATTTCGCGCATCAGTTTTTCGGCGAGCGATTCGAACTTGTTGGTCACGATCGCGGTTTTCACGCCGCGTTCGTGCAGCGAAGCGATGGCGTCGGGCAATCCGTCAAAGACAACCGAATGATCCGCGATGTGCGCTTCGTAAAAGCCAAGCAGTTCCTTGTGCAAACGGCGGAATTCCGCCTCGTCGCATCCGCCCGTTTCGTCCAGCGCGAGGCGAAGCATGTTTTTCGCACCGCCACCGATCTTTGACCGGATGTCTTGTACCGACAGCGGTTCGCGTCCCGCGAGCACCAGCGCGTGATTGACCGCCGCCGCAAGATCGCCGCTGGTGTCGAGCAGCGTGCCGTCGAGGTCGAAACCGACAATGTCGAAGGGAAAATCGCTCATGACGGGCGGACATGCCCGCTCGCCTATGGAAAAGGCAAGGCTCACATGGCAGGGCGGGTGCGATGGAAGCGATCGCCGGTTGCGCGCCTGTCGCAGCACCGCACGCGCTTGGTTAAGGAAAAACAGCACTCCACCGGTTGGATGCGAGCGGGAACTGGACTTGTGACGAATTCGAAAATCGCGGCGATCATCCTTGCGGCGGGCAAAGGCACCCGAATGAAGTCCGACCTGCACAAGGTGCTCCACCCGATTGCGGGCCGCGCGATGCTGTTGCATCTGATCGATTCGGTTTCGTCGCTGAACCCTGAAAAGACGGTGGTCGTGGTCGGCGCGGGGCGTGATCAGGTGGAAGATGCCGTAGCGGGAAGCGGCGTGGAAATCGCGCATCAGGCGGAGCAGCTCGGCACCGGTCATGCCGTCGCGCAGGCACACGAGGCGCTGGGCGATTTCGATGGTGACGTCCTTGTCCTTTACGGCGACGTGCCGCTGGTGACGGCGCAGACCATGTCGCGGCTAAGCGAGCGGCTGCATCAACCGGATTCGCCTGCGGCGGTTGTGCTCGGCTTCCGCCCCGCCGATCCGGGCGCTTATGGCCGGGTGATCGTCGAAGCGGGCAGCGACCGCATCGCAAAAATGGTCGAATATAAGGATGCGAGCGAAAGCGAGCGTGCCGAAACGCTGTGCAATTCAGGGCTGATGGCAGTGCGCTCGCGCGACCTGTTCGCGCTGCTTGGCCGGATCGGCAACGACAATGCCGCGGGCGAATATTATCTGCCCGATATCGTCATGCTGGCGGCGAGCGAAGGGCGCGGCTCCGCCGTGATCGAAACCGATGCGAGCGAAGTCGCGGGCGTCAATTCGCGCGCGGAACTGGCGCAGGTCGAACAGGACTGGCAGCAGCGCCGCCGGGCGCGCGCGATGTCGGAAGGAGCCACGCTGATCGCCCCCGAAACCGTCTGGTTCGCCTATGATACGCAGCTTGGACGTGATGTCGTTATCGAACCTGATGTGGTATTCGGTCCCGGTGCGATCGTCGCGGACCGCGCCGTCATTCATGCTTTCAGCCATGTCGAAGGGGCGCAGGTTGGCGAAGGCGCGACTGTAGGGCCGTTCGCACGGCTTCGCCCCGGCGCGGTCATGGAAACGGAGGCGAAGGTAGGCAATTTCGTTGAGATGAAGAAAGCGGTGCTCGGCAAGGGGGCGAAGGCGAACCACCTGACGTATCTGGGCGATGCGCAGGTGGGCGCAGGCGCGAATATCGGGGCGGGGACGATTACCTGCAACTATGACGGGTTCTTCAAATATCGCACCGTTATCGGCGAGGGCGCGTTCGTCGGATCGAACAGCGCGCTGGTTGCGCCGGTCGTCATCGGCGCTGGCGCGATCGTCGCGGCGGGATCGGTCGTAACCCGTGACGTCGCTGATGATTCGCTTGCACTTGCGCGCGGCAAGCAGGAAGCAAAGCCAGGATGGGCCGCAAAATTCCGCGCGCTCATGAAGGCCAGGAAGGGCGGTTAGGCAGCGACGGACAATCGCGCCGACTATTTGCGCGGGACCTCTCATCGCCTAGGCACGCTATCGCAACATTATTGGAGTATTGTGCGTCCATGTGTGGAATTGTCGGAATCATCGGCACCGATCCGGTTTCGGACCGCCTGTTCGAAGGGCTGAAGCGACTGGAATATCGCGGCTATGATTCCGCCGGGATCGCCACGATCGTCGATGGCAGGATCGATCGCCGTCGTGCCAAAGGCAAGCTGGCAAACCTTGCCGAGCGACTGAGGGAAGAACCGCTTCCGGGCACCGTGGGCATCGCGCATACTCGCTGGGCGACGCATGGCGCGCCCACCACCGGAAACGCCCATCCGCACGCAACGGATGAGGTCGCGATCGTCCATAACGGCATTATCGAGAATTTCCGCCCGTTGCGCCAGGAACTGGAGGCGCGGGGCCGGACGCTCACCAGCGAAACCGATAGCGAGGTCGTCGCGCATCTGGTCAGCGAAGCGATCGAGGCGGGGAAGCATCCGCGTGAGGCGGTGGCGGCGGTGCTTCCCCGGCTGCACGGTGCCTTCGCCATCGCGATGCTGTTCCCCCGCTATCCGGACCTGATCATCGGCGCCCGGCAGGGCGCGCCGCTGACCGTCGGCTATGGGGAGGGCGAGAATTTCCTCGGTTCGGACGCGCATGCGCTTGCTTCGCTTACCCAGCGGATCGCATATCTGGACGAAGGCGACTGGGCAGTGGTCGAGCGCGATAGCGTTCAGATATATGATCGTGACAATGCGCCGGTCGAACGGCCGATCGTGCATTCCGGCGCTTCGGCGGCACTGGTCGACAAGGGCAATCACCGCCATTTCATGCAAAAGGAGATTTACGAACAGCCGATGGTCGTCGCCCAGACGCTGAAATCCTATCTCCGCCCGCTTGAGGAGCAGGTCGCGCTGCCCGACATGGCGTTTGACCTTGCCGGGATCGAGCGCGTGGCAATCATCGCATGCGGCACGGCCAGCTATGTCGGGATGATCGGCAAATACTGGATCGAGCAGTTTGCGCGGCTGCCCGTCGAAGTCGATGTCGCGTCGGAGTTTCGCTATCGCGACCCGGTCCTGCTCCCCGGCACGCTGGGCATCGTGGTTTCGCAGTCGGGCGAGACGGCCGACACGCTCGCCGCGCTTCGCCATATGAAGCAGGCGAACGTCACAACGGCGGGGATCATCAACGTACCGACCAGCAGCATGGCGCGCGAGGTCGATCTGCTGCTTCCCACGCATGCCGGCCCCGAAATCGGCGTTGCTTCGACCAAGGCGTTCACCTGCCAATTGTCGGTGATGGCAGCACTGGCGGTGAACCTCGCCCGCGCGAAGGGCAGACTTTCCGCCGCTGACGAGGCGGAGATCGTTCGTCACCTGATCGAAGCGCCCGCGGCGCTGAACGAGGCGCTGGCGCATGATGCGGAGATCGAGGCGATGGCGCATACCGTCGCCGCGGCGCGCGACGTTCTGTATCTGGGGCGCGGCCCAGATTATCCGCTTGCGCTGGAAGGCGCGCTGAAGCTCAAGGAAATCAGCTATATTCACGCCGAAGGCTATGCCAGCGGCGAAATGAAGCACGGGCCGATCGCGTTGATCGACGATAATGTGCCGCTAATCGTGCTGGCGCCGTCGGGGCCGCTTTTCGATAAAACGGTCAGCAACATGAAAGAAGCGCAGGCGCGTGGCGCGCAGGTGGTGCTAATTTCGGATGCCGACGGAATTGCATCGGCGGGCGAAGACGCAGTCGCGACGATCGAGATGCCGAGGGTCCATCCGTTGATCGCGCCGCTGGTCTATGCCGTTCCGGTTCAGCTTCTCGCCTATCATGTCGCGGTTGCGAAAGGCACCGATGTCGATCAGCCGCGCAATCTCGCCAAAAGCGTCACTGTCGAATAGCGGGAACGCCGGACGGGGATGCGCGGTTGAGCGAGCGATCCTTCCCATTCGGAGACAGTTTCATGAAAGCAGTTCGTATCGGCAGTCCGGCAAACCTCGACACGCTTCAAATCGTCGATATTCCCGATCCGGGCCAGCCTGGGCCGGGGGACATCCGGGTGCGTATCCACGCAAGTTCGCTGAACTATCATGATTACGCGGTGGTCACTGGCGCGATACCGGCAAAGCCCGGGCGCATTCCGATGGCGGATGGTGCCGGCGTGGTCGAAGCGGTAGGCGAGGATGTGGATTCGTTCGTTCCCGGCGATCATGTCGTGTCCACCTTCTTTCCGAAATGGGAGGCCGGCGGGCCGGTGACCGCCGGTTTTTCCACGACGCCTGGTGACGGTGTCGACGGGTATGCCCGTGAAGTGGCGGTTTGTCCTGCGAGTGGCTTTACCCGCGCGCCGAGGGCATGGAGTCATGCCGAAGCGGCGACGCTGACAACGGCAGGGCTGACGGCATGGCGCGCGCTGGTTGTTGATGGCGGTATCAAAGCGGGCGATACGGTGTTGACGCTTGGAACCGGCGGGGTTTCGATCTTCGCGGTTCAGATGGCGCAAGCAATGGGCGCACGCGTGATCGCGACATCGTCTTCCGACGCCAAGCTGGAACGTCTGACCGCAATGGGTGCTGCGCATGTCATCAACTACAAACGGACACCCGACTGGGGGAAGAAGGTCCGCGACCTGACCGATGGGCAGGGTGTCGATCATATCGTTGAGGTCGGGGGGCCGGGAACCCTGCCGCAATCGATCGAGGCGGTGCGGATTGGCGGGCACATTGCCCTGATCGGCGTACTGACCGGTCGCGGAGGCGATGTGCCTACCGCCCAGTTCATGTCGAAGCAGGCAAGGCTTCAGGGCATTACCGTTGGCAACCGCCGCCATCAGCAGGAGATGGTTCGTGGTCTTGAAGCGATGGCATTGCGCCCCGTGATCGATCGCAGTTTCGCGCTGGATCAGATCGCCGATGCATTCCGCCACGAGAAATCAGGCGAGCATTTCGGGAAGATCGTTCTTGAATTTTGATCGGATAGGGTGGCGGCCATCGCGAACGGCCGCCACTTTTTCGCGATCAGGAAATATCGGCCAGCGTCTCGCCGCAATAGGCGACCAGCAGATCGCCATCCGAGCCGACATTGACTGCGGCGCTACCGGTTACCGCTACGCATTGGCCGGCAGTCCATTCGACGGAATCGGCGGTGCCCGATCCGCTGACCGGCACCAGCCAGGCGGCCTCTCCGTCCGGCAAGGTGATCGTGCGTTCGCATTGCCGCCAGCGTTCAAGCACGAATTTCGGCCCCTTGGCGAGTAGCGTGCGATCCGGAGCGGGGGATGGCGGAACAGCGAGCGGTACGAAGGGTTGCGCTCGCGATACCGCTACGCCCTCCTCAAGGTGAAGTTCGCGCGGACGGCCATAATCGTACAGGCGATAGGTGAGGTCGACATTCTGCTGCACCTCGATCAGCGTAATCCCCGCGCCGATCGCATGCACCGTGCCTGCTTGCGAATAGAAATAATCACCCGGCTTTACCGGTTTCCAGTCGAGAAGGTGTTCGATGGACCCGTCCAGCGCAGCGGTGCGAAGCTGTTCGGCATCAAGCGGTTCGTTCGTACCGAGCGCGATAGTCGAATCGGGTTCGGCAGCCAGCACCAGCCACGCCTCATCCTTCCCGCGCGGATAGCCTGCGCGCCGCGCATCCGAATCGTCGGGATGCACCTGAACCGACAATTTTTCGCTGGTAAAAAGATATTTGACGAGCAGTTCGTCGGGAAAACCTTTGGGCGTCTGAAACCAGACTTCCCCTATCGGATCGTCCTGCGGGTCGGGGTTTTCAAATCCCGGCCAGAGCGCATGCCGCCCCCACGGCTTCGCCACGCGATGGGTTTCAAGCAGAATAGCGGCCACGTAACCTCCCGTTCGACTGCAAGCCGCCTGGTATCAGGCGATTGTCCGGAAAGAGGTGTATTGCCCGTTTAAAAAAGCGCCGTCCAGCGCCCCACCGCTGTCGCGTTCTAAAAAGCGCGACGATATACCCTTGGTATGAGATGAGCCGGACGGGCAATCCATACTGGATCGACCATCCGGCCAGATCGAGTCTTAGTACGGACGGATGATATCGCCGCCCAGACCATCTTTGAAAAGAATCGAAAACATAGACTTCTCCCATACGCGCATCAGGCGCGCACAAATATAGTTAACAAGAAATTAACGAAGTTTCAACCGGACTGCGGCGGGGTTTGGCCAGAGCGGAGGTCAAAATGCTGCCGGACCTTAATATTTTTTTCAGGGGTAGGGCTTACGCCGAATGAAGAATGGTTGAGCTACGTGGACATCCCATGCCGAACCGTCGGCTTGCGCTCTCGCCGCGAATTATCCTCGGCGGTGCCTGCACGAATGGCATAGTCCGGCAATGTGAGTATAAACGCCATGCGGACATGCCGCTGACCCTGAAATTCGATACGCCTGGTAATGTGTCCGAATCGGAAAATGATGATGATCGACCCCTGATCCCCTTCTGGCGCGGGCTTGCGCTTATCGAAATCGAAAATTTTGCGTCGCTTCGGCGCCATTTGGGACGGGAGGGAGCGGCCGAACTGGCAGACAAGGTAAGCAACCTGCTTCATGCGGAAGTTCCGGACGCGCAGGTCGAAACGGTGGGCCGCCAGCTGGTTGAGGTTTCCTTTACGTGCGAGCGTCCTGATGTCGCCGGCGACATACTTCGCGCCATGGAAAAACTCCGCGACGTTCCCGTGTCGATCGGGCGGGAGCGTTACATGGTCAATATGACGATCGGCGCTGCGCTCGCCCCGTCGTTCGACGATGACGAAGTTCGCCTTTCTGAAGCGGCGGAAGCCGCGCTCGACCAGGCACGCAAGGATCGTCAGACCGTTTTGTTCGATCTGTCGCGCGAGGAGCTTAAATTCCATCGACCGGCATTGGTGCGCGAACTCCCGCGAGCAATCGCCGCTGGCGAGCTTTTCATGCAATATCAGCCGAAAATCCATTTGCGGCGACAGGACATCGCGAGTGCCGAAGCGCTGGTTCGCTGGCAGCATCCCTCGCGCGGGCTTATCATGCCCGGCGATTTCATTGCCGCTGCGGAAGAGGCCGGCAGTATCGCCGCATTGTCCTTATGGGGCATAAAGCAGGTGATCGCCGACCAGCGCAGGCTTGCTGCAACGGGGCATGATATCCCGATTTTCATCAACATATCCGGCGTGTTGTTGGCGGATGCCGATTTTGTTGTCGAAGCGTGTCGGCTGTTGAAGGGCAGCAAGGCCAAGATCGGATTTGAGATTACCGAAACGGCAGTTATTCGCGATCCTGCCGTTGCGTTGCGGCATCTTCAGCAATTTGCGGACATCGGTATTCCAGTTGCGATCGACGATTATGGCGCGGGGCTTTCCTCGCTCGCCTATCTGAAGCAACTGCCTGCATCGGAACTGAAGATCGACAAGATGTTCATCACCCAGCTGACCAGCAGCAATCGCGACCCCCTGATCGTGCGATCCACCATCGACCTTGCGCATGCCATGGAAATGGAAGTGACGGCGGAAGGTGTCGAATCCCCCGCAGCGCTCGCGTTGCTCAGCGTAATGGGATGCGATCTAGTTCAGGGTTATCTGATCAGTCGTCCGCTTAATTTCGACGCTTTTCTGACCTTCGTCGAAAAAGAGGGGCATCGCGCAATGTCTATGCCGTCAATGCCCGGCATCCAACGTAATGAAGCGTTCTGGAAACGTGCTTGATTTAAAAAGATGCCCGGCAAGAAGAAGTTCGCTTGCACGTCGTAAAATAGCATCGAAGCTCTATTTTTTCGCCATTTTTAGCGTGTTTTGTTTGGCATTATTTAATCAAGCTTTTGCGGGTCCAAGGCCAGCGCACATTCGGATTCGCATCCAAAACCTACACGAACTAATGATGGCTAATCCTGAAAAAGCATCCAAGGAGGCAGATAAATTATACAAAGAACTTAAAAAATATCCGTCAGACAAAGAAGAAATTATTGCTCGAACAAACACCTTGGCAGTAAAGGCTGAGGCCGAGATGCGTTTAGGCCGAGTTAATGTCGCTGATAAGCTAGTTTATGAGGCAATGAATATAATAAAAAATTTTGGAGATTTAAAAGTAAAGGGAGATTTGCTTCTAACTAAATCTTCTATTGAATCCTCAAAGGGTTCGCCTGCAAGAGCTTTAATAGATCTTCATCAAGCTTTTGATATATTCCGGAAAAATAATGATACTAGAGGGCAGTCGGTAGCATTACAAAACATAGCGTTTTTATATTCATCTGCAAATGATAATAGTCAAGCTGAAAAATATTATAAACAAGCAAAAGAGATTTACAGTTCAGATGATTTATTAGAACTTTCTCTTCATAATAATTTAGCTAGCGTATTTCTACAACTGGAAAAATACAAACAATCAGAAAAGGAGTACGAGTTAGCGCTTATTAACGCAAAAAATCTTAGTAATACTCCTCTCCAAGCTCGTATTTTAGGAAACATAGCGAGAGTTCGTCTTGAAAGTGGTGACGTATCTAGCGCTCAAACCTATCTTAAAAAAGCATTTTCAGAAGCAGAAAAATCTAAAGTTTCATTGATACTGCCGCAATTGATGGCTACTCAGGCCAGAGCATATTTTATGCAGAGTCGTTACAAATCTGCTGTAAATATTATAGATAAACTTTATGAAGATGCTGATTCCGGTGATTTCTACTACGCCCATTACGTTGCCTATCAGGTGTATGACGCGGTGGGGGACAGCGACAAGGCGTTGAAGCATCTGGCCGCCGCGAAGCGCCTTAATGACGAGGCAACGAAGGTGGCGAGTTCCACCAATGCCGCGCTTGCCGCCGCGCGGTTCGATTTTCAGAATCAGGAACTGAAAATCGCCAAGCTGAAGGCGGACGAACTGCGGCGCAATGTTGCGTTCGAACGATCGCGCTCGCGGTTTCAGCGGACCTTGTTCGCAAGTATCGGCGGGGCGACGCTGGTCCTGATCGCGGTGCTGTCGTTCAGCCTGTTCACGATCAGGCGCAGCCGCAACCGCGAACGCGAAACGAACAGCAAGTTGAATGCGAGCAACATAGCGCTTGAAAAAGCGCTGGCCGCGAAGACCGAATTCCTGGCCACCACCAGCCATGAAATCAGGACGCCGCTGAACGGAATTCTCGGCATGACACAGGTCATGCTTGCCGACGCCGCAGTGCAGAACGGCACCCGTGAGCGCATTGGCGTGATCCATGGGGCGGGGGTCACCATGCGCGCGCTGGTCGACGACATTCTCGACGTAGCGAAGATGGAAACGGGCGATCTGACCATCGAGCGCCGCGCGATGGACCTGCAAGCGACGCTTCGCGAGGTTGCGGCGGTATGGCGCGATCAGGCGCACAGCCGCGGTCTGGATTTCACGCTGGATATCGACCGTGCGCCGCAATGGATCGAGAGCGATGCTGGCCGTATCCGGCAGATCATCTTCAACCTGCTCGCCAATGCCCTGAAATTTACCGAACGTGGCGGCATCGGGATCATCGTTGATGCTATGGGCGCAGGTGAAGCCGAGCAGCTCCGCATCACGGTGACCGACACCGGGATCGGCATTCCAGCCGACCAGCTCGAAGAAATTTTCGACTCGTTCAAACAGGTCGATGGCGGCACCACCCGCAAATTCGGCGGGACGGGTCTTGGCCTTTCGATCTGCCGCAACCTCGCCATGGCGCTTGATGGCACCATCACGGTCGAGAGCGACCTTGATACGGGATCGAAATTCATCGTCACGCTGCCGCTGGAAAGGGTGGCACCGCCACGGAACGATAACCGTGAAAAAAAAGAGGGCCCCGAACTACTGGTGCTGGAACGCAATCCGATCGCGCGCGGGGTATGGAAGCGCACGCTTGGCGAGCATGCCGGAACGTTGAACTTCGCCAGCGATTCGCAGGAAGCGTGCGCGGTTCTGGCCGACGGCGCGGTTTCGCTGGTGTTGCTGGACGAAGGCACGCTCACGCATGACGAGGGACAAGCATTTGAGATCGTCGGCGAAATCGCCCGGACGGCGCATGGCATCGGCACCCCGGTCGCGGTGATGTGGAAGGCGCCTGACGAAGCGGTCCACAGCCGGCTTGTCGAGGCAGGAGCCGACCATATCATCGAAAAGCCGATCACGCGTGCCGCGCTGGTCGGCCGCGTGTTTGGAAGCGGGGAAGAGCGCGGAATCGCGCAGGCCCTTGTATCGCGCGCGGCATAGCGCAATAGCGGTGTCGTAATGAACAAACACACAGCCATCGGACCACCAGAACGGTGAACGTACTTTTCATCGAAGACGACCCGATGAACCGCCGGGTAGTGCGCGACATGCTTGACGTCGCAGGCGCACATATGGCCGAGGCGGAACTCGCCGATATCGGCCTTGCGAAAATCGATGCGGAGGATTTCGACGTGATCCTGGTCGACCTTCGCATGCCCGGAATGGACGGGTTCGAGGCGATCCGCCATATCCGCGCGCGCGACGATGCCAAGCGCGATCTGCCGATCATCGTGGTCACGGCCGATACGGCGGTCGATTTGCGCGAACGCTGCCTGAAGGCGGGGGCCGACGAAGTGTTGTTCAAGCCGGTTGCGATGGACGCGCTGTTCGAAACCATCGGTGCCGTCCTTGCCGAAAAGGGCGGCGAGGACGGCGAGATTCTATAGGTTCATCCAGCCGCTCAAAGCGCCTTTTCGTAGATCTGATAGACGCGGTTGATCCGGCTTTCGATGGTCTCGGCGATCGCGACCATCCCCTGATTGTCGTCGAGAATCCACCCGATCTCGCCCCGTTTTGCGCCATAGACGTCGACGGATGCGCGGCGGATATATTCGATCATCATAAAGGCGAGTTGGCTCGCCATTCGGGAAGATTGCAGCCGCTTCACCACGCCCATCAGCGGCACCCGCATCGTGCGCACCTTCGGCTTGCGAAGCCACCATAGCAGCTTTGCCCAGCCAAAGGGCAGCAGCGAACCGTTTAGCGGCTTGATCGCTTCGTTCAGGTCAGGAAGCGTGATCATGAACGCCACCGGTTCGCCGTCCAGTTCGGCGATCATGATAAGGTCCTCGAAAACGATCGGCTTCAGCTTCTTCCCGACGTCATCGATTTCCGGCTGGGTAAGCGGGACGAAGCCCCAATTATCGGCCCAGGCGTCGTTCAGGATCGCGAGGATGGTCGCGGCCTCCTGATCGAATTTCGATTTGTCGACGCGACGCACGCGGATGCGCTCATTCTTCTCGCCCGATTTGATGATCCGCTGGACGATCGGCGGCAGTTCCTGGGTGATGTCCAGTTCATAGGTCAGAAGCTGCTTCGCGGGGGTATAGCCCGCCGCCTCGATCCATGCCTGATATTCGGGTCGATGATGCCCCATCATCACGGTGGGAGCGTGGTCGTGCCCCTTTATCAACAGCCCCGGCTCTTCCCAGATCGACATGCTGACCGGTCCCAGCGCGCGGTTCATCCCCTTTTCGCGCAACCATTGTTCGGCACGTTCGATCAGCGCGACGGCACTTTGCGCGTCTTCCGCTTCGAACAGGCCCCAAAAGCCGGTGCCCGAACCAAAGCCCTGCTCCAGCGGCATGGTGAGCGCCAGCGTGTCGAGATGCGCCGAAATCCGTCCCACGACCTTTCCGCCATGCTCGGCAAGGAACAGCTGCGCCTCGGCATGGCTGAACCATCCATTCTTGTCGGGGTCGATCGCGCCATAGGCTTCGCCCTTCAACGGCGGCACCCAATTGGGATCGGCGGCATTGATCCGGTAGGTCAGGTCGATAAACGCCTTGCGATCCGCCTTGGTGGCGACCGGGCGGATGGAAATATCGCTGGTCACGTTTGCTGATTGCCCTTGCTGTGGTTGATGGCGGCTTCCGCCCCTTGGCGCGCGCTGTCAAGGCGATGGCGCACCGGTACGGGCGGCGTACATACGCGATTGTGGGGCAAGGCCCGGCGGGTGACCTGTAAATGCCTCTGTATCGCCACTATCTTTGAATAGCTATGACTGCCATGGAAAGCTCACTTCGTCTTAACGGCGGCGCGCAGGTCGCCCCGCGTCAGGCCGCAACCCGGCCTTCGACGGTCCGTTCGTCCGACGATCACGCCATGCTGCGCAAGGCGGCGGAGGTGTCGCGTGACATCAATACGCCGCGTGCCGGCATCTACTGGACCGATCTGATCGCTTCGGCGGGGATCGGCTATGCCGCGCTGTATCTGGCCGCGACGCATTCGCATACGGGATGGGCCATCGTCGCCGGCGTGGTGGCGGTACTGGCGCTCTATCGTGCGATCAGCTTCATCCATGAACTTACCCATATCAGGTCCAGCCGCCTGCCCGGTTTCCATATCGGCTGGAACCTGCTGGTCGGTATTCCAATGCTCACCCCGTCGTTCATGTATGAAGATGTGCACAGCCTGCACCATGCCCGCACGCGCTACGGTACGGTGGAGGACCCCGAATATCTGCCGCTTGCGCTGATGAAGCCGTGGACGCTGCCTACTTTCGTGCTGGTTTCGGCGCTTGCTCCGATCGGCTTCCTGATCCGCTACGCCATTCTTTCGCCGCTCTCGCTGGTATTTCCCGCGCTGCGCAAACAGGTAGTGGAGCGCTATTCCGCGCTTTCGATCAATCCGCAATTCAAACGCCGCCCGCCGGAAGGTGATTTCAGGCGTTGGTGGAACCGGCTGGAAACCGCTTGCGCGATATGGGCCATCACCCTGGTAGGGCTGGTGGTGACCGGCGTACTGCCGCTGCGCGCGTTTCTGGTGATGCTGGCGGTCGTGTCGGGCGTTGCCGTCATCAATCAGGTTCGCACGCTGGTCGCGCATCTGTGGGAAAATGAAGGCGAAGCGATGAGCGTGACGGCGCAATATCTCGATTCGGTCAATGTACCGCCGCCCGCCCTGCTGCCGATGCTATGGGCACCGGTGGGGCTGCGCTATCACGCGTTGCATCACCTGCTGCCCGGGCTGCCCTATCATTCGCTGGGGGAGGCGCATCGTCGCCTGTCGGCCGCGCTGGAGCCTGAATCGCCCTATCACAAGTCGAGTCATAGCGGGCTGCCGGTGCTTGCCCGGCGACTGATCGTCAGCAGCCTTCGCGGCGGACAATAAGGTAATACTACGCTGTATGGGGCTGAGCCCCAGCGAAGGGCCACGGCAATCGGGCGCTCGCCTATATCGGTGACTGTCGGCGCGGCGGCGCTTCGCTCCTCGCGATGACGATACAAGGTGATCCAGGCGCAGAATTTTTCCGACTGAAACAAGTTCTACGCCAGGAGTGTCGCTGGGCTTTTATGCTAGTCTGGCTCGCATGGCCGGGACTATTCTTCGGTTCGGAACAGCACCGCTTCGCCCACCAGCAGGAACAGCAGGAACGGTGCCCACGCGGCGAGGAAGGGCGGATATGCGCCGATATTGCCCATCGCCAGCGCGAAATTGTCCGCCACGAAATAGGCAAAGCCGAGCGCCATGCCGATCACGGCGCGCACGAACAAGCGGCCCGATCGCGCCAGTCCGAAACCCGCCACCGCGCCGAGCAATGGCATCAGCACGGCCGATAGCGGGCCGGACAATTTGTGCCACAATGTGCCGCGCAAATCCTCGGTCGGTCGCCCGGCCTGTTCAAGGTCGTTGATCGCCGTTTTCAATTCGCCGAACGACATGCCGTCGGCGTTGATATTGCCCAGGGTGAACTGATCGGGGCGGATTTCCTCGCCAAAGCTAACATGATTCAATCGGGTGCGCGTTCGCGACGCGATGTCGAACACGACCGCGTTGTTCAGAATCCAGCGATCGTCCTGCCGCTCGCCGCTGGGGGCGAAGACGATCTGTTTCAACGACCCGCCATCGCGGCGGAAGACCGTGATTTGCGACAGGCGCGTGTCGGCACCGCGGCCTTCCACACCAAGCGCGCGCACCAGATTGTTGCCGTCGCGCACCCACACATTGCTGCGTTCGTCGCGCGATCGCGGCACCGGCCCGTAATCGACCTTTTGCCACTGGTCGAGCGTCGCGGAAGCGCGCGACACCACGCGGTCATTGAAAGCGAAAGAGACGATGGCAATACCAAGGCTCGCAAGGAGCAGCGGCGCAAGCACCTGATGCGCCGAAAGCCCCGAAGATTTCAGCGCGATGATCTCGCTATTCTGGTTGAGCGTCGAAAGCGTGATGATCGTGCCCAGCAATACCGCATAGGGCAGGAAAGTGGCGATCAGTTGCGGAACGCGCAGCGTGACATAATGCCACACCTGCGCCTGTCCGTTGCCCGGATGCCCCAGAATAGATGCCGATTCGCTGAGCAGGTCGAGCGTTTGCAGAATGAGCACCAGCCCGGCCAGAATCGCAAAGGTGCGGACCAGGAACAGCCGCGCCATATACAGGCTGACGGTGCGTGAGGGGAACAGGCTGGGCAGCGTCATGCGTCAGCCTTTTTGCGACCTGGCAGCAGGCGGACGAGCATCTTCGCCAGCTTGCCGAACCATTTTTCCAGCGCGCCGATCGGTTGTCCGCCGGGAACATGCGCCACGACATGATACATCCATCCGACCAGTGCGCTGAACAGCGCGAACGGGCCCCATAGCGCGAAGAACGGATTCACCCGGCCGAGACTCCCGAAATCCTGCGCATATTCGTTGATCTTGTGATAGGTCACGATCATCACGATCGACAGGAAGACGCCCAGCGCCGATGTCGACCGTTTGGGGGGCACGCCCAGCGCGACCGCCAGCATGGGCAGCAGGAATATCGTCATCGCCTCGACCAGCCGGAAATGAAAATCGGCAAGCGAGGCGCTGCGCATTTCGGCGCTTCGCGCCGGATCATGGCCCACCTGCCACAGCTGGGGCAGGGTGAGTTCGCGATTGTCGTTCCCGCGCGCGCGGAAATCCCCCATCGCGGGCAGCGGGATCGGAAGATCGTGCTGGGTAAAGGTCAGCACGCGCGGATTGCCGAAATCTGGGGATTTGTTGACCAGCGTTCCGTTGGTCAGGCGAAAGATGATCGTGTCGGGATCGTCGATGGCAAGAAACTGGCCCTTTTCGGCGGTCACCGTCACCCAGCTTCCATCCTTCTGGATCGTATTGACGAAAATGCCCGAAAGGTTCGCGCCATTGTCGCGGCTCTGTTCGATGCGTAGCGTCATCCGGTCGCCGAAACTGGTGAATTCGCCGACCTTGATCGCTGCGCCCAATGCGCCAGACCGCAGGTCGAAACGAAGCTCTTCATAATTATACCGCGCCCAGGGCTGAACGAAGCCGACAATGCCGAGATTGAGCAGCGCAAGCGCCAGCGCATAGACATAGGGCATGCGCATCAGGCGACCATAGCCCATGCCCACCGCGCGCAGCACGTCGAGTTCGGACGTAGTGGCGAGTTTTCGAAAGGCGAGCAGCGTGCCGAGCATCAGCCCGATCGGAATGCCAAGGCCCAGATATTCGGGCATCAGATTGGCCAGCATCTTCCACACGACGTTCACCGGGCCGCCTTCGGTCGCGACAAAGTCGAACAGGCGGCGCATCCGGTCGAGCACCAGCAGCATCGCCGCGATGATGAGCGTGGAAAACAGCGGCACCGCGATCAGCCGGGCCATGTAACGGTCGATCGACTTCATCGGCGTGTGCGGATGCCCTTCGCGAAAAGCGGCTGAAAGCAGGAATGCCCGCTATAGCCGGGGGCGGTCGGCGCGTCACCCCTTGTAGAGGCGGCGCGCCGGAGGAGGTCAGGAAAGCACGCCGGTCGCCTTGCCAGCCGCCTGGAACATGGCGAGCACCCGATCGATCTGATCCGCGCTGTGTTCGGCGCACAGAGAGCAGCGCAGCAGATAGGTTCCGGCGGGCGTCGCCGGCGGACGCGCCATGTTTACATACAGGCCGTTGTCGAGCAGCGCCTGCCACATTGCCACCGCCTGTTCCTGATCGTCGAGCATCACCGCGATGATGGCGCTGTCTGGCTTTTCGGTGCCGAGGCGGAAACCCATTTGGGTGAGGCCGCCGTGAAGACGTTTCGCATTTTCCCAAAGATGTTGCCGCTTGTTATGCGCGTGCATAAGCTTGCGGATCGACGCTTCGGCCGTCGCGACCACGCTGGGCGGCAGCGATGCGGTGAAGATATAAGGGCGGCAGGCGAGGCGGATCGCCTCGAACTTGGGATGGTTCGATACGCAGAAGCCGCCGACCGTGCCGACCGATTTGGAAAAGGTGCCGACGACGAAATCGACCTGACCTTCCAGTCCCTGATCTTCATACACGCCGCGGCCGTTGGGGCCGAAAAAGCCCATCGAATGCGCTTCATCGACCAGCACCATCGCGCCATGCTTTTTGGCGACTGCGACCATTTCCTTCAGCGGTGCGATATCGCCGAGCATCGAATAGACGCCCTCAAGCACCACCAGCTTGCCCGGCTCCTTTGGCAGGCGGCCGAGCCGCTTGTCGAGATCCTCGACCGAATTGTGGCGGAACCGCACGATCTCCGCATTGCCCTGCGCGCAGCCATCATAGATCGAGGCATGGCTGTCGGCGTCGAGGATGACATATTCGCCCTTGCCAGCCAGCGTGGAAATCATGCCCAGATTGGCCATGTAGCCGGTCGAAAAAACGATCGCGCCGGACATGCCGTAAAAGTCGCGCAGCGCCTGTTCTACCGCCATATGGTCGCGGAACGTGCCGTTGAGCATTCGGCTGCCATTGGTGCCCGATCCAAACTGGTCGAGCGCGTCCTTGCCCGCCTGAATGACGTCCGGATCGAAGGTCATGCCCATATAGTTGTAGGTGCCGAGCAGGATCGTGTCCTTGCCAGCAATCACCGCTTCGGTGGGGGACTTTACCTGCTCCATCACGATCGCGAAGGGGTCGGTAACGCCCGAATCGAGCAGCGCCTGCCGTTCGGCGATCAGCCGATCGAACTTGCTCATCAGATCCGTTTCGGGGGCAACCCGCTCCGGATGTTCCGGCGTCTGGTGCGCGGCTGCGGTGGCTTCGGTCATTGGGTCACATTCCTAAACCGTTCGTGCTGAGCCTGTTTTTGCCCTGCATTCAATTCAACGGCCGGTTAGCATGAAAGGGCTGCCCCTGGACACGGTCAGGGCAAACGGTTTCACTGGTTTTTCAGCTTCTCTACCGCATCAACCAGCTGACCGACATTTTCGATCTCTGCCTGCATGTTCATGGTGATGATGATGTCGAATTCATCCTCGATCGCCGCGACGAAATCCATGACCGTCAGGCTGTCCCATTCAAGGTCGCCGGCAAAGGTCGTGCTTTCGGCAAGGGCCACGCCCTTTTTGTTGAACGGTTCGATCAGGCTTTTGACCTTGTCGAAAACTTGCTGGCGGTCGCTCATGCGTTTTCCTTGCTCGTCTTTCGTGTCGCCAACGTGGTTGGCAGGCAAATGCGGCGCCATTTCGGCGCGGATTACAACAGGCCCTGCGCCCTATACCATTGCGCCGTCTCGGCAAGCCCCTGCGCGGTCGCAATGTCCGGTTTCCACAGGTCCGGGGCGGGGCGGTTGGCGGGATTGGCCACCCAGTCGTCGTGGCAGAAATAGGCCGCGCGATCGGGGGTCAGCTTTGCATGGGACCCGCGCACCAACCGGTCGATCCGTGCCCCTGCCATCAATGTCCAGCGCGGGCAGGAGAGGGCGAGGACGCTCCGTCCCACTGCGGTTCCGATCGCGTGAGCGAAGCCGCGATGGCTCCACCCATTTGGCACACCGTCATCGGGATCGAGCGTGTCACGTGGGCCTTTTTGCCGGGTCAGCGCCAGCAACAGGCGGGACAGATCGCGCACATGGAGCACCGACAGCCGCCCGCCTGGGGGCAGCAGCGCCAGATGGCGTTTCGCTAGCCGGAACAGGTCGAGCATTTCGCTGTCGCCGGGGCCGTAGATGGCGGGCGGCCGAACGATCGTCCACTCGAGCGGCGATGCGCGAACCAGCGCCTCCGCCTCCGCCTTCGACCAGCCATAATCGGAAAGCGCGGGTTCACGCGCCGCGAGGGAGGAGACGTGCACGAAGCGGGATACGCCCTGATCCTGCGCAGCTGTGAGAATTGCACGCGTACCCTCTATATTCCCCCGCGCGAATCCGGCGCGATCCGATGCGTTCACCACGCCCGCGACATGGATGACGGCGTCGGCGCTGGCGACAAGGTCCGCCAGCGATCGGGGTTGATCCAGCGCCCCGTGCACCCATGCCACGCCCTCGCGCGGCGGCTGGTCTCGCCGGGTGAGCGCGCGTACGCCGTGCCCCTTCGCCAGCGCGATGTCGATCAGGTGCCCGCCGACGAACCCCGTACCGCCGGTAATGGCGAGCGTAGTCACGCCGCCGAGGCCGCTGCCCGAACGGGACAATACCCGAAAATCAAAGCACCGCCATATGGCTGCGGTGCACCAGTGCGGAGCGCGGGGCATAGCCCAAGATGCGCGGAATATCCTCACTGCGCCGGCCGATGATCCGCGCGGCGTCGACATAGTCATATTCGACCAGTCCGCGCGCGATCTTGTTATGCTTCGAATCGACGATGGTAACCAGATCGCCGCGCTGGAACTTGCCCTCGATCCGGATCGCGCCGGCGGGGAGCAGGCTGTTGCCGTTCTGCAATGCCTTCACCGCGCCCTGATCGATAATGACGACGCCTTCATCGGTCAGACCGCCGGCCAGCCACGCCTTGCGCGCGCCGGCAGTGCCTTCGCCGACGAAGACGCTGCCGCGCCCGGTATCGGCAAATGCCTGAAGCGCGTGATCGGGATGGCCCGATACGATGGCGAGATCGGCGCCCACCGTGGTGGCGATCCGCGCCGCCTCGATCTTCGAAACCATGCCGCCCGATCCCATGCCGGAAGCCGAACGCGCATCCGCCATTCCTTCGATATCGTCGATGTTGCGGATGACCGGGATGAACTGCGCATCGTCATGATGGGTCGGGTTCTTGTCGTACAGCCCGTCGACATCGGACAGCAGGATCACGCCGTCGCCATTCGCCGCCTGCGCCACGCGCGCAGCCAGCCGGTCGTTGTCGCCAAAGCGGATGCGTTCGGTCGCGACCGTATCATTTTCGTTCACGATCGGAATGACGTCGAGCGATAGCAGGCGCGCCAGCGTCGCCGAGGCGTTCAGATAGCGTCGCCGATCCTCCAGATCGCCCAGCGTGACCAGCACCTGCGCGGCCTGAAGGTCTTTTTCATCGAGCAATCCGGCCCAGACCTGTGCAAGCGCGATCTGGCCGCGCGCGGCCGATGCCTGCGCATCTTCCAGGCTGTTGCGACCGCCGCCGGGAAGGCCCAGCCGGCGTGCGCCGATGGCGATCGCGCCGGAACTGACCACTGCGACTTCCTGTCCCTGTTTGCGTCGTTCGGCAATGTCGTGAACCAGGGTCCTCAGCCATGCCTCGCGCACTTCTCCGTCCTGATCCACGATCAAGGCCGAGCCGACCTTTACGATCAGCCGGGGGCAGCGTTTGGGCGAAAAACGGTCCGCTTCGTTCAAGCAGGGCCTCCTGTAATTTTATTCAGTACCATTATGCGATTCAGACAGGGGACCATTCAACCGGTTCCTCGCCGTCATCGTCGTCGATATCGTCCGGCGCGGCAGGGTCGATCGCGGCGATTAGCCGGTCGAGCACGGCCGCGGCACCCTGACCGGTCGCGCCGGACAGGGGCAGGACCTCAGCCCCGCTGGCCTCCGCCAATTCAGCGCTCAACGCTTCGGTGAGTTCCTCGTCAAGCAAATCGGCCTTATTCAGGGCAATCACCTCCCGCTTGTCGGCAAGGTCCGCGCCATAGGCCTCCAGTTCGGCGCGCACGGTGCGATAGGCAGTCGCCGGATCGTCGCCATGCGCATCGACCAGATGGAGCAACACCTGACAGCGTTCGATGTGCCCCAGAAACCGGTCGCCGATACCGGCGCCATCTGCCGCGCCCTCGATCAATCCGGGAATGTCGGCGATGACGAACTCGCGATTCCGGTGTTTGACCACGCCCAATTGTGGCCGGGTGGTGGTGAAAGCGTAATCGCCGACCTTCGCCTTGGCATTGGTGACCGCGTTGATGAAGGTCGATTTGCCCGCATTGGGAAGGCCGACAAGGCCCGCATCGGCAAGCAGTTTCAGGCGCAGCCACAGCCAGGCCTCTTCGCCGGGCCAGCCGGTGCCATGCTGGCGCGGCGCGCGGTTGGTGGAGCTTTTATAGCTCATATTGCCGCGACCGCCATCGCCGCCGCGCAGAAACACCTTGCGCTCGCCCACGCGCGTGAAGTCCATCAGCACATGGTCCTTGTCCTCGCTCAGCACCTGTGTGCCGACCGGAACCTTGATGACAAGATCGTTGCCGCCCGCGCCGGTCTTGTTCTGGCCCGCGCCGCCCTTGCCGCGCTGGGCGCGGAAATGCTGGGTATAGCGAAAGTCGATCAGCGTATTGAGGCCGGGCACCGCTTCGAACACGATGTCGCCGCCCTTGCCGCCGTCACCGCCGTCGGGGCCGCCATATTCGATATATTTTTCGCGCCGGAAACTCACGGCGCCCGGGCCGCCGGTGCCCGAACGAACGTAGATCTTGGCCTGATCCAGAAAATGCATGTGCCGCTATCTAGCGATGACCAGCGATTTCGCCAGTGGGGAAGGGAGGAAGCGCACGGTTTCGTTCGTGCCAGATGGGATAATGCCGGTCAGACCGGCTCACGACGTTCGGCGAGCAACGCGGAACAGGCGAGGTCGCGCGCCTTTTCGCGCGGCAGCCCCAGCGCGCGCGCCATCGGCGCTCCCAGCAAGGCATCGCCGAGTGCCATCAGGACCAGTTGCAGCGTCTCTTCATGAATCGGGCGTCCCGTGCGCGCCCCTTCGTCGAGTTCGACGCTTAGTTCGTTCACCAGCCGGTGGATCGCTTCAAGAATGGGATTGAGCGCATCCTGATTGCCCGAAAGTATCATCCAGCTCGCAAGCTGCGCGGCGCCTTCCTTGTCAAAGGCGTCGAAGGTAAGGTCCACCACTTCGCGCGGATCCTGATCGGAATCGCGCGCCTTCAGTGCGGCGGCGGCGATTTTAGCGGTGATCGCGTTCGCCATCATCTCGATCAGCGCTTTTTGCAGCCCCGCGGCCGATCCGAAATGATGAAGCAGGTTCGCATGGGTGCGCCCGATACGGGCTGCGACCGCTTTCAACGTCACCGCCTGCGGCCCGTCTTCGATCAGCAAGGCACGCGCGGCATCGAGCGCGGCGAGCCGCGATTCTTCCGGGGTGAGGCGTTTGCGAATAATTGACATTATTGTAAGTAAGGCTATCTACATCGGTGTAAGCACAATGCCGAATTGCCTGTTTGGAGGAAAAATATGGCGAAGGCAAAAACTCCGACCGATCTGACCATCACCCCGCGCGACCAGCGTTTCGGGCGTGAAGAGCGCTATCGCCGCTGGTGGGCGAACGGCGATCCCTATGCCAGCGCCTTTTACAACGCATTGTCGGTTACCTTTCCCAAGGGGGAGGGGTTCTTCATCGATTCGGTTCGCCAGTTTCGCGACGGCGCCTCGCCGCGACTGGCGCGCGAGATAAAGTCCTTCGTGCAGCAGGAAGTGATGCACACCCGCGAACATGTCGCGTTCAACCGGCATGTGGTCGATCAAGGCTATGACATCAGCCGACTTGAAAAACGGGTCGATGACGAAATCGCATTGACCAGGGGGCGGCCGCCAATCGCGAATCTGGCCGCCACGATGTGTCTTGAACATTTTACCGCGATCATCGCGAATGAACTGATCGCCGATCCCCGGCATCTGGCGGGCGCCGATCAGGCCGCGGCCGATCTGTGGCGCTGGCACGCGATCGAGGAGATCGAGCATAAGGGCGTTGCCTATGACACTTGGCTGTACGCCACCCGTGACTGGAGCCGGTGGCGGCGGTGGAAGGTGAAGGCGATCGTGATGCTGATAGTGACAGCGCGATTTTTTCGCGGCCGCGCACAAGGCATGCTTGATCTGCTGGCGCAGGATGGAATGACCGGGCCGGGCGTTAAATGGCGGTTGTTCCGCTATGCATTTGTCCGGCCCGGCATGGCGCGCAAGATACTGGGCGCATGGGCGTCATTCTTCCTGCCGGGCTTTCACCCGTGGAAGCATGACGACCGGCAGCTGATCGCGCTGGTCGACAGCGATTATCAGGATGCGCGCCTGCCACGCTCGCCCGCGGCCGGCCAGCCGCAGGCGGTGTGATCCGGCGCCGCTACCTTTTTGGGCGCGGAAACGCGCGTCAGGCGGCGATACGGGCCGGGGCGGGGGATGACGCGAGCGGAACGGCATAGCGCATCCTTACCGTCTCCACCGGCTCGCCCCGCGCCATGCACGCCGTGGTCAAACGCTCGCCTGTCGGCCGGAACCCCAGCCGATCGAGCACGCGTGCGCTGGCGATGTTGTCGACGGCATATCCCGCTTCGATTTCCGGAAGCCGCAACACCTCGCGCGCATGGTCGATCAGGCCGCGCGCCGCTTCCACCGCATAGCCGTTCCCGCGCGCTTCGGGGATCAGCCAATAGCCCAGTTCCCACCGGTCGTGTTCATTCGGGCGAAGACCGATGCCGCCAATTATCCGGTCGCCGGACATATCGGGAGCGAGGATCAGCAACGCCTCTGTCGGGGCGTGGGGCGCGCCTAAAAACGCTTCGGCATGGCCCAGCGTATAGGGCCAGGGTGCGCGCGAAAGATTCTTCACCACGCCCCATTGCCCGATGGCGCGCGCCAGTTCGGGGGCATCTTCTATCCAACCGGGGCGCAACGTCAGCCGCCTGGTGCGAACGAACACAGCAACTCTCCTCGTCGTTGCGTGCGCCGCATGCCATACAGGGATGACAGACGTGCGACCACGCGGGGGGAGGGAGCAAGAAAAAGGGAGCCGGGGTGACCCGTCTCCCTTTTTTGCTGGTTCCTGCGTGGAACCCGGGTCACCCTGGTGGGTAACCCGGCCGGTTACCCGTTATTCGGCGGCATCCGCCATAATCTGTACCGACGCGTATTTGCGGCCCAGCTTGCCTTCGCGGAACGCAACGCGTCCGTCAGTAAGCGCAAAAAGGGTATGGTCCTTGCCCATGCCGACATTTTCGCCCGGATAGAATTTGGTACCGCGCTGGCGCACGATGATGTTTCCGGCGATCACTTCCTGACCACCGAATTTCTTCACGCCAAGGCGACGGCCTGCCGAATCGCGGCCGTTACGCGAAGAGCCGCCTGCTTTTTTATGTGCCATGTGAGTCTACTCCTCGAATCTTCGCTGAAGGCCTTACGCGGCGGCGGTGTCGCCGTCGGTCGCTTCCGCCTTCTTGGCGGGCGCCTTCTTGGCCTTCTTCTCACCACCGACAGCGGTGATCTTCAGGATCGTGTGCTGCTGACGATGGCCGTTCTTGCGGCGATAATTGTGCCGGCGGCGCTTCTTGAACACGATCACCTTTTCGGCCTTCGCCTGCGCGATGATCTCGGCAGAAACGGTCAGCCCGTCGGTAGGCTTAAGATCGCTACCTTCGCCCGCCAGGAGCACGTCGTCCAGCGTAATCGAATCACCTGCTTCGCCGCCGATCTTTTCGACGACGATCTTGTCTCCTGCGGCAACGCGATATTGCTTGCCGCCCGTGCGCACGACTGCGAACATGGCCCTCTTCACTTCCAAATGCGTGTGTCCGCGTGGAGGCATGCTCGACGCGGAAATGAAGGCGCGGGCTATGCGAAGCCACGCGCCTTGTCAAGCTTGGTCAGGGCAAAAAGCCGCCCGGACCCAGGCGTCGTTTAGTGGCGATGCTCGCGACGAAGCGTGTAGCGACCGTCGGCATAGCTGTCGAACAGGCCGGTGATCGCCGGATGGTCCACCGGCTCGTCGCTGTCGTCGCTCATCAGGTTCTGCTGACTGACATAGGCGACATAGCTCGAATCGGTGTTTTCGGCGAGGATATGGTAAAAAGGCTGCTCCTTGGACGGGCGCGCATGTTCGGGAATCGAATCATACCATTCCTCGCTATTGGCGAAGACGGGATCGACATCGAAGATGACGCCGCGAAAATCATACAGGCGGTGGCGAACGACATCGCCCAGATTGAACCGCGCATGCGTGATCGCTGGTACGGGAATGCCGGTTTCCAGCGGATTGGATATTGGTTGGCTACGCTCCATGCCTGCTAATTTAACGCTTTGTACGCGACGTACAAGCTGGTGCTTGTGTCGTCGCACCGCTTGGGTTAAGGCCCCGCCCTCATCGACCGGTGCAGCGACGCGATCAGGCGTCAATCGGCACGAAATCTGCGGAGAGGTGGCAGAGTGGTCGAATGTACCGCACTCGAAATGCGGCGTGCCTTCACGGGTACCGTGGGTTCGAATCCCACCCTCTCCGCCATTTGACGGTCTCCCGTGAGCTGCGGCAGACCGTCACCAATTACACAAAAACAAATAATTACAGGTTGTTGGGAAGCGTTTCGATCGCCGGTTCGCAATGGATCGCATCAAGCCGTATCTCGCTATTGAGAGCATGATTGTGCGGAGATTGCCGCTTTATGATTTCCGGCTGGATGTGCGCAGACATGATGATGCGCTGATTCGGCAATGGCAAACTGACATTCGCCGAACGCTTGGGGTTGTTTAGCGGAGAGCGTTTACCGTCAGGACGATCTTGCCGCGGATATGACCTTTGGCCGCGCGTTCATGCGCTTTGCGGGCGTCGGCAAGCGGGAAGGCGTTATCGATCGCCACCCGGATTGTGCCATCGTCAAGCAGCCGCCCAATCGCTTCGAGTTGACCGCCGTTCGCCCGAACCTGAGTCGTTGACACGGTAATGCCGAGCCGTTCCGCCTCCCCGGCGCACGACACGCCAAGGCCGAAGATCGGGAGGAGCGCGCCACCGCGTTTGATCATGGAAGGAACCGGAAGGTTGCCGGGCCACCGATCTGACGGGCCACTGGCTCTCCGCCATTTTCACGCCGCTGCCGCCATGTTGCAGGGAAGCCACAGCGCCGGAGCAACCGCGCCCTTTCGTTCGGCGAGGCGTCTTTTTTGCGCTGTCCAGCGAGATCCTTCGGGAAAATTTCCTACAAATTCTTCGAATAATTGCATTCGGAGAGCAACTTGTCGATTCTAGCCCGGTTGAAGATCAGCCAACGTATTTTCGTGGTCGGAGTGGCGTCGCTGCTCGGCTTGCTCCTTGTCACTGGTTTGGCGATGATGGAGCTGAAGCTTTCGTTGCAGCACAGTTTCGAAACACGCACCAAACAGACGCTCGACGTCGCGTACAGCCAGCTCGAACGCTTCCATGCCGAGGAGGCCGCGGGGAGGATGACAAGGGCGCAGGCGCAAAAGGCGGCGGCGGCGGCGGTGAATTCGCTCCGGTTCGGCAAGCTCGGCTATTTCTTCATGTTCGACAACGACATGACGATGGTCGCCCATCCGGTGAAATCAGAACTGGTTGGCACCAATGTGCGGGACAAGACCGACGCCGTCGGCAAGATGCATTATCGCGAAATGCGCGAGAAGGCCGCCGGCCCGGACGGCGGCGGTTTCGTGCGGTACCAATATCAAATGCCGAATGGCGAGGGCATAAAGGAAAAACTGTCCTATGCTCGGGGGTTCGCGCCCTGGGGCTGGGTGATCGCGACGGGCGTGCTCAATGACGAAATCGAGGCGGCGCTTTGGCACGACGCAGGAAATCTGGCGAAGATGGTTCTCTTTGTCATACTGCTTATCGGCGGTGTCATCTGGATGATCGGCCGGTCGATCACGCTGCCGTTGCGCAGTCTGACCGAACGGATGCGCAGCCTGGCCGGCGGCAATGTCACCGACGCCATTCCCGGCATAGAGCGCAAGGACGAACTGGGCGACATGGCGGGTGCGCTTCAGGTGTTTCGCGAACAGGCGGTCGCCAAGGAAGAAGCGCAGGCCGCCAAGGCGAAGGGTGATGCCGAGCAACAGATGATCGTGGCGCTGGTTTCCGACAAGCTGGAACGGCTGTCGGATGGCGATTTGACCAGCAAGATCGATGAGGATGTGCCCGGTTCCTATGCCGCGCTGAAGCGCAACTTCAACACCGCCATCGCCAATCTGAGCGAATTGATCGGCGCGCTTGCCGATGCGTCGCACGGGATCGAGACGGGGGCGACGGAGATCGCGGCGGCTTCGGACGATCTTGCCCGCCGGACCGAAAGCAATGCGGCAAGCCTGGAACAGACATCGGCTGCGCTGTCGCAGATGAACGACCGGCTGAAATCCAGCGCGCAATCCGCGGATCGCACGGTCGATTGCACGCAATCGGCGATCGCCATGGTCGATACCGGCCGATCGACCGCCGAACAGGCCACCGGGGCGATGGATCGCGTCGGCGAAAGCGCCCGCGGCATTGATGATGTGATCGAGGGGCTGGACAAGATCGCGTTCCAGACCCGCGTGCTCGCCATGAACGCCGCTGTGGAGGCGGGTCGCGCGGGCGAGGCGGGGCGCGGTTTCGCGGTCGTCGCCGATCTTGTCTCCGCGCTCGCCATGCGGGCGGAGGAGGAAGCGCATCGCGCGCGCGAACAGCTTACCGCCACCCAGTCCGATATCGGCATCGCGGTCGACGCGGTGCGCAGCGTCGATACCGCGCTCGCCAACATCACTGGAAGCGTGCAGCAGGTTCACGAGTTTGTGGAGAGCATGGCCACCGACAACCGGGCGCAGGTCGTGACGATCGGAGAGATTGCGAGCGCCATGAACACCATGGACCAGTCGACGCAGCAAAATGCGGCGATGGTCGAGCAGACGTCGGCGGCGGCCCGCAATCTTGCCGGCGAAGTCCGCACACTGACTCGCCAGTCGTCGCGCTTCACGGTGGAGCAACGCGAAGGCTCGGCAAGGCGGATTCCCGCCATGGCCGCGCCATCGGAGCGGGGGGCGAAGACCGCAGCGTCGCCAAAAGCGGCGACCCGGACCGAAGCGGTCAAGCCGAAGCCCGCCATGCCGCCGCGCAATGTTCAGCCTGTAGCGGCCGCCGCGATGTCCGCAGCGGGAGGCGCGGAGGACGACTGGGCGAGTTTCTGACTTCCGGGCCGCGCCGGCGTGCCGACGCGGCCGTACTTACGATCAACAACGAAGCGAGGACGTCGCGCGGGGGCGAATGCGGCGTACGGGGCGGGCGGAATATGCGTCAAAGCTCTTCGCGAACAGGGACGGAAAGCAACGAAAAATGATCAGCTTTATCGCTAAACGGGGCCACGGCATTTCGCTGATCGCGATTGCCGCGGCGTGCCCGCTCTTCGCACACGGCGCACATGCCCAGAGCGCCGAGCCGGACCTTGAAACGCCTTCCGAGATGATGGTGAACGGCCCGGTGCAGCAGGCGCCGCCGCCGGAAGTGCAGGTTCCGCCGAGCGAAGCCGCGCAGCCGCAAGCTGTCGCCAATCCGGCGATCCGGGCCTATCCCGCGCATGCCGACGGCCATGGCGTAAAGATCGGCGGGTATAATAAATCGCGCTGGGCCGAGGACTGGCGCCAAATGGCCGATCCGGCCAAGCGCGACGATCCGATCGACCGGCTGAAATTCCTGCCGCTCGACGATTCGGGCGATATCTATGTGACATTGTCCGGCGAAGCGCGCTTTCGCACGAATTATACCGGCAATCCGGGCCTTATCGATGGCGATCATGAACGCGAGGACCAGTTGCGGCTGGTTGCTGGCGCGGACGTACATCTGGGCACGTATGTCCGATTTTACGGCGAACTGGCGCATGCCGGGACCGGCGGGCATAATATCGGCACCCCGTCGGCGAAACTGCAAAACGATTTGATCGTGCAGCAGGCTTTTGGCGAGGTCAGCGCGATTGTCGATTCGACCGCCATCGGCGTGCGGTACGGACGGCAGGAATTCACCGACGGATCGCCATTGCTGCTTTCGCAAAAGGACGACAGCCCGATCCGCACCGTGCTCAACGGCTTTCGCGGCTGGGCGATGAGCAGCCGCCTTCGCTTCACCCTGTTCGATTTCGAATATACCGCTTTCGGCCGCGAAGGACTGAGCGACGACAAATCGGATGACAGTACGCGCTTTTCGGGCGTGACGATGGGGATCGTCCTGCCCTCGGTGGCGAAGGGCGAAGTGTTCCTCGATCCGTTTTTCTGGCGCGAACGCCATGATGCGGTGAGTTGGGGCGGGGTTAGCGAGCGAGAGGAGCGGCTCTATTACGGCGCGCGGCTGTGGGGCGATATCGGGCGGTGGACGATCGACTGGACGGTGGACCATCAGGGCGGAAGTTTCGGAAACCGCGATATCGATGCCTGGAACCTGTTCATCGCCCAAACCTATGGGCTGAGCGACAGCGGCTGGAAGCCCGAACTGGGCATACATTTCGATTATGGCAGCGGCGGCGGCAGCTATGACGGGGGCGCGCTGAAGGTGGCGAGCACACCGGTGGGGGGTAGTTCCTCGTACAGCTATCAGGGGCTGCTGACCATCAGCAACCTGTTTCAGGTCGCGCCGAACATCACCGTGACGCCTGTACGCGATGTGAAGACGACGTTCGAATATATTCGCGCCTGGCGGGCGGATGAAAACGACGCGGTATATCGTTCGAACAGCCGTCCCTATGCCGGTACGGAGCTGCTGGATGGAAAGGATATCGGGCAATCCTTCCGCATCCAGGCGGCGTGGAAGATCACGCAGCGGCTGTCGGTCACGGGGCGGTATGAATATTTCGACACGGGCAAATTGCTGACCAGGCTGGGCTATACCGATTCGCACTATCTCGCCGCCTGGACGAGCTTTCGCTTTTAGGCCGCCAAATCCCGAAGGGGGGAGTTGCGTAAGGCGGTCCCGCACATAGCCGGCGGGACTTGCGCCAGACCCCGTCATGCGTGAGAACGTTCCCAAAATGGACGGGAGCGGATCATGCGGTATCGGTCGGGAATGCGGACCAACAGGCGAAGCGTGCTGGCGGGGCTGGCCTCGGCGAGCGGGATCGCCGCGTTGCCGAAAGGTGCGCGCGCCCGCCCGGCGGGGCTTTCGCAACCGGACCTTGGACCGAACGTCATCATCCTGACGCCCGATATGCCGACGCAATCCGCGCAGGCCCGGCTGGACGGGATTTTCGCACGGCAGGAACGTTCGCACTTCAGCGATGATCGCTATGCGGTGCTTTTAATGCCGGGCGAGCACGCACTCGACATCAATGTCGGATTTTTCACCCAGGTCGCCGGGGTGGGCCGGATGCCGGGGGATGTCGTCGTTCGTGGGCATGTCCATGCGGAGGCGGACTGGAATGACGGGGTGGCGCTGGTCAATTTCTGGCGTTCGGCGGAAAATATGGCGGTGCGCCCGCCCGACGGGGCAGATCGCTGGGCCGTATCGCAGGCAGCGCCCTATCGCCGGATGGATATCGCGGGCGATTTGTTTCTGGACGATGGCGGCTGGTCGAGCGGCGGTTTTATTGCGGACAGCGTGATCTCCGGCACGGTCCGTTCGGGCACGCAGCAGCAATGGTTTACCCGCAACAGCACCATTGGCGGCTGGGACGGATCGAACTGGAACATGATGTTCATGGGCGTCGAAGGGGCGCCACCGACCATGTTTCCCGACCCGCCCTATACCACGATCGAAGATGTTCCCGTGGTACGCGACAAACCGTTTCTGCAGGTTACGCCATCCGGTGTGTGGCAGGTACTCAAACCGGCGCTGCGTCGAAACGCGCGCGGGCCGGGCTGGGCAAACGGCAGCCAGGCCGGCGAAGCGATCGCGCTTGATGATTTTCTGATTGCGACGCCAGACATGCCCGCCGGCCGGATCAACGCCGCGCTTGCGTCCGGAAAGCACCTGCTGCTCACGCCCGGTATCTATCGCCTTACCGAGCCCCTGGAGGTGGTGCGCCCCGGAACGGTCGTGCTTGGCCTTGGCCTTGCCACGTTACTGGCGGAAGGCGGGACGGTGGCGATGCGTATCGCCGATGTTTCCGGTGTCGTGATCGCAGGGTTGTTGTTCGACGCCGGACCGCAGGTTTCGCCGCTTCTGCTGCAGGTGGGCCCGCCGGGCGCGAGTGCCGACAATCGTGACGATCCGATTTCGCTGTCCGACATCTTCGTGCGGGTGGGCGGTGCGCGCAACGGCCGGGTCGAAACCGCGGTGGAGGTAAACAGCAACCACGTCATCGGCGACCATTTGTGGATATGGCGCGCCGATCACGGCGACCGGGCAGGCGGGCGCGAGCATGTCGGCTGGGATGAGAATACCGCCAATCAGGGACTGATCGTAAACGGTGACGATGTGGTGCTGAGCGGCCTGTTCGTCGAGCATTTCCAGAAATACCAGACGCTGTGGAACGGCGAGCGCGGGCGGACCTATTTCTATCAGAACGAACTGCCCTATGATCCGCCCTCGCAGGCGGATTACATGGCGGACGGGCGGCGCGGCTATGCCGCGTACAAGGTTGCGGATCATGTCGACCATCACCTTGCGGTCGGCATGGGTATCTATGCCAATTTCACCGCCGATCCTTCGATCGTGCTGGAAAGCGCGATACAGGCACCGGAAAAGCCCGATGTGCGGTTTCGCAGCGTCACCACCATTTCGCTGGGCGGTGGGAAAGGCACGATCGCGCATATCGTAAATGACAGCGGCGAGGCGGCGAAGAAGGGGGCGGTGCGCCAGACCCTGAACGAATATCCGCCCCGGGGAGCGATGAAATGATACTCGCGCTGTCGCTGATGCTGGCACAGACGCTCGGCGCGTCCAACTATGCCGTCGATGCGCCGATGGCAGTGCCGGTCGCGGCGCCGAGTTTTGCCGACGAATTCAACGGCGATGCCATCGATGATGCGACCTGGCGGTATGACACCGAACGCAATGCGGCGGGCTGGTATAATCACGAACGCCAATATTATGCGAAGGAGCGCCCCGAAAACGCGCGGATCGAGGACGGCGCGCTGGTGATCGAGGCGCGGCGCGAAACGCTGTCGAAGGACCAGCACCCCGATTGGGGCGGGCAGCAATACACCTCGGCGCGGTTGGTCAGTCGCGCAGGCTATGGCCACGGTTTCTATGAAATCCGTGCCCGGCTCTCCTGCGCACGCGGGACCTGGCCCGCCATCTGGATGCTGCCGCCCGATGGCATCTGGCCCGATGCGGGGGAGATCGACATTATGGAAATGGTCGGATGGGACGCGAATGTTGTGCACGCAACGCTGCATTCGGGCCTGTTCAATCACCGGCTGGGCACGCAACGCGGCGCGCAGATCGAAATTCCCGACGCCTGCACCGAATTCCATCGCTATCAACTCGATTGGACAAGGCATGCGATCACGATCGGCGTCGACGATCGCGCCTATATGCGGGTCGCCAATGATCGGCCGGGCGGGAAGGGGGCGTGGCCCTTCACCCGGCCCTATCACCTGATCCTGAATCTGGCCGTCGGCGGCGATTGGGGCGGGAAGGAAGGCGTCGATGACGATGCCTTCCCCCAGCGGATGGCGATCGATTATGTCCGCTATTGGAAAAGCGGCGACTAACGCCGGCCGCGCACCGCGAGGATCAGCATTCCGCCGATGCCGTTTAGCAGCGCCAGCGCAAGCAATGCCGTCGAAAAATTGCCCGGGGTCGCGAGCTGCCAGGTAAGCAATGGCCCCAACAGCGCGGGCAGGGTGTTGGTCAGATTCAACAGCCCCAGATCGCGCCCGCGATGGTTCGGATTGGGCAGCAATTGCATGGCAAAGGCAGAATGCAGCGCCATGAACGCCTGCGATCCCGCCGAGTAGAAGAAAAAGGCAAGCGCGCTGATCCGCGGATCGTTTGACAGTGCCATCACCACCAGTCCGGCGACCGCACCCGCCGCCGTGGCGAGCAGGAACGGCTTTCGCCGACGCAACTGGTCGGAAATCCGTCCGATCAGCAGCGCGATCGGGACCGGAACCAGAAAGGCGACGGTCAAAACATGCCCCACCCGTGCGGCAAGCTGATCCACCGCGGCGTCGGACACGGTTTCAAAATAATAGAAAAGATAGGTCGAGAGGACATTCGCGGCGACCTGCATCAGGATGCGCGCCGCCCATGCTATGGCAAGGTCGCGCCGCAACATCGCCGCTTCACCCGGCACCGGCGGCGGAGCATCAAGCATGCGCGGTCGCGTCGCCAGCAGCGGCACGGTGGCAAGGCCGATGGCAAGCACGACCAGTCCCAGCCTGCCGTCCTCGCCCAGGCCCGCCACGCCCACCAGCCGCGCCGAAGCCGCCGCCGCCAGCGGGAAGCTGAGCGCGAGCAGACCGCCGGTCAGCCCCTTTTGCGAATCGGGAATCTCGTCCGCCATGATCGCGATCAGCGGAGCGAGCAACATGTTCACCGCGATCTGCACCGCGACGACAGCCAGAATCAGCGCAAGCGGTTCGCTGGCTTCTGCAACGGCAAGGAAGGACAGGGCGATCGCCGCGATACCGCCCAGCACCCAGCGCCGCCGTCCGCCGCCCCTGCGCACCGAAATATCGCTCAGCCAGCCGAAAAATATGTTCGAAACGCTGGAGGCTATGCCGCCCGTCACCATGCAGGCGGTGAACAGACCAAGCCGCGCCTCTCCCGCCATCGCCTCGACCTTCATCGGTAAGAGCAGCGACAGCAGCGGCAGATATCCCAGTACGCCGCCCAGATGGGCGAGCGCGAACAGCAGCAGGAAGCCGACGGACCTGCGTCCGCCCGGCGCCGGCGTCGCCGACGCGGTTACTGTCACCGCTTCCTCCCCGATATATCTCTTGTCAGGGCTTCATCGTAGCGGCCTGCAGCGTCGCGGTGAAGACCCGGCTGCGATCGGTCGCATCGGTGGCGAGCGCAACCTTGTATTTGCCGCCCTGGATGCGCCAACCGGGAAGCGCGGTATCGTAATCGGCGACGATGCGCGGCGCTGCGCTAAGCGTCACATGGCGCGTTTCGCCTGGCCGCAATTCGATCCGCTGGAATCCGGCAAGGCGCATGGGATGGTCCGATCCCTCGCGCGTCACATACATTTGTGGGACGGCCGCCCCGGCGCGCTTTCCGGTGTTCACGACGTCGAATGAGAGGGTGAGCGTTTTACCGCCGGACAGCGTCGCGTTGCGATAGGCGAAGCTGGTATAGGTGAGGCCATGCCCGAAGGGGAAAAGCGGCGTCTCTCCCTGCTTTTCATACCAGCGATAGCCGACATCCGCGCCTTCGACATAATCGATAGGAAAACTTTGCAGCTGATATTGGGAAGCGTTGGCGGGGTTCGACGCCGCCTGCGCTTCAAGGCTGTTGAGCTTGTCGAGACCCACCGGCTCCGGGCGCGGTGCCTGCGACGCGGCGGCGGGGAAGGTGATCGGCAACCGGCCCGAGGGATTGACCTTGCCCGTCAGGATATTTGCGATCGCCTGCCCGCCGCGCTGGCCGGGATACCATGCCTCGACGATGGCGGGCACTTGATCGCGCCAGGGCATCAATACCGGCCCGCCGGTTTCCAACACGGCAATCGTTTTGGGCTGGGCGGCGGCGACTGCGGAAATCAGCGCGTCCTGATGATAGGGCAGCGACAGGTCGGGAGCATCCTGCGCCTCGGTCGTCCATTGCACCGCGAACACGATCGCGACATCCGCTTCGCTTGCCGCCTTTTTCGCGCCTTCGACATCGCGCTGATCGACAAAGGTGATCTGGGCATTCGGCATCGCCTTGCGCAGCGCTTTCAGCGGCGAGGAGGCGTGGTAGGTGATCCGCGCGAAGGAGGACGCCGCCCCCGATCCCAGCGGAATTTCGATCGGCGCGCCGCCGACCGAGCGGACCTGGCTCGATCCGCCGCCCGAAAGGACTCCGCGATCGGCATGGCCGCCGATGACCGCGATTTTGCGCACCCCGGAAAGCGGCAGCAGGTCGCCATCGTTTTTCAGCAGAACGATACCCGCTTCGGCGGCGCGCTGCGCCACCCTGGCATGGGCGGCATAATCGATTTTCTGCGCGGTTTTCGGCGCGGGCGTATCATAGGCGCCGGTTTCGATCAGCCCGGTCAGGTAGCGCGCGACCATGTCGTCGAGCCGCGCCTGCGAAACCTTGCCATCGGCAAGCGCCTGTTCGAGCGGCGCGCCGAAAAAAATCTGCTTGTCGAGTTCCTGTCCTGATTCCTGGTCAAGTCCTGCATTGGCGGCCTTAACCGTTGAATGCACCGCGCCCCAGTCGCTCATCACCCAGCCGCGATAGCCCCAGTCTTTTTTCAGGACATCGGTCAGCAAATGCTTGTTGGCGCAGGCATAATCGCCATTGACCTTGTTATAGGCGCACATCACCGACCCCGGATTGCCCTTTTCAATCGCAATCTGGAAGGCGAGCAGATCGCTCATGCGCAGCGCCGCTTCATCGATCCGCGCATCGGCGACCATTCGCCCGGTTTCCTGCGAATTGATCGCGAAATGCTTCACCGTCGAAACGATATTGTTCGACTGTATCCCGGCGATATGCGCCCCGGCCATTTCCCCGGCGAGCAGCGGGTCTTCGCCGAGATATTCGAAATTGCGGCCGTTCCACGGATCGCGGGTCAGGTTCACGCCGCCGCCCAGCAGCACGTTGAAGCGTTTGGCGCGTGCTTCGGCGCCGATCATCGCGCCGCCCTGATGGGCGATTTCCGGATCGAACGACGATGCGGTGGCAAGACTGGAGGGAAGCGCGGTGGCGACGTCGCCCTTGCGCTGTTCAACCTGATTGGCAACGCCCAGCGATGCGTCGCTTTCACGCACCAGCGGCACGCCCAGGCGGGGAATGCCGTCGATATGCCCCGCCGAGGGGATCAGCTCATGTTCGCTTTTGCCTGCCGCCATGGGCGGAAACAGGCCATGGACCAGCGCGATTTTTTCATCGCGTGTCATCTTTGCCACGATCGCATCAGCCCGCTCGCGCGAGGCATTCCCATCGTCGGACGGTTGTTGCGCGTGTAATGCGCCGGCGCCGGAAACCGCGATAACCCACGTCGCCGCATATGCCAGTCCCATCGATCTTGCCATGTCCAGACCCCTTGCTCCGATCCCGAAATTGCCCGGCTGATACCGGTGATGGCGATTACTTGACAGCGCGAATGAAACTGCGCAAGTGAACGTTATCAATTTTGAGATGCGGAATGTACCGCACCATATTTTTGGGGAGGACGATATGCGTAGCTTTCATGCGCGCGCTTTTTCGCGTTTGGTTGTCGGGGCGTCCACGCTGGCGATCGCGGCGGTGCCGCTTGCCGCGCACGCGCAGGATGTGCCCGCATCCTCAACCATGGGTCAGCCCGGCGATTCCGAAATTCAGAACGGCGACGATCAGGCCGATACCGATACGACGGTGACGACGCAGCCGGTACAGGCGTCGGGCGCGATGCAACCGGCCGATGCGGCCGAGGATATCGTCGTAACCGGTATCCGCGCCAGCCTTCGCAATTCGATGAATATCAAGCGCGAATCGCAGGGCGTGGTCGATGCGATTTCGGCCGAGGATATCGGCAAGTTTCCCGACACGAACCTGGCCGAATCGCTTCAGCGCATCACCGGCGTTTCGATCGATCGCAATAACGGCGAAGGATCTCTCGTGACCGTTCGCGGCTTTGGTCCCGAATTCAACCTCGTACTGCTCAACGGGCGGCAGATGCCGACGTCGAGCATCGGCGACGGTTTCGGCGCGCCATCATCGCGGTCATTCGATTTCGCCAATCTCGCGTCGGAAGGGGTGAAGGCGCTCGAAGTCTATAAATCGGGCCGCGCGACGGTGGAAACCGGAGGTATCGGTTCGACGATCAACATTCTGACCCCGCGTCCATTCGACAAGCCGGGCCTTCGCGGCAGTTTCGCGGCAAAGGGCATCCTTGACACCTCGCGCAACGGCAAGGACCCGGTTACCCCCGAAATTTCCGGTATCATCAGCGATACCTTTGCCGATGATCGCATCGGCGTGCTGCTGGTCGGTAACTATTCGCGGCGCAAGGCAAGCACCAATTCGGCGAATATCAGCGAATGGCGTGACGGCTATCTCGGCTCGGAGAACAACTGGGGTTCGCTGCCCACGCCCACTACGTTGGATGGTGACGGCAACGTCGTGCCGGATCCGCGCTACGACAACATCACCAACCGGCCCGGTCCGGACGATGTCTATCAGGTGCCGCAGGGCGCTTCGTATAATCTGAACGATATCGATCGCGAGCGGATCAACGGGCAGGCGGTGTTGCAATTCAAGCCCATCGACAGCCTGACCGCGACGATCGACTACACCTATTCGCGCTACGAACTGGAAACGCATAACAGCAATGTCGGCATTTATTACAACCATGCCGATACCAGCAGCGCCTGGGGTGACGGGCCGATCGCCGACCCGATCTTCTATTCGGAGCATTTCCCGGAAGAGGATGGCAAGGACCTTGCCTATTCGGGCTCGCTGACAAAGGTAAAGAATGAAAACAAGTCGCTGGGCGGCAACCTGCAATGGGAAGCGCCGGGCGGCGTGACGATCACGCTCGACGCGCATCATTCGACCGCAACGTCGAAACCAGGCAGCAAATACGGCAACAGCCAGTCTGTCGCTACCGCGATATTCGGTGTTGAAGATCAGTCGATCAATTTCGAAAACGACTTTCCGGTCATCTCTGCCTCTTTCTATCCGGGCATCGATCCGCTCGACGCGTCGCAGATTCACGCAACCGGCAATGTGTTCCGTAATTCTTATTTCCGCGACCGGATCAACCAAGTGCAGTTGTCGGGCCATTACGACCATCAGGGCGATTTCCTGGACAGTATCGACTGGGGCGTATCCTATGTCGATAACAAGGTCCGCTCGGCCTATGGCTATATCCAGAACGATACCTGGGGTGGCCTTGGCGGCGAAAACGGGAATGAGTTGATCCCCGACGATATTTTCACGCTGGAAAGCATCGCCGACAAGTTCCCCGGGCTGGATGGCGTCGGGACGGATGGGATGATCAGCCAATTCTATTCATTCGATTTCGGCCGACTGGTGCCGCTCCTGGACGACCAGTTCGGGATTTGCGGCGGCGACAATAATTGCCTTTCTCCCTACACCACCGACCGCCGCATTCGTGAAAAGACGCTGGCACCGTTCGTTCAGGTGGCGACAAGCTTCGATGTGGTCGATCGGCCGGCGCATCTGATCGCTGGCGTGCGGTATGAAGAAACGACGATTGATTCCGCTGCGCTGGTCCCGACTCCGGCCGGCACCCAATGGGTTTCGGCGAATGAATTCAACGTGGTGTTTTCGGACGACAGTGAATTTACGCGGTTCAAGGGCAGCTATCACAACTGGTTGCCCGCAATCGACTTCGACATCGAACCGATACGCAACGTGAAACTGCGTGCATCGTACAGCCATACTATTACGCGTGCGAGTTATGCCGACCTGCAAGGCGGCCGGACGATCGATCAGCTTTTCCGCATCGCCAACGGCACGGGCAGTCAGGGCAATCCGGGACTGTTGCCGTATAAATCAAAGAATATCGATCTTTCCGCCGAATGGTATTACGGCCCGTCGAGCTACATCTCGGTCGGGTATTTCCATAAGGATGTATCGAACTTCGTCGGAAGCGATCGGATCAATACCACGGCTTTCGGCCTGACCAATCCGGGGCAGGGGCCGCGTGCCGACGCCGCGCGCGCCGCGCTTGGATCGACGGCGACCTCAACGCAGATACGCGAATATATCGCGACCAACTATCCCGATACGGTCAGCTATAACGATAATGGCGACCTGCTCATTGCGGGCCTGCCCGAGGACGATCCGCTCAATTTCCAGATTTCTCAGCCGGTAAACAGCGATCAGACTGCGGCGCTGAATGGTTGGGAATTCGCGATCCAGCATAGCTTCTGGGAAACCGGCTTCGGCGTGATCCTGAACTACACGATCGTCAACGGCGACGCGAAATATGACAACACCCAGCCGGCAAGCGTTACCCAGTTCGCGTTGACGGGGCTCAGCGATAGTGCGAACGCAGTTGTCTTCTACGACAAGGGGCCGTTGCAGGCGCGTGTCGCATATAACTGGCGCGACGAATTCCTGCAGTCGACGGGGCCGAATCCGGCCTATATCGAACCCTATGGTCAGGTCGATGCCAGCGCGAGCTATGAATTCCTGCCGGGCATTACCGTCTTTGGTGAGGCGATAAATCTGACCGGGGAAAGCCGACGCGGCCATACCCGTTCGGATGCTTATGTCACGTTCATCTCGCCCGGCTATGCGCGCTATTCGGCAGGCGTGCGCTACGCCTTCTGATCGGTCGGCAAAGGGGGCGACCGACAGTGGGAAGGGCATCCTCGATCCGGGGATGCCCTTTACCGCTTGAGGCGCGTGCCGGATCGAACGCCTTGACGCAGGCTGAGCCGGCGGGTTTACTTTTCGAAAGGTTCAGCAAACGTCTTCAATGTCCGATCACCAACCACTCACTGCGCAATCGCACCGCGCGCTAACCCTCCACCACGCGCGCGGCGCCGAATATGGCGATGCCGTGATGTGCTGCGTCACGGTGCCGGACGAATTTCGCAGGGTGCAGAACGAATATCCCATCCTGTTCCGCCTGAATACGCAGCGCGACAGCTTCGCCGCGATGGCGTTGTTCGGGTTTGAAGATGGCGAGAACCTGTTTCTGGACGGCGATCGCTGGAACGCGCGATACCGTCCGCTGGCGATGGATATCCAGCCTTTCCTGATCGGACGTCCGGCACCGGATTCCGATGAACGGCAGGTGCATATCGACATGACCAGCCCACGCATCTCGCCCGACGCGGACGGGATCGCGGTTTTCGATGACGCCGGTCAGCCGACGCCATATCTGGAGCGGGCGATCGAGCAACTGGGGCAGCTTGATACCGGCTATGCGCGGGTGGGCGATTTCATCGCCGCGCTTCGCCGCTACGACCTGCTTGAACCGCTCGCGGTGGAAATCCCGCTTGCCGACGGTTCGGTCAACCGGCTGGTGGGTTTCCACACCATCAATGAGGACCGGGTGAGGGCGCTCGACGCGGCAGCACTTGGCGATCTGCATGCGGCAGGGCATTTGATGCCGATCTTCATGGCAATCGCGTCGATGTCCAATTTCGATGACCTGATCCGGCGCAAGAACCATCGGCTTGGCTATGGCTGAGGTCGATCCGGGCATCTTCGCGGCGATGAAGCCGGTGGAGGAGCGCTGTGTCGCCGATGCGGGCGAACTGGACGCCGCGCTGCGTGAAGCGGACCGTCCTTTCCTTGTCCGCGGGCTGGTTGCCGACTGGCCGCTGGTCGCCGCTGCCCGCTGCTCGTCCGGCGAAGCCAGGGCCTATCTGCTCGATCATGCGCGCGACATGGATTTTACCGTTTCGGCGGGGCCTCCGGGCGCCGATGGCCGGATGTTCTATGACGAAGCGATGGGGATGAATTTCCGCACGCTGCGCGCACGCCTTCCCGAAATTTTCGCTCGGATGGAAGCCGGCGAGGGGCGGCCCGACGCCCATCCGCTCTATATCGCTTCCACCGACATCCACCGGTTCTTCGACCGCCTTGCCGAAGATAACCCGATCGATCTTTCGGGGCGAACGACGCTGGACGGCATCTGGATCGGCACCGCCACCCGGATTGCGGCGCATAACGACTTTCCCGATAACCTCGCCTGCGTCGCGGCGGGGCGGCGGCGCTTCACGCTGTTTCCGCCAGACCAGTTTCGCAACCTGTATCTGGGGCCGATCGACAATACGCCCGCCGGTCGCGCGATCAGCATGGTCGATTTTCATGCGCCCGATTTCGAACGCTTCCCGAAATTCCGCGAAGCGCTCGATCATGCGCTGGTGGCGGAGATGGAACCGGGCGATGCGCTGCATATTCCTTCCATGTGGTGGCATCATGTCGAGGGGCTGTCGCCGTTCAACATCCTCGTCAATTTCTGGTGGCGCGATACCCCGCGCTGGCTGGGGCAGCCGCAGAACGCGCTAAACCTGGCACTGATGGCGATCCGGGACCTGCCAAGGCACGAAAAGGAGCATTGGCGCGACCTGTTCGACCATTATGTCTTTCGCAACCGCGATGCGGATTTTGCGCATATCCCCGAACATGCGCGCAGCGTCCTTGCGCCGCTGACCCCCGAAAGCGCCGAGCATATTCGCGGCTTTCTGTTACGGCAGCTCAACCAGTGAATCCTGCACAGCGGATCGTTGTCGCGGGCGGCGGCACTGCTGGCTGGATGGCCGCGGCCGCGATTGCGCATACCATGGGCGAAACGGTCGAACTGACGCTGGTCGAATCGGATGCGATCGGCACCGTCGGGGTGGGGGAATCGACTATCCCGCCGCTCGCCACCTTCAACCGCGTGATCGGGGTGAAGGAAGCCGATTTCATGCGCGCGACCAGCGCGACGTTCAAGCTGGGCATCTGGTTCGAAGGATGGCGCACCGGCGAACCGAACGACCGTTATTTCCATTCGTTCGGTCTGACGGGCCGCGACCACTGGTCGGCGGGGTTCCAGCATTTCTGGCTGCACGGACGCGAAAAGGGGCACGGCGAACCCTATGACGATTATTGCCTGGAACTGATGGCCGCGCGGGCGGGGAAGTTCGCGCATCTGCCCGACAACCGCATGAATTATGCGTACCAGCTCGACGCGACAGCCTATGGCCGATTCCTTCGCGGGCTGGCGGAAAAGAACGGCGCGCGCCGGATCGAGGGCAAGATCGCCAAGGTCCAACTGGACGGCGAAAGCGGCGACATCGCCGCGCTGATGCTGGAATCGGGCGAGCG
Organism: Stakelama flava; assembly: GCF_019351405.1. GTDB lineage: Bacteria > Pseudomonadota > Alphaproteobacteria > Sphingomonadales > Sphingomonadaceae > Sphingomonas > Sphingomonas flava_A. Next base: position 118,116 of record NZ_JAHWZX010000004.1, read on the forward strand.
GATCGAAGGCGATCTGTTCCTCGACTGCACCGGCTTTCGCGCGCTGTTGATCGAACAAGCGCTGCATGCCGGTTTCGACGACTGGACCCACTGGCTGCCCTGCGACGCCGCGATCGCCATCCAGACCGACAGCGTCCACGCCGCGCCGCCCTATACCCGCGCGATGGCGCACGATGCGGGGTGGCAATGGCGCATCCCGCTGCAACACCGCACCGGCAACGGGCTGGTCTATTGCAGCCGCTATCTGTCGCGCGACGATGCGCTGGAGCGTATTCGGGGCAATATTGAGGGCGCTGCGATCACCGAACCCAATTTCCTGCGCTTCACCACCGGAGCGCGGCGGCGGCAATGGTATCGCAACTGCATCGCCATCGGCCTGTCGGGCGGATTCATGGAACCGCTCGAATCGACCAGTATCCACTTGATCCAGCGCGCGGTGCTACGCCTGATCCGGATGATGCCCGCCGGAAGGGTCAGCGAGCGCGACATCGCCGAATTCAACGACCAGCAGCGTATCGACATGGAGCAGATACGCGATTTCCTGATCCTGCATTACAAGGCCACCGATCGCAGCGACAGCGCATTCTGGCGGCACTGCGCGGCGATGGAAATTCCGGAGACACTTGCGCACAAGATCGACCTGTTCCGCGAAACGGGCCGCGTGTTCCGCCGCAACGAGGAACTGTTCGCGGAGAATAGCTGGGTACAGGTGATGATGGGTCAGGGAATCGTTCCGCAGCATTATCACCCGATCGCGGCGAAACTGGGCGATGCCGAACTCGATCGCCTGTTGTCGGGCCTTCGCGAAAACGTGTCGCGCACCGTCGGCTCACTGCCCGCGCATGCGGAATATGTGGCCCGCTATTGCGCGGCAAAAACCCCGGACGCGGTCTGACCAGGGGGATGGCGCGTCGCAAACAGTCCGTCACGATAAAGCATGTTGCCGCCGATGCAGGGGTGTCGCTGCAGACGGTGAGCCGGGTCATTAACAAAGAACCCAATGTCCGCCCCGTGATGCGCGAACGGGTGCAGGCATCGATCGAAAAACTTGGCTATGTCCCTTCGATCGCGGCGCAGCGGATGAGCGGATCGCGTTCCTATCTGATCATGGCGCTGAACGATCGCGAACGCACCATTGCCGACTGGCGCAAGCGAGAGGGCACCGATTGGGTCGATCAGATGCTGCTGGGCGGGATGCTGAAATGCGCCGAACATGGTTATCGCCTGATCGTGGAGCTGATCGACACGCATAGCGACCATATCGAGCGCGAATTGCTAGGCGCGATCGCGGCGCTGCAACCCGATGGCGTGATCCTGACCCCGCCGCATTCGCAAAATCAGCGAGTCATCGAATTGCTGCGCAAGCACCAGATCAGCGTCGCGCGGATCGGGTCGCTGGACGGCGGGCCGGGGCTGCGCTTCACGATGGATGACGAGCGCGCCGCCCGGCTGGCCAGCGAACATCTGCTGCAACTGGGGCATCGGCGTATCGGCTTTATCGCCGGTTCGCCCGAATATGAACTGAGCGCCTGGCGCATAGACGGCTGGCGCGCCGCGATGCGGGCGGCGGGGTGCGCCGATGCCGGGCTGTGCGAAGAAAGCGATTTCAGCTTTGAATCCGGCCGCCGTGCGGCACGGGCATTGCTGGGCGGGAGACAGCCCACCACCGCGATCATCGCCAGCAACGACCAGACCGCGCTCGCCGTGATGGACGTGGCGCGCGAAATGGAGCTGTCGATCCCCGATGATCTGTCGCTGGTCAGTTTCGACGATACGCCGCTGGTTCGCTTCGGTGACCCCGCGCTGACCGCGATCGCACAGCCGATTGCCGAAGTGACCGCTCAGGCGGTGGCGGCGATCATCGAGGATCGCAAGACGCAGAGCGAACTTGACCGTACGGTCGTGGTTCCGGCGGGTCTGATCCCTCGCCAATCAACCGCGCCGCCCCGCAACGGCTGATTCTCATGCTCAATCCATCGTGGGCAGGGCAATGCCGATCGCGGCTTCAAGGGCGCCATCGCGGACAAGATCGACGGCCCTGACCATGTCGGGGTGGAAATGCCGGTCTTCGTCCAGCGAAGGGACGGCCGCGCGCACGACTGAACGCACCGCTTCGAGCATCGCCGATGACGCCAGCGGCGCGTGAAAATCACACCCCTGCGCGGCGGCAAGCAGTTCGATCCCGATTACGGCGTGCAGATTGTCGGTCATCCGGCCCAGCCGGCGTGCGCCATGCGCCGCCATCGAAACATGATCTTCCTGATTGGCCGAAGTGGGGATTGAATCGACGCTTGCCGGATGCGCAAGCTGCTTGTTTTCCGATACCAGCGCGGCCGCGGTCACCTGCGGAATCATGAAACCGGAATTCAGGCCTGGCCGAGGCGTCAGAAAAGCGGGAAGGTTGGATAGCGCCGGATCGACCAGCATCGCCACGCGCCGTTCAGCGATCGAGCCGATTTCGCACACCGCCATCGCGATCATGTCGGCGGCAAAGGCGACCGGTTCGGCATGGAAGTTGCCGCCTGAAAGCGCTTCGCCACTATCAGCGAAGATCAGCGGATTGTCCGACACACCATTGGCTTCGATGGCGAGCATGGCCGCGGCATTCTTCAGCACGTCGAACGCAGCGCCCATTACCTGCGGCTGACAGCGAAGGCAGTACGGGTCCTGCACGCGTGGGTCATCGACCCGATGGCTGGCGCGGATCGCCGACCCCGCCATCAGCGTGCGTAGCGTATCGGCAACAGCGATCTGGCCCGGATGCGGGCGAAGCGCATGGATTCGCGGATCAAAGGGCGCGTCGGTGCCCTTTGCCGCTTCGGTCGACAGCGCGCCGGTGATCAGCGCCGCGCGGAAGCCCGTTTCCGCTTCGAACAATCCGGCAAGCGCGTGGGCAGTCGAAAACTGCGTACCGTTGAGCAAGGCGAGCCCTTCTTTGGGGCCAAGTTCTAGCGGAGCCAGTCCCGCAGACTTCAGCGCTTCGTCAGCGGGTTTGACTTCGCCATCATCTTCGATTTCACCGACCCCGATCATGGCCGCCGCCATATGTGCAAGCGGTGCCAGATCGCCGCTCGCCCCCACCGACCCCTGCGCCGGAATCACAGGCAACAGGTTTCGGGTCAGCATGGTTTCGATCATATCGACGGTTTCCGGGCGCACGCCCGACGCTCCCTGAGCGAGACTGGCGAGTTTCAGCGCGAGCATCAGCCGTACGATCGCGCGCGGCGTGGCATCGCCGATTCCTGCCGCGTGGCTCAACACGATATTGCGCTGAAGCGTCGTCAGTTCTTCGTTTGCGATGCGAACGCTCGCCAGTTTTCCGAACCCGGTGTTAATGCCGTAGACCGGTTCGCCGCGTTCCAGAATGCGGGCCACCGCCTCTGCACCCTGTGCCACGCGTTCCCGGCATCCGTCCGCCAGTTCGGGTACGGCGCCGCGATAGATTGCGTGCCAGTCCCGTAAGGGAACTGCGCCGGGAGAAAGCGATATCGGGGACATGATGAACCTGTGTGGACGGGGGTTTGGTATCTGCGGGACAAATGCCTTGGTAGGGCTTGCCCGATATTATTTGTCTAGTCATAATGACAGGTGCATCGCTTGTGCAAGTCCTGTGTCGCTGGAAATGGAGGCGCAGATAGTCGCGCCCGAAAAGCCGAGGAAAATGAACCGGATATGAGTGACGTTCTGACCCTCGACCAGCAAATCCGTGCCGATATCGAAGAGCGTATTCGCTCCGGCGAATGGCCGCCGGGATTTCGCATTCCGTTCGAACATGAATTGGTAAGAAGTTACAATTGTTCGCGAGCAACGGTCAGCAAGGCGATGGAAAAGCTGGCCAATTCCGGCTTGATCGAACGCAGGCGGCGCGCCGGCTCCTTTGTCGCACGACCGCACATCGAATCGGCGATTCTTGAGGTTCCAGACCTTGCCGAAATCGTCGCGCGGCGCGGCGACGTCTATCACTGGCAGCTTGAACGTCGGCGCGAGATGCGCGGCGCGGGTGATCTGGCCGGGCCGGTGCTGTATGTGACGGGGGTGCATTACAGCGGCCGGGAGCCGCTTGCGCTTGAGAACCGGACCTTGTCGCTGACCGCCGTCCCAGAAGCGGCGGAGCAGGATTTCGGGGAAATCGCACCGGGAAGCTGGCTGCTCAACCGTATTCCCTGGACCGACGCCCGACATCGTATCCGCGCGGTGGAAGCAAGCGCTGAGGACGCCGCGCGATTGCTTATCGCGCCGATGAGCGCGTGTCTGTCGATCGATCGCACGACCTGGCGCGCGGGCGAAGCGGTGACACAGGTGCGCCATCTGTTTCCAGGATCGCGCTATGATCTGGTGGCCGAATTCGAATCGGCAAGCTGATGCGATCGGAACTCACCGCGCGCCGGGGGACTTGATGCGCAACAGCAAATCCGAAACCGTCAGAGGAGCCGAATGAGCGATACCGATCAGCGCTGGAATTTCTGGATCGACCGGGGTGGTACCTTTACCGATGTCATCGCGCGTTCGCCGAAGGGCGAGGTCACGGTCGACAAGCTGTTGTCGGAAAATCCGGAACAGTATGACGATGCCGCCGTGGCGGCGATCCGGCGAATTACCGGGGTGGAGACGGACGCTTTGCCTCCGCTCGACGTTCGGATCGGCACGACGATCGCGACCAACGCGCTGCTCGAACGCAAGGGGCAGCCGGTATTGCTGGCCATTACGCGCGGCTTTCGCGATGCGCTGACCATCGGTACGCAAGACCGGCCCGATATTTTTGCGAGGGCAATCCGGCGACCCGACCCGCTTCATGCCGATGTGGTCGAGATTGACGAGCGGGTGGCGCCCGATGGCGAGGTGCTGACGTCGCTGGACGAGGACGCGGCGCGAAAGGCGCTGAGCGCGGCGTATGATCGCGGGTTGCGCGCCGTCGCGATCGTGTTGATGCACGGATATATTCACAGCGCGCATGAGCAGGCGCTGGCGGAAATTGCGCGGAATATCGGCTTTACGCAGATTTCGGTCAGTCATGAGGTCGGCGCGCTGATCAAGCTGATCGGGCGCGGCGACACCAGCGTGGTTGATGCGTATCTGTCGCCGGTGTTGCGCAACTATGTCGAGACGCTGGAAAATGCGCTGGGCGAAGGTGCGCAGCCGCTGTTCATGCAATCGAACGGCGGGCTGACGCTGGGCCGCGCCTTTCGCGGGAAGGACGCAATCCTTTCCGGCCCGGCGGGCGGGATCGTGGGTATGGCGCAAACCGCGAAGCGTGCCGGGTTCGACAGGGTGATCGGCTTCGACATGGGCGGCACGTCGACCGATGTCTCGCTATATGCCGGTCATTATGAGCGCGACAATGAAACCATGGTGGCGGGGGCGCGTATTCGCGCGCCGATGCTGCGTATTCATACGGTCGCGGCGGGCGGTGGGTCAGTTTGCGGTTTCGATGGCGGGCGATTGCTGGTCGGGCCGGAATCGGCAGGCGCGGTGCCGGGGCCCGCTGCCTATCGTCGCGGCGGGCCGTTGACCATAACCGACTGCAATATCGCGCTGGGCAAGGTGCAGGCCGATTTCTTTCCCGCCCTGTTCGGGAAAGACGGCGACCAGCCGCTTGATGCCGACGCATCGCGCGAGCGCCTGACCGAACTTGCCGATGCGGTTGGTGATGCAGGCGGCACGGCGCAATCGCCGGAGGAAATCGCCGAAGGACTTCTTACGATCGCGGTTGCCGATATGGCTAATGCGATCAAGGCGATTTCGATCGCGCGTGGACATGATGTCAGCCGCTTCGTGCTTGCCTGTTTCGGCGGGGCGGGTGGGCAGCATGCCTGTTTGGTCGCCGATGCGCTGGGGATCGACCGGGTGCTGATCCACCCGCTGGCGGGCGTATTGTCGGCCTATGGCATGGGGCTTGCCGATCGGCGCGAGCTTCGCGAACGCACGTTGTCGCTGCCGCTTGAGGACGCGCGAATGACTGCGCTGCGCGACGACGCCGATGCGTTGCAGGGCGAGGCCGTGGATGCGCTTGCCGCGCAGGGCGTGGCGCGCGAAACGATCGAAACGAACTGCATCGCGATGGTGCGCACGCACGGCACCGAAAGCAACTTTGCTATTCCGCTGGGTAATCTGGACGATATGCGCGCCGCCTTTGCCGCCGCGTTCCGGCAGCGCTTCGGCTATGCCGACACCGGTGCACTGGTCGTCGACATGCTGCGTGCCGAGGCGGTGGCGAAAACCGGGCGGGCGGATGAACGCATCACCGCCGCCGCCGAACAGACCGCCGGTCCCGCCGCCATCACCCGAACCTTCATGGCGGGCGAATGGCGCGAAACCCCGGTTCATCGCCGCGAGGAACTGGCCGAGGGCGCGCATATCGGCGGCCCTGCACTAATCATCGATGCGGTGTCGACCACGGTAATCGAGCCGGGCTGGGGCGCCGCCGTCGATGGCGACGGCGCGCTGGTCCTGAAGCGGGAGGAAGCGCGCGGCCGCGCCGAAATGGGCACGCAGCGCGACCCCGTCAGGCTGGAAATATTTTCGGGCCTGTTCATGGCGATTGCCGAGGAAATGGGCGCAGCGCTTCGTCACTCGGCATCATCGGTCAATATCCGCGAGCGGCTGGATTTTTCCTGCGCGCTGTTCGATGCCCAGGGCAATCTGATCGCCAACGCGCCGCACATTCCGGTGCATCTGGGATCGATGGGCGAAAGCATCCGCAGCGTGCTTGCCCGGCGCGGAACGGACGGGCGCGGCATTCGCGAAGGCGATGTCTACGCGCTGAACGCACCCTATGACGGCGGTACGCACCTTCCCGATATCACGGTTATCCGTCCGGTATTCGCCGGTGGCGGCGATGTGCCCGATTATTTCGTCGCGGCACGCGGGCATCATGCCGATGTCGGCGGCATCTCGCCCGGATCGATGCCGCCGAACAGCGTGACGATCGAGGAAGAGGGCATCATCTTCGACAATGTTCTGCTGGTCGATGAAGGGCGTTTTCGTGAGGCGGAGGTGCGCGAGTTGCTAGCCTCCGGTCGCTGGCCCGCGCGCAATATCGATCAGAATATCGCCGATCTAGCCGCGCAGGTCGCGGCATGTGAGCGCGGTGCATCCGCGCTTTGCGGGATTGCAGACCAATATGGCGCGGATGTCGTCACCGCCTATATGGCGCATGTGCAGGACTATGCCGCTGAAGCGGTACAGCGCCTGATACCCCGTCTGTCGGGCGGCGAGTTCGCTTATGAAATGGACAGCGGCGCGGTAGTGAAGGCGCGCATCGACATCGATGCAGATAAAGGTGCGATGACGGTCGATTTCACAGGCACCAGCGCGCAGCAGCCCGACAATTTCAACGCCCCGCTGGCCGTAACGCGTGCGGCCGTGCTCTACGCCATCCGCACGTTGATCGACGACCCCATTCCCCTGAACGACGGGTGCATGCGCGGCGTTTCGGTGGTGGTGCCCAACGAATCGATGCTTAATCCCGAATATCCCGCCGCGGTCGTCGCCGGGAATGTCGAGGTGAGCCAGGTTGTCACCGACACGATTTTCGGGGCGCTCGGCGCGATGGCGGGCGCGCAGGGGACGATGAACAATCTCACCTTTGGCGATGCGACGCACCAATATTACGAAACCATTGCGGGCGGATCGGGGGCGGGGCCGGATTTCGACGGTGCCGATGTCGTGCAGACGCATATGACCAACAGCCGCCTGACCGATCCCGAAATACTGGAAACGCGATTTCCCGTTCTGGTGGAAGAATTCGCCATTCGTAGCGGATCGGGCGGGGCAGGGCGGCATCGTGGCGGTGACGGGGCGGTCCGTCGCCTGCGGTTTCGCGAACCGATGCAGCTCTCGATTCTGTCGAACCACCGCCGGGTGCCGCCGTTCGGACTGGCAGGCGGCGGCAACGGGGCATGCGGCGAAAACAGTGTCGAGCGTGCCGATGCGAGGGTCGAGCGATTGCCCGGCACCGCCGGCGTCGATATGCTGCCCGGCGATGTTTTCGTTGTGAAGACGCCGGGCGGCGGAGGGTATGGCGCGACGTGACGCAGCTTGAACGGCAGGATGCCGAACGATTTGCCGCGCTGACGCTGGCGAACCTTACCCGGCGCTGGCCGTGGAAGCCGGGGCATGTGGCATATGGCCCGGAAGACCTGATGCCGCCCGATGCACTGCACCCCGCTTTTTACGGAAGCTATGACTGGCATAGCTGCGTGCATGGCTGGTGGCAGGTGCTGCATTTGCTTCGCCGTGTTCCGGACCTGGAACAGGCCGGGGCCATCGCATCGCTGGCGGATCGGACCCTTACCGCGGATGCTATCGCGGGCGAGATCGCGATGTTCGACCGGGCAGGGGCGGCGACGTTCGAGCGGCCCTATGGCTGGGCATGGCTGCTCGCGCTGCATGGCGAGGCGCGGTGTCACTCCGAACGGCGCTGGGCGGCGACGCTCGCGCCGCTGGCGGATTTGCTGGCGAAGCGCATGGCGGCGTATCTGACCCGATTGTCGCACCCGTTGCGGCAGGGTGCGCACGGCAACAGCGCCTTCGCCATGCTGCTCGCGCATCACTGGGCGAAACGTGGAAACGAAGCGCTGGCGCAAACGATCGAAACGCGTGCGGCCGACTGGTTCGGCGCGGATCGTGATTGTCAGGCATGGGAACCGGACGGTGATGCGTTTCTGTCGCCTGCGCTGATCGAAGCGGCGTTGATGGCGCGATTGTTACCGGTGAGCCAATTCACGGACTGGTTCGATGGCTTCCTGCCCCGCAGTGGCGATCGCGAACCGCGAACGCTGTTCGTCCCCGTCACGCCGCCGGACCGCGACGACGCGAAGATGGTGCATCTCGACGGGCTGAACCTGTCGCGGGCATGGTGCTGGCGACTGATCGGCGACACGCTGCCGCCCGGCCACGCGACGATCCACGTAGCGCGGGAGGCCGCCGCGTCCCATCTATCGCAAAGCCTGCCGCATCTCGCCGACAGCTATATGGGGTCGCACTGGCTCGCCACTTTCGCACTGCTGGCGCTGGGCGGCGAAGCGTGACGCCATGGTGGACAGTTGGACTGCGTGCCGTAATATTTGCACGATGACCCATGTCTCCCGATCGCCTCGCTGGTGTCTCGCTCCGCTGGTCGTTCTTCTCAGTTTTTTGGCGGTGCCGGCGTTCGCGCAGGACGCGCCGTCGCCCGCCGGAACGCTGACGGTCGCGACGCGTGAAGCGCCGCCCTTCGTCATGAAGGGCGATGACGGCGAATGGCATGGCCTGGCTATCGATCTGTGGCGCGACATCGCGCGTCAACAAAATCTGCAATATCGAATCGTCGGCACCGACCTGAAAGGCATGGTCGATGGGGTCGCGGACGGCCGGTATGACCTCAGCATCGGCGCACTGACGGTGACGCCGCAGCGAGAGCAGAAAGTCGATTTCACCCATCCGTTCCACACCACCGGTTTCGGCATCGTGGTGGGAAAGGCGCCGCCAAGCTGGCTGCTGCTGCTCAGAAACTTTTTCACATGGAGTTTTTTGCAGGCGGTGTTGGCGTTGCTGGCGCTGCTCGCGGTGATCGGCCTGCTCTTCTGGCTGGCCGAGCGGCGGCATAATGAAGACGAATTCGGCGGCGGCACGGTGCGCGGCATCGCATCGGGCATGTGGTTTTCCGCCGTCACCATGACCACCGTCGGCTATGGCGACAAGGCGCCGCGAAGTTGGGCGGGCAAGGCACTGGCGCTGATCTGGATGTTCGGCGCGATCATCATCATTTCGACCTTTACCGGCATGATAGCCTCGTCGCTGACCGAAGGACGCCTTACCGGACGGATCAGCGGCCCCGACGACCTGTCGGGAAGTACCATCGGGTCGATCCGTGGATCGGCGGCTGAGGACTGGCTGCACGATCGCGGGCTGGGGTTTCAGGATGAAGGGTCGATAGCAGCGGGGTTGAAGGCCGTGCGCGACGGCAAGATCGACGCCTTCGTCTATGATCGGCCGTTGCTCGCCTATCTCTTTCGCGAAGGCGATGCGGGCAAGGGGCTGCGCATGGTGCAGGGGACGTTCGGGCGGCAGGACTATGCCTTTGCCCTGCCGCAACAGAGCAGTCTGCGCGAACCGCTCAATCGCGCATTGCTGACCGAAATCGACAGCCAGCAATGGGCAGCGAAGCTGAAGCAGGTGTTGGGCAAGGAATAGCGGCAACGCGCGCGGGACGTGGCGCGCTTCGTTCAGTCGGGCAGCGCCGCTTCCAGTTCCTCGATCCATAGCCGCGCGGTCCCGTCCGACGGCGCGCGCCAGTCGCCGCGCGGCGACAACGCGCCCCCGCTCGACACTTTCGGCCCATTGGGGATGGCGGAGCGTTTGAACTGGCTAGTCTGGAAAAAGCGCCATAGAAATGCGCGCAGCCATTTGGCGATCTCTTCCAGCGAATAGTCATGGCGAAGATGATCGGGAAAGCCGATCGGCCAACGCCCTTCATCCGCATCGCGCCAGGCGTGCCACGTAAGAAACGCGACTTTTGAGGGCTTCAACCCAAAGCGCACGATGTGATGCGCGAAAAAATCGTTCAGTTCATAGGGGCCGATCTTCTCCTCGGTCTTCTGGATCGCGCCATCCTCGCCGGGGGGAACCAGTTCGGGGGAAATATCGGTGTCGAGGATCGCGGCGAGCACGCGATGCGTCGCATCGTCATATTGCCCGCTGGCGATGCACCAGCGGATCAGATACTGGATCAGCGTCTTGGGAACGCCGGTATTGACGGCATAATGGCTCATCTGGTCGCCCACGCCATAGGTACACCAGCCAAGCGCCATTTCCGAAAGGTCGCCCGTGCCCAGCACGAAACCTTCGCGCTGATTGGCAAGGCGGAACAGGTAATCGGTGCGAAGCCCCGCCTGCACATTTTCGAATGTTATATCGTGGACCGGTTCGCCACTGGCGAACGGATGCCCGATATCCTCCAGCATTCGCGTTGCGGGCGGGCGGATATCGATCTCCGCTCCGGTGATGCCAAGCGAATCCATCAGCGCCCAGGCATTGTCCTTCGTCCAACCGCTGGTCGCGAAGCCGGGCATGGTGAACCCCAATATGTCCTTGCGATCGCGACCCATGCGATCGAACGCCTTGGCCGCGACGATCAGCGCATGGGTCGAATCCAGCCCCCCCGAAACGCCGATGACGATCCGCTTCGCGCCCGATGCAACGATCCGCTTGCGCAGTCCCTCCACCTGGATGTTGAAGGCTTCATAGCAGTCCTCATCCAGCTTTTCGGGCGTGTTGGGGACGAAGGGAAAGCGCCGGACCGGGCGCTTCAGCCCGATGTCATCCATCGTCGGCGCATGGGCGAAGCCGATCCGGCGAAAGCGCGTTTCCGGGTGTCCCGCCGCGATTGCCGCGTCGTTGAACGTGCCCATGCGCATCCGTTCGAGCCGGATGCGTTCGACATCCACATCGGCGAACACGATTTCGGTCGCCAGGTCGAACCGATCGGACATGGCAAGCGGTTCGCCAAGTTCGTGGATCATGCCCTGACCATCCCATGCCAGGTCGGTGGTGCTTTCGCCCGGTCCCGCTGCCGAATAGACATAGGCCGCAACCGCTCGCGCCGATTGCGACGCGGCGAGCATGGCGCGTTCGCGCGCCTTTCCGATGGTGATGTTCGAGGCCGACAGATTGGCGAGGATCGTCGCCCCGGCAAGCGCGCCATGGGTGGAGGGCGGAATCGCCGCCCAGTAATCTTCGCAGATTTCGGCATGAAAGAGAAAATCGGGCAGGTCCGTGGCGGCGAAGATCAGGTCGGTGCCGAACGGTGCGCTTTGTCCGGCAACGTCAATCGTCAGGCCGGTTACGCCCGCGCCGGGGGCGAACCAGCGCTTTTCGTAATATTCGCGGTAATTGGGCAAATGGCTTTTGGGAACCACACCCAGAATGCGTCCGCGCGCGATCGCGACGGCGCAGTTATACAGCCGCGAATTGCGGCGAAGCGCCACGCCGACGAGCAGCACCGGTTTCAGCGTGGCGCTCGCTTCCACCACGCGCGTCAGCGCCGCCTCGCTCGCATCGCATAGCGCGTCCTGCAAATGCAGGTCGTCGATGGCGTAGGATGAAAGGTTGAGTTCGGGAAAGACCAGCAGGTCCGCCCCCGCATCGTCGCCCTGTTTGGCCAGCGCGATCGTGGCATCGGCGTTGGCCCGCGCATCGCCTACCGTCGCGATCGGTGTGCATGCGCCGACCCGGACGAAACCATGGCGGTGAAGCGCGAAAAAAGGGTGGGTGGTCATCAAATCGCCCGTTGCGGAATCTTCAAAGGCGACCCGGATTGCGGTGATCCGGATCTTTCCGCAACCGATACCATCAAAATGACCGCGGCGCGCAACCGTTTCGGCGGTCGTGAGGGCAATGGCGCCAACTTCACGAAAGCGGAAGGGCGCGGCCGTCCTGACTTCGGATCAACGGCGGATTGGGATCAGACCTTGCCCGCGAACAGCAGCCGACCTTCGCCCAGCATCGCGAACACCTTGTCGCGATGCGGTTCGCCTACCGCGAAACAACCCTGGCTGCGGCCCAGCATGCCATGCTTTTCGATCATGTCGGCATTGGCATACCATGCGCCGTGAATGACGATCGCGCGGGCGCGGGCATTGTTGTTTGTCGGATCCAGACCATCGAGACGCTGCGACTTGCCATGCTTACCGACATAGAAGTTCGACGTCAGGAACGCGCCCTCGCTGGTCGAATTGGAATTGGGCACATTCGAAAAGCTGTGCAGATAGCCGCTGTGTGACGGGTCCGACCCGCTGCCATGCGCGACCAGCATTTCGTGCATCGTGCCATCTTCCAGATTGATGACCTGAAGCCGCGGCTTGGCTGAAAACGGCGTAAAATCGGCAAGTGCGATTACATCGCGCTTGGCGATCCGGTCGCCGTGCGAATCCAGTGCGGCGAGCGCGCGCTGAAACAATTCGGGCCGCACGCCCCTGGGTGCGGTCGGCGCCTTGGCGATAGCGGACGCCGTTTGTGGTGCGGGCGGCACCGGTGCCTTGGGCATACGCGGGTTGATCGCCGGACCGGTCATCGCGGTTTTGTCGCCGATAACCTGACTGGCGCAACTGCCCAGCACCATGGCCGAACCCAGCGTGAGACCCGACCGAAGAAAAGCGCGACGTGAGCGCGCATTATCAAATGTATTCATGGACTTCGTCCCCCGACTCTGTCCCCCTTATTTGCAAGTCCTTATAGCAGGATGCGGCGCGATTTCAGCGGTTCGTTCCGCAACACGGCTCGATCAAGGCACGATTCGTCCATGTGAGAGTCCCGACAGGGGACTGTCCGACGGCTTCCTTTTCATTCTGTTAACCATATACTTGGCTCGTCCACGCAAATTTTACCGGAGATTCGCCTTGCATCGTGCCCTGTTCGCGCTGTTGATCGCGGTCGCCGCGTCGATGACCGGGCTGTGTCCGGCACACGCGCGGGCGGCCGAAACACTGGATGCGGCCAGCCTGTCGTTGAAGAACGGGCAATCTCGCTGGGCCGATGGGGCCGATGGCTCCGGCCGGATCGAAATCGTCATTTCGCTGCCGATGCAGCGGATGTTCGTCTATCGCGACGGTGACCTGATCGGCGCGACCAGCGTTTCGACCGGGCGCCGCAGCAAGCCCACGCCGACCGGCGATTTCACCATATTGGAAAAGCAGGAATTTCACCGCTCGAATCTCTATTCCGATGCGCCGATGCCATATATGCAGCGGCTGACATGGAGCGGGATTGCGATGCACGCCGGGTATCTGCCGGGCTATCCCGCATCGCATGGGTGCATTCGCATGCCGCGCGCCTTTGCCCGGCGGTTGTACGATATCACCCGTACCGGTGCGCATGTGACGGTGACCGATCAGCGCATCCCCGGCGCGTTGCCCGACCGGCTTCGCCAGCCGCCGCCGGTGCTGATCGCCGAGGCGAGCGATTATGAAAGCGCGCGGTTCAACATGGTGATCCGCAACGGCGTGGCGTTCGCCGCTCCGGGCGAAACCGTGTTCGCCCGCGCCAGGCCGGTGGTCCAGCCGCTTCCGTAAGCCGCGCCTATAACCGCGTGTTGATCGCGATCGGGCTGGGCAGGTCGGTGCGCTGCATCACGCCGCCCGCACCGTAATAGGACGAACTGCTGCCCTGCCGCTTACGGTGGTCCTGTTCGATGGCAATTATCAGGTCCTCGGCCAGCGCGATTTTCCGCTCCAGTGCGGTGGCGTTCGCCTTGGCGCTGGTCGCGAGCCGCTGCGATGCGTCGGCCAGCGATTGTCGAAGGTCCGTATCGATCGTTTCGCGCCAGCCCGGCGTTTCGCGTTCCAGTTTTGCGAGCCGTGCATCGAGCGCGCTGGCAAGGCGGATCTTGTCGCGAACGACTTCGTCGATCTGCTGACGCGGCGCATTGTCGAGCAGCAGGTCGGTTTCCTCTTCGGTAATGCGCGCCATCGACAGTATCAGGTCAAGCAGTTCAATGGCCATCGGGGGTTCCTCCCTGCATCTTGATAATCTGATCGAGCACCGCCGGAGCGAGGCCCAGTCCGCCGCGATCGGCGATCGCGCTACCCATTTTCTCGGCCAGCACGCCGCGAAACATTTCCTCGCCATGCCCGCCGGAAAATTCGCCCTGTTCGACGCTTTCCAGCATGAGCTGGGTCATCTGGCCGATGAACACGGCTTCGAATTCCTTCGCCGTCTTTTCATCGCGCGGGTTGACCGCGGGGCGCGTCGAAACGGCGGGCAGGGGCGTTACGGGATCCATTATTGCACCTCGATATCGGCCTGTAGCGCACCGGCGCTCTTGATCGACTGAAGAATGGTGATGAGGTCGCGCGGGCTGACGCCAAGCGCGTTCAGGCCCGCGACCAGTGAGGAGAGCGAGGTTTCACCGCCCAGCATCCCCAGCGAACGGCCCGATCCGTCGTCGATGCCGATCGACGTGCGCGGCACGGTGGTGGTTTGTCCGTTCGAAAACGGGCCAGGCTGCGACACCATGGGCGTTTCGGTGACGCTGATCGTCAGGCCGCCCTGTGCGATGGCGACGGGGCTGATGCGCACATCCGCGCCCATGACGACGGTGCCCGATGCCTCGTTCACGACCACGCGTGCGGGCTGGTCCACGGTAACGGGCAGATTTTCCACCATCGCCATCAGGTCGACGACTGACCCCTGAAATCCCGCGCCCGGCCCGATTTCGACCGTACCGGGATCAAGCACCGAAGCGGTTCCCGTAAAGCGCGTATTGATCGCGGCGGCGATCATGTTCGCGGTGGTGAAGTCGGGATTTTTAAGCGCGAGTTTCAGCGTCTGCGCGGAACGCAGCGCATACGGCACCTCGCGCTCAACGATCGCGCCGCCGGCGATCCGGGCAGAGGTCGCAACGCCGCGCGAAACACTGGCCGCCGCGCCCTGCACCTTGAACCCCGAAACGGCGACGGGGCCTTGCGCCACGGCATAGACCTGCCCGTCAAGCGCGCGCAGCGAAGAGGCGATCAGCATGCCGCCCTGAAGACTGGTGGCATCGCCCAGTGCGGCGACGTTAACGTCGATGGTGGAGCCGGAGCGGGCGAAGGGTGGCATCGTGGCGGTGATCGATACGGCAGCGACATTCTGCGTTTTCAACTGCGCGCCGCGCACGTTCACGCCCATGCGCTCCAGCATCGCCTGTATCGATTCCTCGGTGAAGGGCGTGTTGCGCGTGCGATCGCCGGTGCCGGCAAGGCCGACGACCAGGCCATAGCCGACAAGCTGGTTCGAACGGACATTTTCGATATCGACAATGTCCTTGATGCGGTGCTCGGCGGGGCGGGCAAGCGCGTTCAGCGGCATCAGCCCCATCGCTCCCATCGCCAATATTGTCAGGATCAGGCGCATATTCCCCTCTGCAACGCTCCGATTTGTGGTCTTTTGTCTTATAGAAGGAAGAAGGGCCTGCCGGTTTGCGGGTGCAAAGGAAGTGATAGCGATGCGCGTGGAGGGAATTTCGTTGCCGGTCCGGGCGGTGCTCAACGCACTGTCGCGCACCGACACGTCCTTTCGCTTGCCCGGAACGGCACTTGCGGGGCCGGAAGCGCCGCCGCAGACCCCCGGCCCGTCGCTTCAGGCGGCGACGTCGGTTCAGGTCCTGATCGCGGTCGCTGCGATGAACGAATCCCCGCAACAGCGCCGCAAGCAGGAGGCGAAGCGGGTGGACAAAGGGCTTGGCCTGCTGGAGCGGCTGCACGATGCAAGCCTTGGCGGCGCAAGCGAAGCTGAAGTGCTCGAAGCGCTCGAACAATGGGTGGCGGAATTTTCGATGCCCGACAATCCGCAGCTTCAGCAGCTTGCCCGCGATGTCGAATTGCGGGTGAAGGTCGAACTGGCGCGGCACGACCGGCTGGTGTGACCGGCGCCGCCGATAGCGGTTTCGCCTTCGCCCCAGCAGCGCTTTTCCGCAGCCTGCTTCGTCAGCCGCCCTGGCGTTCGCGCGCCAGCTTCATGACATAGCTGATGATTTCGGCGACCGCCGCATAATGTTCGACCGGGATCGGCCGGTCGATTTCGGCGCTGGCATGAAGCGCGCGGGCAAGCGGGCGGTTCTCGACCAGCGGTACGCCCGCTTCGGTGGCGATGGTGCGGATTTTCAGCGCAACCTCGTCGGTGCCCTTGGCCACCACCACGGGCGCTGCCATCGCCCCGTGATCATATTGCAGCGCGACCGCGAAATGGGTCGGGTTGGTGATGACCACGCTTGCCTTTGGTACGGCGGCCATCATCCGGCGGCGCGAACGCTGCATGCCGATCTGGCGTATTTTCGCCTTTATCTGCGGATCGCCTTCCTGATCCTTGTGCTCGTCCTTGACCTCCTGCCGTGACATGCGCAGCTTCTTGAACCAGCTGTGGCGCTGATAAAAAACGTCGAAAATGGCGATCGCGGCGACCAGCACCACCACCGCGCGAAGCACCGCGACAATGATGTTGTGCGTCAGTCCTGCGATGCCGACGGGGTCCAGCCCCACCATCGAATTGAACCCCGGCAGGAACGGGCGCACCACGAAACCGCCCACCAGAACGACCGCGATCAGCTTGGCAAGCGTCTTGCCGAAATCGACAAAAGCGCGTGGGCCGAACAGACGCTTTGCGCCTGAAACCGGTGACAGTTTGGACCATTTGGGCTGCAATCGCGACCAGGATATTGTAGGCGGTCCCTGAAGCAGGCCGCCCATAATGGCGAAAGCGACCATCGCGGCGAGCAGTGGCAGCACGGTGATCGCCAGCGCGCCGAACAGCGTCGCGGCGAGCGACTGTACGCCATCGGGCGTGATGCGAAAGGTTTCGGCGCGGTCCCACAGCACGGCCATTTTCTGCGCCAGCGAATTGACCACATAAGTGCCGATAAAGGCGACCGCGACCAGCAGTGCGGCGAACATCGCGGCGTGGCGAACCTCCTGCGCGGTGGCCGTGTCGCCCTTCTTGCGCGCATCCTCCAGCCGCTTTGGTGTCGGATCTTCTGTTTTCTGGTCCTTGTCGGGTTCCTCGGCCATCCGATCAGCCCCAGCCGTTGTTCAGCCATGCCGCCTGGGCATTGGCGAACGCGATCAGCACGCTGCCCAGCACGCTCGCGGTGATGGTTATGCCCAGCAGCAGGTTCAGCGGCTGGGCGATGAAGAATACCTGAATCGCAGGCGCGATCCGCGCCGACAGGCCCAGCACCACGTTAAAGACGATCGCATAGACGACGACCGGCGCCGCGAGCGACAGGCCAAGCGTCAGCGCATCGCCCGACACGCGAATGGCAAGCTGCGCGAAATCGGATGCGTTGGGCAGCGCGCCGACCGGAAACAGGCCATAGGATTTGATAAGCGCGCCGATCCACAGGTGATGGACGTGCATCGCCATGCACACCACGGCGGCGGCTACGGCGATGAAGCGCGACAGGATCGCCGATTGGCTCGCCTGCGCGGGATCGAACATCATCGCCATCGACAGGCCGATATTCAGGCTCATGATCGACCCCGCGATCGTGATCGCCTGAAACATCAACCGCATGACGAGGCCGAGCGAGAGCCCGACCATCAGTTCGGCGAACAGCGCGCCGACGAAAACCGCATCCCCCTGCCGGGCGAGGGGCATTACCTTGCCGGAAAGCAGCGCCCAGAGCGCAAGCGTCATGGCACCGGCCGCGAGCAGGCGTATCTGGTTCGGAATGCCGTCTTCCGAAAATACGGGAAGCAGCGCGATCACTGATCCGACCCGCGCGAACAGCAGGAAGAACGCGGTGACGTACAGTGGCAGATCGGCAAACATTGCCGCCCCTATCGACCGGTGACGATGTGATCGCTGACAAGCGCCATGAACTGCCCCAGCGCGCTGCCCATCATCGGCAGCGACAGCAGAAGCACGACGCCCATCACCAGAATCTTCGGCACGAAGGTAAGCGTTTGTTCCTGCACCTGTGTCAGCGCCTGCATCAGGCCGATGACGACACCGGTGATCAGCGCGCCGAACAACAGCGGTCCGGCGATGGTCAGCGTCAGCACCAGTGCTGCGCGGGCGAGTTCGATGGCGGTTGCGGCGTCCATGGTTTTTGAACCGCGCTTAAATCTGCATGCGCATGATTTCGGAATAGGCGCCGACGACCTTGTCGCGCACCGCGACGACGGTATCCAGCGCCATTTCCGCCGCGCCCATCGCCGTCACCACGTCGATAAGATCGCCCTTGCCGGCGACCTGTTTCGACGAAGCGGTTTCGGCCGCGTGCAGATTTCCCGCGGTCTGTTCAACCATGGATTGCACCATCTGGCCAAAGCCGCCCGCTTCGCCGCTCGCGCCGGTGTCGGCGACGCCGCCGGGGCGGGTTGTTACAGGCGCAAGGCCGGCCGCGCGGCCGTATGCGCCGGCCGCGTCCAAAGCTCCAATCGACATTAGGCTGTTTCCTTATTTCATCAGATCGATGGTGCGCATCGTCATGCCCTTGGCGGCTTCGATGGCGCTAAGATTGGCTTCATAGGCGCGCTGCGCGGCCTTCATATCGGCGGCTTCGACCAGCCCGTTCACATTGGGCTTCAGAACATATCCGTCGCCATCGGCGGCGGGATGGCCAGGCTGATAGACGCGGGTGAAGTCCGACCGGTCGGTCGTCACCCGTTTCACGGCGACGCCGGTGCCGCCGGTCGCGCGGTCCAGTTCGGCCTGAAAGGTCGCGACCTTGCGCCGGTAAGGCGCGCCGCCGGGCGTATCGGAAACGGAGTCCTGGTTCGCCAGGTTTTCGGCGATCACGCGCATTCTGAGCGATTGCGCGCGCAGTCCCGTGGCCGATACCGAAACCGAAGTCTTCAGGTCCATAATAGGATCGTCCCCATCTCGGCAGGCAGGGATTGCCGCCGACACCCCCATCATAGGCAAGTTTTTCCTACCCCGGACCGGAGGCCTGAAATTTCCTCCTATAAATTTGCGCATACAGGAGGTGCAGCCAATGTCCGTATTGGAAGACATATCGGTGGACATGTCGATCGTGTTGGGTTCGACCCAGTTGCCGATCCGGCAGGTGCTAAAAATGAGCCGCGGCGCGATGATCGCGTTCGACAGCGGTCAGGACGATCCGACGCTTATATTCGTAAACGGCACGCTGGTCGCCAAGGGCCATGTGCTGGTCGAGGGCGAGCGCATGTCGGTGGAGATCACCGAGGTCATGCCAAAGGGCGCCACGATATGAACCTGTTCGAACTGCTGCGCATGTTCGGTGCGCTGGCGCTGGTGCTGGGCGGGCTTGCGGGCGCGCTGTGGGCGGTGCGCCGTTATGATCTGAAATTGCCCGCGCGGATCGGCGGCGGTGACCGCATCCGGCGACTGGAGCTGGTCGAACGGCTTTCGATCGATCAGCGGCGCGCGGTGGCGCTTATCCGTCGCGATGGGGCGGAACATCTCATCCTGCTCGCGCCCGAAGGCAATATGGTGGTCGAAACCGCCGCGAATCCCGCCGGGTACGGACGCGCATTTCCCGATTTTCTGCCGCGCTTCGAACGCGCTGACGACCCGCGGGGCTGAATACCATGAAACATGCAATGAAGGCGGCGCTGACCGCCGCGTGGCTGCTCGTCCCCAATGTGGCGCTGGCGCAGGATTCGCTGCTGGGCGGCGGCGGGTCGATGAGCACGCGCGCGATCGGTCTGGTCGCGATGCTGACGGTGCTCAGCCTTGCCCCGGGCATTTTGATGACCGTTACGTCCTTTACCCGGATCGTGGTCGCGCTGTCGCTGCTGCGCACCGGGCTGGGTGCGCAGGGCGTGCCGCCGAACCCGGTGATCATCAGCCTGGCCCTCTTCCTGTCGATCTTTGTGATGGCGCCGACCTTCGAACGCGCCTGGGACGCCGGCGTTCAGCCCTATACGCAGGGGGAGATTGACGAGAGCACGGCGTTCGAACGCACTTCGGAACCGTTTCGCGAATTCATGCTGGGCCAGGTGCGCGAAGACGATCTGGCGATGTTCAACGAATTGTCGCAGGAACCCGCCAAGAGCCGGGCCGACATCTCGCTCGGCACGCTGGTTCCGGCTTTCATGATCTCCGAACTGCGCCGCGCGTTCGAAATCGGCTTCCTGCTGCTGTTGCCCTTCCTGGTCATCGATCTGGCGGTGTCGGCAGTGCTGATGGCGATGGGTATGATGATGCTGCCGCCGGTGACAATTTCGATGCCATGCAAAATCATATTCTTCGTGCTGGTCGACGGCTGGGCGCTGGTCGCGGGCAGCCTGATCCGAAGTTTCGGAACGGGCTGACCGTCAGCGCAGCGCGAAGCGCGCCGGCGAATAGTGCAGCCAGCCGGCAAGCACGGAAAAAGGAATCGGACGGGTGAAGCGAACCCCCGCCGATTCTTCCTTGCGCCAGCGTATCGTGCCCTCGACGGGATCGAGCTGCGGGATGTTCAGCGTGAACAGTCCGTCGGCGAGCGGCAATTGCAGGTTGGTAAGCCGCGCCCCACACGGGTTGATATCCATCATGTCGGCATGGACGATGCGGCCGTGCTGACGTGCGGTCACCGGGCATTGGGTAGGGATTCGCGGCATCCGGTGATGCCATTGCACGCCGGCTTCGCTTCCGTGCAGGACCATATCGGTATCGACCGGCGCGGTGAATTGCATCCCCGCCGCTCCCGGGCTGGTCCAGCAGATATGCCCGACCAATGCGATCTCTCCGCGAAGTTCCACGCGCACTTCGTCACCCGGACGTAGTGGCATCGGCGTTTCAAGCCGTGCACCGCCGCTGGATATATTTCGCACGCGACATAGACCGTCATCCCTGGGCGTCAGCAAATGGGCGACGAGCAAGGTGGTGACCAGCCGTTTTTCGCCATCGGCGCGGCGATCCTGCGGGTCATTCCCGGACTCCGGTTCCGGGTGCTGGGACGCATCGACATTCGCCATCCTGTGCCTCCTTCAGTCCGGCACGGCCTGGGTCACCGCTACACGGCGAACCGTACCTGGCCCCATGCTCTCCTTCGCTGCATCCATGACGACACGGCGAAACTTGTCGATATCGGGAATGGCGCCGTCGACCCCCGCTGCGATCGGGGTGCGATAGGTGCGCAGGTTGATCGCGTGTTGCAAAAACGGCAACCGTTGCGTGACCCGCTCGGCATCATCCTCACCGACTTCCAGTTGAAGTTCAAACGCAGCATAGCCCGAAAGGTGCCCGTCGGCCAGCACCAGCGGCGCGACCATTCGGGGCAGGGGGACGAACACGGTTTTGACCTCCGCCTGGCTTTCGGCACCGCCTTGCGGCGCGCCGAGCAGCAGGTTGGCACCATAACCGCTTCCCGCGCCGACGCCGGCGCCCAGCAGGACAAGTATCAGAGGGAGCAGCAATTTCTTCATCGCGCTCAGAACCGGAAACTTGCATCGGTGGGAAGCGACGGTGCCTCACCCTTTACGATGATGGTGATGCGACGGTTCTCCGCCCGGTCCGGCTGATCGGGATAAAGCGGCTGGCTGCCCCCCATGGCGACCGCGCCCGCGATCCGGTCCGCCGTGATGCCGCCCGCAATCAATGCCCGGCGCGCGGCAAGCGCGCGTTCGCCCGACAGCTTCCAGTTCGCTTCGCTGTCGCCGCCGATCCCGTCGGTATGGCCTTCGACGGTAAGCCGCGCGCCCGATTTGGCCAGCTTTTCCCCGACCAGTTCGAGTCGCTTGCGCGCAAAGTCGTTAAGCTGGGCGGTCGCGGGCCGGAACATCGGCAATTTCGTGCTGTCCATCAGCGTGATGCGCAGCGCGTCGGAATCGGTTTCGACCTTGCTGGTCTTGTTGGTGCTGTCGGTTGGCTGCGCATCGAGCGCGATCCGCAATTCCTGCGCAAGCACGCGCAGCGAAGCGTCCGGGATATTGGCGCTGCCGCCGCGCGAAACGCCGGTGGTCTGCGCGTTCATCGCCGGGACGCCGGTCGGGCGGGGGGCATCGGAATCGGCATCGCGCGCATGGCCTTCGCCGCCAACGCTTTCGCCCGACGTGGTGACCGGGGTGAAATATTCGGCAAGCCCTTTCAGCTTTTCCTTATCGGGATTGCCGATCAGCCATAACAGCATGAAGAATGCCATCATCGCCGTCACGAAATCGGCATATGCGACTTTCCACGCGCCGCCATGATGCCCCCCGCTGATCTTTTTGACCCTGCGGATGACGATCGGGCGATCGTTGGAGGCGCGGCTCGCCATTGCCTATCAGCCCCGGCCCAGCGCGGCGTGCAGCCGATCGTGAACCGCGGTAAGGCGCACCGGCGCGATCGCCTCGTCCGAAGGCAGGCCATTGGCCAGCCGTTCCAGTATCGCGGCGTTCTCCTCGGCATATTGCGCGAGCAGGTCGAAAGTCTGCAGCTTGTCGACATAGCGTTCGACGAAATGTTCGTCGGTGATCAGCAACGCCGCCAGTTCCTCGATCATCAGCCGGGCATGGCGAAGTTCGTCGGCGATCGCATTGTGCAACAGTCCGACCAACCGGTCGGTGGCTTCGCCCGTTGGCGAGGGGGGTGCCGAAGCGCTGTCTTGGGTCATCGTCATGGTTTCCCTCAGAAAAGCTCGATCTCGCCGCCATGTTCGGGCGTCGGGTCGGGTTTGGGCGGCGGCGGGGCGTCGGAGACGCAGCGTGCGCGGATCTTCCCGTCGAACGGGCGGAACTCCACCTTACGCGCGCGCGTGCCGCCAGTGTCGACATGGCCGATGGCTATCCCTTCGGTCTCCAGAAAGCGCTTGGCGAAGGCCGCGTTCGCCGTCCCGATCCCGCCAAGCCCGGCGATGATATTTGCGCCGCCATACAGGTGCGCGCGCAGGTTCTGGCGGTTCGCCCCTGCTTTCATCGTCGCGTTGATAAGCACTTCCATCGCGTGCACACCGTACCGCTGCAAATCCAGTTCGCTCAGCGTGTGTTCGGGGCTGGGTTCGCCCAGCAGGAAGTGATTCATCCCGCCAAGCCGCGCCTCGGCATCGTGCAGGCACACCGCGATGCAGGAGCCGAGCAGCGTCGAAATGACGGTGTCGGCGTCCTTCACTACGGCATGTTCGCCCTGGATGATCGGGATCGTGCGCAACGCTGGTGCTTCCTCAGGTAAGCGCGCCGAAGACGCGTTCGATCTTCTCCTTCAGCGCCGCCGGGGCGAAGGGTTTGACCAGATAGTTGTTGACGCCCAGCGCAGCCGCTTTCTGCACCACCTCCCGGTCGGAGGAACCGGTCAGCATGATGAACACGGTTTTGGCGAGAACGTCGTCCTTGCGCACCGCTTCCAGAAAGGCGAGGCCGTCCATTTCCGGCATGTTGTAGTCGGAGATGACGAGGTGGACCCGATCGGTCTTGATGGCGGGAAGTGCCTCGGTCGCCGTCGGCTTGTCCCGTACATCCTTGAAACCGAAATCCTGCAACGCGCGACGGATCATCGCTCGCATACTGGCCTGGTCGTCCACGACCATCACCCGGATTTGAGAGGCAGCAGGCATTCAACGCTCCCGATTCTGGCCGCTGCAGGCGGACAGGATTGATCCCGCCATACCGGACAGACTGATTTCAGATTGCACCGCGCCCAGCTCCAGCGCCGCGCGTGGCATTCCCCAGACGACGCAGCTTTCGCGCGTCTGGCCAAAGGTCGGCGCGCCCGCCTGCCGCATTTCCAGCAGCCCTTGCGCGCCATCCGCGCCCATCCCGGTCAATAGCGCACCGACCGAGGGTGCGCCGCTGCTCGCGACGGAGCGGAAAAGGGTATCGACCGAGGGACGATGTCCGCCGACCGGATCGCTTTCGATCAGTCGGACGTGCCCGCCAAGGCCACCGTGAAGCGTCATGTGATGTGTGCCTCCCGGTGCAATATAGACGGTTCCCGGCACGATCGGCTGGCCATCGCGCGCTTCGACGATATTCGGCGGGCAGGACCGGTTGAGCCGGTCGGCGAAACTGCCGGTAAAGGCCGCCGGCATGTGCTGGACGACCAGGGTCGGCGGGCAGTTTTCGGGAAAGGACGACAGGACGTGGAACAGTGCTTCTACGCCGCCGGTCGATGCGCCGATCGCGATGATGACGTCGCGAAACTTGCCGCCATGGCCAGGTCCGTTCGCATGGCCGTGTGCAGGCGCGGGTTCACGCGCAGGGCGCGTGCTCGACCGGGCTGCATTCTTCACCGTCCGGCAAAGCAGCGCAGCGCTCGCCTCGAGTTCGGCCGGTCCGCCGGTGGGTTTGGCGATACAATCGACCGCACCCAGGCGAAGCGCCTCGATCGTGACCTCGGCCCCCGCGGCGGTGAGCGAGGAGCACATCACCACCGGCATCGGGCGCAGTCGCATGATGCGTTCGAGGAAGGACAGGCCGTCCATTCCCGGCATTTCGACATCCAGCGTGATGACGTCGGGGTTCAACTCCTTGATCATCGTCCGCGCGCTATGCGGTTCGGGCGCCATGCCGACGACCTCGATTTCCGGGTCGGACTTGAAAATATGGGCGAGCGTCGCGCGGATCGCCGCGCTGTCGTCCACGATAAGGGTGCGGACCGGCTGCATCAGTGCGCTCCCGCCAGGCGATAGATCGTGTTGCCGCACGGCGTCATCTTTTCCGCCGCCGGGCCGATCAGCCGCTCCGAATGACCGATATACAGGAACCCGTCGGGCTTCAGCATGTCGACCAGCTTCGCTTCCAGTTCCGCTTTGGCATCGTCGTCGAAATAGATCATGACGTTGCGGCAGAAGATCGCGTCATAGCGCATCCGCATCGGCCATTGATGGAACAGGTTCAGCACTCTGGCGGTGACGAGCGCCCGAACGGCCGGCGCCATGCGATAGCCGCCGTCCTCCTGCTGCATCCACAGGTTGCGATAGGCGTCGGGAACCGGCGCGACGGTGGATTCGGAATACAGCGCTTCACGCGTTGCGTTCACCACCGGTTCCGAAAGGTCGGTGGCGAGAAGCTTCACATCGCGCCCGTTCATCCATTGGGCGTGCGAACGATCGGTGCCCAGCAGGCACATCGCGATGGTGTAGACCTCTTCCCCGCTGGAACAGGCCGACGACCAGATCCGAACCGGCGTGCGGCTGGTATCGGCCTTCAGGCGCGGCAGCAATTCTTCGCGCAAATGGTCGAAATGATGATCCTCGCGAAAGAAATGGGTGTGGTTGGTTGTCAGCGCGGTGACCATTTCACGCCGTTCGTCCGCATCCGCCTCGACCATATCCAGATACGCCTTGAACCCGGCCAGGCCATGTTTGCGCAGCCGACGGCTGAGGCGCGAATGGACAAGTGTCTTCTTGACCTCGGTCAGGTGGATCCGGGCGTCGGACTGCATGATCCGTGCGACCCGAGCGAAATCGGCGTCGCCAAGCGCGGGTGCGCCGTCGGAGAGCGCGGTGCCATTGGAATCGGGGGCGAGACTCGCCATGGCTCAGGCGGCCAGATCAAGGTGGCGGGTGATCGCCAGCGCGTCGAGATCGAGCAGCAGGACCATCGAATGGGTGTCCTCGCCGCCATCGGTCGCGCGCTGGGGCACCTGAACCAGACCGGAAATCACATTCGCTTCCTGAATTTCAACATCGGGCGCGGGCTGGATCGCATTTTGCTGAATGACGACGATGTCATTCACCTCGTCGATAAGGAACCCTGCCTGCTTTCCCGAAATCGCGACGACCAGCACGCATGAGCGCGGATGGATGACGCTGGGTTCCCAGCCCAGCCGTTCGGCCAGACCGACAATGGGGATCACCGTGCCGCGCAGGTTGCTGACGCCCAGAATATAGCTGGGCACGCTGGGCAACGGGGTGGGCGCGGCCCATTCGCGGATTTCGATCAGGGAGCGCATATCGATGCCGAACACCTGATCGCCCAGCGCGAAGGTGACGATCTTCATTTCGCCGGCAGTGTCCATGTCCGAAGGCGTTTTGTTTTCGGAAGCAAGGGTCAGGTCGTTCATGCCGCAATTCCTCTCATCTGGGCACGGGTTTGATGAAGCGAGGGCGCCGTCAGGGCATCCACGTCGAGAATGAGTGCGATGGAGCCGTCGCCCAGGATGGTCGCGCCGCCCAGACCGCGGATCGGGTAGAGATTTTCTTCCAGGCTCTTGATCACCACCTCGCGGCGGTCGTCGATCGTGTCGACCAGCAGACCGACCTGCCCCTCGGCATCGTTTTCGACGACGACGATCAGGCTGTCCTCGATCGGCCGCCGTTCACCGCGTTCCAGTCCGAACATACGGGGCAGGCGACGGACCGGGATGTACTGGCCGCGCACCTCGATCACCTCGCTGTCGGGCGTGGTCGAACGGACCTGATCGGGTTCGGGTTGGAGCGTTTCGACCACCGTGGCGAGCGGCAGGACGAAGCGCTGCCCGCCCAGCCGGACGACCATCCCGTCGAGAATGGCGAGCGTCAGCGGCAGGACCAGGGTGAACGTCGTACCCTTGCCGGGGACCGAACTGATATCGACGCGGCCGCCCAGCGCTTCCACGTTCGAACGAACAACGTCCATGCCGACACCGCGGCCGGATATGTTCGATATTGTTTCGGCGGTCGAAAAGCCGGGCGCGCAGATAAGCTGGTCGATCTCTTCGTCGGTCAGGTTCGCATCCGGGGCGATCAGGCCGCGTTCGACCGCCTTGCCGCGAACGCGGACGCGATCGATGCCGCGGCCGTCATCAGCGACCGTCACGATGATTCGCGCGCCTTTCTGTTCGGCCGAAAGGGTGACGGTGCCCGCTTCGGGCTTTCCGACGCGAACGCGTTCCTCAGGCGTTTCCAGCCCGTGATCGACGGCGTTACGGATCAGATGAGTCAACGGGTCGCCGATCTTTTCGATGACGCCCTTGTCGACTTCGGTCGTTTCGCCGAAGGTTTCGAGGTCGATGATCTTGCCGGTTTCGGCGTGCAGATCGCGCAGCATCCGGGGGACGCGGCTGAATGCCTGGCGGATCGGCTGCGCGCGCAGGCTCATCACATTGTCCTGTATCTCGCGGGTCAGCCGGGCGAGTTCGGGCAGTTCGACGCGTTCCTGGTCCTCCGAATCGAGCCGGTCGGATAGGATCGAGTTGCGGATGACCAGTTCGCCGACCAGATTCAGCAGCATGTCCAGCTTCGTCAGGTCGACGCGGATCGTCTGCGATCCGTGATCGGGCGCGCGCGCATCCGATACCGGACGGGCCTTCGGTTTGGCAGGAGCCGGCTCGGCCGCTGCCAGGGCGGGGGCCGGTGTCGGCTCCGCAGGAACGGGCGCCTGCGGCTCCGGCGCTTCCTGCGCGCTATCGCTGACCGGATCAGCGGTGGGTTCTTCGGGGGGGGGCTCGCGCTCGATGACGATCAGCGAATCGGGCGGTACAAAGTCGAAGGCATCGTGAATACGCGCTTCGTCGCACCATTCGGGAAGTTCGAGCGTCCAGCTGACATAGCCATTTTCGGGATCGAGTTCACGAAGCGGGGGGAGGGCGCTGGCGTCATAGCCAGTGACCCGGCCGCCAAGCTCTTCCAGTTCGCGGATGACCAGCATCGGCTCTGCGCCGTTCGCCATGGCATCGTTCGAGGGACCGAAACGGACGTGCCAGCCGGGGGCTGCGTCTTTCTCCGCAGCGGCCGCCGGTTTCACGTCGAGATCGGGCAGATCGATCGGTGCGCCGTCAAGCGCGTCGAAATCGTCGATCGCCACCGCCACGGGTTCGAACCCGAACGGATCGTCATCCTCAACGGCGACCGGCTCCGGTTCGGCTACGGGCGCCGGCGCAGGCGTTGGCGCAGATGCTCCGCCAGCGTTCAGGATGGCATCGAGCGCGGCAAGCGATCCGCTGTCGTCGGGCGTGGCGATCGTGCCCTGCGCAGCGGCGACATGATCGGACAGGACGTCGAGCGCGGTGAGCATCACCGCCACCGTTTCGGGCGGGGCCGCGATTCGTTCGGCGCGCACTTCGTCGAGCAGGTTTTCGAAGCGATGGGCAAAGGCGGTCAGCGCGCTATGACCGAACGCTCCGGCGCCGCCCTTGATCGAATGGACGGCGCGAAAGACCGCAGCGATCGTTTCGGAAGACGTGTCGCCAT
This sequence comes from Stakelama flava, assembly GCF_019351405.1. Lineage (GTDB taxonomy): Bacteria > Pseudomonadota > Alphaproteobacteria > Sphingomonadales > Sphingomonadaceae > Sphingomonas > Sphingomonas flava_A. The sequence continues at coordinate 146,626 of NZ_JAHWZX010000004.1, forward strand.
CCTGCATCGCCGACAGGCCCCTTTCGGCCGCCGTCAGCCCTTCGGCGCATTCTTCAAAGAAGATCGCCTGAATTTCGTCGAGTTCGTCGCTCATGGGCATACACGGCGCACGGCCGCCCCCAATTTGGTCGGTTCAAAGGGTTTGGTGATCCATCCGGTCGCGCCGGCGGAACGGGCGCGCGATTTCTTTTCGTCCGAAAATTCGGTCGATAGCACCAGAATGGGGGTGCCGCGGAAATCGGTGATGCCGCGCACCGCCTCTATCAGTTCAAATCCGTCCATCTCCGGCATGTTGATGTCGGTGATGAGCAGGTCGGGACGCACTTCATGCATCCGCTCAAGCCCGTGCTTGCCGTCATTGGCGCTTTCGATGCGATACCCCTGCGCGGTGAGGGTGGCCTTGAGCAGCATCCGCATGCTCGCGGAATCATCGACGGTCAGGATCAGCTTGCTCACGATTTTATTTCCTCTTCGGTAGCAAGGCCCAGCGGGCCGGCAAGACCCAGCGCCTCGATCCTGGTTCTGAAGGCAGGGCTGGCATTGATGATGGTGAACGGATGCCCGTTGGCGTCGGCTTCGGCGCGTCCGGCCAGCAACAGCTGAACCATCGCCTGGCCGACGCTTTCGACCTCGCCCGCGTCGACGATCACCTCTCCACCCAGATCGGTGGCGAGGACGAGGCGGACCTTCAGTTCCTCTCCGTTCACGGTGGAGCCGTTGACGGGCAGCACGATCGTATCGATCGCGTCGGCTGAACCGTCAGGCAGGTTGGGCAGCAAGGTCACTCTTGGCCTCCTCGAGCGCGTTTTCCAGTTCCTGGAATGTTGGGGCGTAATCGGTCGGCGCCGCGCGCCGGGCGATCTCGACCGCGACCTGGGTCGGCATGCCCTGGGCATGTGCGACGATCGCGGTTTTGATGATGAAGAAAGGTTTCACGTCGTCGGCGATCACCTGCTGCAGCTTTTGCGCCAGGGGGCCGACGAAACAGTAGGACAGCAGCACACCCAGAAAGGTGCCGACTAGCGCGCCGCCGATCATCGCGCCCAGAATTTCCACAGGCTGGTCGATCGATCCCATCGTCTTGATGACGCCCAACACGGCGGCGACGATGCCGAGCGCCGGCAGCCCGTCCGCCATTTGCTGCAATGCGTGCTGCGGGTGCATTTCATGCGCGATGTGCGCTTCGATATCGTTTTCCATCGCTTCGGCGATCTGGTGCGGATCTTCGAAGCTGAGCGTCATCATGCGCAGATAGTCGCACACGAACGCGACAAGGTGATGGTTGGCCAGAATGCGCGGATACCGGGCGAAGATTTCGCTTTCCTCCGGCGCGTCGAGATGCGGCTCCAGCGTTACCGCGCCGCCCTTTTTGAACGTGGCCAGCAACGCGAACATCAGCGTCAGCAAATCCTGATAGTCGCTGTGTTTCCAGCGGCTGCCCTTGAACGAACGCATCACGCCGCGCCCGGCGGCTTTCACCACCGACATCGGGTTCGACACCAGAAAAGCGCCGATCGCCGCTCCGCCGATCGCCATCATTTCGTGCGGAAGCGCGTGCAGCACGACCTCCATCTTGCCGCCGGCCCAGATGAAGCTGCCGAACACGCAGGCAAGAATAATGATGAAGCCTACGCCATTTAGCATGATGTCGAACGGTCCCCTGGTGCTACGCCGTCAAGCGTCGATAGCTGGGATTATAGGACGGGGCGGCAATGCCCGGACGCGGGCGTCATGCTTTTGGTGCGCCCGCGAATTAACTGTTGTGATCGCTGTGTGTCCGCGGCGACCGGCGGGGGCGAGCGTCCTCTAGAATAGGGGCTGAGGCCAACGAGGAAGGTTCATGTCGCTCAACGCCTATCAACGCACCCGCACTTTGGCCGAAACCCCGCGCGCAACCGAGCGTCGCCTGATTGGTCAGATTACCGGCGAATTGTTCAGCGCACACGAAGCGGGGCTGACCGGTGCGCGGCTGATGCCTGCGCTGCATCGCAATCGTGAAATGTGGAACACCTTCGCCGCGCTTTGCGGTGGGCCGGGCAATACCTTGCCGGACGAAGTGCGCGCGTCGATCGTTTCGATCGGCTTGTGGGTCGACCGCTATACCAGCAAGGTCGTTTCGGGCGAGGAATCGATCGAACCGCTGATCGACGTCAACCGTTCGATTCTGGAAGGCCTGTCGGAAGAAGTGCTCGCGGCCTGACGGTTCGCGGGCTGGCCCGTCCGTTCAGGGGACGGGCACCATTCCCGCGGCGAAGGCAACGCGCAGCGCTTCCGAAAGACTGCCAACGCCCAGCTTTTCCATCATGTTCGCGCGATAGATTTCAACTGTGCGCGGCGACAGGTCGAGATCGTGGGCGATCACCTTGTTCGCGCGGCCTTCGATCAGGCCCATCAACACGTCGCGCTCGCGCGGGCTGAGCCGATCGATCCGGTCGGTCGCGGCCTTCAGCCGTTCCTGCTGCCCTGTATCGCTTTCGAACCGTTTGAACGCTGCTTCGACGACGCGCAGCAGGTGATAGGGATCATAGGGCTTTTCCAGAAAATCGACTGCGCCGGCCTTCATCGCCTGAACCGCGACCGAGACATCGCCCTGGCCGGTCAGGATCACTGCCGCGAAACGGGAACGCTGTTCGCCGAGCAGGCGGAGCACGTCCAGCCCGTTGCTGCCGGGCATATGATAGTCGAGCAACAGGACGCCGCCATCCTCCGGCTCGATACTTTCCAGAAAATCGTCGCCCGATCGAAAGACGCGAATCTGATGTTCGGGTCTTTCCGACAGCAGCCCCTGCAGCGAACCGCGTACCGGATCGTCGTCGTCAACGATGTAGACGCTACGCATCATGCCGACACCTCCTCTTTTTCCACACGGGGCAATGTGAAACGAAACCGTGCCCCCCCTTCCGGTTTGTTTTCGGCGCTCAACGTGCCGCCATGCGCTTCTACGATGCGGCGACAGATTGAAAGGCCGATCCCCATGCCGCTTTCGCCCTTGGTTGTCTTGAACGGCATATAGATTTCGTTGAGCACTTCCTGCGCGATCCCCGGCCCGCTATCACTTACGCTCAGTTCCAGCATTTCGTTGTCGAGCGAACGCGAACCAATTGTGATGACGCGATGTTCGCGCGGCACGCCCGCGACCGCGTCCATGCTGTTGCGCAGCAGATTGACCAATACCTGCTGCACCTGAATGCGATCGCCCAGCATATACAATGCGCTGTCGGATAAATCATATTCGATATCAATACCCAAGCGGTCATAGCCGGTAAGGACCAGCGTCGTCGCCTCCTCGATCACCGAATGGACCAGTTCGACGCGGCTGTCGGTCTCACGCTTCGACGCGAAGTCGCGCATGCGCCGGATGATCTGGCCCGCACGCAGCGATTGCTGCCGGGCGGCGCCCAGCTGTGCGCGAAGCCTGCTGCGCTTCAACTGGTCGTCGTCGAGCATCATTTCGGCGGTGGCCATGTAATTGGCGATCGCAGAGAGCGGCTGATTGATTTCGTGCGCCAGACCGGCGGCGAGCTCGCCCATCGCGTTCAGCCGACCGACATGCGTCAGTTCGCTGCGAAGATTGTCGAGCCGCTCTTCGTTCTTCAGCCGGTCGGAAATGTCCTGAACGAAGGCGGTGAAAACGCGCGTGTCGCTGTAGCGCGCTTCGCCGACCCGCACCTCCACCGGTATCTGGTGGCCATCGGCATGAACGGCGGTCATCATCCGCTGCGCGCCGATCATTCGCCGCTCTCCGCTTTCCAAAAAGCGCGCAAGGCCGTCCTGATAGCTGCCCAGATGAATGTCCGCGATCAACACCGACACGTTCTTGCCCACCGCCACCGCCGCCGAATAGCCGAACAGCTGCTCCGCCGCCTTGCTGAAGGTCAGGATGACGCCATGTTCGTCGATCACGATCATCGCGCTGGGAACCGTATCGAGGATCGAGCGCAGTTGCGCTTCGCGCGCCGCCAGCTGCGCTTCGCGATCGACGCGCGCGGTAACGTCGATATTGACGCCGATCGTTCGCTCCAGACGGCCGTTTTCATCGTAGAAACAGCGCGCCGACCCTTCGACGGCGCGAACCTCTCCCGACGGCAGGCTCAGCCGGTAGAAGAAGGAAAAACGTTCCGCCTTGGCCCAGATCGTTGCTTCGATGCGCTTGTCGAGCTCCTCCAGATCGGCCGGGAAGCAGAGCGCGCGCCAGCTTGCATATTCGGTCATGGTTCCGGCCGGAACGCCAAGCTGGGTTTCTGTGTCGTTGATCCAGCGCAGCCTGTCGTGTTTGGCGGTCCATTCGAAGATAGCGATGGCGTGCGCTTCCGCCGCCAGCGTAAGTCGCGCGTCACTGTCGCGCAGCGCCACTTCGGTCGCCACGCGCTGGCTGATATCGGTCATCGAAAGAACCGTGACCTGCTGTTCCGTATGGTCTTCCGTGACCAGCCGGCGTTCGAGGATGTGAAGCTTCGCACCGTCGCGATGTTGTTCGATCAATTCATTTTCAATCGCGCTATCGCTCGAGTGCATACGCTCCTGATCGTCGATCCCCTGTGATTGCAGCAGCGCCGATTTGACCTTTCCCAGCGCCTCTTTCGCCGACCAGCCGTACAGCATCTCGCACCCGCGCGACCAATGGACGATGCGACCATCGCCGTCGACCAGGGCGATCGGCGTCAGATCGGCGACCCGCGCAAACGCCCGCGCGGTGGAACGTTCGTCGGCGAGAAGGCGGAATATCCAAAGCATCAGAATGCCCAGAACCGCCGTCTGGGTGACCATGGTGACGATCAGAATCCAGCGAGCCGGTTCCAGCATGAAAATGATGAGGTCGAGAAGCCCGACAAAGCACGGCACGGCAAGTAGCAGCGGCACCGCCCGGCCCGCGCCGAGCCGCCGCCCGCGATTTTCCTGATAATCGATCGCGCGTCGCGATGCGAGCATCAGCAGGCCGATCGTCATCAGGACGAGCGCGACGGCATTGCCCGGCGGCACGATCATGACAAAATCTGGAAAGGGGAGCAGGCGCTGCTCGATCGATTTGACCGCAGCAACGGTTACCGGACCGGAGGCAACGGTCGCGCATAGCGTGGCAAGGCCCATGACCAGCGGGGTCCGGCCGGACGCGAGCCATATGCCAAGGGTGAGCGGCCCGATCATCAGCGCGAAAAGCAACCGGTATATGCTGGTGGTGTCGAAGGATAAGGCGACCGCCAGATTGGTCGCGGCGACTGCGCAGGCAAAGCCGCAAAGCACGGCGATACTCCACACCGGCCATTTGCGATCCACCCCCAGCAAGGCGACGCCAAGCGCCCATACAGAGGCGCAACGCAGCGGAACATCCCAGACGTGCAATGCACCGAAGGAACTGAGGGTCGCGTCGGGTGAAAAGGTTGCAAAAAGCTGCACGGTCGCCGCAGCGATAGCCGCCAGGGCCAGATACGATACCGGCCGAACAGTGTGATTCGTCGTCCAGGTCAGGCGCGCTTCCATTCGGGTCGTGCTTCGTTCTACCGTGCAATTTACGCGATTAACGCATAACTGCCAGAAAAAACTAATCCATCCTAGATAATTAGACGGGTTAGGTTAATCTGATTGTAAATAGCGGGCGGCGTGGGCGTCTCTTCCGGCCGACGAAAGAACTGGAAAGGAAAGCGCGGCCTGGTTCGTGCTGTCGAGGCAGGGAACCGGTTATCCTGCGGACCTGCTCATAGTGTCAGGGAATGCCCGATCAACAACAAAAACTGCCCGCTTCGGCAGGGGGCCGAAGCGGGCAGTCTTCCCGAACGGGAAAAGTGGTTAGTTCAACCGCGAGCGGGCGGCGGGGAAGGCGTCGGCCATGGGGAGGGCGACGCGCGCGCCTTCCATGTCGGTGGCCTCCACCACCATGACGCGGGTTCCCTGTGAATTGACGGCATCGGGCAGCAGAGACTGACGCGTTTCGATCCGGTCGGTGTCGCGGCGACGCGGTTGCGGCTTGCGACGTTCGAACATGCCGCCGAAGCGTTCGTCGGTTTCGGCAATCTTGGCGATGGTCTTGGCCGCACGCTTGGCGACCTGGCGAAGCCGTTCGCGTTCCTGCGGATCGTCGGTCATGTCCGACAGATCGTCGTTCAGCCGATGCGCAACGATTTCGCGCTGGCTGGCCAGTCGCTCTTCCAGTTCGGCCAGCTCGTCGGCATCGATGCCGCCCTTGGCGCGGAACCGGGGCAGCGAGGAGTCGTCGTTCTGGCGCGAACGCTGGTTACGGGCGCGGCGGCGAAGCTGGTCAAGGCCCACCTCACGCAGATGTTCGACATAGGCGTCGAGCAGCGCTTCGCGGGTATTGTCGGCGAGATGCTCTGCCGCCGCCGCTTCGGTGCGTTCCAGCGCATCCTCATCCTCTACCATGCTTTCCAGCGAGGTGGTTTCGCCATCGTCGCCGGTTGCGGTGGCGTGCAGCGAAACGGTGGTGGCATCGACCTTCTTCGCCGACGGGCGCTGATCGGTCATGACGCGGAAGCGAAGGCTCTGCAATTCGCCGCGAAGCTGCCAGTTGACGAAGGTCGTGAACTGCGCCTTCGAAGGGTCATAGGCCTGGATCGCGCGGTGCACGCCGATGGCGCAGCACTGTTCGGCATCGTCCCAATGCGCGATCAGGCCGTACTGGCGAATGAAGTGACGGATGCGCGGGGCAACGAGGTCAAGAACCCTGGCGAAGGCGCGATCGGAAGCGACACGCTGGCGATTGGTCTGCTTTTCGCCGTCCTTCGGCAGATTGGCGATGACTTCGGCGACGGCAACTTCGAGGGCGGCGGTGATCTTCGACATTGAACTTTCCCCTGACATGATCCGGCGGAATGCGTTGCAGTCCGTCGGTAGGAGAAAGAATGGCGTCCCGGAATTAAGGGATATGAACTACCGCCCTATGGGGAATCACGCAGGACCATAGGTATTTATACAATGACCCGGTCGGCCAACCCGCAGTTTTTCGTGGATTTCGCCGATGGCGGCGAAATGCCTGCCTTAAAGAAATTAACGTCCCGACGTTCGGATTTCGCTGATTTCGACGTCGCATCGGACGCGGTCATTCAAAAATCCGAATCACCGCGCGTCACAAAAGAAACACAGGCGATGGATCATTATAGTAGATTACCGGAAGTCGGGGCGCGGGCCGGGAAAATTCAGCAAATTGGTTGCCGAATATCAGGCGTAACGCTGCGGCTGGACCGAATTCGCGACATAGCCGCGCAGCCAGGCGCGATGCGCGACGCTGGCATCGCCCGCCGCGGCGATCGCCTGACGCGCCTTGCTGCTGCCGATCTGCGCGGCGAGCAGCGTGGCCGCGCGTTCGTCCGAAAGCCCGGTGGTGAGGAAGCGGATCGCGTCGCCGGGGCCAAGGTGGTGCGCGATGTATGCCGTGCGCGCCACGCTGGTCGCATCCGAACCAACCGTCACGCCCTTGCGTTCAAGCAGGTCCAGATTGCGGCTGGCGTAGTCGGCGATCGTCTGAATCGACGCGTCAGGATCATAGCGCAGGCGCAGCAGGTCCGATCGCGCGGCGGAGCGGATATTTCCGCTCGCATCGAGCCAGCCCCTGGCGGCGGCGGTCTTGTTCAGCCATGTGCCCGGCTGGCGCGCCATATCCTGCCAGGTGCCGCTGAGGAACTGGCCCAGTCCCGCCGCACTTGATCGCGGATTGCGCGAATAGGTGTTCCAGCGGCCGGACGAATCCTTTGCCGCTTCCGCATCGACGATCGCAGCGAGCGCGGTTTCGGGAACGCCGGTGCGCTGCGCCGCTGCCTCCAGCGTGCCGGCACGATCGGCATTGGCGCCCAGATTGAGCGACCCCGTTTGCGCGACGGCGGCAACCGGCTGAGTCATCACTGCGGCGCGCGGTTGCGGCCGGACGTCAGAGCCCGGCCGGTTCGCCGACACCAGCGCCACCATGCTCGCGAAATCCATGCCGCCGGCGGCGGGGCGGGGCGAATCATATTGGGATGAAAAATCGTCGCCATGGCCCAGTGCAGCCTGCCACAGGCGCTGCTGGACATCGGCCATCGCGGTGCGGTGGATAAGTTCGGCGCGCTTTGCCGGGGACAGCCGGTTGGCGTCTAGCGATTCGATCATGACAGGCGCTTTCTGTCTCGTGCATGGCGCATCGACCGGACGAACCGGGCGGCGACCACATCGTCGACAAGTTGCTGTTCCGCCCGGTCGCGGGCGCGCTCCGCCTCTTCGCGATACCGGTCGGCGGCGTTGCCGACAGCACGGATCGAGGCATATTGTTCGGCAGCCTTGTCGCGCAGTTCGGCGAGTTCGGCCTCCGCCGCGCACCGCTGTTCGTTCAGCATCGCGCGTTCGTTGCGCGCGCGCGCCAGATACGCGTCGGCGAACAGCATATGGTCGAGCGTCGCCAGCTTCTGTTCGTGCACGATCTGCCCTTCAAGCGCTTCGTGCAGCGACTGCATCTCATCCAGGCGCTGCGTCGCCGCGCCGATCACACGTTTCAGCGCGTCCATTTCATGTTCCAGCGCGCGCAGCGCGGCGTCATAGGGCGTCTTCATCGCCGCCCTCCACCAGTTGCGCCATCGTTGCAAACGCCTGTTTCATATCGCCGCGATCGCCCTTGCCCTGGGTCAGCAGCGTTTCGATGCGCGGGGCGATCGCCACGGCATTGTCGACATCGGGGTTCGATCCCGCCTTGTACGCGCCCAGCCGGACGATGTCCTCCATATCGGCATAGGTCGAAAGCACACGCCGAGCGGCAAGCCGGGTGTCGTTCTGCTCCGTTTCCAGGCAGTGGGGCAGGGTGCGCGATACCGATTTCAACAGGTCGATCGCCGGGTAGCGGCCGCGCTCGGCGATCCGGCGGGTGATGACGACATGCCCGTCCAATATGCCGCGAACCGCATCGGCGACGGGTTCATTGTGATCGTCGCCATCGACCAGCACGGTAAACAGTCCGGTGATCGATCCCTGACCGGGCAACCCCGGCCCCGCCCGTTCGAGCAGGCGCGGCAGTTCGGCAAACACGGTTGGGGTATAGCCCTTGGTCGCGGGCGGCTCTCCGCTCGCCAGCCCGATTTCGCGTTGGGCCATGGCGAAACGGGTAACCGAATCCATCAGGCACAGGACATTCAGCCCGCGATCGCGGAAATGTTCGGCGATTGCCATGGTCGTCCATGCCGCCTGACGCCGCATCAGCGCCGGTTCGTCGGAGGTTGCGACCACAACGACGCTGCGCGCCAGTCCTTCGGGGCCAAGATCGTCCTCGACAAATTCCTGCACTTCGCGTCCGCGCTCACCGATCAGGCCGATTACCGCGACGTCGCATTCGGTCCAGCGCGCCAGCATTGACAGAAGCACGGACTTGCCGACCCCTGATCCGGCGAACAGGCCAAGCCGCTGGCCGCGGCACAGCGGTACGAACAGGTCGAGCGAGCGAACCCCGGTTTCGATCCGGCGGCCGACGCGCGCGCGCGCGGCGGCGGCGGGTGGCGATGCCTTGATCGGTTGCGGCTCCGGACCGCGCGGAAGCGGCGGCTTGCCGTCTATCGGCCTACCAAGCCCGTCGACCATCCGCCCCAGCCAGCCATCGCACGGACGCACGGCGAAGCTGCTCGCTTCCAGCCAGGCGGCGGTTCCGACCATCAGGCCCTGCGGGTCGCTGAAGGGAAGGCATTGCGCCAGTCCCGATTCAAAGCCGGTGACTTCGGCGGCAAGCACGCCCGATCCGGTTTCGATCGACATGCGCGATCCGATCTGCGCCGCGCCGCCAAGTCCCTCCACTTCGATCAGTGCGCCGCGCACTGACACGACCCTGCCATGGCGCAGGTCGAGCGGCAGCGAACCGATGGCGCGTGCGGCGGAGGCAAGCGTTTGCATGCGGCGATGCTCAGGCGGCGACGGTGTTGCTGTTGGCGGCCTGTTCATGCGCGATCAGCGCGCGGCACTGGGCCAGACCCTTGTAATAATCGCCGACCGCCACATGATTGGCGAACGCGACGCATGCCGCCTTCGCCGCGATGTCGTCGAGCGTGGGCATCAGCAGGCGAAGCGCATCGATGATCGAATCGCGATGTTTTTCGCTATCCTCGCCGATATACGCCATCATGCACGCGAAATAGAGCTGCTTGGCCGGGGTGTCGGCCTCTTCGGGCGTCATGATTTCGCGACCGCGCAGCAGCGCCGCCTGGTTCTCGACGATCAGGTCGGTACGGCCCGAAGCGCGCAGCAAAGCGCCGTTGATGATAAGCGCTTCACCGTCGCGCAGGGAAATACGAAGCATTGCAGCCTCCAGACAAATCAGATGCGTTTGCCCTGTTATAGAAGCCTGCTGCCCGCCCCCGACGCGCAGGGCGGAAAAAATTGCCGGGTATATTTTTTGCGTATCGCTTCGGACCGGTCGCCCCGCGCGCCTCCTATCATGGGAAACGACGCGCCATTGTGGGCGCAGATGACGGGAGATCCCTCTTGAGCCTTTATTCGGCCCTGTACGCCGGTGTGTCCGGTCTGAGCGCGGAATCATTCGCAATGGCCGCGGTTGCGGACAACATCACCAACATCAACACCGTCGGGTACAAGGGGACGGACACCCAGTTCCGCACCCTGGTGACCGACAGCGGATTGAAGAGCAGCTATTCGGCGGGCGGCGTCGCTGCATCGCCCCAGGCGCTGATTTCGAAACAGGGCCTGCTACAGGCTTCGTCCAACTCAACCGATCTGGGGATCGAGGGCGCGGGCTTCTTCGTCACCCGCACCGGTCCGGACGCCAATGCCGATGTCGCCTTTACCCGGGCGGGATCGTTCAAGCCCGATGAATCGGGTTATCTGCGCAACGCATCCGGCCTGTATCTGATGGGCTGGCGGCTCGACGCGGAGGGCGGTTTCACCAATACCGGCAATATCAACGGCCTCGAAGCGGTGCGCGTGAGCGACCTGACCGGATCGGCGGCCGCCACGTCCAGCATCGACATTCGCGCCAACCTGCAATCGTCGGCCGAAGCACTCGCCACTCCGTATAATGCCGGGGACATGGCGACCGGCGCGGTCGAACCGACCTTCAGCCGCTCGTTCGATGTGTATGACGCCCAGGGCGGCACCCATCGCGTCACCATGTCGTTCGTGAAAACGGGCGCGAATCAGTGGCAGGGCGAAGTCTATGCCGATCCGTCGGAAGTCACCGCGGCGAACGGCCTGCTCGCCAGCGGCGAAATCCGCTTCAATTCGGACGGCAGCCCGATCATCGACGACACGCAATATACCTCGGCGATGTTTGATCCGCTGGCGATCAACTGGACCAACGGTGCCGGTGCGCAGACGATCAACATGGGCCTCGGCACCAATGGCGGCCTTAGCGGCCTTAGCCAGTTCGGTTCGGAATCGGCGCTGATTACGTCGGATGTCGACGGCGGAATGCTGGGCACGATTTCTTCGGTGCAGGTTTCCGACGACGGCGTGGTGAGCGCGGTGTTCGACAATGGCGTCACGCGCGACGTGTTCCAGCTGCCTATTGCCACCTTCGCCAATCCCGACGGCCTGACCCGCATGTCCGGCAACGCCTACATGGTTTCGGATCAGTCGGGCGCCTATGCGATCAACCGGCCCGGCGCGCTGGGTTCGGGCGTCGTGCGCGCGGGAACGCTGGAAGCCTCCACGGTCGATCTGGCCGAGGAATTCAGCAACATGATCCGCTTCCAGCGGGCGTATAGCGCATCGTCGAAGATCATCACCACGGTCGACGACATGCTTCAGGAAGTCAGCAACCTGAAGCGCTGATGCGTTTCGGTTAGGATAGGGGACGCCGTCAGTGTCGCTGAATGACATTTTGGGATCGGCACTGTCGGGACTGGGCGCAGCGCAGTCCGGGCTGCGGACGGTTTCCACCAACATCGCCAATGTCGGCACCCCCGGTTACGCCCGCGAACGCGTGACGCAGGCGGCCGGGGTTACCGCCGGACGGGTAAGCGGCGTCGTCGTGAGCCAGCCCGAGCGGGTCGCCGACCGTTTTCTGGAAGCAGCCGCCTATATGCGCGCGACCGAGGTGGGACTGACCGAGGCGCGGTCGGACTATCTCGACCGTGCGCAGGCGCTGCTCGGCGCGCCGGGTTCGGAATCGAGCCTTCCGGCCCGGCTCGACGCGATCTCGTCCGCCGCGATCGCAATGACCGGCTCGCTTGGCGCGAGCCAGAATGCGGCCGATTTCGTCGCCAAGACAAGCGATTCGATTGCATCGATGCAGCAGCTCGACAGCGATATCGAAAGCCTCACGAGCGATGCCGATCAGGAAGTGGGCAGCACGGTAGAGCGGATCAATACGCTGCTTTCGCGCATCTACGACTTGAACTCCACCGTTTCGCGCCTTGACGGGCTGGGCAAGACGTCCGCCGGTTCGGTCGATCAGCGCAATGCCGCCGTCGAGGAATTGAGCAGCCTGATGGCGGTCAATGTCCGCCTGCAACCCAATGGCCGGGTCAATATCGACACTGCCGGCGGCGCGCCGCTGATCGACAGTCGTCTGCGGCTGCTGTCCTACCCCAATGGCGGGGCGGGAAGCGCGCAGCCGGGCCATCCGGGGATCGAGATACGCTTTGCCGATTCCGCCGGTGGCCTTGGCGTCGCTACCGGCGATCGGATCGAATCCTCGGCGACCGGCGGCAAGCTTGGCGGGCTGCTCGACCTGAGGGACCGAACGCTGCCCGCGCTTCGCGAACAGATGGGCAGCCTGTTTACGGGCCTTGCCCGCACGCTGAACGAAGCGTCGAACGCTGCCAGCGCGGTTCCCGCGCCGTCGCAACTGGTCGGGGCGAATACACCATTCGCGTCGAGCGATCGGCTGGGCTTTACCGGCAGCACCGTCTTCGCGGTCACTGCCGCCGACGGGACCGTGACCGCGAAAACCACGGTGGATTTCGACTCGCTCGGCACGGGCGCTACGATCGCCGATGCCGTTGCCGCCATCAATGCAGGGCTGGGCGGCGCGGGCACCGCGACATTCGCCAACGGAACGCTTTCGATTTCCGCGAATGGAACGGGGCAGGGCATTGCGGTCGCCGACGACCCGGATAATCCCGCGCAGCGGGCAGGGGTCGGCTTCTCGCAATTCTTCGGGCTTAACGACCTTATTCGCAGCGATGACGGCATTTTGGCGCCGACCGGCTTAACCGCCGCCGACCCGCATGGCTTTTCCGATGGTCAGACCGTCGGCATCGAATTGCGCGACGGAAGCGGGCGAATTCTAGCGCAAACGACGCTGACCCCGACAGGCGGCGGCACGATGGGCGATCTGCTCGACGATCTGAACAGCGGTCCGATGGGACAATATGGCAGTTTCCGGATCGACGATGCAGGCCGGTTCCGGTTCGAAGCCAATGCCGCGTTTGCCGGATCGACTATTTCGGTTCCGGTCGATTCGACCGACCGCCTGGGCACCGGCGCATCTTTTTCGATGATTTCGGGGTTGAGCGGTCTTTCCTCCGGCCTCCGCTCGGGCGAAGTGCGGACCGACATCCGCAACGACACCAGCCGCTTGCCGCTCGCTTTTCTGGACACAAGCGCCGCCGTCGGCGCGAGCGCGCTCGGTTCGGCCGACACGCGCGGGGCGCAGGGCTATGCCGATGCGTTGTCGAATTCGGTCGATCTGGGCAAGGACGGCGTTCTGTCGCTGGAACGCTTTTCAAACCAGCTGCTCGGCAAGGCGGGAACCGAGGCGTCGCAAGCGCAGGACCGGCTGGCCGATGCCACTGCAAGGCGTGACGATGCCGTCAACCGCCGCGATAGCTATTCGGGCGTCAATATCGACGAGGAATTGTCGCAGATGGTCGTCCTGCAGAACAGCTATTCCGCCGCTGCCCGGGTAATGACCACCGCCAGCGAAATGTATCAGACGCTTATCGCGATGATGGGCTGAAAGGACCGGTAATGCGCGTCGCCACCATACCGTTGCAGAAAACCACGATGGACGCCATCCGGCGCAGCCAGGAGGCGCTGGCCGACACCCAAGCGCAGCTTTCCACGGGCAAAAAGGCACCCGACCTCGCGTCGCTCGGCACCGAAGCGGTTCGCACGCTTTCCGCACATTCGATGCTGGCGCGGCAGGAATCGCAAGGGCAGGTCGCGCAGCGGCTTGGCACCACCCTGTCGCTGTACGATGCGAATATCAGTTCAATCGAAGAACAGGGCATGGACCTGAGCCAGCGCTTGCTGACCGCGATCGGCACGCGCGAAGGCGCGGGTCTGGGCGAAGCGATAGAGTCGGCATTCGCGCAGGTGCGAAGCGCGCTGAATGGCGAAGAAGCGGGAATCCCGCTCTTCGGTGGCGGTAGCGACAGCGCGCCGTTCAAACCGCAAAAGCTCGAAGACCTTGTCGGCCTCGATCTGTCAGACGCCTTTACCAACGGTAATGCGCGCGCAACCGCGCGGGTCGGCGACCGGCTGGACATGGAATATGGCGTGCTCGCCAGCGATCTTGGCACCGGCATGATGAAGGCGTTTGCGACGCTGGCCGCTGCCGGGCCGTTCGGCGACACGATCACCGAGGAACAGTCGGCGGCGCTCGCCGAGGCGCATACCCAGCTTGAATCCGCGCTCACCAATGTGCGCGCGATCAACGCGGACAATGGCCGCCGCCAGGCCCAGGCCGAAACGCTGGTGACCCGATCGGACGAACGCGCACTGGTACTGCAGGACGTGATTAGCAGGAACGAGGATGCCGATCTGGGGCAGGTGGCAATCGACCTTGCCCAGCAGCAGACCGTTCTGAAGGCAAGCTATTCGGTGTTCAGCCAGCTCAACAGCCTCACGCTGCTCGATTATCTGCGCTGATCGTCTGATTTCCGGCGCGACCGCCGGACTGTCGATACCCGCGGCCCTGATCTGATTTGAAAGAAAGAATCCTCTGATGAAGCGATTCAACGACCTTCGCATTGCCGCGAAAATCGCGATATTGATGATCATGCTGGGCGGCGTGACGCTGTTCGCCGTTTTCAATGGCGTCAGCAAATTGCGAAGCGTCGACGCCGGGTACAACAGGCTTGTCGCGGTCACCCTGCCCGACAACACCGAACTTGCGCGTTCGCGTCAGGTCGTTACCGAAATGATGTATGCCGGCTATCAAATCGTGACGCATGCCGGCGACGACGTCGCGGCGCGAAACGCCGCCGAACGCGAGCAACGCGCCTATGACGAGGCGCGACGTCGGCTCGGCGATATGAAGATAGCGGAGCCGGATGCGGCCGCGGCGATTGATCCGGTATTGGGCAAGATCGAAACGCTCCATGGACTTATCCGGCAGAGCGCGGAACATGCGATGCGCGGAGACGCAGCCTATGCCCGCCGCGAACTGGCGAAGGCGGATGCGAGCGCGGATGAGATTCTGGGCGACCTGCGCGTTTACACCAACCAGCGCGTCGAAGCGGGCGAGACGCAGTCGCGCGGGCTTTCCAGCGCTGCGGCGAGCACCGTTTACAGCCTGCTGATCGTCGGTATTCTGGGCACCGTCGTCGCGGTCGGGGCGGGCGTGTTTGTTGCCGCAAGGACAATTACCGGTCCGCTGAAGCGGCTGAGCACGACCATGCGCGAACTGTCGGGCGGAAACCACGACGTTACCGTGGGCGACACCAATCGCACTGATGAGGTCGGCGCGATGGCCAAGGCGGTTCTAGTCTTTCGCGACGCCGCGCAGGAACAGGCGCGATTGCAGGCAACAAAGCGCGCTGCCGACGAAGAGCAGCAGGCGGTGATCGAACGCGTGTCCGAACATCTGCATATCCTGGCGGGCGGCGACCTGTCGCGTCCGATCACGCAGAAGTTTCCGGAAAATTACGCCGCGCTGAAAAGCAACTACAACGCCGCGCTGGAATCGCTGCGTACCCTGATCGCCGAGGTGCTGGAAAGCGCGCGAACGATCGGCACGGGATCGCAGGAAATCCAGTCGGCTTCGGAGGATCTCGCCCGTCGGACCGAAAGCAACGCCGCATCGCTGGAGGAAACCACGGCCGCCGTAGCGCAGATTACCGACCGGCTTCAGGCGGGAGCCAAGGCCGGCGCCGGCACTGTTCGGCGCGCGGACCAGGCGATCGCCACCGTGGGCAGCGGACGCGAAACCGCCGAGGAGGCGGTTCAGTCGATGAGCCGGGTATCGGAAAGCGCCAAGGGCATCGACAGCGTGATCGAAGGGCTGGACAAAATCGCGTTCCAGACTCGCGTCCTTGCGATGAACGCTGCGGTCGAAGCGGGCCGGGCGGGAGAGGCGGGGCGCGGCTTCGCGGTCGTCGCCGATCTGGTGGGCCAGCTCGCCATGCGTTCGGAGGAGGAGGCCAAGCGGGCGCGCGAACAGCTTACCACCACGCAGACGGATGTGGAAATGGCGGTGACCGCCGTGCACAAGGTCGATGCGGCGTTGGTCGCGATTTCCGACGATGTCGGGTCGGTTCACGAAGCGCTGGGCGCGATGGCCGACGACAATACCGCTCAGGCGTCCGCCATTCAGCAGATTTCCGCCGCGATCGGATCGCTTGACGAAAGCACGCAGCAAAATGCCGCGATGGTTGAGGAAGCCTCCGCCGCCGCGCGCAACCTGAATTCCGAAGTCCGGATGATGTCGGGCAGGGCCGGGGCGTTCACATTGGGCGACACGCATGGAACACCGCAGCGCGGTCATGCACGCTCCGCCGCCGCCCTTCCGGCCGGACCGGCGGTCAATCGCCCCGCAGCGCCCGCCGCAAAGCGCGATGGCGCGAAACCGGTCAACGGCAAGGCGGTGTACCAGTCGCCGGTAAAGCCGCTTCCGGCAGAAGCGGTAAAGGCGCTCGTCGTTCGAAATAATGAGGATGACTGGGACGAATTCTGAGCGACGCTCCTCGCGCTCGGACGGCTCGGCTGCTTCCCCTGGCGGCCGGGCCTTTTTTGTCTGTAGCAAGGCTGCCCGGCGCTTGAACGCCATAGATATTATCGCGAGAGGGTGTCGCGTGCGTTCTCCGAAGGGGGGAGGGCGGCGTCCCGGACACTGGCAGCCCCCATGCAGCAGCGTTTATCCGTCGAGCAGCGGCCCGAACGATCCGACGGTGGGCGCGCCGGGCATTGCGGCCAGCGCCGCCTCGATCGCTCCGGGTTGCACCTGATCGGGTTGATCGGTGAGGAGCGCGAGCGCACGGCCGGCCGGCCGGTCGGCAAGCGCTTTGCCATAGCGTTCGCGCAGCGCGGAAAGCCCTGCTTCATCGCCCTGCATGGCAAGCGCGACCGCCTGACGAAGGACCGTTGTTTCGGCCATGGCGTCGATGCCGGCCGGGCCGGGAAGCGCGGCGGCATTCACTTTCGCGAAACGCTGCCAGTCGCGCCGATGCCACAGCATTTCCGCCTTTAGCGGGGCCGAGTCCGGGACAAGGTCGAGCATCGTCATCGCTTCGGCATTCTTGCCAAGCCGGAACAGCGCGATAGCGCTCATCCGCCGTCGATCGGTCAGCATGGTTTGGGGATAGGCAGGCTCGTCGCTTGCCTCCATTACCGCAAGCGCGGCATCGGGACGACCGGCGAGCAGTTCGAGTTCGGCGATGCGAACCGAAAGCGGGCCCTTGGCGATATCGGTCGCGCGATTGTCCATCTGATAGCGCAGTAATTCGGCCGCGCGCTGGAACAGCCGCGCATCGGCAAGCCGGTCGGCAAGGCGCGCCGCAACCGCGTCGCCCGCCCCACCGGTGGGGGAAAGGTCGCGATATTCCCAATAAATTCCCGCCGCCTGCGACAAGGGAAGCCGTTGATCATCAAGCAGCAGGTCGGAGAGCATGGCCTGAAGCCGTTCCAGCACCGGCCGCGTCTGTTTGCCCAGATCGAAATGACGGAAAAGGCTGGCGCCCGCTTCAAGCGCGGCGCGCTCGTCGCCCATCTCTTCGGCAACGTCCCAGCGCAGCTTCAGCGCCTTTCGCTCGGTGACATCGCCGCGCCAGCGATAGAGAATGGTATCGAGCTGCTTCGCGGCAGCGCCGGGGGACAGCGATTTTTCGGCAAGTTCCGCCTCAATGATTGCCAGTTGCGCCGCCGGTTTTTCGCGAACATCACCGGCGAGCCCCGCCCGGCGGAGCCTGAGTAGCCCCTCATCAATCTTGCCCTGCGCGATCAGCGCCTTGCCACGTAACAGATTTGCTGTCGCATCGCTGTCTTCGAAACGCGCGAGCAACGACAATGCCTGCGATGGCTCACCGATGCCGAGTGCGGTTTGCGCGCCCGCTACGACGAAGGGACGTTGCTCGCGTGCCGGCATCGCATCCATCGCGGGCGCGGCGCAGCGAAATTCGTGCGCTGCCGCCTGCCAGTCCTCTGCCTGTACCTGAAGTCGCATGCGCCAGGCGCAGGCGCGGCCGAAATCATCGAGCCCAGGCCCGGAAAGCGCGGCCAGCGCTTCCTTTGTCCGGTTGAGGCTGCCAAGTGCCATGCCATAGGCAAGCCGCCATGCCGGAACGAGTTCAAGGTCGAATTCGTCGGCCTGCATCACCGAAAGCGCGCCAAAGGCTTCGGCTGTACGCCCGTGTTTCAACAGCGTGCGGGCGACGTTCCACCGCGCTTCCTGGCGGGCGCCGGGGGCAGAGCGTGCAAGCGCCGTCCAGGCAGCATCGATCGAGGGAATATCGCGATCGGCCTGGCCGATCGGCATCTGCGCGAGACGCGCGGCGAAACGACCCAGATCATCCCGCTCGCCCGACCCTTCGCCATCGTCCGCGCCATCGGCCGCTGCGGGCGACATGATCGATGCGGGATGGTCCGGCGCGGGGGCATTGGCGGTCGAAGCGAGCAGCGCCGCTATGATCAGGGGGCGGCCGGGCTTCATCGCAGCAGCCATGCCTGAAGCGCGCCGCCAAGCGCGGCGGCGGCCAGAAACAAAAGGATCAGCGCAAGCGGACGCGGCTTGCGCGCTACCGATATCGCTTCGGGGGCGGCATCTATCACCGCCGTTTCGGGATTCGCCTCGACCGGTACGGCGGCGGGGCGGGAACCGACGACGCGAACGCGCGCGGGTTTCTGATCGTAACTCATGCTTTCATCCGGCGGCTGAACTTTCCTTCTATTATAGAAACCGGAACCCCTGCCCGGTTCGCCGCGCAGCGATAGGAGTCTTTCGGTCGTGTCTCGCCTTTTACGTCTTCTGCCCGCAGCGCCGCTTCTATTCCTCGCGCCGCCGCTATGGGCTGCGGAAGGGGAAGCGGCGGGGGCTGGCGTCACGCAACTCGACCCGTTTCACGTTCCCATTGTCGATGGGAGCCGGATCGTCGGCCGGCTGGACCTGCTGGTGGCGGTCGAACCCGATGCGCAGGGGCACGGCCCGATCGTGCAGCCGGTTGTCCGCGCCGCGCTGTTTTCGGCAATGATCGAATTTGCGCGGCTTCACGCTTCCACGCGACTGCCAATAGATGTCGGTGCGTTGTCCGGCGCACTGGATAACGCGGTGCAGCAGGCGCATGGCGGCGCGGGCAAGGTGTTGTTGCTGGAAGTCCGCACCTATCCCGACCAGTAAGGATAACCGATCGACATGATTGCCCGGCCCCCCATCATGGGGCGGCGTCGGGTTCGATCGAGCGAAGCACATGGTCAAGCGCGGTGACCAGATCGTCATCGCCCTCCCGCATCGCTTTGCGGATCATCTCCATCAGCGGACCGACGGCATATTTCTCTGTGCGATGGCGATGGTGGGATTGCTGGATTTCGCGTGTGATGTAATCCGCTTCGGTTTCGAGCTGTGCCAGGACTTCCGCATCGAAATCGTCGCGTGGTTCGGTGTCCGCGACGAAGACCGTACCGATGGCGCCGCCCAGAATGCCGCCGAGCGGCACGCCCGCATAGGCGCGTATCCGCATCGGGCCGATCACTGCCGGGTGATCCTTGAATTCGGGATCTTTCAGAAGATTGGGCAGCGTCACCTTGCTGTTGCGTTTGACGACCGCGGCGCACAGCGATTCCGAAAGCGGCAGGCTTTCCGCATCGATCCGATGGCAGATCGGCAGCCAGCAGGTTTCGTCGTTCATGACTGTTATGCCGCTGACGCGCGTGCGCGTGCGCTCGGCAAGTTTTGCGATGCGCTCCTGAAGCACGGCGTCGCCGCGCAGCAACAACATTCCGGATGCCAGGATTGCGGCCTGACGCAGCGTTGCCGAGCGTTGCTCGTCATTCGAGGGTGAGGAAGACCCCAATCATTGTCCCCCGCAAAAGGCATGGAAACGGTGCTGCAGCACAGGGCATGCCTTTTTTGCGGATCGGAGTCACTAGCGTAGATTTACGTAAACGGAACTTGGCTGTTTATTTGGCTGCGCTCTTGCGGGTCGCTGAACGAACAGGTTCGCCGCGCGCCAGCGCCATCGAAAGCGCGGCCGCTCCCTGCGGCGACATCGAAGCCATGATCAGCCCCGCGTTTCGTTCGCGCATATTCTGGGCGATGCGAAGCTGAACATCGGGGTCGAGCTTTTCGAGCACCAGCGCAGCGCGTGCAGGCTTCATCGCCTGATAGATGCGGGCAAGTTCCTCGAACCGCTCCTTTGCGGGATCTTCGACCGATTCGCCCTTTTTCGAAGCCGAACGCGTTCCCGCAGCATTGGCATCGCCAAGCTGGCGCTGCATCCGCGTCTGCGCGGCCTTCAGCGCCTGTTCGCGAAGATCAAGCGAACGCTGGCGCTGCTCCTCGCGGCTTTGCTGCGCCTTCATATCGGCCCTGATCTCGTTGCCGAGCCGGGTGTCCTGTTGCGCGGGATCGTTACTGCCGGCAAGCGCGGCGGCGCCGTTTGCCACAACGGCAAGCGCGCTGGCCGCCGCGGTCAGGGGGAGCAGGGGCAGGCGCATCACGCGGCTTCCTTCTCGGCGGCCTTTTCGGCCGGTGTTTTCGACTGGCGCTGCGCCTTCGCGCCGCGCGCGCCCCGCGCGTTCTTGGCGCTTGCCTGCGGCGGCGTTTCCTCACGCGAACGCGCAAGGCGTTCGGCGCTGGCATCGGCCAGTTCGGTCATCATGCGCAGTTCCTCGGCAATCGCTTCGGCGCGCATGAGGGCGTCGCTCGAATCCGAACAGCGTTTCAGCGTGCCTTTCAGTTCGGACATCACGATCCGTGCCTGCATCGTCGCCTGGTCAAGCGCGCTCACCACTTGCGACAGGTCGCCGCGCTTCACCGCGTTCAGGCTGCGGATCATTCGCACGCTTTGGACGGTCACTGCGCCGCACAGCAGGATGGTCACGATATTGGCGATCAGGGTGAAGGTCATTGTCGCACTCCCTTTGCGATGTCGGATACCAGTCGCACAGCGACGTTGTTCGATCGCTGGCCGATCTGGGCGCGGCCCAGCGTTACGCCGCCGCATTGCAGTTCAAGCGGTTCGTCGGGGCCGTGGAACAGCGAAATCGTCTGCCCCACGTCGAAATCACGCACCTGGGCCAGCGGCAGCATCCGTTCGCCCAGCACGACATCCACGGTGACGTCGGTCTGACGGATTTCGGCCGCCATATGCGCTTCCCAGATATTGTCGCGGCCCAGCTTCTCGCCCATGAACCGCTGGCCCAGAAGGTGGCGGACGGGTTCGATGGTGGCATAAGGCAGCAGGATGCTGAACCGGCCGCCGCGTTCGTCCATGTCGACGCGGAACGTGGCGACGGCGCAGATATTGGTCGATCCGGCGATCGTCGCGAAGCGCGGGCTGGTTTCGATGCGCTCCAGCGACATGGTGTTCGGTGTGATCGGCGCCATCGAACTCGACATGTCGGACAGCGCATGGCGAAGCATCCGGCCGACAAGATCGGTTTCGATGGTGGTGAAGCCGCGCCCGTCGATCATCATCGAATCGCCGCCGCGTCGACCGCCCAGCAGCGCGTCGACCACCGAATAGATCAGGCCGGAATCAACGGTGATAAGGCCGTAATTTTCCCATTCTTCAACCCGAAACACGCCAATCATCGCGGGCAGCATCACCCGGCCCATGAAATCGCCGAAGCGCACCGAGGACACCTCTTCCAGGCTGACATCGATCGCGTCGGAGGTGAGGTTGCGCATCGAGGTGGCGAAGATGCGCACCATGCGATCGAACACCACTTCCAGCATCGGCAGCCGTTCATGGCTGACGACGTCGGATTCGATGAGCGCACGCAAACCCTGTTTCGGTTCGACCGGCCCGCCCACATCGCCGAACAGCGCGTCGATGCCCGCCTGGTCGAGCGGCGTATCGGGATTGAAATCGCCGGCGGGCGGATCGGGCAGGAAATCTTCGAAATCGTCGCTCATTGCTGGATCATGTCCTGGATGAGAATGTCTTTCACCTGGCCATGGCCAAGCACATCATCGGCGCGCAGCAGCAGTTCCTCCTTGACGCGGAAGACGGCGGCCGAACCATTCAGGTCTTCGGGACGTAGCTCGCGCAGGAAGGGCTGATAGCTGTCGAGCAGAAGCGGCAGCTTCGCCTCGATCGCATCCGCGTTCCCCGCAGGACCGGGGACCAGCATGAAATGCACCTTCAGGAAATGCGCGCTGCCGTCGGTGCTGCGCAGGTTCACCATCATCGCCGGCACATCGACAAAGGTTTCGGTGCCTTCACCGCCACCGTGATCGCCCGCTTCCGCGCCATGGCCGCTGTCGGACGCTTCGGCCGGGTCGCCGCCCAGAAAGGCATAGGCACCGCCGCCGACGCCGCCCACCAATGCCAGCGCGCCGGCCGCGATGATGAACAGCTTTTTCTTTCCCTTTTTGGGAGCGGCCGTTTCCTCGGCCGCGTCGGCGGAAATGTCCGCTTTGTCCTCGCTCATCGCCCTGTTTCCTTTTGCGCGGGTCCGCGACCGGACCGGCAGTTTGGTCCTATTATAGGAGAGCGAGCAGGCAATTTTTGCCTAGTCGAAAAAAACTGAACAGATTTTTCAAGGACGCTTCGTCTTGGACATTACATCCTATGTATTGCTGAGCCATGAGCAGGCGCTGCGCCGCCGGATGGACGTCGTGTCGAACAACATGGCGAACCTTTCGACCGCCGGATTCAAGCGTGAAGACCCGCTGTTCCGCGAATATGTCGAACGCACCGGCAATGCCGACGCGCCGACGCGCACCACATCGATGGTGCTCGATTACGGAACGGTCCACGATACCAGCGCGGGCAGTTTTCAGGTGACCGACAACCCGCTCGACATCATGATCGACGGTCCGGGCTATCTCAGCGTGGAAACGCCGGAAGGCGGCGTCGCATATACGCGCGCGGGCTATCTGAAAGTGGCGGAGGACGGCACGCTGACCAATGCGGCCGGAATGCGCCTGCTGGGCGAGGGTGGTCGGCCTATCACCGTGCCGGTGGAGGATGCGGGCCGGCTCAGCATCGCCGATGACGGCACGATCAAGGGGCCGAACGGTGAGCTCGGCCGGGTCGCGGTCACGATGTTCGATAACGAAGCCAGCGTTGATCCGCGCGGTGACGGCATGTTCACCGGGCAGGGCGGACGCGAACTTACCGCTGCGGAAACGCGGCTGCGCAGCGGCGGGATCGAAGGGTCGAATGTCCAGCCGATCGTCGAAACCACGAACATGGTCGCGATCCTGCGCGCCTATCAAACCAGCATGCGGATGGCGGAATCGATGAACGACATCCGCAAATCCGCCATCGACAAGCTCGGCCGCTTCGGCTGATCGAAGGAGAAACCAAATGCGTGCTCTTTTTACCGCCGGCACCGGGATGCTTGCCCAGCAAACCAATGTCGATGTGATTTCGAACAATATCGCGAACATGAACACCACCGCGTTCAAGCGGCAGCGGGCAGAATTTCAGGACCTGCTGTATCAGCAGGTATCGCGCCCCGGTTCCGCTTCGGGGCCGGACAGCCGGGTGCCGAGCGGTATTCAGATTGGTACGGGCGTGCGCACGGGCGGCGTCTATCGCATTGGCGAACAGGGCTCGCTCAGCCAGACCGACAACCGCTACGACCTTGCGATCGAGGGGCGCGGCTTCTTCGCGATCACGCTCCCTTCGGGCGAAACCGGCTATACCCGTGACGGTTCGTTCCAGATTTCGGATCAAGGCGAATTGGTAACCCAGGACGGATTCCCGGTGCAGCCGGGCATCAATATCCCGGAAGAAGCGATCGACGTCGTCGTTTCGAAAACGGGTGAGGTGCAGGTGAAGATTTCGGGTCAGCCCGAACTTCAGAATGTCGGCCAGCTTCAGCTTGCGACGTTCATCAACGAAGCCGGGCTGGAGGCGCAGGGCGGCAATCTGTTCCTGGAAACCGCGGCATCGGGTCAGCCGACCTTCGCAGCGCCGGGCGATCCATCGTTCGGCACGGTGCAGCAGGGGTTCATTGAAAGCTCCAACGTCAATCCGGTATCGGAAATCACCGCGCTGATCACCGCGCAGCGCGCCTATGAAATGAACAGCCGCGTCGTGAAGACGGTCGACGAAATGCTGTCCACGACGAGCCAGATGCGATGATCCGCGCGGCCGTCATGGCATTGGCGCTGTTCGCGCCGTTCGCGACGCCCGCGATTGCCGCCCCCGAAACGGCGGAGGTTGCGGTGCTGGCCAATCCGGTGATGCGCGGCGACCTACTGAACGCCGGCGACTTCGTGGTCGAGGAACGCCCCGTGTCGGCTTCGCGCGGCGCGCTCGACATTCAATCGGCGTCGGGAATGGAGGCGAAGCGCTCGCTTGGCCCCGGCTCGATCGTCCGCGTTACCGATATCGTCACGCCGCGTCTGGTGCACCGGGGCGAACCGGTGCTGATCGTCGTGAAACGGGCCGGGCTGGTGATTACCGGTCGCGGCCGCGCGCTGGGCAGCGCCGGTGCGGGCGAGGCGGTTCGCGTGGTCGCCGATGCCACCAACCGCACACTTGACGGCACCGTGGGACCGGATGGTTCGGTTCTGGTCGGCGGATAAGGGGAAGACAGAATATGCGTAAGCTGTTTTGCGCCGTGGCGATCGCCGCGATGCTGCCTGGCTGTGCCTCGATGGACCAGCTGGGGCGGATGGGCAGGGCGCCCAAGCTGACCCCGGCAGAGCCGGTTACGATGCCGGCCACCGAACCTTCGCTTGGTATGCCCAGCCTTGGCACCGTGCAGGCGCTGACCCCTGGCGCACCGCCGCCCGCAGGCACGAGCAGCGCATCGCTGTTCCGACCGGGGGCGGGGAGCTTTCTGGGCGATCAGCGGGCAAGCCGTACCGGCGACATCCTGACGATCCGCATCCAGATTCAGGACAAGGCGGAAGTGGGCAATACGACCACGCGTCAGCGCGCGGGATCGGAAAATGCCAGCGTCGCTTCGCTGCTGGGCCTGGAAAAACTGCTTCCCAACAGTATCGACCCCAGCAACCTTGCCTCGACCAGTTCGAATTCCAAATCGAGCGGCGGCGGTAATATCAGCCGATCGGAAACGATCAACATGACGATGTCGGCCATCGTCACGGGTGTGTTCCCGAACGGCAACCTCGCTATTCGCGGGCGGCAGGAAGTGCGGGTGAACTACGAACTGCGCGAACTGGTCGTGACGGGAATCGTGCGACCGCAGGATATCGCGCGCGACAATTCGATCCTGCATTCGCAGATTGCGGAGGCGCGCATCAGCTATGGCGGACGCGGCCAGCTTTCCGAAGCGCAGCAGGCGCGATGGGGGCAGCAGATCTACGACGCACTCTTCCCGTTCTGATCGAACCAAAAGCAGAAAAACCAGGGTCGGCCGCTGTGCCGGCCCTTTTTTTATTAACCTGCCGGAAACCATCAAAATTACAGCGGCGACGACCGGCGGACCGCGATCCTTTCCAAAATGGACCATGACCTCATTCTCGCGGGTCGTCGGCGGACCGCCGTTCCGGTCCATGGCTGCAGAAGCGGCCATTCATTTCCAGAAGGAATATTATCATGGGCTTTTCCGTGAACACCAATGTCGGCGCGATGGCCGCTCTTCAGAGCCTCAACGCGACCAACAAAGGCCTGGCCACCACCCAGAGCCGCATCAACACCGGTCTTAACGTCGCTTCGACCAAGGACGATTCGGCTGCCTTCACCATCGCTCAGACGCTTCGCGGCGACCTGGGTGGTCTGTCGGCCGTCAATTCGTCGCTCAGCCGCGCCAAGAGCACGGTTGACGTTGCGACCGCCGGTGCCGAGCAGGTCTCCGACCTCGTCAATCAGATGAAGGCGAAGGCCGTTGAAGCTTCGGACGCGGGTCTGGACGATGACAGCCGCACTGCGCTGGGCAAGGACTTCGATGCGCTCAAGGAGCAGATCAATACGATCATCGATTCGTCCGAGTTCAACGGCACGAACCTGCTGAAGGCTTCGGGTGGTTCCGTTTCCGCGCTGCAGTCGACCGATACGTCGGCGGGCACGCTGGACGTTGCCAACCAGGACCTGACTGCAGTCGTGACCGCGATCGGTTCGACCTTCACCGACGCCGCCACGGCGAAGACGATGGTCGACACGCTCGATACGCAGGCGGATGCGATCAACACCAAGCTCAGCACGCTGGGCGCGGCTGGTCGCAAGATCGAAGGTCAGCAGACCTTCGTGAGCAAGCTGTCTGACGTTATCGACAGCGGTATCGGCAACCTTGTCGATGCCGATCTGGCGAAGGAATCGGCGAAGCTTCAGGCGCTTCAGGTCAAGCAGCAGCTTGGCGTGCAGGCCCTGTCGATCGCCAACCAGGCGCCGCAGACGATCACGTCGCTGTTCCGTTAAGAGCAATAGCGATTGCGGCAGCTGCAGCCGCAATTGGCGGGAGGCCGGGGTGGAGCAATCCATCCCGGCCTTTTGCATTGTCGCAAGGCGTTCCCGACGGCCGGAACGAACACGCAAAAACAACGCATTCGGCAGCCATACTTTTTTAACGCTGAAGTCGTCGGCAGCAGCCCGACCAGTCCCTCGCGCCGCTATAAAACAGTTATGCACCTGCCTTATTTCGTCCGAATTCGCGAGCTTGTGGACGCTAGCGGCGTTCGCCTGCGGCTCGGCGTGGAAAACGGCCCCGCCGGGCTTCAGATTGCGCTTGAGCGATCCGATCTTGCCGCGGTTCCGCTCGCCACGCTCGATATCTACGGCGCGGAACTGCTGTGCGGATTCATCATGGCGGCCAGGCTGGCCGGCAGCGACGATCTGGCCGAGGAGCAGGCATGGGGTGCCAACGCGGCGACCTTTGCGCTTCTGGGATCGGCGCGGCGGATAGAGATTGTCCAGAATGGCTCGGCCGGGCCGGTTTCGATCCCCGCCACCCTGTGGGACCGCTTGTTCGCAGAACTGTGTATTGTCGCCGCACATGGCCGCGCCGTCGCGGAGCCCGGCCGGGCAACGCTGCACTGATGCGCAAGCAACACATGTTTCGCGATATTTCGTTTCGCCGCCCGCATGGGCATTGATGAGGTCGCGGACCCATTCGTCCGCACATAAGGGGAAACCCGATGAATCCTGCTGAAGCCAAGGCAATCAACGAACCCGACCGCCGGGTCTGGATCTATGGGCCGGAACCTGAATATCGCGTCCATTTCAGCATGACGCTGAGCGATGCGCGCGCATTGTGGCGCGCCGCGCGCGAACAGCTGCTGCAGGCGCCGGGCGGCTCGCAAGCGCTGGTCGAGGAAACGATCGGGAGCGAAGTCACCCCTGCAGTATCGGATTGCATCGCGTTGCTATGCGCGCCACGCGGTGTCGCCGGCTGTTCGGTCAACGATTTCTGGGTGGACAGCATGCCTGGCCTGCCCGAACCCATTCCCGGCTGGCAATAACCGGGAAGCCCGGTCTTTTCCGAAATTCGATTACCAGGACCCCGCGCTTGTCGCGGGGTCGCTTTATGTGGTCAGCGCAGGTTTGGCGAGCATGCCGGGAACCGCTGCTCCCAGCGAACCGGGCAGCGAATATTTCAGCTCTTCGAGCGGGACCGGTTTGCCGAGCAGATATCCTTGCGCATAGCGATATCCGATCCGCGACGTTTCGACCAGCTGCTCCTCGGTTTCGATGCCCTCCATCGTGCATTCAAGCCCCAGCGACTGGCCCAGATTGCGGATTGCGCTGACGATCTGCCGGCCGGCGGGCGAAACCATCCGCGCTGCGAAACTGCGATCCACCTTCACGATGTCGAGCGGCAGGTCCTGTAACGTGTGCAAGCTGGAATAGCCGGTGCCGAAATCGTCCAGCGCGACGCGCATTCCCAGCGTGCGCAACCGTCCCAGTACTTCTCGCGCGCCATCGAAATCGCGGACAAGCGATGTTTCCGTAACCTCGAAGATAAATCGGTCGGGCGGCACCCGCGTCGACAGCACCATCGCGATCAGTTCGCGCATCGTCGTGCCCGATGCGATGTCGTCGGCAGACAGGTTGAACGAAAGGCTGATAGTAGGCGGCAGCGCCGTTATGGCGGCCAGCGCCTTTTCGAAAAGGTGCAGTGTGACCTGACCCATCTTGCCCGATCGTTCGGCGGTCAGGATCAGCATTTCGGCGGGCACCAGCCCCAGCGTCGGCGAATTCCAGCGGGCCAGCGCCTCGACGCTGCGAACGGTCATGGTGCGCGTGTCGTAAATGGGCTGGAAATGCACCGACAGTTCGCGGTCGAGATCGGCCGATTGCAGCGTGCTTTCGATCCGCTGCGCATCGCGAACACGGTCTTCATGCGCGCTGGTGAACACGGCGCATTCGCCCCGACGATTGGTCTTAACGTGGTGCAGCGCGTAATCGGACCGCGCGAACAACGTTTCGGCGTTCGTTCCGGCGTCGGGATAAAAGGCGATGCCGGCGGAACATCCGATCCGCAGTTCCAGATCGTCAAGATCGATCGGTTGGCGGACCAGCGCGCACAATTGTTCGACAATGCGCTGGCCCTCCGCCTGAGACCCCTGGAAAAGCAGGCCGAATTCGTCGCCGCCCAGCCGCGCGACGAACAGGCGTTTGCCGGCGCGTTCGTTCAGGCGACGCGCGGTTTCCACCAGAACCCGGTCGCCGGTGGCATGGCCATAACTGTCATTGACCAGTTTGAACCGGTCGAGATCGAGCAGGGCGATGCAGAAGGGCGGGGCGGAACCGTTTCCGGCCTCCAGCATCTTGCGGATTTGCGCGAACAGCGACCGGCGGTTGGGCATGCCGGTCAGCGGATCGGTATGCGCAAGACGCAGATTTTCGTCGATCAGCCGCACCGCTTCGCCGCGTTCCAGCGCAAGTGCCTGTTGCGATTTGAGCAGCCGGGTGAAGGTGCGGTGCGAATCGAACAACATTCGCAGAACCAGTCCGGCTACTAGGGCAATGCTAAGTGCGACGGCGATGCGTACCGCGCTGCCGCTCCACAGATTATATGCGATCAGCGGCGCCAAAACCCCGGCTGTCATGTAAATCGCCACGCGCGGAGTGTGGATGAGACTCACCAGCGCGCCAAGCAGCGACAGGCCGGTAAACAGCATGATATAGCCGTAATATATGTCGCCGCTGAACGCGCCGAGCGCGAGTGCCCAGACAGTGAATACGCCACCGACCATAGCGGAAAGCCATGTGACGATCCGCAGACGCCTGGTCGATGTCTGCTCGTCCTCCGGCGGTTGCCGCGATGCGATCCACCAGTACGCCACGCGACTCAGTGCACCGCCGACCAGCAGGATCGGCAATATGGTGGTCAGCAGAACAGGCGCTACCGCATAATGGATGGCGGCAAGTGACGTGGTGTTCGCGGCGAGCAGCAGGTAATTCCACGGCAGCTGTCGGCGCAGATAATATAATTGATATTGGACCAGCGAGTATTTGCCGCTCAGCATGTCGCCCTCGTCATTCGAGGGGAGCGGGCAGAACAAATCGTCACGGGGTGGACCGGAACCGGGGGTAAACAGGGGGCACAGACCATCGGTTCCGATCCTTCCCCATCATAGGCGAGTCGCGCCCGTTTCGGTCGCGCCCCGCACGTCAATCCACATTCGTCGTGCCTACGAGCGTATTGAACGAATAAACCGCACCGTTGCCCCGCAATATCACGCCGTCATCCTCCATTGTCGCTTCATCAATCTGGGCATTTGCCCGGACCGTCACGGGAAGCGCATTGCCCGACGTGTCGCTGGCCGCGATGGAAAGCGTATACACGCCTTCCGGTGCGGTCGCGCCGTTGGTCATTTCTCCATCCCATGCAATGCTACCGTCGGCATTGTCCAGAGTCCATTCCGCCACCGGGACACCCGCTGCGTTGGAAACCGTGGCGGTCATCGCGGCGGGAGCGCCCTCGGTCGTATAGCTCCACTGCGCCGGGCTGTTTTCGGCAAGACCCGCGGCATTGCTGTCGAAACTTGCCGTTTTACCGACCAGCGAGGATGCGGAAATCAGGTCCTGCCCTGACAACCGGTCAAGGATCGCGCTGAGCGTCGTGTTCTGCTGAATCGCCTGTTCGACCTGCGAGAACTGGACGAGTTGTTGCGTATATTCCGATGTATCCATCGGATCGAGCGGGTCCTGATTCTGCATCTGGGTGGTGAGCAGTTGCAGAAACATCGTCTTGTCTGAGGTGAGCTTGTCGAGCGAAGACGAGGTTCCGGTCGTGCTGCTGGTCGCGCTGATTGCTGTGGTCATGCGTATGTCCTCATGCGAGCAGGTTTATGCGTCCGGCGGCGATGCCGAGCGGTTGCGCCTGTGCGGGAAGGGGGTCGGTAAGGGCGTCGCTTGCTGCGGCGTCATGTTGAAAGGGCAGGCGGCGTCCGTTGCCGCCGCCCTGCTGGCCGTTCCAGGCGGCGTTTTGCTGACCGCCCGACGTGCCGCCGCCTTCGAAGCGGAACCCTTGCGTTTCGGCGCGAACGCCCGCGTCGTTCAGGGTACGGACCAGCGTATCCGCATCGCGCCGGATCAGGTCCAGCGTGTGGTGATGATCGGCAGTTACGCGCGCGGTCATCATGCCTTTGTCATCGACCGCCAGACGCACCTCGATCCGGCCGAGATCGCCGGGGTCAAGGCGAAGCGTTACGACCTGATCGCCCTTGTGATCAGCGTGGCGCGCAAGTGCGATACCCATGTCATGGCCCGGCGCGGAAGCACGCACGATCCCATCCGAAGGCTGCCCGGGCGGCTGCGCCGATTGCGCGGAGGCCGACTTCGCGTCCATGCCCCGCATCGGATCGGCATTGGGTTGAGCACGCGCGGCGTCGAGGGCGGCGGAAAAGTCCTTTGGCGCGGCGATATCGCGCTGCGGCGCGGATGCGCCCTCGTGCGAGGATGCTTTGGTTTTCCCTGGCTTGGAATCCGGCGCGGCGCTGTCGCCGTTCTGAGATTTCAGGCGTGTTTCGCCATCGGCTTTCGCCATGGCGATTTCTCCCTCGCCCCGCGCGGGGACGATGCCGTCGATGCCCGACGCCGCTGTCGCAGCCCCTTGAGGCTTGTCCTGCTTACTGGTCTTCGCCTGCGCAGAGGGCTGTGGAACCGGCGCGGCCACCGGAACGGCTAGCTGCGCCGCTGCGACGTGCACAGCGGTGGATGCCTGCGACTGGTCATCTGAAGAAGGCGCTGAATCGTCTGCCGGATCAGCGTCCCCTGCATCTTCTGCCGATTGCGCGACGGTCACTATACCAGCTGGCGTTTCGGTCTGGATGTTCGCGGAGGGGGCTGAAGCCTTTGCCATGACTGTCTTGCCATCCGGATCGACATCCGCTTGATCGCCAGAGTTTCTCGGCCCGGTCAGCGTCGATGGCGCCGCCTTGCCCGGCATCGGCGCGTCGATTTGCGCGACGGGAAGCTTCGATCCGTCAGTAGCGGGCGTTTCACCTGTGGAAGCGGCCTCTGGTGAGGCAATCTTGCCGGACAGGTCGGGCGAGCGCAGCGCAGGCGCGATCGGAACTGGCGGCGCACTCACTGCCGAAGCCGGCAATTCGCCTTCGGCCTGGGTCCCGGCCGCTCTCTTGGCTGGGACCGGTTCAGACGATGCGGCGTCGCTGCCTGTTTCGCCAATCGCGAGTTGCAGAGGGGGCAGGGCGGTATCGCCTGTTGCCAGCATCGCGCCCTTGGTCGGCGGGGTGAGCGCGGTTCCGCCCAGAAGATCGGCAAAACCGCCGGTATCGCCGCCCGAAGCGGGGCTGGCGGTCCGGCCAGGGGCGGACGGCGTGGATACGCCGACGAGCGAGAGAGGCTGCATAGAGACCATCATAGACGTTGCCTGCTCCATCCGGTCGCGCGTCTCATCCTATCGATCCGAGCGCGCGGACGCGGGCACGGGCGTGAATTTCGTTTTGCGACAATACGACCGTCGCGGGCCGGACGCGCTCGATCACCGAGCGGACGAACGGCCGGATCGTGGGATTGGTCAGCAGACACGGGATTTCACCGTCGCCCGCCAGCCGGTCATAGGTATCGCGCACCGCCGCGATAAAGCCCTGAAGCGCGGATGGCGCCATGGCGAGTTGCCGTTCGTCGCCCTGACCGACGATGCTTTCGGCAAAAGCGGTGTCCCATTCGGGCGAGAGGGTGACGATGGGGATCGATCCCTCGCGCGCCTGCTGCGCCGAAATCTGGCGGGCGAGCCGGGCACGGACATGTTCGGTGATCTGGGTCAGGTTCTGCGTGATCGGGGACGCTTCGGCAATCCCTTCCAGGATCGTCGGAATGTCGCGGATCGATACTCCTTCGGCGAGCAGGTTTTGCAGGATGCGCTGAACGCCGGAGATCGAGATGCGCGACGGGATGATGTCTGCGACCAGCTTCGACGAGTCGGTGTGCACCTCGTTCAACAGCTTCTGCACCTCGGTATAGCTAAGCATGTCGGCGATATTTTCCTTCACCAGCTCGGTAAGGTGCGTGGTGATGATCGTACCGGCATCGACAACGGTCAGGCCGCGAAAGCCCGCTTCCTCGCGCAATTCGCGGTCGATCCACAGCGCGGGCAGGTTGAACACCGGTTCGCGCGTGTCTTCGCCGGGTATGCCTACTGGTCCGCCGCCGGGATTGATGACCATCAGCCGGTCGAGGCGGATTTCGCCGCGCGCAGCCTCCGTCTCCTTGATCGAGATGATATATTCGTTGGCCTTCAGCGCCATGTTGTCGAGAATTCGTACCGAGGGCAGGACGAAGCCGTATTCGGTCGCCATTTGCCTCCGGAGCGCGCGAACCTGATCGTCCAGGCGCGGCTCGCGGCTCGAATCGTTGATGATAGGCAGCAGGCCATAGCCGATTTCGATCCGCACCGCGTCGATGGCGAGGGTGCGCGAAATCGGTTCTTCCGCGCTCGCTGCCGCTTCCGCCTCGGCGGTTTCGGCGGCGCGCGCCTCACGCTGGGTTTTCTCGGCGTTGACGCGCGAAATCTTCCACGCGGCATAGCCCGACGCGCCAGCAAAGGCGGCGAAGGGGATGAAGGGCAGGCCAGGCATCAGCGCCAGCGCGCCCATCAGCACCGCGACCATGCCGAACGCCTTGGGGAAACGGAAAAGCTGTTCGCCGAGTGCGGTTCCCGCCTTGCCGGCAACCGCACCCTTGGAAACGAGCAGGCCAGCCGCGGTCGAAACGATCAGCGCAGGGATCTGGCTTACCAGGCCATCGCCGACGGTTAGCAGCGTATAGCTTTGAAATGCCTGGCCAAAGGGGACCCCGTGAATGGCGACGCCCATGATCAGCCCGACTATGACGTTGATCGCGGTGATGAGCAGTCCGGCGATCGCATCGCCCTTCACGAATTTGGACGCACCGTCCATCGCGCCGTAAAAGCCGCTTTCGGCCTCCACTTCCTGACGACGAGCGCGCGCCTGTTCCTCGTTGATCATGCCCGCCGACAGATCGGCGTCGATCGCCATCTGCTTGCCCGGCATCGAATCGAGGCTGAAGCGCGCCGCGACTTCGGCGATACGCCCCGCGCCCTTGGTGATGACGACGAAGTTGATGACCACCAGAATCGCGAAGATGGTGAGGCCGATGACGGTTTCGCCACCGATCAAGAACTCGCCGAACGCACCGATGACGCCGCCCGCCGCTTCCGGCCCTTCATGGCCATGTCCCAGGATCAGCCGGGTCGAAGCGAGGTTGAGGCCGAGCCGGAGCATCGTGGCGACCAGCAGGATGGTCGGAAAGGCGGAAAGCTGAAGCGGTTTTTCGATGAACAGCGCCGTCATCAGGATCATCACCGAAAAGGTGATCGAGAGCGCAAGGCCAAGGTCCAGCATCCATGCCGGCATCGGCAGGATCAGCATCGCGATGATGCCGACCACGCCGATCGCGAGCGCCATGTCGCGATTGTCGCCGATGCGGCCGAGGATTTGGGTCAGCTTTTCCATGAAATCATGCCGCCGGAATGGTGGAGATGCCGGCTTCGACGAACGCCTTCAGCTTGTTGCGCATCGTGCGAACCGAAATGCCCAGAATTTGCGAAGCGGAGGTGCGGTTGCCGTTGCACCGCTCCAGCGTCTGCAGGATCAACGCGCGTTCGACTTCTTCCACTGTCCTGCCGACCAGCGCTTCCACCGTGGCTTCGGGCGCGTCGGCTACCGCCGAACGGATGCGCGATCCGTCGGCGAGCACGATGGCGTCGCCATCGACCTGCCCGGTATCGGCAAGCAGCACTGCGCGATGCATCGCCTCCTGAAGCTCTGCGACATTGCCTGGCCAGTCATAGCTTTGGATCAGCGACAGCGCTTCCGGTGAAAGGCGCGGCACTGGCCGGCCCTCCATCGCGGCGAAGCGGGCCAGAAAATTCCCGGCGAGCAGCGACATGTCGTTTCCGCGATCGCGCAGCGGCGGAATGGTGATGCTGGCAAGCGCAAACCGCGCGAGAAGATCGGCGCGAAAACGACCCGCCTCCACCAATGCGCCAAGTTCGCGCGAATTGCTGGCGATCAGGCGCGGCGCCCCCGCTTCGTCGATCGCATCGAGCACCCGATGCTGCAACGCGCCGGGCAGATGGTCGATATCGCGCAAGAACAGCGTGCCCCCGCGCGCGGTGGTGAACGCCCCCCGACGCGTTGCTCTCGCACCGGGAAACTCCCCTTCGTCATGGCCGAACAGTTCGGAAGACAGGATGTCGGGCGCTACCCCATTGCATTCGATGGTATGGAAACAATTGCCGCCGCTCGCGGCATGAACGGCATGCGCCACGCTCTGCTTGCCGGTGCCGCGTTCGCCCGAAATCAGGATCGGCGCGTGCGAGGGTCCCATCGCTCGGGCAAAGGAAAGCGCCCTTGCGAACGCCTGATCCTCGCCGGTCAGCGTCTGTTCGGGAAGCGCGGCGATCTGTCGGATCGCGGCGGCAATCAGTTCGCGATCCGGGGGCAGGGGGATATAATCAGCCGCGCCCGCCCGGATCGCGGCGACCGCGCGTTCGGCAGGGGCGTCGATGCCGCAGGCCAGCACCGGAACCGCGAAGCGCTCCTCGGTTAGATCGGCCAGAAAGGCCGGTACATCGGTTTCAACGTCGATCATCACCATTCCCGATCCACGTTCACGCAAGATTTTCAGCGCTTCGCCCGGCGTATCGGCGAGTTCGACCTGAGCGCCTGCGTCGCGTGCGATCTGGGCCGCTTCGCGAAAAGGTCCGCCGGCCGGCCCGACCAGCAGCATCCTGACGATAGTGCAATCCATATCAGCGATCCGGCCGAACGATTTCGGTCAACGTTACGCCGAGCGCCTGATCGATCATGACGACTTCGCCGCGCGCGACCAGCCGGTTGTTGACGAAGACGTCGACCGGTTCGCCGACCCGCCGGTCGAGTTCGACCACCATGCCGGAGCGCAGGTGAAGCAGATTGCCGACCGGCATTTTCGCGCGGCCGAGCACCGCCTGCACCTTCACCGGAACGTCATGCACGGCGGCAAGCGCGGTTGGCGCGTCGGTAGCGGTGTTCGAGGACGGTTCGCCGAACTCCTCGAACGCCGGAATGTCGCTCGCGACCATCGCCATGGGATCTTCGGCCTGGGTTTCGGTATCGGGTTCGGGATTGGCGTCGGTTGCCATGTCCATGGGACTCTCCATCATGCGTTCATCCATTGCCGAAGTACGGCCGTCGCTTCGGGCGGGTTGTTGGAAACCAGATCGCCGATCCGCTTGATCGCCGACGCCTTGACCCGACCGTCAATCTGGGCAAGCGCGACATCGTGGTCGAGCATCGGAACGTCGGCCGACTGGCGCGCCTCAAGCTGTTCCAGCGCTTCGGGGTCGCCCTCCGCCGCCTGATCGGCAAGCTTCAGCATCTCGGCCTGTTCTTCTTCGGAAAGCAGGGCGGTATTTTCCTGCGGCTTTGCTTCATCCTGCGCTCCGAAGCGCGGTTTGATCATGCGAAGCGCGATCAGCCCCACCGCGGCGACGATCAGCAGTTTGACAAGTCCGGTAACCTGATCGCTGTTGAGCAGGTCCCACCATGCGTCTTTGCTGTCGGCCAGATCGTCGGGCGCGGTGAACGGCATGCTTTCGATCACCACGCTGTCGCCGCGTTCGGGGTCCATGCCGACCGCGTTTTCGACCAGGCGGGTAAGCCGCTGGATGCGCGCTTCGGGCATGCCCTTTTCGCCGCCATCAACCATCACCGCGACGCTGAGCCGCGTGACCTGTCCGGGGTTGCGATCTACCACGCTGCGGGTCATCGAATTGGCGAAGGTGGTGTCTTCCGACGTTTCCTTGCGCGCTGACTGGCTCGTATCACCAGGAGCTGCCGGCTGGCCCTGCGCTTCGGGAAGTTCGTTGCCGACGCTGACCGTATCCGATGCCTGTTGTTCGTTGTTCTGATCGTCGCTTTCAACCGTCACCTGCCGCGCGATCACCTGAAGATCGGGGTCATAGGCGCTTTTTTCCTCACGCGTGCGGTCGCGGTCGATCTGTGCGGCGACTTCGGCGCGCACCTTGCCCTGACCGACAATCGGTTCGAGCAGGGCGACGACCTGATCGCGCAGCTTGTGTTCGACCTGAAGCTGGCGTTCGTCGGCGTCGCTGCTGCCGCCCGCACCCGAATCGCCTGCCCGGGCGAGCAGGGCGCCGCTTTGATCGACGATCGAAACCGATTCCGGCGACAGTTCGGGCACGGCGGAGGCAACGAGGTAGCGGATCGCCTTCACCGTTTCGGCGGGCAGGCGGCCGCGCGTCTTCACGGTGACCGATGCCGTGGCGGGGCGGGCTTCGGCCGCGAACATGGCGCGTTCGGGCATGACCAGATGGACACGCGCGCCCGAAACCTGATCCAGACTCTGAATCGATTTGGTCAGTTCGCCTTCGATCGCGCGGGTTTCATTGAGCTTCGCCCGGCTGGACGAAACGCCGAAGGGCTGTTCTTCGTCAAGCACCTCATAGCCGATCTTGCCGCCCAGCCGTTCGCCGGCCATCGCCATGCGAAGTTCGGCCAGCTTGTCTTCGGGCGCCATGATCGCGGTGCCGTCGGCGGTGATCTCGAACGGTGTGTTCTGCGCTTTCAGCTTCTCGCTGATCGATGCAGCCGCCGAGGGATCAAGATCGGTGTAGAGAAATCCCATGGTGGTGTTCTCGCCGCGCAGTGCGACGAAGGCGAGCGCAAGCAGCAACGCTGCGGCCACGCCCCCCATGATCATCAGCCGCTTGGGCCCCAGCTGGGCGACAAGATTGCGTAGCTGCTCCAAGATCACGATCCCCGTTTCGATTGCGGGAGCGCGCTCGGCGTCCCTTTGATCGAACTATAGAAGGGTGCCGGAGGGGCAGGTTTTGCCGGGTAGGAAAAATTTGCCGCCCCGTTCGATATGCGGGGCGGCGCAGAAAAATCAGTCTTCGCGACGCGCGGCCAACAGGCCTTCCAGCTCTTCGCGAACGGCGGCTTCGCGCGCTGCGCGATCGACCAGCAGGCCGCCCTCGTCCCATTCGATACGCGCGTCGCCCGGTGCCAGATCGGGATCGGGCGCGACATGCAGGTTCAGCCGGCGGCGATCCGCCGCCTGACGCTTCGTAATGCGTTCGGTGATGTCGCTTTCCAGGTCGGGATGCACGCGGATCAGCAATTCGGTGCCGCGTGCGACCTGCGCCAGCGCCCGGCCGATCGCATCGTCGATCGCATTGGCGGGATGTTCGGCAAGCGCGCGCCCGGCGATGTGCCCGGCGGCGGCAAGCGCCAGTTCGGCCGCATCGCGCGTGAGTTCGCTGCACGTCGTGTCCAGCGAACCGCCGATGCTTTCAAGGTCCGCCTGAATCGCGTCGACCGCAGACAACAGCGCCGCCTCGCGCTCGTTGCGCGCCTGGGTCAGCCCGGCTTCGAACCCGTCCACACGGGCACGGGCCAGTTCGGCATGATGGTCCTCGCGCAGTTGTTCCAGTTCGGTTCGAAGCGTTTCGATTTCGATCGCCATCGAATCCGATATGCCCGCCTCGCGCGCGGCAGGCATGTCCACGAAGACGCGATCGAAGGCGAAGGGGCGGGTCTGAAAGGACATATCCACGAAAGCGCGCTCCTTACATGATCATCGTATCGTCGCTCTTCGGATCGACGAGAACGATCTCGCCGGTATCCGCGAGCATTTTGGCAAGGCGCACCAGTTCGCCCTGCGCCTCTTCGCAATCGCGTGCGCGCACCGGTCCCATGCCCGCCATGTCCTCGCGCAGCAGCTTCGCCGAACGTTCGGTCATGGTGGAGAAGAACAGCGTCTTGATCTCCTCGGGCGCGCCCTTCAGCGCCAGCGCCATCTGACGCTTGTCGGCCTGGCGAGCGATGACGCCTATGGCGATCGGCATCAGATTGGCCAGATCCTCGAAGGTGAACATCAGTTCGCGGATGCGTTCGGCCGAATCGGGCGCTTTCTTGTCCAGCGCGTCGAGCATGGTTTCTTCGGTCGACCGGTCCATGGCGTTGAAAATCTCAGCCATGGTTTCGTGCGGATCGCGGCGCTGCGCGCGCGCGAAGTTTGCCATGAATTCGGTTTTCAGCGTCGCTTCGACCTGGGTCAGAACTTCCTTCTGAACCGTATCCATGCGCAGCATCCGCTGCACCACGTCGACCGATATTTCGCGCGGTAACACGCCCAGCACGCGGGCGGCGTGATCCGATTTCAGCTTTGACAGGATCACCGCGATCGTCTGCGGATATTCGTTTTTCAGATATCCTGCCAGAACGCCTTCGCTGACATTGGAAAGCTTGTCCCACATGGTGCGACCGGACGGGCCACGGATATCCTCCATGATCTCCTTCACCTTGTCCGCGGGCATGATCCCGGCAAGCAGGCGTTCGGTTGATTCAAACGATCCGTGACAGGTTTCCATTGCGGCGATGTCGCTCGAAAACTGTACGAGCAGATGCTCGACCACGGGGGCGGGAACGCGGCCCAGCAGCGCCATCGAACTGGACAGCTCCTTCATCTCCTCGACCGAAAGTTGGTCCCAGATCGGGCCGCCATATTTCTGGCCCAGCACCAGCATCAGCGCAGCGGCGCGCTGACGCGGGTTGAAGCGTTTGAGTTCGGGCGGCTCGGCGAGCTGAGTCATGACCATAATCGTATTTTTCCCCTGACTACGGGTTTTTCCCGGCGTGGTGCGTCGGAACCCGTGCGTGCCCGTCTATTATGGAGGCACGATCGGATGGCCGGTCGCGTGGAGGTGGAATGATGGATATTGCCTCGGGGCTTGCAGGATTGAGTTTGCTGGGCGGGGACGCGAGCCTTTTCTCGTCCTATGCCGCAAGCACCGCGAGCACCATCGAGACGCGGGCTGTGCGCGAAGCGAAGGCGCAGTTCACGCTTCCCGAAACGACGCCGCCATGGAAGCTGGCGACCGCAACCACGTCCGCCGCGGCGCAGCTTTCGGCCATTCAGCGCATGCGCACGCTGATCGACAAGCCGGAAACGGGAACGCGTACGCTGCCCGACGACGTCCAGACATCGTTTACCACCTGGAAAGCGCTCGACCGGCTGCGCCTGCTTGCCGAAGCCGCGGTGAAGCCCGGTGCGGGCGCCGCAACGCGCGAGGCGCTGAACAAGACCTTCACCCAGGGGTTGAGCGACCTTCAAAGCTACCTCTCCACCGCGCCCAGTGACAAGCTTACCTTGGCTTTCGACAAGCCGGTGCGCCGTGCGCAAACCACCGCGGTCGAACCGGGCCTTACCAGCTACTCCACCAGCATTACCGGCAAGGCGGTCACCGAGAATCGCGATGATGTGATGAGCGGGCTGACGGGCACGGAGCGTTTCCGCATCCAGCTTGCACAGGGCAGCCGAAGCGACAGCGTCACCGTCGATCTGAGCAATCTGAACGGACCACCGACGCTCGACAGCGTCGCGACGCTCATCAATCAGGCGATTTCGGCAATTCCCTATCGCGACGCCAATGGCGATGTCGTGTTGCAGGATGACGGCAGCGCCGAACCGAAATGGAAGGTTTCGTTCGAACCGCGCAAGACCGAGGATGGCTGGGCGCTGGAGGCGAACCGCCAATCCTATGAAAGCATTTCGATCGATCAGATCGATGCTCCTGATGCCGTTCTGGTCGCGACGGGGATAACCGGGCTGGAAACCGCAACCGCTGCGCGGGTCATGCGAATCGACGATCCGACAGGCGAGATGAGCCGCAAGACGCTGGCTACCATCGCCGCGCATGATCGGCTGGACCCCGATCTGGCAGTGAAGACGACCGCGGACGCCGTGGCGACCGATGCCGACGGCTTCGGATATGTCCTTGGCACCGCCGCCGGCGATCTGGGCTCGCAGCGCGCGGCGGGCGAACAGGATCTGTACCTGACCAAGATGGACAGCCTGGGCAACGTCGTCTGGCAGCACAGCCTGGGCGCGGCCGAAAGCGCAAGCGGTGCGGCGCTGTCGATCGCCGCCAATGGCGATGTCGTGCTGGCCGGTAATGTGAGCGGCAAGTTCGACGG
This sequence comes from Stakelama flava, assembly GCF_019351405.1. GTDB lineage: Bacteria > Pseudomonadota > Alphaproteobacteria > Sphingomonadales > Sphingomonadaceae > Sphingomonas > Sphingomonas flava_A. The sequence continues at coordinate 187,316 of NZ_JAHWZX010000004.1, forward strand.
CGCGGACAGCGACGGCGATATGCTGGTCGCGCGGTTCGATACGGACGGAAACGAAAAATTCTCGACGCTCGTCCGCGCGGTCGGGACCGACACCGCGACCAGCGTGCTCGCCGCGCCCGACGGCTCGATCTATGTCGGCGGACAATCCTCGCCCAATGGCGGCGACGCGTTTATCGCGAAGCTGGATTCGGAAGGGCGCCTGCGCGAACGCCATGCCTATGACGCGGGGGGAAGCGAAACCATCGCATCGCTTGCCATGGGCAGTGACGGCAAGTTGCTGGCGCTGACGCGGGAAGGGGCGCAATCCTCGCTGCGTTTCCTCGATACCGCCGATCTTTCGGCTGAGGTGTCGCGCATCGACCTTGGTACGTCCGACGCACGCGCGATCGCGGTCGATGCATCGGGCAATATTGCGATCGGGGGAACGACGCTTGCCGCACTTCCGGGAACGCAGGTCAACAGCACGGTGTCTTCGCGCGACGGTTTCGTCGCCCGGATGGCGGCGGACGGTAGCGGACTTGCTGTCACCTATCTGGCGAGCGACGCCAGCGATCAGGTCGACAGCCTCGTCTTTTCAGGCGACACCCTGTATGTCGGCGGGCGGACCAACGGCGTGCTGGGCGATGCGAAAGGCGGGGCGGTCGACGGCTTCGTCGCGCGGCTGGATGCTACCACCGGCGCGATCGGTCAGATCACCCAGTTCGGCCAGCCGGGCCAGCGCACCGAACCGGTGCGGCTCGCCATTTCTTCGGGTGGAAACAACCGTGTCAGCGACCTCGGCTTCGGCCGCGGCGAACTGACGCCGGCGGGATCGCTCAGCCTGACCGCGTCGACCAGTCTTCGCGCCGGGGATTCGTTCCAGATGCGCGTGGATGGCGGCGCGCTGCGCACCATTACCATTACCGCCGACGACACGCTGCAGACGCTCGCCGACCGGATACGCAAGATCGCCGGATCGAAAGCGCTGGTCACCACGCCGCGCGATCCCGATGGCGGGGCATCGCTTGCGATTTCGCCCAAGGCGGGGATCGACATCGAATTCGTTTCCGGCCCTGACGGTCGCGACGCTTTGGAAAAACTCGGCCTGCCCGCCGCGCGCGTGTCGGGGTATGACAAGGTCGATGAAGACGCGCCCAAGGTTCGACCCGGTGGCAGCTATGGTCTTGGCCTCGACCTTTCATTGTCGATATCGACGATGAAGGACGCCGCCGCCGCCCTTTCAAAGATCAACAATGCGCTGTCGATCTCGCAGACCAGCTATCGCTCGCTATACTGGGACGATCTGAAGGCCACGCTTGTCAACGGCACTCCGGCAAGCAGCGCCGGGACCGCGCGCGAACAGGCGATGCTCGCCAATTATCAGGCGGCGCTCGACCGGTTGAGCAGCACAAGCACATCCTCCACCTCGCTATTCACGGGATTCTGACCATGACCGACCTGATCGCCGGCATCGGCAAGCGAATGCATTTTCTGTCCGACCGGCAGCGCGTGATCGCCGAAAATGTCGCCAACAGCGAAACCCCGGCTTACAAGGCGCGCGAAGTAGACGCGCCCGATTTTTCCGATCTGGTTCAGACCGGGGGCGGGGCGCGCGTCGCGCGGCCGCGCGTGGCGCTGACTTCGGCCATGACAGCGCTGGGGGCCAACCCGTCGCTGGGCGGCAGCAACATCGTCCTTGATGCCGCGACCAGCGAGACGAAGCCCGACGGCAACAACGTCACGCTTGAGGACCAGCTCCTTAAAATGGGAGAAGTTCAGGCCGACTTCGCGACGATGACGAGCCTGTATCGCAAGAGCCAGGCGCTGATGAAAACCGCGCTGGGCCAGGGCTCGCGCGGCTGACGCCTGCTTCAGATTTCAAAGATCGTCCCCGTCGCGATAATTTCGCCTTCGGGCGCGGTATGCGGTGCGCCCTGCGTGTTTTCCAATGAGACCGCCAGCGACGATCCGGGGCGCAGATAGGCGCGCAGCGCGGGCGGAACCGCCACTTGCGACGACCCGGAACCCGATATCAGGCCAAGCGAGCGTGGCGTGCCGTCCGCCGGGATCACCCATAGTTGAGGTACGCGCTCGCCCGCATTCACCCCATCGGCCTCGATCCGCAGCCGGTCGGCCAGCGGGTCGTAGCGCGCGGCGAAGCTGGGGCCGCTATCGGCCTTGCCCAGCCGGGCAGTCGCCGCCTGCACCAGGACGGGCCTGGGAACGTCACGCGTGACGATCACCGGTTCCGGCGATGGTCGGACGAAAAACAGTCCCGCGAACAGTGCGGCCGCAGCGCCGGTGACAAATGTCGCTGCCTGCCAGCGCCGAAGCGTGGACACCGGGCGCTGCTCGGTCTGATCGGACAGGCGACGTTCGATCGCAGGCCAGAGGCTGGCGGGGGCAGGGGTTTCGGGAATGCGGCTGAGCAGCGGGCCAAGCCGCAACTGCCACGCTTCGACGCGTTCGGCGAAACGCGCATCGGACAGTTGCAGGCGAAGCGCCTCGGCCCGCGCATCGCCTTCCAGAACGCCGATCGCCAGTTCTCCGGCGAGAACGTCGAATTCATCGCTATTCCAATCCGGTTCAGTCATCGCCCAAACACTTTCTCAGGCGGATAAGCCCGCGCCGGATCCAGCTTTTCATGGTGCCGAGCGCAACGGACTGGCGCGAAGCCAGTTCGCTGTGCGTACACCCGTCCAGAAAGGCGGCAGCGATCGCGGCATTTTCCGCCTGGGGTAATTCATCGAGACATTCGAACAGCCGGTCATGCTGCTGTTTTTCCTCCATCGCGATATCGGCGATGCGATCGGTATCGACAAGGGCGCCGATCGCGTCAGCGCTTCCCGCCGGTTGACGAAGGACGCCGCGATGCAAATCGAGCGAGGTATTGCGCGCGATCACGGAAAGCCAGGTCAGCGGGCTGGCGCGATTGCGATCATATCTTCCCGCGCGGTTCCAGATTTTAAGATACACCTCCTGCAGCGCGTCTTCGGCCAGTTCGCGATCCTTCAGAATATGGACGCAGATGCCGAACAATCTTGCGGACGTGGCTTCATACAGACGACGAAGCGCCTCCCGGTCGCCTGTGCCGATATGATCGAGTTCAGCGATAAGGTGATCGCTGCTCGTACGATCGCTCACCATATACGCGTTCCAGCCACGCCGATCATTCCCCCCTGGCGACGCCGGATCAAGCGTCGAGATGCATTGCCGGAGCGCAGTCGGCCCGTTCCGCATCGCCATAGCCGTTGCTTGCATGCTTCTCCAGCAACTGTCTATTGCGAACGCGAATGCGCCCGCGGTTGCATTCAAGGGCAAGTTCGCCTTCGATGATGTGCAGGCAGTCGGTAATCGTGGCGCGGCGGACATGAAGCGCCGAGGCGAGTTGATCGTGCGTGATCTCGATATCATCCCCTTCTATCCGATCGTGCAGCAGCAGAAGCCAGCGGGCAAGGCGGGCAGAAGGCGGGTCGCAGAAATGCGAAAGCATCGTGCGTTGCAACTGGTCCAGAAACATATCGACATAGCGGAACAACGATTGCGCCAGCGTGGGAGCGGCATTGCACAGCGATTGCAGATCGCGGCCGGATATCGTCAGCGCGGTGCCGGGCGCGACAATGGTGATATACTGTTTGCTCGATCGCGCCGCGCCCGGCAGTTGCCAGCCGAACATCCCCTCATTCCCGACCATGCCCAGAAATCCGCTCTCGCGTCCTTGGGAAGCAACAGCCATGCAGGCGACCAGCGTTTCGGGGAAGCAGGCATAGTCGAAACGCGGATCGTCATGGTCGATCCTTTCGCCGCCGTCCCACCGGGTTCGTTTCAACCGTGACGCAATCAGCCTTGCATCATGTGCGTTCAACGACGCCAGAAGATGATTTCCCCTTAGTTCACGCCACGGATCGATCATGGCCATGTTGTCCCCCCCCCCGATAGTATCAGCGCAGAGCACCGCATAATAGGTACGACCCTTCTGTCCGATCGGATGCGCTGTGTACGCCAGCGTACCCAAATACTTAGCAAAGGGAACAGCGAAAACTTTGTGGTAGTTCAAATGTCTGGCCCGTTTTGACAGGGAGGCATTACATGGACGACACGACCGATATGATGGAGGCGCTGGAAACCCGTGCCAAGCGCAGGGAAGAGCGGCGGAATTTCTTCCGCGCGTTCGGGACCGCGTCAGCGCTCGCAGGTGGTTTCGCGCTTACCGCCAAAACCAATCCTGCCCATGCGCAGTCGACGCCAAGCGACGCCGACGTTCTCAACTTCGCATTGAACCTCGAATATCTCGAAGCGCAATTCTATGCGTATGCCGCGACCGGCTCCGGTCTTTCTTCGAGCCTGCTCGACGGGTCCGGAACGGCGGGTTCGGCCACCGGCGCGCGTCAGGTCACATTCACCGATCCCGCTGTCGCTCAGTTTGCGCGTGAAATCGCCGCCGACGAACGTGCGCACGTCGCGTTCTTGCGCGATGCGCTGGGCTCCTCTGCGGTCGCGCAACCGGCGATCGATATCGGGACCGATCCCGATGGCGCCTTTTCAACCGCGGCGCGCGCTGCCGGCCTGATCGGTGAAGGCGAATCGTTCGATCCCTATGCGAACGACGAAAACTTCCTCCTTGCCGCGTTCATTTTCGAGGATGTCGGCGTGACTGCCTATAAGGGCGCGTCACCGCTGGTGAGCGACAAGACGTTCCTTGAGGCGGCGGCCGGCATTCTGGCGGTCGAGGCGTATCACGCGGCGATGATCCGTTCGACGCTGTATGCAAAGGGCATCGACGCGCCCAGCCTGATCAGCGCCACCGAGGCAATCTCCGACGCGCGCGACAGCCTGGACGGTGATACCGATCTGGATCAGGGCATTGCCCCGGCGGGAAGCGGCAGTTCGCTGACCAGCAACATCGCGCCGCTCGATTCGAACGGCATCGCTTATAGCCGCTCCTATGATCAGGTTTTGAACATCGTGTACCTGAACGCGGCGGCGGCAACCGGCGGCGGCTTCTTTCCGCAGGGCGTCAACGGCACGCTGAACATGAGCGCGCAAAATTCCTAATTCCCGCAGGGAGATACCAAGATGAACCAGCATGATCTGATACTCGAGGTTCTTGCGCGCCGGGAAGAACGCCGCGCGGACCGTCGTAAATTCATTAAAATCGCAGGAACCACCGGTGCAGTAGCGGCCAGCGCTTCGTTGCTCGCCGCGTGCGACGACGGGCCGAAGGGCACGATTGCCCGTCCCGCGCCGACACCGACGCCCACGCCCACCGCCCCGGCCCTGACCGACGGCGACATTCTGAACTTCGCGCTGAACCTCGAATATCTCGAAGCGCAATTCTATGCCTATGCGGCTACCGGATCGGGTCTGTCGCAGGATATTCTCGGGGGAAGCGGTACCCAGGGAGAGGTAACCGGCGGTCGTCAGGTGAACTTCACCGATCCCGTCGTCGCAGCCTATGCCCGCGAAATCGCGGCGGATGAGCGAGCACATGTCGAATATATCCGCAACGCCATCGGTTCGACAGCGGTCGCGCAACCCGCGATTGACATCAGTTCCGATCCGGACGGTTCGTTTTCCAGTGCCGCGCGCGCTGCCGGTCTGATCGGAGACGGCGAATCGTTCGATCCGTATGCAAACGACGAGAATTTTCTGCTCGGCGCGTTCATATTCGAAGATGTCGGTGTCACCGCCTATAAGGGCGCATCGCCGCTCATCACCGACAAGCTGGTGCTTGAAGCCGCGGCGGGAATTCTGGCGGCCGAGGCGTATCACGCCGGGCTGATCCGATCGACGCTGTATCGCAAGGGCATTGATATGCCGACCCTGATCACGTCGACCACCAGCATTTCCGACGCGCGCGACAGCCTCGACGGCGACAGCGATCTCGATCAGGGGATTGCGATGCTGGATGATGCATCGAATATCGTGCCCGCCGACGATTCTGCGGTGGCGTTCAGCCGGTCTACCGGTCAGGTGCTCAATATCGCCTATCTGAACCAGATGGCGGTGAGCCGTGGCGGATTTTTCCCGGACGGGGTGAACGGCACGATTTCGCTCAGCGCGGATAATTAAATCCGGCTATCCGGAATAAGACCTGTTCGAAAGCGGGGGCGCTACATGGCGGCGTCCCCGCTTTTTTGTTTGCCGCGATGTCACGGGACACCGAGTCGGAAACCGCTGGATTCAGGTTAATGCGGCTTGCGGTTACAGCCGTTTGAACAGGTCGCCGATCGACGTGTCGAAATGGGTGTTCATGGTATCGCTCGCCGCAACGGGATCGCTGTCGGCGATCGCACCCGCAATCTCGCGGTGCTGGCGAAGCATCGACTGGCGCTGGTCTTCGGTAGTGCGCGTCTGCCATGCCGCCGGAACGGCGTTTCGCATCAACCCTTCAAACGACCGGACGATCTGAACGAACAGCGCATTGCCGCTGGCACGGGCGATCGCCTGATGAAAGGCGATATCGTGCTGGGTCAGCGCTTCAAGGTCGGCATGTTGTTCCGCCATGCAGTCGGCGAGTTGCAGGATCAGCTTCGCATCCTGATCGCTTCGATGAAGCGCGGCGAGTTCGACGGTGCGCAACTCCAGCGTGCGACGGACATCCCATATCTGCGCCATCGACACCTGCGCGGTAACTACGGCATGATCAAGCGACGCGCCCATGACCGATCCATCGATCGCACCAACGCGTGCGCGACGGCCGTTTCCCACATCGATCAGTCGCAGCGCCGCCAATGCGCCGAATGCCTCGCGCGTGACGGCGCGGCTGACGCCCAGTTGCGTGGCGAAATGCGCTTCGCTGGGCAGTTCGTCACCGACCCGAAGCCGGCTGGCGCGGATGAAATCGCGGATGGAACGAACGGCATGTTCGACTCGGGTTTCGCCGCTTGTCGAAAGGTCTTTCATGCCGCGACCCAACATGCACGAAGCTGTGTCGGCGCAACGCCGAAGCGGCGCGAAAATGCGCGCGTGAAGCTGGCGTTATTCAGATAGCCGCAGCGATAGCCGACGGAAGAAACGGGAAGGTCGGTCGCGAGCAGCATTGCCTTTGCGCCCGTCAGCCGCTTTTCGGCGATCGCATCGGCGACCGTGCAGTTGAACAGCATGCGAAACCCCCTGGTCAGCTTGCTGCGATTGATGCCGCACGCGCGCGAAATACCGTTCAGCGTCAGTTTTTCGTGCCAGTTTTGATCGATCATCCGGCGCGCTTCCAATATTCTTCGCGTGTCGAGTTCGGACAGACCAGCGCCGGGTTCGACAGGTACCAGCGTGCCTGCCTGAAATTCCGCGAACACGGCGGAAAGCAGTTCGATCGATTTGGCGAGCTGCAGCGTGTCGCGCCATGCGCCGGGAAGGTCGCATTGGCATATTTCAACCACCAGCTTGCGGATTGCGACGCTCATGTGCCAGATGCCGGGGGTGCTGGACAGCGAACCGAAAATACGTCGACAGGCGGCAGCGGTGACAACGAACACCAGATCCCCCTGATCTGCGCTCAATCTGCCTGACGGGTCAAAATGCACCGTGCCTCCTGTGCAGCGTGCATCGAAACCCAGTATGACGGGTTCTTCCGGCCAATCCTCGAACGATACTGATCCACGGCCGATAAAGGCCAGCATTTCGGGGGAAACGACGAGTTTGCGTTTTTTCATGACTCTCTCCGGTGCGAAGAGGACTACAGCTTTATGATAGGTGTCACAATAGCTATCAGATAGGCGCTTCGGTGGCCGATAAGGGTGCGTGGCGCATCGAGCGCCAGAAAGCGAAGGCGGAAACGATGCTGACGACAGTGCCGGTCAGCGCGAGTGCCTTGGCCAGTTGCGCCTCGCCGCCCATCATGTCGCTGATCGCCGCGACCAACGTCGGCGCAACCCCGAATCCGATCAGCCCTGCAACGGCAATGAAGGCGCCGATCGACAAGCCGCGAAGCTCGTTGGGAAGAAGCACCGTAAGCGCTGCCGAGGTGATCAGGCCGGTAATCGTGCCGCATAGCACCAGCAGTCCAAGCGCAAGCGCGAACATCGGAACGCCGGGCGCGATGGGAAACAGGGCCGCGGGAATGCCGATCACCGCCGCCACTGTTGCGCCGATCAGGATACCGCCCCGTCTGCCGCTTTTCTGTCCGAAATCGGCGGCTATCCCGCCGAGGATCGATCCCATGAGACCGGTGAGGAACATCAGCGCGCCCATCCATCCGGCGAACGCATCGGGCGTCAGGCCATAGGTGCGCGAAAGAACCGGCGCGGCCCAGATGCCGGCGGCGGCATCGGCCATCACAACGCTGACCTGACCGACGAACAACGGTCCCAGGAAGCGGCGGCGCGCCCATAATTCATTGGCAACCACGCGGATCGGTGCGTGAACATTCGACACATTTTCATGGCGCTGGGGTTCGCGCAGGAAAAGCAATGGAAGCATCCCAATCGCAGCCAGAATCGCCAGCGATAAATGAACGTCGCGCCAGTTGCTGCCCAGCCATCGGGGCAGCGCACCGGTGGCGAACAGGCCGAAAAGCCATCCGGCGAGCGCGAACGCCGCAGCGGTGCCGAGCATCTTGCCCAGCGTCACGATCAGCATCGTACGGCCGCGCCGTTCCGCCGTGCAGACATCAGCACCGATCGAAAGCGCGGCGGTTAGCGCGCCGGTGGTGCCGATGCCGGTCAGCATACGTGCAGTGAACAGCATCGCCGTTCCCTGCGCGAATGCCGTCAGCAGCGTTCCAGCTACCCAGAGAAGCGCGAGCAGGAACAGCAGCCTGACCCGATTGAACCGGTCCACCATCAGGCCGATCGGAATCGAGAAGATCGCGAGCGGCAGCGCGGCACCGACGCCCTGAATCAGGCTCAGCGCATAATCGCTGAGGCCCAGTTCGACCTTGGCGCTTTCCTGAACGGTGCTGAACGATCCCATCATCGTGAACCCAACCATCATCGCGAAGGCGAGGATAAGCAGCGGCCATAGCGAACGGACGAAACCAGTGCGTTCAGGGGGAAACGGCTCGGTCGCGGTGTTCGGCGGAAATGCGCTCCCCCGACCATCCAGGTGCGGGGTCATTGCATATCCAGCGCGAAAATTTTTCCGGGATTCATGATGTTCTGCGGATCGAGCGCTCGTTTGAGCAGGCGCATGACATCCACCGCTTCGCCCAGTTCCGCGATCAGCGCATCCTGTTTTCCCAGTCCGATACCGTGCTCGCCGGTGCAGGTCCCCTCCATCGCCAATGCGCGAGCGACGAGGCGCTCGTTGATCGCCTTCACCTCGGCCATTTCTTCCGGTGCGTTTGGATCGATTGAGAATACAACATGGAAATTGCCGTCGCCGACATGGCCCAGGATCGTTGCGGGAATGCTGCTCTTTTCGAGATCGGCCTTGGTTTGCACAAGGCATTCGGGAAGCCGGCTGATCGGCACGCATACATCGGTGGCCCAGCCGACCGCGCCGGGCCGGACATTGACCGCCGCATAATAGGCCTCATGCCGGGCGCGCCACAGCTTTGCGCGCTCTTCGGGCAGATTGGACCATTGAAAATCGCCTCCGCCATTCGCGTTCGACAGGTCGCGTACGATTTCAACCTGTTCGGCAACGCCGCCGGGTGAGCCATGAAATTCGAAGAAGAGCGTGGTGACTTCGGGATAGTCGAGTTTTGACCAGGCGTTCACCGCCGCCATCTGCCGATCGTCCAGAATTTCGACCCGGGCAAGGGGGATGCCGCATTGTATCGACTGCACCACGGTGTCCACCGCACCCTGCAAGGTTTCGAACCCGCATACAGCAGCGGAGATGGTCTCCGGGATCGGGTGGAGCCGAAGTGTCACCTCGGTAATGATGCCAAGCGTTCCCTCCGACCCGACGAACAGCCGGGTGAGGTCATAGCCTGCCGCTGATTTGCGGGCGCGGCGGGCAGTGGTGATGGCCTTGCCATCCGCCGTGACGATGGTGAGCGCCAGTACCGCTTCGCGCATGGTGCCATATCGGACCGCGTTGGTGCCGCTGGCCCGGGTCGATGCCATCCCGCCGATCGTGGCGTTCGCGCCGGGATCGATCGGAAAGAAAAGGCCGGTGTCGCGCAGATATTCGTTAAGCTGTTCCCGCCGCACCCCGGCCTGAACGGTGCAGTCGAAATCGTCCGCATTGACGGCAAGAATCGCATCCATTTGCGACAAATCTACGCTGACGCCACCCTGGACGGGCAGGGCGTTGCCCTCTATCGAGGTTCCCGCGCCAAACGCGACGACAGGCACGCCTTGCGCAGCGCACATCTTGACCAGATCGGCGACATCGCCGGTCGATCGTGCGAAAAGCACTGCGTCGGGTAGCGCGTCGGCAAAATACGCCTCGCTGGTACCATGTTGTTGCCGGATGGCATCGCCGGTGTTCAGCGCATCGTCGCCAAAACGTTCGCGCAACCGGTCGATAAAGGCGGGAGAAGCGGTCACGCTGTTGCGGTGCCCTGACGTGTCGGTCATCGATCAGAACCGGACGGTGCCGCGCAGCCCGACGCGGCGGCGATTGCCCTGCAACGCCAGGTTGTTGACGATCGCGTCGGGCACGCCTGCGCGACCGAGAAGCGACGCGTCGAGATAGGATTCCATATATTTCTCATCAAACAGGTTGGTCGCGAAAACGGCGATATCGAAATGTTTCGTCCGATATGAGAGCGAGGCGTTCACCAGCCGATAGGCTTCGAGAACGGGGACGGAACTTGCATCGAGCGAGCTGCCCGTACGTTCCCCCTTCGCTACGACATTGGCGTCGAATACCAGCGACTGGTCGTTGTCGATCGGCTGTTTATAGGTCGTGCCCAGCGTGTAGGTTAAATCGGGCACGAAGACGATGTGATCGCCAGGATAGGCATAGCCCGTCGTCTGCTGAAATTCGCTGGCGTCGGTGACCCGGGCATGAAGCAGCGTCGCGTTGCCGTAGAGACGCCATTGCGGGGTGACGGCGAAGTTGAGTTCGCCTTCCAGCCCATAGCTTTCGGCATCCCCGGCGTTGAGGTTGACCGCTACGAAGCCTGTGCCCGATGTGCTGGGCGCAAGCGCATTCGGGCCGATGAAATCCTTATAGTCGTTATAGAATATCGCGATGCTGGCCTGCAGCCGATTGTCGAGCGCAGTGGCCTTCGTGCCGATCTCATACGTCCAGACGCTGTCGCCCTTGTAGATAAGGTTGGGGGCGTCGGGTTCGTTCTGGCCGCCGCCTCGTGTCCCACGCGCGACGGATGCATAGGTCATGATGTCCGGTGTCCAGTGCTGGGTGATGGTAAGCCGCGGTTGCACCTCGTCCGCCTTATAGGTGGCAAGGTCGGTCGTGGTTTGCGCGTCGAGCTTCTGATGGTCCCAGCGCAGGCCCAGCGAGATGTCGAGCGTGCCGAGCGAGAGGAATGCGGTGCCGAACAGCGCATAGGTCTTGTTCGTGGTATGTCCGACCGAAGGCACGGTCAGGTTCAGCGGAACCAGCGTCTGTTCGGTGCGCTGATCGTTCGTCGAATAGTTATAATATGCGCCGATCAGCGTCGAAAAAGCATCGTTCCATTGCGTATCGAAACGCAATTCGCCGGTGCGGGTTTTGATGTGGCGTTGATTGACGTTGCGAAGAAAATCGATCGCGCTGAAATCGCCGTCGCCATGGGAATCGGCATCGCTTTGATTGTACGCGCCGATCGCCGTAATCTTGGTCTTCAGAGCGTCGACATCGAATTCGCCTTTGATATTCGCGGCATAATAATCGATCGTTATCAGACTGAGGCTGTTGGTTTGCCCGTCTAGGCTGTAATCGCGCGGTCCGTCCGATACGAAATAGGGCGTCGCGCCGCCGAAAACGCGGTCATAGCTGCCGTTAACGGTGATGGTTGCCGCAGAGGACGGCGTGAACAGCAGCGTGGCGCGGGCGCTTTTGGTTTCCAGCGGGTTCTGATCGCCGTTCGCCAGGACATTGTACTGGAATCCGTCCTGCGTGTGATAGGCGCCGCCGATGCGAAAGGCGAGCTTGTCGCGGACGATCGGGCCGGTGATGTTGGCGGAAACCGATGCATAATTGTCGCCGGACGCCATGGCTCCGTCGATCTGTGCCTTCCAGTCGTTTCCCGGCTTCTTCGTGATGACGTTGATCGCGCCGCCCAGGGTGTTGTTGCCGAACAATGTCCCCTGCGGTCCGCGCAGCACCTCTACGCGTTCGACATCGACCAGCGGCGAGTTGAGATAGGTCGTGTTCGGTTGATAGATGCCGTCGATAAAAATGCCGACACCCGGCTGAACCGTGTCGATCAGCGTCGTCCCGATGCCCCGAATCGAAACGAAGGCGCGGCCGGCGCTGTCCGAATTGACGTTCAACCCCGGAGTGAACGCCTGAACATCCTTGACGGTGGTTAGTTGCTGATCCTTGATCATGTCGCCGGAAACGGCGGTCACGGAAATCGGAACATCCTGCAGCGACTCTTCGCGCTGACGCGCGGTTACGACGATGTCCTTCGTTTCCGCCTGAGGCACCTGGGTTGCCGGGGTAGGTGCGGATTTCGTCTCCTGCCGGGCATAGGCCGATGCCGGGATAAGCGTGATGGCCGTGCAGCCGCATGCAAGCAGAGTCTTAAAGCCCATAATCCAGTTCCCCTCGAATTCGGTGTCTCGTGGCACCTTTGTCCGGGGACCTATCTGACAGCGCACCTGTATGAAAGCTCCGCCGCTTTGCAGATCGGGGCAATGGCTTGTCCGATCCGCCGACGGTGTGCGCTTTGATCCAATGCTCGGAATTCGGCCGGACGATGGGAAGGGCGGGGCGATTGCCCGGACGGCCGGGCGATCACCAGCAGCTATAGCCGCCATCGGCCAGCACGATGCTGCCCGTCATCAGGCTGGCGGCGTCGGAGGACAGAAACAGCACAACCGATGCCACTTCATCGGGATCACCCAGACGGCCCTGTGGCGTGCCGTCGATCCAGCGCCGGTACATTTCGGATTGCTTGTCGGCGAAGGCGTTGAGCGGGGTGGCGATATAGGTTGGCGCGACCGCGTTTACGCGAACGCCGCGCGGCGCCCATTCGGCCGCCAGGCTTTTGGTAAGCTGGTGCACTGCGGCCTTCGACGCATTGTAATAGCTTTGCGGCTGCGGACGATTGACGATGAACCCCGACATCGATCCGATATTGACGATCGCGCCCGATTCCTGCCGCAGCATGTGCCGGCCAAAGGCGCGCGCGCACCAGAAGGTGCCGTTCAGATTGACGTCCAGGACGTTCAGCCAATGTTCGTCGCACACATCCTCCGCGCTGGTTTCGCTACGCGCGATCCCTGCGTTGTTGATGAGGATGTCGATCCGTCCCTCTATCGACCACATGCGATCCGCGGCGCGGGTGACCGCATCGGAATCGGTCACGTCGAGCACCACCCCGGCAGCATCGTAATTTTTCGCCTTCAACGACGTGATGGTGCTTTCCAGAAGTGCTTCGTCACGGTCGGCGATCGTTACCTTGGCACCGGCTTCCGCCAGCGCTTGCGCACAGCTTAATCCGATGCCTTGCCCCCCGCCGGTAACGAAAGCGGTTCGGCCGTCAAGGCGGAAGCGTTCCAGAAACATGCACGAGCCTCCGTCAGTGGGGAAGGAAATCCGCGGCGGGCATCACCGGCTCATGCACCGTCTTGCCGCTGCTGATCTGATACACCTGCCGCGTCGCGGCGTCGAACTGCTGCCAGGGAAGCGAGCTGTCGGTGGCGAAATTGACCCAGATGCGATGCATGCGGTCGGCAAGCGCCTGTGGCGGATCTTCTCCCACCAACCCCTGCTTACCGGTCGCGGTGGCGAGTGTGTCAAAGACAAACGGCAGTTCCATCGCGTGCGCGGCGCCGAGTTCGCCGTCAAACGCCGGTGAGCGCCAGTCGAATTCGTACATCCACGTCCGTCCTTCATGCGCTGCCGCATATTGGCGCGCGGGCCAGCGAAAGACGAGATCGCTCATCGCCGCGGTCATCGCTTCGCCCGGACGTGTGCCGCGCCGGCCCATGCCATAGGCCTTCAGCACCTTGCCCGCGTGCGGATGCGATTTGCCGAGCGCGTAGCGGGCGAGCAGCCGACCGATCTTCCGTTTGACGCCGGTGGGTACGAAATAGAGGTTCATTTCCTCTGCATTCGTTCCAATCAGGATATCGATGTCGGAACCGGCCCCCCGCCGCAGCGCATCGAGCGGCTTTGACGGCAACACATCGTCGCCGAATACCGGGACAAAGCGGCTGATGCCGAATACCGGTTCATGCCCCGCCGCATCGCGCAGGTCGATGTGGGCGGTGGGTTTGGAAACCCGTTCGGTCGCGTCGAGGCAGGCTTTGGTATCGGTCTGTTCGAACCCTGCGCGGTCGGGCGCTATTTTCAATATGCGGGCAAGTTTTTTCACCAGTCGCTCTGCAACAGGAATGTCGCGGACCATCGCGCCATGCCCGCTTTCAATGATCGCGCGGCGGAACAGCCCCTTGGCGAGTGGCGAGGTGACCAGATCGGCGATCGCCATGGCGCCCGCCGATTCCCCGAATATCGTGACATTGGACGGATCGCCGCCGAACGCCGCGATATTGTCGCGCACCCATGCGAGCGCGGCGATTATATCGCGCAGCCCCAGGTTCGTCGGGACGTCCGGTATCGGCAGAAAACCCTCCACCCCCAACCGATAGTTGATGGCGACACACACCACCCCGGACCGGGCGAAGCTGCTGCCGTCGCTCACCGCCGCATCCTTGCCGCCGAGTACGAAGCCGCCGCCATGGATGAAGACCATCACCGGCCGCCCCGCCGCATCGCCCGGCGTCCAGATATTGAGCGACAGATAATCGCCATCCCGGGACTGCCCGTCGCCGATCAACGGGATGACGTCGAGTCCCGGAACCTTGCTTATCCGCTGCGGCGCGCACACGACATGATCGGTCGCATCCACAAACGTCGGTTCAGGAGGTTGCGGTAAAGCGAAACGGCGACTTCCGATAGGAGGCTGGGCATAGGGTATGCCGATAAAAGACCGGATCGCGCCCGAATCGAGGCCCCGCACCGTCCCGTCATCGCGCAGTGTAACGTCGCAAAGTGCCGGATCGGGCGGTGCACAGTCAGCCATTGTCCAAGTGTAGCCTTATCGCTTGCCGCGCCAACGCCCAAAGCTGTGCAGAACCGCAAAAGCACCATGCCGAAACGCGCGGGGCGTATTTGAAACGCGCCGGGCATCGGCATCATAATGGTAATGGACAAAAAAGGGATTGGCGCGCCCGGCAGGGTTCGAACCTGCGACCCCAAGCTTAGAAGGCTCGTGCTCTATCCAGCTGAGCTACGGGCGCGCGCGCAGGCTGCAATAACGACAATTGCGCGGTTGGAAAATGCCGATCATAATTCGGGCCATGAAAACGGGGGATGGCGCACCGCCGCGCCGGGTTGAAGCCGGCGACATGGCCGGCGGACATTTTCGCTATTTCGATTTCCTGATGGCGGCATTCGTCACCATCCTGCTGCTGTCGAACGTGATCGGTGCGGGGAAGGTGGCGGTAATCGGCCTGCCGCTGATCGGCGACTGGCCGTTCGGGGCGGGTATCCTGTTCTTCCCTATCTCCTATGTCCTCGGCGATGTGCTGACCGAAATATACGGCTATGCCCGCGCGCGCCGGGTGATCTGGGCCGGGTTCGGCGCGGTGGTGTTCATGGCCTTCATGGCGTGGGTCGTGGTTACGCTTCCGCCGGCGCCGGGCTGGGGCAATCAGGCAGCGTATGAAGCGGTATTCGGTCAGGTGCCCCGTATCGTTGGCGCGTCGATCTGCGCCTTCTGGGCTGGGGAATTCGTCAACAGCTTCGTAATGGCGAAGATGAAGGTTATGACCGGGGGCAGGCATCTTTGGACCCGGACGATCGGATCGACGATCTTTGGCGAAGGCGTCGACAGCCTGATCTTTTATCCGCTCGCTTTTTGGGGAGCTGAGGGCTGGAACCACGCGCTTGTCGTCACCGTGCTGCTTACGCAATGGGTTTTGAAGGTCGGCTGGGAGGTGCTCTTGACGCCGGTGACCTATCTGGTGGTCGGATGGCTGAAGCGGCGCGAAGGCGTGGATGTCTTTGACGAGCGAACCGACTTCACACCGTTTCGCACTCGCATATAGTTTTTCGGCGCTTTTGACCGAACGCAAGGCGAAGCTGCGCGCGGCGGGGCATAGCGTTTTTGTCAACCCGCCAGACACGCAATGTCGGTATCCGGCCTTTGGCGTGATCGCACCAACCGGACACAGGGACAGGTCCGGTTGGTGCAGGTGACGGAGCGAAGTTATATGGGGCCGGATGCGTGGGGCGGTTCCAAACGCGTGGCGTCGTGTCCCAAGGGAGTCGCATGAGGGCGCTGCACGCTTCGTCTGGTGGGTGTCAGGTGACCAGGGCGGTGAGGCCGTCCTGGTCCCTGATCACGATGCCGTGCGCGCCGCGCCGTTCGATCAGGCCGTCGCGTTCCAGCCCGGTAAGCGTCCGGCTGACGGTTTCGATGGTCAGGCCCAGCAATTGGGCCATTTCGCCGCGTGAAAGCGGAAGGTCGAAGGCTTTGGCGTCATGGCAAGCCGCCGGGCTTGCCGCGCGCGCGAATTCAAGCAGCAGCGCCGCCACGCGTGCGGTCGATTTGCGCTTGCTGATCAGATCTATCAGGCTTCGTGCACGGCCGAGGTCGCGTGTCGTTTCCTGCAACATCCGGGCGGCCAGCGCGGGGTGGCTGTTGACCAGCGATTCGATTTGTTCGCGCGGGAACAGGCATGCTTCGCTATCGGTCAACGCCATGACGTGCAGGTCGTCACCGGGCGCGAACAACTGCCCCAGCAACCCCGCCGGGTGGGCGAGGGCGACGATGCGTTCGGTCCCGTCGGCATCGATCGTTGCGATCTTTGCAGCGCCGCGGATCAGCGTTGCAAAGCCATAATTGCTATCGCCCGCCGCGATGATGGTGTCGCCGCGCGAATAGCGGCGGCGGCGGCCATAGCGGGTAAGTTCTTCGCGCTCCGCCTCGCCGAGCACTGCACAGATCGCGCGGTCGGCGATTGTGCACTGATCGCAAAAGGCGGGGCCGTCATTCACCCCACGCGCTCCAGCAGCCCTTCGAACAGGCGCCGTCCGTCATCGCCGCCATGCGCCGTTTCGATCCGGCGTTCGGGATGCGGCATCATGCCAAGCACATTGCCTTTTTCGTTGACGATGCCCGCGATGTTGCGCGCTGACCCATTGATGTTGCCGGTGTAACGAAACGCCACCTGGCCTTCGCCCTCCAGCCGGTCGAGCGTTTCGTCGTCGGCGAAATAATTGCCGTCATGATGCGCAACCGGGATCGTGATCCGTTCGCCCGACGAATAGCGGTTGGTGAAAAGCGAACGATCATTCTCCACGTTCAGCGTCACGTCGCGACACACGAAATTCAGCGCGCCGTTGCGCATCAGCGCGCCCGGCAGCAGGCCGATTTCGGTCAGGACCTGAAACCCGTTGCAGATGCCGAGAACGGGCATCCCGCGGTTTGCCGCATCGACCACCGCCGCGACGATCGGCGAACGTGCCGCGATCGCGCCGCAGCGCAGATAGTCGCCATAGGAAAAGCCGCCAGGCAGCGCGATCAGGCCGGTTCCGTCGGGCAGCGCGCTTTCGCCGTGCCACACCATCGCCGGGCGGGTCCCCGTAACCTGTTCCAGCGCGACCGCGACGTCGCGATCACAGTTCGAGCCGGGAAAGACGATTACCGCGCTCTTCATTGCCGTTCGACCCGGTAATTTTCGATCACCGTATTCGCGAGCAGCTTTCGGCACATTTCGTCAATCGCTTCGTCGCTGGTCGCGTCGGCGACGTCGAGTTCGAAAATCTTTCCCGCGCGCACGCCGTTGACGCCGTCGAAGCCGAGCGAACCGAGCGCATGCTCGATCGCCTTGCCCTGCGGATCGAGCACGCCGGGTTTTAGCGTGACGATAATGCGGAGCTTCATTGGCGGTGCCTTCCGGTTGCTAAGGGGTGATGCAGCCGCCTATCGCGCCCGAACGCACCTCGCAAGCCGGATCGGTCGATTCGGCGGCGCGGCGGTTATTTGCCGCGGCGCTTGCGATGGCTGTCGAGGTCGAGCACCTCGGTATCACTGCCTTCTGGAAGCAGGCCAAGGCGGCGGGCCACTTCCTGATAGGCTTCGACTTCGCCGCCAAGGTCGCGGCGGAACCGGTCCTTGTCCAGCTTTTCGCCGGTATTGATATCCCAGAGACGGCAGCCATCGGGGCTGATTTCATCGGCGAGGATGATCCGGGCATAATCATTTTCCCATATCCGGCCGAATTCCAGCTTGAAATCGACCAGACGGATGCCGATCCCTGCGAACAGGCCCGACAGAAAGTCGTTCACCCGAATCGCCATATCGGCCATGTCGTGCAGTTCGTCCTGGCTGGCCCAGCCGAATGCGAGAATATGTTCGTCGGTGACCAGCGGGTCGCCCAGCGCATCATCCTTGTAATAATATTCGATGATCGTGCGCGGCAGCGGCTGGCCTTCCTCGATCCCCAGTCGCTTGGCCATCGATCCGGCGACGACATTGCGCACTACCACTTCGATCGGAACGATCTCCACCTGGCGAATAAGCTGTTCGCGCATGTTCAGGCGGCGGATGAAGTGGGTCGGCACGCCGATATTGCCGAGCAGCGTGAAAACATGCTCGGAAATACGATTGTTCAACACGCCCTTGCCGTTGATCGTGCCTTTTTTCTGCGCGTTGAACGCAGTCGCATCGTCCTTGAAATACTGGATGAGCGTACCGGGTTCCGGCCCTTCATAGAGGATCTTGGCCTTGCCCTCGTAGATTTGGCGGCGGCGAGCCATGGCGCGAATATCCTTGCAGCAAAAACAGTCAGCCCCGGCGATCACGGGTGAACCGCGCGCGCCGGGGCAATCGGACAGCGGCTATACATCAGCACCGCATGGGGCGCAATCAAGCTGCGCACCCGATAATCTGCATAACCGCAGCACAGCGAAACGCACCGGGAACAACCGGCTCGCATGGCGCAAAAAGCCCTGCTATCGACACAGGCGATGGCAACAGATTTTTCCGACCCCTTCGATCAGATCGTCGATGCGCCGTTCGACAGCGCCTTGTCCGAACGATATCTCGTCTATGCGCTGTCGACGATCACCGCGCGATCGCTGCCCGACGTTCGTGACGGGCTGAAACCCGTTCATCGGCGGCTGTTATGGGCGATGCGCCTGCTTCGGCTCGACCCCAATCAGGCGTATAAGAAATCGGCGCGCGTGGTCGGCGATGTCATCGGCAAATATCATCCGCACGGCGACCAGTCGGTCTATGACGCGATGGTCCGTCTCGCGCAGAACTTCGCGCTTCGCTATCCGCTGGTCGACGGGCAGGGCAATTTCGGCAATATCGACGGCGATAACGCCGCTGCCTATCGCTATACCGAAGCGCGATTGACCCAGGTCGCGATCGACCTGATGGCGGGTCTGGATGAAGACGCCGTTGATTACCGCGCTACCTATAATGGCGAGGATCGCGAGCCGGAGCTGTTTCCAGGCCTGTTCCCGAACCTGCTGGCGAACGGCGCGAGCGGGATCGCGGTGGGGATGGCGACCAGCATTCCGCCGCACAATGCCGCCGAACTGATCGATGCCGCGATCATGCTGATCGATCAGCCGGGGGCGGATGACGCACAGGTGCTCACCCATGTCAGGGGGCCGGACTTTCCCACCGGCGGAGCGGTGGTGGACAGCCCCGAAGCGATTGCAGAGGCATATCGTACCGGCAAGGGATCGTTCCGAATGCGCGCGCGCTGGGAGGTGGAGGTTCTGGGCCGCGGGGCCTGGGTCGCGGTGGTTACCGAAATCCCCTATGGCGTGCAGAAGGGCAAGCTGATCGAGCAGATTGCAGGGCTGATCAACGACAAGAAACTGCCAATCCTTGCCGATATTCGCGATGAATCGGATGCCGAGATACGCATTGTGCTGGAACCGCGCAGCCGTTCGGTCGATGCCGAACTGCTGATGGACGGCCTGTTCCGCATGAGCGATCTGGAAAGCCGGTTCGGGCTGAACCTGAATGTTCTGGACGCAACCCGGACGCCGCGAGTGATGAGCTTGCGCGAAGCGTTGCTCGCATGGGTCGATCATCAGTTCATCGTGCTTCGCCGCCGGACCGAACACCGGCTGGCGAAGATCGCCGATCGGATGGAATTGCTCGACGGCTATATCATCGCGTTCCTCAACCTTGACCGGGTGATCGAAATCATCCGGACCGAGGATGAGCCGAAAGCGGTGATGATGGCCGAATTCGACCTCACCGACCGGCAGGCCGAGGCGATCCTGAACATGCGGCTGCGCAGTTTGCGCAAGCTGGAGGAAATGGAACTGAAGCGCGAGCGCGCCGATCTGGAAAAGGAGCAGGATGACCTTACCAAATTGCTCGGTTCCGATGCGCGCCAGCGGACGCGGCTGAAACGCGATCTCGGCAAGATACGCGATCGCTACGGCCCCGAAACCGCGCTTGGTGCGCGAAGAACGCGGATCGAGGAAGCGGCACCCGCGCGCGAAATCCCGCTGGAGGCGATGATCGAACGCGAACCGGTGACGGTGATCCTTTCACGCCTCGGCTGGATTCGCGCGATGAAGGGACATGTAGACCTTTCCACCGCCGATACGCTGAAGTTCAAGGAAGGCGACGGACCGCGCTTCGCCTTTCATGCGCACACGACCGACAAGTTGCTTCTGGCGTCCGAAACCGGGCGTTTCTACACGCTGGGCGCCGACAAGCTGCCCGGCGGCCGGGGCTTTGGCGAACCGGTCGGGCTGATGATCGACCTGAACGGTGACATTGCAGGGCTGCTGACTGCAAGCATGGCCGACAAGATTCTGGTGGCGGCAAGCGATGGACGCGGTTTCATCGTGAAGACGTCCGATGTTCTGGCCGAAACGCGAAAGGGCAAGCAGGTCGTCAATCCGCGCAAGGGCGCGACACTGAAGGTCGTTCGCCCGGTCGAGGCGCAGGATGATTATGTCGCGTCGATCGGCGACAATCGCAAACTGGTGGTTTTCCCGCTCAACGAACTTGCCGAACTGACGCGCGGGCAGGGGGTGCAGCTTCAGCGGTATCGCGACGGCGGCTTGTCGGATGCGCGCACCTTTCGTTTCGAAGAGGGGCTGAGCTGGACCATGGGCGGCGAACAGGGGCGAACGCGCACCGAAAGCGATATGAGCCAGTGGCGCGCGGCGCGCGGCGCGGCGGGGCGAATGCCGCCCAACGGATTTCCGCGCGATAATCGCTTCTGATCCTGTGCTTTGACGGGAAATTAACCAGTCGGGATGTAGCGCACGAACCAATGGTATTTCATCGGTCCAGAACGCCGAAGACGGATTTTCCGCCCAAACCGGAGGAGCGGGCATCGTCGGGCCATGGCGCGGACCCGGCACCGATGTCGGCCATGCTCGACCTGCTGCCCATTCCCGCCGCGATCGTGACGTTGAGCAACGGTGAACTGTGCTTCGGGGCGGTGAATCAGCCATTTCGCCATGCCGGGCTGGGCACTGCCGCCGCACAATCCCCGCTCGTGCAGCATCTTGGCAACGCTATGAAACGCTTCCTGCTTTCGCGCGATTCGCGTCACAGCTTTTCATGGGAACTCGGTTCGTCGGTCGATTGCCGCTATTTTCAGGTAACCCTTGCGCGGCGCTCGGCGTGCGGTGCCGATCCGCAATGCCTGGTCAGTCTGGTCGATCAGACCGGCGAGCAGCGCACCGAACACAGCCTCCGGCGCGAAATGAGCACCGATGCGCTCACCGGGCTGCCCAACCGGACGGGCTTTGGCGATCTGATCGACGCTACGATCGACGATGCCCGCCGCGACCAATATGCGGTTCTGGCGATCAATCTCGACCGGTTCAGCCGGATCAACGCCTGTATGGGCGGGGTGTCGGGGGACGAACTGCTGATTTCGGTGGCCCGGCGGTTGAAAGGCGCACTTCGCGGACGCGACGTACTGGCGCGAACCGGCGGTGATGAATTCGCCATCCTTCTCGTGCTGGACGACGGACCGGAAGACGCCGTCCAGGTGGCGTCACGCATTCGCGGCGCGCTGGCCAGCCCGTTTCGGCTGTCGGATTTCGAAATTCGCGTCGATTGCGCCATCGGCGTTGCGCTGGGGACCGACAATATGCGCGTGGTGGAGGATATGATCCGTCATGCCCAGTTCGCGGTCAACCGCGCCAAGCGCACGGGCCGGACCGAAATCTATCAAAGCCAGATTTTCGCGCTAGCCCGCCGCCAATTCGGTATCGAAACCGAGTTGCGACGGGCGATCGATACCGGCCGGATGATGCTGCATTATCAGCCGATCTGCGATCTGGCGACCGGCCGGGTGGTGTCGTTCGAAGCGCTCGCCCGGTGGCGGAACGAGGCGGGGCAGGAAATTCCGCCGAGCGAATTCATTCCCGTGGCCGAAGAATCGGGCCTGATCGTTCCGCTGGGTCGCTGGGCGATCGAAGAGGCGGCGAAAACCCTGTCGCTTTGGGATCGGGGCGGCGAAGCGGCGCAGGGTGTGAAACTGGCGGTAAACCTGTCGGCGATCCAGCTTCAGCGAGACGATGTGCCGCAGCTGCTGCAGGATACGCTTTCCCGATACGCCCTTGGCGGCGACCGGATTACGCTGGAACTTACCGAAAGCGCGATCGTGTCGGACCCCGATCGAATCACGAAACTGATGCACGCGTTGAAGGAAATCGGCGCGACACTGGCGATGGACGATTTCGGCACCGGCTATTCGAACCTTGCCTATCTTCAGCGGCTGCCGATCGATGTGTTGAAGATCGACCGCAGCTTCGTTGCCGGCATGTTGGCCGATCGCGACAAGATCGCCATTGTGCGCGCCGTCCTGTCGCTTGCGCAGGCGCTGGGCATGGCGACCACTGCCGAGGGCATCGAAACCAACGAACTGGCCCAGACGCTGGCCGCGCTCGGCTGCACCTATGGACAGGGCTTTCTATACGCGCGTCCGCTTGCGCCGAATGCCGCGTATCAGTTCCTGCTTGATCGCAACGCCTGATCGACCTTTGCATCGGCAAGGGCTTCGACCCGCCCCTTGTCGGGAAAGCCTTCCGCGATCCATTGGTCCTCGATCTCACGCAGCAGTTGAGCAACTTGCGGTCCCTTGCCGATACCGCGCGCCACCAGCGCGCCTCCGGTCAGTGGGAAGCCGGGAACCGGCCAGTCCATGATACGGCGAATTGCGGCCTCGCTGTCGCTCATATCGGTCAAAATCAGCCGATCGAGCGCGCTCTCGCGCCCCAAGCGATAGGTCAGTTCCTCGGCTGACCCCGCGGCATCGACTGCTGCATGGCCCAGCCGCCTGCGCTGCGCATTGGAAAGTTTCAGCCGCGCCCCCACATTCTCGGCCGTTTTCGGATCGCGCGGCAAGAGTGCAGCCAGCCGGCGGATGGGATCAGGAGCGAGGCCGGCTTCGACTTCCCGGTTCACGCACAGGTCAAGGCGCGCAACGCCGCTTGTATCGATTTCCGGCAGCACAGGCTTGAGCACCTGATGCTCGATCATGAGCGCGACTACTGCCACGGCCGAGCGTGCGACGAGCAGCTTCAGCATTTCGTCGGCAATGCGTTCGCGCGACAGCGCCATCAGGTCGTTGGCTCGCGCGATGCAGGCGGAAAGGCCGGATTCGTCGGGCGAATCGCCGAACCGGGCGAGGAAGCGGAAGAAGCGCAGGATACGCAAATGATCCTCGGCAATGCGCTGCAACGGATCGCCGATGAACCGAACGCGGCGCTGCGAAAGATCGCCCAGCCCGTCGAAATAATCGAAAACTTCCCCCGACAGGGGATCGGCGTACAGTGCATTGATAGTGAAATCGCGTCGCGCGGCATCGGCCCGCCAGTCATCGGTAAAGGCCACCGTCGCGTGGCGTCCGTCGGTTTCCAGATCGTGACGAAGCGTTGTTACTTCGATCGGACCGCTGCCCAGGATGGCGGTGATCGTGCCGTGTTTCAGGCCGGTCGGAACGCTGCGGATGCCGGCATCGGCAAGCATCGCCAATATCGCGTCGGGCCGGTGGATGGTGGCCATGTCGACATCGGCAACCCGTATGCCGATCAGCGTGTCGCGCACCGCGCCGCCGACGAATCGCGCTTCGCCGCGATCGGCGCCGAGCGCCTGGCCGAGCGCATCCAGCCCCTCTCGGTCGCGCCAGGGTGCATCGGGGAGTTTCATGGCGTCCAGGACAGCCTGCGCGACAGGTTGACGATCATCGCCGCGGTCGCGCCCCAGATCCTGCGTTCATCCCAGAATATCTCGTAATAATGCCGATTGCGGCCCTGCCATTCGACTTCCGCTTCCAGATGATTGGTGGCGTCGAGCAGAAAGTCGAGCGGTACTTCGAACACATCATCGACCTCACCGGGTTCGGCACGAAAGCGAAGATCGGGCGGAATAACGCCGACCACCGGCGTGACCTGAAATCCGGTGATGGTGCGATAGCGGTCGGCCAACCCGACGATCCGCACCTGATCGGCCGGCAGAGCGATCTCCTCATGCGCTTCGCGAAGCGCCGCGGCGACCAGATCGGTATCGCTGTCGTCCTTGCGTCCGCCGGGAAACGCGATCTGGCCGGCATGATTGCGCAAATGGCGGGTGCGCTGGGTCAGGATCACGCCCGGATGGGGGCGATCGGTAACCGCGACCAGGACTGCCGCGTCGATCAGCGTGGTATCGCCGCCAAGCATCGCATCGCCGTCATCGCCGGTCAGCAGCACGACATGATCGGGTGAGGCGTCGCCCAGTGCTTCGGAAAGCCGTTCGAACAAGCTCATTCGGCATCTCCCACGGCGAAAAAAGCCCTGTCGCTCCATATGCCTGACGGGCCATCTTGATCCGCAAGAATGCGTTCGGCCAGTTCGTAATAGACTGGCCGGGCGAGCAATGCCTCCAGCCCGTATCGGACCAGCAAATAGGGGTGCGGACCGTTAGCGGTGGCGACAAAGCGGATGGGGTGGTCGCCGTTCGCCACGACAAGGTCGCCGGTGTTGAGCCGAAAGGCGAGGCGCGATTGACGCCCCGTGCCCTCCGCCTTCATTTCGACGGCCACGAAAGGCGCATCGTCCACCGCGATTGTCAGTTTCTCGACCGGCGTGACCAACACATATCCACCATCCGCCTCGCGCCGCAAAATGGTGGAAAACAGCCGCACCATGGCGGGGCGGGCGATCGGCTCGCCGCGATGATACCAGCTGCCGTCGCGCGTGATCCGCATTTCGCTGTCGCCGCAGCGCGCCGGGTTCCAGCTTTCCACCGGTGGCAGACGACGATCCTGCGCCAGCCGGGCGATTTCGGCGAGCGACAGCGATTCCAGATCGGGTAACGGCGGCATCGGCATCGCGAAACCGCCTAGGCCAGGGTGGCGGCCGACCGCAAGCCGGATCGGGGTGCGGGAAGCGGGCGAGCCTCCAGCCGGCCGTACGAAAAGGGAAGCGCCGCGCCGCGCGAAAGCAGCCGGTGGCGCTCAACCGGGCCGGGTAGCTCCCAATTTCCTGTTGCATCGGCAGTGAAGCCGAACGGTGCGTAATAGCCCGGGTCGCCAATCAGCATCTGCGACCCGGTGTCGGCAGCGGCCCCTGCATCGACCCGCCCCAGTATTTCGCGCAGCATCGCCCGCCCGATCCCGATATTCTGATGATCGATATCCACCGCGATCGGCCCCACCATCACCAGCGGCGTCGTCCGCGCGCCATCGCGAAGCTGTACCGGCCAGCACTGTATCGAACCTACCAGTTCCCCCCCGTCACTGAGCGCAGCCAGGCTGAGCGCGTCCATGGGCAGCGCCCCGGCGCGGATATGGTAAGCAGTGCGGTGATGCCGGTCGGTCCCGAACGCGCGATCGAGCAGCGATTCGATCGCGCCGGGATCGATCCGGTCTAGAGGGACGAATTCTGGCTGCACGACATTTCTGCTGGCAATGGACGGGACGGGCCGCGCGCTTTAGCGTTGCGGATGATCGAGCGCAAAGCCAATCGCAAGGAAGCGGCCGATGAAACTATATGATGCCGAATGGGCGCCCAGTCCGCGCCGGGTGCGGATATTCCTCGCTGAAAAGGGAGTGGACGTCCCGCGGGAGACGATCGATCTGCGCAAGGGCGAACAGTCCGCGGATCCCTATCTGAAGATCAATCCGCGCGGCGCGGTGCCTGCGCTCGAACTCGATTCGGGCGAAGTGCTCACCGAATCCGCCGCGATATGCCGCTATATCGAAGCGTTGCATCCCGAACCCTGCATGTTCGGCGCCACTCCCCTGGATATCGGCAGGATCGAAAGCTGGACCCGCCGGGTCGAATCGGACGGCTATGCCGCGGCAGTTTATGTTTTCCGCAACTGCCAGCCGCGCCTTGCCGGGCGGGGCGAGCCGGGGCATTGGCCCACGATTCCGCAAATTCCCGAACTCGCCACGCGCGGCGGGATCATGTGGCGTGCCTTTACCGAAGCGCTCGACAACCGGTTGACGCAAAGCGAATGGCTGGCGGGAGATTCGTACAGTTTTGCCGATATCACTGCGCTGATCACAATTGACTTCGCGCGTGCGGCGCGGCTGGAGGTGGGCGATGGGCAGGCGGGAATCCAGCGCTGGTACACGGCTGCTTCGGCTCGCCCCAGCGCGTCGGCATGACGCTTATACCGCCAGGACAGCACACCTTTAACATATCCAGCAGGGCAATGTTCACCTGAAGCCTCAGGTTCATGCTTTCAGCGCATGCCGGGTCGCTCGCACGGCCTCATCGATAATCGCGCCTGCCGGCGATGGGGGGGGCGTTGAGATAAGCTGCAGCGCGATCCCGCGCAGAAGTCCAAGCAGGTACACGGCCATCGCCTCGGCGTCTGCGTCTGCCCGAACCGAGCCATCGCGAACCCCTTCGTTGATTTTGTCGGCTAACAAGCGCCGGAATCGAGCGTCCTGTCGTGCGTAAAGCGGCATCAGGACGGGGTCGGCTGCAATCGCTTCGCCCCACATCTGCAAAAATGCGCGGGCAGCGGGGCGTTGATTATTGATATTCTTTAGATAGGCACGAACCGTATCTGCCAGCCACGAGCCAGCGCTGCCCCCCGGTATGGGAAGATCGAAAGTCTGGGCGTCGCGCATCACTGCGCGGAGCAAATTTTCGCGGTTGCCGAAGTGATGAGAGACGATCCCTCTGCTGTATCCGGCGGCCTCGCCGACCTTCGCCAGAGTGAGTGAGCGCGAACCTTGCTCGGCGATAAGGGCCGTCGCGGCAGCCAATACCTTTCGTTCGGTTTGCGCGCGCCGCTCTTGCTGCGTCCGGCGAGCGGGAGTCTGATCGGGCATCAGGACTATCCAGAATTCGGTTCAGCGAAGCATGTTTTCGCCAGCGTGGTTGCTTACCACGCCGATAGCAAGCGTGTGTAAGGAGACGCAAGCTGCGCAAAAGAAACAAACGAGCAATGGTATTGCATCTTAACGCCGTTATGATACTTGCGTGTCGGATAACAACTATATGCGAGATGTAGACATGGCGCACGCAGCACTCGTTCTGATTCACGGAAACCCCGAGTCTGCAATCGTTTGGGGACCACTCATCGGAGCCCTTGATCGGGCGGACGCGATTGCACTGTCCCCACCAGGGTTTGGTTCACCCGCGCCAAGCCGGTTCGAACCGTCGCTGTTGGCGTATCGCGACTGGCTTGCATCCCAGCTGGAATTGTTCCGTGCTCCGGTGGATCTGGTGGGACATGACTGGGGCGGTATCATCGTTGCGGCGCTGGCCATGGTGCGGCCGGATCTGGTTCGCAGCTGGGCCTCGGACGCGCTCGGCGTATTTGCGCCGGATTATGTCTGGCATGCGCGTGCGCAGGCATGGCAACAGGAAGGTGTGGGCGAAGCCTCGGTCGAGGAAATATGGGGAGGCGACATGGCGCAGCGTCTCTCGGTAACCTTGTCCCTTGGCATGACCGGACGCATGGCGGAGCGGGTTGCGGCAGGCATGGACCTGGAGATGGGTAGCACCGTGCTCAAATTGCTGCGGTCAGCACGACAACCGGCGATGGCTGAGGCTGGGCGGCTTTTGACTGGCGCTGCCAAACGGCCGGGCCTTGCTCTCATCGCGGTAGACGATTTTGGGCGTGCGAGCGGCACAGTGGCGCAGCATGAGTGGGCCGCGCAGCATGCGGGTGCGAAAATGGCGTATTTGGAGGGGGTCGGCCATTGGTGGCCGGAAGAGACGCCCGCGCCAGTTGCCGAAGCTCTGACGACGTTTTGGGGCAATTTGCAAGATTCTGCTTAGGCTCCCGACAACGGGTTTCGGGGTGCTGTGAGACGTCATATTTTGGCTCACATACCCCATTTCCTGTTCGGCATATTCTGCTTGTCGATCCGCTGCGCCTCCATGTGCTACAGCGCGCGCTCGTTCATCCATTGCCAAGGCGTAATCCATTGCCCGACAGCCTTCAGCTTCAGGTTCACGATCTCGAAGTTCAGGTCCTGACCGGCGTCTATTCCGAAGAGACGCATCTTCCCCAGCCGCTGCGTATTTCGATCACTGCGGATTTCGAATGTCCGGAACATTTCGAACCCGATACGCCGCTATCGGCGTCGAAAAGCTATCTCGACCTGAAGCATGCCGCGACCGGTGCGCTGCCGCAGGGCGTGCATTTTACGCTGATCGAGGGGGTTGCCGATCATATCTGCGACACGGTGTTCATAAGCGACAGGCGAGTGCGCCGGGTAGAGGTGAAGATCGTCAAGCTGGCGATCGCGGAAGCCGGTGAATCGATCGGCATCACGTTGGTGCGCGAGCGCAAGCAGCCGTCATGACGCTGGCGCTGGTCACCGGCAGCACGCGGCGACTGGGTGGGCACATTGCCGCGCGACTGGCCGATGCGGGGTATGATGTGGCGCTGCACGCTAGCAGCGATCCGCTGGCTGAAGACTGGCTGGCGCGTCGGCTGGACGCCAGCGGGTGTCGCTGGTCCTGTTTCGACGCGGACCTGTCCCGCGACGATGTGGCGATGCACTTGGTTGCGCGCGCGGCGGAGCATTTCGGTGCGCCGCCGACGCTGCTCGTTAACAACGCCTCGCTTTTCGATCCTGACGAGGCCAGCGTTCCCGACATGGCCGCGCTCGACCGTCATTTTCGCGTGAATACCGGCGCGCCGCTGCTCCTCGCCCAAGCGGTGGCCGAAGCGGGTGGGGAGGATAGGGCGGTCG
Source organism: Stakelama flava (assembly GCF_019351405.1). Classification (GTDB taxonomy): domain Bacteria; phylum Pseudomonadota; class Alphaproteobacteria; order Sphingomonadales; family Sphingomonadaceae; genus Sphingomonas; species Sphingomonas flava_A. The sequence continues at coordinate 216,523 of NZ_JAHWZX010000004.1, forward strand.
TCAACATCGTCGATCAGCGCATCCGCAATCCGCACCGTGATCAGCCCGCTTACACCTTATCCAAACAGGCGCTGGCGGAAGCGACCCGGCTGTTGGCGCGAACGCTTGCCCCCGATGTCCGGGTGAACGCGGTGGCGCCAGGACTGACCATGGCGACGGAGGATTATTCTAAGCCGCAACTGGAGCGGCTATGCGCGATGATGCCGCTGCGCCGATTGCCGTCTGCCGAAGATATCGCCGATGCAGTGCTGTATCTTGCGTCCGCCCGATCGGTGACCGGGCAGACGCTGTTCGTCGATGCGGGCGCTTCGATGGTCAGCTTCGACCGCGATTTTATCCACTTGGCGCGGTGACCGCCGGCTGTTCGCCGCATGGCCCCAGCTGGTTGCGAACGAACTGATAATCATCACGCGCCGCTGCGGCGTTTGACGGTTCCTGCCCAGCGAGCGCCGCATCGGGCAACTTCTGCGGCAGGCCGCAGGCGAGGCGATACCATAGCAGCGTGTCGGGCCGCGGCGGACCGGCCGAATTATCGACGATATCGCCGGTGGATACCGACCATTGCCGCTGCTGGTTCGGGCGGCTGAGAATCGAGATCGAAATCGGCGCGTCGCTGGTAGTGAGAAAGATTTGCGTTTCGCCTTCGCCGGGAATGGTGCCGGGGACGTGAAACGCGTTTCCGATTCCGGTGAGGGCGGGCGGCGCGTCCTGACTGACCGATTCGGTTATGATCGATCGCACCATTCTATCGAGTTCGGGCGACCATGGCTTCTGCGCATCGCGCGCGACAAGCTGTAACTGGGCGGGGCGGCCGGGCACGGGCCGGGCAAAGGCGATCACCCGCATGTCGCGCAGGCGCGGCGGCCGTCCGTCCGGGCTGAACGGAACATCGACCACATATCCGACGCGCGCAGGCAAGGCGCCGCTGCCGCCGATCAGCGCGTTGACGTTAATCTGTTCGTAAAAACGCGCATATCCGGGGGGTGCGTCGGCCGCTTCCTGCCCCTTGATTCGGACTGCGCTGTTAACCACGCCGTCGATCACCAGCGGGGATTGCAACGCTAAGTCTGCGATCGCGGTATAGGACGGAGCATCAGACGCTATAGGGCGTTGTATTTGCTGAGACTGCGCGGGCGCGACGAAAAAAATGGTCGTCGCAAGCGCAACGGTGCGAATAATTGTTGGGAAACCAGTCATGGCGTGCGACGTTAAGCGATAGAGCGATTCCGATACAGCAATAAATCTGCCATTGGCCGATTGCAGGACGGAATTGTTCGACAAAAGCGTTTGCGTCCATCCGGGCGTCACGATAGAGACTCGGCCTCCGGGCGGCACGAACCGGGATGGGTGGATACTGGCTATCCTACGTCCGTCCGGGATTCTATCCGCCAAGGCGTTAAGTAATTGAGGAGTGACTTCGCTGAATGGCTTATGCTGACCGGGATGTTGCTGGTAGCCGCGTCATCGCGATCGTTATGGTCGCGGTCATTCTCGCCGCTGTCGGTTATGCTTTCGTCACGGGTCTCGCATATCAGTACGTCAAAAAGGTTCAGGATAACCTAGAGACGTTCGATATCGACGAGCCGCCGCCCCCGCCGCCGGATGAGCCGCCGCCGCCGCCGCCGCCGGACACACCCGTTCCGCCGCCGCCGCCGACCACCGTGGTCGCGCAGCCGCCGGTGGTTAAGGTTCCTGCTCCCGCGCCGATGATCCGTACGTCGGACATCATCCCGCCGAGCCAGCCTCCTGCACCGCCCGCGCCGCCGGCTCCGCCTGCGCCGCCTGCGCCCCCGCCCGCGCCGCCGGCTCCGCCGCGCGTCGCTTCGAAGGCGGAACTGCGCAGTGGTTCGATCAGCAATGCCGACTATCCGCCGGCAGCGCGGCGTGCCGGGGACGAAGGTCGCACGGTGGTTCGCTTCACCGTGGGCACCAATGGTCGGGTCGATACCTGTTCGACGGTGACGTCGAGTGGTTCGAGCGAGCTGGATGCTGAAACATGTCGCCTGATTGAGCGTCGTTTCCGTTACAAGCCCGCCGAAGATCCGAACGGGAACAAGATTCCCGAAACCAAGGTGCAGGGCGTTACCTGGAAGCTGGATCGCTGAGCCACCGGAAGCGAATCTTTATTTGAACGAATTCTTGCTAGAGGAAGATACCTGATATGTTCACCACTCTTCTTGCCGAAGGCGGCACGGCGGCAGCCGGGTCCAACCCGTACGGCTTGATCCCCGCGCTTCGCGAGGGCGGGCTGATTTCCCAGACAGTGTTCGGCATTCTGGTGCTGTTCCTGTTCGTCTCGCTCTACATCTTCTTCACGAAGCTGTTCGAGCAGCAGAAGATCATCAATCAGGGCAAGCGGGTGCGCGGCGCGTTCTGGCACTCCAACAGCCTTCGTGAAGGGGCGGCCAAGCTCGACAAGAACTCGGCCTATCGTCAGATCGTCGATGACGGCCTGGCCGCGCAGGAACAGCATGCCAAGCTGACCGATCCGGTCGAAGCGCATGACTGGTTGCACGGTTCGCTGGCGCGTTCGGAAGCGGAAATCAATTCTCAGCTGGGTGGCGGTCTGGCGTTCCTCGCGACCGTCGGTGCGACCGCGCCCTTCATCGGTCTGTTTGGTACGGTGGTCGGCATCTACCGCGCACTTATCAAGATCGGTGCATCGGGTTCGGCATCGATCGACCAGGTTGCCGGTCCGGTTGGTGAGGCGCTGATCATGACCGCGCTCGGTCTGATCGTGGCGGTTCCGGCCGTGCTTGCCTACAACTTCCTGCAGCGTCGCAACAAGTCGATCGCCGAAAACCTGAATGCGTTCTCGAACGACGTTCTGGGTTATCTGGCATCGAACGGCGCGGTCCGTCCGGACGTGAAGGCTGCCGGCACCAAGCCTGCCGCCAAAACCACGACCAGCGGGCAGACCGGCGGCGTGCCGAAAAAGCCTGCCTGATCGGCGGTTAATATGGATCGGCGGGCATCGTAACGCCCGCCGATCCAGCCGCCCGGAATGCTTAAGAGTAGACGATAGGATAACGCGCACATGGCGATGAGCGTAGGCGGAGATACCGCTGAAAAACCGATGTCGGACATCAACACGACGCCGCTCGTGGACGTGATGCTCGTGCTGCTGATCATCTTCCTGATCGCGGTTCCCGTCGTGGTCCAGACGGTCAACCTCACGCTTCCCGAGGTTGCGTTTGAACCGACCACGACAAAGCCTGAAAATGTTTCCTTGTCGGTGAAAAACGGCGCTGACGGGTGCGAGGTGTACTGGAACCTTACCCGCGTCGACAGCAAGGAACTGCTTCAGCGTGCGGCGGACAAGCTGGAAGCGGAACTCGACCGGCTGGGTTCGAACATCACGCCCGACGATCTGCCCGAAGTGCACATTCGCGGTGACGTGAACACGCCGTATAAGTGCATCGGCGGTACGATTTATACCATGCAGTCGGCGGGCTTTGCGAAGGTGGGCTTCATTTCCGAACCCCCTCCCGGTTCGATCCAGGTCAATCGCTGAACATCGCGGCTTTAGGAGTAGTTTGACATGGCAATGAGTGGCGGCAGCGATGATGGCGAGCCGATGATGGAAATGAACACGACGCCGTTGATCGACGTCATGCTCGTTCTCCTCATCATGTTCATCATCACGATCCCGATCCAGACCCATGCGGTGAAGGTCGATCTTCCTCAGCCGAGCGATCAGCCGCAGAACACGGTCGAACCTGACAAGAACAAGGTGATCATTTCACCGGAAGGTGCGATCACCTGGAACGGCCAACCCATTAACGAGGTTCAGCTTCGCCAGTATCTGGATCAAACGGTACGGATGAACCCGCAACCCGAACTGCATTTCCAGCCGGATCCGCAGGCTCGTTACAATCGCGTTGACGAAGTATTGGCGATCATCAAGCGCGCTAATGTTACGAAAATGGGATTTGTCGGCAACGAACAGTATCGCAACGATTTCTGACCGATCTCGATGGGATCAATATCGAAAGGGCGGCTTCGGCCGCCCTTTTTTGTTCATAGTGGTAATCGGGTAGAAACAGGCCTGACGGTTATTTCAAGATACATTCATGCACCGAAGGCGGTCATAAGCGAGCCGGCGGGTTGCGCCGAGATACGCGACAGCCTCGGAGATCACAGTAACCTCGATCCCGCTTATCGCTCGCATAGGGTCGGACGCTTTTGCGCGCCACCGTGACCGAATGCAGCGAATCTTCAGCAGCTATAAGCGGGGCAGGGTCACGCCGCGCTGCCCCATATATTTGCCCGCGCGATCGGCGTAGCTGGTTTCACACGGCTCATTGCCCTTCAGAAACAGGAACTGGCATGCCCCCTCATTGGCGTAAATTCTGGCGGGCAAGGGGGTGGTGTTCGAAAATTCGAGCGTCACATGTCCTTCCCATTCGGGTTCGAGCGGAGTGACGTTCACGATAATCCCGCATCGGGCATAGGTCGATTTGCCGAGGCAGATTACCAGTACGTCGCGCGGAACGCGAAAATATTCCACCGTGCGGGCCAGTGCGAAGCTGTTCGGCGGGATGATGCAGCAATCGGTCTTGCGATCGACAAACCCGCTTTCCGAAAAATCCTTCGGATCGACCACGGCGCTGTCGATATTCGTGAAAATCTTGAATTCATCGGCAACACGCGCGTCATAGCCATAGGAACTCAGGCCGTAACTGATGCAGCCTTCGCGCCGTTGACCCTCAGTAAACGGCTCTATCATGCCATTTTTTTGCGCCTGTTCGCGAATCCAGCGGTCCGAAAGAATGCTCATGCATTCGGGCTTAGGCGAAGCGGTGTCCGGCGGGCAAGCATGCGCGGCTATCCCTTTTGCGGCGGCAGGTCGGCGGGGCCGAACGCATGCGGCAACAGCGTACTGAGGTGATGCGTCTGATACACGTCGCCGCTTGATCCGGCGCAGTGAACCGCCAGGTCGCGGCCGCCCAACTGCGCGGCCTCGTTCAAAATCTGCCGACATCGCCCGCATGGGTGCACTGCCGCTTCGCTGTCGACGCCGATCGGCGATCCGCTGATCCCCACGGCCACCACATCGCCCAGCCTGCCCAGGTTGCCGACCTTAGCCATTGCCACCGTTTCAGCGCAGAGCGACAGGCCGTAGCTCGCATTTTCGAAATTCGCGCCGGTAACTATCTCACCATCGGACAGCAGGATGGCCGCACCGACCGCGAAGCCGGAATAGGGCGCATAGGCATTTTGCGCTGCATCGCGCGCTGCGTCGATCAATCGTTTCGCATCATCGGTCATCGGCGATCACATCCCAGTTTACCGTCCCGGAAACCCCATCGATCCGCCGGACGTCGCTTGCCCGCCACATCCGCCACGGTCGGGCGGTATAGTCCGGCGCGAAGAAGCGGCCTTCCACCCAGGCGGGGCGATCGATGATTTCACTGATCCGATAGCGTTTTTCGAATTGGCGCGACAGACGCAGCAGCATCGGTTTGCCCGCATGCCCTTCGGTCAGGCGCAAAAACGACGTCACGCGAGCGATTACGGTTTCGCGTGACGGCCGCGCGGTGCAATCGTCGCTGAAATCCAATGCCAGGGCAGCGGGCAGGGCATCGCCGGTGCGCGGCACCGTGCGTACGAAATTGGCCGCTTGCGCTGCTGCAGGGCTGCACAGGGAAAAGACGTGCACCGCGCCGCGCGGCATGTCCACCGCCTCAAGTGCGGCCCAGTTGTCGGCGAATCGCGTGTCGCGGCGATCCGCGCCGATCGTCGCGCGCACATAGGCGAAATCGGCCCCCTGCGCGCGGACCACGAACCAGTCGATCACGCCGTTCGCGCCGGTCACGTCAACCCCCTGAAGCGTATATGCGTCGCGTGCGGGATGCCAGCGGGTGGCGTAGAACGCGGCTGCCAGCGCAACCGCGCCGAACAGAATCGTAACCGCGCACGCAATCGTCAGCCGCCGCCGGAACGCATCGCTCACCATGGCTCAACCCTTGATGTGCAGGACGCAGATCAGCGTGAAAAGCCGCCGCGCGGTGGCGAAATCGACCGTGATTTTGCCCGATAGCCGCTCACGCAGCAATTCCGCCGCTTCGTTGTGGATTCCGCGACGCGCCATGTCGATCGTTTCGATCTGTTGGGGACCGGCCTTGCGGACTGCCTGATAATAGCTGTCGCATATGCTGAAATAATCGCGGATCGGGCGCCGGAAACGTGCAAGCCCCAGCACCAGCGTTTCGAGATGCCGGTCATCCGCGCGCAGAATGTCGATGGCGAGCCGCCCCTCCTCCACGCGCAACTTCACCTTATAGGGTCCGGCATAGCCGTCGGGATGTTTGCGCTGCGGTTCGAAATGATTTTCTTCGAGCAGGTCGAAGATCGCGATTCGCCGTTCCTGCTCGATATCGGCGCTGCGCCATAATATCGTGCCCTCGTCGAGCGTAACGTCGATGATCCTGGGATCGGCCATGCGGTGAGCGATGCCGATTTTGCGCGCTGATGGCAACGGGCGAAGCACGCGCCCCCGTTTTCCACAGCCACTTTGTCGCAATCGCGCTTGAGCGGCGCTGCCCGTTCTGAAAAGAGGCTGGATATGGCAACGAACCCCAGCAACGATACCGAATCCGCCGAAGCAATCCGGCTGCCCGCGAATGTGGAGGCGGAGGCCGCGCTGCTGGGCGCGATGATGATCGACAACCGGCTTGCCGACGAGATTATCGATACGCTTGATGCCGAGCATTTCTTCGAACCTGTACATGCCCGCATTTATGGCAAGATTCGCGAACTTCGCGTTGCCGATATGCTCGCCAATCCGGTCACGTTGCGCCCGCTGTTCACCGACGATGCGGGGATGAAGGCGCTGGGCGGCCCTGCCTATCTGGCGCAGCTTACCGGGAGCGGCGCGGGGCTGATCGGTGCGCGGCAATTCGCGAAGCAGATTTACGATCTCGCTATGTTGCGCGCGCTGGTGACGGTGGGGCGCACGCTGGTCGAACGCGCGATGGACACCAGCGAAACGGTCGATCCGCGCGCGCAGATCGAAAATGCCGAAGAGCTGCTGTATGAAGTGGCGGGCGAAGGCAATACGACCAATCAGGTCAAATCGTTCAGCGAAGCCAGCAAGATGGCGATCCGCATGGCGGACAAGGCGCTTAATTCGGGCGGCAATCTGTCGGGGATTACCACGGGCCTCGACAGCGTGAATGCCAAGATCGGCGGCATGCATCATTCGGACCTTATGATCCTTGCCGGACGGCCTGGCATGGGCAAGACGTCGCTGGCGACCAACATCGCGTATAATGCTGCGCGCCGGTGGATGGACGATATGGCCGCCGGAGTGCCGCCCGAAAAATCGGTTGGCGCGAAAACCGCCTTTTTCAGCCTGGAAATGTCGGCGGACCAGCTGGCGACGCGTATCCTTGCCGAACAATCGCGGATCAGTTCAGAAAATCTGCGCATGGGCAAGATCAGCAAGGCGGAATTCGCTCGCCTTGCCGATGCGGCGGCTGACCTGAACGATCTGCCGCTGTATATCGACGACACGGCGGGCCTGACGATCAGCGGCCTGCACACACGCGTGCGGCGGCTGAAGCGCAAGCTGGGCGATGAACTGGGCCTGGTGGTTGTCGATTATCTGCAACTTCTGCAGGGCTCGGGCAGGGCGCAGGACAATCGCGTGAACGAGATTTCCGAAATCTCACGCGGGTTGAAGACGCTGGCCAAGGACATGAACGTTCCGGTCATGGCGCTGTCGCAGCTCAGCCGCGCGGTCGAACAGCGTGAGGACAAGCGCCCGCAGCTTTCCGACCTTCGCGAATCGGGATCGATCGAACAGGACGCCGATATCGTGATGTTCGTGTTTCGTGAGGATTACTACATGGCGGCGAAAGAGCCGAAACTGCCGCAGGAAGGCGACGACGCCCGTGTGTTCGAAGACCATACCAAATGGGCGATGGACATGCAGCGCGTCGACGGTCTGGCCGAACTGATCGTCGCCAAACAGCGCCACGGCGCGACGGGCAAGGTGATCCTGCGCTTCGAATCGGAGATTACGCGGTTCAGCGACTATGCCGGCCATGATTATGGCGGGTATGACATGGGGGAGTGAGGCGGCTTTTCCGGGATGCTTCGATCGCGATGACGATTGCGCCGCCTCCTCGTAGTTGATCAGAACATCGGTTGTTCGGGGTCGCCGTCGGGAATGGGTGTGTGGATGCCGCATTCGGTCTTGTCCCAGCCGCTCCAGCGGCCCGAACGCGGGTCGTCGCCCGGCTTCACCTTGCTGGTGCATGGTGCGCAGCCGATCGAGGGGTAGCCTTGCGCTTCGAGCGGGTGGCGGGGCAGGTCGTGCGCTTCGAAATAGGCGTCGATATCCGCTTTTACCCAGTCGATCAGCGGATTGACCTTCAGCCGGTCGCCATCGAGTTCGAAGCGCGGCAGGGCAGCGCGGGTCGATGACTGGAACGCCTTTCGCCCGGTGATGCTGGCATCGAGGGGAGCAAGTGCCTTTTCCAGCGGCGCGACCTTGCGGATGGCGCAGCAGCCGTCGGGATCATAGGACCAGCGCAACCCGTTTTCGTCGCGCGCGGCGAGTTCTTCCGCATCGGGGATGAGGATTTGCAGGTTGGTGAGGCCGAGCCGTTCGACCAGCAAATCGCGATAGGCCAGCGTTTCGGGAAAATGCTTGCCAGTATTGAGGAACAGCACCGGGATCGCCGGGTCGGCTTTCGCGACCAAATGCAGCAGTACGGCGGATTCCGCACCGAACGACGATACCACGGCGACATCGCCCAGCATCGCATCGCCCATTACCGCCTTCAGCATTTCTTGCGTATCCCGGCCGCGGAACAGATTGTTGAGGCGGTGCGCATCGGCAGCGGTAAAGCGCGGCGCGACGTCAAGCCGGTCGATCCTGCGCGCGGTCGCTTCAGCCATGACGCAATTTCCACACCGGCGTGCGCGCATCGGCCGCGGGCTGATAGACATGGTCATAGCGGTCGAGCGCGCGGCCAAGCACCGCTTCGTCGACCTCTGCCGCGGGCGCGAAACTATCAAAACCGCAGCGGCGCATGAACGGAATCTGATCGACCAGCACATCGCCTTCGGCGCGTAGTTCGCCGCCATATCCCGCTTCACGCAGGATGCGCGCGGTCGAATAGCCGCGCCCGTCACGGAAGGTCGGAAAGCTGATTTCGATCAGCCGGATACGGGAAAGATGGGGAAGCAGCGAACGGACATCCTCCCCCGATTCGATGCGCACCGCGCCAGCGTTCGACTGGCCCAGAAAGGCGTCGAGCGTCACCGCCGGTTCATCATGCGGAGCATCATCGCGGAAATGCAGGAAATCAGCCATAAAGCGCCTCCTTGAACGGCTCCATGCCGACGCGGCGATAGGTATCGACGAAGCGTTCGCCCTCGGTACGGGCGTTCAGATAGACATCAGTCACCTTTTCCACCGCATCGACAATGCCCGCTTCATCGAAACCGGGGCCGGTAATCTTTGCCAGGCTGACATCCTCCGCTCCCGATCCGCCAAGCAGAAGCTGGTAATTCTCGGTGCCTTTCCGGTCGACGCCCAGAATGCCGATATGACCGGCATGGTGATGGCCGCAGGCATTGATGCAACCCGAAATCTTCAGCTTTAATTCGCCCAGTTCGCGCTGGCGCTTCGCATCGCTGAAGCGTTTGGCGATTTTCTGCGCCACGGGGATCGATCGGGCATTGGCAAGGCTGCAATAATCCAGCCCCGGACACGCGATGATATCGCTGATCAGGTCGAGATTGGCCTCGGCCAGTCCGGCTTTGCTCAGGCGCTGCCACAGTGCGTATAGGTCAGCCTTTTTCACATGCGGCAATACGATGTTCTGGGCATGGGTGACGCGCAGTTCATCGAAGCTGTAGCGCTCGGCAAGCCCGGCCATCACGTCCATCTGATCCGCCGAGGCATCGCCGGGGATGCCGCCCACGGGTTTCAGGCTGATCGTCACCAGCGCATAGCCCGATTGCTTATGCGCTTTTACGTTCTGGTCGACCCAGACGGCGAAGTCCGGATCGCTGCGATCGACCTCGTCCGGCGCATTCGCATCGAAGGCGGGAGGCGCGAAATAACCGGCGATCCGTTCGAACTCGGCGAGCGGCGGATCGATGTCGAGCGTTTCCATCGCGGCGAATTCTTCCTCGACCTGACGGGCATATTCCTCCGCGCCAAGATCGTTGACCAGGATCTTGATCCGCGCCTTGTACATATTGTCGCGGCGGCCGTGTCGGTTATAGACGCGAAGGCAGGCCTCCAGATAACTCAGCAAGTTAGTAACCGGCACGAAGTCCTTGATTTCCTTGCCGATGATAGGTGTACGACCCATGCCGCCACCGGCATAGATGCGCGCCCCGAATGTGCCGTCGCGCTCGACAATCTGAATGCCGATATCGTGCAGGCGCATCGCCGCGCGATCTTCGTCCGATGCGATCACCGCGAATTTAAATTTGCGCGGCAAATAACTGAATTCAGGGTGAAAAGTCGACCATTGACGAAGTAGTTCGGCCCAGGGGCGCGGATCCGTCACTTCGTCAGCGGCGGCACCTGCGAACTGATCCGATGAAATATTGCGGATGCAATTGCCGCTCGTCTGAATTGCATGCATCTCTACCGTGGCAAGATCGGCAAGGATATCAGGTGCTTCCGACAGTTTTATCCAGTTATATTGCAGGTTCTGCCGAGTGGTAAAGTGGCCGTATCCGCGATCATATTCGCGCGCGATTCTGGCCAGCATCCGCATCTGGCGGCCATCAAGCGTGCCATAGGGAATTGCCACGCGCAGCATATAGGCGTGGAGTTGCAGGTACAGGCCGTTCATCAGCCGCAGCGGCTTGAACTGGTCTTCGGTCAACGCGCCCGAAAGGCGGCGCTCCACCTGATCGCGGAACTCGGCGACGCGGGTGTCTACGATATTCTGGTCATATTGGTCGTAACGATACATTTCAGAGTACCCGGTTGGCCGCATCGGGATCGGCGGGTTTCAGGGTAAGGTCGGGGCGCACGGTAGGACCGAGCGCGCGCACACGGTCCTTGATATGCGCGGGCCGCGGTCCGCTATCCGACTGTTCGCCATCGATGACATAGGGCGAATTGACGCGACGCGCGCCCTCTTCGGCATGGGCGATCGCTTCGCCCTGATCGCCGACATCGGCCGCATCCTCGACATGACGCGACCAGCCGCTGCCGGTCCACCACACGACATCGCCGGTCGCAAGATCGTTTCCGGTCAGAATCTTCACGCCATCGCCTCCGCAACATTGGCCCAGCGGGTGAGCTTGTCCTGCGCATCGCTCAGCATCACCACTTCGCCCACCACGATGATCGCGGGGCTTTTCACATTCTCCTGAGCCACCATCGCGCCCAGATCGGCAAGCAGGGTGCGGATGGCGCGCGCACCCTCCAGCGTACCGCGTTCGAGCACCGCAACCGGCATGTCGGGCGCGACCCCATCGGACATCAGCTTTTCGGCGATATCGGCGGCGGTGGCGACGCCCATATAGATGACGAGCGTGCGACCCTTGCCCGCAAGGCCGGACCAGTCCTGTTCGGACAATCCCTTGCATTGGCCCGCGACGAAAGAAACCGCGCTGGACCAGTCGCGATGGGTAAGCGGGAGCCGCGCCTCCGCCGCGCAGCCGAGAGCTGCCGACACGCCGGGGATTACTTCCACCGCGACACCGGCCGATCGTGCAGCATCAACCTCTTCGCCGCCGCGCCCGAAAATGAACGGGTCGCCGCCCTTTAACCGGACGACGGTGGCCCCACCGCGCGCGCGTTCGATCAGCAGGGCGTTGATGCCATCTTGTGGCAAGGTGTGGCGCGCGCGCTTCTTTGCCACCGAAATCCGTTCAGCGTCGGGCGAGGCAAGGCCGAGGACGCGCGGGTCGACCAAACCGTCATGAACGACGATGTCGGCCGCCGCGATCGCCTTTGTCGCGCGCACGGTGAGCAGATCGGGACTGCCGGGTCCGGCGCCGATCAGGATGATGCGCCCCGATGCGGGGATGGGATATTCAGGAGCCATGGTGCAAAGATGCGCATCGCGCGGCCCGGTCGCAATCGACGGTTCCTTTGGCGCGGCCTAGCGAAACTATGCGGCGGCGCGGCGGATGCCCCGTCAGACGGCGTCGCGAAGCCCCACACCGATCGTCGCGCGCGCCTGATCCGCCTCGTTCGACACCACCGGATAGGCGCAATAGTCCGCGGCATACAGCGCGCTTGGCCGATGATTACCCGACCAGCCGATGCCGCCGAACGGCGCGGCCGAGGAAGCACCGTTGGTCGGCCGATTCCAGTTGACGATACCGGCACGGATATTCGCCCAGAACTGTTCGAACAATTTCGGGTCCTGGCTGATCAGCGACGCCGAAAGGCCGTAACGGGTGCGGTTCGCCTCGACGATCGCTTCCTCGAAGGTATCGGTGCGAACGACCTGAAGGATCGGTCCGAATAATTCGATGTCGGGCCGGTCGCTTGCCTCGGTCATGTCGATCAGGCCGGGGGTGAGGAAGGGCAGATCGCCGTTCGGGCGCGCCATGTGCAGCAGCGGCCGGCCGCCGCGCGTCGAGAGCGCCAGAAAGCTTTCGGTCAGCATGTCAGCGGTGTCGTTGTCGATCACCGGGCCCATGAACGGCTGCGGGTCGGCATGGGGGTGGTCGACGATGATCCGCCGGATAAGCGTTTCCAGTTCGCCGAGCAGAGGTTCATACAATTGCTTGTCGACGATCAGGCGCCGACCGGCGGTGCAGCGCTGTCCCGCGGTGGTGAAGGCCGATTGGACGATCAGCACCGCCGCCGATTTCAGGTCGGGTGTCTTCCACACCACGATGGGGTTGTTGCCACCCATTTCGAGCGCGAGAATCTTTTCGGGTTGTTCGGCGAACTGGCGATTGAGCGCGATTCCCGTGCGCGCCGACCCGGTGAACAACAGCCCGTCGATATCGGGATGGCCCGACAAGGCCTTGCCTTCTTCCGGTCCGCCGAGCAGCAGGCGGACGCACCCTTCAGGCACCCCGGCTTCATGGAGGCAGCGGACGAGAAACGCACCGGTCGCGGGCGTTTTTTCCGACGGTTTGAATATCACCGCATTGCCCGCGATCAGCGCGGGGACGATATGCCCGTTGGGCAGATGCGCTGGGAAATTATACGGGCCGAGCACCGCGAGCACGCCGTGCGGTTTGTGGCGAAGCGCCATGCGCGTATTCATCGGCGCATCCAGCCGACGCTGGCCGGTGCGTTCGGAATAGGCGGCGACCGAGATATCGACCTTGTTGACCACCGAATCCACTTCGGTGCGCGCTTCCCATAGCGGCTTTCCGGTTTCGCGCGCGATGGTGTCGGTGAAATCGTCATGCCGGGCGCGCACGGTATTGGCGAAGCGGCGAAGCGTTTCGATGCGATAGGTTACCGGCTTGGCAGCCCATTCCGCCCAGCTTTCGCGCGCTGTTGCGACTTCGGCATCGACATCGCCCGCAACCCCGCGCCAGAATTCAGCGCCGGTCGCCGGTTCGAAGGAAATCAGTTCTGCTCCGGTCATCCTTCTCTTTCTTAACAAACGCTTCACCAGGCGCGAAGCACAGGTCTTGCCCGATCGGCGCGCGCTTTTCCACTCCCGATCGGTTCAGATGCCGTTCGTTCAGGCGAGCGCGTCACCCATATGCCGGATGGCCGCGACCTTGGTGTGAAACGCGCGCCAGTCGTCGTCGCGATCAATCGCCGCCCATATCGATTCGACTTCATCGATCAGCATCGAACAGGGGGCCGGGGCGCTCCAATAGGGATGATCACGGGGTTTTCGGGGGTAAAATCCCTCAAGCGCGCTGCGAACCGGCGCGAACGCTTCACCATAGCTGTCGGGCAGCGCACCGGCGAACGCATCGAAGAAGAACCGGTCGATCGGCGTTTCGGACGAACGAATCGCGCCTTCGACCGCGCCGACCAGTGCGGCGTCGCTTTGCGTATCGCGCGGCATTACCCCCAGCCGCCACAGGATCGCGCGCGACACATGCCGCTGATAGCGCTCGCCGAAGCTTTCGAGGATGTCGATGAGCGGCTGGGCGTCCTCGGCAAGCAGGCGAAGCGAGGCGGCAAGCTGCATCGCGTCCCAATGGATCGCTTCGGGCTGGCGGCCGAACGCATACAGGCCCGCATGGTCGAAATAGGCGGCGGTGAAGCCAGGGTCCCAGGTCGGGGCGAAGCGCCAGGGACCATAGTCGAAACTCTCCCCGGTGACGTTGATATTGTCCGAATTGAGCACGCCATGGACAAACCCGGCCGCCATATACTGCGCGGCAAGCCGGGCGGTGCGATCGACGACATGCGCCATCAGTCGCTGCGGCGCGTCCTCTCCGGCGGGTTCGCCGTAATAGCGGTCGAGCACATAGGCGACGAGCCGTTCCATCGCCTGCGTTTCGCGGAAATAGGCCAGCCGCTGGAAGGTGCCGATCCGGATATGACCGTGACTCAGTCGGACGAGCACCGAGGAGCGGGTGGGGGAGGGTTCGTCGCCGCGTTCCAGCGCTTCGCCGGTTTCGATCAGCGAGAAACTTTTCGACGTTTCGACACCCAGCGCTTCGAGCATTTCGGTGGCCAGCACTTCGCGAACGCCGCCCTTGAGCGTCAGGCGCCCGTCGCCGAAGCGGCTATAGGGCGTCTGGCCAGACCCCTTGGTACCGAGATCGAGCAGCCGTCCACCGCCGTCGCGAAGCTGGGCGAACAGAAAGCCGCGCCCGTCGCCGATGTCCGGATTATATTGGCGGAACTGGTGGCCGTGATAGCGAAGCGCCAGCGGTGTATCGAGCGAGCCGTCGAGCGGTTCGAACCGGGCGAAGTGCTCCACCCATTGCGCATCGTCCAGCGAACCCAGTCCGACGGCATTGGCCCAGCGCTGGTTGCGGAAACGCAGCGTCGCTTGCGGGAAATCGACGCTTTCGACCGGATCGTAGAACGCGTCGCCCAGATCGAGAATCGCTTTTTCGGGACGATAGCTTGCGGCTTGCGGTAAATTGGCCATGCCGCGATATGGGTCGTGATGGGTGAAAAGCACAACCGGGCAGGATTCGAAGACGGCTTCTGGTGGTCGAATGACGGGTTGCGTCTGCATTATCGCGACTATCCCGGCCGCGACGACAGGCCGCCGATTCTGTGTTTCGCAGGCCTGACACGCAACGCGCGCGATTTCGAAGCGGTGGCGGAGCGGTTGTCCGGCGAATGGCGAATCATCGTCGCCGAACTGCGCGGGCGCGGCGAAAGCGCCTATGCGAAGGATGCGATGAGCTATGTCCCGCTAACCTATCTTCAGGATGTCGAGGCGCTGATCGCCCAATTGTCGCTGAAGCGCTTCGTTGCGTTCGGCACGTCGCTGGGCGGTATCCTTACCATGCTGCTCGCAGCGGCCGAGGGCGATCATGTCGCCGGCGCGCTGCTCAACGATGTCGGGCCGGAACTCGATCCGGCAGGCATGGCGCGCATTCGCGGTTATGTGGGCAAATCGGCGTCGTTCGCGACCTGGATGCACGCCGCGCGCGCCACGGCGGAAGCCAATCGCGACGTCTACCCCGATTACGATGTCGAGGACTGGCTGCGCATGGCCAAGCGGCTCTATCGCCTGACCCCGACCGGGCGGATCACGCTGGACTATGACATGAAGATTGCCGAGCCCTTCCGCCTGCCGGGCAATCAGGCCGGGCCGGATATGTGGCGCGCATTCGACGGGCTGAAAACCTGCCCATTGCTGATCGTGCGGGGCGAAACGTCCGATATCTTTCCCGCCGATGTCGCGCGGCGTATGGTTGAACGGCACGGCGATGTCGAACTGGTCACCGTACCGCGAACCGGGCACGCACCGACGCTGGAAGAACCCGAAGCAGTGGGCGCGATCGACCGGCTGCTGATCCGCATCGAAGCGAAATTAGGGGAAACCGCCAAGTGACGAAGCCGCTAAGGCCCGTTACATCCGCGCTGCCATGACGATCCGGATACTTCATCTTTTTTCGAGCTTCGACCTTGGCGGCAAGGAAGCGCGCGCGGTCCGCCTGATGAATGCGTTCGGGAACCGCGCGCGCCATACCATCGTGTCGGGCGTGCCCGATGCGCTTTCCGCGCGTGATGCGATCGCACCGGGGATCAAATATGAAATTGCGCAAAATCCTCCGGCGCTGACCGGTCGGCCGTCGGTCGCGCGCTATGAAATGATCGCGCGGGCGATGGCGAATTTCGACCTCGTGCTGACCTATAATTGGGGCGCGATCGACGGGGTGATGGCGAAGCGGGTGTTTTCGGGCAAGCTGCCGCCCGTTATCCATCACGAAGACGGGTTCAACGCGGATGAGGCGCGCCGCCTCAATCCGATTCGAAATATGTACCGGCGGGTGGCGCTTGGCGCCGCGCATGCGGTGGTGGTGCCTTCTGAAAAGCTGGAAAGCATCGCGCAGCGTTATTGGAAAGTGTCCGAACCGCGTTTGCGCCGGATTTCGAACGGAATCGATGTTGCCCGCTATGGCGGAAAGCCTGAATCGGGTGCGATTCCGGGTCTGGAGAAAAAGGAAGGGCAGATCGTCGTCGGCACGGTCGCGGGGCTTCGCGCGGTGAAGAACCTGCCGCTGCTGCTGCGTGCGGTCGGCGGGATGGCCTTTACCGTGAAACTGGTGATCGTTGGCGAGGGCGGCGATCGCGAGAATATTCTTGAGACCGCCGAACTGATGGGGCTGGAGGACGATCTGGTGATGCCCGGATTTCTCCCCGATCCGGCGCGTTATCTGGGCCTGTTCGACATTTTCGCGCTTTCGTCGAAAAGCGAGCAGCAGCCGATTTCGGTGATGGAGGCGATGGCGGCGGGGCTGCCGATCGTCGCGCCCCCGGTCGGCGACGTGCCGCAAATGGTGGCGGCTGACAATTCGCCCTATCTCAGCCCCAATTGGAGCGCGGTGGGATTGCGTGACCGGATTCAGGTGCTGGCCAGAAACAAGGCCGCGCGCGAACAGCTTGGCAAGTCAAACCGCGCACGCGCACAGGCGTTGTTCGATGAAAAGGACATGATCGCCGCCTATGCGCGGCTATATGGCGAAGCAATCGGAAAAACGGACGCGTTCAGTATTTCGTAATCGCTCGCCATCAGTCGCCGAATTGTTTAGGCTGTATCCAAGATTTAATCGGAGGATTTGTGTTTAAAGGCCTGAAGCCTATCCAGTATAACGGTCACGAGGTCTGGCCCCTGATCGAGGGCGGCAAGGGCGTCGCGGCGACCAACCATGCCAGCGCCGGCGCGTGGGCGGCGGCCGGAGGCATTGGAACAGTCTCCGCCGTCAACGCCGACAGCTATGATGCCGAGGGCAAGATCATTCCGCAGGTCTATCGCGCGCTTACCCGGCGCGAACGGCACGAAGAGCTGGTCGAATACGCCATTGAAGGCGCGGTGCAGCAGGTTAAACGCGCATTCGAAATCGCTGGCGGCAAGGGCGCGATCAACATCAATGTGTTGTGGGAAATGGGCGGTGCGCAGCGGGTGCTGCACGGCGTTCTGGAACGCACAAAGGGGATGGTCGCGGGCGTGACCTGCGGCGCGGGCATGCCGTACAAGCTTTCCGAAATCGCGGCGAGCTACAATGTCAGCTATCTTCCGATCGTCAGTTCGGGCCGCGCGTTTCGCGCGCTGTGGAAACGCGCTTATTCCAAGGCGTCCGAATGGCTGGCGGCGGTGGTGTACGAAGACCCGTGGCTGGCGGGCGGACATAATGGCCTGTCCAATGCGGAGGACCCGCTGAATCCGCAGGATCCGTATCCGCGGGTCAAGGCGCTGCGGGACACGATGCGCGAAGGCGGTATTTCGGACGATGTGCCGATCGTGATGGCGGGCGGCGTCTGGTATCTGCGCGACTGGAGCGACTGGATCGATAACAGCGAACTGGGGGCGATCGCGTTCCAGTTCGGCACGCGGCCGCTGCTCACCAGGGAAAGCCCGATCCCCGACGAGTGGAAGGCGCGGTTGATGGAGCTGGAGCCGGGCGACGTGCTGCTCCATCGTTTTTCGCCCACCGGATTTTATTCCAGCGCGGTGCGCAATCCCTTCCTGCGCAATCTGGAAGCGCGTTCGGAGCGCCAGATCGCATTTTCGAAACAGGAGGCGGGTGACCATACGCATCAGCTTGATGCCGGGGTAAGGAGCAAGAATTTCTGGGTGACCCGGGGCGACCTGATGCGCGCGCGCGAATGGGTGGGGCTTGGTTATACCGACGCGCTGAAGACGCCGGACAATACGCTGGTCTTTGTGACGCCAGAGGAAAAGGCCGAAATTCGCAAGGATCAGGCCGACTGCATGGGATGCCTCAGCCAGTGCCAATTTTCATCCTGGGCGGATACCGAAACCAATTCGACCGGCAGGCTAGCCGATCCGCGCTCCTTCTGCATCCAGAAGACGCTGCAGGACATCGCCCATGGCGGCCCGGTGGATCAGAACCTGATGTTCGCGGGCCATAATGCGTATAATTTCAAGAAGGACCCGTTTTATTCGAACGGCTATGTCCCGACGGTCAAACAGCTTGTCGATCGCATCCTGACAGGCGACTGATACCCGCGTTCATCGCTGTGAGCATTTTTTCGAATTGTTGTGAGCAGCGGAGCGTTGCGGCGGGGGGCGGTTCGACATCCGGCTTTGGTGCAGCGTGTCGAACCCCGTCAGTCAGTGGTTGAAGCACGGACGCGGAACGCTGTAACGAGCCGCAACGTGTTGGAGCAAGGGGCGTATCATGCGGATTTCGGGCACGGTCATCGCCGGTTTTGCCACATTGGCACTGGCCGGCGGGGCAGTGGGGCAGGCGGGCGCGCAGCAGCGCCAGACGCCCTATTATGCGTCAATCGCTGCCGGGAAAGCGCGCATGCGCACTGGGCCGGGGCGAAATTACCCTATCAGCTGGCTCTACAAACGCGAAGACCTGCCGATCAAGGTGATCGACATCTATCAGGACTGGCGCAAGATCGAGGACCCGGACGGCACGCAGGGCTGGATGCAGGTTGGGCTGTTGAGCGCGGCGCGCACCGCGATGGTTACGGGCATGATAGCAGCGATGCGCAGCAGCCCCAATCAGGGCGCGAG
Source organism: Stakelama flava (assembly GCF_019351405.1). Lineage (GTDB taxonomy): Bacteria > Pseudomonadota > Alphaproteobacteria > Sphingomonadales > Sphingomonadaceae > Sphingomonas > Sphingomonas flava_A. Next base: position 235,623 of record NZ_JAHWZX010000004.1, read on the forward strand.
CATCAACTGGCGCGCCGAACCCGGCGTGGTAGGAAAGATCAGCGACTGCAAACGCGGCTGGTGCTGGTTCGATGTCGGCGGACGTTCGGGCTATGTCGAACAATCGCACCTATGGGGGGTCGATCCGGGCGAGGAGCTTTGACCCTGCGCCGCCTGGCGATGGGATAGGGGGCAGCCGGTTGATCGGGCGCTTGCGGACGGAGCGTCAATGCTTGTGGCGTGAACGCATGCCGATCAGCATCGCCGTGGGGATACCCAGCCCGATTATCAGGCCCGCCACCGCGCCCCAGATCGAACCTTGCTGACCGCCAAGCACGCCGCCCAGAACCGCGCCGCCCAGAAAGAACAGGACCGGGAACAGGCAACCGATCGCCATCATGCGGCATATCCTCCTGCGGGTAGGGCGTGCGGCGGCTGGCCGTGCCGCAAAAAAGAAGCCGCGACGCGCGTAGCGCCGCAGCTCTTTCAGGAAAAGCCTTGTCGGCGAAAATCGCGTTTACCGGTGCAGGTCGTACCGATCCGCGTTCATCACCTTCGTCCATGCAGCAACAAAATCCTTCACGAACTTTTCGCCCGCATCGGATGCGGCATAGACTTCGGCGATCGCGCGAAGCTGTGAATTCGATCCGAAGACGAGGTCGGTGCGCGTGGCCCGCCATTTCTCCTCGTCGCTTTCGCGATCGGTGCCGATGAATTCCTCATCGCCGGATTCATCGACTTCCTTCCAAGCGACCGTCATGTCGAGCAGGTTGACGAAAAAGTCATTGCTGAGCTGCCCGACCCGATCGGTCAGCACGCCTTCGGGCCGGTCGCCGTAATTGGCCCCCAGCACACGCAAGCCAGCAACCAGCACCGCCATTTGCGGAGCCGATAGATTGAGAAGCTGAGCGCGATCGACCAGAAGCTCTTCGGTCGGCACGCTCATTCGCGTCGACAGATAGTTGCGGAAACCATCGGCCTGCGGTTCAAGCGGTTCGAACCCTTCTGCGTCGGTCAGTTCGTCGGTCGTATCGACCCGGCCGGGTTCGAACGGAACGTCAATCTCATGCCCGGCATCGCTTGCCGCCTTTTTCACGGCAACCGAACCGCCAAGCACGATCAGATCGGCAACAGACACTTTTTTGCCGCCCGTCGCGCCGTCGAAATCGGCCTTGATGCCTTCATAGACCTTCAGCACCTTGGCCAGCGCTTCGGGTTCGTTGACTTCCCAGTCCTTTTGCGGGGCAAGCCGGATGCGCGCGCCGTTTGCGCCGCCGCGATGATCGGACACGCGCCAGGTCGATGCCGACGCCCAGGCGGTTTTCACCATCTGAGAAATGGTCAGACCCGATCCGAGTATCTTCTTCGACAGCGTCCGAATGTCCTCCGCGTCGATCGGGGCATAGTCGGCCTTTGGCAGCGGGTCCTGCCAGATCAGATCTTCTTCGGGAACGTCGGGGCCAAGATAGCGCGCCTTCGGCCCCATATCGCGGTGGCAAAGTTTGAACCATGCCCGCGCGAACGCATCGCCGAAATAGGCAGGGTCCGCCCGGAACTTGTCCATGATCTTGCGATATTCGGGATCGACCTTCATCGCCATGTCGGCGGTCGTCATCATCGTCGGGACCTTCTCACCCGGCGTATGCGCCTTGGGAGCGAGCGTCTCTTCGGGGTTGCCGACCGGCTGCCACTGGGTCGCGCCCGCCGGGCTTTTTACCAGTTCATATTCATGGTCGAGCAGCATGTCGAAATAGGTCATGTCCCATTTCGTCGGGGTGGGCGTCCAGGCGCCTTCCAGTCCCGATGTGATGGTGTGATCGCCGACGCCGCTTTCATGTCCCGACTGCCAGCCAAGCCCCATCTGAGCGATATCCGCGCCTTCGGGTTCTGCCCCGACCTTGGCCGCATCGCCCGCGCCATGGCATTTGCCGAAAGTGTGGCCGCCGACGGTCAGCGCGACCGTTTCCTCGTCATTCATGCCCATGCGCGCAAAGGTTTCGCGAATGTCGCGGCCCGATTGCGCCGGATCTGGCACGCCGCCGGGGCCTTCGGGGTTGACGTAGATAAGGCCCATCTGAATCGCGGCGAGGGGATTTTCGAGCGCCATTTCCTTGTCCGGGTCGATACGGGTCTGGCTTCCTTCAGAACCGACCCATTCTTCCTCGGTACCCCAATAGACGTCCTTTTCGGGTTCGAAAATGTCTTGGCGCCCGCCGCCAAAGCCGAACACGGGCGCTCCCATCGATTCGAACGCCATGTTGCCGGCCAGGATCATCAGATCAGCCCAGCTCAGCCGACGACCATATTTCTGCTTGATCGGCCAGAGCAGGCGACGCGCCTTGTCCAGATTGGCGTTGTCCGGCCAGGAGTTGAGCGGCGCAAATCGCTGATTGCCCGAAGATGCGCCGCCGCGACCATCACCGGTGCGGTACGTGCCTGCCGAATGCCATGCCATGCGGATCAGGAAGGGACCGTAATGACCGTAATCCGCCGGCCACCAGGGCTGGCTGTCGGTCATCAGGGCGCGAAGGTCCTTCTTCACCGCGCCCAGATCAAGTTTCTTGAATTCCTCGGCATAGTCGAAATCGTCGCCCATCGGATCGCCGGTCACACCGTGTTGGTGGAGGATGTCGAGCGACAACTGGTTGGGCCACCAGTCGCGATTCGTCCGGCCCAGTAGCGAACGCACCGCTTCGGGATTTTTCATCGGGCATCCGCCGCCCAGTGGATCACCTGTCTTCGCATCCATCACATCTCTCCTTCGCCGATCTTTTCAACATTTCCAGACATAGCAAAGCCAAGCGGAGACGCGCCAAACGAATATGGCGTTCAGAGACATGCAGAAAATCACTTTCACCGAAAAATGACGACTGCTTCGGGTTGTTAATGCGACTGATTGTCATTAGAGGCGATTATGCGCTGTTTAGTCGGACAAGGGGGGATATGAGATTCGCGACGCTCGATTTGCTGGAACCGGTATGCCGCGCGGTGGAACGTTGCTGGCGCAGCGGCGCGCGGCCGGGCGAACCGTGTCTATATCTGAGCTTTTTGCGTGATCCGGCGGGGTAAGCGATCGCGACGAAGCCGTCAGGCGCGGATCGCGTGATGGCGGCCGGGCTGTTCGTCTGGTCGGGCGCGATCGGTGCGGCCGCAGCGGTTTTGCTGTTGCGGATGGCATGGTCGCGGCCGCGCCGTTCGGTCACGGCGAACCTCGCTGGCTGGGGGCTGATGACCCTGGCCCTTGCGCTGGCCGGCCGGGGCGCCGGAGCGTGGGGGATCAGCATGGCGTCGCTTGCCGCCACGGCGGTTGCGTTCGTGCTGCTTGCCCAGGCCGCGATCGTCACCCCGGCGCGGCGGGCGTCCCCGCCCGTCCGACGCGCCAACATCATGCCGGCCAAGGGAACGGGGTGGCGCCTGCCGCGCCGCTTCGCCACCTTCCTGCTCAGCGTGCCCTGTGCGGCGGGGGCGGCGGTGCTGATCGCGCTGGTCGTGCGGCAATGGTCGCAGGCAGCGGGCGAAGCCAACGCCAATGTCCTGGCGCTGTATGCCATGCCGATCGGCTGGGCTGTTTTGATGACGGTGATGCTGATGCAGGCGCGGCAATCGGTTCGGCTGGTCATGGTCGTTATCCCGATCCTTGTCGCTGCGGCGATTTTATGGGCAGGGGGACGGGTGTGAAGCCGTTGATTGCAAAACAGACGGTTCGTTCCGCGCTTTCCGCGCATGCGGCGATCGGCCTGTTGGCGAGCGCGCTGCTCTATCTGGTCTGTGTCACTGGTACGCTCGTCGTATTCTATCAGGAATGGCAGCGTGTGGAACAACCGTCCGCGCCCGAAATGACCGCGATTTCCCCCGAGGCGGTGCAAAAATCGGTAACGACGCTGCTTGCATCGGAGGCGGGACATGCGCCCAGCACGCATCTGTACGTGCAGCTTCCCTATGGCGGGTTGCCGCGCACCGCCGTCATTACCGACGATCAGGCGATGAATGTCGCGCCCGACGGCACGCTTGCTGGGGCACAGGAAAAGGGCTGGTCCGAATTTCTGCTGAACCTGCACTACCGGCTAATGCTGCCTGCGACATGGGGACTGATTATCGTCGGCGCGCTGGGGGTTGTGATGGTTGCGCTGTCAATCACCGGGGTTCTGGCGCATCCGCGTATATTCCGCGATGCCTTTCGCCTGCGCGCGCGGCAGGGCAGTGGGGTGGGGCTTGCCGACTGGCACAACCGGCTGAGCGTCTGGACGCTGCCCTTTTCGCTGGCGGTCGCCCTGACCGGCGCGGTCATCGGACTTGCCGGTGTGACCAGCTATGGTTTGGGCAAGCAATTTTACGACGGAGATACCCTGGCTGCCTATACCCCGATTTTCGGTGGAGAGCCGAAGCCGGATCATGCCGTCGGCCCCGTGCCCGACATGGCTGCGGCGCTTCGCGGCATGAAGCGGCGCTTCCCGTACGCCGACCCTTATTATGTGATCGTTCACGACCCGCTGACCGCCGGGCAGCATATCCAGATTCTGGCGCATATCCCGCACCGGCTGATCTACGGCGAAAGCTACAGCTTCGATGCCGCCGGCCGGTTCCGGAAGAAAGCGGGCATGTCCGACGGTGCGTTGGGCAAGCAGGCGGCGGCTTCCAATTACAATCTGCATTTCGGCAATTTCGGCGGGCTGCCGGTGAAGATCGCTTATCTGATCTTCGGTGCCGCATTGTGCGCGATCATCGGCACCGGGCCGGTATTGTGGCTGGGCAAGCGGCGTCGGCGCGGGATGCACGAACCGAAGCTGCGCGCTGCTTGGAACGCTGTGTTATGGGGCATTCCGGCGATGCTGGCCGCAACGTTGGTGCTTCGCCTGATCGCGGGCAATGCAGCGCCGCTCAACGCTGTTTTCTGGATCGGCATGGCGGCGATCCTGCTGGTTTCGATCACGCGCGCAGGGCTACGCGATAAGCGCGCGCGGGAATCACTCCAACCGGCCTAGCGCACGGGCGAAGTCGCTGCCGGCCGGATGCTGGAACAGGCGCAGGCCGAATTCGGGGAGCATCGCGATGAGATGGTCGAAAATATCGGCCTGCACCGCTTCGAACTCGACAAAGCCGGTGCGCGCGACGAAGCAATAGATTTCGAGCGGCAGTCCTTCCGGCGTCGGATCGCGCTGCCGGACCAGGCGCAGCATGTCCTGAGCGACCAGCGGATGCGCGCGCAGATATCCCTCAACATAGGCGCGGTAGGTGCCGATATTGGTCAACCGGCGCTGTTCGCTCGCGTCCCGGTCGCGGTTCCAATGGTCGATCTCGCGTCGCCTTGCCTGAAGATAGGGACGCATCGCGCCGAGCGCCTCCAGCTTGTCCATCTGCGCCCCCGTCAGATAGCCGACGCAATTCTGGTCGACGGACAGCGCGCGCTGAATCCGCCGCCCGCCCGAATCCTGCATCCCCCGCCAGTTGCGAAATGATTCCGAAATCAGCCGATGGGTGGGGATGGTGGTGATGGTATGGTCCCAATTCTGCACCTTCACCGTGTGCAGCGCGATATCGATGACATCGCCATCGGCGTTGAGCTGCGGCATTTCGATCCAGTCGCCCACGCGAAGCATGTCGTTCGACGCAAGCTGAACCGAGGCGACGAGCGAAAGGATCGTATCCTTGAATACCAGCATCAAAACCGCTGCCATCGCTCCCAGCCCCGACAGCAACAGCAGCGGCGATTGCTCCATCAGCGCGGCGACCATCAGGATGGCAGCGCCCAGATAGACCAGGATCTTGATCACCTGGACATAGCCCTTGATGGGGCGCGAGCGCGCTTCGGGCCGACGGCGATACAGTTCGTTGACGACGCTCAGCCCCGCGCTGAGCGCCATTGCGATGCACAGCACGACAATCGCCGAACAGATATTGCCGACCACCGTGTCGATTTCCGGCGACAGATGCGGCACCAGCCGAATTCCGCGTTCCACCACCAGCGTCGGTATGATGGTGGCCAGCCGCTGCGCCACGCGCGGAAGCGAGGGCAGATCGTCATCGAACGCGACCCGTTCCAGATAGCGCCAGATCAGCCGTAGCAGCACCTGTTTGACGACAAGGTTCGCCGCCGCGGCTGCGAGCGCAAGTGCGACGATGCTGATCAGCGTCTGGGCAAAGTTATTGAGTTCGAACTGGGGAAAGGTGAAATCCATGGCGCCGCGCGTAGTAACGCCGCGGCGCTCGCGCGCCAACCGCTGTGCGCGATCGTAAAATCGCCCGGCAACTTTTCATCGCGCCAGGGAAAATGCTGGACATGCCGACACCGCCGCGCGTTGGTGGCGACGGCTTATACATGAACAAAAAGGGGATGCACACGGCATGGAAGACAGGCCGCTGGTACAGGCAATCAAATGGGCAGCAACGGCCAGCGGCGTGCTGGCGGCGTTCATGGTGTCGCTCGATCTCGGTCGCCGGACGGTAGGCGTCGGGTTCATCATTTTCACATTTTCAAGCGTCGCATGGATCACGGCCGCCGCGATGTCCGACGACTGGGCGCTGGGGACGCAGAACGGCGTTTTGTTCGCAATCAACCTGTTCGGTATCTATCGCTATCTGATCCGGGAAAAGCCACTGCATGGCTGAGGCGCTATGGTTTTGGGTGGCGGGGCTTGCCGTGCTCGGCCTGATCTTTGGCAGCTTTATCGCGACGGTGGTGGTGCGCTGGCCGCAAGCGCGATCGGCGCTGAAAGGCAGGTCCGAATGCGATGGTTGCGGCAAACCGCTACGCGCGGCCGAGCTGATCCCGCTGCTGAGCTTCGCGCTGCAGCGCGGGCGTTGCCGAGAATGCGGGAGGCGGATCGATGCGATACATCCGTTATGCGAAGCGCTTGGCCTGATCATCGGTCTGTCGGCGGGCGTGGCGGTGCCCGGGTGGCCGGGCGCCGCCGGCGCTGTGTTCGGATGGCTGTTGCTGCTGCTGGGAACGCTCGACCTTCGCGCTTTCTGGCTTCCCAATGTGCTGACCGGTGCTTTGGCGCTGGCAGGGATCGGTGCTGGCCTTGCCGGACTTCCGCCTGCCATCGAGGACCGTCTGATCGGCGGCGCGGCCGGTTTCGCCTGCCTGTGGTTCATTGCCCTGGTGTATCGCCGAACGCGTGGGCGCGAAGGGCTGGGCGGGGGCGACGCCAAATTACTCGGCGCGATCGGACTGTGGCTTGGCTGGCGTGACCTGCCGATGCTGGTGCTTGTCGCGTGCATGATCGGCCTGATCGCTGTCGTGGCTCAGATGCTGCGCGGCCGCACGGTTTCGGCCACGACTCAACTGCCGCTGGGCACGTTGCTGGCGCTGGCCGCATATTCATTATGGCTTACGGCAAGCCATTGAACGGCGGAAACGCTGAGTTATCGCCTTGATGGCCGGGCAAAAAAAGGGGCCGCCCGAAGGCGACCCTTGAAAAGTTTTAGGAGAGGATGCCTGAAAAGGCCTGATCCTTGTGCACCGCAGCAATTCGGATTGCAAGTGCGAAATGCATTTTCGTATAAAAAAGTCCGTAGAATCATTCGATCCGATAATGGATCGGCTTGAAACTGCCGCCGTTCGAATCGGGCGCGGAGCAGGCGGTAAGCCCGATCACCAGATCCATTTCGGCGCGCAAGGTAATGTGGTCGCCCGCCTTGCTTATCGGAGGAAGCACCCGCAATTTACCCGTTTCGCCGTCGATCGGCACATTCATGAAGCAGTTGAATGCAACCGGTATTCGATCCGGTTCAATGCCATAGGGCGCCAATGCTTCGGCGAGATTTCCGAAACAGCCGCGATGGGGCGGCTGACCAGGATAAAAGTGATGAAAGGTGTCGACCGAACAGGGCGTGAGCAGGAAATCATGCATGCCTACCGTGTCCTCGACGATTTCCAACATTGCATTGGACCGGTTCGAATAAAGCCGGTGCCCGGTCGTCAGGCGTATCGTTTCCGCGTAATCGAGCGTTCGTCCGGAAGAGATCGCTTCATCCATGTCATCCGCGTTGAAGGCGAGGAGGTCGGCCACCTGCTCGCCCTTCGGATCGACCACGGTCAGCATCTTGCCTGCGGACAGACGGAAGGCGGTGCCGCTTCGTTCGGGAATGACCATCATATTCATTTGCCGGTTCCGTGATATTCGAACGGTGGTGCCCAGCCATCGTCGACGATCCTGCCGCTATACTGGCGCGCCTCGCTCGACTGTCCGTGCGGCGCGAGCATGGGGTTGCGCGATCCGGCGAGCCGTTCGTCGCGGCTCATAATTTTTTCGCGCATGCCTTCATATTTATTTTCCTGCCGAAGGCGCTCGAATTGATCGTGCAGATTGAAGATCAGCGCAGGGCGTTCGAAACGGCGCGCCGGACGGCTGGCATTGGGGTGCAAGCCGACGATGAAAAAGGCTTCGCCACCGAAGCTGAGCGAGAAATGCGGGTTCGCCGGATCGGCGCTGACCCGGTCGTCATATTCCTGTCCGCGCCAGACATCCTTGTCCGACAATGACTGGACGCGCTGCCATAGCGCGCGTTCGAAGGCCGCTTCGTCCAGATCGACGGGTCGGTCGAAAATGACCGCGAAACTGCGGTACATCGCAGGGGCTTTGCGATATTCCTCGGCCCAGCGCAGCAACGCGTCATGGATGCGCAGATCGTCCCAGGCACTGTCGATCGCGTTGCACGCAAGCACGTTCAGAGTCCCGCGGGCGAGCGCTGCTTTCGCGCCGACGCATGGAAACGCCTGTTCACCGATATGGGCGAACAACAGGCTTTGCAGGCGCTCCTGCGCTTCGTGTTGCCAGTCAAACATGGATCAAGGGAACCCTTTTCGGGATTTGTTGCCACCCTCCAACGTTACGACCAAAGGGCGGTTCCGTCTCACTTGATCGGTGTTAAGGTATTGAAGAAAAAAGCTATCGCACGGGTGTCTTGGCCTTGGGAAAGCCGGCCCATGCTTCGTCATAATCGGTTTGCGCGCAGTCGGCTGCGAACGCAGTCGGGCGGAATATCCATCGGCTTTCAACCATGAACGCCATGGTGTTTTCGATTTTTTGCGGCTGCAACGTGGCTTCGCTCGCCGCCCGCCAGCTTGCGACATCAGGACCATGGCCCGACATCTGATTGTGCAGGCTCAACGCGCCAGGGCCGAACCCTTCGGCCTTTGCATCATACGCGCCGTGGATCAGTCCCATCGCCTCGCTCATCACATTGCGGTGAAACCAGGGCGGGCGGAATGTATCCTCCGCCACCATCCAGCGCGGGGGGAATATGACGAAATCGGCATTCGCCGTGCCGGGCACATCGCTGGGCGAGGTGAGGACGGTGAAGATCGAAGGATCGGGGTGATCGAAACTGACCGTACCGATCGCGTTAAAGCGCGAAAGATCATATTTGCACGGTGCGAGGTTGCCGTGCCAGGCAACCACGTCGAGCGGCGAGCGGCCGAGATTGGTGGTCCATAACCGGCCGAGATATTTCTGGACGAGTTCGAAATCGCCCTCCACATCCTCGTACCAGGTGACCGGCGTTTCGAAATCACGCGGATTGGCAAGCCCGTTTGACCCGATCGGACCAAGGTCGGGGAGGCGGAAAGGCGCGCCATGGTTTTCGGCGACATAGCCGCGCGCCGCGCCGTCGGGCAGCGTGACACGAAATCGCAGCCCACGCGGGATCAAAGCGATTTCACCGGGGGACAGGTCGATCCGCCCCATTTCGGTGAGCAGGACCAGCCGCCCTTGTTCGGGGATGAAAAGCAGTTCGCCATCGGCGGAAACGAAAGCCCGGCGCTCCATATCGCGGTTGGCTCGGTAGATATGGACGACGGCGCCGCTTTGCGTTTCGGGACCGTGGCTGGACAGCATTGTCGCCATGCCGTCGATCCAGTCGGTATCGCATTGCGGCATCGCCAGCGGCGACCAGCGCATCCGGTTCGGCGACAGCGGCTGATTGTCGGTATCCGGTTTGAACGCTTTCGCGCCTGTGTATCGCGTGAAAGGCGGGTGCGCCGCCGACGGGCGCAGGCGATACAGCCAGGACCGGCGATTTTCATTGCGCGGCGCGGTGAAGGCGGTGCCCGAAAGCTGTTCGGCGTAAAGGCCGAAAGCAGGGCGTTGCGGGGAATTGCGGCCGACGGGCAGCGCGCCGGGAATGGCTTCGCTGGCGAAATGATTGCCGAATCCGCTCACATACCGATCAGCCACGTCATGCTCTCCCGAAAATGGAACTGGCCGCTCCGTAACGATCGACCGTCGCTTTGCGGAGGTATGCGGTCCGCCGCCATGCTCGTCATTATTGCTGTGCGCCCCCTGATTGCGGGCGGGCATGGCAGCGGACCACGGGCCGTTTCCCGCCGGGCTTCCTCCTACAGACCCCCGGCCGGCCTCTCCAACTGGTGCGGGCGGATTACGCCTCGCTATCTTCCTTTGCCGGGATCACGCCCCGGCGAATCTGGTCAAGCTCGATGCTTTCGAACAAGGCTTTGAAATTGCCTTCGCCAAAGCCTTCATTGCCCTTGCGCTGAATGATTTCGAAGAAAATCGGGCCGACCATATTCTGGGTGAAAATCTGCAGGAGCAGCCCTTCGCCTGTTTCGGGCGATCCGTCGATCAAAATCTTGCGTTCGCGCATTTTTTGAATGTCATGGCCGTGACCGGGAAGGCGTTCGTCGATCAAATCGTAATAGGTGTCGGGCGTGTCCTGAAACTTTACACCATTGGCGCGAAGCGCGTCGACGGTAGCGAAAATATCGTCGGTGGTGAGCGCAAGATGCTGGATTCCCTCACCCTTATAATCCTTGATGAACTCTTCGATCTGCGAATGTTCGTCGCGGCTTTCGTTCAGCGGAATACGAATCTTGTCGTCCGGCGCGGTCATCGCGCGGCTGAGCAGGCCGGTCTGCTGCCCCTCGATATCGAAATAGCGGATTTCGCGGAAGTTGAAGATCGATTCGTAATAATTGGCCCAGTAATCCATCCGGCCGCGCTGCAGATTATGGGTAAGGTGATCCAGCGTTTCCAAGCCGGCTTTATGCTGCGGCAGCGCGCCTTCGACCGGATCGAAATCGGTATCGTAGATCGTCTGATCGCCATGTTTGTCGACCAGATACAGGTTGGCGCCGCCGATCCCTTCGATCGCGGGAATGTCGAGCTCGCCCGGTCCGTTGTTACCCTTCACCTCTGTCGCGCCGCGTTCGACGGCCAGCTTGAGCGCTGCCTGCGCATCGGCGACGCGGAACGCCATCGCATTTGCGGACGGGCCATGCGCGTTACGGAATCCGGCAACCTGGCCTTCCGGCTCCATGTTGAGCAGGAAATTGATATCGCCCTGATTATAGCGGCGCACATTTTTCGATTTGTGGTTGGCGACATGGGTGAAACCCATCCGGGTGAACAGGTCCGCCAGCGCTTCCGGGTCGGGCCCGGTGAATTCGACGAATTCGAAGCCGTCAAGGCCCATCGGGTTGTCGCGCGCTTCCATCAAATCGGTCCTTCGTGGCTATGATCGTTGCAATTGATACTAATCTAGCAACTCGCCCCATCAGTGTCAAAAGCGCTGGTCACGCGATAAGGGGGCAAGGATACGGCCAATTTTAGCGGCTAAAAGAGGTATCATGACTACGCTTCAGCTAGACGCATTCCTGCCTTATCGCCTGTCGATCGCATCGAACCGGGTGTCGGGCGTGATCGCCACCGCCTATCAGGCGCTGTTCGGGCTGAAGATTCCCGAATGGCGGCTGGTCTGCGTACTTGCAGAGGGCGGGGGGATGAGCCAGCAGGCGCTGGGCGTAGCGACCCGCATGGACAAGGTGATGGTCAGCCGCGCGGCGATCGCGCTGGTCGACCGTGATCTGGTGGTGCGCGAACCCAATCCCGCCGATCAGCGATCGCATCTGCTGTCGCTCAGCGAGCTGGGGCAGCAGTTATACGATCAGATCGCGCCCAAGGCGCTGGAGATCGAACGCGAATTGTTCGCCGGTTTTTCCGATGCGGAGCGAAAGGAGCTGATGGAAATGCTGCTCCGCCTCGAATCCGCAGCCGAACGCTATGAGGCGGAGCAGACTTGATCGCGCCGTGCCCCTTGTCGTAATCGGTTGTGGCCTCCCCGGGCTATGCCGAGTGAAATACGCGTGTGCCAAGGAGGAATCATGTCGCAAATGCTGTCCCGCGCCGGATTGAAGGTTGCCGCCCCGCTAGCCGGGTTTGTCGAGCAGCAGGTGCTGCCGGGGCTGGGTATGACCCCCGATGCGTTCTGGGCAGGCGCGGCCGCGATCATCGAAGGGTTCGCGCCCGAAAATCGCCGGCTGCTCGACATACGCGACATGCTACAGGCGAAGATCGATGCCTGGCACAGGGCCAATCCCGGCCAGATCGCGGATATGGCGGCGTATCAGGCGTTTTTGCGCGACATCGGCTATCTGGTGGAGGAACCGGGCGATTTCGCCATCGGCACCCGCAATGTCGATGCCGAAATCGCGACGGCAGCCGGGCCGCAACTGGTCGTGCCGGTACTCAATGCCCGCTTCGTCCTGAACGCCGCCAATGCGCGGTGGGGAAGTCTGTATGACGCGTTATACGGCACCGATGCCATTCCCGGCGACATCGGGCCGGGCGGATATGATCCTGAACGTGGTGCGAAGGTAATTGCGCGAGCCAAAGCGTTTCTCGATGAAGTGGTGCCGCTCAAATCGGGTAAATGGGCCGATGCGGCCTGGCCGATCGAGCCGGTCGACGGATCGCAGTTCATCGGTTTTCGGGGGAAGTCGCAACTCTACCGGCATAATGGCCTGCATATCGAGGTGGTGATCGATCGCGATCATCCGATCGGGAAGGATGACCCGCTCGGCATCGCCGATGTGCTACTTGAATCCGCCATTACGACGATCGTTGATTTCGAAGATTCGGTCGCTGCTGTTGATGCCGGGGACAAGGTTGCGGCCTATGCCAACTGGCTGGGGCTGATGAAGGGCGATCTGGCCGAAACCTTCGACAAGGGCGGGCGGGCGATGACCCGCCGCCTGAACGACGACCGATCCTATAGCACGCCCGACGATGCCGGGCTGACGCTGCCCGGACGCAGCCTGTTGTTCGTGCGCAATGTCGGCCATCTGATGACGACGCCGGCGGTACTACTTCCCGATGGCCGTGAGGCACCGGAAGGCATTCTCGACGCGATCCTGACCAGCACCATCGCGCTGTACGATCTTCGTGGGCTGGGCAAATATCGCAATAGTCGCGCCGGATCGATCAATATCGTGAAGCCGAAAATGCACGGGCCGGACGAATGCGCCTTCACCGACCGGCTGTTCGATGCGGTGGAGGACATGCTTGGCCTTGCCCGCCACACGATCAAGGTCGGGGTGATGGATGAGGAGCGGCGCACGTCCGCCAATCTCTCCGCGTGCATTCATGCGGTGAAGGACCGCATCGTCTTCATCAACACCGGTTTCCTCGATCGCACCGGCGATGAAATGCACACCGCGATGCATGCCGGCCCGATGATCCCCAAGGGCGAGATGAAAACGAGCGACTGGCTGACCGCCTATGAAGATCGCAATGTGCGCATCGGCCTGGCGCACGGATTTTCGGGCAGGGCGCAGATCGGTAAGGGAATGTGGGCCGCGCCGGACCGCATGGCGGATATGCTTGAGCAGAAGATCGCCCATCCGCAATCGGGGGCGAATACCGCATGGGTGCCCAGCCCGACCGCGGCAACGCTGCACGCGATGCACTATCATGCGATCGATGTCTTCGCGCGGCAAAACGCGATCGCCGCCGAACCGGTGCCGTCCCTCGACCGGCTGCTCACCATTCCCGTTGCCGATGGGCGCAACTGGCAGGCGGACGATGTCCGGCGCGAACTCGACAATAATGCGCAGGGGATATTGGGCTATGTCGTTCGCTGGGTCGATCAGGGGGTAGGCTGTTCGAAAGTGCCCGACATCAATGATGTGGGATTGATGGAGGATCGCGCGACGCTTCGCATATCCTCGCAGCACATGGCGAACTGGCTGCTCCACGGTGTTGCGTCAAAGGCCGATATTGACGATGCTTTTTCGCGGATGGCGCAGAAGGTCGATAGCCAGAATGCGGACGATCCGGCCTATCGCCCGATGGTGGGGCGCGAAGACGACAGCCTTGCGTGGCGTGCTGCACGGGCGCTGGTGTTCGAAGGGATGGAACAACCCAATGGCTATACCGAGCCGCTTCTCCATCAATTCCGGAAAGAGGAAAAGCGGCGCGGCTGATCCATTCGGGGTCGCTGCAACGACGGTTCAGTATTTGTCGCGGCGCGGTTTAGCCTGACGCTTGCTGGGAAGCGTATCGGCCATGACCGCCCCGCGATGCCCAAAGGGGCGGGGATGGCCGGTAGTCGTATCGATCCCGGTCTGCCGCTCCGCCTCGGCATTGATTTCCGCGCCCAGCAGCACCGCGTAAGACGATACGAACAGCCACATCAGCAGCACCACCACCGCGCCCAGCGCGCCATAGGTCGCGTTGTAGTTGGCCAGATTGGCGGCGTAGAGGCCGAACAGCAATGTCGCGACCAACCAGAGAAAGGTTGCTGCGATCGATCCGATCGACAGCCATTGCCAGCGCGCCTGCGCACGGTCAGGCGCAAATCGGTACACCAGCCCGAATCCCGCGCTGACGATAAGCGCGGCGACGACCCAGGTTGCGATCTGGATCATGGTGACGCCGACTTGACCAAGGATCGTGACGGCGTTTTGCAAATAGCCGAATACAGCCGCGGAAACGACGCCCAGAATGGCGGCGACGATAGCCCCCATTGTCAGGAGAATGGCAAGGATGGTCGTTACGATAATGTTGCGTTCATCGATTTCCTCGTAAATCACATTCATCGCCTGGATGAGCGCGCTTGCCGCACGCATCGCACCGTAAATCGAAAAGAACAGTGCGATTCCCAGCCCAAGCCCGGTTTTGCTCGCCGCCTCGGTCGTGACGTTTACGAGCTGATCCTGGATCAGGCGCGCGGCGTCAGCGGGCACCAGTTCGAAAATCTGCTGCATGTGATCGGCGACCGTGGCCGGGTCGGCGATAAGCCCATAGGTCATTACAACCGCGCCAAGCAGCGGGACAAATGACAGAAACGCATAAAAGGCAACACCGGCGGCCATCAGCGACAGGTTATGGTGACCCATCATAATGTATATGCGTCCGAAAATCGCTTTCCACGCTCTCCATGGATGGTGCCAGGGCTTGCTCGACTGGAAGCCGGGGATAGCTTCGGTTTCGGCGGTCTCCGGAGCTCCGGTGTCGGCGGCGATCGTCGCGTCGGTCATCGTGTTTCGGTCTCCCCGTTTGGACGGGAAACGCGCGATCATGAATTGGGATGCACGCGCAATGCGGAAAACCGCGATTCCCCTGCCTAAAAAGGGGGACCTTTTTCGCAAATCGCATGTTATGCAAAAAGTTGAAGGTATTGGTGCGTCGATTCGGCACGGCGTTAAAAGGGGTTAGGGGCGACGTGCGCGGCACAATAGGCGTAGCAAAAGCTGCAATGATTTTGGCGGGTGCCGCTCCGGCGGCGTTTTGTGTTGCCGCCCCCGCCTGGGCGCAGACCAGCAAAAACGATGACAGCAATGCGTCGTCTGAAACACAGGCGAAGGACCATCCGCAGCAGGCGCAGGACGGTTCGGCGCAATCGCCGGATGGTTCGGTTCCTTCGCAAAGCACGGATGACCAGGGCGCAATCATTCCCGAACAGCAGTTCGACGAAGCGCTTCCGGTGTTGAGCGACGACATCAACGCGCCGCTTGAGCCGATGCCCGATAGCACTTCGCCCACCGGTTCTACAGGCGATGAAACCGGAACCGTTCAGGGCCAGGCTGTTCAGCCGACCGCGGGAAGCCAGTCGGGTACGGTGTCTCAGCCGGTGTCGATCGAGGATTCGCAGCCGCTTCCCGATGAAGGGGAACTTGCCCAGCCGCTGGCGCCCATCGACCAGTTCGATACCCAGCCGCCGCCCGAAATAGCCGGCGTTGAGGATGAAAAAGCGACCCAGATTGCCTATTCGGTAAAGGTCGAGGGGCTGGACGAAGTCGATCTGGAAGGCGAGTTTCGCGACCATTCGGCGCTTGAGGACGGCGACGGCAAAGCGGCCAACGCCACCATGGTTACCGCGCGTGCCAAGGAGGATGAGCAGCTTGCCGTCCGCCTGATGCAGTCCATCGGCTATTATGATGGAACCGCGATTTCCACGGTGGAAACGGCCGGGGCGGACAATCCCGGCCTGATCGTCACGATCACCGCGACGCCGGGCAAGCTCTACACGCTGGGATCAATCACCACGAAAGGCGATGTGACCGAGCCGGAAGGACTGGTCGACAAGGCGTTGCCGTTGAAAGTGGGCGATCCTATCGATGCGGCGCGGGTGCAGGGGGCGGAAGCGAATGTTTCGCTGCGCCTGCCGCAGCAGGGCTATCCGTTCTTCAAGCTGGGCGATCGCGACATCCTGCTCGACGATACCGACTATACCGGCGCCTACACGCTTCCCTACGCCCTCGGCCCGCGGGCGTCCTATGGCGGCTTCACCATGAATGTCGAGGATGCGCCGTTCGATGCCGAGCATGTCAAGGTGCTTGCGCGCTTCGACAAGGGCGACCTGTATGATTCGCGCGAAACGGACGACCTTCAGCAGGCGCTGGTGGCGACCGGATTATTCTCCAGCGTGTCGGTCGAACCCAAGGAAACGAACGAAACCGCGCCGGACGGCACCGAATATGTCGACATGCTGGTGCGCGGGAAGGCGGGGCCGGCGCGAACGCTGGCCGGGGAAGCCGGGTACGGCACGGGCGAAGGCATCCTGCTTCAGGGAAGCTGGACGCATCGCAACCTGTTTCCGCCGGAAGGCGCGCTGATCGTCTCAGGCAAGGCGGGTACGCAGGAACAGGGGTTGAGCGGAACCTTCCGCCGATCGAACGCTGGCAAGCGGGACCGCACCGTCTCGCTTATTCTCTCGGCGGACCATACCGATTACGACGCGTACGAAGCCTATACCACCACGCTGGCGGGACGGGTTTCGTATGATTCGACGCCGATCTGGCAGAAGAAGTTCACCTATGGCTATGGCTTCGAACTGGTCGGTACGAACGAAGACGTCTATAATTTCGATGCCGGCGAGCGGCAGCGAAAGACGTATTTCGTCGCCGCACTTCCGCTGAACGCCGGCTGGGATACGTCGGATAGCCTGCTGAACCCGACCAAGGGGTTCCGCCTCAACGCAAATGTCAGTCCCGAAGCGGCGGTGAAGGGCGGTTTTCGTCCCTATGCCCGGGTAAGCATCGAAGGCGATGTCTATTATCCGGCCACCGACAGCCTGGTGATCGCGGGCCGGCTGGCCTTTGGTACGATCCCCGGAATCGATCGCGACGACCTCCCGCCTTCCCGACGCTATTATTCGGGCGGCGGCGGATCGGTGCGCGGCTATGGCTATCAGGAACTTGGGCCGATCGCGCCCGACGGCAAACCGATCGGCGGTTTGAGCTTCAACGAATTCTCGCTTGAGGCTCGCTACCGCTTCGGCAATTTCGGCATCGTACCGTTTATCGATGGCGGCCAGGCGTATGACACGGTGTATCCGCGCGGATCGGACCTGCATTACGGGGCGGGTATCGGCGGACGGTTCTACACCAATTTCGGGCCGTTGCGCGTCGATGTGGCGACGCCGCTGAACCCGCGGGACGGCGATCCCAAAATCGCGCTGTACATCTCGATCGGGCAGGCTTTCTGATGGCGGAAGAGATCGTGTCCGAACCTGAAGGCGAAACCGTTCGCGTAATCGAAAAGCGCCCCTTGTGGCAGCGCATCCTGAAATGGCTTGGTATCGCCATCGGGTCGCTGGCGGTGCTGGTCGTGCTGATCGTGCTTGGCCTGAACACCGGGCCGGGTCGCAATTTCCTGACCGGTCAGATAAACGGTTTCAAGATGGCGTCGGGCATGGGCGTCCATGTCGGGAAAATCGACGGGTCGTTGTACGGCCGGATGGTGCTGAAGGACGTTCGCCTCACCGATACCAAGGGCGTCTTCGCGGCATCGCCCAGCATCACGTTAGACTGGCGTCCGTTCGCTTATATCAACAAGCATGTCGATGTGCGCGAACTGTCCAGCCCGCTGATCCAGTTCGCGCGAATGCCGGTGCTGAACCCCACCCCGGCAAGCAACGACAACGGCCCGCTGCTTCCCGACCTTGATATCGATGTTAACAAGCTGGCGATCGCCCGGCTGGATATCGGCGCGGCGGTCAGCGGACAGCGGCATATCGCCCAGATCGCGGGGCAGGCGCATATTGCCGATCGGCGCGCGCAGCTTCGCGCGAACGCGCGCACGATCGCTGCTCCCGGCGTTGCTGGCGGCGACCGGCTGGCGCTGACGCTGGACGCGGTGCCGGACGATAACAAGCTGGATGTCGACCTGAAATTGCGCGCGCCTGAAAACGGCATGATTGCAGGCATGGCGGGCCTGAAAAAGCCGCTCTCGCTCTCGCTCGACGGTAATGGCAGCTGGCAGCGCTGGAACGGCCGTCTGACCGGAACGCTGGGCGGCAGTTCGCTCGCCAATCTGCAAATCGCCGAACAGGATGGCCGGTTTCAGGTGCGCGGTGTGGCGCATCCCGGCCTTTACCTGACCGGACCGGTCGAGCGACTGACCAAGCCGGGGCTGCAAATCGCGCTGGATGCGGCGTTCGACAATCGCGTCGCCAATACGCGCCTGCGACTGCGATCGGATGCATTGGCGGTATCGACGAACGGCGTCATCGATCTGGGCAAAAGCGAATTTCATAATTTCCGCGCCGAGGCGCTGTTGCTGACGCCCGGCGCGATTGCGGAGAATCTACGCGGCCGCTCGGTTCGCGCGGCGGTTGCGCTGGACGGCGCGTTCCAGACGCCGACGGTGGATTACAAGCTGACCGCTGGCGCAATCGGCTTTGGTGAAATGGCGGTCGAACAGCTTTCGGCGGAAGGCCGCGCGACGGTAAACGCCGATCGCATTCTTGTACCCGTGCATGCCAAGGCGGGCCGGGTGACCGGCCTGAACGCCGCGGCGGGCGGCCTGCTCACCAATGTGGCGATCGATGGCGATTTCGCGATCGACGGAGCAAAAATCCTTTCCGACAATCTGCATCTGCGCTCGGACAAGATCGACGCGACCGCGATCGTAGCGGCGGATATGGCGAAGGGGCGCTATACCGGCGCGCTGAAAGGCAGGGTGAACAACTACCGGGTCGAAAGCTTCGGCATCGTCAATCTTCAGACCGACGCCGATGTCTATTCACCGCCGCAGGGCGGATTCGGGGTGCGCGGCCATGTGGTGATGCGCACGCAGCAGATATTCAACGATGGCATCCGCAACTTCCTGGGCGGAAATGCGATGGCGCGGGTGAACCTCGACTATACGCCCGAAGGCGTGATCCGCTTTTCCGGGCTTCAGGTGCAGGCGCCCGATTTCCGTCTGAATAACGGGTCCGGGATGTATGATCCTGCCGGCGCGCTCGCGCTAAACGCCGACGCCTATTCCAAGCAATATGGTCCGATCCAGGCGCGCGTAACCGGAAGCATGACCCGTCCCGTGGTGCAGGTGCGCGCGGCGCGGCCGGGGCTTGGCATCGGCCTTGCCAATCTGGACGCACGGGTGCGCGGCAATAACGGTGCTTATGCGGTGCTGGCCAATGGCGACACCGATTACGGTCCGTTCAAGGCCGATATGGTCATCGATACGTCGAACCGGCTGAATGTCGATATCCGCAGCGCTCGCTTCGCCGGCATGGATATTTCGGGACAGGTGCATCAGACCGCGGCAGGGCCGTTTGCGGGTAATGTCCGTTTCGCCGGATCGGGCATCAACGGCAGCGCCAATCTGAGCGCGCAGGGTCAGTATCAGCATGCCGATGTCAATGCGCAGGCGAACAACGCCAGCATTCCCGGCAATTCCGGGCTGACGATCGGCCGGGCGATCGTGACCGCCAGCGCCACCATGTATCCGGGCAAGCCCGAAGTGATCGCCGATGCGCAGATCGCATCGTTCGCGATGGGCGATTTCGTGATCAAGAAGGCGCGTGCCAAGGTCAATTACCGCGGTGGGCAGGGTACGGCGCAACTCGTCGCCAACGGATCGTCCAGCGTGCCGTTCGAACTGGCGGCCAATGCCAAGCTCAGCCCCGATCAATATATCGTCGCGCTGAAAGGCAGCGGCAACGGAATTGGGTTCGCGACTGCCAATCCGGCGCGGATCAGCAAGACCAGCAGCGGCTATACGCTGGCACCAACGCAGATCAATCTCGACAAGGGATCGATCCGGCTGGCGGGTGATTTCGGTTCGGCGATCAGCATGAAGGCACGGCTCGATTCACTGGACCTGTCAGTGGCCAATGCTTTCGTGCCGGGACTGGGGATCGGCGGACAGGCGACGGGCAGCCTGGACTATACGCAGCAGGGGTCGGGTTTCCCGCAGGCGCAGGCGCGGCTGAACATCACCGATTTCCGGCGCACCAGCATCGCCGCGGTGTCGGAGCCGGTGAATATCGAATTTGCCGGGAAACTGGTGCCCAGCGGCGGAGATGCGCGCGCGCTCATCAAACGGGGGACCACGACCGTCGGCCGCATGGTCGCGACGCTGCAACCGCTCGCGCCCGGTAGTGGTGCGTGGTCGACGCGGTTGATGGCGGCGCCGCTGAGTGGTGGCATCCGCTATAACGGTCCTGCCGATGTGCTGTTCTCCTTCGCCGGACAATCGGGCCAGACGCTGAAGGGACCGATCGCGCTGGCGGCGAATTTCGGGGGACAGGTGCGTTCGCCCCGGCTGACCGGTGTGGTCCGGGCGCAAAACCTGACCTATGAGAATGAAA
Organism: Stakelama flava; assembly: GCF_019351405.1. Classification (GTDB taxonomy): domain Bacteria; phylum Pseudomonadota; class Alphaproteobacteria; order Sphingomonadales; family Sphingomonadaceae; genus Sphingomonas; species Sphingomonas flava_A. The sequence continues at coordinate 256,440 of NZ_JAHWZX010000004.1, forward strand.
ATTATGGCACGCGACTGAGCAAGATGTCGATCGATGGTCAATTCAGCAACGACCGGTTCGTGCTGAACACGCTGCACGCCAATGCCGGCGACGGTACGATCGATGCCAGCGGACGCGTCGGCCTTGCCGCCGATGCCGGTTTCCCGATCGACATCACGGCGAAGCTGAACAAGGCGCAACTCGCGAAGAGCGATGCGCTCGGCGCGACTGCCACGGGCGAAATTCACGTTGTGAACAAACCCGGCGAGCAGGCGTCGATCACCGGCGAAATCCGCATTCCTGAGGCGCGTTACCAGATCATCCGTCAGGGATCGGCCGACGTCCCAGAACTGACGGGTATTCGCCGCAAGGGGCAGAAGCCTGCGAATGAGCAGGACCACAGCGCAAGCGGTCCGCCGGGACTGTTCCGTCTGGATATCCGCCTGCGCGCCGACAATCAGTTGTACGTTTCGGGCATGGGACTGGAATCCGAATGGAGCGCCGACTTGCGCGTGACGGGAACGTCCGCCGATCCGCGCGTCCGCGGTTCGCTTAACATCGTTCGCGGCACCTATTCGTTCGCTGGCAACCGGTTCGACGTGACCAAGGGAGTCGTCAGCTTCGAAGGCGGCGCCGTCAGCAATCCGCAGATCAACATCGTGGCGAGCACCGAAAAGGATGACATCACCGCGACGATCACGGTGACCGGCACCGCGCAGAATCCGCAGATCGCGTTCAGCTCGACGCCAGCGTTGGCGCAGGACGAGGTACTTTCGCGCCTGCTGTTCGGAAGTTCGGTGACCGATCTTTCGGCGACCGAGGCGATTCAGCTGGCGTCATCGCTCAACTCGCTGCGTGGATCGGGCGGCGGCGGGCTGAACCCGCTGGGCAAGCTGCGGTCGGCAACGGGTATCGACCGGCTTCGCGTCCTGGGTGGCGATGATACGACCGGTCGCGGCACGTCGCTCGCTGCGGGCAAGTATATCACCAACGATATCTATGTGGAGATCATCACCGACGCGAAGGGCTTCACCGCCACCCAGCTCGAAATTTCGTTGAGCAAGGCGCTGAGCATCCTGTCACAGACGGCAAGTTCCGGCGGATCGAGCGCCAGCCTGCGCTATTCGAAGGACTATTGACCTCTGACGCCCGCAACGCTTCGCTCCATTGCATGGTGGAGCGAAGCGGATGATCGAGCATTTCGACGTGGTGATCGTCGGCGCAGGTATTTCCGGCATTGCTGCGGCATATCATCTGCAGAAACGCTGCCCCGATCGAAGCCATGTCGTGCTGGAAGCGCGCGACACGCCGGGCGGGACATGGGACCTGTTCCGCTATCCTGGCGTGCGTTCGGACAGCGACATGCATACGCTGGGCTTTTCATTCCGCCCCTGGTCCGATCAAAAGTCGATCGCCGACGGGCCGACGATCCTTTCCTATCTGACGGGAACCACGAGGCAATTCGGAATCGACCGCCATATCCGGTTGGCGCATCGCGTTATTGCCGCGAACTGGTCAAGCGCTGACGCGATATGGACGGTTGAGGTGGATACAAAGGGCGAAAGCCGACGCTTCACCTGCAATTTCCTTTTCATGTGTCCAGGCTATTATCGCTACGATCGAGGCTATACGCCCGATTTCGAAGGACGCGACGATTTCGCCGGCCGCATCGTCCACCCACAATTCTGGCCCGCTGATCTCGATTACAGCGAAAGGCGCGTCGTCGTGATCGGCAGCGGCGCGACGGCGGTCACGCTGGTCCCCGCGTTGGCCGGGCCGGCCGCGCACGTCACGATGCTGCAACGCTCACCCACCTATATCGTGTCACGGCCAAGTCGTGACCGGGTCGCCAACTGGTTGCGCAAGTTGCTGTCCGAGGCGGCGGCGCATCGGCTAACGCGCTGGAAAAATGTGTTGTTTCAGCAATTTTTCTATCAGCTGGCGCGCAAACAGCCTGAACGGGTGAAGCGACGCCTTATCGCCATGGCGCGGCGCCATCTGAGTGACGATTATGACGTGCAAACCCATTTCACCCCCGATTACGATCCTTGGGATCAGCGGCTGTGCCTGGTTCCCGATGCCGACCTGTTCAGCGCGATCCGGGAGGGGCGGGCGTCTGTCGTGACCGGCCATATCGATCGCTTTACGCGCACCGGCATCCGGTTGCGATCGGGTGAGGACTTGCCCGCCGACATTATCGTCACCGCCACGGGGCTGGAATTGCAGCTGATGAGCGACATCGCGCTCAGCATTGATGGCAAGCCGGTCGATGCGAGCGAATCGTTCAGCTATAAGGGCATGATGTTTTCCGACATTCCCAATCTGGCGCTGTCATTCGGCTATACCAATGCATCCTGGACGCTGAAGGCGGAACTGACCGCCATCTATGTCTGCCGCCTGCTCGACACGATGGCGGCGCGCGCGATGCGCCAGTGCACGCCGCGCGTTGCGGGCGAGGTGACGGAATTACCGTTTCTCGACTTCACCTCCGGCTATGTCCGCCGGGCGCAAGATAAATTTCCGCGCCGAGGCGCGACCGGCCCGTGGCGCGTGAACCAGAATTATCTGAAGGACATGCTGGCATTGCGCTATGGCCCGGTGGACGATCAAATGGTGTTTTCCAACCCCGGCCGTTGGCATGATGACCAGAAAAAAGCACGCAAGGCACCTGCATAGGGGTTGCGTTCCGGGTGGTTTTTTCCGCAACGCAGCAGCCTTGTTGACAGTTACGCTCGCGGGAGCACGCACATTATGAATCACGCCGCGTCCGACGCGCCAAATCAAGCCGCATCCGCCGGGTTGCAACCACCGCCAGACGGTCTGCTTCGCGGGGCGAGCCTGTTCCTCGATTTCGACGGAACGCTGGTCGAAATCGCTTCGCGGCCCGACGGCGTGGCGGTCGATCAGCGACTGCGGGCGCTGATCCTGCGTCTGGGCGAGCGGCTGGACGGGCGTATGGCGGTGGTCAGCGGACGCCCGGCGGATACAATCGCCGAATATCTGGGAACCGGATTCGCGATCAGCGGCAGCCACGGACTGGAAATGCGTTGGGCCGATGGTCGCCGCGACGCGCCCGACCGTCCCGATGGCTTGGTCGAGGCGGTCGCCCGGCTGCGCCGGTTCGCCGATGAGCATGCCGGGATGCTGGTGGAGGAAAAACCCTATGGCGTCGGCCTGCATTTTCGCGAAGCCGAAGGCGACAGGGCTGAAGCGGCCGCGCGCGAGATTTCGGAGCGGCTGGCCGGCGAAACCGGCATGCAGCTTCAGGCGGGGAAAAAGGTGTTCGAACTGCGCGCGGCGGGCGCCGACAAGGGCGAAGCGATTGCCGCGTTCATGGCAAGCGCTCCTTTTGCCGGGCACACCCCGCTGTTCCTGGGCGATGACAAGACCGATGAACATGGTTTCGCCGTGGTGCGCGATCAGGGCGGGGCCGGGGTGCTGGTCGGCGAACCGCGCGAAACCGCTGCGCGCTATCGGCTGGATGGGGTAAACGAAACGCTCGCCTGGCTCGAAATTGCGGCGGAGGCGGTATGACGCAGGCAACCGAGATGGACCTGTGGCCGATCGGCAATTGTCAGGTCGCGGGACTGATCGACCGGTCGGCGCGGCTGGTATGGGGATGCGTTCCCCGGTTCGACGGCGATCCGGCCTTTTCCTCGCTGCTCGACGGGCGCGATCCCGATTCGTCGGATGCGGTCGGTCTGTGGGCGATCGACATGGAGGATTGCGCCACAATTGAGCAGGATTATGTGCGCAACACGCCGATCCTGCGTAGCGTGCTGACCGATCAACAGGGCAATTCGGTCGAACTGATCGATTTCTGCCCGCGCTTTCAGCGGCTGGGGCGGATGTACCGCCCCGTTTCCTTCGCGCGCATCGTCCGCCCGTTGCACGGGTCCCCGCGGATCAGGGTGCGTCTTCGCCCGACCCGCAACTGGGGCGATCCGAATGTCGTGCGTACCAGCGGATCGAACCATATCCGTTATCTTCTGGAAGGCGTGCAGCTTCGCCTTTCCACCAATGCCCCGGTCGGCCTGTTGCAGGAGGAGCGCACGTTTCGCGTGGAAAAGCCGCTCCATTTCTTCCTGGGCCCCGACGAAAGCTTTTCCGGCGACATCGCGCTGAGCATCGAAGAGATGTTGCGCTACACCACCCAGCATTGGCAGGAATGGACGCGCGGCCTGGCCACGCCCTTCGAATGGCAGGAAGTGGTCATCCGTTGCGCGATCACGCTGAAACTGTGCCAGTATGAGGAAACAGGCGCGATCGTCGCTGCGCTCACTACCTCAATCCCCGAACATGAAGGGTCGGAACGCAACTGGGACTACCGCTATTGCTGGATTCGCGACGCTTACTACACCGTGCAGGCGCTCAACCGGGTGGGCGCGCTCGACGTGCTGGAGGGCTATCTCAGCTATCTGCGCAACATCGTCGATGAAGCGAAGGGCGGTATGATCCAGCCGCTTTACGGCGTGCTGGGGGAGGCGACGCTGGTCGAACGCGTCGCGCCGCGGCTGGCCGGCTATCGCGGGCAGGGGCCGGTTCGCGTCGGCAATCAGGCCTATGAACAGGTGCAGCACGATGCCTATGGCCAGATCGTGCTGTCGAACGTGCAGGCATTTTTCGACCATCGCCTGTTCCGGATTGCGGGGCGGGAGGATTTCGAATCGCTCGAACGCGTCGGCGAACGGGCGTGGGAACTGTATGACAAACCCGATGCAGGATTGTGGGAGCTTCGCACCCGCCAATCGGTGCACACCTATTCCGCGGCGATGTGCTGGGCCGCGTGCGACCGGTTGGCCAATGCGGCCGAGCGCCTTGGGTTGGACGAACGGCAGGATTTCTGGGCGGAACGCGCCGCGGCGATGCGCGCGACAATCGAGGATTCGGCGTGGCGAGCCGATACCAACCGCATGTCGGCTACGTTCGGCGGCGATGATCTGGATGCCAGCCTGCTGCAATTGCTGGAATTGCGCTTCCTCTCTCCGGACGATGAACGTTTTCTCGGCACGCTGGCGGCAACCGAACAGGGGTTAAGGCGCGGCTCGCATATGCTACGCTATGCGACGGAAGACGATTTCGGGCTTCCGCACACTGCGTTCAACGTCTGCACCTTCTGGTTGATAGAGGCGCTGCATTTCACCGGACGGAACGCGGATGCCCGTGAATTGTTTGAAGAAATGCTGTCCCGCCGGACGGAGGCCGGGTTGTTGTCGGAAGACATCGATCCCGCCAGCGGGGAGTTGTGGGGGAATTATCCTCAAACATACTCGCTCGTCGGGATGATCAACTGTGCCGTGCTGTTGAGCCAACCGTGGAGCGCCATACGATGAGCCGCCTGATAATCATTTCGAACCGCGTTTCGGCTCCCAAGGACTCCCATTCGGGGGCGCAGGGCGGGCTGGCGGTCGCGTTGGCGGCGGCGCTGCGCGAAAATGGTGGCATATGGTTCGGCTGGTCGGGCGAGGTGACGGAGAATTTTACCGGCGACATCAATTTTCAACGGCGCGCCGGGGTTACCGCCGCGACGATCGACCTCGAACAGCAGGACGTCGAGGAATATTATAACGGCTATGCCAATCGCACGCTGTGGCCGCTTTTCCATTATCGGATCGATCTTGCAGAATATGAACGCGGCTTTGCGGGCGGTTATGTCCGGGTGAACGACCGGTTTGCGGATACCGTCCGTCCGCTGATCGAGCCGGACGATGTCGTGTGGATTCAGGACTATCACATGTTTCCGCTGGGTCAGGCTCTGCGTGATCGCGGGTGCAAGAACCGTATCGGATTCTTTCTGCACATCCCCTGGCCGCCGCGCCGGCTTCTCGGCACGCTGCCCGAAGCGTCCGATCTGGTGCGCACCATGTTCGCCTATGACGTGGTGGGATTTCATACCGAGGAATGGCTAGAATCGTTTCGCGATTTCGCGATCAAGGACCTCGGCGCGGAAGAAGGCGAGGGCAACACGCTGAAACTGGGCGATCACACGCTTGAGGCGATTGCCGCCCCGATCGGCATTGATTGCAAGGAATTTATCGAGGGCGCGAACAGCCCCGCCGCGCGGCTCGCCTTTCGCCAGATGCGCGACAGCGCGGTGGGGCGCGATATGATCGTCGGCGTCGACCGGCTGGATTATTCCAAGGGGCTGGAAGAGCGGTTTCGCGGGTATGAACGCTTTCTTGAGCGCCACCCGGAAGAGCGCAAGGAAATCTTCATGCTGCAGATCGCGCCACCTTCGCGTGCCGGGGTGGAAAGCTATCAGAAGATCCGTACCACGCTTGAAGGGCTGGCCGGGCATATCAACGGCGCCTATGCCGATGTCGACTGGGTGCCGATCCGCTACGTCAATCAGGGCTATCCGCGCGATCAGCTTGCCGGCATCTACCGCGCGGCGCGGATTGGGTTGGTCACCCCGCTGCGCGACGGGATGAATCTGGTCGCAAAGGAATATGTCGCGGCGCAGGACCCCGAAAATCCCGGCGTTCTGATCCTGTCGCATTTTGCGGGCGCGGCGGCGCAGCTTCGCGAGGGCGCGGTGCTGATCAATCCCTACAGCGCGGAGGAAATGTCCGACGCCATCGTCCAGGCGCTGCGCATGGAACGTCAGGAACGCATCGACCGCTGGCGGGTGATGATGGACAATGTCGAAAAGGAAGACGTGATCTGGTGGCGAAAGCGCTTCACCAACGCGTTGATAGGCAAGGCGCTGGAAACCGCCGAAGCCGCGGAATAGCTCCATTACGGCGCAGCAAGCGCGACTTACCTGCTACGTCGTCATCGCGAGGAGCGCAGCGACGCGGCGATCCACCGTCCTCGGTGGCCGCGCATCTGGATTGCCGCGCCCCTGCGGGGCTCGCAATGACAATGGTGCTATGAGTTCAGGTCATTGCACCTTGCTACCAAGCTGCCCCCGCCGTTCGGAGCAGGATTTTACCTGTCCAGAAACAGTTTCATGCCGACATGGCTGGCGACAAAGCCAAGCCGTTCGTAAAAACGGTGCGCGCGGGTGCGTGCGCGGTTCGAGGTCAGTTGCACGACTATGCATCCTTTTTCGCGACTGCGCTCGATCGCCCAGCGCATCATCGCTTCGCCATAGCCGCGCCCGCGAACGCTTTCGTCGATCCGAACCGCCTCTATCAGCCCGCGCCAGCCGCCGTGAAACAAAAGGCCGGGAATGAAGGTCAATTGGAACGTGCCGACGACCCGGCCGTCGACCTGCGCCACCAATAGTCGATTGTCGGGGTTGGCGGCCATCGCATCGAATGCGGCGCGATAGCCCGGATCAAGCGGCGGGCCGGACGAATCATCTTCCCCGCCCATTTGATCCTGTGCCAACAGCGAAATGATCGCCGGCAGATCATCGGCGGTGGCATCGCGTATGACGAGGTCGGTCATGTCAGCCATCCTTCGCGTCGGCGGCGGCATCGGTGGATTTTGCCGGTTCGATACGGATGAGCAACGTTCCTTCCTTCACCTGGCTTCCCGCTTCCGCCGAAAGTTCGCTTACCGTGCCGTCAAAGGGAGCGGTGAGCGTGTGTTCCATCTTCATCGCTTCGAGCGTGAGCAGCTTCTGGCCGTTCGCAACGCTGTCGCCTTGCGCGATATCGACCGCGATGACCTTGCCCGGCATCGGCGCCTTGATCTCACCATCACTTGCCGAGGCGCCTGTGCGGGCAAGGGCGTGCGGCGTTTCGAATAGAAAGGCATTGCCGTTTTCGAACACCAATATCCCATCAGAATCGATCTCGCGCGGCAGGAAGGGGTCGGGCGGCGACTGGACAAGATCGAACACGCGGACTTCGCCCTTATGCACGACAGCCGTTAGCGACCGGGAAGGGGCGTTAAGGCGAAAGCCCGACCACTGGCTCCAGACGTCATACGGGTCGCGATACTCGGCAGTGCCGTCGATATGCGCGCGCGCGCCTGCGCCGATCCACCATGCTGCCTCGGACGGTTCGGCCGCGCCCGCAAGCGTTTCCAGATGATCGCCGATATAGCCGGTGGTCACCGTGGCGTCGCGGAATTCGTCGCTGAGCAGGCAATTGCGAAGGAACGCTGCGTTGGTCTTTACCGGCCAGATCGCGACGTCGTCGATCGCCTCGGCCAGCGTATCGATGGCGGCTGCGCGTGTTTCTTCGTGCACGATCAGCTTGGCGATCATCGGATCGTAGAACGGCGTGACCTCGTCGCCTGCCATCACCGCGCTGTCGCAGCGAATATCGTCGGGCAGGGAAAAGACCCGCAGCGGCCCGGTGGAAGGGAGAAAGCCGGTCACCGGGTCTTCGGCATAGAGCCGCGCCTCGATTGCATAGCCATGGATAGACAGGTCGTCCTGCGTGCAGGGTAGTGGCTCGCCGCTTGCCACGCGAAGCTGCCATTCGACCAGATCCTGTCCGGTAATCGCTTCGGTCACTGGATGTTCGACCTGAAGCCGGGTGTTCATCTCCATGAACCAGGTGCGATCCGCCGACAGCCCCTGCGAGGCATCGGCGATGAATTCCACTGTGCCCGCGCCGACATAATCGACCGCCTGTGCGGCGCGCACAGCAGCCGCGCAGATCGCCTCGCGCGCCTCGTTGCTCATACCGGGGGCGGGGGCTTCCTCGATGACTTTCTGGTGGCGGCGTTGCAGCGTGCAGTCGCGTTCGAACAGGTGAACGACATTGCCTTGGGCATCGCCGAAAATCTGCACTTCGATATGACGCGGGGTGAGGATGTATTTCTCGATGAGCACGCGGTCATCGCTGAACGAAGCGGATGCTTCGCGCTTGCACGAGGCCAGCATGTCGGCGAAGTCGCTCGGATCGTCGACACGGCGCATCCCCTTGCCGCCGCCTCCGGCAACCGCCTTGATCAGCACGGGATAGCCGATTTCGTCAGCCTTTGCCTTCAGCGTATCGGGCGACTGGTCCTTGCCCAGATAGCCCGGCGTGGTTGGAACGCCCGCATCCTGCATCAGCTTCTTGGCGGCGTCCTTCAGCCCCATCGCGCGGATGCTTTTCGCGTCCGGCCCGACCCAGATCAAACCCGCCGCCTTCACAGCCTCGGCGAAATCGGCGTTTTCCGACAGGAAGCCATAGCCGGGATGAATCGCTTGCGCTCCGCTGTCCTTCGCCGCGCGGATGATGCGTTGGCCGTCGAGATAACTTTCGGCAGCGGGGGAGGGGCCGATATGCACCGCCTCATCAGCTTCGCGCACATGCAGCGCGGTGGTGTCTGCATCCGAATAAACGGCGATGGTACGGATGCCGAGCCTGCGCGCGGTGCGGATGACGCGGCAGGCGATTTCGCCGCGATTGGCGATCAGAAGGGACTGGATCATGGTCTGCCTCACATCCGGAAGATGCCGAAGCGCGGTGCTTCGGGAACAGGGGCGTTGGCGCAGGCGGCAAGCGCAAGGCCGAGGACGTCGCGGGTCTGGGCAGGGTCAATGATCCCGTCATCCCATAGTCGCGCGGTTGCGTGCCAGGGATTGCCTTCCTCTTCATATTTCGCGCGGATGGGGCCTTTGAATGCTTCGGCCTGATCCTCGCTCCAGTCATCGGCGTCGCGATGCACGGTGGCGAGAACGCTCGCCGCCTGTTCGCCGCCCATCACGCTGATCCGGCTGTTGGGCCAGGTGAACAGGAAGTTGGGCGAGTAGGCGCGCCCGCACATGCCGTAATTGCCCGCGCCGAAGCTGCCGCCGATCAGCACGGTGATTTTTGGCACCTGCGCGGTGGCGACGGCGGTGACCAACTTCGCGCCATGTTTGGCGATGCCCTCTGCCTCGTAACTGCCGCCAACCATGAAGCCGGAGACATTCTGCAGGAATAGCAGCGGAATCTTTCGCTGGCAGGCAAGCTCAATGAAATGCGCGCCCTTTTGCGCGCTTTGCGAAAAGATCACGCCGTTATTGGCAAGGATTGCGACCGGCTGGTCATGGATATGCGCGAAACCGCACACCAGCGTATCGCCGTAGAGCGGTTTGAATTCATGAAATTCGCTGCCGTCGACCAGCCGCGCGATGACTTCGTGCACGTCATAGGGGGCGCGGACATCTTCGGGGATGATGCCGTACAGCTCTTCCGCTGGAAAGCGCGGTTCGCGCATCAGGTCGCGTGGCGGCGTGTCGGCGTCGGGGGCGGGCAGCGTCGATACGATATCGCGAACGATGGTGAGCGCGTGATGATCGTTTTCCGCAAGATGATCGACCACGCCCGATGTACGCGCGTGCAGATCGCCGCCGCCCAGATGCTCCGCGCTGATTTCTTCGCCCGTCGCCGCCTTTACCAGCGGCGGCCCGGCGAGGAAGATCGTACCCTGTTCGCGCACGATGACGCTTTCGTCCGACATGGCGGGGACATAGGCGCCGCCCGCGGTGCAGCTTCCCATCACGCACGCGATCTGCGCGATCCCCTGCGCCGACATCTGCGCTTGGTTGTAGAAGATGCGCCCGAAATGGTCGCGGTCGGGGAACACCTCTGCCTGATGCGGCAGGTTCGCCCCGCCCGAATCGACCAGATAGATGCACGGCAGCCGGTTCTGCATCGCGATCTCCTGCGCGCGCAGATGCTTTTTGACCGTCATCGGATAATAGGTGCCGCCCTTCACCGTTGCATCATTGGCGACAATCATCACCTGCCGCCCGCACACTTGGCCGATGCCGGTGATCATCCCCGCACCGGGTACATCGCCTTCATACATGTCGCACGCGGCGAGCTGGCTGAGTTCGAGGAAGGGCGAGCCGGGATCGAGCAGCAGTTCGACGCGGTCGCGCGGGAGCAGCTTGCCGCGCGAAACATGCCGTTCGCGGCTCCTTTCGCTGCCGCCCAGCGCCGCCTTGGCGACATCATCGCGCAGCCTTTGGGCCAGTGCGCGGTTATGGTCGGCCTTGCGGGTGAAATCCTCGCTATCGGGGCTGTTCCGCGTTTGCAGTGCGGGTGCGCTCATTATCGCTGGCTATCCTCTGTTGTTTTTTCGGGCCTGCTCTACCCGGCACGGATGCGCTTTGAAAGGCGATTGGGAAGGCGCATGAAACGGCCGGATCGGCTCGCCGCGACGGTCGCGGGTGGACAGGTTGTCATGCGAAGCCGGACGGTCCGACGTAGGACAAAAAAGGACCGCCCGGCCCCGCATGACTGCCGAAACCACGTTTCGGCAAGATTTCGGGCGCTGTGCGGCGTCACACGCCGATCAGTTCCCGCCCGATCAAGTAACGACGGATTTCATTGGTTCCAGCGCCAATGTCATAGAGCTTGGCATCGCGCAGCAGGCGTTCGACCGGCCATTCCTTCGTATATCCCGCACCGCCCAGCGCCTGAATCGCTTCAAGCGCGGACTTCACCGCGTTTTCGGAAGCGAGCAGGATCGCACCGGCTGCATCGAAGCGCGTCGTCTTTCCTGAATCGCAGGCGCGCGCGACAGAATAGACATAGGCGCGTGCCGAATTGAGCGCGACGTACATGTCGGCGACCTTTGCCTGAATCAGCTGAAAACCGCCGATGGGGGTGCCGAACTGCTTGCGCTCGCGAACATAGGGCAGGACGGTGTCGAGACATGCCTGTATGATGCCCAGCGGCCCGGCGGCAAGCACAGCGCGTTCGTAATCGAGCCCGCTCATCAGCACTCCCGCGCCCTTGTTCAGTTCGCCGAGGATGTTTTCGGCCGGAACCTCGCAATCCTCGAACACCAATTCGGCGGTGTCGGAGCCGCGCATGCCCATCTTGTCGAGCTTTTTGGAAACGGAAAACCCTGCGAAATCGCGTTCGATCAGGAAGGCGGTAATGCCCTTCGGCCCGGCCGCGCTGTCGGTTTTGGCATAGACGACCAGCGTGCTCGCTTCGGGCGCGTTGGTGATCCAGAATTTGGTGCCGTTCAGGACATAGCGGTCATTGCCCTTCGCCTCCGCCTTCAGCTTCATCGATACGACGTCGGAACCCGATCCGGCTTCCGACATGGCAAGGCTGCCGATATGCTCGCCCGAAATCAGCTTGGGCAGATATTTGCGCTTTTGCGCTTCGGTCCCCCAGCGGCGGATCTGGTTTACGCACAGATTGGAGTGCGCACCATAGGAAAGCCCGATCGAGGCAGAGGCGCGCGAAATTTCCTCCATCGCAACGCAATGTTCGAGATAGCCGAGACCCAGTCCGCCGAACTCTTCCTCCACGGTGATGCCGTGCAGGCCAAGTTCGCCCATTTGCGGCCACAGGTCACGCGGAAACGTGTTGGTTTCGTCCACCTCCGCCGCGATCGGGGCGATCTTGTCAGCGGCGAAGCGCGCCGTCGTCTCGCGAATCATGTCGGCGGTTTCGCCCAGCGCGAAATCCATGGTCGGTTGCATCATCCCTCCTGGCGGTTTTCTTTTTCGCGATCCCGATTAGCGGCGGTCGGCGGGTACGTCTATCGCCTGCAACATGTTGTACAACGGCCTGATCTTTCCCGCCTAAACGCGAAGTGGAGGGGATAGGCTCCATTCGTTATTGCGGATCGTATTCGCGCGCGCCGATCGCGTCGGCGATGGCGATCAGCCGTTCAGCCTCGTCGACATGAAGCTGTTCGACCATCCTGCCATCGATCCGCGCTACGCCCAACTGCTTCGCGCGCGCATCGGCCCATGCCGCAACGATGCGCCGCGCCGTGTCCACCGCATCGGGTTCAGGAGCGAAAACCCGGTTCGCGATGTCGATCGTCGCCGGATGGATCAGCGTCTTGCCGTCGAACCCCATATCGCGACCCTGAATGCAGACCGCTTCCAATCCCGCGTCATCGTCAAGGTCGAGGTGCACGCCGTCGATCGCTGCAAGACCATGCGCGCGGGCGGCAAGGACGATCAGCGACAGCGATGTCAGCAGCGTTGCACGGTCGGGACGGTGCCGCGCATGCAATTCCTTGTTCAGGTCATTGGTCCCCGCAATCAACCCAGCCATGCGCGGGGCAGCGGCGATATCGGCGGCGCGCAGCACGCCAAGCGGCGTTTCGATCATGCACCAGATCGGCAGCGCGATCCGTTCGGCGGCCTGCGCGACCATAGGGCCGCTCTCGACCTTGGGCAGCACCACGCCGTCGAGCGGGAGTCCGGCGGCAAGCGCGAAATCCTCCGCGACATCGATCCCGCCGACGCGTAACAGCAGTTCGCGAGGCCCGTAATCGTCGCCCGACAGCGCCTGTGCCACGATGTCGCGGGCATCCACCTTTCGTTCCGGAGCGACGGCATCTTCCAGATCGATGATGATTGCGTCGACGGGCAGCGTGCGGGCCTTTTCCAGCGCGCGCGTCTTGTCCCCCGGCACATAGAGCATCGACCGGCGCGGGCGGATCGGCATAATGGATTTCCCCAATTCAGGACCGGCGGTCGGCCTGTTTTTCGTGCAGGGAATAGCAGCGATTACGCCGCACCGAAAAGCCCCGTTGGGCGCAGAGGCAAGCGGCGCGCACGGATGTTTGGCGCGCGCCGCCTTTGCCGGTCAGAATGCGACGGTAAGGGCGCCGCCGAAGGAAAAGCCGGTGCCGCTTTGCGTCTGTTCCCAGCCGCCGTTGATTTGCCACATATAATCCAGTCCGCCCTGAACGATACGCGCCTTGGCGAGCCAGCCGCTCTTCAGCGACGTAGGGTCGATGGTGAACGCATCGCCGTCGCTATCGTCGAAATAGGCGGTGGTGGAACCGAGATCGCCCGAAATCTGATTGCGGCGGCCGCCCTCCAGTTCGAACGTCAGCGGGCGATAGTCATGGGTGACATAGCCGGTGCTCCACGCCAGTGTGAGCGTGGTTTCCGCCGACAGGCTGTCGCTGTTGCGCGATTCGACCGCCAGATCGATCACATCGTCATCGCCGTCTTCGGTATAGCCGTTTTCGTGGAGACGCAGATAATCGAGTGTCACCTGCGGCTTTAGCGAGAAGTTGCTTCCCAGCGCGGCGGTGTAGGCGGCACCGGCCGATGCGGATGCGCTCCAGCCCTTCCAGTCGCCATCGGTGGAATAGGTGATGTCCGCATCATCGACTTCGCCGGTAAAGGTGCGGTCCGATGACATGCTGACGCGGCCGGCGCCGATCTTCGCAAAGGTGTAAAGCGGTCCCGAAGCCTTGCGCCAGAACAGGTTAGCGCCAAGCTGGCTGACATCGACATCCTGCCAGTCGCCGGTCGACACTGAACCGCTGGTATAGCTGAGCGATAGCCCGATAAAGCCTATGCCGGTGCGCTTTTCGACACCGGTCGAAATGCCCCAGCCGCTCGCGGTGTAGGGCGCGGTCGCGTTTTCATCCTTCTTGTCGTGGAAGTAGAAGGGTTCGATCCAGCCGCCGACATCGCTGATGTCGAAATCGGCATTGGTGTCGGTGATGTGACGATCGGCGAGTTTGGTACCGCGCCGTACCACGTCGAATACACCGCCCGCATGATCGGGAAGCAACTGGTCGAATTGTCCCTGAAGTGCCTCGACATCATCGACCTGAAGCAGGCTGGCGGTCAGATCGTCATCTTCGCTGGCCGCGGCGATGATCGCATCGAAACCGGCGCTTTGCGACGCGGTCAGGCCAAGTTGCTCGGCCGTTTTCCGGCTGATCGTCAGAACGACATCGTTGTCGTCGGTGGTGACTGATCCGGTATAGAGCACCGGCAGGCTGGCCGTGTCTGAGAAGGTCGGGCTGCCGTTGAGCGTGTCGGCGGTCAGAATGGTGTAGCTGCCCTCCGCATCGGTCAGCGATTCGATCGTGGCGGTGACGGTCGATCCATCTTCGAACGTGGCGGTGTTCGCGATGATCTTGGACGCGGTCCCGCTGTCGCCGTCGATATAGACATGATAGCTTGCATCCGATCCGACAGTGATCGAATTGACGCTGGACGTGGTTGCGGAACTACCGCCGAACGTTCCGCCGGATACGGTTACGTCCAGATTGCTTCCGCCGGTGATCGCGCCCAGAAATGAAGCATCGCCCGCCACCGACAGGGTTGCGCTTTCATCGCCGAAGTCGGCGGTGCCGTTGAAATAGGCATAGTCGGACAGTGCCATCGTCGCGTTGCCGGTGCCGAAATAGATGTCGCCGTCATATCCGCTATAGCCGCTTAGCGAGACGGTATCGTCACCGGCGGCAAGATAGGTATCCCCTGCAATACGGCCCGCCTGGATATTCAGGACGTCATCGCCCGAACCGGTCAGGATATCGCCGCTGATAGCGGTATAGGTGGTGGCGGTGTCGGCGTCGTAATCGTCATCCTCCAGTTCTTCATCGAACGATTCCTGATCGATCGAATTGAGATACTGGTTGATCGTGACGCCGGTTGTATTCGCCGAAAGGTCGATTGCCGCGCTGGTGTCCTCGATCGATGCCGAAACGCTGATCGTGCCGGTATTGTCGATCTGGGTAAGCGTGTTCGAAAGGTCCTGCACCGCATAGACGGTGCCACCGCCGGGTGAGGAAATCGACGCCGAAATGGCGCCGCTGTTATACAGATAGGGGACGTTCGACCCCTGATTGATCAACAGCCCGATCGCTTCGGAATCGACCGTGGTCGCGGTCACCGTTCCCGTCACGCCTATGCCGTCGGCCATGTCCACATCGCCGCCCTGACCGCCGATGACGATGGCATGCGCGTCGAGCGAGCTTTTGTTCGCCGATGCCGAAACGGTGCCGTCGACCGCCAGCGAGAAGTCGCCTTCGCGCCCCGTGACGGTGCCGATGGCGATGTCGTCCTCTCCGCCGATTTGCAGCGCGGGGCTTGCGCCGTAGGAATAGATCGCGCCCGTCGCTTCATCGTCATCATCGACACCGTCGCCATCCTCATCATCGACATCGTCGTCGAGGTCATAGGGCGGAGCGGCGATGATGATGCCACCATCGACATTGCCAGTCACCTCTACCGCGGGCGCGCTGACCGCGAGATCCGAACGCGACAGGTAGATGGTCGCGGAATCGTCGTCGATATAGGAAAGCGACTGGGTGACCGTGCCCTGAACCGAAAAGGTCCCGCTGACATCGCCGTCGATCACGACGCCCTGCGCGCCTTCGCCGACGACCTGAATCGTGCCGTTCGCCTCGACATTGCCGTCGACCGACTGCGTATGCAAACCGGTGCTGTAATCGCCGATCGTATAGATCGTGCCGTCATTGACGATGTCGCCGGTATAATCGGAATCGACCACGATGCCGTAGGAATTCAGCCCCTCGACCGTGATCGTGCCGCTGTTGGTGATGGATCCGCTTGCCGTCCCGCCCGACGCGACATGGATGCCGTAGCGGTCGCTGGCGCTGGCGATCGCGCCATCGGCGATGCTGTTGGAATCGGCGTCGGTGGGGACATAATCTTCCAGCACTTCGATATCGCCGTCATTGACGATGGTGCTGTCGGTGCCGGGCTGAATTGTGATGGCGCTTGCGCCGTCCGCATCGCCGACGCTGATGGTCGCATCGTCTTCCGTCGTTACGTCATTGTCGGAATTGACGGTGATGGCAGCGCCGCTGTCGACCGTCAGAACCGCGTCTTCCGCCACCGTGATGTCGCCAGCGCTGGACGTGACCAGCGGGGTGGTGGCGTCATCGTCGCTCACCGTCATCTGCGCCGCGGCAGGGTGCGCCAGCAGCAGCGCCGCCGCGCCGGCGGAGGTCAGGCAGGTAGCCTGTTTCAGGAGCAGCGGTAGTTTGCCGCGAGCGCGTACCGCCGTGCGAGTGAGCGTCCCGTCGGAGCGGGGAGAGGCGGACGAGCATGGGAACATTTGGCGATTTCCTGAATTCATTAAGGTGGCACGCGCGCAAGGGCCGATACCGCCGCGCACGCCGCGTGCGATATTCAGCCTGTGTGTCTGGTTTTTTTCCGACGCGGAGAAGGCTGCGCTGTGTCTTGCACCCACAGCATCGGCAGGATTGCAGTCACGACAGTTTGACAGGGTATCCGGGAAACTCCGGGATTGCGTCATCCGCCATTGGCGGGCGAAGGCCGCTCCTTGTTTTTCAAGTGCATGTGCGCTGTAGTTCCGAAAGCGGAACCGGAAATATCGCGAACACAAATGCGGATAAAAGCCCGGACATGAACGATTTTACATCCTCTCCAGTCGACGGGCCGAATGGCGCGGCGCTGCTGATCGTCGATGACGACCGGGCCATTCGCGACCTGTTGGGGCGCAGCCTTACCGGCCATGGCTATCGCGTCACCACCGCCGCCAATACCCGCGAAATGGAGGAGGTCTTGCGCGAGGGCGGGATCGATTTGATCCTGCTCGACATCATGATGCCGGGCGAGGACGGGCTGTCGGCTTGCCGTCGCATCATCGGTAGTGACGGGCCGCCGGTCGTATTCCTGAGCGCACTGGGCGAAGAGGATGACCGGATCACCGGTCTGGAAACAGGTGCGAGCCATTATCTTCCCAAACCGTGCAGCGCGCGAGAGGTGCTGGCGACGGTGCGTGCGGCGCTTCGCCAGCGCGGGCAGGTGGAACCGTCGCAGCGCAAGGCATTCCGGTTCGGAAGCGGCTGGCTGATCGATTTCACCTCGCACGAACTGGTCGATCCAAAGGGCGTGCTCGTCGATCTGACCGACGGCGAATTCGCGGTACTGCGGGCATTTGTCGAACGTCCACGTCGCGTTTTGCCGCGCGAAACGCTGTTAGAGGCGGCACGCGGGCCGGACAGCGAATCTTTCGACCGCGCGATCGACGTTCAGGTGAGCAGATTGCGCCGCAAGCTGAACGCCGAAGGCGACATCATCCGCACCATCCGCAACGAAGGCTATATGTTCGCGCCGCAGGTCAGCCGCGCGTGATCTCCGCAATCCGCCTGCGCCACTGGCCGCTTTTCGGGCGGATTTTCGCGATCATGCTGCTGGCGCTGCTGCTGGTCCAGATATTCAATTTCGCGCTGGTCGTGCTGGTGCCGCCGCCCCAGCCGGATATCACGTCGCTTGCAACCGTTGTCGAGGCGCTGGAGCAGAAGCCATCGGAAACGCTTCGTATTTCCTATGACCATCCGCCTTCGAAAAAGATGGCGGGGCCGCATGAACGGCGCATCGCGAAGATACTCGCCAACCGTCTTGGCATACCCGCCAATCAGGTGAATGTGGATACGCACTTTCCCGCCCCGCACGGCGCGCCGATGGCGATGTTCGGTCGTGAAGGGCCGGTACAGCGCGAGAGGATGGACAGCTTGCCCCGGCCGGAAGCGGTGCTGTTCGGCGATTTCACGGTTTCGGCCCGCATGGACAATCGCTGGATTACCGTGAAGCCGAAGGAAAACGCGATGGCGCCTTGGCGGCGCAGGGCGTTATTGTGGTTGCTGGTCGCGATTGTGGTCGTGGCGCCGGTCGCCTGGATATTGGCGCGCGCGCTCGCCAGGCCCATCCGGTTGTTCGCCCAGGCGGCGGAACGACTGGGGCGCGATCCAAAAGCGCCGCCGCTCGCGTTGAGCGGTCCGCCCGAAATCGGCGAGGCTGCGGCCGCGTTCAACGAAATGCAATCGCGGCTCAACCGTTATGTCGAGGACCGGACGACCCTGATGGCAGCGATCGCGCATGACCTGCGCACGCCGCTGATGCGCCTTGGCCTTCGCCTCGAAAATGCTCCAGGCGACCTGCGCACGGCGTGCGAGGAAGATATTCGCGACATGGAGGAGATGGTCGCGGCGGTCATGGCGTTCGTCCGCGATATGCGGCGTCCGTCGCGTCGCCAGCGTCTCGACCTGCAGGCGCTGGCGCAAAGCGTGACCGACGGGTTCGAAGATGCGGGCGGCGCAGTTACGCTGGAACCGGGCGAACCGGTGGTGGTGGAAGGCGACGCCGCTTCGTTGAAGGCGATGCTGTCCAACCTTGTCGGCAATGCACTGAAATATGCCGACGGGGCGACCGTCTCGCTTATCACGCAAGGCGCGAACGCGGTGATCGAGGTGCGTGATTGCGGGCCCGGCATGGAACCCGACGATTTGGAACGTGCGTTCGAACCATTTTTTCGCGGCGAACGTTCGCGCAACCGCAACACGGGCGGGATCGGGCTGGGGCTGGCGAGCGCGCGTGCGGTCGCACGTGGGCATGGCGGCGATATCGTCCTTGCCAACCGACCCGAAGGCGGGTTGATCGCGACAGCGACGCTTCCGCTTTAAGGCAGACATATCCCAGCAATGGCGCCACCGCAGCCAGCGGGTATCCCAATCGAAAGGATATCGCCGCCATGCGCGTTGCAACAAAGAGTTTGTGCTTTCTTTTGACTTTGGCGGGCTGCGCTTCGCACGGGCCGGGGCATTTCGGTGGCGGGCCGCCGGGTGGTCCGGGGGGACCGGGCGGTCCGCCACCCGGCGGATCGGTGTTTCTAAGCCCGATGGGCGAACCGTTTCGCGGCACGCCAGGCGGGGTAAGCGCGGAGAAGGCGTGGTTCGCCGGGGCCGATGCCAATGGCGACGACGCGCTGACTCGCGACGAATTCGTCGCCGATGCGCTTCGCTTCTACACCGTGCTCGATCGCAACGGCGACAGCGACATCGATCCTGAGGAAGTTGCCTATTACGAAAATGTTCTGGTGCCCGAAAGCCGTTCCGCCGCTGCTGGACCCGGTGGGGGAGCGGGGCGGCAGGGTCGTGATGGCGGTGCCGGTGGTCCGCCGGGCGGCGGCGGTCCTCCGGGCGGGGGCGGAGGACCCGGCGGTGGTGGTCCGGGCGGCGGGCCGGGCGGTCCGGGGCAGGGCGGTGAAAGACCGGGATCGCATTCCGGCGAAGTCGCGCCCGATTACGCGCGGATGGGTGCCGCGCGCTACAGCTATCTGCCGCTGCCGGAACCGGTTACCGCGGTGGATACCGACTTTAACCGCACGATCACCCCCGAAGAATTCCGTCGGGCCGCGCAGTCGCGTTTCGCGCGGCTGGACCTCAACCATGATGGCAAGCTGGTTGCCGCCGAATTGCCGGACCTTGGCGGCAAGCGCTGATGAAGTATCCCGCCCGGACATAAAAACCGGGCGGGTACTGCGCAGTACCCGCCCGGCCCCCGCCCACAGGAGAAATGGCTCGTCCTTACCGCTTGGGCGAACCGCCTGGGGGCAAGCCCGGCCCACCGGGTCCGCCGGACGGGGGAACTCCGTCATGTGGACCACCGGGACCAGGGGGAGGGGCAAAACCGTCCGGCCCGTGATCGAGGCGCAGGATCGCCTCGAACCGCGTACGCTGCTGCGCATCCAGAGCCTGGTAGAAACTTTTCAGCGCAGCGATGCGCTGACGCGCCTGTTCGCCATGTTCGGCCTCGCGGCGTTCCATATCGGCGAGCCGTTCGTCAAAAGACGTTGCTGACGGCGGCGGCGGTGGGTTGGCGGCCCCATCACGATTGCCGCGATCACCCGGCCCACCTTGCCGACCGGGATTCTGATCGGGCTTGCCGCCGGGGCGCGGACCGCCGCCACGATGCGGCGGGGCGCTTGCCTTCAGATACGCTTCAAGCGCGGGGCGCTGATCGGCGCGCAGGTTCAGCAGCAGCGCCATATCGTCCACGCGCTGTTGATCCATTGCATTGTCCGGCATGCCGGGCGCATTGGCGGGTGGTCTTTGCTGCGCCATGGCTGGCGTCCCCACCGCGCTGGCCATGACGCCGGCCAGAATAAATGCTTTGATCATCCCTTTGGTCCTTGTCGTTGTGCCGTCTGGAATTCCGTCAAAATGTGTCGCGGGAATTTCCATCAGCCCAGATTTCGGTCAGCCGAGTATGCCGGTGAAACGCCAGCGGCCCGTGACGGGCGAGCGCACGAGCAGCCCGCCGCACTGCCGGCAATGCGTGTGGGGAAGCGCGGAGCGACCCGGCGTCTTGTCGCGTGCAAGCCGGGTGCGGCTCGGCCGGTGCCGCCCCAGTGAACAATCAGTCTGATTGGTACTTATCATCGTCACCTCGTCACGAGGACGTTTCGCACTGGCACTTGTCCGCGATATTTCCCGTGCAAGCGCGGCGACAGGCTTGGTCCCCCGGCGCTGTGCGCTTTGGAGGTTTCGCCGAATATCCCGGCGGGCTTTTCTCCAGCTCGGCTTGGGCAGGGAGAAAACGGCCATGATCGATCGCAGGACCATGATCGCGGGCGCGGGATCGCTGTTCCTGCTTTCCCGTCTGCGCGCGAACGCCGCCGCGCGCGGTCTGGATATCGCGCTTGTCAACGGCAGTTTCTGGACGGGCGTGCCGGCTCAAAGGCGGGCAAGCGCTGTCGGCATCGTCGGCGATCGCATCGTCGCGCTTGGCGCGGATCACGTGGCTTCGCTCACCACGCCGCGCACCCGGATCATCGATCTTGATGGCGCATTCGGTATGCCGGCGATGACCGACGGCCACACCCATTTCCTCAACGGTTCGGTGACATTGACCCAACCGGATCTGCTTGGCGCACGCAACCGCTCCGAATTCGCCGAAAGAATAGGCGGCGCGGCGCGGGCAAGGCCGGGCAAATGGATATTGGGCGGCGCGTGGGACGAACAGCGGATGGGCGGCGAACTGCCGACCCGCGAATGGATCGATTCGGTGACTTCCGACACGCCCGTCGCCGTTCCGCGGACCGATCTTCACAGCTATCTGCTCAATTCGCTCGCCCTCAAAATGGCCGGTATCACGCGCGAAACCCCTGACCCCGAAGGCGGCGTCATCGTCCGAAATGCGGACGGCGACCCCACGGGTATTCTGAAAGACAATGCCAAGGCGCTGGTCGAGCGGGTGATCCCGCCCCTGAGCGACACCGACGCCGATGCAGCCGTCCGGCGGGGGATAGAGCACGGGCTGTCCAAGGGGCTGGCCCAAATCCACAACCCCGAAATCAACTGGGACTGCCTGCCGGTGCTTCGTCGCCTGCGCTCCCGCGGGGAGACCGATCTGCGCTTTTATGCCTTTGTGCCGATCGCGGACTGGGAAAAAATGGCGGGCATCGTGGCGGAGGAAGGCCGTGGCGATGACTGGCTCCGCTGGGGTGCGGTAAAGGCGCTTGCCGATGGCTCGCTGGGGTCTCGCACCGCAGTTTTCTATGACGATTATACCGATGCTCCGGGGCAGCAGGGCGTCCGTGTGACACCGCTGAACGATCTGCACGAATTTGTTCAACAGGCCGATGCGCACGGGCTTCACGTCGCTACCCATGCCATCGGTGATCGCGCCAATGACGATGTGCTGGACATCTATGCCGCGGTGGCGAAGGCCAATGGCCGAAAGGATCGGCGGTTCCGTATCGAACATGCCCAGCATTTGCGCCCCGAAAGCATCGGCCGCTTTGCCCGTCAGGGCGTCGTCGCGTCCGTCCAGCCCTATCACGCGATCGACGACGGACGCTGGGCGGTAAAGCGGATCGGCGAAAAGCGGCTTGCCGGAACCTATGCGTTTCGTTCGCTGATCGACAGCGGCGCGCATGTGGCTTTCGGTTCCGACTGGCCGGTTGCGCCGCTCGATCCGCTGACCGGAATCTATGCCGCGACGACAAGGCGGACCATTGACGGAGCCAATCCGGACGGGTGGCTGCCGGACCAGAAGATAGCAGCCGAACAGGCGCTGATCGCCTATACCCGCGGCAACGCCTATTCGGGTTTCATGGAAGACCGTACCGGCATGCTTGCATCCGGATATTACGCCGATATCGCAATTTTCGACAGCGATCTGCTCGCCATCGATCCGCTGAAAATTCCGGATATAAAGACGCTGCACACTTTTGTCGGGGGCAAGCAGCGTTATACTTCGGTTTAAGGGGCGCGCGCCCGGCTATTCGGTCTCGTCGGCGCGGCCGGGATTGAACCGCCGCATCCACTGAACCAGCGCGGGATCGTCGAGCGTGTCGAGGATATTGGCGAGTACCGGGTCGGCTTCATCCTGCCCCAGCTTGAAGCGACCGGCCATCGCCGTCACCTCCGCGCGGAAGCCGATGATAGCTTTAAGCATGCCGTGATAGCGATGCGCGATTTCTTCCTTGCTCCAGGGGGTTTTGCGGCCGGATTCCATATGCGCGACGATGCGATCGACAGCCGCGCCGGTCGCTTCGGGGGTGAAAACAAGCCGCGCCTCGACGCGAAGCTGCGCATAGTTCCATGTCGGACCCCAGTCGCGGCGGCGCGCATGTTCGGGCGAGATATAGGCATGTGGTCCGGTAAACAGGATGAGCGCGGTTCCTTCAGGTGCCAGCGCATCGTAAAGTGCGTTTCGACGCGACATATGACCGATCAGACGGACGAGACGCCCATCGCTGTCATATTCGCCCAGCAGCGGCAAAAGGCTGGCCGCATCGACCCCGTGCCCCGGCGCGACCACCCAGCCGAGCGGATAGGCCGTGATCAGGTCCCGAGCATCGTCGTTTGAAAAATCGTCGAATATTTTCATCGATTTGCCGGTCCGCGATTCGGGCCGTCCGGTGAAGTGCGATGATGCATCCTGCCCCCGCGATGGATGAGGTCGGCCAGCATCTTACCGCCGGTTGCATCGCGCAAGCGCCAATAGCAATAAACCGCCCGGACCAAGGCCGGGCCTTGCCAGCGATTACGGCGCGAATATACACTGGACCCAGGCGACGTCCCATAATTGCATGAAGGAGGTTCCAGTGCTGCGTCCATGGAACATCAGCCTGCGCGAACGGATCGATGCGTCGAAGGATGCTCCGATCTATATGCAGATTATCCAGGCGCTGATCCGCGATATCGAAAGCGGGCACCTGGCCTCCGGGACCTATCTGCCCAGCACGCGCGAACTGGCATCGACGCTCGGCGTCAATCGTAAGACGGTCGTGCTCGCCTATGAAGACCTGATCGCGCAGGGGTGGCTCGCTTCGGCGGGAACGCGCGGCACCATGGTTTCGCAGTCGCTGCCCGAAGCGACGCGTCGGCAGGAAAATGCCCTGCCGGCGGATCAGCCGACAAGCGCCGATTACCGGTTTGCCCTACCGCCCGAACGGCCGCTGGCGTTGCCCGAAGGTGGCGGGATCAAAATCGATGAAGGGACGCCGGACGGGCGATTGATGCCGACCGAGGTGCTGTCGCGCGCCTATCGCACCGCGATCCGCAACGCATCGCGTGAAAATCGCCTGCAATATCGCGATCCGCGTGGGTCACCGCGCCTGCGGCAGGCGATCGCAGGGATGTTGAAGGGTGAACGCGGCCTGCCGGTCGCGGCCGAAAATATCTGTATCACGCGCGGAAGCCAGAATGGCATGTTCCTTGCCGCGCAGATGCTGGTGGGCGCGGGAAATGCGGTGGTGGTCGAAGCGCTGACCTATGAACCCGCCGTCGCCGCGTTTCGCGCGCGCGGTGCCGAAATCGTATCGGTCGGGCTGGATGAAGAGGGCATCGATATCGATGAACTGGAGCGCGTCTGTCGCCGTCATCCGGTGCGCGCGATCTTTCTGACCCCGCATCATCAGTTTCCGACCACGGTGGCGCTGCGCCCCGAACGGCGATTGCGTCTGCTGTCGCTGGCGCACCAGTTCGGTTTTGCGGTCATCGAGGATGATTATGATCATGAATTTCATTTCAACTCGCAGCCGCTGCTGCCGATGGCGGCCTATGCCCCGGCGCAGGTGATTTATGTCGGCTCGCTGTCGAAATTGCTGCTGCCCGCGCTTCGCATCGGATATGTCGCGGCGCCCGTGGACGTGATCGACGCCATTGCGCATCAGGTGTCGGTGACGGACGGCATGGGCAATACGCTTACCGAGGATGCTGCGGCGGAACTGATCGAGAATGGGGAATTGAAACGCCATGCCCGCAAGGTGCGGCAGGTATATGCCGAACGCCGCACGGCATTTGCCGCGCTGCTCGACGAGCATCTGGGCGGTATAGCGGAATATGCCATGCCTGATGGCGGGCTGGCGTTCTGGCTGCGCTTCCGCGATCCCGCCGCGCTGGCGCGGGTGGAGGCAAACGCATCGCGGTTCGGCGTCAATTTCGCCGCTTCGCAATCCTATGTGACGCGGCCCGATACGCCCAGCGGGCTGCGCCTGGGCTTTGCGAGCCTTGCGAGCAAGGAGGCCGAAGCCGCAATCCGGCGTTTGCGAGGCGCAGCGGAAGAATAGTCGTCGTCCGACCTCCCTTGGTCCCCCGCAAATGCATTGATTGGCGGTTCCAAAAGACCAGCGTGCCGGGAAGGTTTGCCGCATACGATGCTTCGGGGGGAAGGTCGGCGTGCAATATTGGGTGACGATACATCGCTGGTTGGGGCTGACGGCCTCGGCGTTTTTGTTGGTGGCAGCATTAACCGGCTGCCTTTTGTGTTTCACCAGTCCGATCGACCATGCGCTTAATCGCGACCTGTTCGATCATGTGCCGGTGTCTAATGCGCCAGCGCCGATGACCGTGGTGCAAGCGTTCCAGCGCGATCATCCCGCAATACGTGTCATCGAATTTCCCGTTAATGTGCCGAATGATCGCAACATTGTTGTGAAAGTCACTCCCGCGCCCGGCGCCCCGCATTTGTCCTATCGAGAGCTGTTTCTCGATCGGACGGACGGGCATATGGTCGGCGGGCGGACCACCGAACCGTCCTGGGACAGGCGCGGATTCATGGCCGGGGTGCAAATGTTGCACGAAAATCTGTTCGGCGGAACGATCGGCCGATGGCTGATGGGCGTGGTTGCCGTCGCCTGGCTTATCGGCGCGGTTGTCGGCGTCTATCTTACCTGGCCGCAACGGCGCCCGTTCTGGAAAAACTGGAAGCGGGCATGGCGTTTCCGATTCTCAAGCGCGATTCCACGGCTGTTGCTCGACCTGCACCGGTCGTCGGGATTATGGCTGTTGATTGGTATCCTGCCGCTGGCGCTGACGTCGGTTTGCCTCAACTTCTACAGTGAAGTCTATAAGCCGATGGTCGATCGATTGACGCCCAGCGCGCCGACCATGTTCGACCGCAACCCCCCGTATCCGGGCGGGAACAGGATGCCAAAGATCGATTTTGCCCGCGCCGGCGCGCTGGCGGAGCGATATGCGGCGCGCGCGGGTGAGCGTTGGCGGCCCGCCACGATGGTCTATCTGCCGCAATGGAACGCCTATGGTCTGGCGTTCACGCATAACGGCGTGCTGAACTATCGCGGTTACGGCCCGCCATATTATTATGTCGATGGCGATAGCGGCGCATTTCTGGAAGTCGAAAATCCCTATGGCGGGTCGCTGCGACTAAAACTCATCCGTCTGCTCTATCCGTTGCACAGCGGGCATATCATCGGCTGGCTGGGCTCCGCGATCATCTTTCTGCTCGGCATTGCGACGGTTCAGATGATCGTCACGGGACTTTACGTCTGGTGGAAGAAACGCAAATCGCGCGTGGCGGCAAAACGCGCGGCAACCAAGCGAAAGGCACATGCATGAAATCCACGCTCGATCCCGATATCGCTGCGTTTCAGGCGCGGGTGAATGGCGATTATGCGCGATTGTCGCGCGGCGACGGCACCGATGTGGTCGCACGCCGCGAGGTTGCTGAGTCGGTGCGCAGGCCATGGGTGGCGGGCGGTCCGCAAATGGCGTCGACCGAAACGCTTGCCGTCGGGGCGGGGCAGGTGCGCATCCGCATCCACCGTCCCACCGACGCTGCGCAGCTTCCCGCGCTCGTCTATCTGCATGGCGGCGGCTGGGTGGTGTTCAGCATCGACACGCATGACCGCCTGATGCGCGAATATGCGGCGCGATCGGGGTGCGCGGTGGTCGGCATCGATTACGCGCTTGCACCCGAAGCGCCGTTTCCCGCGGCGCTGGACGATATCGCGGCGGTGCTTGCCTGGCTGCGCGACAATGGCGAAGCGTACGGAATAGACGCGACGCGGTTGGCGATCGGCGGCGATTCGGCCGGCGCGAACCTGTCGCTCGCCAGCGCAATCCGTGACCGGGACTGCGGCCATGGGGTGCAGGCGATGCTGTTCAGCTATGGCGCGTTCGATACCGAAATTCGCCCGTCCTATGCGCTGTTCGACGGACCGGATTACATGCTGACCGTGCCGGAGATGGCAGCGTTCTGGCAGGATTATCTGGGGCAAGGCGCACAGGAGTCGACCGAGCCGCTGGCGCGGCCGATGCTGGCCGAGCTTTCGAACCTTCCGCCCGCTTTTTTTTGCATCGCCGCGTGCGACATCCTGCTCGATGAAAATCGCGCGATGGCCGAACGGTTGCGGCAGGCGGGTGTCGCTGTTGAGGCGATCGAATATGCGGGCGCGACGCATAGCTTTCTGGAAGCAGTGAATATTTCCGCGCTCGCCGACCGCGCGCTGGCGGATGCGGCGCGCTGGTTGCGCGAGCGGTTGGCTCCTTAAAATGCCAACGGTCGCGTAATTTGCTCGAACGATGCTTGCTTGGACCGGTCGTCATGATGAATTTGGAGGTTTCGGGCACCCTAAGGACGCGCAAGCCTGAGACGTGGGAGGAGCGGGCGTGCACGAAGATGCACGGCGCGGCGGCGGATTTTATGCGTCGCTAAATATTTGTCATACGGGCGTGGCCCCATCGGGTCCGCCGGTCATAAGGGGCCAGATGATGCGCATTTTCGGATATAAGACGACGACCGCGACCATCGCGATGGCGGCCGGGCTGTTCGCCGCGCTGCCGGCGCTGGCGCAGGATTCCACCGCGCAGGATGACAAAGCCAGCGGCGTGCTTGGCAACAAGGATATCATCGTCACCGCGACCAAGCGCGACACCGCGATCAGCCAGACCGCACTCGCGATCAGCGCGGTAAGCGGTGAAGACCTGGCCGCGGCGAACGCGAACAGCCTGTCGGATTATGTCACCCGCCTTCCGGGCGTGGTTTTCAACGATTATCAGCCCGGCGTTTCGGAAGTGGTGATCCGCGGTATCGCCGCGACCACCTATCACGAGCAGGGCCAGACGACGGTCGGCTATTATCTCAACGAAATTCCGCTGGTCGAACCGGGTTTCCCGATTGCCATCCCCGATGTCGATACCTTCGATCTTGAACGGGTGGAGGTGTTGCGCGGGCCGCAGGGGACGCTGTTCGGTTCTTCCACGCTGGGCGGGCTCGTCAACTATGTCGTGAATACCGCCGATCCGACGAAGATCGACGCAGCCGCCGAAGGATCGGTGGGCAGCACCAAGAATGCTTCGGGCGACCTGAACTATTCGGCCAAGGCGATGGTCAACCTGCCTGTGATAAAGGACAAGCTGGCAGTACGGGTGATGGCGCTGCAGCGCTATGATGCCGGCTATCTCGACAATCCGGGGATCGGCGTCAACGGCAGCAACGACTTCCGCACGCGCGGCCTTCGCGGGTCGCTTGTCTTCACGCCCGCCGAAGGGACAAAGGTCACCTATCTTTCGACCTATCAGGATACGAAGCTGGACGATCAGACCTATCTCGATCTCGACAATCCCTATATTCGTGACCTGCCGCGCGCCGAAACGCAGGAAACCGATTTCTGGCTGAACAGCCTGCGTGTCGATCAGGACCTTGGTTTCGCGACGCTGACCGTGCTGGGATCGGTTGACGAAAAGCACGGCACCACCGTCTTTTCCTATCCCTATGCCTATGTAACCGGGGTGACGACGGGCGACGATGCGGCGTATTCCTTTGGTAAGGCCAGCGCCAATATCAAGACGGCGGAGGCGCGGCTCGCCTCTTCCGGCGACGGGCCATTCACCTGGCTGATTGGCGCAAGCTATATGCACGCCACGAAACACAGCTATGACCGGATCTATCAGGGCGGGGCGGAAAGCTATATCGACGCAAATCCGGACGATTTCGGAGGGTATTCGGGTGCGGTCCTGGCGCCGGACGACCGCATCTACGGCTATATATCGGATACGCTGAACGAGGACCTGGGCATTTTCGGTGAGCTGTCGTTCAAGCCGATGCGCGGGTTCGAAATCACCGTTGGCGGGCGGTACTATAATACGAAGGCCGAAGGCGATGTGGTGAACCAGGCGGGCACGCTGGGGGCGGGGAGTTATACCGCCACCGACAGCAGCGGGCATGTCAGCCAGAAAGAGGACGGCTTTACGCCGAAGGTCACATTGGCCTTCCGCCCGACCGACACGTTCATGGCGTACATGACCTATTCGCGCGGGTATCGCGTCGGCGGCATCAATCCCAACGCAGGCCTGCTTTCGACGATCTCCGCCGCATATGACAGTGATACCGTCGATAACTATGAAGCGGGTGTGAAATTCTCGGTCCTTGACCGTCGCCTGCTGGTCGACGCCACCGTGTTCAACATCGACTGGAAAGACATTCAGGCGCGATTGTTCGGGCCAGCGCCGTCTTATTATTCCTATGTCACCAACGCGGGCAGCGCGAATATTGCCGGAGTTGAATTTTCCGGCACGCTGGCGATCACCCGCGACCTGTCTTTCGGTTCGAACATCACCTATCAGGACGCGACGCTGAGTTCGTTTCTGCCCGACACCTTTGCCGAAGGCGGTGGCTATGATGCGGGAACGACGCTGCCCGGATCGTCGCGCTGGTCGATCGCCAACAATCTGACGCTCGATCTTCAGGATATGCGCGGCAAGCCAAGTCTTGCGATCGCGCACCGCTATCTGTCGAAAGCGCCGGTGGCGTTCGGCAATCCCAACAAGCGCGGCGGGTTCAACATTTTTGATCTTCGCGCCTCTGTCGACGTGACGAAGCAGTTCCGACTGATGGGCTATGTCGAAAACGTATTCGACGAATACGGCATCCTCAACGCACCGTTTACATCGCAGGCGGTGCCGGCGGGATCGATCGTGCGGCCGCGCACCTATGGTCTGCGCATCGACTGGCATTTGTGAGCGGGCGGGGCATCGCGATGCGCGCCGCGCTCCGTTTTGGACTGGCGTTGATGGTCGCCGTCGCCGCGCCGGTGGCCATTGCGCAGCAACCGGCGGGCAAGGGCGGTCCGATTACGCCCGCCGACATCATGAAGCTGGACGATATGCGCGATGTCGCCCTGTCGCCCGATGGGCGGACGGTGCTTTTCACCGTGCAGCGGCAGATGGCGACCTTCGGCTCCCCGCATCAGGCGATCTGGACGGTGCCGAGCGATGGAAGCGCGCCCGAGCGCCCCTTCATTGTGTCGGGCGGTATCGATAACAGCCCGCGCTGGTCACCCGATGGGAAATGGGTCGCCTTTTTGTCGAACCGGTCCGAGCCGTTATATGGCGAGGGGCAGCCGGGGCTGTCCTTCGCCATGCAGCGGTCGGCCGATAGCGATTCCGCGCGTGAACGGCCGGGCGAAGCGCCGGAGGGCGGATCGATTCAGCTTTGGATCATGCCTGTATCGGGGGGCGGAGCTGTGCCGCTGACCGCGCTGCCGGCAGATGTCACCGATTTCGCCTGGTCGCCCGACGGAAAACGCATCGCACTGCTCAGCCCCGATTCCCCCACGGCGGAGGAGAAGGCAGCGAAAGCGCGCGGCGAGGATGAGGTGGTCGTGGACGCCGCCACCCATTTCAGCCGCTTGTGGATTCTCGATCTTAACGCAAAAACCGCGCACCGCGTTTCTCCCGATGGTGTGAATGTCAGCGCGATGGACTGGTCGCCCGATGGCGTGACGATGGCGCTTCGCGTCGCCGATACGCCGGGGATCAACGATTATTTCTATCATTCGCGGCTGGTGCTGTTCGATCCCGAAACTGGCAGGATCGGCAAGACGGTGCTGGAACATGCGGCCGAAGGTCCGTTCTTTTCGCCCGACGGGACGCGGATTGCGGGTGCCTCCATCCTGCTTCCCGGCTTTATCAGCCTCGCCCCGCGCGTATATGACATCAAAACCGGAAAGCTGACCAGTCTCGCCGATCATCATCCGGGGTTGCTGACCGGCCTGCGCTGGGCGCCGAAGGGCGATGGGTTGCTCGCCTTGTCTTTTGAAAAAACGCGATCGAAGGTCGTGCGGATCGACCCTGCGCAAGGCACGGTTACCGACCTCGCGGCGCTAGACGGCGAATCGTCTGATTTCGATATCGATGCCGATGGCGACACGATCGTTGCCCAGCTTTCCAGCCCCGCCCGGCCAAGCGATGTCTGGCGCGTCGCGGATGGCAGCGCGAAGCCGATCACCCGTCTGAATGCCGAAGTCGCCGACTGGAAACCGGGCCAGGTCGAGCAGGTAAGCTGGAAGAACAGCAAGGATGGCAAGACGATCTACGGTGTGCTGGTGACGCCCCCGGGATATGTGCCGGGCACCCCGACAAAGATGGTGGTGCAAATCCACGGCGGGCCGGAATGGGCCTGGTGGTCCGGCTGGCTGGGAAGCTGGCATGAATGGGCGCAGATGCTCGCCACCCATGGCTATGTCGTGTTCCTTCCCAATCCGCGCGGTTCGGACGGGCAGGGCGCCGATTTCGCTCGCGCGGCGCGCGGGGACTGGGGCGGCATGGACTATCGCGACGTCATGGACGGCGTCGATATGCTGGTGAAGCGCGGCATCGCCGATCCCGACCGGCTTGGCATCGGGGGATGGAGCTATGGCGGCTTCATGTCGGCATGGGCGGTTACGCATGGTGACCGGTTCAAGGCGGCGGTGGTGGGCGCGGGGCCGGTCGATCTGGTTCCCTTTGCCCGGATCACCGACACGCCCGATTTCCCGCTGGGCTATTACGGCCCGGTAAGCGACAACATCGCGGTGTATGACCGCAGCAGCCCCGCACGCATGCTGGATCGGGTCCATACCCCCGTTCTGGTGCTGCATGGCGGAGCGGACACGCGAGTTCCCACAACGCTGGGGCTGGAATTCTATCGCGGGTTGAAAATGCAGGGTAAGGAGGCGCAGATGGTCACCTATCCCGGTGAACCCCATTGGCTGCACGATCCTGCGCATCAAAAGGATGTGCAGCGGCGCGTACTCGCCTGGTTCGACAGCCATCTTTAACAGCTGCTGATCCGATTTCGCACAACAGATATTTTTGGAAATCTGCGGGACATACCGCGCGCTGATTCCCGGCAATGATTTTGCCGGGGCGCGCCCTTTTTTTCAGAGGTTTGGTATGACGAAATCAGATGAGCATGATCTTGGGCTGAGCCATGATCTGGATGCGATGCGATCGCTGGATCGGCGACATGCGCTTCGTATGTTCGCCGGGGCGAGCGGCTTCGCGCTTGTTGGGGCATGTGGTGGCGGTTCGTCCAGCGGCGCGGTGGTGACCCCGACGCCTACTCCCACGGTGACGCCGACGCCGTCGCCCACCCCGACGCCGACCTCCAGCGTCAGTGGCTGTATCGCCGATCCCGAGGAGACTGCGGGGCCGTACCCTGCCGACGGCACCAACCAAAGCGGCGGACTGACGTCAAACGCGCTGGTTTCGGATGGGATCGTACGCGATGATATCCGGGCGAGCTTTTTGGGCGGATCGACCACCGTGGCGCAAGGCGTGCAGGTCGAACTGACCCTGACGCTGGTCGATGCCAACGCCGATTGCGTGCCGCTTGCCGGTTACGCGGTCTATTTGTGGCATTGCGACGTGGATGGCGAATATTCGCTCTACGGCGTTCCAGACGAAAGCTATCTGCGCGGTGTTCAGACCGCGGATGAGAATGGGCAGGTCACTTTCAAAACCATCTTTCCCGCCTGCTATTCGGGGCGCTATCCGCACATGCATTTCGAGGTTTTTTCCAGCCTGGCAAATGCGACCGGCGGTCGATACGCCGTACTGACCTCACAGCTTGCCATGCCCGCCGATACCTGTCGCGAGGTTTACAACGGGAACGACCTGTACGCCGACAGCATCAGCCGGTTCAGCCAGACCTCAACGGATCGCGACAATGTTTTCGGCGACAATAGCAGCGCTCAGATCGCCCAGCAGACGCCCAGCATGACCGGCACCGTCGCGGACGGATATGTTGCCAGCGCGACGGTGGGAATTGCGACCTGAGGGCGGTGGACTATGGTGCGGTCAACACTGGACATCGCCGCCGCCGGCTGGTCATAGTTGCGTTGAATGAGGCAAGGATCGCGCGGGCGGCGGCAATCCGGCTGCCGACCTTTTAACGCAAGCCGCCGGACAAAGCGCGAGAACAAGTTTATACGCCATGGCGACGATCGGGGAGGTTTGTGATGCGGCGCGGGCGGCGCTGAGCTGCGGGGATTGGAACCGCTGTCTGCACCTCTGCTCGGCGCTGACGCGGCAGCGTCCGGACATTCCCGACGCCCATTTCATCAAAGCCATGGCGCTGGCCGAAATCGGACAGGCCGCCGCCGCCCTGCAAGCTGTCGAGCGGGCGATTGCCATCGATCCGGCTGCCGAGTTCGTGGCGCAACGCGCGCGCCTTCTAACCTTGCTCCACCGCGAGGGGGAGGCGCGCGAAGCCGCCGATGCGGCCGTCGCCATGGACCCGCACGGTCCGCATATTCTGGATACGATCGGTTGCGTCTATGCCCGGCTGGGCGATCATGGCAACGCACGTCCGCTGTTCGAACGCGCGGTCGCGGGGCAGCCGGAGCATCTTCAGTTTCGGTTCAATCTGGCCAGCACCTATGGCTTTTTCGGTCAGCGCGATCTGGCTGAGGCGCAGTATGAAGCGATGCTGGCGATCGATCCGGGAGAATCGCGCGCGCATTACGGGCTGGCGACGCTGCGCCGGCAATCGCCTAAGCGCAATCATCTCGACCGGCTGGAAAAGGCGCTGCTCGCGTCGGATGATCCAACCCACCGCCTTCGCATCCATTATGCCGCGGCAAAGGAATATGAAGACCTGGGCGACCATGCTGCGGTATTCCGGCATCTTGCGACAGGCAATGCCGGGCACAAGCGCACTACCGGCTTCACGATCGACCGGGACCTCGACAATTTCGCAACACTGCGGGACCGTTTCGCACAGCCGGACTATTTCGTGGGAAAGAGCGGTATCGAAGACGCGCCGATCTTCGTCGTCGGCATGCCGCGAACGGGAACCACGCTGGTCGATCGCATCCTTTCTTCGCATCCGCATGTACGCTCGGCGGGCGAGTTGCAGGCGATGCCCTTGGCGATGAAACGCATGGCGGGGACATCGTCGCGCTTCGTGCTGGATGCCGAAACCATCAAGGCTGCGTGCGATACCGAACCGGAAAAGGTTGGGCGCGAATATCTGCGCGGCGCGCGGCAGCATAGCGGCACGCAAGCGGCGACGTTCGTCGACAAGATGCCGCTGAATTTCCTGTATATCGGCTATATCGCCCGGGCACTTCCCAACGCGAAAATCGTGTGCCTTCGTCGCAATCCGATGGACAGCATATGGAGCAATTTCAAGAATCTGTTCGCGACCACGTCCAGCTATTACGGCTATAGCTATGACCTTGGCGATACAGCGCGCTTTTACCTGATGTTCGACGCATTGATGGCGTATTGGGAAGACCTGTTTCCGGGGCGCGTGCTGCAATTCGGCTATGAAGCGCTGGTGGATGCCCAGGAAGCGCAGACCAGACGATTGCTCGACCATTGCGGGCTGGAATGGTCAGACGCCTGCCTGAATTTTCACACCAACACCGCTGCCGTTGCGACGCCAAGCGCGCAACAGGTTCGCCGTCCCATAAACCGCGACGCGATTGGCCGCTGGCGGCATTATGCCGATGTGCTGGGTCCGGTTCGCGAACAGATTGAAGCAGCGGGCATTACGATTGATTTGTGACGCGCATCGGCATTTCCCGGTCCGATAGCGAAAGGCGCCGCCTTCCCGCACGGAAAGACGGCGCCTTGCGGTTTATGGTCGCGTCGCGTCAGAAATTGATGTTGGTTTCCAGTCCGATCACGCGCGGGGTCAACACGGTGCGCGAATAATAGCGCGACACAACCCCGTCATTCACGATCTGTCGGCTCAGATCCTCGCCCACGGCGGTATAGGCGTATTTATCGAAGATATTGTCGGCATATAGCTTGATCGAGAAGATGTCCTTGCGCCACCCGATGAACGCGCGGTGGGTCGTGTAGTCCGGAATCTTCTCGCCATAGGCCCGCGCCCCGACGCGCGAGAGGACATTGCCATGATAGGTGGCGGTCCAGTTCGCGCTGATCTCGCTATTGTCGGACAGGCTGAAGGTATAGGTTGCGCCCAGCGCGGCGGAATGTTTGGCCGAACCGGGAAGCCGGTCGCCCGCCTTGGCATCGATCTTGTCGGGATCGCCGTCGCCGTCCTGATCCTCCTGTTGAAGCAGGCCGGGAACATCCTCTGTAAGGTGGGCATCGACATATGCATAGTTGCCGCGGATCACGAGGCCGTTCGCGGGGTGAAGCGCGAATTCCAGTTCGACCCCCTTCGATACGGCGGTGCCGCCATTGACGGTGATGCCGATCGCGCCGTTGACCGTCTGACCGGCAAGCTGAATGCCGTCCCAATCGATATGATAGACATCGAGGCTGCCGCTCAGCAGGCCATTGAACAAGGTGGCTCTGGCGCCGATTTCGGCGTTTTTGGTCTTGTCCGGCCCATAGGAAAGTTCGTCGGGCAGGGCGCAGAGATTCTGCCCTTCGGGAAGCGGAAGGACGCAGGGTGCGACCCGGTTCACCCCGCCAATGCGATAGCCGGTGCTGTATGTTCCATATACAAGCAGTTCGGGCGAGAATTCGTAAGAGAGGTTCGCTTTCCACACCAGCCCGTCATCGCTCGTGTCACCAGACCGACCGCTGTAATTGATCTCCGGATAGGTTTGATAGAGCGGAAGCGCCGATCCGCCGTCGATCTCGGATTGGTATTTGTAGTAGCGCAGGCCACCAGTGATTTTCAGCCCCTTGATCGGTTCCAGCGTCGCTTCGCCGAAGATCGCCTTTTCCTTGTCCTTGCTCTTCACATAAGACGCGTATTCGTAATTGTCCGGGCGGTAGATTCCATAGAATTCGGGGATGCCGGGCAGGATTTCGACATAGTTGGAGTTGTAATCCAGATCGTTGTAGAAACCGCCGATTACCCAACTGAGCGGGCCGCCATGGGTCGAGACGAGGCGTAGTTCCTGCGTCGTCTGTTCATAGGTCTGCCGTGAATCGGTGTAGCCTGCGAAAGCGGGAAACAGTTCATAATCGTAATCGAGGTCGATCAACAGATCGGTGACGTCCGATGAACTCCAGTTATTTCGTTTTGAATAGGAGGTTGCCGACACGAGCTGCGCGAAGTCACCCAGGTCGATCTCTACTTCGGCCGAATACAGGTCCGATTTGCGCGTCGCCGGTTCCAGATAGCGTTGCGGCGCTTCATACTTGCCGGTGCCCAGCACGCCATAGCCGTTGATCTGACGCCCATTGGTGCGCGTATCCTGATGCGCATAGGTCAGATAGATCGATGCGCCTTCCCACGGATAGATCCCGGCTTGCAGGCGGCTGGTGAACGTATGTTCGAAATTGGCGTCCTTGTAGCGATGCAGGTTGGCCGCCTGCTCTTCGGCGGTTCCCAGCGTCTGATCCGGCAGGCCCGGTTGCGGCAGGGAGACACCCGGTTCGTTGACCAGCAGCGGGTAATCGATGAACCCCGGCGTGTCATAATATCCGACGACGGCGCGCAGTGCCAATACGTCCTTGATGATTGGCATGTTCAGGACCGCGTCGGTTTCGAAACCCGGATCGTCGGAATGGCTCATGCCGAACATGCGCCCGTGAAATTTCCCTTCCCATTTGGTCGCATCGGGCCGTTCGGGGATATAGCGGATCGCGCCGGCCAGCGTACCCGCGCCGTACAGCGTGCCCTGCGGCCCGCGCAGCACCTCCACACGTTGCAGATCGAGCAGCTTGAGGTCGAGGTAGAGCGGCGTTTCACCGAGATAGGTTGCGATCGCATCGTCGTTGTTCGAACCGAACGTGCTGTTGTCGTCGGCATTGAGCCCGCGGAACACGATGCCGCCGGTGCTGCGCGGGCCGGTGTCCTGAATGGTGACGCCGGGCGTGAAATCGGCAAGATCGCGAACATCGTCGATCCGCTTGTCGCTCAACTCCTCGCCGGTGATCGCGGAAATGTTGATCGGCGTATCCTGCAGGCTGGTCGATCGCCGCGTGCCGGTAACCACGATATCATTTGCCTGTATCGCATCGGTCGCCGCCGCGCTGTCGGCGGCCGCCGTCGCTGCGGTCACCTGCGCCATCGCACCCGAAGCCGAAAAACCGGTCAGCATCGTCGCTGACATCAAACCAAGGCGCTTCAGCGCGTTTCCCGTCATACTACCCCCTCTACATTCAGCAATCGCTGAGCAAATTTCTCCCCTCCCCGGCGCGCCTCGAACGGGCGTTCTGTCCGATGATTGAAAGGCTATGAAGCGGCACGGCCGCTGCCCATGGGGCATTTGACGTAGGCAAATCGGTAGTGCCGGAATAAGACAGCGAACCCCGAACCATAGGGCGTTCGCGACCGGCCAAACTTCGGTTCGGCAAGGCAAATCGGCGCTGTTCAAGGTGGGTGATGTGTGACGCGAGTGCGGGCCGTGGCGTTGGCAGGCGCGATTTCTATCCCGCCATGGCAACGGCTTCGGCGCGGTCGTTTTGGTCCAATGGCGTGTCCGCCGCGTCAAAATCGACGTCGTTCGTCACGACCAGCGTTTCGAGATGTTCGCGGCTGTTCACCAGCCCGCTTGCCGCTATCGTCCCATCGCCTTTCAGCAGGATCGCAGAAGGCATGCGAGACACCTGATAGGTCATGCGTATCTGCGCATTGTTGACGAAATCATGGGCCTGAGCCTTGAAGCGCCGGACCATCGCGCGATAAGCCTCCGCATCGCCATCGCCGACGAACACCAGCCGCAATTGTTCGGCGCGCGACAGGACCATGGCGCTGGGAATTATCCTGGTCGACACCGGGCAGTCAGTCGCAACGAAGAGCAGCAGCACCGGCTGGTCAAGTTCGCTGCGGCCGCCCAGCGTAATCACCCGTCCGTCCAGCGTGTGGGCCGGAATAACAGGCGAAGGATCGCCGATCTTCGGCGCATGTCCGGCAGTATAAACGGCCAGCGGCGCAATCCGTTCGCGCAGCAGCGCCAGTTGCCGGGCAAGCGCGATAACCGCGACGAACAGAAGGGCGATGCAAACCCACAGGAAGAAATTCGACGCGATCAGCATTTGTCGCCTTCCCCGCACGACAAGCCAATCGCGGTGGCGGCCGCCTGCGGGTCGGTCGGGGCCGGTTCCGGCGGCCGAATGCCGCGTGCGGCGACGCGATACTGAAATCTGCGCAGACGCATAAGCGCCTCCTTTATGCTTTGCAGGAATTTGTATCGGGACGATCGGCGACGGCCCATGGGGCGTTTGACGTAGGGGCATACGGCACGGTTTTGATCCGTTTAGGAGGGTGTTTGCGCGCCACTGCCTATCCGTGCGGGCGCGCTGTCATACGTCAAATGCCTCATGGCCAGCGGGGCCGATCCCGCCAACAGACACGCTATGATCCGTCTGGGACATCATGACGGGATGTTGTGCAATGTTCAGCCGGCCTCGGTTGGGTTTTCGCCGTGCTGGTGCGGGACGCATGGCGTGCCATCATCCGCCTTGATCCCGGTTTCGTTGCAGTGCACAATCGCCACTTTCGATGGGTAAGGAGTGCGATGACCGGTTGGTGTTCGACCACGAGCCGCACCATTACGGAGTTGGGGCGACGGCTTTCGTAACCGAATGAACAGGCCGGCCTATATTTTCCGCGAAAAGCGGCTTTACAACCGGTGGGTGACGAGTGCGCCGCTGGAAGATTACGCGCTGCGTCATATCGCGAAGGTCGGGCGCCGCCGGGGGGCGGGATGGATCGCCAATGCTGCGCTGGGAAGCTGCGCCTTTCTGACCTGCGAAGCGATCGGCGCTTCGATTACGCTCGCTTACGGATGGGCGAACGGCGTCGCCGCGATCGTGGCAGCGATTGTATTGATGTTTCTGGTCAGCGCGCCGATCGCCTACCATTCCGCCAGGGAAGGGCTTGGCATC
Source organism: Stakelama flava (assembly GCF_019351405.1). Lineage (GTDB taxonomy): Bacteria > Pseudomonadota > Alphaproteobacteria > Sphingomonadales > Sphingomonadaceae > Sphingomonas > Sphingomonas flava_A. The sequence goes on from NZ_JAHWZX010000004.1 coordinate 295,137, forward strand.
GACCTGCTCAGCCGGGGAGCAGGGTTCGGCTATCTGGGCGGGACGGTCACGTCGCTAGTTTTCGCGCTGTACACCGTATTTCTGTTCACGATCGAAGCCAGCATCATGTCGGTGGCGCTGCGCGCGATGACCGGATTGCCCATTGGCGTCGCGCATATCGTCAGCGCCTGCGCCGTGCTGCCGATCGCGATATACGGCATGCGAGCGATCGCGCGGTTTCAAATTGCGACCCAGCCGCTGTGGCTGATCGTCCAGATTGCGCCGATCGTTTATATTCTGTGGGCAGGGGGCGATGCGCTGAACGAATGGACCGCCTTCACCGGACGGCTTCAGTCGCCCGCGGGCGGAATATCGCTTCTCGATGTTGGTTTCGCGCTGTCGATGATACTGGCGCTGTTGCCGCTGATCGGTGCTCAGACGGACTATCTGCGGTTCATGCCGTCGCGCGAGGAAACGACACGCATTCGCTGGTGGCTGGCGGTGATGGGCGGCGGGCCGGGATGGACGTTGATCGGCGGGGTCAAATTGCTGTTGGGGTCGTTTCTTGCATCCTACGCAGTGTCGCTTGGATTGCCGTCAAACGCCGCAGAAACGCCGATTAACCTGTTTGCGGCGGTACTGAACCAGATTGGCGACAGTCCGCGCGCTTCACTGATCCTTACCGGCGTCTTCGTGATCATCTGCCAGCTGAAGATCAACGTGACGAACGCCTATGCGGGATCGATCGCATGGTCGAACTTCTTCTCCCGCCTGACGCTCAGCCATCCGGGGCGGGTGGTGTGGCTGTTCCTCAACGTCACGCTGGCACTGCTGCTGATGGAATTCGGGGCGTTTGCCATCACCAACGACTTGCTGATGCTGCTCGCCAGCGTCGCGGCGGGATGGCTCGGCGCGCTGGCAGGCGACCTTACGATATCCCGGTCGCTGGGCCTCAATTCCGGTCAAATCGAATTCAAACGGGCACATCTGTACGACATCAATCCGGTCGGGATCGGTGCGATGCTGCTTTCTCTTCTTGTCGCGGGTCTCAGTTTTCTGGGCTTTTTAGGCGATATCGCCCAAGCGTTCGCTCCCGCCCTGGGCCTGGTTGTCGCCTTTGTCGGCGCCCCCGCGATCGCACTTGCCACCGGCAGTCGATTCTATCGCGCGCGCGAAACGCGACTGCCCACGCAGCAGGGACGTCATGTCTGCGCCGTGTGCGAAACGCCGTTCGAACCGCGCGAAATGGCGCATTGCCCGGTATATGCCGGAACCATCTGCTCGCTGTGCTGCACGCTGGAAGCGCGCTGCCACGACCGCTGCAAGGAAGGCAGTTCGATACGCGAACAGGGCAAGGCGCTGTTCGGATGGATGATGCCGCCGTCGATCCTGCGTCATGCCGACAGCCCCCTTGGCCGCTTTATCGGGCTGATGGCGCTGTTCAGCCTGATCAACGCCCTGATCATTCAGCTCGTTTATCACGAATATACGGCCTATGTTCCCGAAGCGGCCGATTATGTGCGCGCGGTGCTTTGGATCGTGTTTTTCGGCTTTTCCACGATGTTCGGCGTGGCGGCATGGATATTGGTGCTCGCCCAGCGCAGCAGCCATGCGGCGGAACGCGAAACCAGCCATCACATGGAAAAGCTGATCGAGGAAATTTCGGCGCATGAAGTGACCGACGCCGAATTGCAGCGGGCAAAGGCGACCGCGGAATCGGCGAACCTTGCCAAAAGCCGCTTTCTGGCAAGCGTCAGCCACGAAATCCGGTCGCCGCTCAATTCGATCTATGGCTATGCGCAATTGCTGGAGCGCGACGACGGGGTTGGCGCAGTTCAGGCGGCGAAGGTCATTCGCCGCAGTTCAGAGCATCTGTCCAATCTGGTCGAAGGCCTGCTCGATATCTCCCAGGTGGAAAGCGGGGTGCTGCGCCTGAGCCGCGATCAGATTCGCTTTCCCGTCTTCCTTGAACAGATCGCGGATATGTTCGAACCGCAGGCGGCGCAGCAGGGAATCGAGTTCGTGTTCCAACGGCCGCGGCGGTTGCCCGAATTCGTCAACGGCGATCAGAAGCGGCTGCGTCAGGTGCTGATCAACCTGTTGTCGAACGCCCTGAAATTCACGCACAAGGGCAGCGTCGCCTTCACCGTTCACTATCGCAACGAACTGGCGACCTTTGAAATCGCCGACACCGGCCCCGGAATTACCGAAGAGGATGCTGAGCGGGTGTTCAAACCGTTCGAACGCGGCAGCGGCGTCTCGGCGCATTCGCATAGCGGTGTCGGCCTGGGCCTCGCGATCACGCAGGCGCTGGTGCATATCATGGGGGGCGAGATCAAACTCGTGAGCGAAGTGGGCGAGGGATCGCGCTTCACCGTGCGCGTCATGCTTTCGCAGCCGCTGTCGCAACCGACTGATACCACGCCCGCATCTGCCGTCACCGGCTATGCCGGTCCCGGCCGCACGATCATGATGGTCGACGATGATCCTACACAGCTTGCCATGCTGCGCGATTTTCTGGAACCGCTCGGCTTCGCGATCCTGACTGCGCGCGACGGCGATAGCGGGATTGCGCTTGCCGCCCGGTCGCAACCGGACCTGGTATTGCTCGACATATCGATGCCGGGAAAATCGGGGTGGGAAACCGCCCGCGCGCTGCGCCAATTACATGGCGGTGCGCTGAAGATTGTGATTGTATCCGCCGATGCGCATCAATCCGATGGCGTGCATGACCACGAAGCGGTGCACGACATGTTTCTTACCAAGCCCGTGGAATTCACCATGCTGCTCGACACGATAACCAGCCAACTGGGGCTGAAATGGATCGGAAGCGATGCCGGGGCTTGCGAAACCGAATGGCGGCGTCACGGCGCAGCCAAGTCCGCCCCACGCCCGCTGCCGCCACAGTCGCGACCCTATCTGGCGGAAATCGAACGGCTGGCCCGTATCGGCTATGTGCGCGGCATAGAGGCGCAGATAGACGCGCTTGCCGAGACGGTTCCCGAAGCTACGCGGCTTGTGGAGGAAATGCGTATCTGTCTTGATTCATTCGATCTGAAGGCATTGGCCACGATTGCAAAGGCGTCCCAGCAACATGCCCGATGAAACGCTGAGCAAGGACCGGATCCTCGTCGTCGATGATACGCCTGATTCGCTGCGCTTTCTGGTCGATACGCTGGAGCGGGAGAATATGGCGGTGCTGATCGCCAATAGCGGCGAAGCGGCGATCGAACTGCTGAACCATGTTACTCCCGATCTTATCCTGATGGATGCCGTGATGCCGGGCCTGAGCGGATTCGAGGCGACCCGGAATATCAAGCGCACGCCCGATCATGCGCACATCCCGGTGATTTTCATGACCGGCCTGACCGATCCCGAAAATGTCGTGGCGGCGATGGAGGCCGGCGGCGTTGATTATGTCCGCAAGCCGATCGTGGTCAGCGAACTGCTCGCCCGCCTGCGTGTGCATCTTTCCAACGCCCGCATCTCGCACGGGTCCCGTCTCGCGCTCGATGCGACGGGGCGTCACCTGATCGCGGTCGATGATCGCGGCGCGCTTTTATGGTGCACGCCGCAGGCGGAAAATCTGATCGCGCGCATTCTGCCGGGATGGGCCAAGGAGGAAAAACGCTTGCCCGCCGAACTTGCCAGGCCGGTCGAGCGGCTTTGCGGCGGCTCGCTGGGGGCGGGGGCCTCGCTGCGCGCCGAGGCGGGCGATTTCGAAGTCGAACTTACCCTTGTCGAGGCGGAAAAACCCGGTGAACGGTTGATCCGCCTGACCGAGATCAGGGAAGATGCGCAGGTCGAATTGCTGCAGAAACAGCATGGACTGACACGGCGTGAGGCCGAAGTTCTGTTATGGGTAAGCTATGGCAAGCCCAATCGGGTCATCAGCGAAATTCTCGACATCAGCCCGCGTACGGTAAACAAGCATCTGGAAAAGGTGTTCGAAAAGCTTGGCGTGGAAACCCGTGCCGCCGCCACTGCGATGGCGGTTCGCACCGTTACCGGCTGAGGTGATCTACAGCACGCCGCCGCATCATCTCCGTTGTCTGCCACTCGTCAGTCGGACGGCGTTGCGGGCGTACTCCACCAGGATAGCGTGTGCCGGTCATGCTCGCTCGTCCAGATGCCCGATGGCGTATAGCGCAATGCTCCGCTTCCGGCCTCTGGACCGATCCGCGCGCTGACTTCCATCGTTTCCGGATCGATCACGGCAAAGGTCTGTCCGGCGGTGGTGCGCAGCCACACCTTTCCCCCGCCGGTGTCGATGTCGCCGTATTTCAGCGTCTCGTCCACCTTGATCCGGCCAGCCACCTGACCGGTATCCGGGTCGATCCGGGCAACGGTACCGTCGCCCTGTTCCTGAACCCACACGCCGCCCGCACCGGCGGCCAGAAAGCCCGGTTGACGGCCGAGAGGGGCGGTGGATACCACGCTGTTCGTTTCAGGGTCGATCTGTTGCACGCTGTTTTGCGTGGCGCTGACGGCCCAGAGTGAGCCGAAACCGAAGGCAAGGTAATATGTGCCCGGATCAACCGCGATCTTGTCGGTCACCGAATTGCTGGCCGGGTCGACGCGGGCGATTTCGCCCTTTTCATTGCTGGCGATCCAGATAGATCCTGCGCCTGCTGCGACGATCAGTTCGCCGGCGGGATTGGCGATGCCGGTGGGAATCGAATTTGTCAGCTTGGTGGTCTTCAGGTCGATCCGGTTGAGCGTGCGGTTTTCGCAGTCGGCAACCCATAGCGATCCGGCAGCGATGGTCATCGCGCCGCACGGGTGCGCCATCGCAACCGCGCCCAGCTTTCCATCGCGCGACCAGTGTTCGACCCGACCCCGGTTGGTCACCCAGACCGTGGTGCCGTCAACGGCCAGAAAGTCGGCGAAGCCCGGCACATCGAGAACCTTGTCCGCATGATCCGCGGCGTGCGCGGACGTGAATGCCATGCAGGCGGCGATTGCGGCGATTGCCCGGTTTTTCTTCACGATGCTTGCCTCATAATGCTGTCGGGCTTTGCCGCTCGACTAAGCCGGAACAGTTGCGATGGCCGATACGTCAAACGCCCCAGAACCTAGGCGGCGTGGACAAATTTGAGCCAGTATCTGGCGGTGGCGACGTGGACCATGCCGAGGAAGCTGCTGGTCAGTTGGTCGTAGCGGGTGGCGATGGCCCGGTTGATCTTGAGGTGACCGAACATG
>NZ_JAHWZX010000005.1 GCF_019351405.1 Stakelama flava
GAGTTGATCCGCTGGTCCGTTCAGGAGGTCCGGCGCATCGCCGTCAAACTCGCTCAACGCCAGATCGAGCCTGCCTGCATCATCGCCTGGTCATGCTGAAGGCGAGCTCATCAAGCCGCAGCAAAACGGGCTCACCTCAAAACCAAATTGCAACTGTAATGATAGGCAACAGCCCGGCTTGAAGGCGCGAATAGATGGTAGCGCGCGAAAGGCCGGTGGCCTCGCTCATAGACTTCAACCGCAACAACTTGACCACGTTAGCCTCCATCGGACGTAGCTGGATGAAGGCTTGATGCGCGCCGCCCCTATTCAACAACAAAGGGGGGATATTGAACGGTCGCCGTTCGGTTCGTCGCAAATGGGGATCATTTCGTCGCACAGTTCGCCGCGTCGAACAGCAAGAAATCAAGCGCGCGGCCATCGGAATTTCGTTGTTGGCCAAGACGTAGGCCGGTGGGGCGGCGGTGGCTTAACCCTTGGAATTTCAACGAAATTTACAAGAAATGGCGGAGACGGAGGGATTCGAACCCTCGGTACGGAATTTATCCATACGGCGGTTTAGCAAACCGCTGGTTTCAGCCACTCACCCACGTCTCCGAAGTGTACCGGCCAGAGCGAGGCCGTATAGCGACGCTGTTCGTATGGATCAACTATGCATTGTGCGCCCGTCGCACTTTGCCCCGGCCATCGCGAAAGCGAGTCGGGTGGTCGCTCGGTTCATTGCAGGCTAAGGCGCGTAGCGCATAGTGACGTACATTCGATCGAAAAGGCGGACCCGGGGGAATTCATGCGTACAGGTTGGATCCTATCACTGCTGGCGATGCTGGCGGTCAGCGCGCCGGCGCAGGCGCAGATTCACACAGTCGATCCGGATACGGTGATCGACGGAGACCTGTCGAATCCCTCCGGGCAGCAATCGAACAGCATTACGCCTTCGCAGTCACCCCCGGCGGCATATCCCGCCCAAACCACCGCGCCTGTCCAGAATTATGATTATTCCTCAGGCCAGCAGGCCCCCGTTCCGCAACAAACGCCGGCCCCGTCCACCACGCCGCCACCCGCTGCGGTACAGAACAATGCCGATACCTATGAACGCGACGATCTGATCGCCGCAGCGGAAGGGGTGTTCGGCAAGGGGGCCGAGGGCCTTGCAGGCATTATCGAGGATATTCTTCACGATCAGGGACAGCCCAACGGCTATATTGCCGGCCGGGAAGCGTCCGGCGCGTTCGTGCTGGGGTTGCGCTATGGGTCGGGAACATTGTTCCACAAGGTGGAGGGGCAACGTCCCGTCTACTGGACCGGCCCGTCGGTTGGGTTCGACGTTGGCGGTGACGCCACCAAGGTCTTCGTCCTTGTATACAATCTGTACGACACGCAGGACCTGTATAAGCGCTTTCCTGCCGCGGAAGGGCGCGCCTATTTTGTCGGCGGCTTTTCCGCCAGCTATCTGCGTCGCGGCGACATCGTGCTCATCCCGGTCCGGCTGGGCGTCGGCTGGCGGCTGGGCGCCAATGTCGGCTATATGAAATTCAGCGACCACCAACGCTGGCTACCGTTCTGACCGGGGCAGCCAGCGGGCGGCTTGGCGTCAGACAAAGGCGCTCGCTTCGAACCGGATCGGCCGCCCCGCTGCGACGTCGGCGAGTTCGCCTTCCCACATCACGCGTTCGCCGCGGATGATCGTGCCGACCGGCATGCCGGTGAGTTCGCGGTCAGCAAAGGGTGACCATCCCGCGCGCGAAGCGAGCCAGTCTTCGCCCACCGTCCAGCGTCGTTTCAGATCGACGATGGTGAAATCGGCATCGTACCCCGCAACGATCCGTCCCTTGCCGACCAGACCGAATACGCGCTGCGGCCCAGCGCTGGTAAGGTCGATCAGCCGCTGCAACGTCAGCCGCCCGGCATGAACATGATCGAGCATCAACGGCAGCAAGGTCTGTACACCGGGCATACCGCTGGGGCTGGCGGGATAGGGCTTCGCCTTCTCCTCTCGCGTGTGCGGCGCATGGTCGGATCCGATCACATCGGGCACCCCCTGCCCCATCCAGTGCCATAGCCCGGCGCGATGATCGGCGGAACGGATCGGCGGGTTCATCTGCGCGAACGTCCCGATCGAAGGATAGGCCTCCTCCGCCGCCAGCGTCAGATGCTGCGGCGTTACCTCACACGTTGCTATGTCCTTGTGCTGCGACAGCAGTTCCAGTTCCGCCGGTGTGGTAATGTGCAGCACATGGATGCGACGCCGCGCTTCGCGCGCAAGTTTCAGGATGCGACGCGTCGCCAGAAGCGCGCTTTCATCGTCGCGCCATTCGGGGTGCGAAGACGGATCGCCGTCGCGGCGCAGCCCGGCACGCTCGTTCATCCGCGCTTCGTCCTCGGCATGGATGGCAACGCGGCGGCTTCCCGATGCCAGAACACGGGCCAGCTCGCCATCTTCAGCGACCAGCAGGTCGCCGGTCGATGCGCCCATGAATATCTTCACCCCCGCCGTGCCGGGAAGCCGTTCCAGATCCTTCAACGCCGGCGCATTGGCGGCCGTCGCACCTACGTAAAAAGCGTGGTCGCACCACATCCGGTTCTTTGCGCGCGCTAGCTTGTCCTCGATCGCTTCGGCGCTGTCGGTATTTGGCTTGGTATTCGGCATTTCGAAAACGCCAGTGACGCCGCCCAGCACAGCCGAGCGGCTGCCGCTTTCCAGGTCTTCCTTATGCTCAAGTCCGGGCTCGCGAAAATGCACCTGGGTGTCGATGACGCCGGGAAGAATATCCAGGCCCGTGCAGTCGATGGTCTGGCCTGCATCGCCCGCCGCGCCGATCGCGGCTATCCTGCCGTCACGCACCCCGATATCGGTCCGCGCCGGACCTGAGGGCAAATGCACCGTCCCTCCGGTCAGTTTCAGGTCGAAAGTCTTCATCGCGCGGCCCTTTCGTAAATGGTGCCCCGCTCCTACCTGTTCGTCATGACCGATACCAGCCCGCCGACCTGGCTCGCCGACCGCGCTCTTATCCGTGTCGTGGGGGAGGATGCGCGCGGTTTCCTGCAGGGTCTGGTGACTCGCGACGTCCATCTGGTGAAGCCCGACGCGCCGCAATGGTGCGGTCTTTTGAGTGCGCAGGGCAAGGCGCTATTCGATTTCATCCTCTGGGATGATGGCGAAGCGATCCTGATCGATTGCGAGGCGGAGCAGCGCGAGGCCTTGATCCGGCGGCTTACGTTGTACCGCCTGCGCCGCCCGATCACCATCGAACCGGCGGAGGGCGGCGTCCATTGGCGCGCCGACGGAACCGAAGGCGCTGCCGATCCACGCCTCCCCCGATTGGGTCGGCGCTGGCTTGCCCCGCAGGGACGGCCCGCACAGCATTGGCAAGCGCATCGGCTGAAGCTTGGCGTCACCGAAGGCGTCGCCGAACTGGGTGCCGAAAAAACGCTCTGGCTGGAATGCAATGCGCGCGAACTGAATGGCGTCAGCTTCGACAAGGGATGTTTTATCGGGCAGGAAAACACCGCGCGCATGCATTATCGCGGCAAGGTCAACCGCCGGCTCGTGGTCGCACCGCTCAGCGACGAAAGCGATCGTGTGCGGATGCGCTATCCCGACCTAGGTCTGGTGGTCGAACATCGCCGAATCGACGCGCTCGGTGAAGCGTACTGGCCTGATTGGCTGACCGAAGACTGATTCGGGCCGCAAGACTGCCGAACTTCGCGACGGCAGACAAACGTTTTCGGGACAATTCTCCAAACAGGGTTGGAGAACAGACAGCCCCTTTTCGGGCTGCGGTCGACACCAGAACCCGCGTTGCCATCGCTTTCATCCGCCTGGTGGCTTTTCACAAAGAAAAAGGGAGGCCGGCAAGCCGACCTCCCCAATTCGTTGATCGATGAAAATCGATCTTACATGCCCGAACCCGGACCGTAGGTGATTTCCACACGACGGTTCTGAAGCTCACGGACACCGTCAGCAGTCTGAACGCGAAGGTTGGTTTCACCGAACGCTTCGGTCGAAAGCACGCTCTCGGGAATACCGTGCGAGACCATGTAGGTCTTAACCGACTGCGCACGACGCTGCGAAAGACCAACGTTGTACGAAGCCGCACCGGAGGTGTCGGTGTAACCGGCCAGCATGACCTGGGCGTTGCCGCAATCCGAATAGGCCGAAATGGCGTTATCCAGGATGCTCGCTGCCTCAGGCGTGATGTCCGACTTATCCCATTCGAAGAACACGATGTACGGTCCAGGGGTGCACGCAACCGGCTCCGGCTCGGGTGCCGGCGGCGGCGGCGGCGGCGGCGGGGGAGGCGGCGGCGGGGGCGGCGGAGGCGGCGGAGTCGGCGCGCCGAAATTGTACGTCACACCACCCATGATGCTGTGCGAACGATACTTGCCCTCGAACGTCTCGCCCGAAGCACCGACGAAGTCGGCGTCCAGCGTCGAGAAGAAGCGATACTTCAGCGACACGTCCATATGGTCGGTCACCGGAGCGTATACGCCGGCAATGCCCTGATAGGCGAAGACCGTGTCGGAATCGTCCAGGAACGTACCGACGCCGGAGAAGCCGTAGTTGTTGGCCTTTACGCGGGCAACACCGGCGCCACCGCCGACGAAGCCGCCGACCGAACCGTCTTCACCGCCGAAATCGAGCAGGCCGTTGACCATGAAGCTGAGCGCGCTGGTGCTGCCGGTGGCGTTGTCATAGACGCCTGCCGGAACGCCAAGCGTCGTGCCGCTGGCCGAATAGGTATCCACGCTGGCGCGCTTGTACCCGACTTCCGCCTCAAGCCGGAACTTGCCGAGGTCGTAACCGACGACACCATCGGTGTCCCAGCCATAATGGCTGTCCACGGTTCCGGTAGTCGTATCACTGATGTCATAGTCGATATCTTCGACCAGCGTCGCACCACCATCGATGCCCACATACCACGAATGATCGCGGGCGAGGGCGGGAGTGCTTAGCGCGGTCGTAGCGAGCGCCACAGTAGCGACGAGCTTGCGCATCTTAATCCCCTTTCTGAATGTCCTACGGACAGCGCAAACTCCCTACCCAAAGGTTGGTTTCCACGCAAGGCGACAATTTCTACCCATGTTGCGCAAAAAGCACATATTTATGAAGCGATCAAACCATGGGCGCGTATCGCGTAAAGTATTGCGTTGAGTACATTTCTTGCTTCGGTGTCGATAATTTCTCCGTTTTCGGGGTTTGCGATGGCGGGTTGTTGCGCTGCGACGACCTGCGTTCCGTCGATTATCAGCCTTCGACCATCGATCTCCCCGACTCTCCATTGCTCGTCGCGGAATACGGCAAAGCCTGTATCGGCAATCGACCAGACGGTCATTCCGGGCCGCGGTGCGATGAAACGCCACCCGCCCCCGGTCCATCCGGCCAGCATCGTATCGCGCCCTTCCCAGTCGCCGCTCGCACCCATGCCGACGATCCAGGCATCGCCCGGCGACGGGTCGACGGGCGGCTGAATGGTTCCCACCGCCACCACGTCAGGCTGAACGCTCAGGTCGATCAGGGTCAGCGCCTCGTTATGAAAAATCTCCTTTTGCGCCTGCCCTGCCCATAGCAGCGGCAGGCCTAGTCGCTCGGTGACATCCTCGCTCATGCCTTTTCTCCTTCGACATTGATAAACGATGCGGCGGGCGACCGTCCGAGATCGCCCATCTGCGCCACGCCCGCCCGTGACCAGTCCTGCCCGCCGGGCAGGTATTGCGGTTCGGAAAGTTCAATCGACGCGCCCCCGTCGCCTGCATCGAACAGATACTGTTCGCCATCTTCACCCAGCGGCGTTCCGGCCCCGTCGATCCAGCGCCACCCTGTCCGGCTGCGGCGCACCCATCGCAGGGTCGTCACGCCCCCCATCCGCTCTGCACGCAGATGAACCGGCGCGGGCGGAACGACCGATCGCCCGTCAAGGACGACCTCGGCCTGCGTTCCCGTCGTCGGATCGCCCGCCCCCACCGCACGAATGAGTATTGTTGAGCCGATCCGCGCCGAGGGCACCTCCGCCACCGTCAGCGTGTCGCGATCGATCAGGGTGAACCTGTCGCCCGCGCTCGCCTTTCCAATCTGCCGTTCGGTCCCGCGCAGGCCGCGCCGCAACCCGCTCAGCCGCCAGCGCCTGTCCCCCAACTGCTCGGCTGTCGCGAACTGCAACAATTCCTTCCCCATCATGGCCAGATTGGCGCCATTATCCAGCGACCGGCTGTCGGCGTGGTTCAGCACGGCGCTGGATGCGAACAGCTCGATCTCGATCGTATTGCGATCATCCCTGATCAGTGCACTGGCAATGCCCGGCGGCGCGATGACCGCCCCCATGATCGCGGGCGGTGCGCTGCCACCCAGTTCGCGCCAGGATGCGCCGCCATCGCTGCTCAGCACCAACGCCGCCTGTCGCCAGCCCTCGCCCTCACCACACGCGGCGATGCCGATGCGCGGTGCGTCCCACGCCGTTTCGTCCAGCGGCGGCAATTCGAACACCGTTATCAGCGTTCGGCCAATGGTCCTGTCGGGCGCGGGCAGCACCCGGCCGTTACTTGCCGCAACCTGCGGCACCGAACCCACCGCGCGGCTCAGCGTAAGCGTCAACACCATCTTTTCCAGCGACCAGCCGGTAACCCGCCATTCGCCGGCTTCGCCCGCAATGGTGACATATCCGCCGGTCGGCGTTGCGGCTGCCGACCAGTCGAGCGCAACCTGCCGCGAATCGCGCCCCGCGCGCAACATGGCCAGCCCGTGCTCGGCCAGCGTCTTCGCCCCTTGCGCGCTCAACGCGGCGGGCAGCGAAATCTTGCGCGACACCCCATCCGCATTGCTCCCGGCGCGCTGCAACCCCGCCTGATAATCGCGGGCGGGATCGTAATGCGCCAGTTCCATTGCGGTCGGCAATGTCATCGCATCGGCAATCTTGCGCGATCGCGGATTGGCCTCATCGCCTTGCGCCCGCGCCGCCATATCTGCGACCTCGCTCGCTTCGCCCACGCCGCCGTGAAGCGTGATGCGACCCGCCGATTGTTCGGGCGTGCAGCCGCTCGCCTCCGCCAGTTGCTCGACGATCGCGCGGCGATCCTCGCCATAGGCGGAATAGCCCAGCACTTCGATGCCCGTCGCCCCGCTAACCACCCCGTGCGAGACCGCATCGGCGATCGTGCCGATATCGACGGACGCCTCGTCCGCCACCACTTCAAAGGTTAGCGACGGGATGCGATTGCCGTACTCGGTAAGGTCCAGGTCCTCGAACACCGCATAGGCGCAGCCGCGATGCGCGGGCGTGTCGCCTATGCCCTCCGCCGCCGCGATCAGCGGGTCGATCGCCTGATCCTCGCCGCCGCGATGCAGGCGGAACCCGGTCTGCACCTTGAAATCGCCCGCCGCGCCGCGCAGCAGCTTGCCGTCCGCCCAGATGCGCTGCACCGCGATCACCGGCCGGGCGGAAAGCAGCACCGCGAACGACACCGAATAGCTGTATTGCGTGGTCTTCGCTGATCCCTTTCCCCCGCCCGATGTGGAGCGATGTTCGATCAGGTCGGTCGACCAGATCACGGTGCCCGCAACCCGCATCGTTCCGAACAGATGCGGGATCGCGCTGCCATAGGAAGAGGTCTGCACCGCCAGTTCGGTCAAGCGCGGCCCTTCCCGCCGCGCGGCGGGGAACAGCACCTCGCGATCCACCGTCCGGCCCAGCGTCGCTCCGATCGCCGCGCCCAGCGGCCCGCCGATCGCGCCACCCGCCACCGTGAGCACCAGCGTCGCCATGCTATTTCTCCTCGTTGTAAAAGCGCCAGGCGCTCGCCACCGGCCAGGGCGGACCGCCCGGCCGGAACACCACCTTGCGCAGCACCGCATCGGCATGGACGATTCCGCCAGTCACCAGCACCGCCAGATGAAGCTGCCCCGGCCCGGCCTGCGCCAGAATCACGTCGCCGATCCGTGGTACGTCCACCGGCTCCAGTCCCGCTCGCCGCAGCGCGGCCTGTGCGCCCACGCCATCGCCGCTGCGCAGCGCATAGCCCGTCATCACCGGCCCCAGCCGCGCTTCGCCGCCAAGCGCGGCCACCGCCACCCCGACGCAATCCAGCCCCCGGCGGCAATCGCGTCCGTGCAGCCGGAACGGCACGCCGACCAGCGCCATTGCCGCTTCGGCGGCCCGCTCGTTCGCACTCATGCGCCCGGATAGCGGGTCAGCAAATCGATACCCGGCAGATACGGCTCGCCGCGAAAATTGGCTGTGTTGGAAAACCGACCCGAACAGGTCGCAAGTTGCTTGTCGCACCCTTCGATCAGTTCGACCAGCGCGCCTTCGCCTGTAAAACGCGGCGGCTGGCGCAGCGTGACCGTTGCATCTTCCGACGCGCCTATCGAATCGCGCAACCCGCAATTGCCACCACTCATCCAGCGCAATGTGCCGCAGCCATAGGCATTGGCCGACGGCTCGGCCCGGTCGAGCGTCACGAGCGTATCTTCGACAGCCGTGACCCGCGCGAAGCGCCGCCGCCCCGCCATCGCCACCCGGCAACGTGCATCGCCCAGCTCCGCCCGGCATCCCGGTGAGGTCACTTCGTTGACCGGCAGGTCCAGGCTCGCCGCTATCCCGCGCAGTTCGGCGGTGAACTGACCGGCCTCCATAGCAATCGCGCCGATCGTGCCGCTGGCAAGCGTCAACGGCTCGCCCGCGCCCTGCCAGTCGCATGCGAACAACGTCACCGCCGCCCCGTCCCAGCGTCCGGCGAGAAGATCGGTTTCGGTGATCGCCTCGGCGGCAAGCGCGCCTGCCACCTCGACATTCGCCGGCGTGAAGTCCGCGCTGCGTTCGATGGCGGACGGCATGATGCCCGGTGCCGCGCGATAGCTCAGCCCATCGATCGACAGGTCGCGATCATGCGCGGTCAGCCCGATCGTCACCCCGTCGCGCCGTTCGATGCGCCAGCAGAATGTCAGGGTGGTGAGCCTGCCCTCAAGCCAGTCCATGGTCATGCCTCGCGTATCTCGACCAGCGGAACCGATGGCGCCGCGCCCGCAAGGAAGGTCGCTCGGTTCACGCTCAGCGAATCCTCGGCAAAGCGCACCGGCACGTCGAAGGCGAAGCCTGCGGTCACCCACGCGCCATCGGCGGGCGGCGTATCGAACACCACCCAGCCGCCTTCCTCCAGCGTGAAGCCGTTCGTCTCCACCCCGTCCACCGCGATGCGCACGCTCCCTGCCACCGGCCGCGTGATCCGCCGCTCGCTCTCGCCATAAGTCTTGACGAGGGCAAAGCGCACCGCCGCCCCGTCGCCCACACCGACAGGCTGATCGCCCGGATTCGTCTTAGGCCCCGATGCATGATCGAACGGATCGCGCAGGCGAAAGCCGCGCGCCGGACCGAGCCGCGCCCGATAGAAATCCAGCAACAGCGCGATATCGCTTTCCGACCGCACCCCCGGCCCGACATCATATCGCGTGCGCGCCGCCGCCCAGTCGGCATTCCGCTTCTCATGCCCGCCTGCGCTGGTGACGATCGCGGTCGACACTTCGGGGGCCACCTCCGCCTCGCTGCCCAGCGCAAGGGGGAACAGCACGTCGTCAAAAGGCTGCACCGCCGTCTCCTCGTCGAAATGGTAAAATCCGTCGCGCATCACCTGCGGCAATGCCCAGATGAACGTCGCGGCCACCCCGCGCGCCCGCGCCTCTTGCGCCGCCGCGTCGATCGCCCGCCACTGTCCGGCGTCTTCGGCGTTCAGTACGAAGCCCGAAAAATAATGCTGCTCGTCCGGTGGATAGCCCAGCCGCGCCTCGACCGCCGCTACGGCACGCGCGGTCGCGCCGCTATTGCCCGCGCTTGCCCAGTCATAATCCTCAAGCTGCAGGATATCGAAGGCAGGCCGCGACCATCCTGTCGGCAGGTTCGCCCGCTTCATTTCCGGCGCCTGCGGATCGAGCACCGTGGGCAAATAGGCGAGCAGCATCACCACCGCATCGCCGGCCCGCGCCTTCACCGCGTCGCGAAGCGCCAGCGTCGATCGCGCAAGCAAGGCCCCGGCCGCGTCGAGCACCGCCACTTGCGCCGTGTTCAGCGGCTCGCGCACATTCGCGATCCCGACCGGATCGTTCAGCGCCGCACGCGCCGCCGCGTCGTACAGGCACGGCCGCCCGTCGGGCATCACCCACCACCATGGCTCGCCGATCTGGAATTTCACGGCCAGCCCCGCATCCTGCGCTATGCCGACGAAAGCGACCGCCACCGCGCGCAGATATGCCATCGCCCCGTCATGCGCTGGCGACAGCAGCGCCGATGGCGGCTCCCATCCGGTCAGTCCCGGCGTCCCGTCCGCCGCGCGCTGTTTCCAGTCGCCCCAGCAATGCTGGTCGAGCAGTTCATAGGAAAGCGACCAGATCACGCCGAACCCCAGCGCCGCGGCGCGCCGTGCAAAATCGCCGTGCCATGCCGCGCAGGCCGTGTTCAGCACCCCGCCCGCCAGGCTGGCGTAAAATCCGCCCGACGCCGGTTCGAGCCGGAAATAATGGCTCATCCCGACATAATGGACGATGTCACCGCGATAGCCGAGCATCAGCATATTGCGCAGCACCCGCGCGGGCGTCAGGTGATAGCTGTCGTCATATCCGTTCGCGATCGACAGACCATGTTGGGGCGCGATTCCATCGCCGATGGCAAGGACGCTTCCCGCGCCGGTGCAGCGCATGTCGCTCAGTTCGATCCACCCCTCGACCGGCGCGTTCAGCGCATCGGCGCTCCCGCTATATCCCGGCGGCACCAGCGATACGAACATCCGGTCGACATCGCCCGCCCAGACATGGTCCGCTTCGTCCGGAAGCGTGAATCCCCCGTCAAGATTCGCGAAATCAAGCGTCACCACCGCATCGTCGGGGTCACCGCTGGCGTAATTCCACAGCCGCACATACCATGCCCGCGCATCGCCTTGCGCATCGCGTCCCTCGATCGTCAGCACCGGCCCGTTCACCGCGTCGAGCGGCAACACACCACTCGACCGCCAGCGAAACGACAGCGCGCACGCCCGGTAATCGCGGTTCGTGGCATAAGCGAGCAGCCGGTGGTCCTCACCGTCCTTCGACGCCCAGATCAGCCCGGCGAGATCGTCATGCTTATAAAAGACGCAATCGACGCGCAGCGCATCATGCGCGGTGCTCGTCACGGCCGCCATCATCGGCCGGGGAAAGTTCACCGTCCAAAAACGCGGATCGAACCGGGTGATGACGTCGGCATCCTGCCCGCGCCGCTCGCGCGCCAGCCAATATCCCATCAGTCCACTCCCGCCAGCGCGGCCTTGACCGCGCGCGCCACCTGCCGGCTCGATTTGGAAAGCGCGCGCGGCGCGTCCTGCCCACTGGCATTGACGGTGATCGCGACCCGAACATCGCGCGCGCCGCCTGTACCTTGCGGGACCACCGATCCGCTCGCGGTCGGCACGAACAATTCCGGCCCGCGCTCGCCGACCATATAGGCACGACCCGGACTGACCGGCCCGCCGGTCGCGCGTCCGGGCAGCCCCGACAGCGCGCCGAGCAGCGATCCCAATATGCCGCTGCCCTCGCTCGCCCCGAACAGGCTTTCCAGCCCACCCTGAAGCGCCTTGGCCGCGATGCTGTCGAGCACCCCGGTCGCCACCCGTTCCAGGTCTTCAAATCCAAGCTGCCCGGTCCGCGCCGCGCGAACCAGCGCGCTCTCGACCGATCGCCCCGCGCGCGCCGCACTATCGGCAAACGGCCCGTCCAGGCTTTTGCGCATCGCGTCGACGTCGCTTGCAAACGCGGCCGTATCCGCGCGAACGCTGACCGTCAGCCGTTCGATTTCCTCATCCATCGCCATCCGCCTCCATCATGCGGGTGAGCGTCTCGCGATCCGCAGGCTGCGGCGCATCGCCTCGCGCGGCCTGCATCACCGCAGCAAGTTCCGCCGGAGTGGCTTGCCAGAAGGCGTGCGGAGGCCAGCCCAGCCAAAGCCCCGCCGCACCGGCCAGCCGCCCCGCCGCAGGCGCGAACCGCTCGCTCACCGCCCCGCCAGTATTTGCTGCAACAGCGTGCGAAGCGCAGGGGTCGCCTGTGCCAGTCCGCCCGCCGTCACCCGCTCGCCGAACGCCTCGCGCGTCATTGCTTCGGGCAGGTCGGTCAGGCAGTGCCAGAACAGCGCCACCATCTCGCCCAGCGCCAGCCTGCCCGCCGCCGCCCGCTCGACCAGCGCGAACAACAGCCCCAGCTCGGCTTCCGCCGCGACCAGCGCCGAAAAGCTGGGCCGCAGCACCAGCACCGCGCCACCGACGCGAAGCGCTGCCTCGCCGCGTTCGGGATTCGCGCCGCTCATGCGCTCACCACCGGGCCGGAGCTTTCCAGGCTCAGCGTATAGGTCCGCTCGCCATTATGATCGCCGGCATAGTCCAGCCGCGTGACCAGAAACCGCCCGCTCATCGTCTCGCCGCTTTCGAAACTCAGCCGATAATCGTCGATCCCGCCTGACAGTGCATTGCCCTTAACCCGCGTTTCGGCGGCGGAGCCGGTGAACACGCCCGCCCCCGACACGCTCACCGACCGCACCCCCGCGCCCGACAGCAATTCGCGCCAGCCGCCCGAATCCTTCGACGTGATCGCCACCATCTCGCCATTGACCGAAAGCTGCGTCGTGCGCAGCCCAGCCACCGTCTGGTACGCGACCGGTTTTCCCCCGTCGCCGACCTTCAACAGGAACGCACTTCCCTTTTCCGCCGCCATGCCTTTTCTCCCTCAATCCGCGCTGCGCAGCATCGCCACGCGATGCTCGATCAGCGCCGTCCAATGTCCGTCGCGTTGTTTGACGATCCGGCTGCGCGTCAGGGTCAGCGCCGCGATGCGCCACCCATCGCCCAGCGCCGACGGCATCGCCGCCACCGCCGTCTCGATCCTGGCGGCCAGCGCGCGCAGCCGCGCCGGGCGTTCGCCGCTGTCGTGCACCAGCACGCTCACCCGACCCGCGCGCCCCGGCGCATCCTTGGTCGACCAATCGGCAAGCACCGGCTCCTCGACCAGCGCGTAGGGCATTGCGCTGCGCACCGGCGGCGCGTCGAACACCGCGCTCACGTCGCCGTCCAATTCGGCGCGAACCGCCGCGACGACCGCTGCCTGCGCCCGCTCGCCCGCGCTCATGCCGACCATCCGGCGATCCAGCGCAACCGCGCATCGTTGATCCAGCGGCGCATCAGGCCGCGTCCGCTAAGCACCACCCCGCCCTGCGTCGTTTCCGCTTGCACGCCCGGCACGTGGATCGACGCCGCAATCCGTTCCGCCGCCATCTCGGCGCGCACCTCGGCGCGTCGCGCAACGTGCGCTTCCAATGCTTCGAACATGCGTTTCATCCTTCCGCCACCGCACGAAATTCGGCAGCATCCACCAGCCGTATCCGCCGCCAGGGACGCCACAGCGCCGTCACGGCGGCGGGCGGCGCTTCGCTTGCGCTTCGTTCATCGGCCAGATGCGCGATCAGCAGGATCACCCCCTGCCGCACCGGTGCGGGCAATGCCGTCCAGTCGTTCGCCAACCCGGCGGTGAACAGCACGCGCACCCGTCCGGCGGTCCCGGCCCGGACGATGCGTACCCAGCCCATTCCCCGTGCATCGATATCGACCGAATATGCCCCGACCGGCAGCACGAAATTCGCTCCTTCGGCGGGCACGCCGATAACGCCCGTGATCGCCGTCACCGGTTCGCTCGACAGCGGCGTCCAGTTTTGCCGGACGGTCAGCATTTCCTCGTCATCGCGCGCCACCAGCACCTGCCCGGTGAACGCTTCGGCCAGCGCCAGCGCGGAAGCCGCCATCGCCTCGATCCGCGCATCATTCACATCCGAAGTATCGCGCAGATACGCCTTGGCGTCCGCGCACGCGGCGGCGATCACCGCCGCCGGAAAGGCTGGTTGCATGGAATTTCCTCATTCTGGATGGTTCGCGAAAAAGGGGGCACCGTACCCGGTGCCCCCGACGGTTCACGCCGCGGCGAACTTCATCAGCTTGATCGCTTCCGAATTGCTCACCATCCCGCCGACGCGCTTGGTGGCGTAGAAATGAACGAACGGCTTGTTGCTGTACGGATCGCGAAGCACCTGCGTCGCGCTGCGCTCGGCGATCAGATAGCCCGCCCTGAAATTGCCGAACGCGATCGACAGCGATTCGCTCGAAATATCTGGCATATCCTCGGCCTCGACCACCGGATAGCCGAGCAGCGTTGCGGGCTGGCCTGCGGCAAGGCTCGGTTGCCACAAAAACGCGCCGTCCGCCGTCTTCAGCTTTCGCACATGCGCCAGCGTTGCCGAATTCATCACGAAACTCGCCCCCTGCCGGTATGGCGCGCGCAGCGACTGGACCAGATCGATCAGCATCGCATCGGGTGTGTCGCCGAACGCCCCATCCGCACCGCTCGGCAGATATTGCAGCGTGCCGAAATCCCGCGCCGCGTCCCCCGCGCTCGACGTTCCGACGTTCAGGAACCCCTTTGGCTGGTTGACTCCGCTTCCCGAAACAAAGGCTGCGCCCTCGGCACGCGCAAACTCGTTCGCAATCTCGCCCGCCAGCCACGTTTCGACATCGAAGCCGGCATCGTCCAGCATCGCCTGGCTCGCCGCCGGATTGGCGTATAGTTCGCCCATCGGCGGGGCGATTTCGTTGAACACTGGCGTTTCGGTTTCGGGCCGCGCGCCCGTTTCGCCGGTCCATCCCGATGGCGTGCCGCCGCTGGTCACCAGCTTGCGATAGCCTGAACTGCCGACCTTCACGACATTGGCGATGCTGCGGATGGGGGAGATATCGTTCAGCGTCGAATCGATCATCGCATCGATTTCCTGCGGCACCGCATAGCCGCCGGTCGAATCGCTCGCGCCCGACATCGCTTTCAATTCCAGCGCCCCCGCGCCCGATCGCAAAAATCCGCCGAACAGTTCGCCCGCCGGTTCGCGCGCGCCCATCAGCATCGGCCGCGCGCCGGGCACTCCGGCCCGTGCTTGGGCGTCGAAACTGGTTTCCAGCGCATCGTTCCTGGTTTCACTCGTCATGCATTTTCCTCCTCTTCACGCACCACCGCATGAATCCTCGCCAGCGGCTGCATCGGCTGCGCCACCAGACTCACCTCGATCAGGTCGAGCTTGATTAGTTCACGATATGTTCCCCGACGCACCTCGCGCACCCGGTATCCGAAGGACAGCCCGGTCACCCCGCCGCGCGCGACCAGCGCCGCCAGTTCCGGCTCGCCCACGCTTCCGATCACCCGAAGTCCGCGCCGGTCTTCACCCAGCATCTCGATGTGGCCCACCGGCCGACCGCGATGCTGCCACAGCAGCGGGACCGCCTGCGCCGTGCGAAACGCCCCTGCGCGCACCATGTCGCCGCCGCGATCGGGCACATCGAACACCGCGGCATAGCCCGCGAACCGCACGCTCATTTCACCCATCCGGAAAACCCCGTGCGTACCGCGATCCCGATCAGCAGCAGCGCGCAGCCAAGCCGCACCAGCCACCCGATCGCCGCCTTCAACACCGACCGTTTGGCATCGCGCCACGCGGCCAGCAGCTCGCGAAGCTCGGCCATGTCCTTCGCTGCGTTGGCATCATCCAGCCCCAGATGTTTCAGCGCGCGTACCGCGCCCAGCTCGCCCGCCTCCTCGACGATCGCGCGCAGCGTTATCAGGTCCGCGCCTTCTTCCTCCGCCTGGCCCATCAACTGCGCCAGCACCGGCCCGTTGCTCATCGCCCCGTCTCCCCTTGCCTGTCGGCATCGTCTTGCCTACCGGAAGGGCATGCGCCCCTCGCCCGGCAGAATCCTGTTCCTGATCGCGGTAGTGCTTGCCGCGCTGCTGATATTCCTGTGGTGGTCGGACATCATTCTGGTGCGCAAATGCGAAAGCCATGGCGGCGAATGGGATGCCGACGCCCGCGTGTGCCGCATCGCGCTGCCCGCCATTCACGGCACCTGGACTTAAAACCACCTTCAATCGTCATTGCGCGGCGGCAAAGCCGCCAAAGCAATCCAGAGCCAAGCGGCGCCCTTAGCCTGAGGCGCGAAACCTCAAACCCCCAGCATCGCCCGCTTCTCGGCATCGCTCAGAAATTCCGCGCCGCTGACCTGCGCCCATAACCGTTCGCGATCCTCGGCCAGCGCGGGAACCCGGTCCAGATCGACCGAAAGCGTCGCGCCCGTTGCCCATGCCCCCAGTGCCTGTTCCAGCGCGCCCAGTATCTTGCCCGCCAGGGGCAGGATCGCCTGCCGCCATAGGGCGCGGTTCGCCTCGCGATAATTGGCATAGGTGTTGTCGCCCGGCAGGCCCAGCAGCATCGGCGGCACCCCGAATGCCAGCGCGATCTCGCGCGCCGCCGCGGCTTTCAGCCCGACAAAATCCATATCGGCGGGCGACAGGCTCATCGCCTGCCATTTCAGCCCGCCTTCCAGCAACATCGGGCGTCCGGCATTGGCCGCGCCGGCGAACGCCGCCTCCATCTCGGTGCGCAACCGCTCGAACTGGTCGCCCGACAGCGACGCCCCGTCGCCGGGTTCATAGACCAGCGCGCCGCTGGGCCGCGCCGCATTGTCGAGCAACGCCTTGTTCCACTTCGCCGCCGCATTGTGGATCGCCACCGCGCCCGCCGCCGCGCCCAGGCATCCCAGCCCGTAATGATCGTCCACGGGATTGAAGCTGCGGACATGCGCGATCTGCGGCCGCCCGCCTTCCTCTTCCACCGCCAGCCGCGTCACCCGCTCGCCGACGCGATAGCGATAGGCGACGGGCCACCCCTGCGCGTCCGGCTCGACCGTCACCCGTTCGGGGCGCAGCGCGAACAATTCGCCCACCCCGCCGCTGCCGTCGGCGATCAACTGGATATAGCCGTTGCCGTGCAGCAGCAGGTGCGACGCCAGCGTTTCCAGCAGCCCCTGCCCGCCAGAATGACTCGCCACCAGCGCGGCAAGTTCGGGCGAGGATGCTGCGACCGGCGCCGACCCCACCCCTTCGGCGACCAGCCGCACCGCGCGCTGCGCCACCGCATTGCCCAGATACGCCTCGCGAACCTGCGCTTCATAGCTTCGCGGCCATTCGCCGATCACCGGGACCGACGCCCCCACCCGCGACAATACCGGACGCGCATCATCGCGCCCGGCCGTTTTCCGGCCGAACCATCCCATAGCTGCCTCCCTTGATTTGCTGACGCCGCGCGCAACTGCTTCAGAGCGCCCCGCCATGTTCCTGCGAACACAGGAACCCAGAGTTTCAACCGTTCCTGCCTGCGCAGAAGCACGATGATTACATTCTATTCGACGCTATCCCATGAAATACGCGTCACTGGTTCCCGCTCGCCCCGTACTCCTGCGAAAGCAGCAGCCCAGAGCCACAGCCCCCGTGCCTTACACTAAGGCGCTCCCCTACCGCCGCTTGCCCAGCCAGATCACGTGCCGCGGCCCCTTGCCGTTGCTGCGCGCCCGAACGACCACCTCGTCCACCGCGAACCCTGCCTCGCGCATCCGTCGTGCGAACGCCGGGTCGGGCGCCGCCGACCATACCGCCAATATCCCGCCGGGGCGCAGCGCCGCCTTCGCCCGCGCCAGCCCGGTATGCGAATACAGCCCGTCATTGCCCTCGCGCACGATTCCGTCCGGCCCGTTATCAACGTCGAGCAGGATCGCGTCATATGCCCCCCGCTCGTCCCCGATAACCGCGCCGACATCGGCGATCCGCACCGTTACGCGCGCATCGTCCAGACACCCGTCGGCCAGCTGAGCCATCGGACCCTTCGCCCACTCGATAATCTTCGGCACCAGCTCGGCGACGACGATCTCGGCATCGTCGCCCGCTACGCTCAGCGCCTTGCGCAGCGTGAACCCCATGCCATATCCGCCGATCAGCCATCGCTGGCGCTTGCGCCCGACCAGCCGTTCGGCGGTCAGCGTCGACAGCGCTTCTTCCGATCCGCTCATCCGGCTGTTCATCAATTCGTTGCGGTCCATGACGATCATGAAATCGCCGCCCCGGCGGAACAGGCGCAGCGGCTCGCCGCCCGGCACCTGCGCCGTATCGATCAGTTCGCGCGGCGTCATACCAGCGCGCCCTGCCAGTGGAACTCGATGCACGAATCGCCCGTCTCACGCCCCGCCGCATCGAACCTGCGTTCGTGGATCACGCCATTTCCCTCGCCATCGACCGTGACCACCGTCGAACAGCGCGTCCCGTACACCGGGTTGCGGATGAAGATCGGCGAATTGACCGGTTCGCGCGCATCCGCCTCGCCCTCCATCATCGCTTGCGGCGCGCTTTCATCGGCCAGCACCGCGAACAACCCCTCGCGATCCTCACTCCCCGAATCGATCCACTTCGCCAGCGCATCCTTCAGCTTCGCGGTCTTGGGCCAGGGCGCATCCATCACACCGTTCGACAGGCCGTGCATCCCCGGTCCCATCGGCTGGATCAGCGGCGTGGGCCGGTTGGTCATCAAATGCGCATGATCGCCGTCGATCGTGATCAGGTTGAACGGATTATACGCCTCCGGCCGCACGCTCAGCGCCGCAGCGCCGCCCTTGACCAGCATGTCGGTGACCAGCGCCCCGCGCGACAGCTTCGCCGGGTCAGGCCCTTGCGAATCGTGCACATTGGTCACCACCGCAAAGCGGCCGTCTTCCTGCACCCCCATCCAGGTCCCGCCCCCCATCACGTCGCGCCCCGCGATCACGCGCGGCCGGTCCTGCCAGCGCGCCAGCGGCACCGCATCGCGCGCGTGCAGCTCATCGCGATTACCCGCGGTCACCAGCCGCCATTTCGAATGCGTTCGCCACGCCAAAGCCAGTACACACATGGCCCCGCCCCCTAGCCCGCTTTCACCGAACAACAACCCCCACCCAAAAAACGTCGCCCGTCACCCATCGTCATTGCGAGGAGCAAAGCGACGAAGCAATCCAGAGCAGCGCGTGCAACGGCCGCCCGCACGCCATCACCCCAGCACCCGCACCGCCGCTTGCCCCCGCCGCTTCAGCATCAACTCGCTCATCGCCCACACCAACGCATCCGCCCGGTCGGGCGATCGCCCCGGCCCTTCATACCCGCCGCCCGAAACCAGCCCGCACATCTCATCCTCCAGCGCGGGGAACGCGCCGACATGCGCCACCTTCCCGCCTTCGTACAACGCGGCGACCGGCTCGGCGCGCGCCACCTTGCCCCGGCTCGCATGGACCAGCCGGACGGGCAGTGCCGCATCGGCTGCGACCAGCACGGCTCTAACCATCTCGCCGCCATTATTCGCTTCGGCGACCACGCGGTCGGCACCGTTCCTCACCGCGCACGCCGCAACCGCGCGCGCCCATCCTTCGGGGCTTGCGCCCGCGACGCTGGCATCTTCCAGCACATAGGCCTTGCCATCGCGCGCCAGCGCCACCGCAACGATCCCGCACGCATCGCCCTTGCTCCCTGCGGGCGGATCGACGCCGACTACCACCCGGCGCAGCGCCGGGCGGCTCGCAACCCGGATCGCCTCCAGCAGGTCGCGCCGCCACAGCGCCCCCGCGACATCATCGATCAATTCGCCGTCCAGTTCCTGCCGCCCCAGCCGCGTGCCGCCATAGGCCGCCTCGACCGCTGCGACGAACGCGCCCGGCAACATCGCATTGTCGCGCGTCCGCCCGCGCACCACCGCCACATCGTCGCGCGCCGCCAGATCGCGCAGCAGCGGGATCGGGCGCGGCGTCGTCGTCACCAGCACGCGCGGATCGTTGCCCACCCGCATGCACATCGCCAGATTGTCCCATGTCGCGCGCGGATAAGCCCATTTGGCGATCTCGTCGCACCATGCGGCGCTGAATTGCGGGCCGCGAAGCCCATCGGGCCGCTCGCCCGAATGAACGAATGCCTGCGCCCCGTTCTTCCACACCAGCCGCCCGCGCGATACTTCATATGTCGGCATTTCGGCGTCGCTGGCAATGCTTGCCAATATCCCGCTTTCGCCCTCGATCATCACGCTGCGCACCTCGCCCATGGTCGCGCCGACCAGCGCGATCCGCGCCGTCGGGTCGGCCTCGGCCAGCGCGCGCACCCATTCGGCACCTGCGCGCGTCTTGCCGAAGCCGCGCCCGGCCAGCATCAGCCAGGTTCGCCACTCGCCCGGCGGCGGCAATTGCTTCGCCTCCGCCCAGAATTCCCAGCTCGACAGCAATATCCGGTAATCGCGCTCGCCCCGGTCGAATCGCCGCCGCGCATCCCCGCTTGCGACGTCGCGCGCCCGCGCGCTCATTCGCCCTCGCTCCCGGCGTCATGCTGCTCCGCCTCCTGCGCCGCCGCGATCCGGTCCAGCCGTCGCATCACCTCGGCCTTCGCCTCGTCCTGCGTCATGCCGCGGACGCCCGGCGCGCTGGTCCCGCCGCCCAGCCGGTCATATACCTGCGGTCGCCGCGCCTTCAGCAGGAACATGCCGAGCGCGTCCGAATAGCTGCGCACATTGCCGACGATCTCACCACGATAATAAACCGGCTTTTCCACCCCGCGCGTCGCCCGGTCGATCATCTCGGCCTCCAGATCGTCCAGCGCTTCGTTCATCGCCGCGTCCCAGTCGCGCGCGAATTTGGGCTGTTTCGCCCGGTGGCTGTAAACCGTGCTGCTCGACAACCCCGCCTCGCGCGCCGCCCGGCTGACATTGCCGGTCTGGCGCAGCACTTCCAGAAAACACGCCTTGCGCACCGCCAGCGACGGTCCGCGCTGCGCTCCCGGTTTCGCCGCGCCGCGCCCGGTAGCCGCCTTTGCGCCGCGCTCTCCCCGCTTCGCTCCCATCGCCGCGCCTCCCCCATGAAAAAAGGGGCCGGAAAAGCCCGATGGCCCCGTCCCCGCGTCGCGCCGGCAATGCCCCGGCCCGACTCACAATTCTTCAGCGTGCATGTCATGTGCCATAACAGCGTGACGATGTCAAGCATAAATAACCTATATGGTTATCTCTTGAACAAAGAAGAAGCCGCAAAAGCGGCTTCTTCCATGGTCTGGAGGTACGAATCAGCGCTGTTTGTCGGACTTGCCCTGCTTGCCTGGGGCCTGCTGCTCGCGCTGCTGCCGACTCTGCTGCTGATCCACGCCTTGCTGGCGCTTCTGGGTTTGCGGGGTCTGCCGCCCTGCATTGCCCTTTTTGTCACCTTCACTCATGACACCACTCCTGTGACGGGCGGGCGATGATCGCACCGCCGACAGGCACAACGCTATGCATTGCCTTTCGCCGCTCGGTTCGGCGCATCGCCTTTCGGATCGTCGCAAATTCCGGTGTCAGGAAAGAGAAGCGACCAGCGCGTCCCAGCTTTGCGCCTCCTCCACACGCCGATGATGCACCACCATCTCGCCGATCATGCCGGCCTGCAGATCGATTTCCACCTGCGCATCATAGGTGAAGGTGGCATTGCCGCGGATCGAGACCATGCCGCCGGCGTCTGGCGCTTGCGCGCTTGCAACCACCATCCCGCCGCGGTTGCGGATCGTCAGCGCCTCGCCGAACGGCTTTCGCCCGGTCAGCCCCGCCGCGAAACAACTTGCCGCCATCGCGCTGCCGCAACTGTTGGTCAGCCCGACCCCGCGCTCATAGGTCCGAACGAACAGCCCCGCTGCATCCGCGATCACGAAGCTGACATTCATTCGCGCGGGCATCAGGTCCGGCCCCGCCTCGCACCAATCGCCCAGCGCCACCAGTTCGCTTTCATCGATCGAATCGACGAAAGCGATCAGATGCGGGTTGGGCATCGCCACTGCGGTAAAGCCGCGCTTACTCGGCAGGCCCGGAAGGATCGAATCGATCGCGGGCGCATCGATCGCCAGCCCGACATCGCCCGGATCGGTCGACGCCGGTCCCGCGCGCGTTTCGATCGTCACCACCCCCGGCGCGATTTCCTCGCGCCGCGCGGCAAAGGCGCTGCTGGTCTTCAGCTTCACCCGTGCTTCGTTCAGCCCGGTCAGTTCAAAGCCCAGCCGCGCCGTACAGCGCAGGCCATTCAGGCAGGTCTCCGCCTCGCTCCCGTCAGAATTGAACATCCGCATGCCGAAATCATGGGCGTCGTCACCGGGCGTCAGCAGCAACAGGCCGTCACCGCCCACCGGCCCCTCGCGATCCGCCAGCAACCGCCCGATGGTGGCCCATTCGGCGTCGCTCAACGTCAGCGCGCGAGCGTCGATCAGGGGAAAGTCGTTCCCGGACCCATGGCATTTGACGAAACCTGTCTGCATATCGTGCATTTAGGGGCGCACAGGCCGTCTTGCGAGCGCAAATCTCGGCACAGCCGCGCGCGTCCACCGCCACCAATCCGCTTCCCAATCCCCGATCGATTGGCTAAGCCCCGCCGCATGCTACGCCGCCTTTACGACTGGATGCTGGAAAAGGCGGCGCACCGCCATGCCGAACGCTGGCTGTTCCTTTTCGCCTTTGTCGAATCGAGCTTTTTTCCGGTCCCCCCGCACCCGCTTCTGGGCCTTATGTGCCTGTCGCAACCGCGCCGTGCGCTGCGCTACGGCGCGATCTGCACCGTCGCTTCGGTGCTGGGCGGGCTGTTCGGCTATGCGATCGGCTATTTCGCCTATGACGCATTCGGGCAGCAGCTTCTGCAATGGCTTGGTCTTGCGGAAAAATTTCCCGCCGCCGCCTGTTATCTGCGCGAATATGGCGCGCAGCTCATCATCGTAAAGGGCGCGACCCCGATTCCGTTCAAGCTGGTGACGATCACCGCCGGGTTCATTCATATGAGCCTGTTCACCTTCGTCTGGGCCAGCATCGTCAGCCGCGGGTTTCAGTTCATGGCGGTGGGCCTGCTCTTCCGCCTGTTCGGCGCATGGGCGAAAAGCTTCATCGAAAAATATCTCGGCCTGCTCACGATCGGGTTCGTCGTGCTCGTCATCGGCGGATTCCTGCTGATCAGCCAGCTTGAGGGTGGTCATGGCGGCGCCGCTGATCCGTGCAGCAGCCCACAACCGATCGCCGCCAAATCGGTCACGGGCTGATACCCGATACGCAAATGCCCGCACGGGCGATATCAACCCCCCACCCGCAAACTCGGTTTGCGCTCATCCTGTCAAAGCGCCGACCTTCCTTCACCGCACGCCAAGTCGCGCGACCCGAAGCCCGCGCCTACCCCGCGCCCTGAATCGCCTTTTGCCGCCGCCGCTGCACCGAAGAGCCGATCCCCATCGATTCGCGATATTTCGCCACCGTGCGCCGCGCGATGTCGAACCCCTTGGCCTTCAGCATCTCGACCAGCGTATCGTCGGACAGGATTTTCTTCGCATCCTCAGCCGCGATCAGCGCGCGGATCGCGCTCTTCACCGCTTCGGCCGAAACGGCGTCGCCGCCATCGGCCGACGCAATCGCGCTGGTGAAGAAATATTTCAGTTCGAACGTGCCGCGCGCGCAGGACAGATATTTGTTGCTCGTCACCCGGCTTACCGTCG
This sequence comes from Stakelama flava, assembly GCF_019351405.1. Classification (GTDB taxonomy): domain Bacteria; phylum Pseudomonadota; class Alphaproteobacteria; order Sphingomonadales; family Sphingomonadaceae; genus Sphingomonas; species Sphingomonas flava_A. The sequence continues at coordinate 23,414 of NZ_JAHWZX010000005.1, forward strand.
ATTCGTGCATTTCGATCGCATCGGCGACCTGACGCAGCGTCAGCGGGCGCAGATGCGCGACGCCTTTCAGGAAAAACGCCTCTTGCTGCTTCACGATTTCGCCAGCCACCTTCACGATCGTGCGCTGGCGCTGGTCAAGCGCCTTCACCAGCCAGTTGGCGCTCGCCAGACAATCCGACAGCCAGCCTTTCGATGCCTTGTCCTGCGGCCCCGACGCCAGTTCGGTATAATAGGACCGGTTGACCAGAACGCGCGGCAGCGTCGCACCGTTGATCTCTACCGCCCATCCCGCACCGCGCCGGGCGATAAAGATATCGGGCACCACCGCCTGCATCGCCTCCCCGCCGAAGCGCAGGCCCGGCTTGGGGTCATAGCCGCGAAGTTCGCGAACCATGTCGGCCATGTCCTCGTCATCGACGCGGCAGATACGCTTCAGCCGTGCCATTTCACCGCGTGCGAGCAGGTCCAGATTGTCGATCAGTGCCGCCATGCACGGATCGTAGCGATCGGCTTCCTTGGCCTGCAGCGTCAGGCATTCGCAAAGCGAGCGCGCGCCCACCCCGGTCGGATCGAATGTCTGGATGATCGCCAGCACCGCCTCCACCCGAGCCAGCGGCGCGCCCAGCCGGCCCGCGATATCTAGCAGCGGCGCGGTGATGTAGCCGGCGTCATCAATCTGATCGATCAGATGCGCCGCGATGAACGCATCCGCGCCAGCGACCGCCGCGCCCGCCTGTATCAGCAGATGGTCGGCAAGCGTCGTCTCACCTGCGCTGAAACTGTCGAAGTCCGGCCCGTCGTCACCCATGCCGCCCGGCCCGGTGGCGCCCAGTCCCAGCCCGCCGTCCAGTCCGCCGATCGAATCGGCCGCGCTGTCATGATGGAATGCTTCGCTCGACAGGTCGACATCCAGCGCTGCCTCGCCCGTGCCCGCGCCCTGTTGCAGCAACTCGCCCGAATCGGCCAGGCTCTCGCGCTGCTCGCCATCGGCCGCCGCCTCGCGTTCGCCCGGCAACTCATCCTCGCCACGCGAATCGAGCAGCGGGTTCTTCTCCAGCTCTTCGGCGATATAGGTTTCGATTTCCAGGTTCGACAGCGCGAGCAGGCGGATCGCCTGCTGCAACTGCGGCGTCATCACCAGCGATTGCGATTGGCGCAGGTCGAGGCGGGGGGCCAGGCTCATGACGCGTTAGAGCGAGAAACCCTCCCCCAGATACAGCCGCCGGACATTCTCGTCGGCGACCAGTTCGTCGGGCGATCCGGTGAACAACACCCGTCCGTCATAAATGATGTATGCGCGGTCGACGATTTCCAGCGTTTCACGAACATTATGATCGGTAATCAGCACGCCGATGTCGCGATTCTTCAGCTCGGCGACCAGATCGCGAATGTCCGCGATCGAAATCGGATCGATCCCCGCAAACGGTTCGTCAAGCAGCATGATCTTTGGATCAGCCGCCAGTGCGCGGGCGATTTCGGCGCGCCGCCGCTCACCGCCCGACAGCGCCATTGCGGGCGAGGCGCGAAGCCCGGTCAGCCCGAATTCGTCAAGCAACTGGTCCAGCCGCCGCTCGCGCGCCGCCTTGTCCGGCTCGGCCAGTTCGAGCACCGCCATGATATTCTTTTCGACCGACAGACCGCGAAAGATTGATGTTTCCTGCGGCAGATAGCCCAGCCCCAATATCGCGCGGCGATACATGGGCAGCGGGGTAATATCCTCGCCATCGAGCATGATCCGTCCGGCATCGGGCTTCACCAGCCCCATCACCGAATAGAAACAGGTCGTCTTGCCCGCGCCATTGGGGCCGAGAAGGCCGATCACCTCACCCCGCGCGACCGACAGCGACACATCGGAAAGCACCACCCGCTTGTCATAGGATTTGGCGATGGACACGACCGCCAGTCCCTTGTCGGGCGGCGTTTCGCTGACCGGTTCCAGATCGGCAAGGCTGCTCGTATCGTCCATCATCTCACCACTATAGGCGCGCCGCCCCGCGGATGTTCGGGCCGCCGGCGCGCGATTGGCAGGAATCGTGCATGATTATGCCGCGATATGGAAGGGCGCTTTGCCGCGCCCCGCCCGTTATTTGCGGTCAGGCACCGAAAAACGGCCGGTTACGCGGCCGTTGCTGCGCGTCACCCCGCCGTCCGCCTGTCCGCGCGAACTGCCCACGCTCGACCCGTCGATCGTCGCCCGTCCGGTGTCGAGATCGATATTCACTCGCCCGCCGTTCAGGACATTGCCGCCCTGATTCAGCGTGACATTGCCCAGCAGCGTAACCACCCGGCTGTTCAGGTCATATACCGCATATTGCGAACGCGCCGTTTGGTCGGGCCGGGTAATGACGACATTGCCCGATGCGTCCAGCCGCGAAACCTGCGGCGAACCGCCGACCACCTGGCCGGTATAATGCACCGTCATGCGCGCTGCGTTCAGCGTCATTTCCGCCTGTTTCACCGCGACATCGCCCGAAAGAACGGCGCGATTGGCCTTGTCCTGCAATTCGATATGCGCTGCGGAAACATCGATCGGCGCGCTGGAATTATGCCGCGTCTGCGCCGATGCGCCCGCCGCCAGGGCAAGCACGCCGGGAAACGCGATCAGGGCGATGGGGCGCGTCATCACTGCCCTTTCGCCTGCTTGGGCGCGATGCGCAAGTGGGCATTGCCGTCCAGCCGAACGGTGTGGTTTTCAAGGTCGGCGCTCATCCGGTTCGCGCTAAACGTGCCCTGCGGCGTATCGCCGTCGACCGCGCCGCCGCTTTTCATCGTGCGCGCCTTCAGGTCGATCGTGGCATCGCGGGTATTCATCCGGTATCCGTTCGCCGCGCGAAACGTGATCGGTCCGTCCACCGCGACCGTATCGTCCTTCATGTCGTACCGGCCCTGATTCGCCTTTAATTGCGCCGGCCCGTCGGCCAGTTGGATCTGCGCTGCGAGATCGTTCAAGCGGACGATCGGCTCGGCCGAACTTTTCTGAACGGCGGAACCGGCGGTCAGGATGAAACTGCGCCCCTTGGAATCCTCGCCGCGATAACGTGCGCTTTGCAGCTTCATCCGCTCCTGCGCGACATCGACCTTTCCCTTGTCGAGGATGAATCGCATTTCGCTGTCGTTGATCAGCGGCGCGATGATCAGAAACGCGGCGAGCACGCCCACCGCGGCCGGAAGCACCTTCTGCGCGGTCGCCACCACCCTGTCGTGCGGGCTGCCCGGCGCCGCCCATTCCTGCCGCTGCGAGCGGACCCGGCGTGCTATTTCAGACACGGGCCTTCCCCCTCAGGCATGGGCGAAGATATCGGTTTCGGGCCATCCGGCCAGGTCCAGCGCGGCGCGATGCGGCAGGAAGTCGAAACACGCCTGCGCCAGCGCGGTTCGCCCTTCGCGCGCCAGCCGCTTGTCCAGTTCTTCCTTCATGCCGTGCAGATAGCGCACATCGGACGCGGCATATTCACGCTGCGCATCGGAAAGCGCCGGACCGCCCCAGTCGGACGATTGCTGCTGCTTCGAAATCTCCGCGCCGACCAGCTCGCGCGCCAGATCCTTCAATCCGTGCCGGTCGGTATAGGTGCGCACCAGCCGCGACGCGATCTTGGTACAATATACCGGTGCCGCTACGACGCCAAGATAATGCTGGATCGCGGCAAGGTCGAACCGCGCGAAATGATATAGTTTCAGCCGCGAAGGATCGCCCAGCACCGCTTTCAGGTTTGGCGCGGCATAATCGCTGTCGGGGCCGAAGCGGACAAGATGTTCGTCGCCGCTCCCATCGGATATCTGCACCACGCACAGGCGGTCGCGCGGGGTGATCAGCCCCATTGTTTCGGTGTCGACGGCTACCGCGCCGGGTCCCAGCGCGCCGGCGGGGAGGTCTTCTTCGTGAAAATGAACGGCCATCCGCATCGCCTAGCCGCGAATGGCTGAACGCTCAATGGCCGGGATCGGCGGCGATGTCTTTCTTTGTCCCGCGCGACCGGCGGGCAAGGATGTTCAGCGTCTCCACCCCGGCGGAAAACGCCATCGCGGTGTAGATATACCCCTTGGGCACATGAACGCCGAACCCGTCGGCGATCAGCACCACCCCGATCATCAGCAAAAAGCCGAGCGCCAGCATGACGACGGTGGGATTGCGCCCGATGAAATCGGCAAGCGGGTTTGCCGCGAAAAGCATCACCCCGACTGCGACGATCACCGCGGTCACCATCACCGGCAAATCGTCGCTCATCCCGACCGCGGTCAGAATCGAATCGATCGAAAACACCATGTCGAGCGCCAGAATCTGCACGATCGCCGACGCGAAGGTCAGCCCGCGCTTGCCCTTTTTATCAAGCACCGAATCGGATTCATGGCTGTCGACATTGTGATGGATTTCGCTGGTCGCCTTCCAGACGAGGAAGAGGCCGCCGCCGATCAGGATCAGGTCGCGAAGCGAAAACGCGGTTTCGAACGTAGGTTCGCCATGCGCGCCCGGCGCGCCGGAAATGCCCAGATCGATTACCGGCGCGGTCAGCCCGACCAGCCAGGCGATCATCGAAAGCAGCACCAGACGCAAGCCGAGCGCGAGGATGATTCCCACCCGGCGCGCCTTTTGCTGCTGATGTTCGGGCAGCTTGTTCGACAGAATTGATATGAAAACCAGATTGTCGATGCCCAGCACCACCTCCAGCACGATCAGCGTAAGGAGGGCCGCCCAAGCGGACGGATCGGACAAAAGCGATGCGATCTCTGCCATGGCGCGATTTAGTGCCCGGAACGCGCCCGCGCTGCAAGTATCTGAGAAAGAATCGCAAAAGCGGAGTCGATTTTGTTCGCGACCGCACTTGTTTTACGTTACAATGCTTTGTGGTGCAGTGATAGAAGCGCCCGAACTCCTGCGTTTGTTCGTCCGGCGTCAGGGCTTCATGGATACCAAGGGACGAAGCGGGAAGATAAACAGGGCAATGAGTTTCGATAAAGGACGCCGGGGCGATCGCGGCGGTCGCGGCAGGGACAAGCGGGACTTCTTCGGTGAAGAAGGATTCCAGGATTTCGGTCGCAGCAGCAGCGGCGGTTTCGACGATCGGCGCGGAGGCGGCTTCGGCGGCGACCGCGGTGGATTTGGCGGCGGCGACCGTGGCGGTTTCGGCGGTGGTGATCGCGGTGGCTTCGGTGGCGGCGGCGGTGGTTTCCGCGGCGGCGGCGGCGGTGGCGGGCGCGGCATGCCCCCGCAGGTCGTCGGCGAAGCGACCGGCGTGGTCAAATTCTTCAATGGGCAGAAAGGCTTCGGCTTCATCGTTCGCGATGACGGCGGCGAAGACGTGTTCGTTCACATCTCTGCGGTCGAACAGGCCGGCCTGACCGGTCTTGCCGAAGGGCAGCCGCTGGGCTTCACGCTCGTTGATCGCGGCGGCCGGGTTTCGGCGACGGACCTGAAGATCGACGGTGAACCGATGCCGGTCGAAGAACGCGCTCCGCGCGAAGGCGGCTTCGGCGGCGATCGCGGCGGTGGTGCGCCGCGCGGCGGACCGCAGCGTCAGCTGACCGGGGAGAAGGCGACGGGCACTGTTAAATTCTTCAACGCGATGAAGGGCTTCGGCTTTATTCAGCGCGATGATGGTCAGCCTGATGCCTTTGTGCACATCTCGGCGGTCGAACGCGCCGGCATGCCTACGCTCAACGAAGGCGACCGGCTCGAATTCGAGCTGGAGGTCGATCGTCGCGGCAAATATGCCGCGGTCAACCTGCAGCCGATGCAGTAAATATCGGCGTTTCGACAGTACGACATATGCGCGTTCGTCGATTCGCAATAATAACAGGCGGGGTCGCGGCACTGGTCGTGGCCCCGCTTTTGTACGCACAGCAAGCGCCGCACCCGGCACCGCAAGCACGCCCGGCATCGCCGCCGGTTATCGCCGCCCATATTCTGGCGCGCCTGCCGCATGATCGCAAAGCCTTCACCGAGGGGCTTTTCTATCGCGACGGCCATTTGTTCGAAAGCACGGGCGAAGTCGGCGTGTCCGATATCCGCAAGGTCGATCCCGCCACCGGAAAAGTGATTCGCCGGGTCGCCATCGACCCGTCGCTTTTTGGCGAAGGCATTGCCCCCTGGGGCGATCAGATCGTCAGCGTTACGTGGAAATCGGGCAAAGGCTTTCGCTGGAACCGGGCTTCGCTGCGACAGGTCGGCGCTTTCAACTATCCTGGCGAAGGCTGGGGAATGACGTCCACTGCAACCGACCTCATCCTTTCCGACGGCACGGCGCAGCTTCGCTTTCTCGACCCGAAAAGTTTTGCCGAACGGCGGCGGGTGACGGTGACGTTCGCTGGACGCCCGCTTGCCAATCTCAACGAACTGGAATGGGTGGACGGCACGATCCTCGCCAATGTCTGGCGTCAGAACGCAATCGTGCAGATTGATCCTGAAACCGGCGCCGTGACGAAGGTCATCGACCTGACGACGCTGGCGAAGGAAATCGATGCGCATGACGTCGATTCGGTGCTCAACGGCATTGCCTGGGATGCGAAGGGGCGAAGGCTGTTCGTCACCGGCAAGAACTGGCCCACATTGTTTCAGATCGCCTGGCCGTAACCAGCCTTACACGATCATCCGCCTGAGCGTATCGATCCGGTCGGCCTCTTCGGCCGGCTTGTCGCGCCGGATACGACTGATTCGGGGAAAGCGCATCGCCAGCCCCGATTTATGCCGCTTCGAATCATGGACCGAATCGAACGCGACCTCCAGCACCAGCGTCTTTTCGACTTCGCGAACCGGCCCGAACCGGTCGACCGTATGATTACGCACGAATCGGTCGAGCCATTTCAGTTCCTCGTCGGTAAATCCCGAATAGGCTTTCCCCACCGGCAGCAATTCGCCCGATTCGGTCCAGCAGCCAAAGGTATAGTCCGAATAGAAGCTCGAACGCCGTCCATTGCCGCGCTGGGCATACATCATCACGCAATCGGCGGTCAGCGGATCGCGCTTCCATTTATACCATAGCCCGACGCGCCTTCCAGCGACATAGGCCGAATCGCGCCGTTTCAGCATCACGCCCTCGATCGCCCCTTCGCGCGCGGCTTCGCGAATTTGCGCCAGCGCGTCGAAATCGGCCGCTTCGATCAGGCTCGATATATCGAACCGATCCGATCCCGTGCGCGAAACGAACCGTTCCAGCCGAACCCGCCGTTCTTCCCAGCGCAGCGCACGCACATCCTGCGCACCGTCGAACAGAATGTCATAACAGCGAACGAATGCCGGGCTTTCGCGAAGCATCCTGGCCGTCACCGTCTTGCGGTTCAGCCGCTGCTGCAGCGCGTTGAAGCTCGCCGCGCCGCCCCCATCGTCCAGCGCGCCGCCCTGCCCCTCGCCGCGAACCAGCAACTCGCCGTCGAGCACGCCTTCGATTGCAAACGCCTCCGCCACATCGGGAAAGCTGCCGGTAATGTCGTCGCCCGCACGGCTGTACAGCCGGGTCTCGCCCGCAACGCGAACGATCTGCACGCGGATGCCGTCCCATTTCCATTCCGCGGCATAATCGGACAGATCGACCCGCGCATCTTCCAGCGGGTGCGCCAGCATGAACGGGCGGAATACGGGAACATCGGCCGGGGTCGGTTGCTCGCCATGCCCCTCTCCCCATGCGAAAAGCGGCAGATAAGGCGGCTTCAGCCCGTGCCACACCTCCTCCACCGCATCGACATCCAGATCGAACGCCTGGGCAAGCGCCGTCTTGGCAAGCCGCGCCGATACGCCTACGCGAAGCCCGCCCGTTGCCAGCTTCAGCAGCGCAAACCGCTCCTCTATCGCCAGCCGGTCGAGCATCTCGGCAAGTATGTCGGGGGCCTGTGCACGCGTCAGGCCGGTCAATCGCTCGATAACCTGCGCCACCCGCAATTCATCACCAGGCAGCGTTTCGGCGCGCGCCGCATCGGGTTCGGGCCATAGCAGCGCAACTGTCTCAGCAGTATCGCCAACGAAATCGCGGCTCATCCGAAACAGCAGCGGGTCGACCCGCTCTTCGATCATCGCGCGGATGACCGACGATTTCACGCCTTTCAGGTCGATATCGCCGGTCAGCGCCGCCATCGTCCATCCCCGATCGGGATCAGGCACGGCGCGCAGATAATCAGCGATCAGCTTCAGCTTGGCGTTTCGCGATCGGGTATAGATCAGCCGGTCGAGCAGTTCGGCAAAGTCATGCATGGCTGATCAAACGCCCCGACACGACGCTTGGTCCCGCCCGATCAATCCATCCGATGATACCGGAAGGGGACTTCCTCGACGGTGCCGTCCTGTTCGATCGCCACCCAGACGGTAAGCGCGTCGTCACCGTCACGATCCAGCGTCAGTCCGTCGAAATAGAAATCCTCACCCTCTACAGCCAGCAGCGGAAACTCCACCGCCTTGCCGCCCTTGGCATCTTCCCAACCGGTCAGGTCGGCGTTGAAATGACGCAGCCGGTAGACCAGCGATTCGCCGCGCGGCACGATCTGCATCAGTTCGTAAAAAGCGACCTTCCCGTCCTCGCCCGCCATGACGAAATGACCGGCGATCTGACCGCTGGTGGGTGCCGAATAGGTTTCGCTTGCGCGTGCGCCCATTCCTTCGCCTTCCCAGCTTCCCGCAAGCCAGGAAAGCGAATTTATGTCGGCGACGGCCGGCGGAACGCCGGGCTGTGCCGAACGGACATTCTGCGCCGCCGCCGGGGTGGAAACAGTCAGCGCAACCGCAACGCAAAGTGCAGGCAAGTTTGCCATGGGGCGCCTCCAGCTAAATCCACCCCTTCATTATGTCGGGCTACGCGACTTGCCAAAACTTTAATCGATCGCGTCTTTCACTTTCTTTCCCGCAATCAACCCCAGCACAAGGAAGAGCACGAACAGCGCAAGAGCGATAAAGAACAGTATCTTGGCAATGCCGATGAACGCGCCACCGATTCCACCAAAACCGAGCACCGCCAACACGACGCCGATCACCAGAAAAGTCAGTGCAAGTTTGAGCATGATACTTTCTCCCTGAAATACGCCATGACAGCGCGCGGACTATTGTCCAGGTTCCGGAAAATGAAAAAGGGCCGCTCGCGGCGGAACGGCCCCTTTGTACCGGCCTTCTGGACCTGCACTACAGATCAGCGTCGGCTTGCCTCGAACAAAAACCATGCGCGTTCTTCCGCCTGATCGGTCCAGTCGTCCAGAATCCCGCTGGTCGCATTGTCCTTGGCTTCGTCGACAATATCCTTTGCCTTGCGCAGGCTTGCGACGAGCGCAAGGTTATCGTCGCGCAATTCCGAAAGCATGTCTTCGGGCTTCACGAAATCGGCATCATTATCCTTGATCGACTGGTGCCGGGCGATGTCGCCGATCGAACGCAGCGTCGTATTGCCCGTCTTGCGCACGCGTTCGGCGATGTCGTCGGTGGTCGACAGGATCTGCGTCGCCTGATCATCCAGCAACAGGTGATAATCACGGAAATGCGGACCTGACATATGCCAATGAAAATTCTTGGTTTTCAGGTACAGCGCATAGCTGTCGGCCAGAATACCGTTCAGCGCCTGGGCAACGGTCTTGGTCTCGTTGCCCTTCAGATCGGTGGGGGTGTCGAGCGCGGTCTCTGCCATCTGCGATTCCTTTCAAATCTTCAATTCAAAACTCGTTTCACAAACGAACCCAACCCATATTGGGTCCGCCGGAAGCGCGGAAAAGAGCCGATTACTGCAATCGAGACTTTAGATAATTTCAATCGCGCTCAGCATTTCAAACGCCCCGATCAGCAGGAAGGCGACCCCGCCCGCTACACTGATCGCGCGCAGCGGAAGCGCCCGCCACCCCGCTTCGCCGAGCATCAGTGCAGGGATGATCGCCACTGCGCTCCCCAGTGCGCCGCCGACCCCGGCCAGCCATGGATACGGCCCTTGCACCGCAAGCGCGAAGAGCAGGAATTGCGCGCGTTCGCCAAACCCCAAGAGGAATGTACCGACGAACGAATTGATCGCCGCCCCCAGTCGCCATCGCTCCAACCGGTCGGGTTGCCTGGTGCGGAACATCATGCCCATGCCCGCGGCGAGCATGGCCAGCGCAAGCAGCAACGCCCCCGATCGTTCGTTCATCATCGGACGCACCATGGCCGCCCCGCCGACCGCGATCGCCGCGAGCGCTATCTGGGCAAGGACGATGCCTGCCCAAAGGCGCGCCGGTGCGCGATAGCGTTCGCCCAGAATTGCCGCGAGCCATGCGTTGCGGTCGGTGGCGGACGCAATCAGCACCGCGATAAAGGCTGGAACCAGCGAATCCATTTGCTATCGATCAGCTGGCGCCCGGTGCCGAATCATTGCGCATCGCCCGCTGCCGCTTCAACATATGGCCCGGTGCATGATGCCCCGTCATCCGCAACACCCCCGCTTTTCGTCTGGCATCGTACACGAACCACGGTTAATAGTCGGTGGATCAGCGCTGACGCTTGACAAAGCGGCCGCTTTTGCGCCATGCGGCCGCGTCTGTAAGCGGCGGGTCCGGCCTGGCTGGGCGAGCGCCGCTTTTTACGTTTAATCGAAGCCTCGAAGGACATTTGGGTCATGGCCAAGCCGACCACCGTGAAGATCAAGCTCGTCAGCACGGCTGATACCGGCTTCTTCTACGTGACGAAGAAGAATCCGCGTAACCAGACCGAAAAGCTGACCTTCCGCAAATATGATCCGATCGCGCGCAAGCACGTCGATTTCAAGGAAGCGAAGATCAAGTGATCCTGGGGCAGGCCGTCCGCCTGCCCGATCACGTTGCAGGATGATCCGGGGCCGCGGCGACGGCCCCGTTCGTGTGCGCCTCGCACCGGTCAGGCGAGTGCCTTTACCTCTTCGATGAACCGCGCCAGCGCGATCGGTTTCGACACATAGGCATTGGCCCCCGCGGCGCGTACCCGTTCCTCATCCTCGCGCCCGACATAGGCGGTAACTGCCATGATCGGCACGTTTTTCAATGTCCTGTCGGCGCGCAACCGGCCGATCAGTTCCAGACCCGTGACATGCGGCAACTGGATGTCGGTAATCACCAGATCGGGCGACACTTCTTTTGCGCGCGCCACCGCCTCGCGCCCGTCGCGCACCGGTTCGGCGGTATAACCGTGCGCGCGCAGCAGGTCGCAAAACAGCTTCAGGTTGAGTTCGTTGTCCTCGACAACGAGCACGGTCTTTGCCACGGCCCCATTTCCCCTGTGTAACTGGTGTAGCTTTAACGATGGCGGCAACCGACACCAACCCAAACGAATCGGCACTGATTACGGCGCTTGGCGCGCTTGGGTGGATATTGCGTTCCGATTCGCGCGCCGAACGTCTGCTGGCGCTGACCGGCCTTGATGTCGAAACGCTGCGACAGCGCGCGGACGATCCGGGCCTGCTCGCCGCAACGCTGCGCTTTCTGGAAAATTACGAACCCGATCTGCTCGCCTGCGCAGAGGCGCTGGATATCGAACCCGGCGACATGATAGCTGCGCGGCGTACGCTGGAGGACCTATGCGACCGCTGATGATCTGCGACTGCGACGAGGTATTGCTGCACATGGTGCGGCATTTCGGCGCGTGGCTGGACGAAGAGCACGACATCGACTTTCTGGTCGAACAGGGCAGCTTCGAACAGGCGATGCGCCGCCGGCCCTCCGGGGATCCGGTGGCGCGAGAGGAAATGTGGGCGCTGCTCAGCGGTTTCTTCCCGGCGCAGATGGATCGCCAGACGCTGGTCCCCCATGCCCGCGAAGCGCTGGGCGCGATTGCCGAGGTCGCCGATATCGTGGTCCTTACCAATCTTCAGGACCATTGCCGCGATCACCGCATCGAACAGCTTGCCGCCCATGGCATCCGCCATCGCGTGGAGTGCAATCAGGGGGGCAAGGGCGATCCGGTGGCACGGCTGGTGGCGGAACATGGCGGCCCGGTCACGGTTTTCGTGGACGATCTTGCCGTGCATCACAGTTCGGTTGCCGAACATGCGCCCGGCGTTCACCGGCTGCACATGGTTTCCGAACCCGACCTCGCCCCGCATATTGCGCCCGCCCCCGACGCGCATGCGCGAATCGATGACTGGCGGGCGGCGCAGAAATGGATATTGGCGCGCCTTTCCGGTGCGCCCGCCGAATGAATTGAAGGACAGGACAGACAGACGATGAACGACTCGATCGAAACCAGGCTGAAGCAATTGGGGCTCACCCTGCCGGAGGCGGCGGCGCCCGTCGCATCCTATCTGCCGACCGTCGAACATGGCGGCCTTCTTCATATTTCCGGCCAGCTTCCCTTTCGCGACGGAGAATTGATGTCCGGCCGCCTGGGCGAGGATCGCGATATCGAATATGGTCAGCAGGCGGCGCAGCGCTGCGCCGTGATGCTGGTGGCGCAGATGCGCCGCGCGCTGAACGATCTCGGCCGGGTCGAACGGATTGTGAAGCTTGGCGTATTCGTCAACAGCGCGCCGGATTTCATCGATCAGGCAAAGGTCGCCAACGGCGCTTCGGAGTTAATGCAGTCGCTGTTCGGGGAAGCCGGACGGCACGCCCGCAGCGCGGTCGGCGTTGCGGTTCTTCCGCTCGGCGCGGCAGTGGAAGTCGACGCGATGATAGCGGTAAAATAATCGGAATTCACATCTGTCGCTATGTGGCGGGTGCGCAACAGGTTATTACCGTAATTTCGCATTAACGCGAATTTTATTGTGCGCGTGCTTTGGCAGCGGCACTATCGCCCTGTCGCTGTCACTGCGCGCATTTCAACGACGCGCGGGCGGGCGGCCGCAGGAGTGACATCGCAACGTCTGAAGAAAGGGACACGATGCGCTTCACTACCATGCTTATTGCCGGGACGGCCCTGCTTGCCACGGCGACACCCGCACTGGCGCAGGACACCGCCCCGCCGTCTCCCATCACGGTCAGCGGCGGCGCGACGCTGGTCAGCGACTATCGCTTTCGCGGCTTCACCCAGAACGGCGAAAACGCGGCGATTCAGGGCACGCTGAACATCAACAGCGATACCGGCTTCTATGTCGGCACCTGGGCTTCGAGCATCAATTTCGCCGGCAATACCGAGGTTGATCTGTACGGCGGCTACAGCACCGAAGTGTCGCCGGGCATAACCGTCGATGCGGGCCTGCTATATTATCTCTATCCCAAGCACGGGAATTACGACACCGACTTCTTCGAACCCTATCTCAACCTGTCGGGCACGCTTGGTCCGCTGGAGGCGAAGGTCGGCGTCAACTATGCTTGGGAACAGTCGGCGATCAGCGATTATTCCTCGGTCTATGTCCATGGCGATGTCAGCACCGCCATCCCCAATACCCCTGTCTCGCTGAACGGTCATATCGGTTACGCGAAAAGCGACAGCTTCCTTGGCGGGCTTGACGGCGATGTGATGGATTATTCGATCGGTGCGACCACCAACTGGAAAATGCTCACGCTGGGCATCTCCTATGTGAATACCGACGCGCCCGAAAGTGTCTGGGCGGACGGCAATAATTACAAGGAAGATATCGGTGCCGATGGTGCCGTAATCTTCAGCATCGGCGCCTCCTTCTGACGCGCTGAACACAAAAAGCGCCGCCTCGCCCTGAAAACAGCAAGGCGGCGCTTTTTCGTTCGGCTGGTTTGCGCCTCGCCAGCGCGCAACACGCTATTGCGGCGTGGTCACCCGCGCATCCTGCCCGTCGCCCGCCGGGGCGGCAACGATGTCGCGGGTCGTGCTGCCCTTGTCGACGACGCGGGTTTCCGTGTCGCCCGCGGCCGACCGCACGCCCGGATCGGACGTGTCGTTGCCAGCAGCGTTCAACGCCTCGCTCTCGACCGCGCTGCGCTTTGCAGGGCCGCCGAACATCGCCTCGAGTGCCTGTTGTGAGGCGGGGTCCTCATTCGCGCGCGCCACGCCCGGCTGGGGCGGGGTCAGCGAATAATCGGGCGGGATCACCAGCGGCGGCTGGCGCGCGACCGAAAATTCGTCCGGTCCCTTGTGGAGCAGCGTGCTTCGTCCGCAGGCGGAGAGCAGCACCAGGGCGCCCAGCCCCGCTGCGGTTACCAAAGATTTACGCATTCGCATTCTCCACTGTGGCGCGATGTTTCTTGTCCTTGTCGCGCACCAGAAATGCACGCGCGAGCAGGATCAGGACGCCGATGGTAATCGCCGCATCGGCGACGTTGAAGACCAAAAAGGGTTGAAACTTACCGAAATGAAGGTCGGCATAATCGACCACGAAGCCAAGCCGCACGCGATCGAGGATATTGCCGAGCGCCCCGCCCAGCACCAGTCCCAGCGCCACCAGGTCGGGACGGCTTTTCTCGCGCGAAATCCAGACGGCGACACCCAGCGCGATCGCGGCGGTAAGCCCGACCAGCGCCCAGCGCATCGCGGCGCTTCCCGCCGGCAGCAGGCCCAGCGACACGCCGATATTTTCGACATAGCGCAGATTGAATATCGGCAACACGCGAAGCACGTCGCCCAACTGGTCGACACCAAGCGGGCCGGTCACCAGCCATTTGACCAGCTGGTCCGCCACAAAAACGGTCAGCGCCACGATCAGCGCCATGATTCGGGTTCGATTCATCTACTCACAACCTCGGCGCAACGATAGCATAGCGCGCCGTCCGCTTCGACTTCGGGCAGGTGTCGCCAGCACCGGCCGCATTTGTTCTTGCCGGTGCGCTCTACCTTGATTTCGCCTTCGCCGCGATGAACTTCGGACGAAATGAAGATTTCGGACAGATGATCGGCAGGCAACGGCATTTCCGCCACCCATATCTCTGCTTCGTTGCTGGAACGTATCACCTTTTCGCGGCGCAGCGGTTCGATCGCTTCGGTCACGCGCTCGCGAAGCGCTCTGACATCGGCCCAGTTGGTGCTGATCGCATCGTCGCCCGGCAGGTCGGGCAGGTCGGGCCAGGTTTCGAAATGCACCGACCCGTCCTCGCTGGGGAAACGGGTCTGCCACACTTCCTCGGCGGTGAAGACCAGGATCGGCGCAGCATAGCGCACCAGCGCGTGGAACAGGATGTCCAGCACCGTGCGATAGGCGCGGCGGCGCGGCGAATCGGCCGCGTCGCAATACAGGCAATCCTTGCGGATATCGAAGAAGAAGGCAGAAAGGTCCTCGTTCGCAAACTCGCTGAGCGCGCGGGCATAGCGATGGAACTGAAACGCATCGACCGCGCTGCGAAGTTCGGCATCCAGCGCGCCGAGGCGGTGAAGAATATACAGTTCCAGTTCGGGCATTTCCCGCACCGGAACCTTTTCCTCTTCGCAAAACCCGTCGAGCGCGCCAAGCATGTAGCGGAAGCTGTTGCGCAGCTTGCGATAGGTATCGCTGGTGCCCTTCAGCACCTCATCGCCGATGCGCACATCCTCGAAATAATCGGTGCTCGCCACCCACAGCCGCAAAATGTCCGCGCCCGACTGGTCCATGATCTTCAGCGGGTCGACGACATTGCCGATCGACTTGGACATTTTGCGCCCGTTTTTGTCGAGCGCGAAACCATGGGTGAGCACCGCGTCATAGGGCGCACGCCCGCGCGTGCCGCAGCTTTCGAGCAGCGACGACTGGAACCAGCCGCGATGCTGGTCCGACCCTTCCAGATACAGGTCGGCGCGAACCCCCTCGCCATAGCGCGCCTCGACCACGAAAGCGTGCGTCGACCCTGAATCGAACCACACGTCGAGAATGTCGGTGACCGGCTCATAATCGGCCAGATCATAGTCGCCGCCGAGCAGCGCCTGATGATCGGCGGAAAACCATGCATCCGCGCCGCTCTCGCGGAACGCATCGAGGATGCGGCCATTCACGCCTTCGTCGCGCAGATAATCGCCGCTGGTGCGATGAACATACAGCGGGATCGGCACGCCCCAGGCGCGCTGGCGGCTGATTACCCAGTCGGGGCGGCCTTCGACCATCGAACGGATGCGGTTCTTCGACCGTTCGGGCACCCAGCGCGTCTGTTCGATCGCGTCGAGCGCAGTACCGCGAAGCGTCGCGCCATTATGGTTGACCGCAGCGCTCGCCGGGGGGAGCGAATCTTCATTGACGTGCATCCCCGTAGCTTCGGCAATGTCCTCGCCAACCGCATGGCCTTCACGCACCCGTTCGGGCAGCGGCTGATCGAGCGGCGCATCCATCGGGATGAACCATTGCGGCGTGCAGCGGAAGATGATCTTCGCCTTCGACCGCCAGCTATGCGGATAGCTGTGACGCGTCGACTTGTCGTTTCGCGCAGATAGCAATGCACCAGCGTCCCGCAGGTCATTGCAAATCGGACCGTCCGGCGCAGTAAAGTTATCGTTGATAACGCTCCGGCGTCGATCGTCGTCACCGCCTAGCCAAGGCCAGTCGTCGCGATAGCGACCATCGTCCATTACCGCGAAAACGGGATCGATGCCATTCGCCTTGCACAGCAGGAAATCGTCCTCGCCATGGTCGGGTGCCATATGGACGAGTCCCGTACCCGCATCGGTCGTGACGAAATGCGACCCATCAAGGAACGGGCGCAGCTTTGCGTAAAACTCGCCGCGCGCATGCATCGGGTGGCGGGCCTTGGCTCCGGCGAGCTGGATACCTTGAAACTGATGCCGAACAAATTGCTTTAAGGCCTCGACATCGTCGGTATCGCTCGGTTCGTCATCAAATTTTTCGATCGTTAAACCAGTCCGCTCCAAGAACTTATCGATGAGGTCGAAGGCAATAACATACCTGTTCCCATCACTAGCTTTGAGGTGCTGGTAGTAGATCGCCTCGCCATAAGCCAAGGCCTGATTAACCGGGATCGTCCACGGCGTCGTGGTCCAGATTACCGCATGCGCACCGCGCAGCTCCGGTGCGTTCGGCGCTTCGACAATCTCGAACGCGACATCGATCTGGGTCGAGGCGATGTCCTCATATTCGACCTCAGCCTCGGCCAGCGCGGTCTTTTCGACCGGCGACCACATCACCGGCTTCGCACCGCGATATAGCTGCCCGCGCTCGGCGAATTTCAAAAGCTCGCCCGCGATGATCGCCTCGCTCTCGAACTTCATGGTAAGGTACGGATCGTCCCAGTCGCCGATCACGCCCAGCCGCTGAAACTGGTCGCGCTGCACATCGACCCATTTTTCGGCATAGGCGCGGCATTCGGCGCGGAACGCGACCGGATCGACCTCGTCCTTGTTCAGCTTCTTCTTGCGATACGCTTCCTCGACCTTCCATTCGATGGGAAGGCCGTGACAGTCCCAGCCGGGCACATAGGGCGCGTCCTTGCCCAGCAGGGTCTGGCTGCGCACCACCAGATCCTTCAGGATCTTGTTCAGCGCATGGCCCATATGCAGGTCGCCATTCGCATAAGGGGGGCCGTCATGCAGGATGAACCGCTCCGCGCCCGCGCGGCTCTCGCGCAGCCTGGCGTAAATGCCGATGCGCGCCCAGCGTTCCAGAATGGCGGGCTCCTTCTGGGCAAGCCCTGCCTTCATGGGGAAATCCGTCTTCGGCAGGAAGACGGTGTCGCGATAGTCCTTGGTTTCGTCGGTCATGAGTGCGCGCAGCGTTAAAGCAGGTGGCAGCGCAAAAAAAGCGGGAAATCTCCCCCATGGCCCACGCCGC
Organism: Stakelama flava; assembly: GCF_019351405.1. GTDB lineage: Bacteria > Pseudomonadota > Alphaproteobacteria > Sphingomonadales > Sphingomonadaceae > Sphingomonas > Sphingomonas flava_A. The sequence goes on from NZ_JAHWZX010000005.1 coordinate 40,972, forward strand.
AACGAATCATTGACCATCATTTGCCGGAACCCCGCGCCACCGGCAGGAGTCGATCATGCGAAGACCCTATCGCAGGGAGCAACAAAATGGGATCGACACAAGACGATATCGGCCGGATTGCCCGGTCCATCCTTGCGCGGCACGGCACCGCCGCGTCAGCGCATGTAGAGGCGCAGATCGAAGCGGCGCGAGCGGCCGGGGGCTGGGACGCGCTCAACCGCTGGCACCGGGTCCGGCTGCGGCTCATCCGACTGAACCGGGATAGATCGGATTTCTACATGCGAACCGGGCCGATGCCGGTTAGCGAGTGCTCAGCACCGCACGCGCGCGATCGCAATCGATCTCCATCTGCCGTTTGAGGGCATCCAGATCGTCGAACTTTTCTTCGCCGCGCAGATATTCGATCAGTTCGACCTCGATCGTCCGGCCGTATAAATCGCCGGAGAAATCAAAGAAATACGGTTCGAGCAGTTCGGTCGGCGGGTCGATGCTGGGGCGGATACCCAGATTGGCCGCGCCATCAACGATGCGACCATCGGGCAACATCCCGCGCACCGCGTAAATCCCGTATTTCGGGCGCAGATAGCTGTGCAGCCGTAGATTGGCGGTCGGATAGCCGAGTTCGCGCCCCAGTTTCGCGCCCGGCTCCACAACCCCGCGAATCGCGAACGGCCGGGTGAGCAGTTGCGCCGCCTCGCGCGGATGCCCTTGCTGAAGGAGGGTGCGAATCCGGCTCGACGAAACGACCGCCGCGCCATCCCCCACCGGGGCGACCGCCTCGGCGGTGAAGCCGAGCGTTTCACCCAGCGCTCGCAGCATCGCGACATCGCCTTCGCGCCCGCGGCCAAAGGTGAAATCCTCCCCGGTCACCACACCGGCCGCACCCAGCGGCCCGACCAGATGTTCGGCGAATTCGCGCGCGCTCAGCTTCGCCAGACGTGCGTCAAAGGTGAAGACCAGCATCGCATCCGCCCCCGCTTCGCCGAACAGGCGCTGGCGCTGGTCGAGCGTGGTCAGGCGGAAGGGCGGCGCATCGGGCTTGAAATAGCGTACCGGATGCGGATCGAACGTCGCGACGATCGCCGGGCGGCCCTGTTCCCGCGCCCGGTCGATCGCGCGCCCGACCACTGCCTGGTGCCCGCGATGAAATCCGTCGAAATTGCCGAGCGCGACGATACCGCCACGATAATCGGGCGGGACCGCCGAGCCGCCGTCCAGCCGCTCCATGACGCCGCGCTATAGGGAAGCGAAAGCGCGCTGCCAATCGGCGGCGGTCGCCACGCTAAACATCCTGCGCCAGCCGCCCGTACAGATCGGGGCGGCGATCGCGGAAGAAACCCATGCCCGCGCGATGGCGCTTCGCCCGGTCGATGTCCAGCGTCGCGCTGATGATGCCTTCCTCCTCGCGCCCCAGTTCGGCAAGCACATCGCCCCATTCGTCGCAGATGAAGCTGGTGCCGTAAAAGGTCTGATCACCTTCCCTGCCGATGCGGTTGGCGGCCACGACCGGCACCACGTTCGACACCGCATGGCCCAGCATCGCGCGCCGCCACATCCGCGCGGTGTCCAGCTCGTCATCATACGGTTCGCTGCCGATCGCGGTGGGATAGAACAGAACTTGCGCCCCCATCAGCATCATCGCTCGCGCCGCTTCGGGATACCATTGGTCCCAGCATACGCCCACGCCCATCGGAACGGGCCCATCCCATACGCGAAAGCCGGTATTGCCGGGGCGGAAATAGAATTTCTCCTCATATCCCGGCCCGTCGGGAATATGGCTTTTGCGATATACCCCCGCGATCCGGCCATCGGGGCCGATCATCGCCAGGCTGTTGTAATGATGCGGCCCATCGCTTTCGAAAAAGCTGGTCGGGATATGGATCGCCAATTCGCTCGCCAGCGCCTGCATCGCCATCACGCTGGGATGGTCCGCCGCGGGCCGCGCATTGGCGAAGAGCGCTTCATCCTCGACGCGGCAGAAATAATGATCCTCGAACAATTCGGGCGGCAGCACGACCTGAGCGCCGCGCCCCGCGGCCTCACGCACCATGTCAGATATTTTGGCGATATTGGCGGCGGTTTCGGTCGAAAAGGCGCATTGCAGCGCGGCAACGGTGATCTCGGTCATAGGCCGCTATCTAATCCGCCCGCACGCGAATTGCAGCCCCGTTACGCGGCGAATCGGGCGCATCGACCAGCGCGCGCTCCAGCCAGCGGCGGGCGGGTATATGGGGAAGCACCAGCAGCGCAAACCACAGGGCAAGAAGTGAAACGAGCATGGCAGTCCCCTTTCGCCGAAAGATGGGATCACCGCCCTGCCGCGACAAGCAGGCGCTGCCTTACCGCGCCGGTATCTGCTGGCTGATGCAATGGAAGCTGCCGCCGCCGGTCAGCACATGATCGGCGCGCAGGCCGACCGTTTTGCGATCCGGGAACAGCGCACCGATCGCCGCGACCGCGCGATCGTCACTTTCCTGCCCGTATAGCGGGACGACGACCGCGGCATTGCCGATATAAAAGTTCATATGGCTGGCGGGCACAATGTCGCCGTTCGAATCGACCACACGTCCGGGCGACGGGATACGCACCAGATCGACGCCGAAATCCCGCGCCGCGCGCGCCGCCGCTTCATAGACATGCGCGTTGGGATCGTCCGCCGCCGGTTCGGGAAGCGCGAGCAGGTTGGGCGCGACGAAACGCGCCAGATTATCGACATGCCCGTCGGTATGGTCGGCCGCCAGTCCTTCGTCGAGCCACAACACGCGCGTACAGCCAAGGTCGCGCTGCAACCGCGCCTCGGTCGCCGCTTCGTCGACATCGCCGTTGCGATTGGGATGGAGCAGGCATTGCCGCGTCGTCACGATCAAACCGGTGCCGTCGCCGTCGATCGCGCCGCCTTCCAGCACCCAATCATGTTGGGCAACGGCCATGGCGCGCTTCGCGGCCAGCCGCACGCCGATATCTTCATCGCCCGGATATTCGTATTTTCGGCCCCAGCCGTTGAACCCGAACCGGTGCGCCTGCCCCGCCCCGTCAAGGATCACGCCGGTATCGCGAAGCCAGACATCGCCGAACCGCTCGACCTCCACCTGCACGCCCGGACCGACCAGCGCGCGCGCCGCACCGGCCGCCGCCTCATCCGCGGCGATCAGCAGCACCCGTTCCCCCGCACCATCCGCATGGACGGCGTTCGCAAAAGTGGCGGTTTCGCGCTGCGCCGCCTGAAATGCATCGCCCCATAGCGCCGCATTGCTGGGAAAGCCGATCCAGACGGCCTCGTGCGGCGCCCATTCGGGCGGCGGGGGTAAAGCTATGCTGGCCATTGCCGGGCACCTAGCGGCTTCCCGGCCCGGCGAAAAGCCCGTCAGTCGCCGCCGCGCGACTGATCGCGAATCTTGCGGAATTCGCTTCCTTCATACCAGTTCGGCCATGCATCGCCTTCGGCCAGTTCGCGGCCGAGCCGGTAATAGATTTGGAGGTCCTGAAGCGCGCCCGACCAATCCCAGTCGGGATCATATTCGTCCTGCGGCTTGTGATAGCGATTGTCGGTATAATCCTTGTCGGCGGCTTCACCCGCTTCCTTGCCGCCCTTGACCAGATCGTTGCCGCTGGTCGCGTCGAGCATGGGCACGCCTTTTTTGGCGAAACTGAAATGGTCGGACCGATAATATCCGCCCGCTTCCGGGTGCGGTTCGGATTCGATTACCCGCCCCTCATCCGCCACCAGCGGCTTGATCATATCCTCAAGCTCGGATTTGCCGGCCCCGACCACGACGAAATTCTTTGTTGCGCCGTTCGCGTTGAGCACGTCCATATTGACCCCGCCCACCGTCTTCGACAGCGGATAGACGGGATTGGCGGCATAATAGGCCGATCCCAGCAGACCCGATTCCTCGGCCGTAACGGCAAGGAACACCTGGCTGCGCCTTGTCGGCCCCGCCTTTGCATTTGCCTGCGCCAGCGTTACCAGCCCGGCCACCCCGCTGGCATTGTCGAGCGCGCCGTTGCAGATATCGTCGCCATCGACCGCGTCGCATTTACCCAGATGGTCCCAATGCGCCGAATACAGCACGACTTCGTCGGGAGCCTCGGTTCCGGGCAGGATGCCGATCACATTCTTCGACGCCTGGCGCCGGATCGAATTGACGAAGCCGGTCGACGCTTTCAACCCCAGTGGAACCGCGTGGAAGCCCTTGCGCTTCGCCGCTTCGGCGAGCTTGTCGAAATCCTTGCCCGCTGCGGCGAAGAGCTTTTTCGCCGCGTCGAGCTGAATCCACCCGATCGCCTTCGACTGGTCCATATGATCGCCCGCGATATCGGGTTCGAGCTGCGGCCCGGTCCAGCTGGACCGCACCACGCCCCAGCCATAGGATGCCGGTTCGGTCTGGTGAACGATGATAGCGGCAGCCGCGCCCTGCCGTGCAGCCTCCTCATATTTATAGGTCCAGCGGCCGTAATAGGTCATCGCCCGCCCCTCGAAGGGGCCATCGCGGTTCATCGTTTGCCAGTCGGGATCATTGACCAGAATGACGACCGTCTTGCCCTTCACATCGACGCCGGCATAATCGTTCCACCCGCGCTCGGGCGCGTTGATGCCATAGCCGACGAACACGACATCGCTGTTCGAAAGGTCGATTTTCGGCGTCACCTGATACGTGGCGACCACCATATCGGTGCGATAGTCGAGGCTGATCGGCGCGCTGCCGCCGGTGAAGGTCAGCGGCTTCACATTCTGCGCGGTAATCTCGACCAGCGGTACGTCCTGAAGCCATTTGCCGTGATTGCCGGGCTTCAGCCCCGCCGCCTTGAACCGGCTGACGATGTAATCGAGCACGGCCGGCTCCGTCTCGCTTGCCGGAGCGCGTCCTTCGAACTTGTCGTCGGACAGTTCCTTCGTCACCGATTTCAGCGTGTCGACCGACAGGTCGGGCGCGGCCGTCGTGGTCTGCGCATAAGCAGGCGTTGCAAGTGTAGATATTATGGCGCTGATGGCGAATATGGTGCGCATGAAAGGTCTCCCCCGTTGAACCCGGGGTGTACCATAGCGAGGCATGGCGTCTTGTCGAACCGACAATAAAAAAGGGCGGCCCGATCGGACCGCCCCGTTTTTCGCCATTCGGGCCGAATAATCAGCGCGAATAGAATTCGACCACCAGGTTCGGCTCCATCTTCACCGGATAGGGAACCTCGTCGAGTTGCGGCACGCGGGTATAGGTCACCTTTGCCGCGCCGTCGGGGGCGACATAATCGGGAATCTCGCGCTCGGGCAGGCTCTGCGCCTCGATCACCAGCGCCATTTCCTGCGCCTTGGACCCCAGCGTGATTTCATCACCGGGCACGATGCGGCGCGACGCGATGTTGCACTTCACGCCGTTGACGCGGACATGGCCGTGACTGACAAGCTGGCGAGCGGCAAAGATCGTCGGCGCGAACTTGGCGCGATAGACGACCATGTCGAGGCGCTGTTCAAGCAGGCCGATCAGGTTCTGCGAGGTATCGCCCTTCATGCGCGACGCTTCCTCATAGGAGCGCTTGAACTGCTTTTCGGTGATATCGCCGTAATAGCCCTTCAGCTTCTGCTTGGCGCGCAGCTGGATGCCGAAATCCGACATCTTGCCCTTGCGGCGCTGGCCGTGCTGGCCGGGGCCGTATTCGCGCTTGTTCACCGGGCTCTTGGGACGACCCCAGATGTTTTCGCCCATCCGGCGGTCGATTTTATACTTGGCGCTCGAACGCTTCGACATATCTTATTTTCCTCAATTGCGAATGACGTTGACCCGGAAGCGCATATGCTTCCTGATCGCGGTCCCGGTTATCGCCCACGCATATGCGCAGGGCCGCCGCTTCACCGGGGTGCGGGGCCGATTGCGAAGTGCGCGCAGCTACCGGCGCAGCACGCTGGAGTCAAGCCGGTTCGCCGTCGCGGCGCAGCAGGCTGGTCCGCGCCAGCAGCGCGAACAGCGCGGTCATCACCGCCGACACCAGCGCCGCGATCCAGAAACTGCGATCGTGCGCCGACCGATATGCAATCGCGCCGATGACGGTCCCGCCGAAAAAGGAAAGCCACAGGGCGAAATCGCGCACCCAGGCAAAACGTGCGTCGCGCCCCATCAGCGAATTGGCAAGCTTCTGACCGAAGCGAACCAGCGTTCCCGTCATATAGGTAAGCCCGATGCGGATATCGCCGTTGCGGCTGAACACGCCGTTTTCCGCGCCCATTCCGGCGGCAAGCGCGATCACCGCAAGGCCGTCGAACCCCGCCATGCGCAGAATGGCTGCGATGACCAGAAACACCGTGCACGTCATCATCACCGGCGCATGGGCGGTGCCCGGCGTCGCCTGCGCAACGATGGCGGACACCACGACGCCGCACAGAAAGGCGGTGATCAGCGACCCGGCAGTGAACACGTCGCCCCATTGCGCATAGCCAAGCCCGATCCCCAGCTGGGTGGTATTGCCGCTCATGAACGAAGCGAAGAAACCACCGATGCTGGTATAGGCCAGAACATCGACGAAACCGGCCAGCGCGGCAAGAAGAAGCGCTGCACCGAAAAGCGGAACGGATGTGCGTTGCATGGCGCGCCTTTTCGCGCATTGCGCCATGGCTTTCCACCCCGTGCGCGCAATAAATTCACCAAAATCGGGGCCCCGCCGGTCACGCCATGGTTGCAGCGGCATCAAAAGCGGCTAAGGGCGCGCGCCATGACCCCGCCCCTCGCTTGGCAAATCGGACCGCTGCTCCCCTGGCTGGACCTCGTCTCCATCGCGGTGTTCGCCGCGACGGGGGCGGTTGCCGCGACTCGCGCCGGGCAGACGCTGGTCACCGCCACCTTCTTCGCACTGATCACCGGTGTGGGCGGCGGCACGCTGCGCGACCTGTTGATCGACGCGCCGGTGTTCTGGGTTCATGACCGGCTGGTCGCAGGGATCTGCATCGCGGTGGCGACGCTGGTCTGGGTGACGCCCGAACGCTGGTGGCAGGGCAAGGTGTTCGCATGGCTCGATGCAAGCGGTCTTGCCGCCTATGCGGTGTTCGGCGCGGCGAAATCGCTTGGCTTCGGCATTCCGCCGGTACCCGCGATCGTACTTGGCATCGTAAACGCCTGCGCCGGCGGCATCATCCGCGACATGCTCGCCAACGAACCGTCAATCCTGATGCGCCCCGAATTATATGTCACTGCCGCCGCGCTGGCGGCTTCGGCCTATGTCGGGCTGCACCTGCTGGGTGCGCCGTCGTTCGTCGCGGCGCTCGCGGCGACCGGCGCGGGCTTCGGCCTGCGCGGCGCGGCGATCCACTGGAAAATCGCGCTGCCCGCCTATCGCGGCAAACGCTGAGGCGGGGGCGCCCTCCTTATCGCAGGCGATCAGGGAACGGCGTGTTCGATCACCATCCGGGCGAGTTCGCGATCCCCGGCCGACGGCGCGACCGGACCCAGCCCCGCGCATTCGAGGCAACGCGCCTGCACCGATCCCGCCTGCACCAGCCGCCGGGCATCGCCCAGCGCCTGCGCCAGCATCGCGCGGCGTTCGGCACCAACGCGAGCGAACAGGTCGGCATTGCCCGCGCTGACATGGTCATTGTCCTTGTCATCGCCCTGCCGAAGCAGCGACGACAGCAGCTTTTCAAACTCGCTCGGCTTTTCGGCGAGATAGTCGGCATGGACATTATCAGGTTTCAGCTTCGCGCGCTTCGCCGCTTCGGCAATCGCGGCGTCCAGCCCGCCGAACTTGTCGACCAGGCCGAGCTGCCGTGCATCGCCGCCCGCCCAGACGCGGCCCTGACCGATCTGGTCGACGCGCTGCGGCGTCATGTGGCGCGATTTGGCGACAAGCGACACGAAACGCTGATAGCCGTTTTCGATCTGCGACTGCATGATCCGGTCGAATTCAGGGCTGGTTCCGGCAAGCACGTCCGGCTGCCCCGATAGCGGCGTCGTCTTCACCCCGTCGGCGTTCACCCCGATTTTCTTCAGCGCATCCTCGAATGTGGGGATGATGCCGAAAATGCCGATCGATCCGGTGATCGTGTTCGGCTCGGCGAAAATCTCCTCGCCCGCGGTCGACACCCAATAGCCGCCGCTGGCCGCCAGCGATCCCATCGACGTCACGACGGGCAGGCCCTTGGCGCGCGCCTGAAGGATCGCCTGGCGAATCTGTTCGGACGCAAGCGCCGAACCGCCCGGCGAGTCGACGCGCACCACCAGCGCCTTCACCTTGTCGTCCTTCAGCGCGTCGAGGATCAGTCGCGAAATCGTTTCGCCGCCGGCCGTGTCACGCCCCGATTCCCCATCGACGATTTCGCCCGCCACGGTGATGACCCCGATCGCATCGCCCGATGTCGAAAGCGGATGAACCGACAGCCAGTCGCGATAGCCGATCGTGTTGAAGCTGCCGGCGGGCCGGTCATCGGGGGTTCCGACGATCTTCGCGACGCGCTGCCCGAATGCGATCCGGTCCCCGACATGGTCGATCAGCTTATAGCGCAACGAAGCCTGGGACAGGTCGCCATTTACCGCTTCGATCGCCGATGCGGGATCGGCAAGAATGGTCTTGATATCGGCCTGGGGACGGAGTTTCGCGACCGCTTCGCGCCACTGGCTGAAAATCGTGCCGTACAATGCCTGCATCGCTTCGCGCGCGGCGGGCGACTGGTCGGAACGCATATAGGGTTCGACCGCCGATTTGTATGTGCCAACGCGATAGATGTGCGCGTTAACGCCCAGCTTGTCGATCAGCCCTTTGTAATATAGCTGCGACCCGCCCGGCCCGCGGATCAGTACGCCGCCCATGGGATCGGACCAGATCTCGCTCGCGGCCGAAGCGAGCATATAGCCTGAATCGGTATAGGCGGTGGCATAGGCAAGCACCGGCTTGCCGCTCTTGCGCACTTCGGCGAGTTTTTCCGCCACGCTGGTCAGTGCCGCCGGATAGCCGCCCAGAAACCCGTCAAGGTCGAGCACGACCGCCTTCACCCGGTCGTCGCTCTCCGCCGAATCGAGCGCGCGCAACAGGTCGCGCACCGCGAATTCCTGCGTCACCTTCCTGCCGGTCAGCGTCGCCGTCGGATCAACCTTTGCAGGCTGTTCGGTGATCGTGCCGTCCAGCGAAAGCAACAGGGCGCCGTTGCTGATCGACGCCTTGTCCGGCCGTGCCGAAAGCAACGCGAACAACAATCCGAAGAAGACAAGCAACAGGATGAGGACGAGCGCGTCCTTGATCCCCACCAGGATTTTCCAGGCGCCGCGTACCAGTTGCACCAATCATTCTCCCGCACATATCGCCGCCAGACGCGACCGCGCCTGGCCTACACAAACAGTGTTAATCGGGCAATACGCCGCTGGTTTCGCGCGAAAAGCTCGCGGCGGCAAAAGCGGTGCGCAAAACCACGCGCGGGCTGCTACAGGCGCCGGCGATGGATTCGCTTCCGCTCAGTCACTCGCCCCTGACCGGTGCCGCACCCGCCGACTGGCGCGGCGAACTGCGTGCGCTGTGGCGGCTTGCATGGCCTCTGGTCGCTGCCAATCTGCTGCAGATGGCGGTCTATGCCAGCGACGTTATCTTCGTCGCGCGGCTGGGGACCCAGGCGCTCGCCGCGGCGACGCTGGGGGTATATTATTACACGGTGCTGATGTTCGCCCTGATCGGTCTGGTAAGCGCGGCATCGCCCGTTATCGCCGCCGAACTGGGCCGACGCGGCCATGCGGTGCGCGAAGTGCGCCGGTCGTTCCGAATGGCGCTGTGGGTCGGCACCTTCGCCGCGCTCCCGCTCTTTCCATTTCTGCTGTTCGGGGAAACCGTGCTGCGCGCGCTGGGGCAGAATCCGGCTGCTGCTGCTGCAGCGGGCGATTACCTCGACATCCTGCTGATCGCGATGATCCCCACCATGGCATCGGCGGTGCTGCGCATCACCGTTTCGGCGCTCGGCCGTCCCGGCTGGGCACTTGCCGTCACCGCGCTGGCGCTCGGCGTCAATATCGTCGGCAACTGGGTGCTGGTATTCGGCAATCTGGGCTTCCCCGCGCTTGGACTGCAAGGTGCCGCAATGGCGAGCACGATCACCAGCTTCGCGATGCTCGCCGCCTATGTCGGCATCCTGTTCGCCGACCGACATCTGCGCCGCTATCATTTGTTCGGTAACTGGTGGCGCAGCGAATGGAGCCGGTTTGCCGAACTGGTCCGGCTGGGCGTGCCGATCGCGCTGACCATGACGTTCGAAGGCGCGGTGTTCAGCGCCGCCGCCTTCCTGATGGGACTGATCGGGGTGACCGAAGTCGCCGCGCACGCCGTTGCGCTGCAGATCGCGGCGCTTTCCTTTCAGGTGCCCTGGGGGATCGGGCAGGCCGCGACCATCCGCGTCGGCATGGCCTATGGCGCGCGCGATCATCGCTGGATCGCAATAGCGGGGCGCGTGGCGCTCGCCATGGGAATCGGGTTCATGGCACTGACTGCGGTCGCGCTCTGGCTGGCGCCGCGATTCTTCGTTTCGCTGTATCTCGACATCGACGCGGCCAATGCGCGCACGGTCGCGCTTGCCGTACAGTATCTCGCCGTCGCCGCGCTTTTCCAGTTGTTCGACGGGGCGCAAGCGGTGGCGGCGGGCGTACTGCGCGGACTTCAGGATACCCGCGTGCCGATGATCATCGCCGGCTTTTCCTATTGGGCGGCGGGGTTCGGCACTGCGATCCTGTTCGGCTTCACGCTCGGCTATGAAGGCGTCGGCATATGGATCGGGCTGGCCACCGGGCTTGCCTTTGCCGCGGTGATGCTGTGCGGTAGATGGGGCATGCGGGCGCGGCTGGGGCTTTTGCCGTAGCGCGAACACGGCTCGCCGTGCCCTGTCATGGCGTTGCAGATTTTTGTTCCCATACCCGTTGACGACACGAGATGCCGTTCGCATATCCGCCTTCGTTAGCACTCGCACTGGGTGAGTGCTAAAACTCACTTTTGCAGGAAAGGATAGCGCGCATGAACTTTCGTCCGCTGCACGACCGCGTGCTCGTTCGCCGCGTAGAGGCCGAAGAAAAGACAGCCGGCGGCATCATCATCCCCGACACCGCCAAGGAAAAGCCGCAGGAAGGCGAAGTCGTCGCCGCCGGCACCGGTGCCAAGGCCGAAGACGGCAAGATCACCCCGCTCGACGTAAAGGCGGGCGACCGCATTCTGTTCGGCAAATGGTCAGGCACCGAAGTCCGGGTCGAGGGCGAAGACCTTCTGATCATGAAGGAAAGCGACATTCTGGGCATCGTCGCCTGATGATCCGCCGCGCTCCGGCACGGTTCGGAGCAGCCTGAATTTGTCAGGCAATGCAACGCAGTATCGCCCCGGTCGCACCGGGGCACGATAAACAAGAGGAACAGCAACATGGCAGCCAAGGACGTGAAATTTTCGCGCGACGCGCGCGAACGCATTATGCGCGGCGTCGACATTCTCGCCGACGCGGTTCAGGTCACGCTCGGCCCCAAGGGCCGCAACGTCGTGATCGAAAAGAGTTTCGGCGCTCCGCGCATCACCAAGGACGGCGTTTCCGTCGCCAAGGAAATCGAACTTAAGGACAAGTTCGAGAATATGGGCGCGCAGATGGTCCGCGAAGTCGCTTCGAAGACCAACGACGTCGCCGGTGACGGCACCACCACCGCGACCGTTCTTGCCCGCGCCATCGTGCGCGAAGGCATGAAGTCGGTTTCGGCGGGCATGAACCCGATGGACCTGAAGCGCGGGATCGACCTTGCCACCAAGAAGGTGGTCGACGACATCAAGGGCCGTTCGAAGGACGTGTCGGGCAATCAGGAAATTGCCCAGGTCGGCACCATTTCCGCCAATGGCGACAAGGAAGTCGGTGAGAAGATCGCCGAAGCCATGGAAAAGGTCGGCAAGGAAGGCGTGATCACCGTCGAAGAGGCGAAGGGTCTCGATTTCGAGCTCGACGTCGTCGAAGGCATGCAGTTCGACCGCGGCTATCTGTCGCCCTATTTCGTCACCAACCCCGAAAAGATGAACGTCGAACTTCAGGACCCCTATATCCTGATCTTCGAAAAGAAGCTTTCGAACCTTCAGGCGATGCTTCCGATCCTCGAATCGGTGGTTCAGTCGGGTCGTCCGCTTCTCATCATCGCCGAGGATATCGAAGGCGAAGCGCTGGCCACGCTGGTGGTCAACAAGCTGCGCGGCGGCCTGAAGGTCGCGGCGGTCAAGGCACCGGGCTTCGGCGATCGCCGCAAGGCGATGCTGGAAGACATCGCCATCCTGACCAAGGGCGAAGTCGTCAGCGAGGATCTGGGCATCAAGCTTGAGAACGTCACGCTGAACATGCTCGGCACGGCGAAGCGCGTCACCATCGACAAGGACAACACCACCATTGTCGGCGGCGCGGGCGAAGCCGAATCGATCAAGGCGCGCACGGACCAGATCCGTCAGCAGATCGAAACCACCACCAGCGACTATGACCGTGAGAAGCTGCAAGAACGTCTCGCCAAGCTCGCCGGCGGCGTTGCCGTGATCAAGGTTGGCGGCGCGACTGAAGTCGAAGTGAAGGAACGCAAGGACCGCGTCGACGACGCCCTGCACGCGACCCGCGCGGCCGTGGAAGAAGGTATCGTCCCCGGTGGCGGCACCGCGCTTCTGTACGCCACCAAGGCGCTGGAAGGCGTTACGGGTGAGAATGACGACCAGACCCGCGGCGTCGATATCGTCCGCAAGGCACTATACGCCCCGCTTCGTCAGATCGCGCAGAATGCCGGCTTCGACGGTGCGGTCGTTTCGGGCAAGCTGCTCGACGGCAACGATTCGAACATGGGCTTCAACGCCTCGACCGATGTGTACGAAAACCTGGTGCAGGTCGGCGTGATCGACCCGACCAAGGTCGTTCGTACCGCACTGCAGGACGCAGCGTCGGTCGCCGGTCTGCTCATCACCACCGAAGCCACGGTTGCCGAATTGCCGGAAGACAGCAATTCGGGCGGTGCCGGTGGCGGCATGCCCGGTGGCATGGGCGGAATGGGTGGCATGGGCGGCATGGATTTCTGATCCATGGCGCGGGGGCCGGTACGAACCGGCCCTGCCAGCCACATGCACGAAAAAGGGGCCGGAGGGTGGCGACACCTTCCGGCCCTTTTCATATCGCTAACGGGGATGCATTACGACGTCGCAACCCTTCTACCGCCAAGCCGGTTTGGAAGGCATGGACCGTCCCGACACCCGCGCGACCCCGATCGACAGCATCCTTTTCGGCTATGGGCCGATGCTCCCCTTCATAGCCGCAACCATTGCGTGCATGGCGCTGCCCGCGCCATGGCCCGGCATTGCGATGTGGCTTGTAACAATCTGGGGCGCGATGATCCTGACCTTTGTCGGCGGGGTGCGGCGCGGGTTCGGCTTCGGTGATCACAGCGCATCGACAGCGGTCGAGATCGCAACGATGCTGCTCTATTTCTGCACTGCCGGGGTAGCGCTCCTGCTCCCCTGGCCGCGCGCATCGTTGCTGCTCCTCGCAGGCGGCTTCGCGATCGCGGCGATCCTCGACACCCGCGCCGCGAGATCGGGTGACGCCCCCGCGCATTTCGCCGCGCTGCGCATCCCCCAATTCGGGATCGCAACATTATGCCTGATCGCGATCGGGGTTTCTGTTTAACCGCGCAAACGGAACCGGCATGTCGCGCCCCGTATCGCGCGAGCGATCAAAAAATGCCGAGGAATTTCTTGCGCTGCTTCTTGGCATCGCCCTTGTCCTGCTTGCCGTCCTCGCTCTTGGCGGTGGTGCCGTTGCCGACATCGTCACGCTTTTCGCCTTTGGTGGTCCGCTGGGCATTGGCACGCGCGCCCGCCAGCACCGGGCCGCAGGCAGCGGACTTCGCATCGCCGATATCGACGAACGACAGGACAGAGGCGAGCGGCGTGGCGACGAGGCCCAGCCCCACGGCGCTGCCGGCACGGGCGAGCAGGTCGCCGCTGATCGGGTCGATGCTCGGTTTGGCGAAATATCCGCCAATGCCCACCGGCGACTGGCCGGAAAACAGCGAAACCTTCTTCGAATCGGCGCGGAAAGCCAGATCCATCGCCTCATTGCGGAAGCTGAACCCACCGCGCCCGATCATGACATTTTTGCTTGTATCGATCAGGATCGGATCGGCCGCCGCGACACCGTTGCGAACGGTAAAGCCGATTAGTCCGCAATTGATGTGAACCGGTTCCTTCAGCTTGTTTTCAAACATCTTCTGAACGAACGTGCCGATGTCGATTTCGGCAAGCTGCGCATTGCGCGCCCAGAAAGTTCCCTTGGGCATGATGATCGCGATCCGGCCATCGGCATGGCTGAGCGAATCATGCACCGAATTGCCGCGGCCCGTCATCTTTATCCGCGCTTTCAGCACACCGCTTGTCCCCGACTGCTCGACGCCCCAGCCGGCGAGCAGCACGCCCATCGGAGTCGGTGACAGGCGAATGTCGTAATCGGTCAGCACCGGGTTTTTGCGCGCATCGATGGCAATGTCGGAACTGACATGGCCGCGCGCCATGTCAAAGGTCAGCGGCGACAGCTTGAGCAGCCGGTTGTCGAGCGTCAGCGCCAGATCGACATTCGAAACCGGCAGGTTGGGCGCGCGGATCGTGCGCACGCGATATTTCACATCGGCATCGAAGTTTTTCAGCGCATCGATGCGAAGCTGCGCATCGGGAAGGACGCGCGGATGGCCGCTTACCTGAGTTACCGCGCCACTTGCGCCCTTCGTCGCCAGCTTGTTGGGATCATAGCCGATAAATGGGCCGACATCGACAATATCGAGCTTGTCAGTCGAAAGATCGCCGATCAGCTTCAGCCTTGGTTGGCCCAACCGCACCGTCAGCTTACCCGAAATATCGCTGTCGCCGAACGTGCCCTTCAACCCGGTCAGTCGCCATTCGTCCCCGGCCTTCGTCACGGCTGACGTCAGATGGTAGCTACGCGTATCGGGAATCGCGACGCCCGCAACCGCGAAGAGATTGGCAAGATTGCCGCCGCGTACATCGGCGTGCAGGTCCGCGCCGTCGATCTGCGTCGCGCCAGGCAGCGTGCCGGTAATATCCGCTCGGCTGTCCGCCGACCGTATGTTCAGCGCCAGCCGGTTGCGGCCGCCCGACACTGTCTCATTCGGCGACAGAAGCGCGCCCACCAGCGTGAAGGCCGTCCCGCGCGCCCGGCCAGTGCCGCGAAGCCGGATCGCTTCGTTGAAATGCGTGTCGTTCGTGTTCACCGTGTCGAACGCGATATCGGCGCTCAACTGGCTTTGCGGATCGCGATAGCGAAGCGTGGTGCCTGCAAATCGCGCGCGCGTCACCACCGGCAGGTCGAGCGGCTCGCCCTTCTTCTTCGAATCGCCAAAGGTCCAGCTGTTATGCGTTCGCGCCTGATCCCATTCGAGATCGACCGAACCGTTATCAAGCGCCAGCGTATTCACCCGGCGATGGCCGAAGAGGAAGCTGAACGTCGCGATGTCGGCGTCGATCCTGTCGGCATAAAAGAAGTCGCGTTTCGTCGCCCAGTCGGGATTGCGGACATGCAGCCCTTCCGCACGGAAGGTGATATTGATCGGATTGAAATATAGCTGAAAATCGCCGTCCACACGTACCTGCCGCTGCGACAGGCCCGATGTGATGCTTTCGAACGGGCGCTTCAGAAAACGTCCTTTGGTGATGAACAGGATCAGCCAGACGAGGAAGATCGCGATGATAACGCCGTACACGATCCGCAGCGCGATCCGGGCGGGTTTTGGCCAGCGCGGCGGCACCATGGGCGGTACGCGACCCCAGGCATCGCCTGCCCGGCCGCGATATTGGTGCCAGCGTTGCCGCCAGGAAGGGTCGGCGCTATCGACGGTCATACTCGGCGCATCGCGATCGCTCATCGATCTTAAAAGCCCGTCGCCCGAAACAGTTCCCCACGCGCATGGTTGCCAAGCGGCCCGCCCTGGGCTATGCGCCCGCCTTTCCGCGCGACCGTAAGGAACTGGCCGGCCATCAAGGGCTGCCGAGTCCGTTCGCAGGCCGCGCATCATGCGAAAGGAGACAAAATGCCCAAGCTCAAGACGAAGAGCGGCGTCAAAAAGCGCTTCAAATTCACCGCGTCTGGCAAGGTGAAGCACGGCGTCGCCGGCAAGCGGCACCGCCTGATCAGCCACAACGCGAAATATATCCGCCAGAATCGCGGCACGTCGGTGCTGTCCGATTCCGATGCTGGTCATGTGCGCCTGTGGGCGCCCTACGGCCTGAAATAAGGGGAACGGACTATGGCACGCGTAAAGCGCGGGACGACCACCCGCACCAAGCATAAGCGGATTCTGGATCAGGCGAAGGGCTATTACGGCCGTCGCAAGAACACGATCCGCATCGCGCACCAGGCGGTCGAAAAGGCCGGCCAGTACGCCTATCGCGACCGCAAGGTTAAGAAGCGCAACTTCCGCGCGCTGTGGATTCAGCGCATCAATGCGGGCGTTCGCGCCGAAGGCCTGACCTACAGCCAGTTCATGCACGGGCTGAAGCTTGCCGGTATCGACCTTGACCGCAAGGTTCTGGCCGACATCGCCATGCACGAGGGCGAGGCGTTCAGCGCCATCGTCGCTCAGGCGAAGGCGGCGCTGCCCAAGGCCGCCTGAAGCGCCGGCAGCGAGGAAATCAGGAGCGCCGGAGCATTGTCTTCGGCGCTCCTTTCTTTTTGGGGGACGGGGAAAGCGACAAATGGCGATGCAGACATGGTGGCTATACGCCACCGCGGTGTTCCTGATCTCGGCAACGCCGGGGCCGAACATGCTGCACATGATGACGCAGAGCATTCGTCACGGGCATCGCCGCTCGGTCGTGTCGATGGCGGGGCTGATGAGCGCTAACCTCGTCTATCTGCTCGCCTCCGCCGCGGGGCTGGGTGCGTTGTTGCGGGCATCGCCCGGCCTGTACGACATATTGCGCTATGCCGGGGCGGCGTATCTTCTCTGGCTAGGGGTCAGGGCATGGCGCGCGCCGGTGGAAACAGCCGAGCCGACCGGCGAAGCCGCACCGCCGCGCCCGCTGTCCACGTTGTACCTGCTGGGACTTGGCACCGGCCTGTCGAACCCCAAGCTGATCCTGTTCGCCGCAGCGCTTTTCCCCCAATTTCTCGACCCCGTCCGCCCGTTCGCGCCGCAAGTCGCCATATTGATCGGCACTTTTGCGGTCATCGAGGCGTTCTGGTTTACGATCTACGCCACCGGCGGCAAGGCGTTGGCGCGCTGGCTGGTTCCTGCCGACCGTCAGCGGCTGTTCAATCGCGTGACCGGCGGCGTGTTCGTTTCATTTGGTACGGCGCTGCTCGGCAGCCGGCTGTAATCACCGCAACGCTTGACCTTGCCGCTTATCTGCGGTTCGGACGCAGGGCCAGAGGAACCGAAAGTTTCATGACGACTGATATCGACCAATTGCGCGATGACCTGCTCGCCGCGATCGACACCGCCGCCGGGCTGGACGCGCTGGACGCCGTGCGTGTTCATGCGCTGGGCAAGCAGGGCATCATTACCGCGCAGCTCAAATCGCTGGGCAAGATGAGCCCCGAGGAGCGCCAGGAAAACGGCCCGCACATCCACGGCCTGCGTGAAGATGTGACGAACGCCATCGCAACGCGCAAACAGGCGCTTGAGGATGCGCAGCTTGAGGCGCGACTTGCCTCGGAAACGATGGACATGACGCTGCCCGTGGATGCGGTCGCCCCCGGCAGCATCCACCCCGTCAGCCAGGTGATGGACGAGCTTGCCGAAATCTTTGCCGATCTGGGCTTCGCGGTGGCGAGCGGGCCGGAGATCGAGGACGACTGGCACAATTTCACCGCGCTCAACATTCCCGAAACGCATCCTGCCCGTGCGATGCACGACACTTTTTATTTCCCGAAGGATGCGGATGGGAAGCAAGCGCACCTGCTGCGCACCCACACCTCTCCGGTACAGATCCGCACGATGATGCAGGGGAAGCCGCCTGTGCGCATCATCGCGCCGGGGCGCGTCTATCGCAGCGACAGCGACGCCACGCACACGCCGATGTTCCACCAGATCGAAGGGCTGGTGATCGACAAGGGGATCACGCTGGCGCACCTTAAATGGACGCTCGAAACTTTTCTCAAGGCGTTTTTCGAACGCGACGACATCGTGCTTCGCCTGCGCCCCAGCTATTTCCCCTTTACCGAACCGTCGGCGGAGGTCGATGTCGGCTATTCCTATGAAAAGGGCCGCCGCGTCGTCGGCGGTTCCGAAGGCTGGATGGAAGTGCTGGGCAGCGGCATGGTCCATCCCAACGTCATCCGTGCCTGCGGGCTTGACCCCGACGAATGGCAGGGCTTTGCCTTCGGCACCGGTGTCGACCGGCTAGCCATGCTGAAATACGGTATGGACGATCTTCGCGCCTTTTTCGACGGCGACATGCGCTGGCTGCGCCATTACGGCTTTGCCGCGCTTGACGTACCCACGCTTTCCGGAGGAGTCGGAGCATGAAATTCACGCTTGGCTGGCTCAAGGAGCATCTCGACACCGACGCCGATATCGATGCGATCGGCGAAGCGCTGACGCGGATCGGGCTTGAGGTAGAGAGAATCGAGAATCCGGGTGAAAAACTCGCCGATTTCCGCGTCGCGAAAGTGCTGAACGCGCAGCCGCACCCCGATGCCGACAAGTTGCAGGTGCTGTCGGTCGATGCCGGCGGCGATCCGTTGCAGGTGGTGTGCGGCGCGCCCAACGCGCGCGCGGGGATGATCGGCGTTTTCGGTCCGCCCGGCGCCTATGTCCCCGGCCCTGCGTTCGAACTGAAGATCGCGCAGATTCGCGGCGTTACCTCGCACGGCATGATGTGTTCGGTGCGCGAGCTTGAACTGGGCGACGCGCATGAAGGGATCATCGAACTGGGTGAAGCGGCGGAGGGCGCGATTGGCGTTCCCTATTCCGATTACGCCGGACTGACCGATCCGGTGATCGACGTTGCGATCACCCCCAACCGGCAGGATTGCATGGGCGTTCGCGGCATCGCGCGCGATCTTGCCGCCGCGGGACTGGGGACGCTCAAACCGCTGACCGAAGTCTATGCGAAGGCAGGCGGCACCGAACCGGTCGAAACGACAGGCGATGGCCCCGATATCCGTATCGAGGACAGCGAAGGCTGCCCCGCTTTCTACGCGCAAAGCGTATCGGGTGTCGGCAATTGCGAATCGCCTTCCTGGATGAAGCGCCGCCTCGCCGCGATCGGGCAGCGGCCGATTTCGGCGCTGGTCGATATCACCAACTTCGTCATGAACGATCTTGGCCGCCCCCTGCATGTCTATGACATGGCGAAGCTCGATGGCGGCTTGGTCGCGCGCAAGGCGAAGCCCGGCGAGCAGGTGCTGGCGCTCAACGAAAAGACCTATGCGCTCGACGACAGCATGACCGTCATCGCCGACGGCGCGCAGGTCCATGGCATTGGCGGCATCATGGGCGGCGAGGATTCGGGCGTGTCGGACATGACCAGCGACGTCCTGATCGAATGCGCCTATTTCGATCCCGACCGTATCGCGCGAACCGGACAGCGACTGAACATCCCGTCCGATGCCCGCCAGCGTTTCGAACGCGGAGTCGATCCGGCGTTTCTCGAAGAGGGTCTCGCCATCGCGACGCGGCTGGTGACCACGCTTTGCGGCGGGACGGCAAGCGGCATTACCCGCGCAGGCGAACCACCCGTCGAAAAGCGCAGCGTCGCCTTTCGGCCCGACATGGTGCGGACGTTGGGCGGCATCGACATCGACACCGAAACGCAGCGCGCGATCCTGGACCGTCTCGGCTTCGAAATTGACGCGGAGAACACCAAATCGCTGGTCCCGACCTGGCGCCGCGATGTCACCGGCCCGGCCGACCTGGTCGAGGAAGTGATCCGCATTCACGGCATCGATCAGGTGCCCTCGACCCCGCTCCCCCGCCCCGCGGGCGTCGCACAGCCGACCGCGACATGGGAGCAGAAGCTGGAGCGCAAACTGCGCCGCGCCGCTGCGACGCGCGGTTTCCACGAAGCAATCACCTGGAGCTTCATCGGCGAAAGCGAAGCGGCGATCTTCGGCGGCAGCAACTGGACGCTGGCTAACCCCATCAGCGAGGATATGAAGGTCATGCGGCCTTCGCTCCTCCCCGGTTTGCTGACCGCGGCGCAGCGCAACCTGGCGCATAGCGAAGACAGCGTTCGCCTGTTCGAACTGGGCCGTCGCTATATCGGCGACAGCGAACATCCCACGCTGACGCTGGTAATGGCGGGCGATGCCGCGCCACGTTCATGGCAATCGGGCAAGTCGCGCGGCTTTGACGGCTATGATGCGAAGGCGGCGGCGCTCGCGCTGCTCGAAGCGGCAGGCGCGCCTGTGTCCAACCTGTTGGTGATGGGCGAAGCGGGCGACGCGTGGCATCCGGGCCGGTCGGCCACCCTGCGGCTGGGGCCGAAAAACGTCCTCGCGACCTTTGGCATGCTCCATCCGCGCGTGTTGAAGGCTGTTGACCTCGATGTACCGGTTGCGGCGGTGGAAATCTTCCTCGACGCGATCCCTGAAAAGCGTAGTCAGGGCTTTTTGCGTCCCGCTTATGCGCCTGCGCAGCTTCAGGCCGTGACCCGCGATTTCGCCTTTCTGGTCGATGCCGATCTTCCCGGCGATGCGCTGATCCGCGCAGTCAGAGGCGCCGACAAGAAAGCGATCGTCGATGCCCGCCTGTTCGATGTCTTCACCGGCCCCGGAGTCGATGAAGGTAAGAAGAGCCTTGCGGTCGAGGTTACGCTGCAACCCGGCGAAAAGAGCTTTACCGATGAGGAGTTGAAAGCGATCGGCGACAAGATCGTCGCATCGGCGGAAAAACAGGGAGCGACCTTGCGCGGCTGATAAAGGCCTCGCCCCGGCGCGCCATCACGACATGTCGGGGCGGAACGAAGCCGCGTCCTGAGCAAAACCCGAGCTGCCGGTCGCCTATTCGAGGTCGACGGACCGTTCGAACAGCGTCACAGGCGCATCGCGATATTCCGCTTCATCGAAGGGGCGATAGCCCAACCGCTGGGCGAGCCGCACCGAAGGGTTGTTGCCTGGGTTGATGATGCACACGGTGCGCGCTTCGCCGAAACGCCCCGCATACCATTCGTGCACCGCAACCATGGCTTCATACGCAAATCGCCGGCCCTGATAATCGGGCATCAACGCCCAGGCGGCTTCGGGGCTTTTATCGAAAGCGGGGCCGTATTCGCGCTGGAAATGCGAAAGCCCTCCTTCGCCGACAAATGCGCCGTTTCTCCGGTCGCACCAGGTGAACATGCCGTACCCCTGCTCGTCCCACAGTCCCACCTGCCGCGTGCGGCGCTCGATACTTTCCTCACGCGGGATCGGCGTTCCGGCAAGGCCATTGTCTTCATGCGCCAGCGACCATAGCCGCTGGACATTGTCGAAATCGTCCGGCGTCTGGGGACGAAGGATCAGTCGTTCGGTTTCGATCATGGCGTCCGGCTATAACCAGCGCGATGAACCGCGCAATAACGTGGTTGTGCGGTATCGATCGATCCCGGCACATCTCTCTCCGTCCGCCGCCATTGCCGTTTTGCAGTGCAGCCCCTAAACGCCCGGCCATGAACAAGATTCCCGATCGCCGTACGTTCGCGATCATCTCGCATCCCGACGCCGGCAAGACGACGCTCACCGAAAAACTGCTGCTGTTCGGCGGCGCGATCCACCTTGCCGGCGAGGTGAAGGCGCGTGGAGCGGCCCGGCGCGCGCGATCCGACTGGATGAAGATCGAACAGCAGCGCGGCATTTCGGTCACTTCCTCGGTCATGACGTTCGAGCGCGAAGGCATCACCTTCAACCTGCTCGACACGCCGGGCCATGAAGACTTTTCCGAAGACACCTATCGCACGCTGACCGCGGTCGATTCGGCGGTGATGGTGATCGACGTCGCCAAGGGCATCGAAAGCCAGACGCGCAAATTGTTCGAAGTCTGCCGCCTGCGCTCGGTGCCGATCATCACCTTCGTCAACAAGGTCGATCGTGAGGGGCGTGAGAATTTCGAGACGCTGGACGAGATCGCCGACCTGCTCGCGCTCGACGTGACGCCGATGACCTGGCCCGTTGGGCTGGGCGGTCAGTTCGAAGGGGTGTACGACCTTGTCGGCAACCGCCTGCTGCTGCCTGAAGGGCCGAGCCGCGAATTTCAGGGCAAGGTGATCCAGACCAGCGGCCTCGACGATCCGCAGCTCGACGAAATCCTGTCGGCGCAGGGCGTTGCCAAACTGCGCGAGGATGCCGAACTGGCGATGGCGGGCTATGCCCCCTTCGACGCCGAAGCGTATCGCAACGGTGACCTGACGCCCGTCTATTTCGGCTCCGCGCTCAAGCAGTTCGGCGTCGATGCGCTGATCGGCGCGCTTGCCGAGCACGCGCCGCCGCCGCGTCCGCAGCCCGCCGAGCCTGCTCCGGTTGCCCCGACGAACGATGAAGTCACCGGCTTCATCTTCAAGGTACAAGCGAATATGGACCCCAATCACCGCGACCGCATCGCGTTCATGCGGCTGTGTTCGGGGACGTTCAAGCGCGGCATGAAACTGACCCCGACCGGGCATGGCAAGCCGGTGGCCATCCATTCGCCGATCCTGTTCTTCGCGCAGGACCGCGAACTTGCCGAAGAAGCCTTTCCCGGCGACATTATCGGCATCCCCAATCACGGCACGCTTCGCGTCGGCGATACGATGAGCGAAAAGGCGCAGGTGCGCTTTACCGGCCTGCCCAATTTCGCACCCGAAATCCTGCGCCGCGTCGCGCTGAAGGACCCGACCAAAACCAAGCAGCTTCGCAAGGCGCTTGACGACATGGCGGAAGAAGGGGTGACTCAGGTCTTCTACCCCGAAATTGGCGCGAATATCGTCATCGGCGTGGTCGGCCAACTTCAGCTTGACGTGCTGATTTCGCGGCTGGAGGCGGAATATAAGGTTGCGGCGGGGCTGGAAATGGCGCCGTTCGAAACCGCGCGCTGGGTGTCGGCCGCCGACCCCAAGGCGCTGAAGGCCTTCACCGACATCAACCGCAGCGCCATGGCAAAGGATCGCGACGGCAACCCCGTCTTCATGGCAAAGAGCGCGTGGGAAGTCGGCTATGTCGCCGAACGCTATCCCGACGTGACCTTCGCCGCGACACGCGAACGGTGATGGTGAAGCGGGGCCGCCCGCCTCACGCCTCGGCTTCTACCCAGTCGCGCTTGAGCGGCCGGATCGCCAGCAGTACCAGCACCGCTGCGACAAGGTACAGGCCGACACAGATGATTGCCGCATAGCGCAACGAATGGACGCCATATCCGGCCCTTAACAGGTCCGAAATCGCGCCCATCAGCCACGGCCCGATGCCCAGGCCAAGCAGGTTGTTGATCAGGAGGAACGCTCCGGAAGTCCCGGCCCGCATCCGCGACGGGGCAAGATGCTGGCTCGCGGTCACCAGCGGCCCAAGCCACAGCGTGTTCAACGCATTGGCGAAAATCAGGAAGCACCAGGCGAGGACCGGTGACGGCGTAAGCATCCCCACGACGAATAGTGGCGCGGTCAGCACCCATGCGAAGGCGGGAACGCGGGCATACCAGGCGCGATCGCTTGCGGCGAGCCTGTCCGACACCACGCCGCCCAGAAAGATGCCGGTGGTCCCCCCGATCAGCAATAGCGAGGCCATGAACTGGCCGACCTTCACCAGCTCGCCCGGCTGGGTCCATCCGAACTGCACCGCGATGATCTTCGGCACCCATAGCGCCAGGCCATAGCCCGCCATGGAACTGCAGCCCGCACCGATCGCGAGCAACCAGTAAGCGGGTTTCCGCGCAAGAATGCCGAGCACCGCCAGCATCGGCTCCCGCTCGCCCGCCGACGCTTGCGCAGGCTTGTCGCGAACGATCCACAGAAATACCGGCGCAACCAGAATCCCTGCGATCCCGACGGTCAGGAACGCCGCCTGCCAGTTGACGTTCGCCGCGATATACGCGCCCAGCAGCACGCCCGACCCAAGCCCGATCGGAATGCCTAGCGAATAGATGGCGATCGCGCGGGCGCGTTCGCGCACCGGGAAATAATCCGCGATCAGCGCATAGGAAGGCGCGACGCCGCCCGCCTCCCCCACCCCGACACCGAGTCGGTAGAGGAACAGCGACCAAAAGCCCCACGCAGTGCCGCATAATGCGGTAAACCCGCTCCATACCACCAGCGACCCGGCGATTACCCGGCTTTTCCCCACCTTGTCGGCAAGCAGCGCCAGCGGAACGCCGAGCACCGAATAGAGAATGGCGAAGGCGGTGCCGCCGATGACGCCGAACTGGCTGTCGCTCAACCCCAGATTTTCCTGAATGGGTACGGCGAGAATGCCAAGAATCTGGCGGTCGAGAAAATTGAACGTGTAAACGACAAGCAGCATCGCAAGCACGACCCATCGGTTGCGATACGCGACGTCCGGCACGGTGTTCATGCCCCGACCCTCCCCTGCGAGAGAAAATGCCCTGCGCTCCCGGCCGGGTCATTTTCGTATATGTGGTATGCCGCTTTGCGGCTTAGCACGGCCCGGCCCGGATCAGAACTTGAAATCATCTCCAAATGGACGATTTGTACGTTAAGCAGAAGAAATGCTGATTATGTTACTGAACTACCCGAGCGCACCGGCAAATTGAGACCCAAGCCAATGACGAATCATTTTATATCAACTAACCATGCGGAAGATGTGGCAGGATCGGTGCGTCAAGCAATTCGCATGAATCAGTTTTTGAATGAAGATAGTCAAGCATGGAAGTGGGCGATCTTGGCGTTACATTCAGCGCTTCAAGGAGCTTGTGTCTGCCATCTTACTCGTACTGCGGAATGCTTAGGCGCAACCACTAAGCAAAATACGAAAGATTGGCTAAAATATTTCGAGGAGCGCCGCAGGGATATAGCTGCACAACCGCCTAAAATACATATCATGCCTCTCCCGGACCTTCTTAAAGCTGTAAGAAAATGCAATTCGGCTGGTGATGGCCGCAACGATAGCAGCATCAACATCACCGAAGGCGACTTTAATTTGCTGCGTCACCTTCATGATGACATCCGAAATCAATTCACACATTTTGAGCCCATGAACTGGGCGATCGAAACATCGGGGATTTCGGAAATCGGAAAGCTGATTTCACGCATCATTACAGATATCTTCAACGCTGGTTGGGGCTTCCGCCATCAGAATGAAGAGTGGCGACAAGAATTTCAGTTGACACTGAAAATCTTGGCCGGTCTCGCGTGGCCTGTGTAGCGCGCCCTACTCCACCTGACCGCCCAGCTTGTCGCGCAGACCGGCGAGCGCGCCGAACGGCCCTGCCTCTTCTTCGCGAAGCACGCCCGCTTCGCGAAGCACCGCGTCGGCCGAATCGCTGCGCGGAAAGGGATCGAGCGCGAGCGCCATTGTCTCGGCCACCGCTTCCCCCATGTCGATCGCACCGCCGGTATAGAAGATTGTGTCGCAGTCCTCCTGCTCCAGCTCGATTTCCTCTTCATCCGGAAGCCTTGCGGGAACGAAGCGGACGGTGAAATCCTCCGCGACCTCGGCCGGAACGGGATCGCCGGTCGCGATGCACGCCTGTTCCACCGCCGCCCCAACATGTCCGGTCGCGATCACGATGTCGCCTTCGCGATCCAGGCGATAGCGCGCCTCCAGCCGGTCGAGCGCCAACAGGCCGAACCGCTGCTTCAGCGCGTCACGCTCGCCCGGTTCGGCGGTGATATGAAACTCCCCCCGCTTGCCGCCGATCTGATCGAGCCGGTGGGGACGACTGAATTCGGCGTCGGTCATTCGGGCAATTCTCCTTTTTCCAGCGACGCAAGGTCGGTCGCGCCAAGCGCGTCGTGCAACCGGCAAAGCGCCTCAGCGACATGCGACAGCGCTTCCGGTGCAGGCGCTTCGCCGCGGTACAGGTTGCGCACCAGCGCGGGGGCAAGATCGCCCGCGGCAAGCCCCGCGCGATACGCGCCCAGCCTGCCGCCCAGCATCCCCATCATCCTGCCGACATGCTTTCCGACCACGATGTCGCCAATGCCGATCTGACGAAGCTGCCCGTCCATATCGTCGATAAACCGTTCGGTCACCGCCACGTTCAGCTGCGATGCCCCGGCCCTTTCTTCCAGCGTCAGCAGCACCATGCTCAAAATGGCCGCGATCATGTCGAACCGGCCGTCGACCGTGTCGGCGACCGCGCCGTCGATATACCAGTGCGGACGGCGGCCGCGCGCGACGACCGCATCGTACAGCGCGGCCCCCGCTTTGTCCTTGCCGGTGCTGAAAAGCCTGTCGATCAACCCCATCCATGCCCCATTCGCGTATGCGGCCCCTTGTGAGACCGGGCCGCGCCGCATATTGAGGGTCACGGCGCATGATGCAATGCGCCGCTGGCCGTTAGCGGGGGCGCTGGAGAATTTGTCGATGTCGCGTTTGTTGAAATCCCTGGCCCTGGGCGGGGCGCTCGCCGGTGCGGCGCTTACTGGCGGTTGCGCCAAGGTGGCGGCTCATCACGGCTATGTGTTCGATCCCGACCTGGTGAACGCGGTGCAGCCGGGCGTCGACGATCGCGATTCGGTCGCCACGATGCTGGGCAAGCCGACGCTTCAGGGGGAATTCAATTCGCCCGAATGGTATTATTGGGGGCGCAACACCCGCAGCCTTGCCTATACCCGGCCCAATCCGGTCGAACAAACGGTGGTGCGGATCAGGTTCGACAAGAACGGCACGGTGTCCGCCGTCGACAAGATGGGGATGGAGCAGGTCGCGACGATCAACCCGACCGACGACAAGACGCCGACGCTGGGACGCAAGCGCGGCTTCTTCCAGGACCTGTTCGGCAATATCGGCACGGTTACGCCGGGCGGCATGGGCGGCAGCGCACCGCAACAATAACCCTTTCATTTCGCTGTACATAGCATTCCCGCCCGGTTCAGCGGGGCAATGCCATTCTCTCCAGCATAGTTCGGTGACGGCCTGCCACGGGCCGCCATCCAGGGATCAAGGAGAGAATGTTCATGCGAAATCTGATGATCGCCGGGTTGATGGCGACGATCGCATTGCCGCTTGGCGCCGCACCGGCGGTGGCCCAGTCGCACCATGGCGCGCATCAGCGGCATTCGGGACAGCATCATGCCAGCCGCAGCCATCACGGTAGCAGGGGGCATGCCACGCGCACCAACCGCCACCAGCGCCGGGCCAGCCACCAGCACCATCGGCGCGAAGCCCAGCGCGCACAGCGGCGCGCGCGCCATCAGACCGCAGCGCGCCGGTATCGCGATGCGCAGCGCGAGCGCGCGGCGCGCCACAGCCGCCAACGCTGGAGCAACAATGCCTGGCGCGACTATCGGCGCAGCCACCGTTCGCTATATCGCGCCGGCCGCTGGAACGCGCCCTTCAGCTATCATCGTTTTCGGCCGGGCATCCGGCTGCGGCGCAGCTATTTCGCCAGCAGATACTGGATCGGCGATCCGGGCTATTATCGCCTGCCCATCACCGGACGCTATCAGCACTGGGTGCGCCATTATGACGATGTGTTGCTGATCGATATTCGCACCGGAATGGTGCTTCGGGTCTATCGTGACTTTTTCTGGTGATTCGCAAGGCCCGGCGCTTCGGCCGCACCGGCGATAGCATGCCGGCGCGGCCGGGTGCGTGGTTACACCAGTCCCGAAAGGGGTAAGGACCGCCTGCGCAAACGCGTCAGCGTGCAAATGGCTCCCCCCGCCGCAGCAATCCTTTAATATCGCTTAACCCATGCCGAACGGAATCGGCTTTCAGGTAAATCTTGCCTTTACCCCCAAATTTGTGATGCTGTTACATCCGTTTCGGGGGGAATGGCAGAATGGACGGGGCAAGCATCATCGCGGCGGTCGATGCCGTTGCGCGTGAAACCACGCTGTTCGCCAGTGTCGGCTTCATTCTGGGCGGTCTCGACGACCTTGCCGTCGATGCGATCTATCTGACCCGCTGCCGGGCCATTCTTCGATCCGAATCGCACCGTATTGCCTCGCTGGGCGAGCTTGCGCCTGCGCCCACTCCGCCGCTTGCGATCTTCATCGCCGCATGGGACGAAGCGAATGTCATCGGGCAGATGCTACGCCACGCCCTCGAACGCATCGACTATCCCGATTATCAGATTCACGTCGGCACCTATCCCAACGACCGCGCGACGATCGCTGCCGTGGCGCAGGTTGCGGAATGCGATTCGCGCGTTCGGCTGGTGGTGGGACCGACCGAAGGACCGACGACCAAGGCCGATTGCCTGAACGCCGTCTGGCGCGCGATGCTGCGCGACGAGGCGAACGGCCGCCCGCTTCCCACCGCCGTGATCGTCCATGATGCCGAAGATGTCGTCCATCGCGACGAACTGCGCGTTCAGGCGGCATTGATCCGCGACCACGATCTGGTGCAATTGCCCGTCGTGCCGCTGATGGATTCGGGTTCGCGGCTGGTCGCGGGCCATTATGGCGACGAATTTGCTGAAGCGCATGGCAAGATGCTTCCCGTGCGCCATGCCATCGGCGCCGCACTTCCGCTCGCCGGAGTGGGCTGCGGCGTTCGCACCGAGATGCTGCGCCGACTCGCCGATGAACGCGGCGACGGTCCATTCGACGGATCAAGCCTGACCGAAGATTATGAAATGGGGCTGACCATATCGCGTTTGGGGGGACGGGCGGTTTTTGCGCGAATAACCGAATATCCCGGCGGCCCTGCGATCGCGGTGCGCGCTTTCTTTCCCGCCCGGCTCGATTCGGCGGTACGGCAAAAGGCGCGCTGGATGGTGGGAATTGCGCTTGCCGGCTGGGACCGGATCGGCTGGGGCGGGCGCGGCGAAATCGCCGACCACTGGATGCGGATGCGCGACCGGCGTGCACTGGTCGCCGTTCTGGTGCTGATGGCCGGTTATATCGGTGTGGTATCGACCGGCATCGCCATATTGGCGCATTATGCCACCGGCATCGCGGCACCGCCGGTTTCCGATGCGCTTCACTGGTTATTGACCGGGACATTCGCGCTGCTTTCCTGGCGGCTGGCGATGCGGGCATGGTTTACCGGGCGGCTGTACGGGTGGCGCGAAGCGGCATGGTCGCTGCCACGCGCGATGGTCGGCAATTTCGTTTCGCTGCTCGCCGCGCGCCGGGCGGTGACCCGCTATATCGCGATGCTCTTCGGCAGCCCGCCGGTATGGGACAAGACCGATCACCGCTTTCCCGACATAGAGGCAGAGTCGGCCCGGCAATGACGTCCGGCACAGGCAAGGGACGTCCGCTCCGCTTTGCCGGCAGCATCATCGCCGGCTGGACCATGGTGCGCGTCGGATTTTTGTGGTTCAGCACCGGTTCGCTGACCCAGGCGCTCGATCAGGCTGTGCCCTTGGCGCACCTGCCGCGAATGCAAACCGCCGGGGACAGCCCCGGCCCAATCACTGCCCATGCCGCCATCGGCGGCGTGCGATCGGCTGTTGCACCGCCCGCCGCCGAATGGCCTCGCGAAAAACCTTCTTCAAACCCGCGCACTGCGATTGTCGATCAGCGTATATCGGCGCGGCGCGAACGGCTTGCTCTCGCCGGGCTGGTGACCTTCGGCGAAGCCCGCGCACGGTGCGATGCCCCCTCCCCCCGGCTGAACGCGCTCGCACCGCTGCGTCCCGCCTCGAAACGCTGGCAGGCGAGCGGCTGGATCTTCTACCGTCCGGGCGGCGGCGACGCCTTCGCCGCCAATCTTCCCAGCTTGGGCGGCAGCCAGGCGGGGTTTCGCGCCGCCTATACGCTGGATACCGAACACCGACTGAGCGCAAGCCTGCGCGTCGCCGCCCCGCTCGCCATGGACGGGGCGGAGTTGATGGCTGGCATCGCCTGGCAACCGTTCGACGCGCCGGTCACGGTACTTGCCGAAGAACGCTTCGGACTCGATCATCAGGGAAGCGCCCCTTCGCTCACGCTGGTCGGTGGTCAGGGGCCGGAACCGGTCGCGCCGGGCGTGGACATGGAAAGCTATGGCGAAATCGGCGCAATCGCGCGCGACCGGATCGATTATTTCGCGGGTGCCTCGCTGCGTCTCAGCCACAAAATCGCGCGGGTTGCGGGCCAGTCGATCCGGATAGGCACCGGCGCCTGGGGTGGTATTCAGCGCGGCGCGAAGCGCCTCGACATCGGCCCGTCGCTGAGCAGCGATGTCGCGCTTGCCGGCGGAAATGCCCGGCTGTCGATCGAATGGCGTCAGCGTGTGGCGGGGAACGCCGCACCGGGTTCGGGGCTTGCGCTTACGCTGGGAACCGATTTCTGAACAAAAGGCAATAAGCCAGCTTTTGTCCGGCACGCGAAGCGACTATCGCTTGGCGTCCATGGATTTGTACCTGCCCGTCGCCAACATCTCGGTGAATGCACTGGTCGTCATCCTGCTTGGCGGCGGGGTGGGCTTCCTGTCGGGCATGTTCGGCGTCGGCGGCGGATTCCTGATAACGCCGCTGCTGATCGTTTACGGTATATCGCCCACGGTCGCCGCCGCATCCGCTGCATCTCAGGTCACGGGCGCAAGCATTTCGGGCGTATCCGCCCATTTCCGGCGCAACGGCGTGGATGTGAAGATGGGCGGTGTGATGGTGACCGGCGGCATCTTCGGATCGCTCGCCGGGGCGGGATTGTTCAGCCTGCTCCAGACAACGGGGCAGATCGATACCGTGATCGCGGTGCTGTACGTCGTCCTGCTCGGGTCGATCGGATCGTTGATGGCCACCGAATCGATCCGCAGCATACGCGCCAGCCGGTCGGGCAGCGTTTCGCGCGCGCGAAAGCGGCGCCACCACCCGCTCGTCGCGTCGCTGCCGCTGCGTACGCGCTTTTATGCCTCGGGCCTGTATATTTCGCCGCTCGCGCCGCTGCTATTGGGCTTCGGGGTGGGCATCCTGACTACGCTTCTGGGCATCGGCGGCGGATTCATCCTGATCCCGGCCATGCTCTATTTGCTGGGGATGCAGACGCGGGTGGTGGTCGGAACCTCGCTGTTCCAGACGCTGTTCGTCACCGCCAGCGCGACGATGACGCACGCGCTGACCACGAAAGCGGTCGATATCGTGCTCGCCGCGCTGCTGCTGCTCGGATCGGTGACGGGCGCGCAGATCGGCGTCCGTTTCGCGCAAAGGGTGAAACCCGAATATCTGCGCTTCGCGCTGGCCGCGCTGGTGCTGCTGGTGGCGTTCCGCATGGCGCTGGGCCTTGGCTGGCGGCCTGACGAAATCTACTCGGTTGAACCATTGTGAGGCGCGCGCTCAGCCTCCTGCTGCTCGCACCGCTGCTGCTGGGCGCGTCGAAGCCGACGCTGGTTCCCGACGTCTCGCAGCGCGACATCGACATCATCTACAGCTTTACCGGGGCCGAACTGCTGCTGTTCGGCGCAATCCTGTATCCCGGCGGGGAAGTTCCGCGCCAAGGCAGCGATGCCGCCGATATCGTGATCGTGGTGAAGGGTCCAACCCAGTCGGTTCAGGTGCGCGAAAAGCAGAAGGTGGCGGGCATATGGGTCAATGCCGAACGCATGCGCTATCGCTCCGCGCCGTCTTTCTATGCCGTGGCCTCTTCCCGGCCGCTCGACAGCATCGTCGACGGGCGCACCCGCGCAATCTATGAAATGGGTCTCGACCGGCTGCAACTCTCGCCCGCATCGGGAACATCGGCGGAAACGCAACAGCGTTTCGCCGCCGGGCTGGTCGATCTCAGACGCAGGCACGGGCTGTATTTCGAAGCGCCGCACGCGGTGGAGATTACCGATGGCGTTCTGTACCGGGCGCGCATCACTATTCCGGCACGTGTGCCGGTGGGCCGGTTCACCGCCGAAACCTTTCTGGTGCGCGACGGCCGTGTTCTTGCTGCCGCCACGCGCGAAATCACGATCCGCAAATCGGGTTTCGAACGCTTCGTCGCGCGCGCGGCAAACCACGCCTCCTTCCTGTACGGTCTGTGCGCGGTCGCGCTGTCGGTACTTCTCGGCTGGGGTGCGGGTGCGCTGTGGCGTCGATTTTAGCCGCCTCTGATCTGCGTTAAAAACCATATATTTACTCGCACCCGCCATCATGCCTGCCGACGAATGAGGACAGACATGGCGGATTTCAGCGCAAACCACGGTTTTGACCGGGCGATTACGACCGAAGGCGGCGGCGGTGCATCCCCCATGCGCCAGGAAACGGTCGAACCGATCGGGATCGTCGTCGATATATCCGGGGCAAGCAGCCTCGCCATTCTCGATGCCGATCGCGTTGCCGCGCTGGCCGGCCATCCGGACCCGGTGGTCGCCGGCGCGGCAAGCGTCGGCGCGCAGGTGAAGCTGCGCATGGGATCGACCTGGCTGATCGCGAGCATCCGCACGCTGAAGCTGGTCGGAGACGATGGTTCGCGGATCGCCGCGCAACTCGATTTCCTGGGCGAAGGGAGCGAGGAACAGCTTACCGGAAAGCTCTACCAGTTTCGCCGCGGCGTCACCCGCTATCCCACGCCGGGTTGCGAAGTCTTTCCGGTATCGACTGCCGACCTCAACCAGATCTATGCCGCCGACGAACGCGCGCATGTCGAAATCGGTACTATCCATCCCACCCGCGACATTCGCGCCGCGGTGTATGTCGATGCGCTGCTCGGCAAGCATTTCGCGCTGCTGGGATCGACCGGCACGGGCAAATCGACCGCCGCCGCGCTGATCCTCCACCGCATTTGCGAACTGGCACCACACGGCCATATTCTGATGGTCGATCCGCACGGAGAATATTCCGCAGCGTTCGAAGGCACCGGCGCGCTGTACGATGTTTCGAACCTGCAAATGCCATATTGGCTGATGAATTTCGAGGAACATTGCGAAGTGTTCCTGACCAGCAGCGGATCGGCACGGCAGGTCGATTCCGATATTCTGGCGCGCTGCCTGTTGATGGCAAAGTCGAAGAACCGGCTGGCGCAGGATGTGCCCAAGCTGACCGTCGATGCGCCGATCCCCTATCTGCTGTCCGATCTCACCAACATCCTTGCGACCGAAATGGGCAAGATGGACAAGGCGACCGACACCGCGCCCTATCTTCGCATCAAGAGCAAGGTAGAGGAGATCAAGGCCGATCCGCGCTATGCCTTCATGTTTTCGGGCATGCTGGTCGCCGATACGATGGCGGGATTTGTTTCCCGGCTTTTCCGCCTGCCAGGCGATCATAAGCCGATTTCGATCATCGACGTATCGGGCGTGCCATCGGAAATCACCTCGGTGGTGGTCGCGGTGCTCAGCCGGATGGTATTCGATTTCGCCATCTGGTCGCGCGCCGAAGCGCAGCATCCGATCCTGCTGGTTTGCGAGGAAGCGCATCGCTACATCCCCGCCGGGCGCCGGGTCGACGATTCCTCGGTCGGCCGCATCCTGTCGCGCATCGCCAAGGAAGGGCGCAAATATGGCGTGGCGCTGGGACTGATCACGCAGCGGCCATCCGATCTTGCGGAAGGCGTGCTGTCGCAATGCGGCACCATCCTGTCGATGCGGCTCAACAACGACCGCGACCAGGCCTATGTCCGCGGCGCAATGCCGGAGGGCGCGCGCGGCTTCCTTGATGCGCTTCCCGCGCTGCGCAACCGCGAATGCATCATTTGCGGCGAAGGCGTGGCAACGCCGGTGCGCGTTCAGTTCGATACGCTGGAAGAGGGTAAGCGCCCCGCTTCGGATGACCCGGTGTTTTCGCAGCTGTGGCGCAAGTCCGGCGGCGAGGAGGATCTGATTTCGCGCACCATCCGACGCTGGCGAACCCAGGGGCACTGACATCCGGCAGGGATGCGGTGCAG
The DNA here is from genome assembly GCF_019351405.1 of Stakelama flava. Taxonomy (GTDB): domain Bacteria; phylum Pseudomonadota; class Alphaproteobacteria; order Sphingomonadales; family Sphingomonadaceae; genus Sphingomonas; species Sphingomonas flava_A. Next base: position 74,794 of record NZ_JAHWZX010000005.1, read on the forward strand.
CTACGCGACGCGCCACTGATCGCACGATTCATTATTGCGAGACGAATCGCGCCGTTATTCGCGAGGAAGAAAATCAGTCTTCGGTGGCGGCGATCTGCTGCGGCTTGGCGGCGGCCTGCTCGACCTGCGATGCGCTCGGCAGCGAAAGCAGGCGCGACAGCTTGGCCTTGAACTGACGCAGTTCGCTGCCGCCCAACCGTTCGGTCGAGGCATAGCTGACGCCGCGCGGGTTCACTGCGCGGCCGTCCTTCTGCACCTCATAATGGACGTGCGGGCCGGTCGAGATGCCGGTCGATCCGATGTTCCCGATACGCTGGCCGCGATCGACATGCTGGCCCGCGCGCACCGCGAATTTGCTCATATGCCCGTACAGCGTCACATACCCGCCCGAATGGCGGATCTTTATCATATTGCCGTATCCGCCCGCGCGCCCGGCGAAGATCACCGTTCCTGCGGCGGCGGCGTGCAACGGCGTGCCATAGGGCGCGGCGATATCCAGCCCCTTGTGCATGCGCTTGTAATGCAGCAGCGGGTGCATTCGCATGCCGAAGGTGGAAGTGATGCGACCGTTTACCGGCATGACCATCATGCCCTTGGTTTCGCCCACCCCCTTGCGATCATACCAGGCCGGTTTGCCGCCATCGGTCCAGCGTAGCAGGTCGACGTCGCCGGCTGAATGGTCCAACCCGGCATAGAGCAGATCGCCCAGCTGAACCTCACCGGTTTCGGCGCGCGCGCGCTCAATCACCAGATCGAACCTGTCATCGGCATCGACCCGCGACATCGACAGGCGGCTGGCAATCGCCTTGATATAGGCTTCGACAGCGCGGGCCGGCGCACCGGCAGCGCGGGCCGACCGGTACAGGCTGGAGCCGACCGTGCCGGTGATGCGCAGCGGCGTGTGATCGATGGCGATCGGAATGCGATTGGCGACCAGCCCGTTCGCCGCGCGGTCAAGTTCGACGCGAAGGTCGAACCGGGCCCGGAAGGCAAGCTTTTCGAGCGGGCGCGGCTGCGACTTGTCGGCGCGCCGGCCCAGCGTCAGCGCGACCCGCGTGCCCGGTGCGACGCTTGCGTTATCCAGCGCGCCGTCGATCAGGCTGGCCGCGTTCAGCGCGTCCTGTTTGCCGACGCCCGACCGCTGCAGCATCGTGGCGAAATCGTCGCCATGGCCGACCACCGCCGTTGCCTGAATGATCGGGCGTTCGGGCGTATCGGCCAGCGGACGAACCAGATCGGTCGCGCCCCTATGGTCGCCGGTACTGGCGCCCAGCGCGATCGAAGAAATGGACTGGCTGCGCGCCGCGTCCCATTCGGCCCCGGTCAGCGGGGGCGCGGATTCGGCGAGGATCGGACGCGAAATGCCCGGCGACAGCATGACGGTCAGCGCGCAAAGCCCCGCGCACGTCGCCGCCCCGCGCCACCAGTGGCGCGATCCGATATGCGACCCCAGATCGGGCGCGATTTCGAAATCGGGAAAGCGTTCGCGCAGCCGGTCGCCGATCGTCGGACGAACATGGACGTCAGGCAAGCGGCCGAACGAAACCGCGCCGGTGCCGCTACCATGATCGAATGCGATATCGTTGCGCAGAAACAAGGCGCGCCCCCCGTCGAAGCGACCGTATCCCCGGCCATGGAAAGTTCCTGATGCATCCCATAGACTAAAGTCAAATTAACCGGGCTCGCACGGGGCCTGTCTTGCGGCGAAGTGTGCGCACGCGACGATGAGCCCCTGTTTGGACGAAACTTTTTCGGTGTTTCCATGGCGTTCCGTCGCAAACCGATCGGGTTTCAGTTGCACCACCGGCCGATAATCGCGATCTTGGGCGCGTCATGAGCAATTTCGCGCGCAGCCCTTTGACGGCGGTGCTGGGACCAACCAATACCGGCAAGACGCACCTCGCGGTCGAACGGATGTGCGCGCATTCCAGCGGCATCATGGGATTTCCGCTCCGCCTGCTCGCGCGGGAGGTTTACGACCGGGTAGTGGCGATGAAAGGCCCCGAACAGGTCGGACTCATCACGGGCGAGGAAAAAATCCTGCCGCCCAATGCCCGCTGGCTGTTGTGCACCGCCGAATCGATGCCGCTCGAACGTGAAGCCGCCTTTGTCGCGCTGGACGAGGCGCAGCTTGGCGCCGATCCGGAGCGCGGCCATGTCTTCACCGACCGGCTGTTGCGCGCGCGCGGCCGCGAAGAGACGATGATCCTCGGCTCCGACGCGCTTCGTCCGATGCTGAAAGCGCTGGTGCCCGATGCCGAAATCATCGGTCGGCCGCGTTTTTCCACGCTCAGCTATGCCGGGGCAAAGAAGCTGTCGCGGCTGCCCCGACGGTCGGCGATCGTCGCCTTTTCCGCCGAGGAAGTTTACGCCGTTGCCGAAACGCTGCGCCGGCTTCGCGGCGGCACGGCGGTTGTGATGGGCGCGCTTTCCCCGCGCACCCGCAATGCGCAGGTCCAGATGTTCCAATCGGGCGAGGTCGACTATCTGGTCGCCACCGACGCGATCGGCATGGGGCTGAACCTCGATGTCACCCATGTCGCGTTTGCGGGGTTGCACAAATTCGACGGCAAGCGTCGCCGCCGGCTGACCATCGCGGAAATGGCGCAGATCGCCGGGCGTGCCGGCCGGCATCAGCGCGACGGCACGTTCGGCGCGCTGCACGCCGACGGCCCCGGCGCGTTCACGCCTGAAGAGGTGCTGGCGATCGAGGGGCATCACATGCCGCGCCTCGACCATCTGTTCTGGCGCGACGGCGCCCCCGACCTTTCGGGCCTCGACGCGCTGATCGCCAGTCTGGAGGCGCGCCCCGAACCCGGCGTGCTTCGCGCAGCACCGCAGGCGATCGACCTTGCCGTGCTCAAACGTCTGGCGGAGGAGGACTGGGTTCGCCAGCGGGCACGCAGCGCGGCGGCCGTGAAGCGTCTGTGGGCGGCGTGCGGGCTTCCCGATTTCCGCAAGCTAGGCGTCGATCCGCATTCGCGCTTCGTCGGACGGATTTTCGCGCATCTGACCGAAGGCAACGGGCATATTCCGCACCAATGGTTCGCCGGCGAAATCGCAAAGCTCGACAATGTTCAGGGCGATGTGGAGATGATCGCGGGACGGATCGCCGCCACCCGGAGCTGGGCATATATTGCGCATCGCGACGACTGGCTGGCTGATCCGGTTCACTGGGCCGAACGCACGCGCGAGATCGAGGAGAAGCTGTCCGACGCGCTGCACGACCGGTTGACCCAGCGTTTCGTCGACCGGCGCACTTCGGCACTGCTCCGCCAGATCGGCAGCGGTGCGGCAGACCTGCCGGTGGAGATCGGCGCCGAAGGCGAAGTGCTGGTCGACACGCACCGGCTCGGCACGTTGGCCGGGTTTCGTTTCACCGTCGCGGCGGACGCGCGGGCGGGCGACAAGCGGATGCTGCTTGCCGCGGCTGAGAAACGGCTGGCCGGTGAGCTTGCCCGGCGTGCCGGCGCGCTGGTCGCAGCGAAGGATGCCGCCTTTTCGCTCGATACCGCCGACGGGCCACCGCGATTGTGCTGGGAGGGCGAAGCTTTTGCGCGGCTGGAAGCGGGCCAGGCGCTGGCGCGGCCGCGCGTGGCGCTCGACCGCGCGCTCGACGCGCTGGACGCCGCGACCCGCGAACGCGTGGAGGCGCGCGCGCAGCAATGGGTGGAAAGCGAACTCCGGCGCCACTGCACTGCGCTGACACGGGTGGAGGCTATTGCGCGCGACCCCGCCGCATCGCCCGCCCTACGCGCGGTGGCGGCGGCCCTTGCCGATCATGGTGGACTGACATCGCGCGATCCGATCGCCGATTCGGTCGGCGCGCTGGAAGCCGAAGAGCGTCAGCGGCTGCGCAAATCCGGTTTTGTCATCGGCGTGCTCGACCTGTTCGATCCCCGGCTGATGAAGCCCGCGGCGGCACGCTGGCGCCACACCTTGTTCGGGCTGCGCGGCGATCCCGTACGCTCGCTGCCGCCCGAAGGCGCGACGGTCCTCGCGCGCGGCGTAGAGGGGACGAGCCCTGCAATGGGTTTTCGTACGATCGGCGGACAGGCGGTGCGGATGGATCTGGTCGAACGAATTTCGCGCGGCGCGCACGAGGCGCGCAAGGGCCGGGCACCTTTTGCCCCCGATCCGGCGCTCGCCACCTCGATCGGGCTAAAGCCCGAAACGCTCGACAAGCTGATGGCGCGGCTCGGTTTTCGCAGCGCGCCGCCGCAGGACGGCGAACGCCGCTGGGTCTGGCGCGGACGGCCCGCGCCGCGCCGCGAACGCGCAGCGCGCCCGCATCCGGGCAATGCCTTTGCCGCACTCGCCGATCTTCACCTGAAAAATGGGTGAACCGCCCAGGATGCGGATCGACCGCTTTTTATGGTGGTCGCGAATAGCGAAATCGCGAAGCATCGCCCAGAAAATGGCTGAGGCCGGGACCCTTCGACTCGACGGGCGGCGAATCGACCGGTCGCATGCACAGGTTCGCCCCGGCGCGATCATCGCCTTTGCGCGCGACGGCGCCGTGCGAATCCTGCGCGTCGAAGCGCTACCTACCCGACGCGGCCCGCCCGCCGAAGCCGCGAGGCTTTTTACCGAGTTGAAACCGGGCGATACCAAAGGCGTTGACGCATGATCCGGCGACGCATAGCAGGAGCCGACCTTTTGACTGGAGCTGTACCCCGATGACCTATGTCGTGACCGATGCCTGCATCCGTTGCAAATATATGGATTGCGTCGAGGTCTGTCCGGTCGACTGCTTCTACGAAGGCGAGAATATGCTCGTCATCAACCCCAGCGAATGCATCGATTGCGGCGTTTGCGAACCCGAATGCCCGGCCGAAGCGATCCTGCCCGATACCGAGGGCGGGCTGGAACAATGGCTGGAAGTCAACGCCACCTATTCGGCGCAATGGCCCAATGTCACCACCAATGCCGGCCAGACCCCCGATGATGCCGACGCGCACAAGGGCGAAGACGGCAAGTTCGAGAAATATTTCTCCGCCGAACCGGGTAAAGGCGACTGAATCCACCGGGCCACGGCCTGACGATCATGCACAAACCGCATCGCGAAGGCCCATTGCCGCTTTCGCGAATGCGATTATGTGCGATCAATCGCTAGTAATTTTATTACGGCTGTGTTAAACGGAACGTTGACGGAGACGAATGGGTTCTCCGCCCGGAGACGTTTGATTCTCGCCCCGGTCGCATTGTTTCGGCCCGGCCCTGCCGAGCCGCAGCGATGCGCTGTCCCTTGGGCAATAGTTCACGGAAAGGTTGCACCCCTATGGCTGCAAAGGCGCTGTCCTTCGATGTCGGCGATTACGTTGTTTATCCCAAGCATGGCGTTGGCCGTGTAATCGAGCTGCAAAAACAGGAAATCGCCGGCATGGCGCTCGAACTGTATGTCCTCCGGTTCGAAAAAGAGCGCATGACCTTGCGCGTGCCCACCAACAAGGCCGAAAGCGTGGGAATGCGCAAACTCTCCAGCGACAAGACGCTCAAGGAAGCGCTCGACACGCTGAAGGGCAAACCCAAGGTGAAGCGGACCATGTGGTCGCGCCGCGCGCAGGAATATGAAGCGAAGATCAATTCGGGCGATCTGGTGTCGATCGCGGAAGTCGTGCGCGACCTGTTCCGCGCCGACGACCAGCCCGAACAAAGCTATTCGGAACGGCAGATTTTCGAAGCTGCTGCATCGCGGCTCGCCCGCGAACTGGCCGCGATGGAAGAAGTCGACGAGCCGACCGCGCTGGAAAAGATTCTCGACATCCTGCGTGAGGCCGCGCCGAAATATAACAAGGAAAAGGACGCAGCCGCCGCCTGACAGGTGCTGCATCCAGCCAGAAGGGGTGGTCCGGTGACGGGCCGCCCTTTTTATTTGCGCCTTCCGAAACGCTGTATTATGTCAGCGACACACTTTGGAAGGAAAGATCATGCGTTTCCTGCTTGTGCTTGCCCTCGCTCCGATCGCCGCCTGCAACAGCGCCGCCGACACGCCGAACAACCTTCACACCGCCAGCGACAATGTGCAGCGAAGCTGGAATCTTTCCGGCTTTGAAGGCGTGGAAACGCGCGGATCGACCGATATCAGCATCAGCACTGGCAAGGACTTCTCGATTCGCGGCACGGGGTCGGCGGAAGCGCTCGACCGGCTGCAACTCAGCATCGAAAATAAGGACCTGCGGGTCGATATGAAGAAACGCGACTGGCCGACAAGGTCGGGCGACAATGCCCATCTCTTCATCACCATGCCGCGCATAGCCAGGGCAAGCACCCGCGGATCGGGCGACATCGATATCGATCGGGCCGAGGGCGATTTCGACGGTGCGATCGCCGGATCGGGCGATATGCATATCGGTGCGCTGTCAGGCGGCAATGTCAGCCTTTCCATCACAGGGTCGGGCGATATCGATGCATCGGGCAACGCCGACATGCTGACCATAGCGATTGCGGGATCGGGCGATGTCAGCGGACGCGCGCTGAAAGCTGCGCGCGCAAATGTGTCGATCGCCGGATCGGGCGATGCGACTGCCACGGTCACCGGCCCGGCGCAGGTTGCGCTCCACGGATCGGGCGATGTCGATCTGGGCAGTTCAGCGCGTTGCACGATCAGCAAGGCCGGTTCCGGCGACGTGCATTGCGGCTGATCATGCTTGCCTAAAGCCATTCGATGTGATGCGATGCTGCTTACATGACCCGCTTATTCGCGCTTGCTCTGACCGCCTGCCTGCTCCCCTTGTCCGCCCATGCCGAGGATCGGCGCGTGATGTTGACCGGGTTCGACACGATCCGCATCGATGGCCCGTTCCGCGTCGCGGCCACCACCGGCAAGCCGTCCGGCGCGACGATCAGCGGGGACAGCCGCGCGATCGACATGGTCGACGTCCATGTCGAAGGCCGGGTGCTGATCGTCGCTGAAAGCAGCAATGACTGGGGCGGCTGGCCCGGCGCGCGGCACGAACGCGCGACGATCACCGTCACCAGCCACGATATCCGCGAAGCCGCAGTGCGCGGCGGCGGTTCGCTGACCCTCGACCGCGCCGAGGGAATGGACGTGCAGCTTGGCGTGATCGGTTCGGGCGCGATCGACGTCGCCGATGTTCAGGCGGATTCGATCAACGGCGTCGTCGCCGGGTCGGGCCTGCTGAAACTGAGCGGCAAGGCAGCGAATGCCCGCTTCGCCAACAGCGGATCGGGTCGGATAGACGCCACCGCGCTGACCGTACAGGATTTGTACGCAACGTCGGATGGAACCGGGGCGAGCAGCTTCACCGCTGAGCGGTCGGCGGACGTCACCGCGCTAGGCGTCGGCGATGTGCGGATCGAGGGCGACCCGGCGTGCAAGATACACGGCCCCGGTCCCGTCGTCTGCGGTGAAAAACGTCCTTAGGACCGCCACGCTCAAACCGCGTTCGCGGTCGGGCCTTGTCTTAGGCCGCGAGCGGGAAGCGCAACAGCCTTCGTTCGGTCGCAACCAGCGCCTCTGCCCCCTTGCCTACCGCGCGGACGATTTCGGGATGCGCTGCGTCCAGCCCGCCGGTCAGCGCGCCGAATGCGGGCAGGATCAGCTTTGCCGACGTGGCGACGAAGCAGCGCCGTGCGACGCGTCGTCCGCGGAGCGTCAGCCGCAATTTGGGATGATAATGCCCCGACAGTTCCGGCGCGACTTCCCCGGCCCGCGCTTCATGCCGCAGGATCAGGCCGTCCACCCGCGCCTCTTCGACGACGCGCCCGCCGCAATGGTCGATCATCCCGGCATCGTGATTGCCGGTAATCCACGTCCATTCGGTCGCTTCGGCGAGCCGCCGCAGCAGCGCCTGCGCATCGTCCGACAGCCGGGCGCATCCTTCCGGGTCATGGAAGCTGTCGCCCAGGCACCACACTTCGCGCGCGCCCAGCGTCTCAATTGCCGCTTCGAGCAGGCGAAGCGTATCGATCGAATCATAGGGCGGCAGCATTTGCCCTTTGTGGGCGAACCAGCTCGCCTTTTCGAAATGCAGGTCGGCGACCAGTAGCGCGCGCCGCGCGGGCCAGAACAGCGCGCCGTCGGGACGGGTCAGAAAATCATGGCCTGCGAACGAAAGGGGAACCATGGCGCTTCCTATCGCCCGAACGCGCGCTGCGGTCAATCGCGCGCCATAGCCTCGGCGGCAAGTATCTCGGCCTCCTCCAGCAATGCATCGTCCGCGCTTCCCTGCGCCACGCTTTCGCGCCCGATCAACACCAGGATCGGCACCGCCAACGGGCTGACGCGCGAAAGGTCGACATGCACCATGGTATCGCCCGCCCGGTCGAGCAGATCGGCCAACCGTCCGACATCGGTCATCCGCGCACGCGCATCCTCCCACGCCGCGCGCAGCAACAAATGGTCGGGTTCGTATTTGCGCAGCACGTCATAGATCAGATCAGTCGAAAAGGTGACCTGCTTGCCGCTCTTTCGCTTACCCGGATGCTGACGCTCGACCAGCCCGCCGATTACCGCGACTTCGCGAAAGGCGCGTTTCAGCAGCGCCGAACCCTGCACCCATTCGACGAATTCATGTTCGAGGATGTCGGGCGAAAACAACGATGCGGGGTCGGTCACCGGCTCCAGCCCGTAACAGGCAAGCGCATAATCGTTCGCGACGAACCCAAGCGGTTTCAGCCCCTGCGCCTCCATCCGCCGGGTGATCAACATCCCTAGCGCCTGATGCGCATTCCATCCTTCAAAGCTGTAGGCGACCATATAATGCCGCCCTTCGCGGGGGAACGTTTCGACCAGAAGCTGGTCGGGGCCGGGCAGGACCGAGCGATAGTCCTGAACCTCCAGCCATTCGCGAACATCGGCGGGAAAGCGCCGCCACTGGTTCGGATCGTGCAGAAAGGTGCGCACGCGGCGCGCCAGGTTGGTCGAAAGCGGCATCCGCGCGCCGACATAGGTCGGGATTCGCGCCGGGCGACTGGTCGCGCGAACGACCAGATCGGTAACGTCCATCCGCTCGACCTCAAGGCTCATCCCCGCGAAGAAAAACGTGTCGCCGGGGGTGAGCGACGCGGCGAAATATTCCTCCACCGTGCCGAGCTTGCGTCCGTTCTTGAATCGCACATTCAGCGTCGGCGCATCTACGATGATGCCTGCATTGAGCCGGTGTTGGGTGACGAAGCGCGGATGGCTGACGCGCCACAGCCCGTCGACGTCTTTGGTCAGCCGTTTGAACCGGTCATAGGCGCGCAGCGAATAGCCGCCATCGGCAATGAAGTTGAGGACGCGCTCAAATGTCTCGGCTTCCAATGCCGAATAGGGCAGCGCCGATCGCACTTCATCGAGCATTTCGTCCTTAGCAAAGGGTTCGGCGCACGCGCACGCCATGATATGCTGCGCCAGCACATCCAGCCCGCCCGCGCGGAAGATATCGGGATCGAGTTCACCCGCCTCCACCGCGTCGAGCGCGGCGCGCGCTTCAAGATATTCGAACCGGTTGCCGGGGACGAGCACTGCCTCTGACGGTTCGTCGAGCCGGTGGTTGGCGCGCCCGATCCGCTGCAACAGGCGCGATGAACCTTTGGGCGCGCCCATCTGAATCACGCAATCGACATTGCCCCAATCGACACCAAGGTCGAGGCTGGCGGTCGCGACCAGCGCGCGCAGCCGGCCGTCGGCCATCGCGCCTTCGACCTTGCGCCGCGCCTCGCGCGCCAGACTGCCGTGATGCACACCGATGGGAAGCTTCAATTCATTGACCTTCCACAGGTCCTGGAAGATCAGTTCGGCAAGGCTGCGCGTATTGCAGAAGACGATGGTGGTCTGGTGCGTCTCTATCTCCGCCATGACCTGCGCCGCAGCATAGCGCCCCGAATGGCCCGACCATGGCACGCGGCCTTCGGGCAGCAGGATGGCGATATCGGGATCGGCCCCCGCTTCGCCCATCACCGCCGCGACGCTGTCGATATCGCCATGCGGGGCAAGCCAGGCACGATAGCCGTCCGGATCGGCCACCGTCGCCGACAGCGCCACGCGACGCATGGCGGGGGCAAGCCGTTGCAGCCGGGCAAGCGCGAGCGAGAGCAGGTCCCCGCGCTTCTGCGTGGCAAAGGCGTGAACCTCATCAATCACCACGGTTTTCAGCCCGGCGAACAATTGCCCGCTGTCGGGATAGCTGAGCAGCAGGCTGAGCGATTCGGGCGTGGTGAGCAGGATGTGCGGTGGGCGGGTGCGCTGGCGCGCCTTGCGATCGGACGGAGTGTCGCCGCTACGCGTTTCGACCCGTAGCGAAAGCCCCATCTCCTCGATCGGGGCGAGCAGGTTTCGCTGCACATCGACGGCCAGCGCCTTTAGCGGCGACACGTACAGCGTTTGCAGGCCATCGGTGGGATGTTCGATCAGGTCGGCAAGGCTTGGCAGGAACCCGGCCAGCGTCTTTCCCGCCCCGGTCGGCGCGACGAGCAGCGCGTGGCGACCTTCGCGCGCAGCCGTCAGCATCTCGCGCTGGTGCCGCCGGAGCTGCCAGCCGCGCGCTTCGAACCAGCGGCGAAGCGGTTCGGGCAAGGCGTCCTGCGTTTTCGTTACATCCACGGTCCGGGCGCCGTTCGCGAAGAGCCTGTCAAAACCCGATGATTTCCCGATCGAACGAGGTAAAGAAGAACGGCCCGTTACCGCTGTTCAGGGCCGGTGCGACGGTGCAGCCTTACCGGTTTTCGTTCGCCTTGTCCTCACGATCCTGTTCGTCGTACATGCGCCGCGTTGCCGCTTCGGTATGCGATTTCTCCCGCGCGGAACCGCGGTTGTTCAGGATCGCCCAGATGATCACCGCGGCAAGCAGGATCGGCCCGACGACCGTCAAGACACCCCAAAGGCTTCCAAGGTCCATTATCACTCTCCCGGCCTGTTCGCCTGCATCAACACGCGGCCATCGCCTTTCGATCCGATTGGCAGCGGGACGCGCAGGCCCCATATCGTCGGAATGGCGCTAGGAAGCTGGATCGAACCCCATCCCGAAGGAATTTACGTCCCCGCCGCAGATGCGTGGATCGACCCGTCCGCCCCGAAGGCGCGCGCGCTGGTTACGCACGGCCATGCCGACCATGCGCGCGGCGGCCACGGCCGGGTGTGGGCAACACCCGAAACGCTGGCGATCATGGGCGCGCGCTATGGCCCGCAGGCGGGCGAACCGGTCGCCTATGGCGAGACGATGCGGTTGGGCGAGGTCGATATCAGCTTCGTTCCGGCAGGCCATGTGCTGGGATCGGCGCAGATCGTGCTGGATCATCGCGGCGAACGCATAGTCGTCTCGGGCGACTATAAGCGGCGGCCCGACCCCACCTGCGCGCGCTTCGAACCGGTGACATGCGATATCTTCATCACTGAGGCGACGTTCGGCCTGCCAGTGTTTCGCCATCCCGAAACGCACGATGAACTGACCAAGCTGCTCGATGCGCTTCACGCGAACCCGAATCGCTGCGTGCTGGTCGGCGCCTATGCGCTTGGCAAGGCGCAGCGCGTGATCCGCGAACTTCGCGACCTTGGCCATACCGACCCGATCTATATTCACGGCGCGCTGCAACGTTTGTGCGACCTTTATATCGAACACGGTGTCGATCTCGGGGAACTGCGCCCCGCGACCGACAGCGATAAGGGGGAGATGAAGGGGCGCGTGGTGCTGTGCCCGCCCGGCGCGCTGAACGACCGCTGGTCGCGCCGCCTGCCCGATCCGATCACCGCGATGGCGTCAGGGTGGATGCGGGTGCGCCAGCGCGCGCGGCAGCGCAATGTCGAACTGCCGATCATCCTGTCCGATCATGCCGACTGGGACGAACTGACCCAGACCATCCGCGAAATCGCGCCGAAAGAAGTCTGGGTGACCCATGGCCGGGAGGATGCGCTGGTCCATTGGTGTTCCCTGCACCAGATAAAGGCGCGCGCACTCGCCCTGGTCGGCTTCGAGGACGAGGACGACTGACCCGCTCGCCGGCGGTCGCGCGGCGGTTCCCCGTCAGGGAGCGAGGTCGGGGCCTAGCGCGTCCTTCAGCTCATCCAGCCAGGGTTCGTAGTTGCGCCACACGCCGACTCCCGACCGGTTGATCGGGCGGCGGACCTGTTCGGAACTGGCCGTGCGCACCGCGCGATCGGTCTTGTGGAATTGCAGACACGCCGGTTCGAACGGGAGGCCGAGATGGTCAAGCATCCGGCGCACCTGCCCTTCCAGATCGTCGATCACATCCTCATGGCGAACGCGCAACACCTTGCCCGGCAGAACCGCGTCCCAATGGGCCATCAGGTCGACATAATCGCGATAATAGCGGCCGATCTGGTGCAGGCCGTAGGTAAATTCCTGCCCCTCGGCGAAGAGTTGCTTGAAGCCCGAAAAACAGCAGTCCATGGGATCGCGCCGTGCGTCGATGATCTTCGCATTGGGCAGGATCAGGTGGATAAGCCCGATATGCCGGAAATTGTTCGGCATCTTGTCGATGAAAAACGGCGCGCCCTGCCGGTGAACGCGCGTGTTTTCGATAAAGTCACGCCCCATCGCGGCGAATTGTTCGCGCGTCAGTTCGGACAGGTTCGCGGGGTATGCCCCTTCGCCTGCCTTGCGCGCGCGGCCGCGAAGCCGGTGCGCGAGCGAAAGGATGTTGGGTAGTTCCAGCGTGCCGTCGACCTGGCTGTGCGACGCCAGAATCTGCTCGATCAGCGTCGACCCCGCGCGCGGTAGGCCAAGCACGAAGATGGGGTCGGGCGCGGGATCGCCGCTCCCAGCCTTCGCCTCGAACAGCTCGCGCGTGCAATGCTCGCGTTGCAGCGCAAGCTCAGCCGTCATCTGATCCGCATCGTAGCGCGACTGCTGCCGTTTGAGCGCATTGCCCTGGTCGTAGAAGCGAAAGGATTCTTCATATTCCTTCCGGTCCTCATGCGCCTTGCCCAGCGCGAAGCTGATATTAACCCGGTCCATAAAGGCCAGGTCGCCGCGCCCAGCCTGTTCGTGCATCCGGGCGATTTCACTGTCGGTAAAGCGATAGGTTTTGAGGTTGGCGAGCGAATACCAGGCATCGCCATGATCGGGCCGCGCCGCCGTCGCCGCGCGATAAGCGCCGACCGCACCTTCGGCATCGCCGCGCGTTTTCAGCGCATGGCCCTTCGACGTCAGCGTCGCGACATCGCCCGGCAGTTTTTCAAGGACCGCGTCGAACAAGGCGAAGGCGCGATTATAATCGCCGGTCTGCATCGCCTCGATCGCAAGTTGCGACTGGAACAGGGGGTTTTCGGGCTCACGATCATATAGCGCCTCTGCCTGCTCCAGCGCCTGCGCGAATTTCTGGCGCTTTCTGAGCACCTGAATCCAGTCGAAGCGAAGCTGGATATTGTCGGGATCAAGCGCGACCGCGCTTTCGAGCAGGAAATCGGCGTCGTCCAATATGCCCATCCGGCTGCCGATATCGGCAAGCAGGCGCATCCCCTCGACATGACGGGGGTTGGCCTGAAGGAAGCGACGGCACAGCGCCTCGGCCTTCAACAGCCGTCCTTCATGGATCATGTTGGTCACCGCGACGAGTTCGCGCGGCATCGCGGCCAACCGGTCGGCCTGCGCCTTTGCCGTCGCCGCCTCGCCCTGACGGCCGCGCGCCGCGAGCAATTCGGCCCGCCATTTCCAGCTCGCCTCCAATGCGGGATTGAGGCGGCAGGCACGGGCATAGGCAAGGATCGCCGCATCCGCGTCCCCCTTGTCGCGTGCCAGATGTCCCTGCTCCTGATAGGCGCGGCCATATTCGGGTGAGTGCGCAATCAACCGGTCGAGATAGCCGGCGGCCCGTTCCGCCGCCCCGGCATAGCGCGCGGCGACCGCAGCGACATATAATGCCTCGCGCGTATCACCCCCCTGCCCCAGCACGGTTTCGGTAAGGCGCAATGCCGCTTCGGGGCGGGACCGGGCAAGGTGCTGCCTGGCCAGGATCAACGGGTCGTCAGTGGCGGTATCGGTCATCGGCCCCTTCAAACACGAAAGCGGCGGGAGAGACCAGTGGCCTCCCCCGCCGCGATTTCGTTCGACAGCGAAAAACCGTCGATCGTCAGCGGATCAGAAATCGTAGCGGACACGCGCGCCGATGGTGCGCGGACGCGCCACGGTGATGCGCGGGCGATCATAATAGAAATCGCCGCTGATCTGCGCCCGCTTGTCGGTCAGATTGTCGCCATACACTTCGAACATCCAGCCGTCCTTGGCGATGCCCGCGGTCATGCCGACCATCGTGTATCCGTCCAGCTTCAGCTTGTTGATGTCGATGATGTCGGTGTATTTCGATCCCGAATGCGTGACATGCGGCATGACATGCGCGGTCAGATCGCTGGTCAGATCCCATTCGTAGCGAACGCTGAGATTGCCCTGGAAGCTGGGCGCATAGGCAAGGTCGCTGCCCACATGCACATCGTCGGTCGGCGTCAGCACCTTTGTGATCTTGGTGTTCAGGAACGAGAATGCCCCCGACAGGGTCAGCCCCGGAACGCTGTACGGCGCGAAGCTGACTTCACCCTCGACGCCTTCGATCCGCGCATCCGCCGCATTGTCCGAAAAGAACAGATTGGTGATGCTGGGATCGAAAATCGTCGTCTGCAGGTTCGAAATATCGACATAGAACGCGCTGGCGTTGAAGACGAGCTGATTGTCGAACAGCTTGCTCTTCATGCCGAATTCGTAGTTCTTGACCTCATCGGTATCGAGTTCGAACGGCACGGTGAACCCGTTGGGCCCAAGCGCGCCGCCGGGACGGTTGAGCAGGCCGGGACGGAACCCTTCCGAATAGGTGCCGTAGAACAACAGGTCCCGCGTCGGCGTATAGGTTAGCGTCGCCTTGACGATCGCACCCTTGGTCTTTGCCTTGTCCGGCGCGCGCACCGCATTGTAGATCTGTTGCGCGGTGGTCGCATAACCCGCCGCATCGCCGCCATTTGCCGCGGCGAGCTGATCGGCGATGCTGTCGAGCGAATCGTCGCGGTTGAAGGTGATCATCGCGTCGGTGTTGCACGTATTGATATACGTATATTCGCCGTCACCATCGTAAAGGTCGCTGATATTGGTGCCATAGGCATTGATATCCTGACCCGCCGCCAGATTGCAGAACGAACCGCTCGCGCCGCCTCCCAGATCGACCGACACGTCGTAATAGCGCATGCCGAAGGTCGCGGTCAGCTTGTCCGGGATCAGGTCGAAACTTGCTTCGCCATACAGCCCGAACTGCTCGTCCGTGCGCTTGGTGTCGTTGCGGAAAATGGTGCCCTGATCGAATGCCGCCGGATCGGAATAATAGCCCGAAGTGAAGGCGCTGTTCGCCGGGAAGCCGGTCGAACCGTCATAGCTCGTGATATATTGCGAGCCGAGATAGTTATAATCGTTACGCTCCTTCAGCGTGGTCTTGCCGTAAAACACGCCCGCCGTGATGCGGAAACGCTTTTCCTCCGGCGTATTCACGCGGAATTCCTGCGTGATCTTTTCCATCTTGGAATGCGAGGTGACGTTCGCATAGGGTGCCTGGCAGGTGCCCGAGGGAGCCGCGTCGCCCGGATAGCTGACCGACGTGTCGCAGATATAATAGGGCAGATACTGGCCGGCGAACAGATAGTCGGTGTAATCGACGCGCTGGTCGGTCTCGCGGTCGGTATAGGCGCCGGTATAGATCAGGTCGAGCTGGCCTGCGCGCCCGTTCACCGTCCAGGCGGTGTTGGAGAAATCATCCTCCAGATTGTCCGGCTGATAGCGCTGGATTTCCAGGTCATCGAGTTCGGGATCTTCGAAGAAGACGCCGTCGGTGTCGAGACCCTGGCGCATATGCGCGACCTTGATCGACCAGTCGGCGTTGATTTCCCACAACGCGGTGACGCGAAAGCCGCTGTAATCGGTGTCGTTGAAATTGTCTTCGACCAGATTGTTGTTGTTCGCGTCGATGAAGTTCACGCCGCTCAGGTCAGCGCCCGACTGGAAACCGGCGCGCGTCGCGCTGACCGGGACGCCGTTGTAGCGGACCGTGCCTTCGGGGCGGAAGCGAGCACTTTGCGACGCGTTGCGCGTTCCCGCGACATTGTCGATATATCCGCCCTGATGATCGACGAACACGACGCCGCGAACCGCGATGTTGTCGGTCACCGGCACGTTCAGCACCGCCTCGACCTTGTCGCTCATGTCGCCGCTCTTGGTGAAGCCGACGCCCGCTTTCACATTGCCCTCGAACCGGCCAAGCACCGGTTCGTTGGTGATCAGACGGACCACACCCGCCTGCGAACTGGCACCGAACAGCGTGCCCTGGGGCCCGGACAGCACCTCGATACGCGACAGATCGGCGGCATAGACGTCAAGGTTGCGGCCCGGCTGCGACAGCGGCTGTTCGTCGAGATAGATCGACACGTTCGGCGCAAGACCGGCGACGCCCGCCGTGGTCAGGTTCGGCGTCGTGGAGGCAAGACCGCGAATATAGATCGTGTTCTGCCCCGGCCCGCCGCCCCCGGCGGTGACATTGGGCAGTTCGGTAAGATAGTCCTGAAAATTGCTGACGCCGAGCTGGTCCAGCTTTTCGCCGCCCAGCGCCTGAACCGCGATCGGAACATCCTGAAGGTTTTCCGAACGCCGGGTCGCGGTGACCACGATATCCTGCACGCCGCCCGTACGCTGCTGCGCACTCGCCTGCGCATTCTGGGTGCCGGTGGTCTGGTCGGTGGTCGTCTGCGCCATGGCGGGCGCGGCGAAACACGTCACGAGCGCGGTCATCGACGCGCCGGTCAGAAACTTGGTCATGATCTTCCCCTTTTGGGCTTGTTCTTGGCCTTCGCGGCAGCACAGGCGGCCGATGCGAAGTCTGCGGATAGTTCCCCCGCGTGACTGCAAAGACGAACGCCAGCTATCCAAAGATTTCGCGGGAGAGGGGCGCAGTTAGCAAAGAGCGTCCGTCAGTGATACCGTTGCGTGACAAAACTGCCAAACTGGCTGAACGTTAGTGACATTTATGCCACAAGACTGGGCGGCGCCATTTTTCGGCAAGGCCGGCCAGTAAAAGCCTGACCTTATGCCAATACCCCGACAAGGGCGTATCGATTAGCCTGATTTTCGATGCGAATACGATTCGTGAAATGGATTATTTCGCTAGTCGGCGCACCCCGGCCTCACGCACCGCCGCAAGCGTGGGATAGCCGTTCACCGCCATCAGCAGGTCAGCCTCCGCCAGAATGCAGTTGAGGACATGCGCCGCGCCTTCTGCCCCGCCAAGCGCAAGACCATAGGTGAAGGGCCGCCCCACCCCTACCGCACACGCACCCATTGCCAACGCCTTTATCGCGTCGCTGCCGGTTCGCACGCCCGAATCGAACAGAACCGGCACCTCGCCCGCCGCCTTCACCACGTCACCCAGCATATCGATCGCCGCGATGCCGCCATTCGCCTGCCGCCCGCCATGGTTGGAGCAATAGATCGCATCCGCGCCGCTATCGATCGCGCGCGCCGCATCGTCGGGATGGCAGATGCCCTTCAGCACGACCGGCAGCTTCGTGATCGATTTGAGCCACGCCATGTCGTCCCATGTCAGCACCTGCCCAAAGGTTGTCGCCCAGGTGAGAATTGCCGCCTGCGGGTCCTCCTCCGGGGGCTTTGCGAGCAGCGAGCGGAAAACGGGATCGGTGAAATAGTTGCTCAGGACAGCGCCTCTGAGCTGCGGGAAGTTTCCGGCGTCGAGGTCGCGCGGACGCCAGCCGGTGACCCAGGTGTCTAACGTGACGACCAGTGCGCGGTATCCGGCCTTTTCAGCCCTGTGGACCAGACTTTCGGCGAGTTCGCGGTTCTTGGGAGTATAGAGCTGGAACCAGCCCGGCATATCGCCCAGCGCCTCAGCAACCTTCTCCATTGGGTCATTGCCCAGCGTCGAAACGCACATCGGCACGCCGGTTGCCGCGGAAGCGCGGGCGGCGGCAATATCGCCATGCCCGTCCTGTGTGCAGATGCCGGTGACGCCGATCGGACTCATGAACAGCGGCGAATGATATCGGCACCCGAACAGTTCGACCGACAGATCGCGCGCCGAACAATCGACCATCATGCGCGGCACCATGCCCCAATGCGCGAAGGCGGCGACATTGGCGTCCTGCGTGCCTTCATCGCCGCATCCGCCCTGAACATAGTTGTGCACCTGCGGCGACCATGCCGCTTCCGCGCGGCGTTCCAGCGTTTTGGCGTCGACCGGAATATCGGGCAACCTGCCCTGCAACCCCGCCATGTAAATCCGGTTCTGATAATCGCCGAAATGGCCCATGGTTCGCATCCTCTCACTTGCCGGTTTTGCCGGGCAGGATGCACCTTCCCGCCTCAGCGCGGAAGGGATGTCTGGGGGGCGAGCGATGCGACAGCGATAGCGGGGAGTATCGAACAGGCTTTCGGGTGATGGCTGCACACTCTCGGCCGGTCCACCGCCCTGCCCCTGAGATTAAAAGCCGAAATTCAAGTCAATCAGCAAACGGTTGGACGGCGCATTCAGAATGTCGACCTGCTCGACTTTTCCACTGACCGTGGATTCTTTCGACAGCCTGAACCCGAGCGGCTTGCCCGCTGCGTCCTCATACTCCCCGGAAAGCGGCTTAAGCCGGTATCTATCGGGATTTACGGCGGTAGCGCAGACCACGATCTCCCCTGTCCCGGCGGCTGAAGGGCACTCGCCGGGGCAGGTGGCATCATAACGGTGGGAGCTTCCTCCCGTTGTCGAACGCCAACCATATCCGCCGCTTGCAGCAAAAGGAAAACCATCGCGCCCCCTCCCTGACGGGAGCAGCTTAGCCATTCTCCTTCCGCCTGCAAGCAAGCGGAGTCCGGTTCAGCCCTTGGCTTGCACGGCCTTGGGCTTGCCGCGCCCCCGGCCGCCGCGATTGCGATTACCGCCGGGCTTGCGTGCGGCGCCCGCGGGCTTGGCGTCGTGGGTCTTGCGCGGGCGGCGCGGACCTTGCGCCTGGCGCGGACCGCGACGTTCCTCGCGCTCGGGGGGCACCGGGCCCTTGCGCGTCGATTTGATGCGCTCCTGCTCTTCGACGAAATTGGCGGGCAGCGGCACCACGTCGATTTTCTGGCGCGTCAGCTTTTCGATACCGCGCAGATAGGGACGCTCTTCCTCATCACAAAAGGCGAAGGCGATGCCGTCATTGCCGGCGCGCGCGGTGCGGCCGATGCGGTGGACATATTGCTCCGCCACGTTCGGCAAATCGAAATTGATGACATGGCTGACGCCCGACACGTCGATACCGCGCGCGGCAATGTCGGTGGCAACGAGCAGCTTGACCGATCCCGAACGGAACTGGCTCAGCGCCTTTTCGCGTTGCGGCTGGCTCTTGTTGCCGTGGATCGCGTTCGCCGCGATGCCGTTGGCGGCCAGCAGCTTCACGATGCGGTCGGCGCCATGTTTGGTGCGGCTGAAAATCAGCGCGCGATCGACCTCGTTATTTTCGAGGAACAGCGTGAGCAGCGCCTGCTTTTCCTTCTGATTGACGAAGGTGACATATTGTTCGACGCGCTCGGCGGTTGAAGATACCGGCGCGACCTTCACCTCGATCGGATCGGTCAGGAAGCTGCCGGCGAGTTCGCGGATCGTTTTCGGCATGGTAGCCGAGAAGAACAGGCTCTGCCGATCGACGGGAAGCATCTTCACGATGCGCTTCAGCGAATGGATGAAGCCGAGGTCGAGCATCTGGTCGGCCTCGTCAAGGACGAGGATTTCGAGGTCGGCAAGGCTCATGCACTTCTGATCGATCAGGTCGAGCAAGCGGCCCGGCGTGGCGACGAGGATGTCGACTCCCGCCGCGGTGTCGCGGCGGTTGCGGTTGATCGGCACGCCGCCGAACACGGTCGCGATCCGCATTTTGGTGAAGCGGCCATATTCCTTCGCGCTTTCGGCGATCTGGCTGGCGAGTTCGCGCGTCGGCGCAAGCACCAGCATGCGACAGCGCATCGGCTTTACGCGGTTGTTCGCGGACGTCAGACGCTGGATCGAGGGCAGCATAAAGGCAGCCGTCTTGCCGGTGCCGGTCTGCGCAATACCGAGAAGGTCGTTGCCTTCGAGCAATGCGGGGATCGACTGCGCCTGGATCGGCGTCGGCGTCTCATAGCCTTTCTGGGCGAGCGCATCGACAAGCGACCGATTGAGGCCGAGTTTGGAAAAAGACATAAAATTCCTTGGGCAAAATGCCATGCCCGGCGCATTTCGGGCGCAGGACGGGCGGGGTAAAAAGGCACCCCCGCGTGATATGGGAAGCTGGTTCGATAACCGACGCGGAGCCGTGGCACGCCTTTTTCGGTGCGGGCCAGATCACGCTGCATGACGCGTCGCTGGCCGGACAAATGGCGCTGCACTGCACAAAAGTCAATTGCTTTAATGTCGGGCGCGCCATCTGGTGCCGTTGCAGGCGGATCAGTCGATCGTGCCAGAGTGCACCGTGTAGCGCGTGGCGTCGGTCGGCAACCCGTCGAACAGCGCCGGTTCGGTGCCGGTCATCCACACCTGCCCGCGCCCGGCGAGCCGCCCGAACAATGCCTCGCGCCGCATTGGGTCAAGATGCGCGGCGATTTCGTCGAGCAGCAGGATCGGCGCCCTGCCGACGCGTTCGGCGACCAGTTCGGCATGGGCAAGGACGATGCCGAGCAGCAGCGCCTTTTGCTCCCCGGTCGAACAAAGCGCCGCGGGCTGATTCTTGCCGACATGGGTGACGGCCAGATCGCTGCGATGCGGCCCCGACAGTGTGCGTCCGGCAGCGGCGTCGCGGCGACGGCTTTCGGCGAGCACGCTTGCAAAGTCGTCTTCGCCCCCGCCATCCAGCGCAAGCGCAGCGCGGGCAAAGGGGCCGTCGGGTTCGGCGACAAGGCGGTCGCCCAGCAGCCGCACCGTTTCGGCACGCGCCCGGGTGATCGCGCGCCCGTGCTCCGCCATCTGCGCCTCCAGCGCGGCCAGCCAGTCGGTGTCGAGGGAGCGCGTGCCCTTCTCTGCTTCGCCCAGCAACCGGTTTCGCGCGCGCATCGCGGCTTCGTACCGGCTGGCGTGCCGGGCATGCGCCGGGACGATCGCCATGGTCAGCCGGTCGAGAAAGCGCCGCCGCTCCCCCGCGGCTTCGACGAAGATGCGGTCCATCGCCGGGGTGAGCCACAATATCGTCAGCCAGTCGGCAAGCCCCGTTGCGGGCGCACCCGCGCCATTGATCCGCACCAGCCGCCGTTCGGGCGATCCGGCGCGTGTGCCGGTGCCGATATCGACATCTCCAGCAATTCGCGCCGCGACGCCGAAACCACCGCCGCCGCCATGTCGCGCCATGTCGCTCGACGCCGCGCGGCGAAGCCCCCTGCCCGGGGCGAGCAGCGACACCGCCTCCAGCACATTGGTCTTGCCCGCGCCATTCTCTCCGGTAAGCACGACGAAACCCGCGCCGGGTGAAAGCACCGCATCGGCGTGATTGCGAAAATCGGTCAGACTGAGGCGGGTAATTGCCATTTGCTGTCCCTAACGCGTAAGACGGAGCCTGCAATGCGAACAAAGCTCATCATCGCCGCTCTGGCAGCCGCCAGCCTTTCGACCGCCGCCTGTTCGTCCAAGACGCCGCAGGAGAAACAGGCCGATCAGCTGATCGACGCCGCCGATGCCAAGGCCGATTCGATCGAAGCCGCCGCCGACAACAAGGCGAGCGAAATGGAGGCGCAGGCCGAACAGCTTGAAAATCAGGCGGGTCAGGCGGGCACGTTCGAGGGCAAGCGGCTGCAGGTGCGCGCCGACGCGCTGAAGACCGAAGCCAAACTCGTCCGCCGCGAAGGCCAGGCAAAGGGCCGCGCCGTCCGCGATGAAGGCAAGGCGAAGGCGAGCGCGCTGCTGGCGCAGTGATTCCAAACTGCTATACCGTAAACCGGTTGCGATAACGTCATCGCGAGCCGGCGAAGCGATGCGGCAAACCAGCTATGGGCGGCAGGGCGATGTCGCGGACAGCGAAACGATCGGAAAAGAGCCGCGGTTCTGACGTAGACGCCGCCGGGATGCTCTGGTGTCACACAGCGCGCGATGGCGACTATGCCGCGCACTTATGCCATGCATGGCGTGTGCTTGTATGACGGGCGATGCCATGCCGCTTGCGGCATCGACATCGCCCGTCATGCACCACGCCCCGCGATCAGAGCCGGGCGCGAATGCCCAGAAAGAATGTCCGTCCTGAATATTCATAAAAGGCCGGCACATTGCGATAGGTGTTGAACCGTTGCGTTGCCGAACCGAGCAGGTTCGATCCCTGCACATAATATTGAATATGTTCGGTCACGTCATAGGCGAAGCTTGCCGACATCTCGTTATAGGCATCCTCCTTGATCGGAAGATAGTCGATCAGACCGGCCTGCGCCTGGGTGAAGCTTGATGCGTAGTTATACGAAATCTGGGCATGAACGCCGTTGTTTTCGTAAAAAACCTTCAGATTAGCCGAGAACGGGATAGCGCCGGGCAATTGCGTGGTCACATCGTCGCTTTTGGCGCGCGAGTAATTGTAGGTGGCGTTCGCCTGAATACCGAAACCGTTGTCGAGGAAATACTGCGCCCCCGCCTCGATACCGTACACATTCGCGGAATCGCCGTTCAGCACCGAAACCCGGGTGAAATCGAAACTCTGCGTTTCGCCGGCAGGCTGATCGGTGGGGGTAATCGTTACGTCGACCGGCCGGGACGTCACGAAATTCTTTATATGCTTGTAGAAGCCGGCAAGCGACAGCGCCAGCTTGTCCGTCCGGTAATATTCCAGCGAGACGTCAAGCTGGTCAGCCGTTGTCGGTTTGAGATTGGGATTGCCCGCGTCATAGATGATGAAGGTGCCTGATTGCGCCGACGATGCGTCGCTGGCGGGCGACAGTTCGGCAAAAGTCGGCCGGGAAATCGCCTTGGATGCCGCCAGCCGCAGGCGCAGGCCGCTGGTCAGGTCATAGGCAAAATTCACCGAAGGCAGGAATTTGGTGTATTTGCCCCCGCCTACGACCGGCACGGATTCGTTGAACTGGACGTTATAATCGGCCTGATTGCCTGCGCGTTTGACGATGCTGCTGATCGTTGTGGAATAGCCGTGCGAGGATACGTCGGTATTGACCACGCGAACGCCCAGATCGCCGCGCCAGTTTTCGCCTTCGAAATTCGCCTGCACATATCCAGCAAAGGTCCGCTCCGAGATGCGGAAGGACAGCGGAAGATCGGGTTGAATGATCTGGTTCGAATACCCCGTCGGGTACGGTTCGCCCGTTTCCGGATTGATGATGTCCGGATTGTTTTCCGCCCGCGAAAGCGCGTTCAGATAGGTATCGATATCGAAGGATGCGAAATTTCGCGGAAAATTGCCGGGCTGTTTCGACAACAGGTCGCTGACGGGGAAATAGCTCACCACATCGGCGCCGATCTGACCGAAGGTAAAGGGATATCCGCAGAAATTGCATTCGGTAGCGAGATTGTCGATCACCGTGTCGCGCTTTTTGCGGTCGGTCCATGATCCGCCGAAAGACACGGATTTCAGTACGCCGGCATATGTATCCAGCGTTCCGTCCAGCCGTGCGCCCTGCGTAATGTCTTTCAGGTTGTCTCCGCCGATCCCGATATAATGCGCCCTGTAATCGTCGTTCCCCGCCGCCGACAGCGGCAGACCGCCCGGAATGGTGATCGACAGGTCGGGCAGATCGCCGTTGCGTGTCGCGAACACGCCGGACGCGCCGGTGACGCCCGCCACGACGAAGCGTTCCTTGCCGCCCGAATCGCGTGTTGCCTTTCCGCGATAGCCGTCGATGGCGATGGTCAGACTGTCGGTGGGATGCCAGTCGATATGGCCGCCGACCTGATAGGTGTCGACGGTACGCGGTTCGTCGGTGGTCAACACTTCCGCGACCAGATCGTTTATGGCGAAATTCGTAACTACGCCATTATCGTCAACCTGTACGCTGGACGGATCCCATTTGATCGGCGAATCGAGATCATTGCGTGGGCTGAGATAGTTCGACTGCCGGTAATTGTGCTCGACGTCCTTGTAATGACTGTAAAGGCCATCGATCGTCACCGTCATCCGGTCCGTCGGCTTCCACTGCAATGCCCCCGACAGGCCAAGGCGCTTTCGTTCACCAAGGACCACGCCGTTGGAATAGAAATCGGGCCAGATATATTGCTTGCCGTCGTCGTCGATCACACCGTTTCCGTTGAAATCGAACTGCTGCCCCTCTTCCGTATCACTGGCGGGCGAATATTCACCCAGATTGTCGGTGCGCAGATTATATTTCGAATAGGTGGCGGATACGAGGATGCCCAGCGTATCGTCGGCAAAGGTGTCGCTCGCCACGCCCGAGGCCTTGAACCCGAAATCCTTGGACAGATCGTTATATTGCTGTTCGATCGAACCCGACATGCGCAGGCCGGGATGGTCGAAGGGCCGTGCGGTGCGAAGATCGATATTGCCGCCGATACTGCCTTCCAGGGCGGAAGCCTGCACGGCCTTCGTCACTTCCGCGCCCGAAATCATCTCAGAGGGCAATACGTCGAAAGCGAAAGCCCGGTCGGTCGAATCGGTCGGCAGGATACGCCCGTTCAGCGTGGTGATCGCGAATTCCTCACCCAGTCCGCGAATAGTGACGTTGCGCCCCTCGCCGCGACCATCGCGGCCAACGGTGACGCCGGGAATATTACCCAGCGCTTCGGCGACATTGCGGTCCGGAAACTTGCCCAGTTCCTCGGCGGAAATGGCATCGACGATGGTCCCTGAATTCCGCTTCGCCTCAATCGAGCGCAACAGGCTGCCGCGCACGCCGCGCACGACGATTTCTTCGGTGGAGGCGTTGGAAGAGGCGGCGGCATCCGTGCTCTGATCCGCGACAGCGGCATCCCGTGGCGTCGCCGATTGTTCCGAAGCGCCCGAATCGCTCGTGTCGGAGGATTGTCCGTCAATGGTCTGCCCGAAAGCGGGCGACGCCATCATCAGTGCGGCACTGCTTGCGCTTGCCAGAACACCGATGCGCTTCAACGAAACCAGATTCATGTCCCTGTCCCCTTATATCAGATTGCCGCCGGTCTGTTCGTTTCTTTCGTTTTACAACCTTATGACAAAATATTGCTATCGCCGGTGCATCACGCCTGTCAAATCGAAATTTATCGAAACTTCTGTCGCCGATTGATTGCGGTTGGTCGGGTTGGTAGGAAGCGTAAAATAATTGAAGGATTCAAAAGCGTGCGGGCCACTCGCGACACGAGCGAAAGACGCCAACAAATCAGTGCGATGGTGCGCGAGCGTGGCAGCGTGCAGGTCGCACCGCTGGCCAAGAAGTTCGGCGTTTCAATGCAGACGATCCGCAAGGACCTGCATTTTTTGAGCGAGCGCGGGGTCACCGAACGCGCATATGGCGGCGCGATACTGGCCGATGCCATCAATGTCACCACCGAACCGGGCCTGGATGCCAAGCGCGCCATTCATACCGACGAGAAAGTGCGCATCGGCGCCGCCGCCGCCGCGATGGTGTCGCCGGGCGATTCGATCGTGCTCGATTCGGGAACCACGACGCTGCAAATCGCGCATCACCTCGCTGATGACGAAGACATCACCGTCCTCACCAATGATTTCGAAATTCTGTCGGCGCTGACCCGGAAGAACAGCATCAATGTCGTCATGCTCGGCGGCGCGCTGCGTCGGCGCAACATGGCCTTTTACGGCGTCCAGACGATGAGCGCGCTGAGCGAACTGCATGTCGACAAGCTTTTTCTTGGCGTGGACGGTTTCGACGTCGAACGGGGCATCACCACGCATCACGAACCGGAGGCCATGCTGAACCGCGCCATGGTTCACGCCGCGAGCCAGGTGATCGCGGTGACGGATCAATCAAAATTCGGCCGTGTCTGCCTGCACCGCATCATCAATATCGGCGATATCGACGAACTGGTCACGCATGACCCGGTGCCGGAGGACATACGCGCGGCGGGTGAGCGATTCGATTTCCGCATCCGCCTCGCCTGACCACGCGTTCTCCCTGTTATTTCTGGTGGAGAAAAAACCGATACGCGTTGTCATGATAGATTTTGTCGATGACGGCCCTCGGTAGCGCCAGACCTTTCACATCGGCATCGATCGCATCGATATGCTGGCTTCGCGGTGTGGCCAGATAGCGCCAGTCTGACCGCCACATATCGTCGGCCTCCTTGGTGAATTCCTCAGTCATCGGGGGATTTTGCGCGCGTCCGTTTGCGTCCGGCGGACTGAACGTCAGATCCGTGCCATACATCAGCCGGTCCTGATATTTGATGATGAAGTCGCGCACCCGGTCGTAATTCTCGCCCGACTGGTTTTGCAGCTCGCTCATGCGCGCCGCCATATCGACGACGGCATTGGGAAACCGGTCGAGAAATTCCGCGATCCTGTCGACATTCCATTCCAGGCTGGCCAGATGCGCGCCATCGAACGGCAGGTCGGGATGAAAGGCGACGAACTTGTCGCGCGCCGCCATGATCATCTCGTAACTCGGCTCGTCGGGGTGAAGATACATGTAATATTCGGGATGTTCGCGGAAATAGCTGCGGTCATTGTCGGTCGTCATCTGATCGAGCGGCAGCCAGCAATTGCGCGGCTCGCCCTGATGCGCGATCAACGGCACCCCGGCCTTTTTGATATGCGCCATCACCGGGTCGAACCTGGGATCGTCAAGAAACACCCGCTTCCCCTGCGGGTCGGTTTCGACCATGCCGATATTCTTCCACACTTTCACGGCGATCGCGCCGTTTGCAAAGGCGCGGTCCAGCGTCGCCTCGATTCGCTTGGTCCAGCCGGGCGTGCCGAACCCTTTCATGGAAAAGGTCGTCGAGTAGCGAAGATGTTCGGGATCGAGCCTGTGATATTTCTCCGCGATCCGCGCCTGCGTGTCGAGCGGGGGGAAGTCGGGATAATCCACGTTGATCGTCAGTAGTTCGAAGCCGTCGTCGCGCGCGATGCGCAGAAATGCGGGAGAATCATAATTATAATGCACGTGCGCGTCGAACTTCGCCACTTTGGCGAAATCCGCCTCGCTGTACCGATCCTGCGCGTTCGCCGTGCCGGCGAATGTCAGCGCGGCAAGCGCGACTGCGATTCTGCTTCCTGTCCCCATAGCTTTACCCCTTTCGCGCGAAAACGAAATAAATCGAACTTTGTTTTCAGGTTTAGGTTTGCGTTACCCGAGCTTTTCATGCAAGTGTTTTCCAAAGTCGTCCGTATCGATTTCACCGTCGGATGGGCGGCATCCAGCCGGGAGGAGTGACACATGCCGGATTTCGCCGTTTCGCGTCGGGAAACCATCGCAACGCTTCTGGGCGGGACGTCTTTGGTCGTGGCCACGGCTGCGCTGCCCCGTCGGGGGTTTGCCGCAGTGACAAAGGCGGCTGCAACGCTCAGCGACGGGACGCTCACCATCGAATTCGACGGGTCGATGCACTCGCGCATTTCGCATCTCGGCAACGCCATAACCGCCATGGACGCAAGCGACGCCCTGCACCTTGCGGGAGATGTGGTGATCGACCGTTTCGTGTTGCTGGATCAGGACAAAAAAGCGATATCGGACCGGCACGGAAAAGGCGTGCAATACAGGCTGCGTGGCGCGAACGGCGACCGGCTGGAACGAACCGTTATCGTCAGTTTTTACGACCGTCATCCCGGCGTCGCGCTGATCGACACGCAGTATCGCAATACGGGCAAGCAGCCGATGGCGGTCGCCGGCTGGCGAACCGCGTCGCACGATCTGCTTGCGCATCCCAAAGGGGCCTGGACCTATTCGGGCGCATCGCATCCCGACCGGCGCGATTGGGTGCAGCCCGCGCTTCCCGGTTTCGATCAGCCCAACTTCATGGGCATGAACGGATCGGATTATGGCGGGGGCACGCCCGTCGCAGCGGTGTGGCGCCCGGATTTCGGTCTCGCGGTCGGACATGTCGAAACGGTTCCACGTCTGATTTCACTGCCTGTTTCGCACCAGCTGCACGGCACGCATATCGGTATGCAGGGCGACCATACCGACATGCTCCGGCCAGGCGAGACTCTCACGCTGCCCATGGTGTTCCTGATGGCGCACACCGGCGATCATTTTCGCCCGCTGGAGGCGTATCGCGCGATCATGGCGGAACGCGGCCTTTCGGCGCCGCGTATACCCGATAGCAGCTATGATCCCATCTGGTGCGCATGGGGGTATGAACGCAATTTCACGACCGAACAGATTTACGGTACGCTGCCCAAGGCGAAATCGGTCGGACTCGAATGGGCGGTGCTCGACGACGGCTGGCAGACATCCGAAGGCGACTGGAAAGTCGACCGGACAAAATTTCCGCGCGGCGGTGCCGACCTGAAGGCCTTTGCAGATACGGTAAAGGCGGCCGGAATGCGACCGCGCCTGTGGTATGCGCCGCTGGCCGCGGATCCGGGCACCGACCTGCTTCGCGATCATCCCGAAATGCTGCTGCTCGACAGGGACGGCAACGCGCAGAACGTTACCTGGTGGGACGCCTTCACCCTATGCCCGGCCTATCCGCCGGTAGTCGATTATTTCAAGGCGCAGGCGAAGCGCATTGTCGGCGAGTGGGGCTTTGAAGGGATAAAGTTCGACGGCCAGCACCTGAACGGTGTCGCGCCGTGTTACAATCCCGCGCACAATCATGCCCGCCCCGAAGAATCCTTTGAAAAGCTTCAGGATTTCTGGATGGCGATGTATGATGCGATCACGGAAATCAATCCGGACGCGGTAATTGAAATCTGCCCGTGCGGCGACGCCTTCGCCTTTCACAATATTCCGGCGATGAATCACACCCCCGCTTCCGATCCCGAATCCTCTTGGCAGGTTCGGCTGAAGGGCAAGACGTTCAAGGCGCTGATGGGACCATCCGCGCCGTTCGCCGGCGATCATGTCGAACTCAGTGACCGTCATGACGATTTTGCCTCCAGCTATGGCGTCGGCGGCGTGCTTTCCACCAAGTTCACCTGGCCCGAGGACACGGACGATCCGATCGACACCCTGCCGCCGGGCGGTTTCGTGTTGACGCCGCAAAAGGAAAGGCTCTGGCGACAATGGATCGCGCTCTATCGCAAGAACATGCTGTCGAAAGGCGATTATCGCGGCGAACTGTACGATATCGGGTTCGATAAGCCTGAGGCGCACGCAATCGCGAAAGACGGCGCGATGCATTACGCTTTTTTTGCGGATAAATGGGATGGTGCCGTCGAACTGCGCGGCCTCGGCAAGGGGCGATACCGGCTTTCGGATCCGGTATCCGGTCGCGCGCTCGGCATCGCGACGGCGGACGACAACGTCATCAGGACCGCGTTCGAACATTCGCTGATCGTCGTCGCCGAACCGGTGTCGGGGAATGCCGCATGAGCGCCGCCGCCGCCACTGGCCGCGCATGGCTGTTCTACGCCATCACCACCGTCGTGCTATGGGGAATCTGGGGCGCGTTTTCCAGTGTTTCGCCGGAGCGCGGCTTTCCCGAAACACTGGTATACTGCGTCTGGGCGCTGACCATGATTCCGCCGGCGCTGATCGTGCTGGCGCAGGCGAGATGGCGGCTTGACCTGAATCCGCGCGCCATATTTTACGGGATGGCGGTCGGTTTGCTGGGGGCCGGTGGGCAGCTCGTCCTGTTTTATACCGTTACGCGCGGCCCGGCCTATCTGATCTTCCCCATCATCTCGCTATCGCCCATCGTGACGATCGCGCTTTCCTTCTTCCTGCTCGGCGAGCGGACAGGAAAACTCGGAATGCTGGGCATTCTGCTCGCACTGATGGCGCTGCCGACCTTCGATTTCATTCCGCAGTCCGGCGATGGGGCGCAAGGGTCGACCTGGTTCCTGCTTGCCCTCATCGTCATGGCCTGCTGGGGTATCCAGGCTTTCTTCATGAAATCGGCCAATAACTTCATGTCGGGCGAAAGCATCTTTTTCTACATGATGCTCGCCGGTCTGGCGCTTGCGCCGATCGCCTATGCGATGACTGATTTCTCGCGTCCCGTGAACATGGGACTTGACGGTCCGTTGCTCGCGGCGGGCATTCAATTGCTCAACGCCCTGGGCGCGCTGACGCTGGTGTTTGCGTTCCGATACGGCAAGGCGATCGTGGTCGCCCCGCTCAGCAATGCGGGCGCGCCGCTGGTGACCGCCGTGATCGCGCTGATCGTCGCCGGTGTCGTTCCCAACAGCCTGAAGCTCGCTGGCCTTGCCCTTGCGCTGTGCGCCTCGGTTTTGCTGGCGATCGAACCAGACGCCGCGGACGAAACAGCGGATGACGAGACTGAGGGACAACCCTAGCCGACGGCCATTCGACGCCTTCGTTTTGTTTCTTTTTATTGCGTTTATCTTTTCTTCGTTTAGGCTGGATGCGAAAGGAGCACCCATGCAAAAAATTCGCGACTTGGTCCGCCGCCACAAATCGGGCGAACGTATCGGCGTCACGTCCGTCTGCTCCGCGCACCCGCTGGTGATCGAAGCGACCTTCACCAATGCAGCCAAAAATGACCTCGCCTTTGTCCTGATCGAGGCGACGTCCAACCAGGTGAATCAGGACGGCGGCTATACGGGCATGGTCCCGGCCGACTTTCGCGCGTTCGTGGAGGACATTGCGGATCGCATTGCCTTTCCTCGCGACCGGATCGTGCTTGGCGGCGACCATCTTGGCCCCAATGCCTGGACGGCGCTGCCGGCAGGGGAGGCCATGGCGAAGGCGGAGGTACTGGTCGCCGATTATGTGCGCGCCGGATTTCGCAAGATACATCTCGATTGCTCGATGAGCTGCGCCGATGATCCGGTTCCACTGCCCGAACCGGTCATCGCCGAACGCGCCGCGCGCCTGTGTCAGGCCGCCGAACGCGCCTTTGACGGCGCTGGCGACGACGCGCCCGTCTATATCATCGGCACCGAGGTTCCCGTTCCAGGGGGCGCGGCGGAGGACCTTGACGAACTCGCCGTTACCACGCCGGAAGCCGCACTCTCTACGCTGGACATGCACCGGCAATTGTTCGTCGAACAGGGGCTGGGCGATGCATGGGATCGCGTCGTCGGCACCGTCGTTCAGCCGGGTGTCGAGTTCGACCATGACAAGGTCGTCGACTATCGCCCCGAAAAAGCGCGTGCGCTGAGCGCGGCGATCGAAGCCGTGCCGAACATCGTTTTCGAAGCCCATTCGACCGATTATCAGCCACCTCAGGCGCTTGCCGCGCTGGTGCGCGACCATTTCGCGATTCTAAAGGTCGGCCCGGGCGTCACCTTCGCCCTGCGCGAAGCGCTGTGGGCGCTCGATGCGATCGAGCGCGAATGGATCGACTCCAGCGATCGCGCCGATCTGCGCGCCGTAACACTTGACCGGATGCGTGCCGAACCTGCCGACTGGCAAAAATATTATCACGCAACCGGCTCCGCTCTGGAACTGCAACTGCAATACAGCCTGAGCGATCGCATTCGCTATTATTGGCCTGACAAGACGATCGCCGCGGCGCAGGCCGCCTTATTCGAAAATCTGCGTCGTTCGCCTCCGCCGATGGGGCTGATCAGCCAATATCTGCCCGCCGCCTTCGCCGCCCTGCGCAGCAGCGGCGACTCGCTTGATCCCCGGACGCTTGTCATCGCCCATATCGGAATCACCCTCGACACCTATTACGGAGCCTGTCATCCGAATGTCTGACACTCTTACCCCGCCCATGCAGAGCGCCGATTGCTGGACGCGACGGGAAATCTGGCAGCAGCCGCAAACATTGAATGAAACGCAGCGCCTGCTGCGCGACAATCAAGGCGAAATAGAGCGGTTCTTGCGGCCGTTGATGGAAAAAACGAACCTACGCATCGTTCTGACTGGAGCGGGTACATCGGCGTTTATCGGCGAATGCCTGGCGCCCTGGCTTTCGCGCGAAACCGGTCGCCGGGTAGAAGCCGTAGCGACCACCGATATCGTCAGCGCTCCCGATCTTTATTGCGAAGGCGATACCCCGACGCTGCTCGTATCGTTCGGCCGGTCGGGCAACAGCCCTGAAAGCATTGCGGCGGCGGATATCGCGGCGGCGAAGATCAGCGATCTTCATCACCTCGTCATCACCTGCAATCCCGATGGCGCTCTGGCTCGCGATCCCGGAACGCATTCGCATGTCGTCGTACTTCCCAAAGCCACGCACGATCATGGCTTTGCGATGACATCGAGCTTTTCCGCCATGATGTTGGCGGCCCTTTCGATCCTGTCCGGCGTTGCGGCACTGGAAACGCGTATTGACGCAATCTGTCAGGCGGTAAGCGATATTCTGCATAACGCCGACACGGCGATGGCTGACCTTGCTCAACGCAACTTCTCCCGCGTGGTATATTTGGGCAGCGGTGTATTTGAGGGATTGGCCCGCGAATCCGCGCTGAAGCTGCTCGAACTCACCGATGGTGGAATCGTCACCGCATTCGATACGCCAATGGGGTTCCGGCATGGCCCCAAAACCTTCGTAACCACCGAAACGCTGGTTATGGTCTATGTTTCGAACGATCCCTATACCGCCCGATACGACCGCGATCTGATCGCCGAATTGCGAGCCGATAATATCGCCGCCGGCATCGTTACCCTGTCGGCAAAGGCGGAGGCTGACGATACGATCGCGGTACGAAATCTTGGCGGAGCGTGCGATGCGGACCTGCTTTTCCCTTATATCGTACCGGCCCAACTCTTTGCTCTGCATGCCTCACTGGCACGCGGCATGACCCCCGACACCCCCAATGCCACCGGCACCGTCAACCGCGTCGTACAGGGCGTGCACATCCATCCACTCAATCCATGAATCCGCGCAACCTGTATCTGGGGATCGACGGCGGCGGCACGAAAACCGAATTCGTCTGCATCGATCAGGCGGGCGAATGCCTGGTGCGCCATCGCGAACCGACGACCTATCACCTCCAGGTCGGCCTTGACGGTGCCGATCGGGTGATCCGCAACGGGATCGGTGCGATTTGCGCGGCGCTGGACATCGCGCCGACGGACATCGCGCAGGCCTTTTTCGGTCTGCCTGCCTTTGGCGAAGACAGCGAAGCCGACCCGCAACTGGTGAAGCTTTGCGGCGCGGCGATGGGCCATGACCGCTACACCTGCGGCAACGACATGATCTGCGGCTGGGCGGGTTCGCTCGCCTGCGCCGACGGCATCAACCTTGTCGCCGGTACCGGCTCGATCGGCTATGGCGAACGGCAAGGGCGGAGCGCGCGGGTAGGCGGCTGGGGCGAGATATTCAGCGATGAAGGGTCCGCCTACTGGATCGCACTGCAGGGATTGAACGCCTTCACGCGGATGAGCGACGGGCGCCTGAACAAAGGGCCGCTATATCGGATATTTCGCGAAGCCCTGTCGCTGGACGACGACCTTGATATCTGCAGCAGGATAATGGGAGAACATGGTCTGCAGCGCGATGGCATCGCAGCGCTTGCCAGCATTGTCGCAACCGCCGCCGATACCGGCGATGCCACCGCGCGCGATATTCAGATTCGGGCCGCCGATGAACTGGTGCGCATGGCGATAAGCCTGAGCAGAACGCTTGGCTTTTCGGAAGAAGAAACGGTCCCGCTGTCCTGGTCGGGCGGCGTGCTGCGCAATGTCCGGGCGGTGCAGGATGCGTTTCGCGGCGGTCTTTCCCGCCATCGCGGGTTCGACATCGTCGAACCGCGACATGACCCTGGCTATGGTGCGGCGCTTTATGCGCGGCATATTGCCGGGGGGTGACGCGCACCTTTCCTTCTTCTGCGAACCGCCGCGCTATGCGCCACCGTGCTACACCGCTTCGTGCAATCGTTTGCGGAAAAGGTTCCTGACCAGCCGATCCTCGAGCACTCGTCCGATCACATATAGCGCGGCGAACAGCGCGGCGAAGACATAAGCGGGCGTGGGCGAGGATTTGTCCTTGTCCTTATCCTTTTTCTTGTCCTTGTCGGGCTTTTCGGGGGCGGGCGCGCCCAGCGCCTTGTCGATCGGATTGAGCGGGCGAACCTCGTCCTTCTTCGCCTTTTCCTTTGCGCTTTCGGACGCGGGCGAATCGGGTTTCTGATATTTGTTGATGACGACGGTAAGCTGCGCGAAGGCGAGGAACAGCAGCGGCGCAAGGAAGCAGAACAGCAATGCGCGGCTAGTGAGGTGATAGCGCAGCACGCGCGCCTCCCCGCGATTTTCGATGGCAAGCACGCCGCCATCGAATACCGACATCTTGTCCTGCGCAGCCTGATCCTTTTTCGTGAAGGTCAGGGTCGCTTCGGCGCGATCATGGGTGGTCCCGCCCTGCCGGAACAGCGGATCGAGCCGTTCGAATGCCTCATCCTCCGACTGCCCGGGCGCGAGCGGGACGCTGCCCCGGACATGCCAGATCCAGTCGATGAAACGCAGGTTCATTCGCTTTCCTTCGCCGTGCGGCGCGTACGCCCGGCCCGCCCATGGCGAGCGGGCCGCGGCCGGTACGGAGCGCGAGGCATCGGTCACTCGGCGGCGACCGGCTGCGCGGGCGCGGACCGGCCGAAACGTTCCTTCAGAGAACGCCACCCTTCGGTGAAGGGATAGGTCATCTGTTCGCGGATCGCCATTCGGCGGCCGCCCTCCAGCCCCAGCACTTCCGCCTCGCCATCGACACAGGTACCGAAGATGCGGTCGATGAAGATATAGATGCCCGCGAAATTGCTGCGCGATGCTTCGAAATCCTGCGAATGGTGGACGCTGTGATGTTCGGTGGTGTTGAACACGAACCGCCACCAGCGCGGCGTGTTGAAGCGGACATTGATGTGCATATAGACGCCGACGCCCAGACTGATCGCCCCGGCGAGCAGCGCGGCGCGCGGTAGGAAGTCGAACAGGCCGCCGATACCCAGCCCGATCAGGAACAGCTCGACCGGATTGCCGACCGCGCCCTTGTTGATGTTGAACTGCGTGATGTAGTGATGGACCGAATGGGGCAGCCATAGCGGGTACCAGTTGTGCATGCCGCGATGCATCCAGTATTGCCCGAAATCGAAGATGAACGAGATGAGGAATGCCTGGACCAGTAGCGGCAGGCCGGTGAACCAGGCGAACTTGTCCCAATCGAACGAATGCTGGATCGCGTGGACGATGGCATCGCTGCCGATATAGCCGTCGACAATGCGAAGCACGGTATAGCCAAGCCCGACATAAAAAAGGTCGGTGACCATCTCCTTCCAGGTCAGCCGCCAGCTATCATAGCGCGGATTGACCCATTCCAGGCCGAGCAACAACGCCTTGAACGCGATGCCGATGCCGATGGCGGTCGATGCCTTGGCGATGGAATTAGGCGCGTAATACCAGAAGGCGATCAGCGCGAACAACGCCACCGGCTGAAACCAGGTGAAGATGAAGCGCTTCACCGGCCCGCCTTCGACCCTGCCGATATTCTCCCAGCCGATGGTTACCGGCGCTTCCGAGCCGATAATTCTCTTGCCTACGCGAATTCCGTCCATCTGTTGCCCCTCGTAATACCGAGTCCTGACGGCAGGATGGGGCAAGGATCGCGATCGCAACATACGTCATCGAACGTATGTCGCGGGGTTGGGCAGTGAAAAAATGGCGAAAATCGGCAGGCGCGCGTGTTATCCCCGCGGGCGCATCGTCGCCCTGACCAGCCGCGTGACGAGTTCGCCCAGCGAGGCGTAGTTCGCCTGCCCATAGGCCGAATCGGCAGGAAGCGCGGCGCTGATCCGCCGATGCGCCTCGGCAAGCGAATGATAGGGCAGGCGCGGCAGCAAATGATGCAGCGCGTGAAAACGAAGCCCGACCGGTGCCCACAGCATGCCCGGAAAAACGGGCGGGACATTGGTGCTGTCGCGATATTGATCGGTGAGCGAAAGCTGCGCGCCGTCATTTTCCCACAGATGCGCGACCAAGGTGCGCGTCTGGTTGAGCGTGGCGACACCCGCATGCACGGCGCAATAGATTGCGAAGGCGGCGGGCGGCAGGATGCCGAACGCGAGCGCGCCCAGAATGGCGATCGCGACGAAGCTGGTCCCCGCTTCCTGCCAGCGCCAGCGTCGTGCGAAATCGCCCGTCGGCAAGGGGCGAATATAGCCCGGGTTTACTTCAAGCGCCGAAAAACGCGAAACGACGGCGCTGCGTACGCGCGGGTCAAACCAGGAAAGCGGTCCGACAATGCCGAACCGCACGAGCAACAGCAGCGGCATGAAGATCGCGGCAAGCGTGAACAGCGGCAGCGTCCAGGGACGCATCCGGGCGAGCGGCAGATATTCGGGATCGTTGACTGTGCCGTAATGCGCACGCGAATGGTGCACCGCATGGATTCCTTCATACAGAAACGAAGGCAGCAGCAGCGGCATGCCCACCGCCAGATTCCACGCGATCCGGAAGCCGGGGAGCTTCGCATGGTCGAGATGGGTGATTTCGTGAATGAACAATACCGCCCGATACAGCGCCAGCACCGATAGCGTGGCGAACAGCAGCATACTCCACCAATGATCGGCGACCATCGCGCCGATCAGCGCGGCATAGCCGATCGCGGCCGAACCGAAACAGTCGGTCCAGTAGATGCGCGCAGAGGGGATGTGCAGATCGCGGGTAAGCAGCGCCGCCTGGCGCAGCATTTCCCGATCCTCGCTACCGGCGGGGCGGGCTGCGGGCTGCGCGCGTTCGGCGCGCAGCGGTTGCGTATCGAGGTACATCGGCTTTTCAACTTCTTACCAGATTCGGCGGCGTGCCCGCGGGTTGCCGCATCCTGCGCCGCGCCGTGCGCGACATGCCACGGCTATTGCCGCACGAGCATTCGGGTTATTGCGGAGTTGACCGGCGTCACCCGCCGCGCCGCGCGAAGCCCGATGGCGCGCGCGATCCGCGCCGGGCGATGTTCGGCAGTGTAGAGCGCGACGAGCAGGTTGGTCCCGGCATAAAGCGGGCGTGTGGCGAGCCGGTGGCGAGCCTCGTACCGGCGCAGCAGCAGCGGAGAAGCAAGCGGGTGTCCGCCCCGCGCCGCACGCGTCAGCATGCCGGAGAGCGTGCGCGCCGATTGCAGCCCCAGATTGAATCCGTGCGCGGTCACCGGATGCATGCCCACCGCGGCATCGCCGATCAGCGCCGCGCCGTCGCTTACAAAATGCCGGGCATAGCTGGTCGCCAGCGGATAGACATGCGGCCCCGTCACCAGCTCCATCGCGCCAAGGCGATGGTCGAAACGGCGTTCGAGTTCATAGGCGAGCGCCGGACCGGGAAGTGCTGCGAGCCGGTCGATCGCGGCGCTGGTAAGCGTGAGGACGGCGGAAGAGCAATTGCCGTTCAGCGGCAGCATCGCAATGGTCTGGCCATGATCGAACCATTCGCGCGCGATGCCGCCATGATCGCCGCTATGCCGGACCCGGCAGACCAGCATCGATCGGCCGAGCCGGTTGACCTCCGCCGCGATGCCGAGCTGGTCGCGCACAGCCGAAAAGCGCGAATCGGCGGCGACCAGCAGCTTCGCCGCGATCTCGCGTCCGCCGGAAAGCGTAACCGTCACCCCCGCGCGTGAGGCGCGAACCGTTTCGACCGGCGCGTCGGCCATCAGGGTGATATCGTCGCGATCGGCAAGTGCTTCGTACAGCGCCTTGCGTATAGCGTGGTTCGAAACCAGACAGCCCAGACGATCGGCGCTGGTGCCGTCGGGATCGAAGGCGAGCGAGAGCGGCGATGCGCCATTATAGACCCGCGCACCACGCAGCGGGGCGATATTCTCGGGCGCAATTCTGTCCCATGCGCCAAGCTTGCGCAGCGTGGCGACCGAACGATGGGTCAGCGCGATTTCACGGCCATCGGGCGCGGGATCGGCGAGCGCCGCGCGCGGTTGCCGCTCGACGACGCAGGTCCGCAGCCCGCTTCCCGCAAGGCCAAGCGCAAAGGCAAGTCCCGCCGGGCCGCCCCCAACCACCAGCACGTCATATTCATCGCTCATTTCCGCCTCCATCGGCGCACCATGAAGCGATGCGCGCGCGCCGTCTTTGCGCCGCGTCAAAATCGCGACGAAATCACCCCTGCCCCGCCTGTTCGAGCAGCGCCCGGGCGCGAGCAAGATGCGGCCGATCGAGCATCGCGCCATGATGCCCGATCGTGCCCGCGCCGGGATTGGCGGCGAACAGCGCAACGATTTCGCGCGCTTCGGCGATCTCCCCCTCCGACGGGGTGAACGCTGCGTTGATGATCTCCACCTGCGCCGGGTGGATGGCGAGCATCCCGCGAAATCCTTCGCGCCGCACCTGTTCGGCGCGCGCCTTCAGCCCTTCGGAATCGCGAAAGTCGCCTTGGATCGTTTCGATCGGCAGCACCCCCGCACTCGCCGCGCCGAGCAGGCACAGGCTGCGCGCGAGGCGATAGGTGAAACCATATTCGCCATTGGCATCGCGATTGGCCGAAGCGCCGATCGAATCGGCAAGGTCCTCCGCTCCCCAGCTCATCGCGACAAGGCGCTCGCACCCGGCATAATCGCCGGTATGAAACATCGCGGTCGCGGTTTCGGTGACGAGCGCGATCACCTTCGTACTTCCCTGGGGAATGTCATGCGCCGCTTCCAGCGCGCAAAGATAATGGTCGATCCGCTCTACATCGGCGCGGCCGCGCGCCTTGGGCAGCATGATGCCGCCGGGGCGGCCGGGCATGATCGCGGCAAGATCGGGAAGCGTCCAGTCGCTGTCGAGCGGATTGACCCGAACCCACAAGCGGTCGTGTCCCTCGCCCCGCGTCCGCAATGCGTTGGCGACCGTGCGGCGGGCAGCGGGTTTCGCATCGGGCGCGACCGCATCCTCAAGGTCGAAAATCGCGATATCGGCTGAACCGTCGGCTGCCTTTGCAATCTTCTTTTCGCTGTCGCCCGGCGCGAAGAGCCATGAGCGGGCCGGGATAGTGAGCTGTTCTGCCATCGATACGCCTCCTGCCCATCGCCTAAAGCGCATCGCCGATGGTTGGAAGGGCGGTCATTGCCCGCGCCCGACAGAACCGGACGCCGGGTTGCCGCCCAGGACGTGATGTCCGGGCAGTGTCAGGCTATGATTTGCTGCGGTGGCGTTCGAAAAAGCGCCACATCGCCGCATTGTCGGCAACCCATTCATGGCCGCGACCGTGGTAAATCCAGCCCGAAACGCTCGCATTGCCGCTGCAATCGTCATAGCGGATCGTAAGCACCTTGCCGGTAAAGTCGATACGCTGCGGCCCCGCCTTGCACCCGTCAAGCGCCGCCCAGCGGGTCAGTGCGGTATCCATCGAATATTGCCAATAGCCCGCCCCGCCGCCATCGACCGGATTCACGGTATCGGCATCGCCGGCAAAGGCGAGGACAGGCAGCGGCCGGGCGGGGCGGCAGGTCGCAGGATCAGGCCGGGCGGGATCGGATTTCAGCGGATTGCCCGCGCGCAGGCCGACCACCGGCGCGATCGCCGCAAACCGGTCCGCCGCAACGCAGCCGAGCCATGACGTCATCCGCCCCCCGCCCGAAATGCCGGTGACATAGACCCGATCGGGATCGGCACAGCCCTTGGCCACCATCCAGTCGATCGCCGCGCCGATATAGGCGACATCGTCGGCGTCGTCCTTGCCGGGAAGTTTGCCGTCGACCGTCGGAACGCCGGGGATATTCCAGGCATAGCCCTTGCCCAGCGGAATCGCCCCATCGGGCGCGGCCAGGATGAAGTTTTCCGAATCGGAAAGCGCGGCAAGCCCCGAATCGCGCAGCACTCCTTCGCCGCTCGATCCGCTGCCGTGCAGCACGAAGACCAGCGGCCGGGGCTGCGCCGCGCCGGTCGCGGGCATGTGAACCTCCATCGAACGGCCGGTATCGCCGACCGGCAGCGCCCGCGTCGCGCCCGCCATCCCAAGGCGGCAGCGATCCGCCGCATGCCCGGTGCGCGGCGCGGCAAGTCCCGCCAGCATCAACAGCATCGTTGCGGCAACCGCGATGTGGCGCATGACCTGTGCTCTCCCCAATCCTATGTCCTGCCCTTCCCTAACCGCTCGCGCGCTTATTGTCAGCGCATCTGTTTCGTGCATAGGCAGGGCGTTATCGAATATGAGCATGGTTACGGAGCAGGCGGTGGCGATCGACCCCAGGACAAGCCCTCATTCAAGCGACGTGCTGATCATCGGATCGGGTGCGGCGGGGCTGACCGCGGCATTGAACCTTGCGCGGCGGTTCAAGGTGACAGTCATCGCCAAGGGGCGGATGAACGAAGGATCGACCGCCTGGGCGCAGGGCGGGATCGCGGCGGTACTGGAACCGGGCGACACGTTCGAAAGCCATGTCGAGGATACGATGATCGCGGGCGCGGGACTGAACAACCGCGCGATCGTGGAAATGGTGGTCGGCGGCGCGCCTGCCGCGATCGAGCGGCTGATCGAACTGGGCGTGCCGTTCAACAAGGAGCATGGCGCGCTGCACCTTACCCGCGAGGGCGGGCACAGCCATCGCCGCATCGTGCACGTCGCCGATGCGACCGGATGGGCGGTGCAGGAGGCGCTGCTCAATGCGGCGCTCGCCAATCCCAATATCCGCCTTGTCCCCGACATGGTCGCGATCGACCTTGCGACGTCGCGGCATGAGGAGCGCTATTCGGGCGCGGGCAATGTCTGGGGCGTCTATGCGGTGAACAAGGAAACCGGGCGGGTCGAATTGTTCACCGCCCGCGCGACGGTGCTGGCGTCGGGCGGCGCTGGGCGCGCCTATCTCTTCTCCACCGCGCCAAGGGGGGCGACCGGCGACGGCATCGCCATGGCGTGGCGCGCGGGTGCGCGCGTTTCGAACATGGAGATGATGCAGTTCCACCCGACCTGCCTGTACAATCTTGAGGTCAAGAACTTCCTGATTACCGAGGCGGTTCGCGGCGAGGGCGGGCGCCTGCTGATCCCCGACACGGGATACCGCTTCATGCCCGATTTCGACGATCGCGCCGAACTTGCTCCGCGCGATATCGTGGCGCGCGCGATCGATCATGAGATCAAGCGGCTGGGCCTCGATTACGTCCATCTCGACATTTCGCACCGCGATCCCGAATTCGTGAAGGGCCATTTCCCGACCATCTACGAAAAGCTGCTCACCCTGGGCATCGACATGACCCGCCAGCCCATACCCGTGGTGCCGGCGCAGCATTATACGTGCGGCGGCGTGGTGGTGGACGAAAACGGGCGCACCGACCTTCCGGGCCTGTATGCCGCCGGAGAAGTCACCCAGTCGGGCCTTCACGGCGCGAACCGGCTGGCATCGAACAGCCTGCTCGAATGTTTCGTGTTCGGCGAAGCGGCGGCCGAACACATCACCCGGTGCTGGGACGATT
This sequence comes from Stakelama flava, assembly GCF_019351405.1. GTDB lineage: Bacteria > Pseudomonadota > Alphaproteobacteria > Sphingomonadales > Sphingomonadaceae > Sphingomonas > Sphingomonas flava_A. The sequence continues at coordinate 116,063 of NZ_JAHWZX010000005.1, forward strand.
TTCCCCCTGTTCCCGCGATCCGGCCCTGGGACGAAAGCAGGGTGACCGATTCGGACGAGGAAGTCGTCATCAAGCAGAACTGGACCGAAATCCGCCGCTTCATGTGGAATTATGTCGGCATTGTGCGCACGACCAAGCGACTGGAACGCGCCGCGCACCGCATCAAGATGCTGGGCGACGAGATTTCCGACTATTACGGCCATTTCCGCGTGACGCCCGACCTCGTCGAACTACGCAACCTGCATCAGGCGGCCGAACTGATCGTGCGAAGCGCGCTGCACCGCAAGGAAAGCCGCGGGCTGCACTTCAACATGGATTATCCCGAATTGCTGACCGAGGCGGTGGACACCGTGCTGGTGCCGTAAAAAACCGCATGGCAATCCAGCGCTCGGCTCAGGGTGCTTCGCTGCGCGCGCTATAACAAGAAATCATGCTTCAGGCGCGCCGCCATCATCGCGGTTATAGGCTTTCAGATCGCCGAGATGCGCTGCTTCGGGCTTCACCTTCAGGCCCAGCCGGTCGATCAGCCAGGGCATGGTCAGCCCCTGAACGAAGATCGAGAAGGCGACGACGGCGAAGGCGACGGTGATGATCGTGCCGCGTTCGGGGATCGAGGCGGGCAACGCGAGGGCGAGCGCAAGCGCAAGCGCACCGCGAAGTCCGCCCCAGAACAGGACGTGCTTGTATTTCCACGGCACCGCCAGCCGGGTGCGCGCGAACGCCACCATTACCGGATACACCGCAGCCGCGCGGCCGAGCAGCGACAAGGCGGTCGCCGCGCCCGCCGCCTCGATCACCGCCAATATCGGCATCTGCGTTTCGCGCACCCCGATCAGCAGGAAGATCACCGAATTGGCGAGGAAGGCGACATATTCCCAGTGATTGAGCACCGCCGGGCGCCCGGTGTCGGAAATAGATCCCAGAAAGCCGTAATTGCCGACGATCAGTCCGGCGGTCAGCGTCGCAAGCACGCCCGAGCAGTGGAAATGCTCGGCGAGCAGGAACGAACCATAGGCGATGAGCATGGTGATCGTCACTTCGACCAGCCGGTCGGTAGTGCGCCCGGCAATCGCGACCAACGGCACCGCAACGGCTGCCCCCGCCGCGATTGCACCGGAGATGTTTTCGATCAGGTGCAGCGCAACTTCGCCCGGCCCCACCGCGCCGCTGGTCGCGAACATCACCAGGATCGCGAAACCGACCGCGGCAACCCCATCGTTCAGCAGGCTTTCCGATTCGACCAGCAGGTGAAGCCGTCGTTCGACGTGCAGCGCCTTGAACGCGGCGATCACGGCCACCGGATCGGTCGCGGCGATCAACACGCCGAAAAATGCCGCGCCCAGCCAGCTCCATCCGATCAGCATATGCATGCCGATGGCGACCACCCCGGCTGCAAGCAGCACGCCGAAGGTGACGAGCGCGATCAGCAGCGGCAGTTCGTGGCGGAACGGTCGCCAGGGTATCTGGATCGCCGCTTCGAACACCAGCGGCGGCAGCAGCACGAAAAAGATGAGGTCCGGGGTGAGCGTCAGCGAAACCGTGACGGGGAGCAGCGCGATACCCACCCCCGCCACAACCAGTCCGGCGCTGTAGGGCAATTTGAGCCGGTGGGTGGCGATCGCCACCAGCGAAGCGACGAACAGCAACGCGCCCAGCGTCGTGAAATCAAACTCTTGCAAATCCTTGCCTCTTGTTCACATTTGGCCGCTAGTAATCGCATGTTCGTCGCAGGCGTGCGAAACTTCGCTTGCGAGCAGGGCCAGTGTGCCCGCATGATCGGTTCGGGCAAGAGGCAATTCAACCGTGGCGAGTTCACAAGACGTTATGACATTTCTTCGCGCATTGGCGCTGGCGGCGATCGGTCCCGTCATCATGACCGGCTGCGGATCGCACGCCGTTATCCCTGCACGACCGACCGCAAAGATCGCCCCGCCCGCCCAGACGGTCGCGGTGCCGGTGCCGCCGCCCGCGCCAAAGCATGTCGACCCGCCCGAAGCGCTCGCCGAAACGATTCGCTCGGCAGTGCGCAATTTCGACGGAAAAGCAGGGGTCGCGGTGACCAGCGTCGATGATGGGTGGGAGGTCGATGCCAATGGCGACACCCGCATGCCGCAACAAAGCGTCAGCAAGACCTGGGTAGCGATGACGGTACTCGCCCAGCGCGATCAGGGCCGCCTGTCTCTCGATGACCCGCTGACCATCACCACCGCAGACCTGACGCTGTTCCATCAGCCGATCGCCGCGCTCGTCGCGCAGAATGGCGGCAGCTACACCAGCACGGTCGGGGCGATCCTGAAACGCGCGCTGACGATGAGCGACAATACCTGCAACGACAAGCTGCTCTGGCTGGTCGGCGGGCCGCCCGCCGTGCGCGAATTCATCAAAAGCCGCGATCTTGGCAATATCCGCTTCGGCCCCGGCGAACGCCTGCTGCAAAGCGGGACGGCGGGGCTCGACTGGAAACAAAGCTATTCGCTAGGCCGCAATTTCTATCAGGCGCGCGCCGCGCTGCCCACCGATGTGCGGCGCAAGGCATTCAACGCCTATATCGCCGATCCGCCCGACGGCGCGGCCCCCGCCGCCGTCGCCAAGGCACTGGCCCGTCTGAAAAAGGGCGAACTGCTTTCTGCCGGGTCCACCGCCTGGTTGATCAACACGATGCAATCGTCGCACACCGGCAAGAACCGCCTGCGCGGCGCAGTGCCGAGCGATTGGGTCTTCGGGCACAAGACCGGAACGGGACAGGATTTCGAAGGGCGGACCGCCGGGTATAACGATATTGGCATCCTGACCGCGCCCGACGGCAAAAGCTATACGGTTGCGGTGATGATCGGCGATACCGCGCGCACCATCCCGCAACGCTGGGAATTGATGCACACGGTGGTCAACGCGATCGTCGCTGCCGACCGGAACGGCTGACGGCGAAGCACGACGCGTTGAGTGGATGGCGCAATGCCATCTCCAACTCTTCCGTTCGCATCGATACCAAGGCGCAGTAAGCGCGGCTACTGATCGGATCTTCATCGCGAGAAGCGCAGCGACGCGGCGATCCAGCAGACTATCGTGTATGGGGTGAAACTGGATTACCACGCCCCTTACGGGGCTCGCAATAACGGCATTGTCATGGGTTCAGATCAATCCAGCCTGGTATGAGCTTATCGAAGCGCCACCCTTTTCCTTGCCTGACCGCAGGTCCGCGCAAAGCTATCGCGCGCTCGGGCCGGGACTGCTAAGCGCTGGCCATGGCCAATCATCTCTACCTGGTCGACGGATCGGGCTATATCTTCCGCGCCTATCACCGGCTGCCGCCGCTCACCAACAAGCATGGCGAGCCGGTCGGCGCGGTGTACGGTTACACCACGATGCTGTGGAAGCTCGCCGACGAACTGCACAAGGCCGACGGCCCGACGCACATGGCAGTCATCCTCGATAAATCGAGCAAGACCTTCCGCAACGACATGTACGACCAGTACAAGGCGCACCGCCCGCCGCCGCCCGAGGATCTGGTCCCGCAGTTTCCGATGATCCGCGATGCGACGCGTGCCTTTTCACTGCCGTGTATCGAAGAGGAGGGCTGGGAGGCCGATGACCTGATCGCCAGCTATGCCAAGGCGGCGCTGGCGCAGGGATGGGAAGTCACGATCGTCAGTTCCGACAAGGACCTGATGCAACTGATCGAGCCCGGACTCGACCTGTACGACACGATGAACAATCGCCGGCTGGGGCCTGAGCATGTTCAGGAGAAGTTCGGCGTAACGCCCGACAAGCTGGGCGAAGTGCTCGCGCTGATGGGCGACAGCGTCGACAATGTGCCAGGCGTTCCGGGGATCGGGCCGAAACGCGCGGCCGACCTGATCAACGAACATGGCGATGTCGAAGCGGTGCTTGCCGCCGCGCCGGACATGAAAAAGTCCAAGATGCGCGAAAATCTGATCGAGCATGCCGACATGGCGCGGCTGTCGCGCAAGCTGGTGACGCTGGCGTGCGACGTACCGCTGCCCGATCCGCTGGAAGACCTTGCCATGCAAGGGATTCCGGAAGCGCCGCTTCATGCCTTTCTGGACCATCACGGGTTCAAATCGCTGCTCGCCAAGCTGGGCGCGGTGGCCGATACGCCTGCCGAAACGTCGCAAGCGCCGGTGCCGGCAGAGCAAGACGATCCGCCGTGCGACCACGACGCCTATGAAACGGTGATCGAGCGCCAAGCGCTGGACCGCTGGATCGCGGCGGCGCACGCGCAGGGGCATGTCGCGGTCGATACCGAAACCACCGGGCTGGACGCGACGCAGGCCGATCTGGTCGGGGTCAGCCTGGCGCTCGCCCCCAACCGCGCCTGCTATATCCCGCTGGCGCATGGCGGCAGCGACATGTTCGCGGAAAAACCCGAACAGATGGACCGCGACGCCGCACTGGCGGCGCTGAAGGAATTGCTCGAAGACCCGGCGGTGCTCAAGATCGGGCATAATCTCAAATACGACATGACCGTTCTCGGCCGCTACGGGCTGGGTATCGCGCCTTATGACGACACGATCGTCATGAGCTTCGATCTCGACGCGGGGAGCCATGGCCATGGCATGGACGAACTGGCCGCCACGCATCTGTCGCATAGCTGCATCGCGTACAAGGACGTGGTCGGCACGGGCAAAAAGGCGATCGGTTTTCACGAAGTCGACCTGAAGTCGGCGACGCGCTACGCCGCCGAGGATGCCGATGTGACGCTGCGGCTGTGGCGGCGGTTCAAGCCGCGCCTTGCCTATGAAAGCGCGACGCGGGTGTACGAGATGGTCGACCGGCCGCTGGTGCGGGTGATCGCCGACATGGAAGCGACCGGCGTGAAGGTTGATGCGGATCGGCTGAAACAGCTTTCGGGCGAGTTCGCGGAAACGATGGTCTCGCTTGAACGAGAGATTCACGCGATCGCGGGCAGTGAATTCACCATCGGCAGCCCCAAACAGCTTGGCGACGTCCTGTTCGAACAAATGGGCCTGAAGGGCGGGCGTAAGGGCAAGTCGGGCGTCTATTCGACCGATGTCAACGAGATGGAGCGGCTTGCGGGCGAGGGGCACGAAATCGCGCGCAAGGTGCTCGACTGGCGCCAGCTTTCGAAGCTCAAATCCACCTATACCGACGCGTTGCAGGCGCAGATCAATCCGCACACGGGGCGCGTGCATACCAGCTATTCGCTGACCGGCGCACAGACCGGGCGGCTGTCGTCGACCGATCCAAATCTGCAGAACATCCCGATCCGTACCGAGGTCGGACGGCAGATTCGTGATGCGTTCGTCGCCGAACCGGGCAATGTCATCCTGGCCGCCGATTACAGCCAGATCGAATTGCGGCTGGCCGCGCATATCGCCGATGTGCCCGCGCTGCGCGATGCCTTTGCGCGCGGCGACGACATCCACAACATGACTGCGCAGGAACTGTTTGGCGAGGTCAATCGCGACACGCGCGGACGCGCCAAGACGATCAACTTCGCGATCCTGTACGGAATTTCACGCTGGGGGCTCGCCGGGCGGCTCGACGTATCGGCCGACGAGGCGCAGGCGATGATCGACCGCTATTTCGAGCGCTTCCCCGGCATCAACCGCTATATCGCCGAAACACTCACCAGCGCGAAGGAACGCGGTTACACGACCACGCTGTTCGGCCGCAAAACGCATTTCCCGCGGCTGAAATCGAAAAACCAGAATGAGCGCGCCGGGTCCGAGCGCGCCGCGATCAATGCGCCCATTCAGGGCACTTGCGCCGACATCATCAAGCGCGCGATGACCCGCATGGGGCCCGCGCTTGCCGAGGCGGGGCTGGGCGATGTCAAAATGCTGATGCAGGTGCATGACGAACTGGTGTTCGAATTGCCGGAAGGCAATGTCGAGGCCGCCCGGAGCATCATCGAAGGGGTGATGGCCAATGCGGCGGAACCCGCAGTGACGCTTACAGTGCCGTTGGGTGTGGAGATCGGCACCGGAAAGAGCTGGGGCGCGGCGCATTGACAGAAAGCACCGGGGGGAAGGACGACATCGCGGCGCTGGCGAAGGGCGGGCGGACGAACACCGCCGGATTCGTCATGCGGCTGGTCGCGCGGCTGCCGTTCCTGTTTATCGCGGGCCGGATCTACGGTCCGGACATGGTGGGCCGGTTCGCGCTGGCCGTGGTTGTGGTGGAACTGGCCGCGCTGGTCGCCACGCTTGGGCTGAAACGCGGGCTGGCGCAGGCGCTGGCGAAGACCGATCGGCCGCATGTCCATGTCGTATGGGACGGTATGGTGGTCGCGTTCGTCGCCTCGCTATGTGCGAGCATCCTGCTGATCGCCTTTCCACAGGTGATGTATCCCGACAGCAATATCGCCGGGCTGGACCGTTTCCTGCCGTGTATCATCTTCGCCATCGCATGGTCGGACGTCAGCCTTGCCGCGCTGGCGTACAAGCTGAACGTAAAGGCGGCGGTGACGGCGCGCGCGGTGGTCGAACCGTGGACGATCAGCATCTGCGCCTGGCTGTTTTCCTTCTATTCGCTGCGCGACGGGCTGGTGATGAGCTATGTCGCGTCGATGGCGGCCGCGCTGATCGCATCGCTGATCCCGTTCGTTCGCAGCTATGGCCTGCCGCGCGGATGGTCGCCGCGCATCGCGCCGCTGTTTTCGATGGCGACGCAGAATATCCCGCTGGCCGGCGCCGATGCGATCGAATGGTCGACGCGCAATGTCGACCGCTTCATCCTGGGGCTGCTTTTCGCGCCAAAGGTCGTCGGCATCTATTACATGGCGCAGCAGGTCGCATCGATCCCGCAAAAGCTGAAAACCAGCTTCGAGCCGGTGATGGGTCCGGTGATCACCCGCAGCCTTGCCGAAAACAACCTTGCCGCCGTCGCCAACCAGGTTCGGCAGGTGAGTTTCTGGACCATCGCGGCGCAGCTTGGCATCGCGTTGATGCTGACCATTCCGGGCGAAGCGGTGATGGGCATCGTCGGTCCGCAATTCGTCGCGGGCACCGCCGCGCTAGGTTTCCTGCTGACGGCGGAGGTCGTCGCATCGACCGGAACCGTGTGCGAATCGGCGCTGGTATATATCGCGCGGGTGCGCAACCTCGTCATTTCGATGACCATGATGGCGGTTCAGATCGGACTGAGTTTCGCGCTGGTCTGGGCGGCGCGGCGCGCGGGCTGGCCGACCATGTGGCAAGCGGCGGGACCCGCCGTCGCGCTGATGCTGTCGATCGGCATCACGTCGCTTATCAAGGCGCGGTTCCTGCGCCATCTGCTCGGCGAACCGGTATCGGGATTTCGCTGGCCACTCGTCTGGGCCGCCCTCGCCGCCTTTGCGATGGGCAGTGTCTTCACCGCACTACCCAAACGCTATGAATGGACCGAACTGGTGATCGGCATTCCCGCGATCTTCGCTGTCTATGGCTTCGTCATCTGGCGCTGGGCATTCGGTCCGGAGGATCGCACGCTGTTCAAAAAACTGCCCGGTGCAGGGGAATCCACCGCACCGATAGCCGGGGAAGCGGCACGCTAAAGCGAAGCAGCGCTTCCCTATTGGCCTTTAGTGGCGGAAGTGGCGCATTCCAGTGAATACCATGGCAAGTCCCGCCGCATCCGCCGCTGCGATGACTTCATCGTCGCGGATCGATCCGCCAGGCTGAATTACCGCGGTCGCGCCCGCCTCAACGGCGGTCAGCAGGCCGTCGGCGAAGGGGAAGAACGCGTCCGACGCCACCGCCGAGCCGATCGTGCGGGGTTGGCCCCAGCCCGCCTTTTCGGCGGCGTCCTTCGCCTTCCACGCCGCAATGCGCGCTGATTCGACACGGCTCATCTGGCCTGCGCCGATTCCTGCGGTGCTGCCATCCTTCGCATAGACGATCGCGTTCGATTTGACGTGCTTCGCCACGGTCCAGGCAAAGCGGCAATCGGCCAGTTCCTGCTCGGTCGGCTGACGCTTTGTCACGACCTTCAGCTCACCATCGATCAACGCGGCGTCGCGCGACTGGACGAGCAGTCCGCCCGCGATCGTGCGCAGTGCAAGGCCGGGCCGCGCCGGATCGGCAAGCTCGCCCGTGAGCAGAAGGCGCAGGTTTTTCTTCTTCGCAAAGATTGCGCGCACTTCGTCATCGGCATCGGGGGTCGCGACGACTTCGGTGAAAATCTCGGTGATCGCGGCCGCTGTCTCGGCGTCGAGCGGGCGGTTGGTGGCGACGATGCCGCCGAACGCCGACACGCTGTCGCAGGCAAGCGCGGCGCGATACGCCTCGATCAGCGTCGGCGCGGTCGCCACGCCACACGGATTGGCATGCTTGACGATGACCACCGTTGGATCGGCGTCGCGAAATTCGCCGACGAGTTCGAGCGCAGCATCGGCATCGTTGTAATTGTTATAGCTCAGCGCCTTGCCCTGAAGCTGCTGGCCCTGCGCGATACCCCGTGCTCCGCGCGCGCGCGGCAGGTACAGCGCCGCCGACTGGTGCGGATTTTCGCCATAGCGAAGTTCCTCGCCCAGCGTGAATGCCACCGGCAGCGTCTTCGGAAAGGCTTCGCCCTGATCGGAAAAGGCGAACCATTGCGCAATCGCCGAATCATAGGCGGCGGTTGCGGCATAGGCCTTTGCAGCGAACCGCTTGCGCGTGTCGAGCGTCGACCCACCGTCATACGCGTCCATTTCGGCGATCAGCGCGTCGTAATCCGCCGGATCAGTGACGATTGCGACCGAAGCGTGATTCTTCGCCGCCGACCGCACCATTGACGGCCCGCCGATATCGATATTCTCGATAATCTCGTCGCGCCCGGCACCCTTCGCGACCGTCGCTTCGAAGGGGTAGAGATTGACCACTACCAGGTCGATCGCGCCGATGCCGTGTTCGTCCATCGATACGACATGCGCATCATTGTCGCGCACGGCCAGCAGGCCGCCATGCACCACGGGGTGCAGCGTCTTCACCCGCCCGTCCATCATTTCGGGAAAACCGGTGAGATCGGAAATATCGCGCACCTGCAACCCGGCTTCGCGCAACGCCTTTGCCGTGCCCCCAGTGGAAACGAGTTCGACCCCGTGGCGGGCGAGCGCCTGCCCCAATTCGATGATTCCGTTCTTGTCGGAAACGGACAACAAGGCGCGGCGGATTTTTACGGTGCTCATGCCCGCGCTCTCTTTCGCAAAGCGGCGCGGGTTGCAAGCCCCGGTTCACCGCGTTCGACGAAGCAGCCAGCTGATGCTCGCCCCGCCCGCCTGGCTTTCGCCAGTCAGCACGAGCTGATGAGTGAGGCGCGGCCTGCCGGCAGGGTCTACCCAGAGGCTTTCGTCGATGGTGAGCGCGGCACCCTTGCACCGGAACTGCCATGCCGTGCCATCGGGCAGGCGAAGAAAGGCGGCAAGCCCGTCGGCAGTGGGTGCAGCCTCTACCTGTGGTCCCAGATGAAACCGGATGGCGAAAGCGGTTTCCGCCTTGCGCTGCTTGCGCCCCGCCGGAATCAGCGAATCTTCGCCGCGGATGTCCTGCCCGTCCTGCGCCAGCACGACCTGGCGGCGATGCAGGAAACCGAACCGGCGGACATAGCCGTCATGGCTCGCCTCGATCCGCTGCATCGTATCGCTTTCATGGCGATCAAACTCGACCTCCATGACGCCCTTACCCAGCGTGCCGTCGGCATGAATCGCGGTCGAATTGCTGTCGCTGAGCACCAGCGTCGAATGCGCGGCAGTGGTGCGCAACCCTTCGGCGAGGTCTTCGGGAACAGCGACCTGAACCGATCGCGCGCCGCCGCAATTGACGACCAGCCGATGCGGCCCGTCCGACATTTCGAAAGCAAGCGTCGAGGCGCAGCCGCCCTCCACCATCCGCGCCACGGGCGGCGGCGCGGCATCGAGGATCAGGATGACCTTACCCGCCGTCACGCGCTGATAGCCCCAGTCGCGCGCAGAGCGCAGCGGACGGACGCGCGCGCCGGTCGCCTCCACCATCTGCGCGATTGCTTCGGGCGCGATCGGTCCCGATCCCTGCCAGCTCGATCCGCCGCCGTCGCCATGGCATATGCCCAGCAGCGCAGCGACCATTGCATCGATCCGCGCGGTGAGGAAATCGGGCGCTTCGATACGACGCGCGTCATACGCGCCGCGGAGCATGGCGAGCAGCATGATCGCTTCCATCTGGCGCGCGGGCGAACGGCCGCTGGTGCCGCCATCCTCGCTTACCGATTTTTCCATCGCGCGGCGCAGCCCCGCCTCTCCCGCCGCGCGGCGCTGATCCCCGCCGGGAAGCAACAGGCCAGCCGCGACGACGCCCGACCATGCGGCGATGCGCGGCACACCCAGCGGCGCCTTGTCGGCGGTGCGATCGAGATGCCGCGCGCCGCGGGCGAGCGCGTTGAGCACCTTGGATCGATAGACAAGGTCGGTGGACGAAAGGATCAGCGGTGCATGCGCGGTCCAGAACAAGACGCGCCGCCCCCAGAGATCGGGCCGCCAAGCGGGGTCGGTAACGGTTTCGCCATGCACCGTCACCCATTGCCGCATGATCGCCTCGGCAATCGGCGCGGCGGTGGCGCGCGTCGCGACCGAAGACAGGTCGCGCAGCCATTGGAAACTGTGCAGATATTCGCCGAACCCCGCCGAAAAGCTGGGCCTTACCAGTGCAAGGCCGGGAATATTGCGCGTCTCCCCCCGCCACGTCACCATGCCGTCGAGCAGCGCCTTGCCCCGCGCGATATCGCCCAGAAAGGGATCGTCGGCGACCGCGAGCAGCTTCAGCGGGTGCCGCCCCTTCAACCGCATCGAATGGACCGGGCTTCGCCAGACGAGCCGCTGGAACCGCTCGCTCAGCCGTTCGGCGAGCGACAGTCCGCGATCGCCGCCGGTTCGCACCAGCCGCTTGCCCGGTGCGATCCCGTCCGGGCCGCCATGGTCCGGATCGCGCTCGCTCACCCCTCACCCCGAAGCGCGGCGATATTGGCGGCATAGGCGCCCGGCCCGCCGGTGAAGCTGGCGGTACCCGCGACCAGCGCGTCGGCACCCGCTTCGATCGCGCGCGGCGCGGTGGCGCGGTCGATCCCGCCATCGACTTCCAGATCGATGTCGCGCCCCGATGCGTCGATCCGCATGCGAAGCTCGGCGATCTTGTCGAGCTGGCCTTCGATGAATTTCTGCCCGCCAAAGCCGGGATTGACGCTCATCACCAGAACCAGATCGAGCAGGTCCATGACATGGAAGATGGCCGATGGCGGCGTCGCGGGATTGAGGACGACGCCCGCCCGCTTGCCCAGTGCCTTGATCGATTGCAGCGTGCGGTGAAGGTGCGGGCCGCTTTCGGGATGTACCGAAATGCAGTCGGCCCCCGCTTCGGCGAACGCCTGAAGAAACGGATCGGCCGGTTCGATCATCAGATGAACATCGAACGGCTTGGCGCTGTGCGGGCGAAGCGCCTTCACCACCGCCGGACCGATGGTGATGTTGGGCACGAAATGGCCGTCCATCACATCGACGTGAATCCAGTCAGCGCCCGCCTGATCTATCGCGCGCACCTCTTCACCCAGCCGGGCGAAATCGGCGGACAGGATCGATGGAGCGATGCGGACGGGCTTTTGCATAGGCCCCATGTAGCATGGCGCGATTCGCCCGCAAGCCGCGCCGTGATCAGCCGGTGCGCATCATCCGGCACACGAAGAAGCCGTCCATGCCGCCGGCCTCCTCCAGCATGCCCGGCAGGGTGCGCACCCAGCCGCGCTGATGCGCATATACGCCATCGGGAAGTTCATCGGCGAGCACCGAGTCGATCGCGAAATCGCCGCGCGACGCCAAAAAGGGGTCGATCTGCGCTTCGCCTTCGGCGGGTTCGAGCGAACAGGTGGCATAGACCAGCAATCCGCCGGGGCGAACCCAATCGGCCGCGCGCACGAGCAACCGCGACTGAAGCTCCGCCATGTCAGCGATCAGGCGCGGATGGACGCGGTGGAGTACGTCGGGATGGCGGCGGAAAATCCCGGTCGCGCTGCACGGTGCATCGAGCAACACCACGTCGAACGGCGCATCGGGTCGCCATTCGAGCGCGTCCGCGGCAATGATCCGCGCGGCAAGGCCGGTGCGCTGGCAATTTTCGCCAAGTCGCCCGAGACGACTTTCCGAAATGTCGAGCGCGGTCACATCCCAACCCGCCGCGGCGAGTTGCAGCGTCTTTCCGCCGGGCGCTGCGCAAAGATCGAGCGCGCGCCCTAAACCGCCGCCCAACAGCCGCGCTGGCAGCGAGGCGGCAATGTCCTGAACCCACCAACGGCCCTCAACAAAACCCTCACGCTGCGGCACCGGCGGCCCGTCGCCCAGCCGGACATGGCCGGGCAGCAGGCTGCTTCCGCCAAGCGCTTCGGCCAGCCGGTCGGTTTCGCCGAAATCACGCAGGCTGATATCGATCGGTGGCTGGTCAGCGATTGCCCGCGCCGCACGGGTGAGCATCGGCCCGCCCCATGCATCGCGCCACCGCGCTGCAACCGCATCGGGAAGCGAGGGATGCACGGGCAGGCTCGCTTGCTTACGCATCAGCGTGCCGAACACACCATGGACCAGCTTGCGCGGTCCGCCATCGACCAGCGGCAGCACCGTGGAAATCGCAGCGTGCGGCGGTGTGTCCATCAGCAGCGCCTGGGCGAGCGCGATGCGAAGCACGCTGCGCGCCTTCGCATCGTCGGGAAGACGGCGCTGGGTCGCCGAATCGATCAGCGCGTCGAGATCGGGAAGACGGCGCAAGACGTTCGCCGCGAGCGCATGGGCAAGCGCGCGATCCTCCCGCTTCGTCAGTTCCTTTGCCGCGCTGTCGAGCGCCGCTTCGAGCGCCTGACCACGGCGGAGCACCGCGTCGAGTAATTTGAGTGCGGCGCGGCGCGCGGGCACGCCCGGCGGTTCGGGCGACAGGCGGGGGCGGGCCATGACGTCAGCCGCGCTTCAGCGGGTCGAGCGCGCTGGCCCGGCGCGGGCTGCGAGTGACGGGAACGCTTGCCTCTGCCCGCGCGACGCTTGTCGGCGGTGCGGCGCTTTCGACCTGCGGCATCGCGCCTGCAATCCGCTGCAACTCCGCGATACGGTTGCCGGTGTCCGGATGGGTGGAAAACCAGTTGTCACCGCCACCGCGCGACAGGCCGGGGATGATGTAAAGCTGTGACGTCGCCGGAATACGCTCGGCCACCGGATTGCGCGTGCGCGCCGCGCCGCGCTGAAGTTTTTCGAGCGCGGAGGCGAGCGCGAGCGGCTTACCCGAAATCTCCGCCCCGGCCCGGTCGGCGCCATATTCGCGGGTGCGGCTGATCGCCATCTGAACGATCATCGCCGCGAAGGGCGCGACGAATACCGCGAGCAGCCCCGCCCAGCCGGGGCTGCGCCCGTCGCCGCCGCGAAAGAACAGCCCGAAATTGGCGAGCATCGAAATCGCGCCGGCGATCGTCGCTACCATCGTCATGATCAGGGTGTCGCGATTGCGCACATGGCCCAGTTCATGCGCCATCACGCCAGCAATTTCATCGCGGTTCAGGATGTTCAGCAACCCCGTGGTCGCGGCGACCGCGGCATGGTTCGGATCGCGCCCGGTGGCAAAGGCATTGGGCTGCGGCTGATCGACGATATAGACGCGCGGCATCGGCAGCTTCGCCCGATCGGCAAGTTCGCGCACGATGCCGTAAAATTCTGGGGCTGTTTGCGCGTCCACTTCGCGCGCATGGTGCATTTTAAGGACGATCTTGTCCGCGTTCCAATAAGTAAACAGGTTCATTCCCACCGCGATCATCAGCGCGATGACCATGCCCGCGCGGCCGCCCAGCGTAAAACCGAGCGCCATGAACAGCGCGGTCAGCGCGGCGAGCAGCATCCCGGTCTTTAGCGTATTCACTTGAACCCAATCCTTTCCCCGCCAATGTGGGTAATTATAGCCGCCGATCAATTGAAAGGATCATCCGATGGGACAGCGCCCCGCCCATGTGAAGCCCCCCGCCCATCTGTCCAAAAGCCCGCCAGTGCCCCGGCCCGACCCGAAACCGCCCGAGCGCAGCGCACAGGACGACCCGCTGGGGCGCGATCCCACCCGCTATGGCGACTGGGAATTGAAGGGCATCGCGATCGACTTTTGAGGTAAGGGGCGGTCCTACACCCCTTCGTGGCGCAGGGGACGCTGGAGCAGCGCGTCCATCACCGCGTCGAGCGGCGCGCCATCGAGCAGCGCACAAACCGCCTCCGTCAGCGGCATTTCGATGCCCGCTTCGTGCGCGGCTTCGCGCAGCACCGGCGCGGTTGCCGCACCTTCAGCCACGGTCTTGCGATCAGAAAGCAGCGCCGACGCCGCAATCCCCTGCCCCAGCCCGACGCCGAGCGAAAAGTTGCGCGAATTGGTCGAGGAACAGGTGAGGACAAGATCGCCCAACCCTGCCAGCCCGGCAAGCGTTTCAGCACGCGCGCCGCGTGCGAGGCCAAACCGCGTCATTTCGGCGAACCCGCGCGCGATCAGAGCAGCGCGCGCATTGAGGCCAAGCCCCGCGCCTTCCACCACGCCGCACGCAATGGCGAGAACATTTTTTACCGCGCCGCCGATCTCCGCACCGATCACATCGGTCGAGGCATAGGTCCGGAAGGTCGCACTGGCGATCCGGTCCGACAGTGCAGCGCCAAGGCTTTCGTCCGCACAGGCAAGCGTTACGGCCGTGGGCAGGCCCGCCGCGACTTCGTGCGCGAAAGTGGGGCCGGAAAGGACTGCAAGCGGGCTTTGCGGATGCACCTCACCCGCAATGTCGCTGACCAGCCGCTTCGTGCCCGCCTCGATCCCCTTTGCGCACAGGATGAGCGGCTTGTCGCCGATATCGGACTGTTCGAGTACCGAGCGGACATGCTGTGCGGGCACCACGATCAACAGCGCGTCGCATATGGCGAGATCGTCCAGCCGATCGGTCGCGCGGATGGTGGGCGACAACCGCACGCCGGGAAGAAAGCCCGTATTCTCGTGTATATCGTTGATCGCCGAAACCACGTCCGGTTCGCGTGCCCAGAGGGTGACGGGCGCATCGCCGCGCGCGGCGACCTGCGCCAGCGCGGTGCCCCATGCGCCTGCCCCGATAACTCCCAGTTTCATGCCTTCACTCCCGCGCCGCGTACCTTTTCCGCATCCGGATCGAGCGGCCAGCGCGCGCGCGCCGGCGTGTCGAGCGGGTCGGTCAGCCCGGCAGCGAGACGTTCCGCGCCCGCCCAGCCGATCATCGCCGCATTGTCTGTGCAAAGCCATGCAGGCGGCGCGACGAAGCGAAGTCCGGCTTCTTGCGCGAGTCCTTCAAGCATCGCGCGAACCGCGCCGTTGGCAGCGACGCCCCCCGCCACCACCAGCGCAGTAGCGCCCTCCGTGTGTCGGATGGCGCGCCGGGTGCGATCCTGCAGGCAATCGACCACCGCCTTTTGAAATCCCGCAGCGATATCCTCCGCGCGATACACCCCGGCATCGCGCGCGCGCAGCACCGCGCTTTTCAGGCCAGCGAACGAAAAATGCGGCTCGGGCGATCCGAGCAGCGGGCGCGGCAGCGGCACCGCCCCGGCGTCCCCGGCGGCGGCGGCGGCCTCCACCTTCGGACCGCCGGGATAGCCGAGACCCAACAGCTTCGCGGTCTTGTCGAACGCTTCCCCGGCTGCGTCGTCGATCGTGGTGGCGAGGCGGCGATAGCGTCCTACCCCTTCGACAAGCAGCAACTGGCAATGACCGCCCGATACCAACAGCAGCAGATAGGGAAATTCGAGCGCGTCGTCGGCAAGCCGGGGGCTGAGCGCATGGCCCTCAAGATGGTTCACCGCGACCAGCGGCTTGCCGCTCGCCAGCGCCAGCGCCTTGCCCGTGACCAGCCCCACCATGACGCCGCCGATCAGTCCCGGCCCGGCGGTGGCCGCGATCGCGTCGACATCGCTTAACGCAACCCCCGCTTCGTCCAGCGCCGCCGTAACGAGCGGTCCCAGAATCTCGACATGCGCGCGCGCGGCGATTTCGGGCACCACCCCGCCATAGGGCGCATGCGCCGCTTCCTGTCCCGCAAGTTTATGCGCAAGGATGCGCCGGTCGCCGGTGACGAGCGCCGCCGCGGTTTCGTCGCAGCTCGATTCAAGGCCGAGGATCAATGTCATGGGCTTTCCTCTACTGTGGCACATCGTTAGCACAAGGCGCATGCCCAGCCTAAGACTTGGAACCCGCGGCTCACCGCTCGCCCTCACCCAGGCCGCGATGGTCAAGGCCGCGCTTGTCGCGGCGCACGGCTGGACCGGCGACGCCGTCGAAACCGTGGTGGTTCGCACCACCGGCGACAAGGTGCAGGATCGCGCGCTTGCCGAAATCGGCGGCAAGGCGTTGTGGACGAAGGAACTCGACCGCGCGCTGCTGGAGGGCGAAATCGATTTCGCCGTCCATTCGATGAAGGATGTCGAAACGATCCGCCCGACGGAAATCGCGATTGCCGCGATGCTGGAGCGCGCCGATGTACGCGACCGGATCATCGGCGCGCCGTCGGTCGAAGCATTGCCGCACGGTGCGCAGATAGGGACGAGCTCGCCGCGCCGCGCCGCGCAGCTCAAATATCTGCGCCCCGACCTTTCCATCCTGCTGTTTCGCGGCAATGTCGACACCCGGCTCGCCAAACTGGAAGCCGGAGAGGCGGACGCAACGATGCTGGCGGCAGCGGGGCTGGCGCGGCTGGGACGCCATGACGTCGGCAGCGCCGTTCCCGTCGATACGATGCTGCCCGCACCAGCGCAGGGCGCGGTGGGAATCGAATGCCGCGCCGCCGATACGGGGACGCGCGCGCTGCTTGCCGCGATCGACCATGGCGCGACCAGCCGCTGCGTCATGGCGGAGCGGGCGCTGCTCGCCGCGTTGGGAGCGGATTGCCATTCGCCGGTCGCCGCATTGGCGCAAGAGCGGCAGGACAAGGTAACCCTGCGCGCGATGCTCTATTCCGAGGATGGCAGCGCGCGCGTTGAAGGTTCCGCCGAAGCCGCGATCGGCGACAGTGATTTCGCCGCTACGCTTGCCCGCGACCTTTTGAACCGCGCCGTACCCGCCATTCGCCGGCTGTTCGCGGCATGAGCCGTTCGCTTGTCGTCCTGCGCCCCGAACCGGGAAATTCGCAAACCGCGCGGCGGATCGAGGAGGCCGGCTTTACCGCCATACGTCTGCCGCTGTTCGTCGTGCGGCCGCTCCCCTGGCCCGCGCCGGAGCGTGCGCATGACGCGCTGATCCTGACCAGCGCCAATGCGATGCGCCATGGCGGGGCGCAGCTTGCCGCGCTGACCGGCCTTCCGGTCTACGCCGTCGGCCCCGCCACCGCGATGTCGGCTCAGGCAATGGGGTTCAAGGTGGTACGCACCGGCAGCGAAGGCGTCGACGCGCTGCTTGATCAGGCGCGCGCGGACGGCGTGCGCCGCGCGCTCCATTTGACCGGACGCGATCATCGGCTGTCCAGGATACCGCCCATCGCGGAGATACGCGAAGTCTATGCCAGCGAAGCCTGTGCGATCGACACGGCGGCGACGCGATCGCTGGAACAACAGGTGGCGCTGGTCCATTCGCCGCGCGCTGGCGAAGCGTTTGCCGCACTGGCGGATCGCGAAGCACTGAACCGTGGGAAAATCGCAATCGCGGCGATCAGCCCGGCCGCGGCGCAGGCCGTGGGCGGGGGCTGGCGCAACATTGCCGTCGCCGATGCGATCAGCGACGCTGCGGTGATCGCGGCGGCCACGTCGCTCGCCGATTGACCGGGCGCGGCGACGCGGGGATAAGGACGGCATGGATAACGGGCAAGCGCATGACCCGGCGACAGCGCCGCGCCGCACCTCGGTCAAAATGCTCCTATTGGTCGGCGTTGCCGCGTTCATCGCCGGGCTGGCCGTCATGGCGGCGGGTTATGTCCTGTGGGGCGATCGACTGGGGCTGCCGGGACAGTCGCAATCCCCGGCGGCGCAATCCCCGCGCATGCCGGTGATGGTCCCAAATGCCGAGGCGCTGGGCAAACTTGCGGCGCGCGAAACGATGCTCGACAACCGTATCGGCGAACTTGAGGAACGGCTTTCCGGTATCGACAGCGACAGCAGGACCGCATCCGGTTTCGCCACGCGCGCGGAAGGCATCATGGTCGCCTTTGCCGCGCGGCGCGCGCTCGATCGGGGACTGCCGCTGGGGTATATCGAGGGGCAGCTCAGCGAACGCTTCGGCACGGTTCGGCCACGGGCGGTAAGCGTCGTCGTGCGCGCCGCGCGCGATCCGGTGACGCTGGAGGATTTGCGGCTGTCGCTCGACACGCTTTCGCCCGATCTGCTCAATGGCGGTGACGATGCCGGCTGGTGGGCCTCGACCCGGCGCGAACTTTCCAACCTGATCGTGTTGCGCCACGACCGCACGCCCAGCCCGCGCCCCAGCGAGCGGCTGCAGCGCGCCAAACGAATGCTCGACGCCGGACAAGTGGAAGGCGCGCTGGGCGAAGTGTCGCACATGCCCGGCGCGGACAGTGCCGGGGAGTGGATGCGCGCCGCGCGAAATTATATCGATGCGCGGCGCGCTCTCGACCTGATCGAGACCACCGCGCTGGAGGGCGGCGGACGCCAACTGGCCCCGGCACCGGTCGAAACGCCCGCACCCGATGCGACGGGCGACGAAAACAGCAATTGAGGAATGGATGATGGCAGGCATGGGCCGGTTCGACTGGCAGGACCCCTTCGCGCTCGACGCGCAGCTTAGCGACGAAGAACGCATGGTGCGCGACAGCGCGCATGGCTATGCCTGCGGCAAGCTGTTGCCGCGTGTTGCGCAGGCGTTCGAGCGCGAGGAGTTCGACCGCGCGATCATGGCCGAGATGGGCGAACTGGGCCTGCTCGGCGCAACCATCGCGCCCGAATATGGCGGCGCGGGTCTTGGCTATGTCAGCTACGGCCTTGTCGCGCGTGAGGTTGAGGCGGTCGATTCGGGCTATCGCAGCGCGATGAGCGTGCAGTCGAGCCTGGTGATGCACCCGATCGCCGCGTACGGCACCGAGGCGCAGAAACAGAAATATCTGCCCAAGCTCGCGAGCGGCGAATGGATCGGCTGTTTCGGCCTGACCGAACCCGATGCCGGTTCCGACCCCGGCGGCATGAAAACGCGCGCGAAAAAGATCGACGGTGGCTATTCGCTGTCTGGATCGAAAATGTGGATCACCAATTCGCCGATCGCCGACGTGTTCGTCGTGTGGGCGAAATCGGATGCGCATGACGGCAAGATCAAGGGCTTCGTGCTGGAGAAAGGCATGAAAGGCCTTTCCGCGCCCAAGATCGAAGGCAAGCTGAGCTTGCGCGCCTCGATCACCGGGGAAATCGTGATGGAGGAGGTGGAGGTGGGCGAGGATGCGCTGCTTCCCGATGTCGAAGGGCTGAGGGGTCCGTTCGGCTGCCTTAACCGCGCACGCTACGGCATTGCCTGGGGCAGCTTGGGCGCGGCCGAATTCTGCATGCATGCCGCGCGGCAATATACCCTCGACCGCCATCAGTTCGGTGTGCCGCTCGCCTCGAAACAGCTCGTCCAGCTGAAGCTCGCTGATATGGAGACCGAAATCGCGCTTGGACTACAGGCATGTCTTCGTGCAGGCCGGATGTTCGACGAGGGCACGCTTGCCCCCGAAGCGATCAGCATTCTCAAGCGTAACAATTGCGGCAAGGCGCTCGCCATCGCGCGTACCGCGCGCGACATGCATGGCGGCAACGGCATTTCGGGCGAATTCCACGTCCTGCGCCATGCGATCAACCTGGAAACCGTCAATACCTATGAAGGTACGCACGACGTCCATGGCCTGATCCTCGGCCGTGCGATCACCGGCATCCCGGCATTTTGAGGGATTGGCCGTGAAACCGCTTGCCGGCATCCGGGTGATCGAACTTGCCCGCATTCTGGCAGGACCATGGTGCGGACAGTTGCTCGCCGATCTGGGTGCCGAGGTGATCAAGGTCGAACGGCCCGGCGCGGGCGACGACACGCGCCATTGGGGGCCGCCCTTCCTTCACGGGCCGGACGGCGAAAATCTAGACGCCGCCTATTTCCACGCCGCCAATCGGGGCAAGACCGCTCGCGCGATCGATATCACTTCGGCGAAAGGACAGGCGCAAATACGCGCACTGGTCGCCGATGCCGACGTCGTGATCGAAAATTACAAGGTCGGGGGACTCGCCAAATACGGCCTTGATCATGACAGCCTGACCCGGGTGAACCCGAAGCTGATCACCTGTTCGATCACCGGGTTCGGCCAAACCGGTCCCTATGCCCATCGCGCGGGATATGATTTCATCATTCAGGGGATGGGCGGCATCATGAGCCTTACCGGCGAACCCGACGGCGCGCCGCAAAAGGCCGGAATCGCCTATGCCGATATCTTCACCGGCGTCTATTCGGCGGTCGCGATCCTGGCGGCGCTTCGTCGGCGCGACAGCGAGGGGACGGGCGCGCATATCGATATGGCGCTGCTCGACACCCAGGTCGCGGTGCTCGCCAATCAGGCGCTCAACTGGATGGCGAGCGGCAACGTGCCCCATCGCATGGGGAACGGGCACGCCAATCTTGCCCCCTATCAAGCGTTCGAGGCGAGCGACGGCGCCCTGATCATCGCGGTCGGCAATGATGGCCAGTTCGCACGACTGTGCGCCGTGCTTGGGCTGGACCTGGCGGGCGATGCGCGGTTTGCCACCAATCCGGCGCGGGTGGCCAATCGCGATGCGCTCGTCCCAGTGATCGGGCGCGCGGTCGCCGCCTGGACGAAAGCCGATCTTGCCACTGCGCTGGAAGCGAACGGCATTCCGGCGGGGCCGATCAACAATGTCGCCGAAGTGTTCGCCGACCCGCAGGTGATCGCGCGCGGGATGCAGATCGCGCCGCGCGGCCTTCCCGGCGTCGCCAGCCCGATCGTGATCGACGGCGTGCGTATGGCCGCCGATGCCCCCAGCCCGCCGAGACCCGCCAATGACGCATGACAATTCGGGTTCAAACCCACCGCGCCCGCATCGATCGGTATGGCGCGGCTGATCGGTTAGCCGGGAAAGCCCGACAGGAAACTTTCGACATTGGCGCCCAGCGCTTCGATCGCATAGCCGCCCTCCATCAAAATGGCGGTGGGCCAGCCCCGCGCCGCGATATCGGCGGCGAGCGCACGATAATCCTGCGTGCGGATCGCGAATTGCGAGATCGGGTCGCCGTCCCATGTATCCACGCCCAGGCTGACGATCAGCATGCCGGGATCGAACGCCGCGATGGCATCGAGCGCCTTTGCCTGCGCGCTGCGAAACGCCGCCAGCGTCGTCCCGCGCGCCAGCGGCAGGTTGAGCGTCGCTCCCTGCCCCGCGCCCTCGCCGGTTTCATCGGCATGTCCCCAATAGAAGGGAAAGTCAGTCGCCGGATCGGCGTGAAGCGACGCGTAAAAGACGTCGCCGCGCGTATAGAAGATATCCTGCGTCCCGTTACCATGGTGATAATCAATGTCGAGGATCGCCACTCGCGCGACGCCATTGTCGCGCGCATGCTGCGCAGCAATTGCCGCAGCATTGAGGTAGCAATAACCGCCCAGATAGTCGTGCCCGGCATGATGGCCGGGTGGACGACACAGCGCGAATGCCGCGCCTTCCCCGCGCAGCACCGCATCGCACGCGCCAATCGCGGTTTGCGCCGTGGCATAGGCGGCCTCCCATGTCCCCTGCGAAATGGGGCTGGCAGCATCGAAGCTGTAGCGGCCAAGATCGCCGTCGATCCGGTTGAGGGTGAGCGGCCTGCGCCCGACCACCGGCCAGGCATAGCCGAACGCATCGCCGTCGCGCCCTGCCGCCTTCCACCGCGCATAGGCGCTTTTCAGGAAATCGACATAATCCCCATCGTGCACTGCGCGGATCGGCCCTTCGCCACGATCGTCGGGCATTTCGGGTTCGCCGAGCACTGCCAGAATCGATTCGATCCGTCGCGCATCCTCCGCATAGGCGACGAAGCCGCCATTGTGCAGTTCACGCTCCGGCCGGTGCAGCGCCTGATCGGGATGATGAAAGATTCGCATCGGTTACAGCCGCTCCAGCAATGCTTGCGCCGCCGCGGGCGCCTTTTCCTTGAACCCGTTGATCATGAAAACAAAGGTATCGCGCGGGCGCACGCCATGATCGCCTTCACCGAAGGTGGGCAGACCGCGCGGCTGATGCCCGTCGGCCCAGCTTTTCGCATGCGCCGCCCATGCATCGAGCGTGGCAGGCGCATACCCCGCCGCATAGCGTTCCTGCGCATTTTCGAGCCGGGCATAGACGAAGTCGGACGTGACATCGGCGATCGCAGGATAGTCGGCCGAGTCGGCATAGACGATTGCCACGCCCGCGTTCCGGCACATCGCAACGAAATCGGGGGTATGGAAGCTGTCGTTGCGCACCTGAACAGCATGGCGAAGTGTCAGCCCGTCCTGTTTTTCCGGAAGCAGTTTCAGAAAGGCGCCGAAATCGTCGCGGTCGAACCGTTTTGTCGCCATGAATTGCCACAGGATCGGCCCCAGCTTGCCGCCAAGCTCGCTCAATCCCTGATTCAGAAAGGTCTGGATCGATTCGCCCGCTTCGGCCAGCACCTTTCGGTTGGTGACATAGCGCGACGCCTTTACCGCGAACACGAAGTTGTCCGGCACGACTTTCGCCCAGTTGGCGAAACTCGCCGGTTTTTGCAGCCGATGATAGGTCGCGTTGATTTCGATAGCGGTAACCGCGCGGCTGGCATATTCCAGTTCACGCTTCTGCGTCAGCGTATCGGGGTAAAATGTGCCGCGCCACGGCGCATAGGTCCAGCCGCCGATGCCGACCCTGATATCCCGTCTGCTCATCGCCCATCCCCTGACCGCGAAAAAACGCGTTTGGCCGCGCACCGCATGGCGACGCCACCAAAACGCCGCCACGGCCAATTTTCAAAAATTCGGCCCGTCCACAGGGCGCTTTGCGTGGCCAGCGCAACGCGCTGCGTTCAGACCGTCGATCCTTGCAGCAATCGCGGTACGTCGCCCGATTCACCGCGCGCCTCCGCCATGAATGCATCCTTCAGCATCGGCAGCCGGTCGACCGCGTTCAGCCCGAAGCGGCGCACGCGTCCCGCAGTCTTGCCGGGTAACCCGAACAATCGCGTCAGCCCGTCGGTAGCGAGCGAGACCATGAACGTATCCAGGCTGCGCCAGCGTTCGTAGCGCGCCATCAACTGCGCATCGCCAAGGTCGAGCCCCAGCCGCTTGCCCTCGACCAGCACCTCGACCAGCGCGGCCACGTCGCGAAAACCGACATTGACCCCCTGCCCCGCGATCGGATGAATGCCGTGCGCCGCATCGCCGACCAGCGCCAGCCGGTCGGACGTGATCTTCGCCGCGTGGTGAAAGCCGAGCGGATAGGTGGAGCGCGGAGCAAGCCGCGACAATTCGCCAAGAAATCCGCCGGTTTTCTTCATCGCTTCGGCCAACACGCCGCGTTCGGACACTTTCATCATACCGGCCGCCTGATCGCGGCGCACGGTCCACACCACCGCCGAACGATGGCCATGTTCGTCGTCGTTGAGCGGAAGCAGTGCGAACGGGCCTTCGGGATAGAAAATCTCGAACGCGACATTGTTGTGGGGATGTTCGTGGTGGAATCCGGTCACGATCGCGGCATGGTCATATTGCCAGCGCGCCACGCGCAGCAACGCGGCGTCGCGGGTCGGTGAATTGCGCCCCTCCGCCCCCACCAGCAGCGATGCATGAACCGTGGTTCCGTCGGACAGTTCGGCGGTCACGCCATGCGCATCGCGGGTAACCGAAACCGCGCGGGTCTTCATGCGCAGATCGACCTTGTCCGCCGCCTTCGCCGATTCATGCAGCGCGCGGCGCAGGATGCGGTTTTCGTACATCGTGCCGAGTGCATCTTCATCGCGCGCCACATCGAAATCGAGCTTGCCGGGTTCCAACCCGTCGCTGACCCGGATCGACCGGATCGCGCATCCTGCATCGCCCAGTCGCGCGGCCACGCCGATCGCTTCCAGCATCCGGTGCGGTGCGCTGGCGATCGCCGAAGCGCGGCCGTCATGTTCGGCGGCAAGGATCACGTCCGGATCGGCCGTGTCGACAATGATCGAGGTAATGCCGTGCGCATTAAGCGCAGCGCCCAGCGCGCTGCCGACAAGGCCGCCGCCGAGGATGAGAATATCAGCCCGTTCCATGATCCAGGGCCTTACCCCAGCGCGTCGTTGCTGCCAATGCCGCGACTTGACGGGAAAGTCGCCAGGCGCGATGATTTAACCATAGATCGAATTCGCTGAAATCCGGGGATTATGGGCATGGCCACCAATGCGAGCCCAGCGCTGTGGCGCGACACCATGAAGGCCGGCGCGCTGCGCAGCGGCGCGATGATCGGCGCGATCGCGCTGGTGCTGGCGACGCTTGCGCTTGCCGCCGCGCTGGCCAGCTATCATTCGGGCGACCCGTCGCTCAACACCGCCGCGGCGGGACCGGCGAAGAACTGGCTGGGCAATCCCGGCGCGGTTGTCGCGGACCTTTCGTTCGCGCTGTTCGGCCTGCCGGTCGCGCTCATCCTGCCGCTGGGGTTGATATTCTCCGCCCGGTTGTGGCGCGATGTGGCGGTGGGGCCGTGGCGCGCGATGATTCGCAACTGCCTGATCGGGGTAGTGCTGATCTCGGTCGCGCTCTCGCTGGTTTCGGCACAGGCGGTGCTCGCGCTGCCCGGCGGTTATGGCGGGCTGATCGGGCTGGCGCTGTCGGGAATCGTCCGCTGGGCAACGGCGTTCATCGGCGATGCGCAAATCGCGCTGTGGGTTGTGCGGGGGCTGGCGCTCATCACCGGGCTGATCGGTATCATCGTGTGGGGGCGCAGCCTGACGATCGCCCTGCCGCGCGGACGAATGCGGATGCCCAGCCTGCCCCGGCGACCAACCAGCGCGCAGGCCGATCTGGATGACGAGGAAAATTTCGCCGTTCGCGAACCTGCCGCCGCCCCCGCCCCGCGCAAGGTCGCCGTGCCAGAAAACCGCCCCGCCCCGGTCATCGCCGATCGCGCGGTTGCACCTTCTGCGGCAAAGCCCAAACCCACCCAGACATCGCTCGACCTGCGCGACAATTTCGATCTGCCGCCGCTCAACCTGCTGACCCCCGCCCCGGCGGACAGCGGGACCAAGATCGACAAGGCGGCGTTGCAGCGCAATGCACGCCTGCTCGAATCGGTGCTCGATGATTTCAACGTGAAAGGATCGATCGTCGAGGTGCGCCCCGGCCCCGTCGTCACCATGTACGAACTGGAACCGGCGAGCGGGATCAAGGCGAGCAGGGTGATCCAGCTTGCCGACGACATCGCGCGCAACATGTCGGCGATGTCGGCACGCGTGGCGACAATCCCGGGGCGCAGCGTCATCGGCATCGAACTTCCCAACGCCAAGCGCGAGACGGTGAACCTGCACGAACTGATCGGCAGCCAGGCGTTCGAGGAACAGGGGGCGCAGCTTCCGCTGGTGCTGGGCAAGAATATCGCGGGCGATGCGGTGATCGCCGACCTTGCCCCCATGCCGCACTTGCTGGTTGCCGGGACGACCGGGTCGGGCAAGTCGGTCGGCCTCAACTGCATGATCCTTTCGCTGCTCTATCGCCTGACGCCCGACCAGTGCCGGATGATCATGATCGATCCGAAGATGCTGGAACTCAGCATGTACAAGGATATTCCCCACCTCCTCGCCGATGTGGTCACCGACCCGCCGAAAGCGGTTCGGGCGCTGAAATGGGCGGTAGAGCAGATGGAGGAGCGCTATCGCATGATGGCCTCGCTCAACGTGCGCAGCCTGGCGAGCTTCAATGAAAAGGTGCGCGCCGCCAAGGCCAAGGGACAGAAGCTGGGTCGCCGGGTGCAGACCGGATATGATTCGGATACCGGCAAGCCGATTTACGAGGAGGAAGAACTCGACCTATCGGCGATGCCGCAGATCGTCATCATCGTCGACGAACTTGCCGATCTGATGATGCAGGCGGGCAAGGAAGTCGAATTCCTGATCCAGCGGCTGGCGCAAAAGGCGCGCGCGGCGGGTATCCACCTGATCATGGCGACGCAGCGCCCCTCGGTCGACGTCATTACGGGCGTCATCAAGGCGAACCTGCCGACGCGAATCAGTTTCCACGTCACCAGCAAGATCGATTCGCGTACCATTCTTGGCGAACAGGGTGCCGAACAACTTCTGGGTAAGGGCGACATGCTCTATATGCCCGGCGGCAAGCAGCTTGCCCGTGTGCACGGCCCCTTCGTCACCGATGAAGAGGTTCAGGCGATCGCCGATTTCTGGCGCGCGCAGGGACAGCCCGATTATATCTCCGCCGTTACCGAAGAACCGGAGGAAGGATCCTTTGCGCTGGACGGCGCGCCCGGCGACGACAGCCCGGAGGATCGGCAGTTCCGTCAGGCGATCCAGCTGGTCGCACAAAGCCAGAAGGCGTCGACCAGCTGGCTGCAGCGTCAGATGCGAATCGGGTACAACTCCGCTGCCCGCCTGATCGAGCGGATGGAGGGCGAAAATCTGGTATCGCGCCCCGATCATGTCGGCCGCCGCGAAGTGCTGATGGACGAGGAAGGCCGCCCGCTCGCCTGAACGATACGCAACCGGAAAGTTCACGACGCGTTCAACCCGGCCTGCTATTTCAGCATCCATGTTCAGGAGAGATATGTTCGTGAGACGAAGCCTTTTCGCAATTGCCTCGCTGGCGGTCGCGCTACCCTTCGCGATTCCCGCCGCCGCGCCCGCCATCGCAGCGCCGGCGTCGAACGAGTTGAAAGCGGTGCAGGAGCATCTCGCCAAGGTCGATTCGATGACCGCGTCGTTTTCGCAAACCGATCGTGCGGGTAAGGTGCTGACCGGCAAGCTGACCTTGCAGAAACCCGGCAAAATTCGTTTCCAGTACGAAAAGGGCGTGCCCATCCTGGTGGTCGGAGACGGAACCTCGCTGTATTTCATCGACTATTCGGTGAAGCAGGTATCGCGCTGGCCAGTGAAGGATTCGCCGCTGTCGATCCTGCTCGACCCCAGCCGCGACGCATCGAAATATGCCCGGATCGTTCACAGCGCCGATCCGCGCATCGTCAGTGTCGAGGCCTATGATCCCAAACATCCCGAATATGGCCGTATAACGCTGATCTTTGCCAAACAGGCGTCCGCCCCCGGCGGGTTGATGCTGCAAGGCTGGGTAGCGCTCGATTCGCAGAATAATCGCACCACCGTCCGGCTCGACAATCAGAAGTTCAACGTGCCGGTTTCGAAAAATACATTCCGGTTCAACGATCCAAGAAAGCCCGGCAGGCCCGGCTGAACGAGGCCGTTCATTTTGGCGACAGGTTACAGCGCGTAGAAGCGCGATTGCGGAGGTGGGGTGATCCGGGATTTTTCCCCCTGTTGCCTGGTGACGCTTCACCTCCTGCCTGCGTGACGAACGCCAGGTCGGCCCCCGTTCCATGCCCCCGGAACGGGGGCCTTTTCACGTTCGGGTAGCGCGCGGGCCAATCGCCGACTACATCGCGCGGGCATGACTGACAGCCTGACCATCGTTTCGTGGAACATCAATTCCGTCCGTTTCCGCATCGACATCGTCGAGCGCTTCCTGAACGAAGTGCGCCCCGACATATTGTGCCTGCAGGAAACGAAGGTGATGGATACCGCCTTTCCTCGCGCGGCATTCGAAGCGCTCGGCTATTCCCACATCGTTCTGCACGGGCAGCGCATGCATCATGGCGTTGCGATCCTCAGCCGCGTTCCATTGCAGGAGGATGATCGGCTCGACTGGCAGGCCAATGGCGAAGCGCGCCATGTCGGAGTGCGGCTGGAAAACGGGCTGCGACTCGAAAATGTCTATGTCCCCGCGGGCGGTGATATTCCCGACCGCGAGCAGAACCCAAAATTCGGACAAAAACTCGATTTTCTGGGAAGAATGACCGAATGGTCGAAGGGGCTGAACGACGAGCGCGTGCTGCTGGTCGGTGACTTCAACGTAGCGCCGCTTGAAAGCGATGTCTGGAGCCACAAACAGTTGCTGAAGGTCGTCAGCCACACCCCGATCGAGGTGGAGATGCTGAACCGGCTGAAGGCGGCGAACGACTGGGTCGACCTTGGCCGCCACTTCGTGCCCGAACCCGGGCGGCTCTACACTTGGTGGAGCTACCGGGCGAAGGACTGGGCGGCGTCCGATCGCGGCCGGCGGCTCGACCATATGTGGGCCAGTCCGACGCTCGCCCCCGCCGCGCGCAGCCACACGGTGTTCGAGGATTGCCGAAGCTGGCTGAAACCGTCCGATCATGTCCCGATCATGACCGAGTTCGCACTATGACCGGCAGCGCCGATCCGCGTGCGGCCGCCCGCGCGGTCGATGCGTTTCGCCGCGGATGGCCGGTGACGATCGGCGATGATGGCGCGGCGCTTTGCGCCTATGCCATCGAAACCGGCGACCCGGCCGGATTCGAACTTTTCGATCCGCAGGCCCATGCTCCGCTGCTGCTGTCGGCGGGGCGCGCGGCTACGCTGAAACTTGCCAATCAGGCGGCGGCCGCGACGCCGGAGGGCCCGGTACAGGTTGCGCGGTCGCCCTGGCTGGATTTCGCCATGGGAACCGCGCTCGCCGATCCGCGACTTGACCTTGAGACGCCGCTCAAAGGCCCGTTTCGCGCAGAACCGGTCAGCGAACCCGCGCTGGGCGCTGCGCTGTTGAACCTTGCGCGGATTGCGGGGCTGCTGCCTGCTTTTTTTGTGCGGCCGGGCGGGACGCCCGATTTCGCACCAGCCGATATCGACGCGCTGGAAGCGCCCGGGCGGCTGACCATCGCAGTGCGCGCGCGCCTGCCGGTGGCGGGCGCGGAACATGCCGAAGTCGTGGCGTTTCGCGGCGCCGGTGGCGACGAACATGTCGCACTGACGATCGGCACGCCCGACGGGTCGCCGCCGCTGGTGCGGCTGCACAGCGAATGCCTGACCGGTGATGTGCTGGGCAGCCTGAAATGCGATTGCGGGCCGCAGCTGAATGCTGCGATTGAACGCATCGCGGGCAGCGGCTGGGGCATCCTGTTATATCTGCGGCAGGAAGGACGCGGGATCGGCCTGATCAACAAGCTGCGCGCCTATTCGCTGCAGGATCAGGGTTTCGATACGGTCGACGCCAATACGCGGCTTGGCTTTGCCGTCGATGCGCGCGATTTCGGAATCGCGGCACGGATGCTGGAACTGCTCGGCCAGCGCTCGATTCGCCTGCTGACGAACAACCCGGCCAAGGTCGATACCCTGCGCGCGCACGGGATAGACGTCATCGAACGGATCGCGCACCAATTGCCCGCCAATCCGCACAACGAACGCTATCTGGCGACGAAGCGCGACCGCACGGGCCACCAGCTTTAGGACGGTTTTCGCGCTAACTTCGCACTTTTCGCGAAAATCGTGAAAGAAAGTTGCTCGCGACCGCTTGTTCATATGTCGAGCAGGCAGCGCACCTCGTCAAAATCGCTGGCAACAGCATCGACGCCCAGCGCCTTCAGACGATCGCCGTGGTCAGCGGCGCAGTGCAATCCGGCGCACAGGCCAATGACGTGCGCGCCTGACGCCACGGCACCCTTCACCCCCACCGGTGAATCTTCGAGGATCACCATGTTGCCAATATCCTGCCCCAGCGCCGCAGCGGCGTGGCAATAGACATCGGGGGCGGGTTTGCCGCGTTCGACATCCTCCACGCCCGAAAAGATCATCGGTTCGAACGAATCGCGCAGGCCGAGATGGTCGAGATGCGCGCGAATCCATTGCTTGCTGCTCGACGAAGCGATGGCGCGCGGCAGATCGGCG
The DNA here is from genome assembly GCF_019351405.1 of Stakelama flava. Lineage (GTDB taxonomy): Bacteria > Pseudomonadota > Alphaproteobacteria > Sphingomonadales > Sphingomonadaceae > Sphingomonas > Sphingomonas flava_A. The sequence goes on from NZ_JAHWZX010000005.1 coordinate 145,903, forward strand.
GGCAGCGCACGGACAAAAGCGACCGCCCCGGCGACCGCGTCCACCCCTTGCGCCATCGCCTGCTGCTTGTCGGCGGCGCGCGATTCGGCGAAATCGTCCGGCAGGGATTCGCCGATCCAGCGTTCGATCGCGTCGATGAACTGGGTTCCGTTCAATCCCATGAAATTGGCCATTGAGTCGGCGGGGCTGGTCGGATGCCCCAGCGACGTGAGATAGTCGGCAAGCTGAATCGTGCCGAGATGTTCGCTTTCAAGCAGCACCCCGTCGAAATCGAAGATGATCCCGGCGAACTTCATGGCCGCGTCCCGAACAGCGCGGTGCCGACGCGGACATGCGTCGCGCCCAGCGTCACCGCGGTGGGATAATCGGACGACATTCCCATGCTGAGGCCATTGAGGCCGCAATCGCGCGCCAGCCGGGCGAGCAGCGCGAAATACGGCGCGGGTTCCAGATCGAGCGGTGGAACGCACATCAGCCCGGCCAGCGGCAAATCGGCGGCGCGCGCTTCCTTCACCAATGCAGGCAGCGAACCGATCGCGCATCCGCCCTTTTGCGGCTCATCGCCGATATTAACCTGAACGAAGCAGGCGGGGCGACGGCCTGCCTTGTCCATTGCCCGGGCGAGTGCGGTGACGAGCGAGGGCCGGTCGAGCGAGTGAATCGCATCGAACAGCGCGACGGCGTCATCCGCCTTGTTCGATTGCAGCTGTCCCACAAGATGGAGTTCGATTCCCGGCGTCGCGTCGCGCAGCGCCGGCCATTTTCCCTGTGCTTCCTGAACCCGGTTTTCGCCGAACACCCGCTGCCCGGCCGCGATCAACGGCTGAATCGCGGGTGCGTTATGGGTTTTCGATACGGCGACCAGCGTCACCGAGTCGGGGGAACGGTTCGCGGCTCTGGCGGCTTTCGCGATCGATTCGCGAACGTCGGCCAGCCTGCGGGAAGCATCGTCACTGGGCATCCGCGCCGCTATAGGCACAGCCATGCGATACCGCCACCCCGCACGCTTGCCGCGCACCTGGTTGATGACTGATGAGCGGCTGGGCGATTCGCTTTGGACCGCGCTCGCCGCGCTCCCGCGCGGAAGCGGGGTGGTGTTTCGGCACTATTCGCTTCCAGTTTGCCAACGCCGCGCGCTGTTTGCGCAAATATCGCGATTCGCGCGGCGACGCGGGCTTTTGCTGTTGCGCGCCGGCGATACCCCGCTGGGACGCGGCGAAGATGGCGTGCACAATGCCCGCGCCCCGCACGGCGCGATCGCCAGCCGCGCGGTGCATAGCGCCCGCGAACTGGCACGCGCACGGCGCGCGGGCGCCGACCTGATCTTCGTATCGCCAATTTTTCCCACGGCCAGCCATCCCGGTGCAAGGGTGCTGGGGCCACTGCGCGCCATGGCGCTGGCGCGGGCGACGACAATTCCGGCGATCGCGCTGGGCGGTATGACGCCAGCACACGCCAGGCGACTGCGTTCAGGCGGATTTTACGGCTGGTCGGCGATTCGCTGGTGGGCGGATCAGAAGCGGAAGGCGGTTCCGACATAAACCGCCTGGCTGTCGCGGCGGTTATCCTCATCCAGTCGCGGCAGGCGATTCTGTTCGGACTTGTAACGCACCCCCGCCGTCAGATCGAGATTGCGCGCGATCGAATAGGACCCGCCGACATCGATCGAATAACTGGGATTGTCGGTAAGCGCCTGTGGCTGGTTGGGCAGCGGCTTTTCGTTCGCTGCCTGCACGCGGCCGGTGAATTTGTCGCCGCGATAGCTGACGCCGACTTCGGCGCTTTGATGGCTTCCCGGCTGACCGGGCAGGTCGAGTTTCGACACATCGCCGGTAACGGCGAACCGTTTCCAGCCCACCGAAACGCCCAGATTATAGGCGATCGGCGCGAGGGTGAGCGAATCCTGTGACGAAGCGGCGGTCCGCTTCACCGGTTCAGTCGAGCCGCGGCTGGTCCGCGCACGGACGGCAACCGTAACCGAACGATCCGAATCGGCGCGCGATTCAGTGGGCGTGAACCGGAAATCGCTGGGATCGATACCACTACGGGCAAGCGACGCGGCGAGTTTGGGATCGGCCGAAGCGGGGGTGAAGCTGCCAAAGCGCGAATCAGGCTGTGCCGAATGCGAAACCAGTTCCTGTTGCGCGCCAATCGCAGGCGCGACCGCAATCCCGGCGGCGCATAGCGCCCCCAAGCCGATTCCCGCGATCCATCCCTGCGTCTTCATTTTCTTTTTCTCACCCTGTCGCAGACCTCTACCATGAACCACGCCTGCGGTTCCACAGCATGCGAGTCTTTTCCTTCCGGCGTGTTGCAGCTTTTCCACAGGTGCGGAACGCTTGCGGCAGCGGCATGACCTTCTATAGATGCGCAGTTATATGTATCGTTCAAGGAAAGTGCCGATGATCCGCCGCCTGGCTCCCGCTGTCCTCCTGGGTTCGATCGCGCTGACGCTGTCGGCGTGTGGCGGAGGAAAAGATCGCCCGCAGGCAGATATTGCCGCGTCCAACGTCACGACGATCGGCGTGAACAGCTATTTGTGGCGCGCCTCGCTCGATACGCTCAGCTTCATGCCGCTGGTGCAGACCGATTCGAACGGCGGCGTCATCGTTACCGACTGGTACGTCAATCCCAGGACGCCCGATGAACGGATGAAGGTCACGGTGTCGATCCTCGATCAGGACCTGCGCGCCGACGCGGTGCGAGTCGCGGCGCTGCGTCAGGTCCGTCAGGGCACCCAGTGGGTCGAGGCACCGGTTCAGGCGGCCACGGTACAGAAGCTGGAAAGCATCATCCTGACCCGGGCGCGCGACCTGCGCCGCGCCGCCATCACCGGCGGCTGATTACAGGAGTTTTTTGATTCATGGCGTCGCGTTTCAACGCGCTGAAAGCGGACGCGGCATGGCAGGCGATCTGGGAAGAGCGCCGTACCTTCGCCGCGAAGGACGATAGCCCGCGTCCCAAATCCTATGTGCTTGAGATGTTTCCCTATCCATCGGGGAAAATCCATATGGGCCATGTCCGCAACTATACGATGGGCGACGTGCTCGCCCGGTTCCGCCGGATGAAGGGCATGGAGGTGCTTCACCCGATGGGGTGGGACGCGTTCGGCATGCCTGCGGAAAACGCCGCGATGGAAAAGGGCGTTCATCCCGGCGCATGGACGTACCAGAATATCGATACGATGCGCGCGCAGTTGAAGCGGATCGGGTTCGGGCTGGACTGGACCCGCGAACTCGCGACCTGCGACCCCGAATATTACGGGCAGGAACAGGCACTTTTCCTGGACATGGTCGAGGCAGGGCTGGTCTATCGCAAGGAATCGGCGGTCAATTGGGACCCGGTCGACATGACCGTTCTGGCCAACGAACAGGTGATCGACGGCAAGGGATGGCGATCGGGCGCGACCGTGGAACGGCGCAAGCTTTCGCAATGGTTCCTGAAAATCACCGATTTCGCCGATGAACTGCTCGACGGGCTGGGCGAATTGAAAGACTGGCCCGACAAGGTCAAGCTGATGCAGGAAAACTGGATCGGCAAAAGCCAGGGGCTGCAATTCCGCTTTACGGTAAGCGACGGCGGCGCGGTGGAGGTTTTCACCACCCGGCCCGACACCATTTTCGGAGCGAGTTTCGTCGCGATCGCGGCGGACCATCCGCTGGCGCTCAAGCTGGCTGAAGGCAATCCGGAGATTGCCGCGTTCTCTGAAAGGTGCCGCGCGGGCGGGACGAGCGCCGCGGAGATCGAGACGCAGGAAAAGCTCGGCTATAATACCGGCCTGACCGCGACGCATCCGTTCGATCCGGAATGGTCGCTGCCCGTCTATATCGCCAATTTCGTGCTGATGGACTATGGCGTCGGTGCGGTGTTCGGCGTGCCCGCGCACGATCAGCGCGATCTGGATTTCGCGCGCAAATATGATCTGCCGGTAAAGCGGGTGGTAAGCGACGGCAACACCGACGCTCCCGAATTCGCAGGGGACGAAGCCTATACCGGCCCCGGCAAGCTGGTGAATTCGCAATTCCTCGACGGGATGGAAATCGCCGAGGCGAAAAAGGCGGTTATCAACCGCGCCGAGGGCGAAGGCTGGGGCAAAGGCACTACCGTGTGGCGGCTTCGCGACTGGGGTGTCTCGCGGCAGCGCTATTGGGGCACGCCGATCCCGATCATCCATTGCGAATCGTGCGGGCCGGTGCCCGTGCCGCGCGATCAGCTGCCCGTGACGCTTCCCGAAGATGTCAGTTTCGACGTGCCTGGAAACCCGCTCGACCGTCATCCGACATGGAAGCATGTCGCATGTCCAAAATGCGGCAAACCAGCGCGCCGTGAAACCGATACGCTGGATACCTTTGTCGATTCGTCCTGGTATTTCGTCCGTTTTGCCAGCCAGCCAAGCGATGCGCCTTTTAATAAGAAAGTTGCTGAACAATGGCTTCCGGTAAAACAATATATCGGCGGCGTAGAACATGCGATCCTTCATTTGCTCTATGCTAGGTTTTGGACCCGCGCGCTGCGCCACATGGGCCAGCTGGATATCGCCGAACCGTTCGCCGGATTGTTCACCCAAGGCATGGTGACCCACGAAACCTATAAATCGGCCGAGGGCAAATGGCTTTCGCCGCAGGATATTCGCGACGGGGTCGAAATCGCGACCGGGCAGCCGATTACGACGGGTCGCGTCGAGAAGATGTCGAAATCGAAGAAGAACACCGTCGACCCCGGCCCGATCGTCGAACAATATGGCGCGGATGCGGTGCGGTGGTTCATGCTGTCCGATTCACCGCCTGAGCGCGATCTGGAATGGTCGGAAGCAGGAATCGAGGGCGCCTGGCGCTTCGTTCAGCGCTTGTGGCGGCTTTTCGACGGGCTGGAACCGGCCGAGGGCGAGGACAAGGCGCTCACCCGCAAGCTGCACCAGACGATTGCGGGCGTCGCCCAGGATATCGAGCGGCTGTCGTTCAACAAGGCGGTCGCGAAGCTGTACGAACTGGTCAACGCGATCGAGAAGGCAAAGCCGTCCGCTGCGCGCGGCGATGCGATCCGTACCCTGATCCGCGTCGTCGCGCCGATGGCGCCGCATATTGCCGAGGAAGCCTGGGCGAAAGTGGGCGAGGACGGATTGGTCGCCGATGCTACCTGGCCGGAGATTGACACTGCCATGCTCGTCGAGGACGAAGTCACCATCGCGGTGCAGGTGAACGGCAAGCTGCGCGATACGCTGCTCATGGCGAAGGGCGCGGCGAAGGACGATGTCGAAGCGGCGGCACTGGCATCGGAAAAGATCGTGCGCATGCTGGAAGGCAAGCCGCCGAGAAAGGTGATTGTCGTGCCCGATCGCCTGGTGAACGTCGTGGCATGAGGCGGCTGGCCGTCCTTGCGCTACTGTCCGTGACGCTGGGCGGATGCGGGCTTCAGCCGCTATATAGTGGTGGCAGCCAAGGCGCGGTGGCAAGCACGCTGTCATCGATAGAAGTCGCCCCGATCAAGGGGCGCGACGGGTGGTTGATGGCGAATGCCCTTCGTGATCGACTGGCCCCTGACGGCACGGCAAGCCGTTATCGACTGGAAGTGACACTGGACGATTCGATCACCGGTCTGGGCGTACGGCGCGACGATTCGGTGTCGCGCGAACGGCGCACGCTGCGCGCGCGCTATCAGCTGATCGAAAGCAGCAGCGGCACGGTGGTGGTCGATGCGACCGCTGGCTCCGATGCGGGAATCGACGTGGTCGGTTCGGAATATGCCACGATCGCGGCCGAACAGACCGCGCTGGAACGCCTGACCGGCATCGTCGCGGACAAGATCGTCGGCCAGCTTGCCGTTTATGCGCGTGAGGCGCCTGCCCAGTGAAGACCAATGCCGGATCTATTCAGCGGCATCTGGACCGGCCCGATCCCGATATTCGCTTGTATCTGTTCCATGGTCCCGACGAAGCGGGTGCGCATGGCTATGCCGCTCGGCTGGCAGCGGCGATGGGCGATGGGCTGGAACGCGTCGACATAGAACCTGCGGCGTTGCGGAGCGAACCGGGGCGGCTGATCGACGAGGCGGCGGCGTTGTCACTGTTCGGCGACCGGCGGCTTATCCGCATTTCGGCGGCGGGCGAGGAGTGCTTCGAAGCGGTCAAACTGCTCACCAGTGCCGCCCAGCCTATGGCGAATCCGGTAGTGATAATCGCGCCGGGTCTGAAGGGCAGCGGCAGGACGGTAAAGCTGGCGGTGACCGCGAGCAACGCGATCAGCCTCGCCTGTTACGTCCCTGAAGGCGCGGAAGCGGCGCGATTGGCCGCAACGATGGCGCGCGACACCGGCGTGCGCCTGACCGGCGATGCGCCGGGTCGGCTTTGGGAACTGTGCGGCGGCGACCGTGCGGTTCTTGCGAGGGAGATCGAAAAACTCGCTTTGTTTCTGGATGCAGCGTCCGATCGTCCTCGCGAGGCGGATATTGCAGCGCTGGAAGCGATCGCCGCCGACCGGGAAGAGGCGCAGCTGTTCGAAACGATCGCGCTGATCGTCGATGGCGACAGCGCGGCGGTGGGCGATGCGCTGCGTACGCTGGATGACGGACCCGGCCCGGTCCCGCTGTTGCGCCAGCTCGCGAAGAAGCTGGTCACGCTTGCCGCTTTGCGCGCCGAAGTCGATGGCGGTGCCACGATCGCTGATGTGATCGAACGGCATCGGATTTTTTTCAAGGAAAAGCCTGCCACATCGCGCGCGTTGCGCCGATGGGATTCGGCGCGGCTGGTTCAAGCGATCGATCGCGTGCGGCAAAGCGAACGGCAAATGATGTCGAGCGATAGCGCGGGCGACATCGTCACTCGTCATCTGGGCGTGCGGTTGGCTGACAGCATTGCGCGGCGTGGATAGCACGCCGCAGCAGCGGGTCAGATGAGCTCGCCGCTCAATCGCTGACACACCAGATCGAGCTGATCGAGCGTTGAATAGGTGAGCTGCAACGTTCCGCCCTTGTCCGAATGGCTGATCCGGACCTTTAATCCCAAGACATCGCCAAGCTGTTGTTCCAACGCCGCGATATCGGCATTCGTACCGCCATCGCGCGAAAAGTCGCCGCGCCTGCGCTCGGAGCGATCGTCGTGCGCAGCCGTGCCCGGACGCGTTGCACGCACCAGTTTTTCGGTTTCTCGAACCGACAATTCGCCTTCAGCGACCTTATGCGCAAGCGTCGAGGGGTCGGGCGACCCGATAAGCGCGCGGGCATGTCCCATCGACAAACGCTCTTCGACCACCAGCGCCTGGACATCATCAGGCAGGTCAAGCAACCGCATGAGATTGGCGATGTGGCTCCGCGATTTTCCGACGAGACGCGATAACGCCTCCTGCGTATGCCCAAATTCGTCGATCAGCTTGCGATAGGCATCAGCCTCTTCAATCGCATTGAGATCGCGGCGCTGGATATTCTCGACCAGCGCGATTTCCAGCGTTTCCGCATCGGAAAGATCGCGAACGATGACCGGTACTTCGTGCAGCCGCGCGCGCTGCGCCGCGCGCCAGCGTCGTTCGCCGGCGACGATTTGATAATCCTTGCCATGCGGACGGACGACGATCGGTTGCACGACACCGCGCTGTGCAATTGAATTGGCAAGTTCCGATATCGCCTGTTCATCGAAATGGCGGCGCGGCTGTCCGGGATGTGGGGTAAGCGCGGTGACTGGCAACAAGCGCACACTTGCAGCCGCCTGTTGCCCCTCGCCAGTGACCGGCTCTTCGCGCGCCGCGTCGCCCAGGAGCGCGCTTAGCCCCCTGCCCAGCCCCTGCCGCGGTTTACGCGCGGAAGCCGAATTCGAATCGGTGTTGCTCATGCGGCCTCCGCTGATTTGGGAAGGCGCGCGATCACTTCCCGCGCCAATGCGATATACGCTTCCGAACCGGGGCACCGATGATCGTAGATAAGCGCCGGCATGCCATGGCTCGGTGCCTCTGACAGCCGGACATTACGTGGAATGACGGTGTTGAAGACGACTTTGCCCAGCACCGCGCGAACATCATCAGATACTTGGTCGGTAAGACGATTGCGACGATCGTACATGGTTAGCACGACCCCTAGGATCGACAGCCCTGGATTGAAACGGCTCCGTATCCGCTCAACTGTCGTGAGAAGCTGGCTTAGCCCTTCAAGCGCAAAAAATTCGCATTGCAGCGGCACCAAGAGCGCATCAGCGGCAACCATCGCATTGATGGTGAGTAGACCCAAGGAGGGAGGGCAGTCGATCAGCACCACATCCCAATGATTTTCTGAACGCTGAATTGCTTGTGTAAGGCGATGAGTGCGCGCTTCATAATCGATCAGTTCTATTTCCGCGCCCGACAGATCGACAGTAGCGGGGACAACGTCCAGTCTGGGCACCCGCGACGCAACTGCCGCATCTTGCAACGTTATCTCGTCAAGGAGAAGGTCATAGGTGGACAGTTCACGATCCGTGCTCTTTATACCCAGACCGGTTGACGCATTTCCCTGCGGATCGAAATCGAGCAGCAATACGCGCATTCCAGTGGCAGCCAAGGCCGTACCGACGTTTATGGCGGTTGTGGTTTTGCCCACACCACCCTTTTGATTAGCAATAGTAATGCAGATCATCTCGGCCGGACCTCCCGTGCGATCACGATATGCGATTGCGGATCGGTAATGCTGTGTTCCACGTGAAACACACCCTGCCATGTCTTGCGCGCCTCTTCCACCTCAACATCAGCGCTTTTTCCCTTGGGTAATACCCAGCAAGTGCTTTTATGCGCGCAATGTAGCGCATCCTCAAACAACTGTGGGAGCGATGCCACCGCGCGGGCAGTGATGACATCAGCAGATTGTTGAACAGTTTCGACGCGTTGATGTACCACCTTCACATGATCGAGCTTTAACAGGCTCACGACATTGCTTAGAAATTCGACCCGCTTTTTACGAGGTTCGACTAATAGAATCGGGTTATTTTGAAGGACAGCCAATACCAGGCCGGGGAGCCCCGCCCCGCTTCCGATATCCATCCAAGTGGCATTCTCAACGTTGCACGCTTTCCCATGCGCGATAAGTTGAGCACTATCGACAAAATGACGGCTCCATAAAAAAGCAATCGTCGATTTGGCGATCAGATTCTGCCGTTCATTTTCGGCCACCAGCAAATCGGCGTATTTTTCGAGCGTTGTTTCACGTGAAACACCGAAGCGTTCTCGAATCCAGTGGCGTGCCGCCGGCTCCTTCATACTGCAGTCTTTTTGCTGTGCAAAAGAATTGCAGAGAGCGCAGCGGGCGTAATTCCACGAACACGGCTTGCCTGCCCCAGCGTCGCCGGGCGGGAAGCGCGCAACCGGTCAATCATCTCTGTAGAGAGTCCGGGGATGGCGGCGAAATCGAGCGATGCCGAAAGCGTGATCGAATCATTTTGTCGAAGTTCTGTTACCTCAGCCTGCTGCCGTTCAACATAGGGCGCGTAGCGGGCATCCTCTATTGCCTCGCTCGAAATATCGTCGTCTGACAAACCGAGCATCATTGGATCGACCGCCGGAAATCTCAGCCATTCGCGCGCCGTCTTGGCCCCGACGTCGATTGGTACCTCGGCACCCTTTCCACGAAGGTGCCCCGCGGAGACGCGCGCCTCCAACAGTTGCTCGATTGCGCCCTTTTTGGAATCTCGTTCAGCAAGCCATTTAAGGCTCGCCTTGCTGAGGCAACCCAAACGTGAAGCAACGGGACCAAGACGGCTCCATGCATTGTTCGCGCGAAGCCGCAGGCGGAATTCAGCGCGCGCTGTCAGCATGCGATATGGTTCTGTAATACCCTGGGTGACAAGGTCATCCACCATTACCCCCAAATAACTGTTCGAACGATCGGCGATATAGGGTTCCAACCCCAATACCGACGCGGCAGCATTCAATCCCGCAATCAGCCCTTGCGCTGCAGCCTCTTCATATCCGGTCGTTCCGTTAATCTGTCCTGCGCAATACAGACCTGGTATCGCGGGCAAATCGAGCGACGCCTCCAATGCTCGCGGGTCGATATGGTCATATTCCACGGCATAGCCCGGCGTGACGATGTCCACCGCCTCAAGCCCCGCCATGCTACGCACCATCGCTTCCTGAACGTCGGTTGGCAGGGATGTCGAAATTCCGTTTGGATATACCAATGGGGTATTCAGTCCCTCAGGTTCCAGGAAAACCTGATGGCCGTCGCGGTCGCCGAACCGGTGAATCTTATCTTCTATTGAGGGGCAATAACGTGGTCCCTGACCTGCAATATCGCCGCCAAAGAGCGGCGACCGATGCAGCGCTTTTCGAATAATGTCATGTGCCAGGGAATTGGTGCGCGTTATCGCGCAAAACATTTGCGGGTTGCGACGACCCGCGCTTCGTGGCGACATCTTCCATGGGTCATTATCCGATCGTTGCTCGGGCAACATGCCCCACGCGATTGTTCGTCCGTCAAGGCGGGGCGGCGTGCCTGTTTTAAGTCGGGCCATTGGCAGACCAGCTTCGCGAAGTTGTACGCCCAGCCGGGTGGCGGCGCGCTCCCCGACGCGACCGCCCCACTCGCGTTCCTCACCGCGAAAAATTCGTCCGCCAAGAAAGGTTCCGGTCGCGAGGATCACCGCAGGGGAGAGAATTTCACTGCCATCGGCCAGAATGATTCCGCGCACATGGTTTTGCGCGCCGAGGAGCAGTGCACTCGCTTCGCCTTCGATAACATCGATATTTGGTTCGGCGGCAATCATGCGCTGGATGGCAGCGGCGTAAAGCGCCCGATCGGCTTGAATGCGCGGACCCCAGACCGCTGACCCCTTGCTGCGATTGAGCATGCGATAATGAATGGCGGCCGAGTCGGCAGCGCGAGCGATTAGTCCATCAAACGCGTCAACTTCACGAACAAGATGTCCCTTCCCTAACCCGCCAATTGCAGGATTGCAGGACATTGCGCCGATTTTGGCTTTATCGAAGGTAATGAGTGCGGTTCGCGCGCCACGACGCGCGGCCGCCGCAGCGGCCTCGGTACCGGCATGGCCACCACCGACAACAAGAACATCATAGCTGTTGGTCACGCCCGTTCGCTACGCCGATGCAGCGACCCCGTCAAAATGTTCCACGTGGAACTATAGCTATTTCCCGATGCAAAATCGGGAAAAAACGCCATCAAGAACCGCCTCAACATCCGCACGGCCGCTGATCCTGTCGAGCGCTGTGCGTGCGGTGCGTAATTCCTCCGCCAGAAGCAATGCATCGGTGTGCAGGCCGGCATGCCTAACTGCACTCGATGCAGTGCCCAGCAACGTGCGCTGGCGCCGATTAAGAAGTGGGCCGTCCAACCTTGGAGTCAAAGCATCGGCATGTTGCTCGATCCGTTCCCACAGCGCCCCGATGCCTTCGCCGGAAGCTCCCGATACCGACAGGCGCTCCGGTGTTCCTATACGATCGGGCAAATCGCATCGCGCGGTCACGGCGATGGCCTTAGCCGCCAATTCCTGAGGAACGGGCGCGTCGTCCAGCCAGACGATAACATCGCAATCGGCCATCGCGGCCCTGGCCCGTTCGATGCCGATCCGTTCGATGACGTCCGCCGTCTGGTCAGCAAGTCCCGCTGTGTCCGAAAGGACATAGGCGATTCCGTTGCGCTGAACCGCCGCTTCGATACGATCGCGCGTGGTGCCGGCAATCGGTGACACGATCGCCACCTCGCGATCGGCCATCCGGTTAAGTAAGGTGGACTTTCCGGCATTGGGCGGACCAGCCAGAACGACATGAATACCATCCCGGATGCGTTCGACTTCCGGCTGCGACAGGGTAACATCCATTTCGTCCGCCAGCGTCGCGCAACGCCTGGCAAGCCCATGGGCAAGATTGACCGCAACATCACCCTCATCGCCATGGTCTAGCTCCGCCTCCACTTCGGCAGCGAGCAAGAGGACGCGGGTCGTCCATTCCTCGATCAGCCGCCGTACCGATCCACCGCTGGTCTGCATCGCCGCGCGCCGGGCGGTCTCGGTTTCCGCGCCAAGGAGATCGGCAAGTCCTTCGGCTTCGGTAAGGTCGATTTTTCCGGAGAGAAGTGCTTGGCGTGTAAACTCGCCTGGTTCGGCGCGCCGAATATCTGCGAACGACGAAAGCGCCGCCTCTACCGCGGCAACCACTGCCCGACCGCCATGAAGATGGAACTCAACCACGTCCTGCCCGGTCGCGCTGGCGGGGCCCGCGAACCAGAGCAGCATGGCCCGGTCGAGCAGCTCGCTCTCCTGCGATCGCAGCGTCCGGAGCGAAGCCTGTCGTGCCGCGGGAAGCGAACCGGCCATTTCGCTCGCAACGCGGCATGCGTTCGGTCCGCTGATCCGCATGACCGCGATCCCGGCGGGCGGCGCGCCGCTGGAAAGAGCGAAGATGGTGTCCATCACGCTGATGCTATTCGCCGCGCTTGGCGCCGGTCATATTGCGGAACAGGTCCTGCCACATCCGCATGCCCGCCTCCCCCATCGGTGCCCAACCGCGCATCATGGTTTCCAGCATTTCGGGAGACGCGCCCTTTTCCATCGTTTCGATCAGCATTTCGATATAGCGGTCGTGAACCGGGGTGAAGTCGGGAAGGCCGGCGGCGCGGCGCGCTTCTTCGGGAGTGCACTCGATCTCGACATTGATTTTCATGAATAACCTCTCCCGCATTCAGATAAGCACCGTACCGGCAGTGGTGCACATTACCCTCTATGCGCGCGCGACGGACATAATCGCAATGCCTGCTCGTTGCCGGAGGAGATTTGCGCGACAATGACGAGGAGCAACCATGACGAAAACGCTTACGATATCGACGCTCGATGGCGATGGGCAGTTCGATGCCTATTGCGCCGAACCGAAGGACGACCCGCGCGCAGCGATTGTCGTGATTCAGGAAATTTTCGGCGTCAATGCGGGCATCCGGCGCAAGTGCGATCGCTTGGCCGAAGCAGGGTATCTGGCGATCGCGCCGGACATTTTTTGGCGGTTGGAACCCGGTATCGAACTTGATCCCGATGTCGAGCCGGAAATGCAACGGGCGTTCGACCTGATGGGCAAGTTCGACCAAGACTCTGGCGTTCGCGACATCGAAGCGACGATCAAAAAAGCGCGACAGCTGGTCAATGGCGGCAAGGTCGGCGCGGTGGGATACTGTCTGGGCGGGCGGCTTGCCTATATGACCGCGGCGCGCACCGATTCAGATACGACAGTGGGCTATTATGCGGTCGGTATCCCCGACTTGCTTAACGAAAAAGACAACATCGCAAACCCGCTCATGCTCCACATCGCGGGCGACGATGGGTTTGTGGACAAGGAAACGCAGGCGAAAATGCACGATGGGCTGGACGGTCACCCGAAAGTCGTACTGCACGACTATCCGGGCGAAGATCACGGCTTCGCGACCGAGGTCGGATCACGGCGATCGGAAAAATCAGCCGATCTGGCGGACAAACGCACGGCGGAATTTTTCGCTAAGCATCTGGGCTGAACGCACAGGAAAAGGAAAGACGGGCCGCTTGAACCGACCCGTCTTTTTACGAAAAAAGCTGAAGGATGCCGACATCGTGAGCGACGATGCCTTCATAGATCATTCGCCCCGCGACATAAACGATTACGGCAAGGCCGATATAAGCGATCCAGCGATAGCGATCGATCACTTTTGCAATGACATTCGCCGCGATCCCCATCAGCGCGACCGACAGGATCAGTCCGATCATCAGGATGCCGGGATGTTCGCGCGCCGCACCGGCAACGGCCAGCACATTGTCGAGGCTCATCGACACATCCGCCAGCGCCACTGACCAGGCAGCGGCCGCGAAGCTCCGCGTGGATACCGCCGCCTGGCCCTCAGCCCCGGCTTCCCCACCCTCTCGGATTTCGCGCCACATCTTCCACGCTACCCACAGGAGCAGCAAGCCGCCGGCAAGCACCAGTCCGATGACGCCCATCAAATAGGTCATCAGCAGCGCGAAGATGATGCGCAGCACCAGTGCGGCGCCAATGCCGATGGCAATCACCTTGCGCCGTTGATCCGATGGTAGTCCGGCAGCCAGCGAACCGACGACGATGGCATTGTCGCCCGCCAGCAACACGTCGATCATCAACACCTGTAAAAAGGCGGCGAGCTGCGCCGGCTGCGTGATGTTCGAAAAATCGTTGACGATATGATGCCAGACATCACCCGGCGACCCGAGGCCGCCACTCGTCACGCTTGCTGCCAGTTCAATCATCATCGGGAAGGCGATTACCAGTTGCTACTGGTTCATTGAATCAAAGAAATCTTCGTTCGTCTTCGAATTCTTCATCTTGTCGAGCAGGAATTCCATCGCGTCGATGGTGCCCATCTGCATCAGGATGCGGCGAAGCACCCACATTTTCGACAGCGTGCCCTTATCGACCAGCAGCTCTTCCTTGCGCGTACCCGACTTGCCGACGTCAAGCGCGGGGAAGATGCGCTTGTCGGCGACCTTGCGGTCGAGAACGATTTCGGAGTTGCCTGTGCCCTTGAACTCTTCGAAAATCACCTCGTCCATGCGGCTGCCGGTATCGATCAGCGCCGTGGCGATGATCGACAGCGATCCGCCCTCTTCGATATTGCGGGCGGCGCCGAAAAAGCGTTTCGGCCGCTGCAGCGCATTGGCGTCGACACCGCCGGTCAGCACCTTGCCCGAACTGGGTACAACCGTGTTGTAGGCGCGCCCCAGCCGGGTGATCGAATCGAGCAGGATGACGACGTCATGCTTGTGCTCGACCAGCCGCTTTGCCTTTTCTATAACCATTTCAGCGACTTGTACGTGACGCTGCGCCGGTTCGTCGAAGGTCGAACTGATGACTTCGCCGTTCACCGAACGCTGCATGTCAGTGACTTCCTCGGGCCGCTCGTCGATCAGCAGCACGATCAGGAAGACCTCCGGATGGTTGTCGGTGATCGCCTTTGCAATATTCTGAAGCAGCACCGTCTTACCCACGCGCGGCGGCGCGACGATCAGCGAACGCTGCCCTTTGCCCTGCGGCGAGACGATGTCGATGACGCGCGCCGACTTGTCCTTGACCGTCGGATCCTGCGGATCGAGCGTCAGCTTCTTTTCAGGGTATAGCGGCGTCAGATTGTCGAAGTTTACCCGATGGCGCACCGCGTCCGGATCGTCGAAATTGACCGCGGTCAGCTTTGTCAGCGCGAAATAGCGTTCGCCATCCTTTGGCCCGCGGATTTCGCCTTCCACCGTATCGCCGGTGCGCAGCCCGAATTTGCGGACCTGGTTGGGTGAGACATAAATGTCGTCGGGACCGGCGAGATAATTGGCCTCTGGCGAGCGAAGGAAGCCGAAGCCGTCGGACAGCACCTCGATCGTGCCCAGCCCCATGATCTGCTCACCCTGTTCGGCCTGCACCTTCAGGATGGCGAACATCAGGTCCTGCTTGCGAAGGGTCGATGCGCCCTCGACACCGAGCGCTTCGGCCATTTCAACGAGTTCGGCGGGGGTCTTCTTTTTAAGGTCTTTGAGATGCATTTCGTATCGTCCGGGTGGGAAATCGGCTGAAGGGAATGGCGCGGAGAACGCGTGCCGACACTGTAGGAAGGAAGAAGGATACGTGCAGGGACGTGCACGGCCTTTAGCCGCAAAGCTAGGTTGCGCGCGCTAGCAAGTCAAGCTGCGGCAGTCGGCTATACCGCCTAAAAAGGCTTCACCACCGCCAGAATGACGATGAGCACGACAAAGACCGCCGGCACCTCGTTGAGCAGGCGCAGTCGTTTCAGGCTGAGGCGGGCGACCCCGCGCGCAAGCCGCCTGGAATAACCGACCATCCATCCGTGATAGCCCGACAGCAGCAGCACCAGCGCCAGCTTCGCATGCAGCCAGCCAAGCCCCCCGCCGCCATCGAACAACCCGATATTCGCCGCCAGCGCCAGCCCCAGCAGCCACGTCACGATAAGCGAAGGGGTAAGGATCATTCGCCGCATCAGCGCCTCACGCTGTTCCCAGCGCGGCGGTTCGGCAGGATCGTCCAGGCCCTGCTGATGATGGATCAGGTAGCGTGGATAGAGAAACAGGCCCGCCATCCAGAAGATGACGAAGACGATATGCGCCGCCTTCACCCAAAGATAGGCACTGCCCAGCCAGCCCGTCATGCCACTCCCCTTACCTGTTCGACCAGTGCGTCAACATGCGCGATCGGCGTTTCCTGCCGGATGCCGTGGCCGAGGTTGAACACATGCGGCCGTTCGGGAAACGCCGCGAAAATCCGCTTCACCGCACCGCGAAGCACCGCTCCCCCCGCGACCAGCGCCAGCGGATCGAGATTGCCCTGTACCGGCAGCCCGTCGGGAAGCACGCCATCCGCCCAATGCGGATCGACGGTTTCGTCCAGCCCGATCGCATCCGCACCCGTTTCGCGCGCATAGGCGGCAAGCCTGCCCCCCGCTCCCTTGGGAAAGCCGATCAGTGGCACGCCGGGATGCCTGTCGCGAAGCGCGGCGATGATCCGCGCATTGGGCGCGATGACCCAGGATTCGAACTGTGCGGGCGACAGGCTGCCCGCCCAGCTGTCGAACAGTTGTACCGCTTCGACCCCCGCCGCGATCTGACGCGAACAATAATCGAGCGTCGCCGTCTCGATCCGTTCGATCAGCGCCTGCATCGCACCTGTATCGCTATAGGCGAGCAATCGCGCAGCGGCCTGTTCCCGGCTCCCCTGCCCGGCGATCATATAGGTGGCTACCGTCCACGGGCTTCCCGCAAAGCCGAGAAAGGTCGTGTCGTCGTCAAGCATCGCGGCGACTGTACGAACCGTCTCGATCACCGGGGCAAGCACGGCCGGGTCATAATCAAGGCGATCGATCATTCCGGCATTCTCCATAACGGGGGCAAGCCGCGGTCCCTCCCCTGTCACGAACCACAATTTCTGGCCCAGTGCCTGGGGAATGACCAGAATGTCGGAAAACAGAATCGCGCCGTCAAAGCCGAAACGCCGCAGCGGCTGCACCGTCACTTCCGCTGCCGCGCGTGGATCGTTCACCAGTTCGAGAAACCCGCCCTTGGTTGCCCGAAGCTCCCGATATTCGGGAAGGTAGCGGCCGGCCTGACGCATGAGCCAGAGCGGTGGCACTGCCTGCCTGCGCCCGTTCAGCGTTTCGAGCAACGGCTTCGAAATATCGGTCAGGCGTGCCTCCATATACTAATAAAGATTCTAGAAAGAGGATGTTGCGGGATGTTGGAGTGTTGGCGACGGGGATTACGCTTCGCTACCCATATTGCCAACAGCTTGACCAGTGCGGAGCCGTTTATCGCGCCGGATTCGAATCGGTTATTCGCATTATCCACAATCTGTGGATAACTTTGTCCGTGGTTCAACGGATTGTGGATGACTGTGGACAAAACCGATGCTTATCCACCGCTTGGCCCCGCGGCCAAGTTGCGCTAGCGATTGCCCGCATGTTTTCCACAGGCTTATCCTGAACGCTCCCATGCGGTTGCATCTGCACCTTTTATCGGACTCCACCGGTGAGACGCTGGAGAACATCGCCAACGCTGCGCTGGCGCAATATGACGATGTCGAAACGCTGCGCCATTTCTGGCCGATGGTGCGAAGCGAGGCGCATCTCGACCGGATATTGCAGGAAATTTCGCAAAATCCGGGGCTGGTGCTGTTCACGCTGGTCAATCCCGACATCCGCCGGACGCTTGAATCACGCTGCCGGGCGCTTGGGCTTCCCACGATCGCGCCGCTTGATGCGGTGACGGGGGCGCTTTCGAACCTTTTAGGGCAAGAGGCGAAGGCTCGGCCGGGACGCCAGCATATGCTCGACGCCGCCTATTTCGCGCGGGTCGACGCCATACAATTCACCATCGCGCATGACGACGGCATCGCCGATGAAGACTGGGAGGAAGCCGACATCCTGTTGGTCGGCGTATCGCGCACGTCGAAAACGCCGACGTCGATCTACCTCGCCAATCGCGGGTTCAAGACCGCGAACCTGCCGATCGTTCCCGAATCGCCGCCGCCAAAACATCTTTTCGACCTGAAACATCCGACGATCGTCGGGCTGACCACCAGTCCGGACCGCCTGATCCAGGTGCGCCGCAACCGCCTGATCGACCTGAACGAAGGGCGCGAGACCGATTATGTCGACCAGGACGCGGTGAAACGCGAAATCGCTTATGCCCGACGCATGTTTGCCGACCGCGAATGGCCAGTAATCGACGTCACCCGCCGATCGATCGAGGAAACCGCGGCGGCGATCATCAAGCTGCTGAACGAACGCGATCTGGCGGGCGGCAAGCAATGAAGCTGGTGCTTGCCTCGCAAAGCGCGTCGCGTCGCGCCATGCTCGACGCTGCCGGCGTCCCCCACGAAGCCGTGGCGAGCGGGCTGGACGAGGAAAGCGTGAAGGCGGGGTTCGCCGATCTCGACATGAAGGCGCGCGACGTCGCCGATGCGCTGGCCGGGATGAAGGCGGTGCGCGCCGCGTCGCGCATCGATGGCGATGCGCTCGTTCTGGGCTGTGATTCGCTCGCGGTGCTCGACGATGGCACCCGGCTCGACAAGCCCGAAAGCCGGGATCAGGCGCGCGCGCACCTCGAAATGCTTTCCGGACGGCGGCACGACCTGATCAGTGCGGCGGTCATTGCCGAGGGTGGCCGCCCGGTATGGCGTCAGGTATCGCGCGCGAAGATGTTCATGCGCCCGCTCTCGCCAGCCTTTATCGATGAATATCTCGATGCCGAATGGCCCGCCATTTCGGGCTGTGTCGGTTGCTATCGGCTTGAAGCGCGCGGGGTGCAGTTGTTCGCGCGGATCGATGGGGATTATTTCACGATTCTCGGCATGCCGTTGCTGGCGATCCTCGATTATCTGCGCATTAGGGGGATTATGACGGCATGACGACGAACACCGACGCACCGGTCGCGCATGTGATCGGTGATCCGATTACGCATAGCAAATCGCCGCTGATCCATCGCTTCTGGCTGGAGGCGCTGGAGATGATCGGCGACTATGATGCCGTGCATGTCACGCCGGCCGATTTGGGCGAATATATTGCACGTCAGCGCGACATGCCCGAATGGCGCGGCTGCAATGTCACCCTGCCGCACAAGCTCGCGATCCTCGATCATGTCGCGGACAAGGGCGGGCTTCGCGACGATCTGGGCGCCGCAAACACGGTATTTCGCGATGAAAATGGCGATCTTGCCGCGACCAATACCGATATTGCCGGTTTCTATTCGCCGCTTGCGGGGTTTCCGTTTGAAGAAAGTCATGTCGTGGTGATCGGCGCTGGCGGCGCTGCGCGCGCCGCGCTGTATGCGCTGGGCAAGGCGGGGACCGCGCGCGTGACGGTGATGAACCGCAGCCCGCTAAAGGCGATGGGGCTGATCGCCAAATTCGGGCTGAAGGGCGATGTGGTACCGCTGGGTTCGCCGCTGCCGCCCGCCGACCTGCTGGTCAATGCCAGCTCGCTTGGCATGCGTGGGCAGCCGGCGCTCGACATCGACCTGTCGCCTTTGCCGGACGACGCCACCGTGTACGACATCGTCTATGCGCCGCTCGAAACCGCGCTCCTCGCTCAGGCGCGCGAGCGCGACCTCGACACGATCGACGGGCTGGAGATGCTGATCGGCCAGGCGGCCCTCGCCTTTGAACTGTTCTTCGGCGCAGAACCCCCGCGCGATCGCGACGACGAATTGCGGGCGGCGCTGACCGCATGATCCGCCTCGGGCTCACCGGCTCGATCGGCATGGGGAAATCGACCGTCGCGGCAATGTTCGCTCAGCAGGGCGTGCCGGTGTTCGATGCCGATGCGCAGGTCCACGCGTTGCAGGCGCCCGGCGGCGCGGCGGTGGCGGCGATCGAGCGCGAATTTCCCGGAACCACCGGCGCGATGGGCGTCGATCGCGCGGCGCTGGGAAATGCGGTGTTCGGCGATGACGACGCCATGAAGCGACTGGAGGCGATCATCCATCCCGCGATCGCCCGTGCGCGTGAGGCATTTGCGAACCGCCATGCCGATGCCACGCTGCTGCTGTTCGACGTGCCGCTGCTCTTCGAAACCGGTGGCAGCTATGTCGACAAGGTTGCGGTCGTGTCCGCTCCCGCCGAGGTGCAGCGCGAACGCGTACTCGCCCGCCCCGACATGAACGAAGCGCGGTTCGAAGCGATTATGGCGCGCCAGATGCCCGATGCGGAGAAACGCGCGCGCGCCGATTTCGTGATCGACACCGGAACCAGCCTTGACGCCACACAGGGTCAGGTGCGGCGTCTGATCGCTTGCCTCTCTGCGGCGGGAGCGCGATAGTCGCGCCATGCGCGAAATCGTCTTCGATACCGAAACCACGGGGCTGAGCTTTTCGGGAGGCGACCGGCTGGTCGAGATCGGCTGTGTCGAATTGTTCAACCGGGTGGAAACGGGGCGGACCTTCCACTGTTATTTCAACCCGCAACGCGCGATGGCGGCGGAGGCGGAAGCGGTGCACGGGCTGGGCGACGCCTTCCTCTCCGACAAGCCGCTGTTCGGGCACAAGGTGCAGGACCTGCTCGATTTCATCGCCGACAGCCCGCTGGTCGCGCATAATGCCGGTTTCGATTTCGGCTTCCTGAACGGCGAACTGGGTCTGTGTTCGCGACCGGCAATCGCGATGGACCGGATGATCGATACGCTGGTGATGGCGCGTAGCAAGATTCCGGGGGCGAAGCATACGCTTGATGCGCTGTGCGTGCGTTTCGGCGTCGATCGCAGCCGCCGGGTGCTGCACGGTGCGTTGCTCGACGCGCAGCTTCTGGCCCAGGTCTATGTCGAACTGACAGGCGGTCGCCAGATCGGCCTTGGTCTGGCGGTTGAAAGCGTAGTTGAACCGGCGGCAGCGCCTCTGGTCGCGCCGTGTGCCGACCGGCCGCATCGGGAATTTTCCGCCACCGATGCGGAACTCGACCGCCATCGCGCGTTCATCGCTAAGATTGGGGATGCGCTTTGGGCCGGGGCGGATTGATCCGGCGCGGCGGCGTCCCTAGGTCGCTTATACGGTAGATTATTCAGGAGAATGCGATGGAAATCCGGGTTTCAGGTCATCAGATCGACACGGGTGCGGCGCTGAAGCAGCATGTCGAAGACCGGCTTCAGGCCATCGCGGAAAAATATTTCTCGCGCGCTATTTCGGCCCAAGTGACGTTCGGCAAGGGGCCGCACGAAAGTTTCACCTGCGATATCGTGTCGCATGTGATGAAAGACCTTGTGCTGAAAGGCCATAATCAGAGCATGGACGCGCACAGCGCGTTCGACGGCGCGGCCGACAAGATCGAAAAGCAGCTTCGCCGCTATATGCGCCGTCTGAAAGATCGTCACGCCAATGAAATCATTGCCGATGTCGAAAGTCGCGGTTTCGAAAATGCCGATTACCGGGTATTCGAACGCGCGGTCGAGGAAGAGGAAGCGTCGGCCGACGCGCCGCTGATCATCGCCGAAACCCGAACCGACATTCCCGATGCCTCCGTTTCGGATGCGGTAATGATGCTCGATTTGCGAAATACCGATGCGCTGATGTTCAGGAACAGCGGGACAGGCGCCTATAATATGGTGTATCGGCGCCACGACGGTTCGATCGGCTGGGTGGAGCCCGACCGGGGATAATCCGTCAGGAGAAATATGATTCAGGCGCGCATGCGTATCGCGCGCGGACGGAATGACATGAACGATCTCAGTGACCTGCTTGCCCTTGAGACAGTGCATTCGCGCGTCTCGGCCCCCAACCGCAAAGCGCTGTTTCAGCAATTCGGACAGATGGCGCACCGCCAATGGGGACTCGATTCGCGCCGGACCGTCGATCTCATCGTAGAGCGGGAAAAACTGATTTCGACTGGATTCGGAGCGGGCGTTGCGATACCGCATGCCCGCCCCGAAGGGCTGGATCACATCGTCGGCGCGGTATTTCATCTTGCCGACCCGATCGATTTCGACGCGGTCGATGACATGCCGGTCGATCTGGTTTTTTTCCTGTTATCCCCACCCGATGCGGGCGCCGACCATCTGAAAGCGCTGGCGCGTATATCGCGGCTGCTGCGCGATCGCGAATTTGCTGAAAAGCTGCGCGGTGCCGGGTCTGACGATGCGCTGTATGCCATGCTCGCCGGGCTGGAGACGCGTGACGCCGCCTGATATTAGCGGCGAGGAGGCGCATTTTCGGGCGCTGGAATCGCTATACGCCGCAGCGCCGATCAACCAACTGTTCGAGTCGCGCCTCGAAATCGTGGAAAGCGGCCATGCGCGAATCCATTTTACGGTTCAGGAACGCCATTTCCACGCCGCCGGCGCAGCGCACGGCACAAGCTATTTCAAGATGCTCGACGATGCTGCCTTTTACGCGGCGAACAGCCTGATCACCGACCGGTTTTTGCTGACGACCGCGTTCAACCTGTTGCTCACACGGCCCTTGCCTGCGGGTCCGGTGGTTGCCGAAGGACGCTGGATCAGCGGGCAACGCCGGGTTCTCGTCGCCGATTCGCGGCTGATCGATTCGAATGGAGAGGAAGCTGCGCGAGGAACAGGCACTTTCATGCGCTCGCGAATCGCGCTCTCAACACTTGATGGCTACGCGATCCCATAATGGCACAGCGACCCACCACCGATTTTCTGGTCGGCGCGTTGCTGCGCCGGGTCCAAGGCGAAGGCGGGAGTGCAATGGTATTGGCGCGCGGCGAACCGATGAGCGGATCGATTCTCGTCCTCACGCTCGAACGGGGCGGGAATCCGCGCTTTTTCGAACGAATGCCGACGCTCGACGGCGGCTCGGCGCTGGTCGCGACGGGACCCAAGAATGTGCAGGATGAGGTCGAGGCAGCCGCATATTGGCAGCGTCGCCGCGAACGTGATCGCGATCTATGGGTAATCGAGTTGGATATCGCAGAAGCGGAACGCTTGGCCGCTAGTGTACTTATCCATGGTTGACTTTGCTGCGCCGCAAGACGAATAGGCCCCCCACTGTTGAGGCGCGTTGAGCTGACAGGGGTGCGATCCCTTTGGCAACGTAGTCGGGGGGAAGCCCGGGCCGGTTTTATTTGACCAGACGCTCGCCGGTCTCGCGCACCCACCGCATTGAAACGATCAGCAATGAAGTTTTCGCTGCGTACCGCGATTACCGCGGTGGTGACTATTTGTGCTGCAACCACGGCAGGTTTTTCCGCTCCGGGCTTTGCACTGGAGCTTCCGGGTTCGGTAAACGTGATCGACCAGACCTCGCTTTCGGCAATTAATGCACGGAACGAGGCAAAGGTTCCCACCCCTCCCCCGCCGATCGTCCCGATCGCGCTCACCCCCGATGAACAGCCCGCCGATGCGGCTGTCGGTGGCGACGATGATGGCGATGCGGATTTCGCCAGCCTTAGCGACGCAGTGGCTGCCCAGTCGGTTCCTTCGAACCTCGACAAGGAGCTGCGCTGCCTCGCCACGGGCGTGTATTTCGAATCGAAGGGTGAATCGCTCGCCGGGCAGCTTGCGGTGGCGGATGTCATCCTCAACCGCGCGCAGTCCCAACGCTTCCCCGATTCGGTTTGTTCGGTGCTGACCCAGCGCAGCCAGTTCTCGTTCGTCCGCGGCGGCCGTTTGCCTAAGCCGCGCGTGAACAGCCGGGCATGGCGCACGGCGGTGGCGGTGGCGAAGATTGCCAGCGCCGATCTGTGGGACAGCCCGGTCCCCGATGCGCTGTTCTTCCACGCTCGCTATGTGTCGCCCAGCTGGCGCCTTGCCAAGGTCGGCGCTGTCGGCAACCACGTCTTCTATCGCTGACACGGGCTTCCGACTTCCTTTTGTTCGCCGGATGTTCTAACAAGGGCGGGATGGCTTCACGTTCCGCCCTTGCCCCCGTTTCGTCCACGCCCGCCATGGATGCGGCCGGCGTGGCGCGCGGTGTGTGTCGGCTGTTGCTGCGGCACGATTTCACCGCGATCGGCGAAGTCGCGCTGTCCGACGGGCGACGGGCAGACCTGATGGCGATCGATTCGCGCGGCGCGATCATTATCGTCGAAATAAAGGTTTCGCGCGCCGATCTGCTGGGCGATGCCAAATGGCGCGAATATCTGAACCATTGCGATCGGTTCTATTGGGCGGTCCCGCGCGGGTTTGACGCCAGTCCGCTTGATGAAGCGCAATTCCTTCCCGAACGAGCCGGCGTCATGATTGCCGATCGCTATGACGCCGCGGTTTTGCGCGAAGCGACGGCGCAGCCGTTACCGGCGGCGCGCCGCAAGAAGGTGACGCTGGCTTTTGCCCGGCGTGCCGCGCGGCGGCTGATCCACATACACGATCCCGACGCCGAAAGCGGAAGCTGAAGCGGGTTTAGGGTTGCGGGCCGTACATCGCGCCCGCATCGCCCCGATCAGGCCCCTTCTCGATCGCGTCGAGCAGCGCAGGCGAGCGGGTTTCGCGCTTCGCGTAATCGCGTGCGGACATCCCCGCGATATTGTCGGTCTGATCGGGATCGGCCCCGCCCTTCAAAAGGATGTCGATCATCTTCAACCGGATCGGCACCGGCACGGTCTTCATCTGCACCGCCATGATCAGTGGCGTCTGCCCCGACCGGTCGGCCAGGTTGAAATTGGCGTTTGCGCTCGACAGCAGCTCCAGCCCGCGCACGAAACCTGTCTGCACCGCGATCAAAGCCGGGCTGTCGCCGCTATCGTTGCGGATGTCGGGATCAGCGCCCTTGGCGAGCAAAAATTGCAGATAGGTCGAATCGCCGCGCCGGGTGACGATGTGGAGCGCGGTGTCCCCGCTCTTCGGATCGGTCGTGTTGATGATCCGCTGGCCCGGCTGATTGACGATCGACGTCACCGTGTTGCCGTCCGAATCACGGACCGCCTTCAGGAATTTATAGCCTTCCGAAAAATTCTGGGCCGAAGCGTGCGGCGCCGCGATCAGCGCCAGCGAAGCTGCGAAAATAGCCGAATTTCGTGCGAACATGTCGTCGTGCAAACCCCAAGGTCGGTCTTATGCCGGTTGAACAACCCGTTCTATCAGATCATTGCTGGCGTTACCATGAATCGCCGACATTTCGCCCTGATGTCCGTTACGTTGCCGACCGCGTTTGCGCTGGCGGCGTGCGGTGCGCCGCAACCCACCAAATCCCCGCTTGCCGGATCGTCGATCGGCGGTCCGTTCAGCCTGATCAATCAAAAGGGAGAGCGAGTCACCGAACGCGATTTCGCCGGCAAATACCGCATCATGTATTTCGGCTATACCTATTGTCCCGATGTCTGCCCGGTTGACATGCAGAATATCGGTGCTGGGATGGCGCGCCTGCGCCAATCCGACCCCGATCTGGCAAAGCGGGTCGTGCCGATCTTCGTCTCGGTCGATCCCGAACGCGATACGCCCGCGGTGGTGGGAAAGTTTGTTTCGGCATTCGGCACCGGCATTATCGGACTTACCGGCGACCCCGCGCAAATCGCGAAGGTGGCGAAGGAATATGCCGTCTTCTATAAAAAGGTTCAGCCCGACGGCGCCGATGGCTATCTTATCAATCACAGCCGCGCCGCCTATCTGATGGGGCCGGGGGGTGATCCGATTGCCTTGGTGCCGGCGGATGAATCGCCGCAGGCGGTGGCGGATACATTACGCAAATGGGTAACGTGACGACACGATTCTGGGAAGATATTCCGCTGGAAAAGCTCGGCCGCGCGCAGTGGGAGGCATTGTGCGACGGATGCGGCAAGTGCTGCCTGCACAAATTGCAGGATGAGGATACGGGCGCGGTGGCGGCCACCAATGTCGCATGCCGGTTGCTCGATACGCATGCGGGGCGGTGCGGCGATTATCGTCACCGCCGCGCGCATGTTCCCGACTGCGTGCAATTGTCGCCGGCGCGGATGGAGGCGATCTCCTGGCTCCCGCGGACCTGCGCCTATCGGTTGCGCGGCGAAGGAAAGCCCCTGCCTGACTGGCACTATCTGGTGTGCGGCGACCGGGAGGCGGTACATCGCGCGGGTGAATCGACGCGCGGATGGACGGTCAGCGAAGATCTGGTCGGCGATATCGAACACCATATGGTGGACCGCGAATTGTGAGCGATATCGAGGTCGTGCGCCATCCGCGCGCACGACGTATGCGGCTGTCGGTCGATCCGGCAAGCGGGCGGGTTCGGCTCACCATTCCCCGGCGCGCTTCGGAACGTGCGGCGCTTCGTTGGGCGCAGGAGCACCATGAATGGGTTGCGGCGCGGCGGGCCGAATTGCCGCGTGCGCGTCCATTCGATCCGGGCGAGCGGGTGCCGGTTCATGGCGAGCAGTTTTTGCTGCTATGGGACGAAACCGCGCCGCGCAGGGTTCAACGCGTCGGCGAAACGCTCGCTTGCGGCGGCCCGCGCGAAGGTTTTTCCGGCAGGGTAGAGCGCTGGCTGCGCGCTGAGGCGAAGCGAATACTGGAAGCGGAAACGCACGTGCTGGCGAACGCCAACGGGATCCATGTCGAACGCGTGTCGATCGGCGATCCGCGCAGCCGGTGGGGAAGCTGTTCGAGCAGCGGCGCGATCCGCTATAGCTGGCGATTGATCCTCGCGCCGCGCTTCGTTCTGCGCTCGACGGTGGCGCATGAAGTCGCCCATCGACGCCACATGAATCATGGCCCTGATTTTCATGCGCTCGAACGCGAATTGCTGGGAGATGATCCGGGCGAGGCACGCCGCTGGCTACGCGCCAACGGGGCGGGGCTTCACTGGTTCGGCAGGTCGGTGTCCGACGGCGCGGGCTGACGTTGCGTCGCTGATCCGTCGCGTTGCGGCGTTGGTGTGCGGCGCGGCAGGCGCTGAACCTGATTTGGGTCAGATGGGCGCGGTTGCTGGGTCGGCCCATTGCCCGCCGGCTGATCGCGGCCCAGCACCCGGTCTATCCAGCGTTCGTCGAGCCGCTCGGGCGGTTGCTGGCGCTGCTGCGGCACCGGCTGGGGCGGTTGAGTCGGTTGCTGCGGGAAAGCTTCGCCCGGCACGGGTTGCGGACCATAGCCGTCGCCGGGGAAGCGCGGTTCGGGCTCCGGCGGGACATCGCCATCTTCGAACAGGCCATTGTCGGGGCCGCTGTAATAGCTTTCCTCATCGGGTTCGACCTGCCAGTCGGGCAGCGTCACCTTGGTATCGAATTGCTCGACCGGTCGATCGGCAACGGCTTTGCGCATGAAATCGGCAAAGGCGCGGGCAGGGGCAGTGCCGCCATACAGCCCGGACACCGGATCGGCATCGTCCTTGCCCATCCACACCCCGGTCGTCAGTCCGCTGGAAAAGCCCAGGAACCAGCCGTCCTTGTTCGACTGGGTGGTGCCGGTCTTACCCGCGACCGGGCGGCCGATCTGGGCGCTGCGGCCCGTCCCGGTATTGACCGCAGTCTGAAGAAGGTCGGTCATTTCGGCGGCGATGTAGGGCGCGACGAGAACGCGGGAGGTATCGACCTCATGCTGATAAATGACTCGCCCGTTGGCGGTGACGCGGGTGATGCCGAACGGATCGACGGCCACGCCCCGATTGGCGACCGATGCAAATGCCTGCGTCATGTCGATCAGGTGCACCTCGGACGTGCCCAGCACCATTGCGGGATGGGTGTCGATATCCGTGCTGATCCCGAATCGGCGCGCCATGTCGGCGACGGTGTTGAATCCAACATCCTGGCCCAGCTTCGCCGCGATGGTGTTGATAGAATAGGCGAAGGCGGTTCGGATGCTGATATTGCCGGCGAACCGGCCATTGCTGTTGCGCGGGCTCCATCCGCGGATATCGACCGGTTCGTCGATCACCATGTCGTCCGGTTTGTATCCCGCCTCCATCGCGGCGAGGTATACGAACAGCTTCCATGCCGATCCCGGCTGGCGCACCGCCTGAGTCGCGCGGTTATAGTTCGACGAGACATAGTCTTTTCCGCCGACCAGCGCGCGCACCGCGCCATCGCGATCAAGCGCGACCAGCGCGCCCTGAACCCCTTTTGGCGCTTCGGCGCGAACCGCCTTTTCAGCCGCTTTCTGCATCGACAGGTCGAGCGTCGTCCACACCTCAAGCGGTGCCTGCGTCTCGTCGATCAGCATTTCAAGCTGGGGCAGAGCCCAGTCGGTGAAATAGCGCACGCTGTTCTGGTTCGGCTCCTGCGCGAGCTTGATGTCCTCCGGATCGGCGGACGCCGCCTCGCCCGGCGTGATCGCGCCGTTTTCGACCATCACGTCCAGCACCACCCCGGCGCGGCCGACCGCCGCCTCCGCATCGGCGGTCGGCGAATAATGCGACGGTGCCTTTACCAACCCGGCGATGATCGCCGCTTCACCAAGGCTTAGGTTGGTTGCCGAATGGCCGAAGAAGCGGCGCGAGGCCGCGTCGATGCCATAAGCGCCGCCACCGAAATACACCTTGTTCAGATATAGTTCGAGGATCTGATCCTTGGTGAATTTACGTTCGAGCGCCAGCGCGAGGATGGCCTCGCGCAGCTTGCGCCCCAGCGTGTAGCGGTTCGACAGGAAGATGGTGCGCGCCACCTGTTGCGTGATGGTCGACGCGCCCTGCATCCGGCGGCCGGTGCCGCGATGATCGATCGCGAATTTCGCCGCGCGCAACGCGCCGATCGGATCGACGCCGATATGCGAATAAAAGCGCTTGTCCTCGATCGACACCATCGCCTTGCGCATGACGGGCGGAATGTCGTCATAGGCAATCCATTCGCCATAGCTGGGGCCGAGCGACATCATCACCGTGCCGTCGGCGGCATGCACGCGGATCATCTGCCCGTTGGGCGAGGATTTGAGCGCCTGATAACTCGGCAGCGACGCCTTGGTCGTATAGACCGCGATGCCAAGCGCGATGAGCGCCACGATCGCCAGGGTCGCGCCGATGCCAAGCGTCCAGAAAAAGAAGCGCCGGAAACGGAAGCCGGATTTTGTACGGGAAGACTTTGCCATCGCGAACCGTCCGGTTACGCGTTATCGCGCGGCGCGACAAGCGCTATGCGGCGGACGGCGCTTCCTCGCGACGGGGACGAAAATCCAGCGCCACCGAATTGATGCAATAGCGAAGCCCCGTCGGCGGCGGGCCATCGGGAAATACATGGCCCAAATGCCCGTCGCACGCCGCGCAGCGCGCCTCGACACGCTGCATCCCATGGCTTGAATCGCCATGTTCGCTGACGTGGCTCTTTTCGATCGGCGCGGTGAAGCTGGGCCATCCCGATCCCGAATCATATTTGTCGGCACTGTCGAACAGGACGGTGCCGCATCCCGCACAGTTATAGACGCCGTCCGCCTTGTTATGGTCATAGCGCCCCGAAAAGGCCGGTTCGGTGCCCGCTTCGCGAAGAACCACATATTGTGCGGGGGTCAGGCGCTTGCGCCATTCCGATTCGGAAAGGGTCATCTGCTTCATGGCCAAAGATGTGTGGTCTTCACCGCCGCGCGTCAATCGTTCTTTATTTGATCCGGGTTAATCGACCCGCTGAAGCCAGCGCACCGGGCAGCGCGGCGGCGGCAAGCAGGACCGGAGCGGCGCGGCGATTTTCCCCCATGCGCCATAACAGGCCGGCTATCCCCATCGGCAGCGCGAGGGCGCGTGAAAAGGCGCGCTGATATCCCGCCGCTGCATCCGCACCACCATGCCGCCACGCATCGGATGCGGCGATGCCACTGGCAATGGCGATGCCGATCCCTTCCCCGGCGAGCGATGGAATCACGCCCGCCTGATCGCCCAGCCGGAACAAGCCCGGTCCGGTTTCCCCGCACCGCCATCCATAGGGAACATTGGCCACCGCGTCCTGCGGCGACGACGAATCGCGCCACGCCATTCTTTCGGCAAGCGCCGGACATTCGTCCGCGATGTCGTTGAACAATGCCTGCGGCGTCCCGGCAGCGGTCAACCGCGAACGGCGCACGGCAAGGCACAGATTGGCGCTGCCATCTTCCTGAAGCACCAGTCCGGCATAGCCCCGGTCGAACAGATGAAGCTCGATCGCATCGCCGATCAACCGGGCAAGGCCGGGGGCGGGGCCGAACCGCGTGCGCAGCCCGATCGTCGGATCGGTCCCGCGCGCATCGGCGGGCCGCGATGTGCCGCGCACATCGTGTTTGCCGCTGGCGAGAAACAGCGTGTCGGGGCAAAGCACGCCTCCATCGGCAAGGTGTAGCCGTCGCTTGGCGATCGAACGGACGGTGACGCCGCGCTCCACCCCAGCGCCCGCCTGCTCGGCCGCGCCCAGCAACACCGTATCGAACAGGCGTCGCGACACCGCCTTCGCCGGACGCGGCAGCGCCGCCTCCACCTGCGAAGCGCGGTGGAACAGGCGGACGCGATGAATGTCGCTGCTTCCCAGACGGGTGGTATCGATTCCGATACGTTTCAGCTTGTCGAGCGTCCGCCAGCTTACAAAACCGCCGCACAGCGAATCGACCGGCTCCCGGCTGCGCTCCAGCACCACGGGGCGCTCTCCCGCGGCGGCCAGACGCAGCGCGGCGGCCGCCCCCGCCGGACCACCGCCCAGGATCAGCGGAGCCGTTCGACGCATAACCGAAAGGGGAAGGCGCGATAGACGCGCGCATGTTCCGCGCCCGCCGCTTCAAGAATGGCGGGCCATTCGCCGGGCCGATAGCTGCGCGCGATCGACAATCGCCCGTCCGCGCGAACGATCGGGTGCCAGCGCATCAGCCGCGCGAGCAGCGGATACCCGATATGCGCCAAACGGTGGCGATGCAGATCGTTCACGAACCAGCCGCGCGCCGCCTCTGCCTCCATGAACCTCAGGAACGCGATCAGCTCGCCATGCGACATGTGATGCACGACCAAGCTGCTGACGATGACGTCCCAGCCCTGACCGGCAAGCGCGGCATAATCGCCAGTGCGATAGTCGATTTCAAGGTCGCTCGGGGTGAGCGCCCGCGCGGTCGCCGCGCTGTGCGGGTTGAGGTCGATTCCCGTGCACGCCGCCGCAATGCCGCGCGCCGCCGCCCGGCGCGCGATGGCGCGCAGCATCCCGCCATCGCCATAGCCGACATCGAGTATCTTCAGCGATTGCGCGCTCGCTGCCGCGCGTTTCAGAAACGCGAGCGTCGGCCGCGCCGCGAGCGTGACCCGGTTTACCCGCCCCAGATCGTGGAGCACCGCATCATATATCGCGGGGTCGAGATCGGGCGAATCCATCGCCTCTTCGGCGATCATGCGGGAGGCAAGGCTTTTCATGCGCTTCGAAATGCGAAACCTTCGGCGGCAAGGCCGGGGCCGAACGCAAGCGCGAGCCCCGATTCGATTGATTGCCCCAGCATCGATTCAAGCACGAACATCAGCGTTGCCGAGGACATATTGCCTTTATCCTGAAGCACTTGCCGCGATGGGGCGAGCGCTTCGGGGGAGAGCGAAAAGGCGCGTTCGACCGCGTCGAGAATCGACCGGCCTCCCGGATGGATCGCCCAGGCATCGATATCCCCAGCCCGCCGCTTACCCAGCGCGCCCGCTGCGATCTGCGGGTCGGCAAGCGCCTCGGCAATCCGTCCCGGCACCTCACCCGACAGATGCATGGCGAATCCGGTATCGGTTATGTCCCACCGGATCAGCGCGTCGGATTGCGGGAGGGTGGTGGCAAACGGCGTTTCGATGGCGAAGCCTTCAGGTTCGCCGCTGACCAGCGCGGCGGCTGCGCCATCGCCGAATTGCAGCATGGCAAGAAGCGATTCGGCATTGCCGGCGGGTTGCAGATGCAGGCTCGACAGTTCGACGCAAACCACCAGCACGCGCGCATCGGGCCGGGAACGCACGATATGCCGCGCGCTGCGTAATGCGGCGACTGCGGCATAGCAGCCCATGAACCCGACGAGCAGGCGTTCGACCGAGGGCGACAGGTTCAGCCGCCGTGCGATGACCTGATCCACCCCCGGCGCGACGAAGCCGGTACAGCTCGCGACAACCAGATGGGTGATCCCTTCGACCGCAACCTGCCCGGCAAGGCTTTCGATCGCAGTGATCGCCAGATCGGGGGCAAGCCGGGCATACAGGCGCATCCGTTCCCCCGTTCCCGGCATATGGCCGCCCGCATAGAAACCTCCCGGTTCCAATGGCGATCCGCCCGCATCGGCGGCGGGCAATACCGACCAGCGGTGGCGGATGCCGCTGCGCGCCGCCATCCGGTCGAACAGGCGCTGTTCGCGCAAATCGTTCAGTCGTTCGCGCGCCCAGCCGATAAAAGCGTCATGGATGTCATGCGCCGGAACCGAGGTCCCGACATGGTTTAGATAGGCTGTCGGTTGATTCATGCAGGGTCCCGTCGGTCCCGCCGATCAGTCGGGAGGTACCGGCAACCCTACGCGCGAACCATCGTCATGGTTGCACCCTGTCGCCGGGACTCAGCCGTTGCGCGCCCAGTAGAGTTGCGCCGGCGGCACGTTCCACCATTCCATATCGTGATCGATATTGGCGAATTCAGGGCTGAGAAAGTCCTTCACCTTGGGCGAGAACTGATAGACCAGAAATGCGCCGCCCGGCCGGATCACCTTTGCCGTCGCCTTTGCGATGGTATCGCCGACACCGGTGGGCAGGGTGGAAAAGGGCAGCCCTGACAGGACGTAATCGGCCCCGTCATGGCCGTGATCGGCGACGATCGCCTCTACATCCGCCGCCGATCCGCAGATCGCCGAAAAGCGCGGGTCGCGAATCGTTTCACGAAGATAGGCGACGAAATCCTCATTGGTGTCGATCGCGATATACTGGGCATCGGGACCCATCCGGTCGAGCACCGCCTGGCAGAAGGTGCCGACGCCGGGGCCGTATTCGACGAACAATTTGCACTGACCCCAATCGACGGGGCCCAGCATCTTGCGGATCAGGCGTCCCGACGAGGGGATGATCGATCCAACCATCACCGGATGCTTGATAAAGCCCCGGAAGAACATGGCGATCGGCGAAGCGGCGCGGCCTTTCCGGGCGCCCTTGCGGGCGGCGGCGGTGGAAGAAGCGGTCATGGATTTCCCGTGTCAGCGCGCGCAAAGGCGCAAAAGAGGATGTCGTCGTCGCAAAACTGTTCCCAACAATCAAGGTGCGGCCGAACGATCGGTTCAACTCACCGGGCGCCTTGCGGTTGCATGCGCGCCCTTTACAGGAAAGCGCCATGGCCGATCAATGCGCAGAACAGGTTGCGGTGATTTTCGTTTCGCAGCGAAGGCCGGGCGACGATGTCGCCTATTCCCGAGCGGCGGCGGACATGGATCGGCTGGCAGCATGTCAGCCGGGATATATCCGAATCGACAGCGTGCGCGCGCCCGATGGGGCGGGCATCACCGTCAGCTATTGGGCCGACGAAGCGGCGGCGCGGGCATGGCGCGATAATCCCGACCATATCCGCATCCGACAATCCGGGCGTGGTCGCTGGTATGACAGCTATTCGATCACGGTCGCGCGGATTATCCGCGCCTATGACTGGCGGCGCGGATAATTCCGGTGCGGTCTGACGACAGGGCTTAATCGCTTTCGCGGCGTTCGAGCATGTCCGGGCTGATGAAGCCGATCGGCTGAATCGATACCGCTTCCTGCTTCAACCTGCGCGACATCGCTTCATATTCGCGCTCCATCTCTGGCGTGACCGAAGCGCGTGAATCGGTAAGCGCGGTTTCGAAATGCGCCATGGTGACCGTTTCATTGGTCAGCGATTCGCGAAGCGCGGCAAGCCCTGCCCGGCGCACCAGATCCTCCAGATCGGCGCCGCTGAACCGTTCGGTTTGTGCCGCAAGCGCGCCGAGGTCGACATCGTCGGCCAACGGCATCCTGCCCGTCTGAATGGTCAGGATGCGTTCGCGCCCTTCCCGCCCCGGCACGCCGACATAGACCAGTTCGTCGAACCGGCCGGGGCGAAGCAGCGCCGGATCGATCAGGTTCGGGCGGTTGGTCGCGCCGATCACGACGACCGACTGCAGTTCCTCAAGCCCATCCATTTCGGCAAGGATGGTGTTCACCACCCGTTCGGTCACCTGCGGTTCGCCCATGCCGCCGCCGCGCGCGGGCACCAGCGAATCGAGTTCGTCGATAAAGATCACGCAGGGCGCCACCTGCCGCGCACGGGCGAACAGCCGGGTAATCTGCGCCTCGCTCTCGCCATACCATTTGCTCAGCAGGTCGGACGATTTCGTCGCGATGAAATTGGCGCTCGCCTCACGCGCGACCGCCTTGGCGAGCAGCGTCTTGCCCGTTCCGGGCGGGCCATAGAGCAAAAAGCCCTTGGTCGGGCGAATGCCCATGCGGCGGAAGGCGTCGGGGTTTTTAAGCGGCAGCTCGACCCCTTCCTTCATCCGCTCCTGCGCTTCGTCCAGCCCGCCGACATCGCTCCAGCGCACCTGCGGCAATTGCACCATCACCTCGCGCATCGCGCTCGGCTGGATGCGCTTCATCGCCTCCAGAAAGTCGCTGCGCCCGACCGACAGCGTTTCCAGCACCTCGGGCGGGATCGTCTGTTCGGACAGGTTCAGCTTCGGCATTACGCGGCGTACCGCCTCGATCGCCGCCTCGCGTGCCAGCGCGGCGATGTCGGCGCCGACAAAGCCATAGGTGGTGCGCGCCAGTTCATCGAGGTCGACATCCTCGTCGATCGGCATGCCACGCGTATGGATGCCCAGTATCTCGCGCCGGCCGCGCTCGTCGGGAACGCCGACGACGATTTCGCGGTCGAAGCGGCCGGGACGGCGCAACGCTTCGTCGATCGCTTCCGGCCGGTTGGTCGCGGCGATGACGATCACGTTCGATCGCGCCTCCAGCCCGTCCATCAGCGTCAGAAGCTGCGCGACGAGACGTTTTTCCGCCTCGCCCGAAACATTGGCGCGCTTGGGCGCGATCGAATCGATCTCGTCGATAAAGATAATCGATGGCGCGGCCTTGTCGGCCTCTTCGAACACCTCGCGCAGCCGCTTTTCCGATTCGCCATAGGCCGATCCCATGATCTCCGGCCCGTTGATCAGGAAGAAATCGGCATCGCTTTCGTTCGCCACCGCGCGCGCCAGCCGCGTCTTGCCGGTTCCCGGCGGGCCGT
This sequence comes from Stakelama flava, assembly GCF_019351405.1. GTDB lineage: Bacteria > Pseudomonadota > Alphaproteobacteria > Sphingomonadales > Sphingomonadaceae > Sphingomonas > Sphingomonas flava_A. Next base: position 180,879 of record NZ_JAHWZX010000005.1, read on the forward strand.
GCAGCAGCACGCCCTTGGGCGGATCGACGCCCAGCCGCTGGAACAGTTCGGGATAGCGAAGCGGCAGTTCGACCATTTCGCGAAGCTGGTCGATCGTTCCCGCCACCCCGCCGATATCGTCATAGGTGACGTCGGCGCGGCGGCTCTCATGCGGCTCTTCGTAATCCGCGCGCAGTTCGATTTCGGTTTCGGCGTCGATATGCACCACGCCCTTGGGACTGGTGGTCAGCACCTGAAGCCGGATTTCCTGAAGCGCATAGGCGGGCGCGCGAAGGTGGCGGGCAACCTGTGGCGGGATGTCGGCGACCCGCTGCTGCGCGACCGTGGCAACGGTATCGCCCTGACACAGCGGCCGCCCCGCAAAGGTGCGCTTCAATGCCTGCGCCGACCCTTGCAGCCGCAAATTCTTCTGCGCAGGTGCGAACACGACGCGGCTGGCGGGTTTCGGATCGGCGGCGCGGATTTCGACATATTCGCCCGATCCCACCCCGGCATTGGCGCGTTGCAAGCCATCGATGCGCAGGATTTCCAGCCCCTCATCCTCGGCATAGGGATATACCGCGATTGCCGGCGTGGCGCGTTTGCCCACGATCTCCACCGCATCCCCCTCGGCAAGGCCCATCTGCGCCATGACCGTGCGGGGCAGGTGCGCGAGCCCGCGCCCGCTATCCTCCGACCGGGAATTGGCTACCTGCAATTTGACAGGATTGCGCTCGTCATCGGCCATACGCCGGAACCTCCTTGCCGCATCGTTCGCGTGTTGGACGCGGCACATAGGAACGCGCTCGTGTGCATACGAGATGGAGCGCGGACAAAAAAAGGGCCGGTTCCCGAAGAAACCGACCCTGAAAGTCTTAGGAGAGGATGCCTGAAAGGCCTGTTCTATGTGCGCTGCAACATGGTTTTGTGCAAGTGCGAAAAGCGCCAGCCGGATTGCATCAAATGCAATCCACCGTTCCTTCGGCCCCGGAAAACGCTTTTTTCATTTCCCAGCTTGCAATCGCGCATGTGCGGCGCGCACATATTGCACATGCGAAGACTGCCGCCCCTCACCGCGATCGAGGCATTCGTCCATGTCGCCCGGCTTGGTTCGATAAAGGCGGCTGCCGACGAACTGGCGCTGTCGTCGCCCGCGCTCAGCCGGCGCGTGCAGGCGCTTGAACGCTTTATCGGAAAGTCGCTGTTCGAACGGCGGCACCAGGCGCTTCGCCTCAACGGCGACGGGGATCGGTTGCTCGCACGGATCGCGCCCGCGCTCGACACCATGTCCGATGCGGTTGAGGAGATGACGAGCGGGATCGACCTGCTGCGCATGCGGCTGGGCGTGCTGCCGCTGTTCGCCAAGCAGCAATTGCTGCACCGTTTGCCCGACCTTCGCCTCCGTCACCCGGAACTGCATCTTGATATCGATACGGCGGGGCATGCGCTGCCGCGACTTGGCGACGGGCTGGACGCGGCGATCATCCTGGCCGAAAGCATCGAATCGACGCTGTATTCGCGCCGGCTGGACCGCAACCGGGTGCATGCCATCGCCGCGCGTTCGCTGGCCGAGGGGCCAGATGGAATCACCGAACCGCGCCAGCTTTCGGGGGTCACCGCGCTGGTCCATCGCGACATGCCCGAAAGTTTCGTGCACTGGCGCCGTGCCGCGGGGTGCGAGGAAGTCGAACCCGCCGCGATCGATCATTATGATTCGGGCGCGCTGATGCTGGAGGCGGCGGCGCAGGGGCTGGGCGTGGCGTTCATGCTGGAGGCGCATTTCCGCGACGCGCGCGACGATCGCATCGTGCCGCTGTTCGATCTCAGCGTGGAAAGCGAATATAGCTACTGGTTCGTTTGCCGACCGCGTGCGCTGGAACAGCGGCCGGTCAAACTGTTCCATGACTGGTTACTGAAAAGCTTCGACGCGAGCGAGTGAACGTCCGCGCCGAAGCCTTCAGGTGATGGGGTTCAGGCGGTGCGCATCTTGTGAATCTTGCCCGGATGGCGCGGCGGTTCGCCCTTGGGCAGCGCGTCGACATGCTCCATGCCCTCGGTCACCACGCCCCACACGGTATATTGCCCGTCAAGAAAGGTGGCGTCGTCGAGACAGATGAAGAACTGGCTGTTCGCGCTGTCCGGGTCCATCGTGCGCGCCATCGAACACACGCCGCGGACATGCGGTTCGCGACTGAACTCGGCGGAAAGATTGGGTTCGTTCGACCCGCCGGTGCCGGTGCCGGTCGGATCGCCGCCCTGCGCCATGAAGCCGTCGATCACGCGGTGAAAGACGACGTCGTCGTAAAAGCCCTTGTCTGCCAGCGAAGCGATCCGCTCGACATGCTTGGGGGCGAGGTCGGGGCGAAGCTGGATGCGGACGTCACCCGAATCGAGGGTCATGACGATCGAGCTGGGCGTTTCGGACATGGTCTGGCTTGTGCTCCGGTGCGTGAAAGAGGCGCTCGCCGGTAAACAGGGCGGCGGGCGAATGCAATGGCGGCTGCGCCGGCCGGCCCCGCGCGCGGGCCAACTCGACGATTGGCACGGCGCGTCCGGATCGCTACACGCTGCGACAGGTAGCCGACGCAAGGGAGGTCGAAGGCATGAGCGAGACCGATCTCTCCCCTTCGATCGAGGAGAAGGACCGCACGTCCGGCGAACTGGACGAAGGCGACCGGCTGAAACCCGAATTCGTTCGCGCCGTGCTCGACGCGGTGGAGGCGGGCGACGCCGAAACCGCCTATGAGCGCGTCGAACCGCTGCATCCCGCCGACATCGCCGACCTGATCGAATTGACGCCCGCCGAGCAGCGCCCGGATCTGGTCGAATCGATCGGATCGCTGATCGACGGCGAAGTGCTGTCGGAAATGAACGACTGGGTGCGCGACGAACTGATCGATGCGCTCGATCCGCGCCAGCTTGCCGGAATGGCCGCCGAACTCGATACCGACGACGCCGTCGCCATTATCGAGGATATGGAGGAGGCGGACCAGCAGGCCGTCCTCAACGCGCTGTCGCCCGATGATCGCGCCGCGATCGTCGAAGCGCTGAGCTACCCCGAGGAATCGGCCGGCCGGTTGATGCAGCGCGAACTGATCGCGGTGCCCGAACACTGGACCGTGGGCGACGTGCTCGATTACCTGCGCGGCAGCGACGAACTGTCGAGCGATTTCTGGGAGATATTCGTTGTCGATCCGGGCCATCGCCCGGTCGGGACGTGCCAGCTTTCGTGGATTCTGCGCACCCCGCGCATCGTGTCGATGACCGACGTGATGAAGCGCGAACAGACGCTGATCCCGGTCGACATGGATCAGGAAGAGGTCGCGCTGCGATTTCAGAAATATGCGCTGATTTCCGCCGCCGTGGTCGATTCGGGCGGGCGGCTGGTCGGCCAGGTCACGGTGGACGATATCGTCCACATCATTTCCGAAGAGGCCGGGGAGGATATTCTCCGCCTGTCGGGCGCGGGCGAAGGCGATATCAATGAACCCGTCCGGCTCGCCGTGCGAACGCGCTTATCGTGGCTGATCGTCAATATGGGTACCGCGATCATCGCCGCGTCGGTGGTGGGGCTGTTCCAATCCGAAATTGCCGCCTTTGCGCTGCTCGCCGTGCTGATGCCGATCGTATCGGGCATGGGCGGCAATGCTGGCACCCAGACGCTGGCCGTGGTGGTGCGCGCGCTCGCCACCAATCAGATTACCGATTCGAATACCTGGTGGATGGTGTTGCGCGAATTGCGCATCGCCGCGGCCAACGGCACCGCGCTTGGCGCGGTCGCCGGTATCGGGTCTTATCTGATCTACGGCAACGGCCCGCTTTCGATCGTTTTCGCGGCGGCGATGGTCATCAACAATCTTGCCGCCGGACTGGGCGGGGTGGTGGTGCCGATCACGCTCGACCGGTTGCGCATCGATCCGGCGGTCAGTTCGGCGGTATTCGTCACCACGCTGACCGACGTCATGGGATTTTTCTCGTTCCTTGGTCTTGCCGCGCTGTCCGGCGTGGCGGGGTAGGGGCCGCGCCCTTGATGACAAAGCGCCCGCTGCCCAGATAAGGCATGCAATGGCGCTCAACATGACCAAGGTCGCCTATGGCCATGACAGCCTGCCCGACCTGAAAGACCGTATCGACCTCAGAAAGGCGCAGGGCGCGCTGGTGCTCACCACGCGCTACCTGCCAAAGCGCCATGAAGAAATGTCCGGCGGGTCGCTCTACTGGATCATTAGGCATCAGCTTGTCGCGCGTTCGCCGCTGATCGGGTTCGGAGAGGCGGAGGGTGGCCGCGTCGCCATCCATTTGCGGCCCGAACTTGTGCTGGTGCAGGGACAGCCCAAGCGCGCGCATCAGGGCTGGCGCTATCTGGAGGACGCCGACGCGCCGCCCGATCTGGACAAGGCGGGCGCCGATATCGCCGCGATGCCGCCCGACATGATCGGCGAACTCAGCGCGCTCGCACTGATCTGATCCGCCTCAACCCTTGGCGAGGGCTGGGAACGCCTTGCGAAATGCCGCCATCTTCGGCTTGTCCCAGCGCACGATATAGGGGTGGTTCGGATTTCGGCGATAGAAATCCTGATGATATGCCTCGGCGGGATAGAATTGCCCCCTTTCGATCCGCGTGACGATCGGCTTGTCATAGACATGCGCTGCACCCAATTGGCGGATATAGCGGGCCGCCACCTGCTTCTGCGCCTGGTTTTGCGGAAAGATGGCGCTGCGATAGCTTGGACCGCGATCGGGATATTGCCGGTCCTTCTGCGTCGGATCGTGCGCGACGGAAAAATAGACACGAAGCAGCGTGGCATAGCTGACCTGCGCGGGATCATAGGTGATTTTCACCGCTTCGGCATGGCCGGTGCGTTCGGTGCTGACCTGCGCATAGGTTGCGGTCGCGCGGGTGCCACCGGCATAGCCGTCGACCACCGATCGCACGCCCTTTACCTGTTCGAACACCGCTTCCATGCCCCAGAAGCAGCCACCGGCGAGCACGGCGGTCTGCATTCCGTGCGGCTGGTTCATGTGATAGCTCGCGGCCGGAATGGCGACCGCCTTTTCGGCATAACCGGGAATCGTGGTGGCGAGCAGAGCGATGCCGAGCGCGCCGGCACCCGCAAGAGGAAGAAGAAATCGGGTCATAGGCTCGCCTTTCCTGAGATGTGCGGACGCCCCTACGGGCACTGCGGCGTCAGCGCGAGACGGCCTGCACCGCGGGTGCCACGGGCGGCTGCACGGGTTCGGCATGGACGGTCTGCAGCCCGATCAGGCCGACTGCGCCGAGCGCAAAGCCGCTCAGAAAATATCGAAAAATCTGCCGGTCGGTTGGCTTGCGGGTCACGATGACAATCCTTGAACGCTCTATCCGCGTATCGCTTTCCATGGCGCGACACGGGAAATGATCGCGACCGGCCGACTGGGCCGGTCGATGTGCGTTTCTTATAGGGAAGAGCAGCTTAACCGGGGCTGAGCGACAGGTTCAGGAAAGCGCGCCGCACGCCTTTTCAATACGGTCGCATGCTTCGGTGAGCAAAGTTTCCGACGTCGCATAGCTGATCCGCATTGCTGGCGACAGGCCGAAGGCGTCGCCGTGCACCGCAGCCACCCGCGCTTCGTCGAGCAGATAGCCGACCATCGCCGCATCACTGTCGATCACCGCTCCCTTGGGCGTCTTCTTTCCGATAAGCTCCGGAAAGGCGGGATATACGTAAAATGCGCCTTCGGGAGTCGGGCAGGTGATACCGGAAATCGCGTTCAGTCGGCCGACCACCAGATCACGGCGTTTCTGGAACGCGGCGGCACGGCTTTTCAGGAAGCTCTGGTCGCCGGTCAGCGCCGCCACCGCAGCGGCCTGCGCCACCGAACAGGGGTTGGAGGTCGATTGCGACTGCAGCTTCGCCATCGCCTTGATCAGCCAGGCCGGGCCGCCGGCAAAGCCGATTCGCCAGCCGGTCATCGCATAGGCTTTCGAACAGCCGTTCACCGTCAGCGTGCGTTCGAACAGCGACGGGCAAACCTGCGCGATCGTCGCGAATTCGAACCCGTCATAAACGATGTGTTCGTACATATCGTCGGCGAACACCCAGACATGCGGATGGCGTTCGAGGACTTCGCCCAGCGCTTTCAGCTCACCGGCGCTGTACGCGGCGCCGGTCGGATTGGACGGCGAATTAAGTATCAGCCACTTGGTTTTGGGCGTGATCGCCGCGTCGAGTTGTTCCGGCTTCAGCTTGTATTGCTGCTCCGGACCTGCCTTCACCACCACCGGCTTGCCACCGCAAAACTGCACAACATCGGGATAGCTCACCCAATAGGGGGCGGGAACGATGACTTCGTCGCCGGGGTTCAGCGTGGCGACCATCGCGTTGAACAGCGTGTGTTTGCCGCCGACATTGGTCGTGATCTGGTTGGTGGCATATTCCAGGCCATTGTCGCGCTTGAACTTGGCGCGGATCGCGGCCTTCAGTTCGGGCGTGCCGTCAACGGCGGTATATTTGGTCTTGCCTGCGCGGATCGCCTCGATGGCCGCTTCCTTAACGAAATCGGGGGTATCGAAATCTGGCTCGCCTGCGCCCAGGCCGATGACATCGACCCCCTCGGCGCGAAGTTCGGCGGCGCGTGCGGTCATCGCAAGCGTCGCGGAAGGCTGGATACGGTCGAGCGCGGCGGAGGTATGCATCGGGTCTGCCTGGGTTCAAGGGTAGGAAAGGCGCGGGCGCTTTAGACCGCTGCTTGCGTATCCGCAACCAGTTGCGCACGAATTAGGCCGCGAAGCGCGTTGCCGATGAAAAATTCGTGCGCAAGGTCTTCGGGATGCACCGCCGCTTCGACCGCACGCCCGCTTTCGATCAGTTCGGTGCGAAGCACGCCGGGAAGCGCGCTTTTCACCGGCGGGGTGACCAGCCGATCGCCGCGCGGCACGAAAAGCGAGGTGAAGCTACCCTCGCTCACCGTACCGTCGGGCAGCAGGAACAGCGTTTCGAACGCGCCCCCGCGAATGCGCGCCGCATCGTAAAAGGCGCGGTCGGTGGTTTTGTGGCGAAGCCGGAAATCATCCTTTGAAACCGGCAACGGCGCCAGCGCGACCGATACCGGAAGCCGCGGCATTGCGGGCATGGGATCGATTTGCATCGCGATATTTCCCGATGGCGACAGCAACAGGCGAATTCGCGCCGGTTCGCGCTGGCGAAAGGTCGCCGCCTGCAATTCGTTGCAGATGACATGCCGGTCGAACGCGAAATCGAACGCGCCCGCGCTGTTCTTCAACCGTGCCAGATGCCGTTCGAGAAGCGCGACCCCCTTTTGCGGATCGAACGCCATCGTCTCCATCAGATCGAAGCTGCGCTGTCCCTTGGTCAGGAACGCCCCCTTGGCCAGACATTCGCGCCATTCGGGCGCGGGAAGTGAATCCGCCACATAGCCCGATCCCAGCCCGATGGAAAAGGGGCTGGCCCCCTGACGCCACAAGGTGCGGATCGCGACCGAGAAACAGGCATCGCCTCCGGCATCAATGCGCCCGATCGCGCCGGTATACGGGCCGCGCGCGCTTTCGCATTCCACTTCCTCGATCACCTGCATCGCGCGAATCTTGGGCGCGCCGGTGATCGATCCGCACGGGAACAGCGCGGCCAGCGCATCGATCGCGTCCTGTTCGGGGGCCAGCGTCGCGGTGACCCCCGACACCATCTGATGCACCGTGGGATAGGTTTCGACCGCGAACCGTTCGGGCACGCGCACGCTTCCCGGCATGGCGATCCGGCCGAGATCGTTGCGCATCAGATCGAGGATCATCAGGTTTTCGGCGCGCTGTTTGGGGTCGGCGGCAAGCGCGCGCGCCAGTCTTTCATCCTCCTTTGGGGTCACGCCGCGCGGCGCGGTTCCTTTCATCGGCCGTGCGGCCAGCCGCCGGCCATTCAGCGCGAAGAACAGTTCGGGCGACAACGACACGATCGTCGCCTCACCGGTTTCGATCACCGCGCCATATCCCGCCTGCGCCCGATCGCGCAGCGCGGCGTACAGCGCGAGCGGATCGCCCATTGCGGAAACGTTCGCGCGAAAGGTCAGGTTCGCCTGATAGATATCGCCCGCCGCGATCCATTGGGCGACCTGCTCGGCCCTTTCGCAATATGCCGCGAAGTCGATTTCGGGCCGTGCCGCGCCGATCCATGCGCCGCGCGGATCAGGCAGCAGCGCAGCGATCGAGTCGATTTCGCGCCAGCGCTCGAACAAGCCGAACCACAGCAGCGGGGTACTATCATGCCGTGTCATCGGTGCGCGCGCTTCGAATGCCGCCCCCGCTTCGTAGCTGAGGAAACCCGCGGCGTGCAGCCCGCCCGCCAGCCCGCGGCGCAACTTGGCCAGCGCGTCGCGCACCCCATCGACCCGGTGGGTGGTCACCACCTGAACCAGATCGGCATACAGCCGCGCCGGACCGCCGCCGGGCCGGGCGTCGTCCAGAAGCACGTAGGGGGGGGCATCGGTAAGCGTCATTGCCCCCCGCGATGCCGCCTTGCCCGCGCCGCGGCAAGCCAATGTTGCCCGCGCCGCCGCATCGCTCTAAATTCGACGGCATGGCAAATCCCCCGCTTCGCGTCGCAATCGTTCCCGTCACCCCGCTTCAGCAGAACGCAACGCTGATCTGGTGCACCGAAACAATGAAGGGCGCCTTTGTCGATCCCGGCGGCGATCTTGATCGGCTGCGCGCCGCGGCTGACCAGCACGGCGTGACGATCGAAAAGATTCTCATCACCCATGGCCATTTCGATCATTGCGGGCAGGCCGGGATTCTTGCGCGCGAATATGCGGTCCCGATCGAAGGACCGCACGAGGCCGATCGCTTCTGGATCGCCCGGCTTGCCGATGACGGGCGGCAGTTCGGCATTCCCGGCGAACCGTTCGAACCCGATCGCTGGCTGGACGACGGCGACCACCTCACGGTCGGGAAGCTGACGTTCGACGTCTATCATTGTCCCGGCCACACGCCGGGTCACGTCATCTTCCACCATCCCGAATCGAAACTGGCGATCGTCGGCGACGTCCTGTTTCAGGGATCGATCGGCCGCACCGATTTCCCAATGGGCAACCATCAGGATCTGATCGATGCGATCACCAGCAAATTATGGCCGCTGGGCGGCGATACCGCCTTCATCCCCGGCCATGGCCCGATGAGCAATTTCGCGCATGAACGGCGCACCAACCCGCTGGTCGGCGATGCCGCGCTGGCGCGATAGGGCCGCGCGCCTTGTGGCGGCCAGTTACAGCCGCCGCGCTTCGTCGATCAGCAATATCGGCGTGCCGTCGCATACGGGATAGGCAAGGCCTGCCTCGTCGCTCACCAGTTCGTTTGCAGCCCGGTCATGGCGAAGCGGCGCGCGGGTGACCGGACAGACCAGCCGTTCCAGCGGGCAGGGAAGGGCGTCGTTCGTCATTGCAGCGTCCCGATATCGTCGTCGCCGTGACGGCCGAAAAACTGCATCAGCTGGATGACAAGGTCCGCCCGCTCACGAAGCGCGTTCGCCTCCAGCAGCGCCTGTTTCGACGCAATGTCGAACGGTGCGATCTGCGCGATACCGTTCACCAGGCTTTCATCGTCCAGCCGCGACACGCCCTCCCAGTCGACGGCATAGCCATGCGCATCGGCAAAGCGGCGCGCCTCCATCTCGATCGCCGATCGCTCGGCAAGCGAGAGTATCTCGGCATCGCCCTGTTCGATCAATGCCGCCTCGACCTGGCGAAACGGCGTGGTGACATCAAGCTCGCGGCGAATGGCGAAGCGCGCCAGTCCTTCCAGGACAATATCGAACCGCCCGTCCTCCAACGTCTCGACCTCGACGATCTTGCCCAGACAGCCGATTTCGAACAGCGCGGGGGCGTCGCCCGGTTCGCGCGGCTGCACCATCCCGATGCGCCGGTCGCGCGCCAGCGCGTCGGACACCATCGCGCGGTAGCGCGGCTCGAATATGTGCAGCGGCAAGTGCATCCGGGGGAACAGCAGCGCACCCCCCAGTGGAAAGACCGAAATGCGCGTCGTCGTCATCCGAACAGCAGTTGCGACAGCCGCCGGCGCTGCTGCGCCACCCAGGGGTCTTCCAGTCCGACCACTTCGAACAGCTTCAAAAGCTGCTGGCGCGCGGCGCCTTCCTGCCAGTCTTTTTCGCCTGCGATAATCGCGAACAGGTTGTCGGCCGCTTCCTGCCGCCGACCAGCCGCCATCTGCGCATTGGCGAGATCATAGCGCGCCTGATAATCGTCGGGGGAGGCGGCAACCGCAGCCTCCAGCCCGGCCATGTTCGCATCCGATCCCGAAGCATCCTGGGCCAGCGAAAGCGATGCGCGCGCGCGTTCGATTTCCGGCGCTTTGCTTACCGTTTCGGGAAGCGCCGCGATCGCCGCTTCGGCATCGTCGATCCGCCCGGAAGCGACCAGCGCGCGGATCAGGCCCGATTGCGCCCCGGCATTGTCCGGCGCGATCGCAACGATCTGCGAAAAGATGCCCAGCGCCTGTTCGGCATCGTCCTGCGCCAGCGCCTGTTCACCCATTTCGATCATCGGCGCGATCTGTTCGGCCTGATCGCCCGCTTCACTCTCCACCGGAATTTGCGCCAGTATCTGATCGAGCATCTGCTTCAGCGCCGATTCGGTTCGCGCCTGACCCAGATCGGCGACCAGCTGCCCCTGAAACATGGCATAGACGGTCGGAACCGACTTCACCTGGAATTGCGAGGCGATGAACGCGTTCTTGTCGACATCGATCTTGGCAAGCACCACACCCTTGTCGGCATATTGCGCCGCCACCTTTTCCAGCATCGGGGCGAGCTGCTTGCATGGGCCGCACCATTCGGCCCAGAAATCGAGGATGACCAATTTGGTGCGCGACGGTTCGACCACGTCGCGGCGGAACGCTTCGATTGCTTCCTTATCGGCGGCGCCAAGTCCCATCGTTGCCAAGGGTATCGCTCCTTCATCGGTGGTTCGCGTGAACTGGTAATGTGGGCGTTTGGCGGGGCAAGTCCAAGGGTTTTTCAAAAAGGCGAAATAGGGCTTGTCGAACCCCCGACCCGATGCTAGAGGCCGCGACCTTACTTCAGCCGCTCCCCGCCGGAGCGGCGCGCCAGAGCGGGCGTAGCTCAGGGGTAGAGCACAACCTTGCCAAGGTTGGGGTCGAGGGTTCGAATCCCTTCGCCCGCTCCAGATTTGCTTAGAAAATCAGCATATTATAAACCTGCCCCGGCAGGAAAACCATATTACGTGCTCTGCGGAGACCGGGAAAGTAATAAGGACGTAATATGCTGAGCGGGTGTTTCAGGACGCCTCTGGCGTGCCATCGGCGGCCCCTGATGTTGAAGCCACGAATCTTGTCGGGGAATGCCTTCCCCTGCTGACGAGCCGAAGTCTCGTCAGACCCCTTCTAGCGGGGACACCCCGCAACGCCCCGTGTGACGTCTGACGCTGTGTCGAGATCGAGCCAGGCTATCCTGTCCCAATCGCGCTGTTTGTGGCTCTCCCCGTCGGTGGGGTGGGCGACGCTTCCCTCTAGGCCCGCCGCGCCGGGGCGCAACGCGCGTGGCCGCGCTTACCTCCTCTTAGTTCCGGCCCTGCGGGTGCGTCCCGGCTCTGCCGGCGGGCCTTCGGTCCGCTCTTTCACCGCCCACCCCATTCCGGGGTGAGTGTGTTGAAGGAGAAAAGTGATGAGCGCTGTTACCCAAACCACCGCTGCCGAGCCTGTGTCGGGCGTCGAGATTTTCGTGCCCCTGGACAAGCTCAAGAAGTCCCCGCGCAATGTGCGCAAGGTGCCGCATGGCGAAAGCGCCATCGACGCGCTGGCCGCATCCATCGCGCATAAGGGACTGATCCAGAACCTTGTCGTGGAACCCGAAGTGACGGAAGACGAAACGCCGACCGGCTTCTATTTCGTGACCGTTGGCGAAGGCCGCAGACAGGCAATGCTGCTGTGCGCCAAGCGCAGGAAGATGAAGAAGTCCGATCCGGTGCGCTGCTGGCTCGATACCGAGAACGACCCATCCGAGATCAGTCTGGACGAGAATGTCACCCGAACGCCCATGCACCCCGCCGACCAGTTCGAGCGGTTCCGCGAGCTTTCCGAAACTAAGGGCTGGGGCGCGCAGGAGATCGGAGCGCGGTTCGGCGTGTCCGCCCATGTCGTGAAGCAGCGGCTTCGCCTGAGTGCCGTGTCTCCGGCGCTGTTGCAGGTCTATCGTGAGGACGCGCTGACGCTGGACCAGTTGATGGCCTTTGCCATTACCGAGGACCACGACCGGCAGGAGCAGGTGTTCGAGAGCCTGCATCACAACCGGGAGGCGTGGATCATCCGGCGCGACCTGACCGCTGCCAATGTTCCCGGCCATGATTGCCGGGCGATCTTCGTGGGCGAAGCTGCCTATGAGGAAGCGGGCGGCATCATCATCCGCGACCTGTTCGCCGATGAAGGCGGGGGCTATTTCGAGGATGCGGGTTTGCTTGCCATCGAGAAGCTGCGCGAAATTGCCGCCGAAGTGCAGACCGAGGGCTGGAAATGGGCCGAAGCCCATATCGACTATCCCCATGCGCACGGCATGCGGCGTTTCTATCCCGAACCCGTTGCCCTGTCCGATGAGGACGAGGCGCGGTTGGAGTCGGCGTCAGTCGAACATGACCAGCTTGTCGAGAATTTCGACTCCTGACGAAATGCCCGAGGGTGTGGCGGCGAAGGTCGAGGCGCTGGACGCGGAGATCGATGCGATTTCCGAGAAGCGCCATACCTATGATGCCAACCTGATCGCGCATGGCGGTGTGTTCGTAGTGCTCAACCATGATGGCACGGTCAGGATCGAGCGTGGTTTCGTTCGTGCCGAGGATGAGGCGCTGGCCGATCCGCAGGCCGAAGGTGAAGCCATCGACCTGGAGACGGTCGAGGATGAGCAGGCCGAAGGTAATGAGGAAGTGCAGGACATCGAGGACGAGGAAGTCGGCAAGCCGATTTCCGATGCCTTGACGCGCGACCTGTCCGCGCACCGGACACTGGCCCTTCGCGTGGCGCTTGGCGAGCGGCCCGACATGGCGCTGATCGCGCTCACCCACACGCTGACTTCGCAACTGTTCTACAGCTATGCCGAGGCGGGTTGCCTTGAGGTTCGTCCGACCGTGACGCCGCTTGGCAGTCATGCGGATGGGATCGAGGATACGCCGCTGGCAGTAAAGGCAAACGCGGCGCATGAGGCATGGGCCGAACGGATGCCGCGTGATGTGGCTGACCTGTGGGCTTTCATGGTTGCGCTCGACGACGAGGACCGGGTGGCGCTGCTGGCGCATTGCGTGGCCTGCACCGTCAATGCGTTGCGTCTGCCGTGGGGTCGCAAGCCCCGCTCGCTGCAAACCGCCGACAGGCTGGCAAGCGCGCTGTCGCTCGACATGCAAGGACTGGACGCCCACCGTGGACAGCTATCTTCGCCGTGTTACCAAGGCGCATATCGTTGAGGCCGTGACCGAAGGCGTGTCGGAGGAGGATGCCCGCCGGATCGCGGACATGAAGAAGCAGGACATGGCGCAAGCCGCCGAGCAGCTTCTGGCCGGGACCGGATGGTTGCCTGTAACCCTGCGGACATCGCAGCAGCGAGTGGTGCAGTCGTCCGACGCGGAGGCTCCCGAAGCGCAAGCCGAGGACGGAGAAGACTTCTACGCCGTTGCCGCTGAATAGCGGCATGAAGCCGGGGCCGTGCGAGCGGTCCCGGCTTTTCTTTCCGTCTATTTAGACGGCTCAAAGATTGCGCCCGCGCTCCATCGGGCGCGGGCGGATTTAGCGCTCGCTGGGCACGACCCGGCTCGCGATCCTAATCACCTTCGGCCAGGATGGTCTCGAAGTCCCGCCCACCATAGAAAATACCGACGATAGCGACTGCCGTGTCGTCTACCGCAAAGGCAATCGTCACACGCCGCCGCCAGGTCAGTGTCCGCAGGCCCGGCCTCAGATCGTCTCGCATGGTCCCGCGATGAGGGAAATTGGTCAGTTTGCCGATATGGTCGAGAATACCGTCAGTGAAGCGCCCCGCAATTTCAGGAGATGCTGCGTCAGCAATATAGTCGTAAATGGCATCGATATGGTCGCGCGCTTCCGGCGTGAAGACAATGGAATGTCCCACGCTCAGCCGCGCTTGGTTGCCCGTTTCTGGCGTTCGGCCAAGCCGGACCGTACATCCTCGAGCGGGATACCGCGCGAAGGATCGGCCCGATAGGCATCATAGGCGGGAGCTACCTCGTTGCGCAGCCAGCTATCGACGGCCCGGTCACGCGCCTGAAGCGCGCGCAACCCGTCGCGGATTACTTCGCTTTCGCTGGCATACTCGCCTGATGCTACCCTGGCGCGAACCTGCGTCGCCATCTCGTTGGGCAAAGTGACGCTGAACTGTTGAGTCGTTCGCATGATACTCGCTCCTTCAGAATAGGATTTAATCCTATTCGTCGACTGATTCAAGTTTGTCGGATAAATCGACCACGAACAGGAGCAGAATTGCCTGTCGCTCATCGCCAACTGCACCTGCGCCCTCATGCTGTGGCGGCACCGCGACGGCGACGCAAATCGCAGGTCCGTCTGGATCTGGTCACGCAACGATGCGATCGGCAATGTGGCCGTGGTCGCCGCCGCGCTCGGCACCGGCACCTCCTGGCCCGACATCGCCGTTGCCGCGATCCTGGCCGGGCTCGGTGTCAGTGGCGGTTGGCAGATCGTCCGGCAGGCGCGGTCTGAATTGCGGGGACTTCCGGGAAGAAGGACACACGCCGCCACCTGAGGCGCTCAATTTGCCCTTGTGCGGTATGGAGAGCGTTCTGTTCGACAAATGCCGAAACACCTGCACCTGTGGCGTAGCGTTCCGACCGCACGCCTGCAATCTCAGTTCCCTGCCGTCAGAACCACTCCCACCCGGCCTCTCTCATGGCTGATCTGGCCGGAGACGGCTTTGCCCGATCGGCTATGCCGCAATGGCGGGCGTGCAGCTTTTTTCCGCCGCCTGTCGGCTTTGCATCGCGAAGCAAAAAAGCCACTTCCCGCCATCCTCCGCTTCGCTGCGGTCCCTTTGGGATGCGCCGCCGATCGCTCCGGTCCCTTGAACCGCCATCGAGGCCGCGATGAGCGCGGTCCGAGCAACACGAAAGAACATACGACATGGCCACCATCGGCACCTTCACCGCCAACGACAACGGCGAACTGGGCGGCACCATCAGGACGCTCACTCTCAACACCCAGGCAGTTCTCCGTCCCGTCGACAAGGAGGACGAGAAGTCACCCGACTTCCGCGTCAGCACCGGCGATCTCGACATCGGCGCTGCCTGGAAAAAGACCAGTCGCGAAGGCCGCGACTACATTTCGGTCAAGCTGGACGATCCGAGCTTCCCGGCACCGGTCTATGCCACGCTATCTGAGACCGACACCGCCGGCGAATACGCCCTCATCTGGTCGCGCTGACGGCCAACAGCGCCTCGCCCTTTCGGGCGGGGCGCATCGGTTATCTGATAGCGAGGCAGATCGCTGCCCCATCCCCTATTAGATGAGTTCAGGCCTCTTCATCATCGTAGTATTTTGACATATCGACGGCTCCTGAGGTTTCCAGTTCCGGTTTCTCGTATGCAACGCGGCCAGCCACACGCTGAAAGGTCATCACTGTTGTGAATGCGATGGAATCTCCGTGGAACGCCCGGTCTTGATCCGTGTCTCCGTTTAGAGACCCTGAGATAAGGGCTACGAGCGCATCTTGCCCAATATCCAACGCCACCTCGTCGATATAAAGTTCATCGAAATATGCGTTGGTTGTGGCGATCTCACTCGACAAATCGTCCTCAATCATCATCGGGTCGTTCTGGATGAAGTCGGAATTTATATAATCCTCGACGTCATGTGTGTGCCAGACAGTACCGGAGAAATGCCCCTGGGCTCTGAGGAAGTCACAAAGCTGCGAGGCCAGATCGTTAACTTCTGGCAATTTGGCAGGGAGGCCCTGAAGCTGTTGAACTCGTTGATCCATTAGAGCCAGGTTCGGGATCAAGATATCTGCCCGGTTCAGTTCGTCGAGCTGATAATGCAGCTCGGTACGAAGCGCAGCCGCGCTTCCGTAGCCGAAGAATGCCGCAACAATTTCATGAGCGTGGCCCGAACCAAGCTTCTCGTTGGTCAGGTGGCGATAGGTCTGGCGCAGGTGGTCTGCGCATTCTTTTTGGATAGACATGACAAATCCATTTCAAACCGGCGTCTTCCAGGTAATCACAAGCGCTTGATGACCACCTTGCGCCGACTGAATGGTTGTCGATCGGGTGTTCGATCACAATTGAGATACCGTCTTTTGGGTCACTTGCAGCCCAGGCGGTCGGTTCCAGCAGGCATTGTACGCCCCTCTCATTCTTGACGCAACGCTATGCTCCGGTGGTCAATCGGTTCGTTGTTGGATCAAGAGGATGTATTGGATTGAGCGGAGGTGCATCGTCGCCCCCCCTTCCGCCTTTCCATCGCATGACGAGAAAGCGCGACGGCTGTGCCGATCCCTGACCAACGGCAAGCAGGGCGCCCATTCCTTCCGCCAGCATCTGTGCTTCGTCGAGCACCTCGACGTCGACGCCCAGCGTTTCCAGCGCACGACATTCCTCTACAAATGCCTGCGGATGGAGCAGGTTGCCCGGTTCCGAAACCAGTGCGCGCGCGAAGGCGACGCCTTCGCAGACGGCGGAGCGGCGGGGCCATGCGGTCGAAACCGCATCGACACACTCGCCCAGAACGAGCTCGGCCGTGGCAAGCGAAGGGCGCTTGGCTTCGGTCATGTCGGTGTGATGGCGGTCGTACCGCCAGCTTCTCAGACGCAGGGCTTCGGCGGCATCGGCTGCGATTTCTGGTAGGTTTCCGGCCGGGATGGCCCGCAGGTCGATCTGAAGCGCAGTTTCGCCCGAGACGAGGAATCGCGAGGAGAGCGGCGGCACCTTGTGCCATGCCATTGCTGTACTCCCCCGTCCCGAACAGTACGACGCGCCGTGCGGTTTCGCCGTCGGCAATCGTGAATTCCGCCAGTGTTCCGGCCTCGCCGGCGAAGCGGCCGAGCGTGTTTCCGCATAAACGCGCCATGGCTCGGCCAGCGTATCCCGCAGGTCCGTTCCTTTTGCGACCGGAAGGCACAGTGGCGCGGATGAGGCGTCGGCTTCGGCGGTGAAGGTGATACCGATCATGACAATGTCCCGTGGAGTTACGATTTAGCAGCTCAAAAGGCAGAAAATCCGACATAGCGGCCGGGCCGCAGCCAGAGCCCGGTCACGCCCCCCATCGCGGCGGCGCCGAGCACGGAAAAAGCGATGTTGACCGGCGGAAGCACGAGCGCGGACACGGCAAGAATGCAGCAGTCGATCAGCAATTGGGTGCGGCCGATATTCCAGCCCCGCGTCCGGCCGAGCCACACGGTGACGACACCGATCCCGCCCACGCCGGCGCCATGGCGGACTACAGCGATCGCCCCCATGCCGAGCAGCGCACCCGCGCTCATCGCCACAAGCGCACGATCATGGACGTTGAACGTCAGCGCGTGATCGATGACCAGCGAGAGCCCGGCGATCAGGGCGCTGGCGATGATGGTGCGCACGGTGAACCGCAGCCCCATCGCCCGAAGCGCGACGAACACGAATGGAAGGTTGAGCAGGGCGAAAAGCGGACCCGGCGGCAACGGCAAATAGTGGCCCGCCAATAGCGCAAGCCCCGCCATCCCGCCCGTGACCAGACCGGCGGCGTGGAGCGTGGCAAGGCCCAAGGCAATAAGCAGACTGCCCACGGTGAGCGCCATCGCATCTTCCAAAATGCCGTGCGCCATTATTTCCGTTTCCGGCCTTTCGCCCAGAACGATCTTATTTTCCGGCATGTCAGCGTGCATCAGCGACAGACTGACGAAATCGGGGACGGTCCGCCCCAGAAGGCGTCGTCGAACGATATCATGCCGTCTGCGTAAACGGCACCGCCCGGCAGGTCTTCGGCGAGGAATTTGGGGCCATCGAGGTCTACCACGTCGGACAATTGGCCAAGCATAAAAGCGGGGGCCGCAGCCAGGCTGGAGCCGCCCATATTGCCGACCATCACCTTGAGTCCGAGCTGGCGCGCGGCCTGCACCATCTTCAGGGCTTCGGTAAGGCCACCGCATTTGTCGAGCTTGATGTTGATGCCCTGAAACCGGCCGACAAGCCCCGGCAGGTCTGCGGCGCTAAGCACGCTTTCTTCGGCGAAGAGCGGGATGGGCAGATCCAGACCGTCCAATTCTACTTCTTCGCCGCGCGCCACGGGCTGTTCAATTAAGCGGACGCCACATTGCTGCAAGTCCGGCACGAGCCCCGGCAACTCGCGCGCGGCATAGCCCTGATTAGCGTCGACCATCAGCCAGGCATCGGGCCGTGTCTGATGGACGATGCGCAAACGCGCAACATCGGCGTCGCGGTCTCCATCGAGTTTGAGCTTCAACGCGCGGGCATCGGCATAACCGCCAAGCGCACGGCCAACCGCCGCGGGTTCGTCAGCGCTGAGCGTATAGGTGGTGACGAGGCTGCTCGGCCGTTCGATGCCGGCAAGCTGCCAGACGGGCCGGCCCGTCTGTTGTGCTTCCAGTTCCCACAACGCCGAATCGAGTGCGTTTCGCGCGCCGCCCGGCGGCAGCAGCGATTGCAATGCCAGGCGATCCGCTCCACCCTCGATCGCGGGGCGGGCCTGTTCGATCCGGTCGAGGATGTTGTCGACATCGTCGCCGAGAAAGTAAACGCCTCCCGCTTCGCCCCGCCCCGCCATGCCGCCTTCTGCGATCGTCGCGCGGACCAGCGGAATGCCGGTGAAGACATGGCCCGATATCCGGAAGGGCCGGCGAAAGCTTCCGGAATCGCGCGATACCGACAGCGTGCGCGTCATGACCGGCGGTCCAGACGCAACCGTGTCGTTCGCCCGCTGGTTAGCAATATTCCGTCGCCAAGGTGTTCCAGCGTGATTGAAGCGGGTATCGCTCCATCGGCGTCGCACTTCCACAGACTCGTGGCCAGTGGTCGTAATGCGTACTCGAGCGTGCTGCCGAAGCCGCTCAAGGCCATGGCCACACCGTCCTGTTCGACGGCGATGCGCGCTTCCAGAAGCTTGGCTGAATCGGCATAGCGACCGGCAAGCGCATGGACATTCGGGTGCGCTTTCGATGCGACCGGGGCAAGGTGATCAGTCCGGCCGAACTCGATCGCTGCCAGCCCCGCCGGATCGGCTTCGCCGTCCAGCGGACGGATCGCAAGATCGGTGGGCGCGATACGCGGCGACAGCGAGCCGTCCGGGTTCCAGCGCGTAGGAAGCGTCATTCCGTCCAGCGTCATCAGCACTTGTCCTTCGTGGAAGTCCAGTACGATGACGCGCCCAGTATCGCGCGAATAGAAGGTCCCTCGGGGCGACCATTGCGGCGGCTGCGCGCTGTCCGGTTCCAGATCGGGCACACAAGCGTCGATGATCGCATCGGCAAGGCCGTAGAGCGCCAGCGCGTTGCTCGAATTCGCGATGACGATCACATCAAGTCGTTCGTCGGGCAGGCGGATCATCTGACAGCCTCCGCCGATCACCCCGCCGGCATGATGGATCGCAGTCCGGCCGCGATGGCGATTGGCGATCAGGCCCAGGCCATAGCCGTGGCCCGCATGCGGCCGGGTCAGTTCCGCCCATGTCTCCGCCGATCCGACGGTCGGCGCGGCCATGTGGCGCATCCACCGCAGCATGTCGTCCACCGTCGAGATCACCCCGCCTTCGCCCTTGATCGGAATGCCCATGTCGCCGCGCTTCCAGCCGCCGCGCCCGTCGGGCACGTGCAGGCTCGCACTATTCGGCACCATGGCTCTGTCCAGCGGCCGCAGCAGTGTGTCGTACATGCCGATCGGCACGAAAATGCGCGAATGGAGCAAGTCGCCGAACGCAAGGCCGCTCACCCGGCTCGCGACTTCACTAAGCAGGGCATATCCGCCATTGCAGTAGTTCCAGCTCTCTCCGGGCGCGAAGTTCACGCTGTCGATCCGCATATAGGTGTCAAGCTGCGCCCCAGGATTGAGCGGTTTGCCGAGCGCCCCGGTCAGCGTCAGCAGGTCCATCGTGTCGCGCAACCCGCCACTATGCGCGAGCAGATGGCGCAGTGACACTGCATCGGCCCAATTCGGCAGTTCGGGCAGGTATCGGCGCAGCGGCTCGTCGATGGAGAGCAGCCCGTCTTCCTGCAGCAGGAGGACGGCCAGAGCGCAGAACTGCTTGGTCGTCGAACCGATGCGCATTCGCATGGACGGCGACAGAGTGACGGGGAGCTCGGCCGAGGCCATCCCGACGGCGCGGCGGTAGACAGGAACGCCGCCCATCGCCACGCCGACCGCAAAACCGGGCGCTTTGCCGCTGTCATAGGGTGCGAGCAGGGAATCGATTGCGTCGCGATCAAATCGCGTGTCGCTGTTCAAAGCAATGTACTCCGGGGAAGGATCAGAAGTGGCTGCTGATGCTGAGCCCGATAGTGCGCGGCTGAAGTAGCGCCACTTGCGCGGGGCCGCCCAGCACCGACAGTGCGGTTTGCGCGGAAAGCTGGCCCTGCGTATCGAACAGGTTGCGCACGAAGAGGCGTGCATCGACTAGGCCGAGACTTACGCCCGCCCGCAAGTCTAGGCTGGCGTAGCTGGGCAGTCGGTATTGCGGCAGGTTGGGGTTGGCGTCGAAGGAGGCGACACGGTCGGAAACGAAGCGCAATGTCGCGCCGAAGGTCGGACGCAAGTTCATCTGCTTACCAGTCCAGTCGCCATTGATCGCTACGCTGTAGCGCGGGACGTTGGGCAGATGGTCCCCCTCCTTTGCGCCGAGGAGGGGCTCGTCCGCGGCTAGGCGGGCATGCTGATAGGCGAAAGCCGCGCTGAAATTGACATTCCGCGCCGGATCCGCGCGCAGCGTCAGTTCCCCACCGTCGATCTTTGCCTTTCCTGCATTGACGAGCACGCCGATGCCCGCAGCCGCGCTGGCCGCCTGTATGTCCTTCCAGTCGATGTGATACAGGGCGGCATCGATACCGAACGTCTTATCGGCGGTCTTTCCTTTGAATCCCAGTTCATAGCTTTTAAGCGTGTCGGGATCGAAGGTCGCCGGGGCGAGTAACTCACCGGTGGCCGGGTCGCTGGCGACGAAGTTTGGGCCGCCCGGGCGGTATCCGGTAGCGAAGCGGACATAGGCGACCGCATTGCGGCTGAAGTGATAGCGCGCGTTGGCCAGCCAAGTGACGATGTCGTCCTTCGCCTTCGCCTTGGGCAGCGAACCGATCAGCAACCCCGATCCGATCTGCTCGAACCACTGGTTGTTATGCGCATAGCGCATCCCCCCAGTCACATCGAACGCAGGTGTGAAATGGACGGTCACATTGCCGAAACCGGCAATTTCTTCGTATGTGCTCGGCGTTTCGACCGTGAAGAGATCAGCCGGCGAAAGGGAACCGCTGGTGACATAGGGCGCGAGCACTTGTCCGTTGCCGGTGTCCTCGTGGGTGTAGAAGCCCCCCACCAGCCATTCGACGGTTCCCGTATCCGAAGAGGCGAGCCGCAGTTCCTGCGTAAATTTATCAATCGAGCGCTCGTTATCTGCGGCGACAGCCCCAAAATTCAGACCAAGCGATCCCAAAAGCGGAACGTACACGGGTGAAATATCCTGCCGGTATCGCGAGCGCACGGTCTGGTAGCTGGAAATGGACGTCAGCTCGGCGCCGCCGAAATCATAGGCAATGGTGCCGCTGACGAGGCGGAAGCGTTGTTCGAACGGCTCGGCCAGCACGCGGCCCTGCTCGCGCTTTCCGGCAATCGGGTCTCCGGCCAGGGTATAGTCCGCAGTAGCCGTGCCATCGCGGTAAATGTTTTGCGCGAACGCGGTCAGGCGCACAGACAACTCGCTGGAGGGTTGGATCAGCAGATCGAGCCGGCCGCCATAAATGCGCGAACGACCGATACCGTCTTCGCCGCGCGTGGGATCGTCAATGAAGCCGTCGTCATGCGTATAGAATCCGCTGGCACGCAGTGCCGCCTTGTCTGAAACGAACGGGACATTGAGCGCGGCGGCGCCATCGTAGTTTGCTCCGCCCCCATCCGTGTAGGAGATGCCGGCGCGCGCCTGCCCGCCATAGGCCAGCAGGTCCGGCTGCACGGTGATGTAGCGCAGCACGCCGCCCATGGTACTGGCGCCGTAGAGTGTACCCTGGGGGCCGCGCAGCACTTCGATTCGATCAAGATCGAACAGTCCGGCATCAAGCCCAAGCGAAGCCGCGTTGGCAAAGGCGCTGGAGGATCCGAACGGCACGTCATCGACATAAATGCCTACGGTGGGCCCAGCATCGGTTCCGGTCGTGACGCCGCGCAGGCTGATTTGGCTCTGGCCTACGCCGCTGGTGGTGAAAGAGAGCGCGGGAACCGTGTTAGCATAGTCTCGAAGCTGAGTGGCTTGCAACCTTTCGAGATGTTCCGCCGGCATGGCCGTGATGGACTGCGGAACGTCGAGCAGACGCTCGGCCCGCTTCTGGGCCGTAACAACGATCTCACCCCCTGCCTGTGTCCGCTGCTCCGGTTCGCTCGCCGCCGCCTGCTGCGCGAGGACGTCGGATGGACACAGAACCAGCAAACCGGCGGTTCCGACAAAAAGCCAAGCTCGATGCATTATTCACCCCTAACGCCGCCAATTAACAAAATGACCATTCGTTTTTATTAGATGTTGTCAAGGGTTGATTGCGGGCTCTCACACAAATAACGAGCGGCCATTCTGTATTTCCGCGCATTTCAGTGGCGCGACGAGGAAGCGAGAAACGAAACCGATGCCCAAACGCGATCCTGAACATATGCAGGCGCAAAAGGAGCGCATCTTGCGGGCGGCGATCCAGTGTATTGCGGCGACCGGCCCGGAGCGCATGTCGGTTCCCGACATCTGCAGGCGCGCCGGGCTGAGCACCGGTGCGCTATACGTGCACTTCAGGAATAAGGGTGAAATCGTCGAAAGCGCGATGCGTTATGGCAACGCGATGGAACTGCTGTTGCCCCAGACATGGCACGGGATTGTGGAGTCCCTAACCGCGATGGAAGGTCACCTCGGGTTCGACATCGCCACGATTGCCCGTTTCCGGTTGCACATGCATGCCGCAGCCGCAGCGCCAGGCGAGCTTCATGACGCACTTGCTCAGATGCTGAATGAAAGCATCGAGATCCTCGCGGACAAACTCGAGGTGCTAAGCCGTCGGAAGGATATTACGTTGCGCATGGCGCCAATGGAGGCTGCCACAGCCATCGCAGCCTTTTTGGATGGGATGTTGTGGCTGGCGCTCTCTACGGACCGGCCCCTCAACCAAGTGAATGCGAACCTAAAACAGGGACTTGCATGCTTTGTGGAACCGCCTGAAGTACAGAGTGCCCGGCCCGTTACCTGAACGCACAACCGGTTCCAGTCAGCCCACAGCATACGTGTACTGTCCGCCCTGGCGTCGAAGCCCCGCGCAGCGCACCAGCCTGTTGCAAGTGAAAGCTCCAATCCCGTTCGTTCCGTCACCGATTTCTTGTTTCTTAGGTGAGGTCCGTCCGCGTCCCTATCCGAATTTGCAAGATGGGCTGTGAAAAGACCGGCATGTGTTGGGACATCGACTGTGCCCCCACCTCGGCCATAGTCAGCTGCCGTTCCAAGAACCATCGCGAAATAGCAACGGGC
Organism: Stakelama flava; assembly: GCF_019351405.1. Taxonomy (GTDB): domain Bacteria; phylum Pseudomonadota; class Alphaproteobacteria; order Sphingomonadales; family Sphingomonadaceae; genus Sphingomonas; species Sphingomonas flava_A. The sequence continues at coordinate 204,574 of NZ_JAHWZX010000005.1, forward strand.
CAACTACCTTCAAACGAGCGCACATACTGGCTCGATGTAGACCAGACCTAGGTTGTTGCAATCCGAGTGTCGTGATGGGACTGCGTGCAATCAAGCCAGTAGGGTCACGGCGCAACAATGCCGATGAGGGTGCTTATCGAACCCATTGTGCGCTGTTCGGTCACATGACCGCCGCCATTCCTGACGACGTCAGCTTTGCGCAAGCCGCGGCTCTTCCCTTGGCAATTGCCACTGCGGCCTGCGGCCTGTTTCAGCGCGATTTTCTGGGTCTGGCGTCGCCCGGGGCCGATGCAATCCCGAAGAGCGAAATCGTCATTGTTTGGGGTGCATCGACAAGCGTGGGGAGCAATGCGGTCTTGCTCGCTCGCGCTGCCGGCTACCGTGTTATAGCAACCGCTGGTCCAGTCAATTTTTCGATGGTCGAGAATCTGGGCGCGGAATCGGTTTTCGACTATGCCGATCCGGCATCGCCCTCGAGAATGACAGAGGCTCTGCGCGGCAGCAAGGTAGCGGGAGCTGTCGCAATTGGTCAGGGTTCTTCGAAAGCCTGTATCGACATCCTGGCGAAGTCGGAGGGAAATAGGTTCGTCGCCCAGGGCACCACCCCGGCAAGCTTCGAGAACATACCCGCAGGGTCTGGTCACTGGTCACGATTGCTCCCGGTCATGGCCCAAATGGCTGGCGGTAGCGCGAAGCTCAAACTGCGCGCTGCGAGGAAGGGGGTCAAATCAAAATTCATCTGGGGTACCGCACTTATCGACAACGAGGTGGGGCCGGCGATTTTTCAGGATTTCCTGCCCGTAGCCTTGAAAGACGGCTATTGCGCAAGACTTCCGGGGCCCATGATAGCAGGCACCGGCCTCGACGCCGTACCGGCCGCCCTCGAATTGCGCAGGGCCGGGGTCAGGGCAAGCAAGGTCGTGGTCGAGCTATAGCGCTTAGGCGTATACCCAGCGCGAAAGCCAAGACGCAGAAACGGGTCTGCAAGACAAGTGATCGAGGGGCAAGTGCGCGGCCTAGTGCGCGCATTCGCGGTGAATGTCATAGGCAAAGCAGTGCCACGATCGTTCGTGAGCGCTTTCACGTACGATAGCGAAGGTGCTATGAGGAAGAGGTCATCATGACGCGCCGCCTCCGGCGAGTACGGCCTCGGGATGACCAGATGGTTGCGAGAAGAGATGCATGTTCTTGTCGCCCCAATCTTTCAAAGCGAGCAATACTGGCGCTAGACTTCGCCCCTGTTCGGACAGGCGATATTCAACTTTGGGCGGTACCTGCGCATAAACGGTACGGTCGATTAGCCCATCCTCTTCCATCTCGCGCAGTTGGTTAGTCAGCATTCTTGGAGTGATCCCGGCAAGGCGCCGTCGCAACTCATTGAACCGTACCACACCCTCTTCCTGCAAGTGCCACAGGATGATGCATTTCCACTTCCCGCCGATGAGGGTGAGTGACGCCTCTACCGAACATCCAGGATGGCAATCGTATCGGGAATGACGTGGTTTGGACAAGGTAGTATCCTTTTCGGTAGTATGTGCGATCGTTGTGCGTATCCCCATTATGGAATCTGCAAACTAATTGGTCACCAGACAATCTTTGGAGATCAATATGCGTGCAGTCGCTTATGAAAACGCCGGGGCGATCAGTCGCCCGGATTCGCTGATGGATGTCGAACTGGCCGATCCGACCGCCTCGGGCCGTGACCTGCTCGTCGCGGTGAGGGCGATCTCGGTAAATCCCGTCGATGTGAAGGTGCGACAAAGCTCTTCGCGAACCGGTTCAGGGTTGAATACACTGGGTTGGGATGCATCGGGTGTGGTGGTCGCGGTCGGGGACGAGGTTGCCGGCTTCAAGCCGGGAGACGAGGTCTTCTATGCAGGAAGCATTACGCGCCCCGGCAGCAATGCCGAACTGCAGCTTGTCGATGAGCGCATTTGCGCGATCAAGCCGACGACACTGGCGTGGGACGAAGCGGCTGCATTGCCATTGACATCGATCACTGCGTGGGAAGCCATGTTCGACCGCCTGGACGTCAGAAAACCGGTTCCCGGTGCAGCCAATGCGATCCTGATCGTCGGCGGCGGAGGCGGGGTCGGATCGATTGCCATCCAGTTGGCACGTCAGCTTACCGACCTGACGGTCATCGCCACGGCGTCACGTCCGGAAACGCGCGATTGGGTCAGCGAAATGGGCGCGCATCATGTCATCGATCACAGCAAGCCGATCGCAGCCGAGCTGGCAGGCCTAGGGCTAAGTGAGCCGGCCTATGTCCTGTCGACCACACATACCGATCAACATCTCGGTGATATTGCCGAGGCAATTGCACCTCAAGGCCGTTTCGCCCTGATCGACGATCCGGCAAATCTGGACGTCTCGGTGTTCAAACGCAAGTCTGTGTCGATCCACTGGGAGCTGATGTTCACCCGGCCTATCTACGAAACTCCCGATATGGACGCACAAGGCAGATTGCTGACCGAAGTCGCGTCATTGGTCGATACCGGCCGGTTGAGGACCACGCTCACCAAGTCCCTCAGCCCGATCAATGCCGAAAATCTCAAGACCGCGCACGCACAGATCGAAACAGGCTCGACCCACGGGAAGGTTACGCTGACGGGGTGGGATTCGCCCGCGACCGCTTCACCTTCCTCAAGCGAAAATCGATAAGGACCCCATCATGGAAGATATGCTCACGAAAAAGACAATCCCGGCAGGCAACGTATCGCTGGAAGCGGCCAGAGCTTTGATTGATGCCGCTCTTGCCGCAACCCAGGAAGCCGGCTTTCCGGCAGCGATTGCTGTTACCGATGCGACCGGATCGCTGCGGGCCTTCGCGCGAGACGACGCAGCACCGTTTCTCACTGCCGAGGTCGCTATCAGCAAGGCGTGGACGGCCGCATCCTACGGATACCCGACGCATGTCTGGAACGAATATGTCCGCGACCCCGCGGTAGCACCGCTCGGCAATCATCCACGGCTTATGGCCGTGGGTGGCGGCTTTCCTATCATGGATGAAGGCCGGCTGGTCGGCGGCATCGGCATTTCGGGCGGCAATGCCGTTCAGGACGAACACGCCTGCATGGTAGCCCTGGAAAAGCTGGGTTTCACAGCTTCGTCATAAGGATCAATCGGTGGATCCCGGGCCATGGGTGGCCCGGGACGCCCGCTGGCGTCGCACGTGCATCAGAAATATCCCGTCGCCAAACCACGATCAGCAATCAATTTGGTTGAGACAAGTCAGCAGTGGTGTTCGGCGCGCCCCATCGCCGGTTCGGTACCCGATTAAGCTATGATCGGTACTTCAATTGTGCCCGGTTTCGCATCACCTCGAAGTCGTCGAGGGCCATCTTGGTTGCAAGGGTAAGACGATGGCTAAAGTTCTCGATCTGTATTAATTCGGCCCATCGTCATGCGAGGACGACCATAGCTACCAAGGCTAAGGCTATACTGCTCCCGGATATGGGCCAGCACGGACATATCCATGCGCTCACGCTGGCTGATCGGTCGCATGCGCCAAGAGCGATAGCCGCGTGGACTGACGCGCATCACCCGGCAGATCGTCTCCACCGGCCAGACATAACGCCATCTCTCCACGAACGCGAACCTCACGGCCGTTGGCTCGCGAAGAACTGGGTGGCCTTTTTTAAGATGTCCCTCTCCTGCTTGAGCACACGGTTCTCAAGGCGAAGTCGTTCGTTCTCACGGGCCAGATCCGCCTGCGGCCCCGAGATCATTCTCAACATGGTCGGCGCGTCCTATTTCGCGCAGAACCTCGAGGTTCTGCGTCAGAGGGGTGGCATTGTCTTCATCGCGGCCTTGGGCGGACCGGAAATCACGGTGCCTGTCTTTGCGCTGATGGCGAAAAGGGCGACACTGACGGGATCGACGCTGCACTCGCTAAGCGGGGACGAAACAGCCGATCTCGCGCGTGAGATCGAGACGATGGTCTGGGCCAAGGTCGAAAGAGGAGCGGTTTCGCCGGCAACCCACGCGGTTTTCCGCTCGACCAGGCTGCGCTGGCACACGCCGCAATGGAGGCGGGCGACCACTTCGGTAAAATCGTTCTCGACGTCGCGAGCCTCTGATGGGAATCATCTGGTCCGCTTTCCCCGTCATCGCTAATCGCGGCTCGAATGGTGTGCTCCGAGCGCTCAGCTGCGCGCCAGATCCGCCATCTTCCGCGCCGCATCGCGGCTCATCGGGGCAACGGCGCGATACCTTTAGCAACGATTGGGTGGTTTTGCGACTGTCGGGTTTTAGGCGAGGCCGTCGCGGAAACATCATGGGTACAGCCTTGACGTGCCCGCACTCATCTTGTACCGATCGGTACAAGATGAGTTGAGGTAAGGCTATGTCACGTCCCCCATTCCCGCCGTTTATCGCTGAGACGGCGGTCCAGAAGACCCGCATGGCCGAGGATGCCTGGAACAGCCGCGATCCTGAGAAGGTGTCTCTGGCTTATACGCCGGACAGCGTGTGGCGAAATCGGGGCGAGTTCCTCACTGGCCGGGAGGCGATCGTCGCGTTCCTCACGCGCAAGTGGGAAAAGGAGCTGGACTATCGTCTGATCAAGGAGGTGTGGGCGCACGATGGCAACCGCATCGCGGTGCGCTTCGCCTACGAGTGGCACGACGATAGCGGTACTTGGTTCCGATCGTACGGCAACGAAAATTGGGAGTTCGATGACGCCGGTCTGATGGTGCGGCGCATTGCGTCGATCAACGATCGACCGATCACGAAGGCCGAACGTAAGTTCCATTGGGCACTTGGCCGCCGGCCCGACGATCACCCATCGCTCAGCGACCTTGACCTCTGAGCGTCAGACGCGCCCTCACCGATCGTGCCAGCGCCATTCCGGCGCTGGCGGAAGCGTTCCGCGAACACGGCTTCGACGGCGCTAGCATCGCAATCCTGTCCAAGGCGACGGGCCTCGGCAAAGGCAGCCTCTACAATTTTTTCCCTAACGGGAAGGAGGAGATGATGGGGGCGGTTCTGGCTGATATCGATGCCTGGTTCCGCGCAAAGATTTTCGTTCCCCTTGAGGAAGGCGATGATCCTGAGATGGCGATCCGGTCCATGATGGCCGAGGTGACGGCCTATTTTCGATCGGGCGGACGCGTGTGTCTAGTCGGGTGGATTGGATTGGGTTCGTCGGGCACCGCGTTCGCGGTTCGCATCAGGGACTATTTTGCCCGCTGGATAGCAGCGCTGGCACAATGCCTCCGAGCCGGCGCCGTTACACCAATGCAGGCCCGAACGCTCGCGGAAGAGGCTGTAAGTGGTATACAGGGCGCGATAATCCTGGCGCGGGCCTTGAACGAGGACGCGGTATTCGGAAGGATTGTTAGTCGGCATGAAGCAGCTCTGCTTAATGCGATTGCTGACCGTGGCCTGCATGCATCACAGGGGTAAAACGATCGCGAGTTCTCCCCAAAAGAGCCTGTCGATGACAGAGAAATGGGATATATCGCGCTGAACGAATGGCCGCTTCCGGGACGCCGTGCCCACTTTTGGAATGTCCATAATTAGGGTCTTTCCCGCCATCGTCAAAATCCCGGCACGCCGAACCTACGTCCGCTATCTCGCCCCGATAGCCGGCAGTCGCAAAGCCACTCAGTAGCAGTCGGCTCCCTTAGTGGCTGGAATTGTCGGCTTTCGGGATCAACCTCGAGGCGGTGGAATGGTCGAGATTGAGGCGCAAAGCTGACACGCCGGCCCGCCGTCTGAAACGTCCGCTATCTCATCGGTCAGCCAGTACAGGTCACTCAAATTCAGTCTCCTCAAGGAGCCTGAATCAAATCGCGCCAATCATATCGACGGGTCCTGACCCTAGACAGCAAAGCTCCAGAATGGGAGAGCGACCTGCCTGTCAAATAGCGCCGAATGGCCTGCATGGGCGAAGTTCCCTCGACGATCTTTGGATTATGCCATTTATCCGGGACCTGTGCTGCCAGTGGGCTATATCATGCTATTCCGGCCGCGATTTAGGAGTGAAATCTTTGGTGAGCGACGAGTCGGTGACTGCGACGTCTGCGAGAGCAGAATTCACCGCCGCGATTACTGACGGTTCTGGTTTGACCTCGGCTGCACGCACATTCTGAGCAACTTGTTCGGGCCGCGATGCGCCTATGATCGCGGACGCGACATTCTTATTGGCGAGTACCCAGGCGAGCGCAAGCTGCGGCATGGAGATTCCAAGATCGTCGGCGATCGGTCGAAGTTTTTGCACCCCCTCAAGAACGGGGTCGGTCATCCAGCGTGAGATCATCCGAGCGCCTCCGCTCTCCTCATCCGTGGCGCGTGACCCCTGAGGCGGTGTCTGGCCTGGCAGGTATTTTCCGGAAAGTACGCCTTGAGCCATCGGAGACCAGACCAGCTGGCCCATCCCCAGTTCTTGCGAAGTTGGAATGACTTCGTCCTCGATCACGCGCCACAGCGCCGAATATTGCGCTTGATTGGAGATAAGCGGAACCCCCAATTCGCGCGCCAGCGTGTGTCCCGCTTGCAACGCTTCGGCAGTCCACTCGCTCACTCCGATATAGAGAGCCTTTCCGGACCGAATGATGTCCGCAAACGCCTGCATGGTCTCTTCGAGTGGAGTGAAGGCGTCATAGCGGTGCGCTTGATATACATCGACATATTCCATGCCCAGACGGCGAAGTGTTCCATCGATGCTTTCAATAAGGTGTTTTCGAGAAAGGCCGACATCGTTGGGACCGCGCTTGCCATCAAAAGCGGGGAAAAATGCCTTGGACATGACCACCAGTGATTCACGCCGTTCTCCCTTCAGCGCATTTCCGAGACATTCCTCAGCCGCGCCGGCCGCATAAGTGTCTGCAGTATCGAAGCCGATAATGCCCGCATCTAGCGCAGCATGGATGCATGCAGTTGCGTTATCGCGATCCTTTTCGGCACCCTGAGTGAGCCAGTTGCCGAAGGTAAGCGCTGAGATTTTGAGGCCAGATCGGCCGATGTGTCGATGTTCCATGCGGTTTGCCTACAATATTATAGACAATCATGGCAACAGTATCGATTGTGTGCTGAACGATTGACGAAAGTCGGAAAGCGCTGGCAACCGGAACGGCATGGCAAACGAAAAAATTTACGAACATATCCGCGAGGCAATCGCTACCGGGGCGTTGCAACCGGATACACGACTCGTCGAAGCTGATCTCATGGCTCGATATTCTGCCTCTCGCCCTGCCGTGCGACAGGCGTTGTTAAGGCTGGAACATGAGGGGTTGGTCGAGCAACGCAAGAATTCCAGCGCGCGCGTGCGTCTAATTGGTCGCCAAGAAGCGTTAGAAATATATCAGGCCCGTTCGCTCATCGAGAGCCAGGCTGCAAAACTGGCCGCCGCGCGAATCACCGATTCCCAGATCGATGCTCTGGATTCGATGGCAGAGCAGGCGGCGCAATGCGCGCCAGCGGAAGCGTTAATGTTCGAGACGCGATTTCACCAGGCAATTCTAGAAATTGCAGGAGACGGTACGCTGCAGCGCCTGCACGCGAGCTTGCACGGGCATTTTCTTCGTTATCATCATTATACGCAACTTATTACAGATTGGTCTGCGAACTCTCCATGTGAACATCGCGCCATCGTTGAGGCGCTGCGTCGACATGATGGGCTCCGCGCGGCGGAAGCAATGCGCGACCATCTCGACCGTTTGACGGCGACACTAGAGAGGGTATTCGACAGATATTCTGATGGTTGACACGATTGTAGACAATAATGTAGATGAATTCCTCATTCGATATGAGGACGTCAATCATGCCCGATGCGCTCGACGGTCAAATTCTCTCGCTTCCCTATGGGGTGATGCCTGACCCTGACGCATTCATACAGGCTGCCATGGCTTGGCATTTTAACCCGGAGACGGGGGCTCCATTCTGGATCGAGCGCGCCAAATCTCTGGAATTCGATCCTTTGACGGACGTCCGGTCGCACGCCGACCTTAGTCTCTTTCCCAACATCACTGACGAGATTCGCGATCATCCTGTCACCGCCTTCATTCCTCGAGGCTACGGATCCCGTCCGGATGTAATTTCAGTGATCGAAAGCGGCGGCACTACCGGCGCACCGAAAGCCTTGCCGCTAATGGCCGATTTTGCCCAACTGATGGTCGAACGAGACAATGCGGTATGGGAGCATTACGGCCTTACTCAAAAAAAGAACTGGCTATTATTCTCTCCCAGCGGTCCGCACGGCGCGCTTGAGCAGGCGCGGCGCGGTGCCAAGGCGTGGGGCGTATTACCCTTTGCCATCGACATGGATCCGCGCTGGGTGAAGAAACAAGTTGCAGCCGGCAATCAAGCAGAAGCAGATGCCTATGCCGACCATTTGCTCGATCAGGCGGCTTTCATCCTGAAGAGTCAGAACATTGGCTACATCCGGCTCACTCCGCCGATCTTGGCCCGGATCGTCCGGCGCGAAGATATGCTCGAAGTCATCCGTGAAAACGTCGAATATATTCACTGGGGCGGGGCTTCGATGGATGCGGATGCCCGTCATTTCTACATGGATGTAATATTGCCAGGAATAACGCTAGCTGGCTCATATGGGACGACTATGGCGCTCGGCTCAGGTGGCCGACAGCGTTTTGGCGCCGAAGACGCGGACGAGACTATTTTCGATGCCAATCTCTCGCCTTACACCACCTTTGAGGTGCGTGACGAGAAGACAGGCGAGTGTGTGGAATATGGCAATCGCGGCCAGCTGGTGGTCCATCACGTCAGCAAGGCGCTCCTCCTCCCGAACAATGCCGAGCGTGACGAAGTGACGCGCGTTGCACCGGTTGACGCAAACCAGATTGGCGACTCGATTGCAGACATCAGCCCGCTCGTTTCCTTCAAGGGACAGAAGGTAATCGAGGGAGTTTATTAAGATGGTCGACCCGACCGCGCATAAGTTAGTCCAAATCGAAGTGCTCGGACCGGCGGGACCCTACCGTAGCCGGTCGCGCAGGACGATACGGGAGGTCAGCGGTAAGCCGGTGGCGGAACTGAGCCTTGCACCTGTGCCATATGTTGCGCACTGCATGAGTACACTTCACAAATCAGCTCCAATGAGCCGTCCTGACCGACTGAAGGCGATCGCGAAGGCAGGGCGCGCCTTTTACGAAGAAGCAGTCGCGGGTCTCGAAGCGGCGGAATACCAACGGATGGTGGCTAGAATTTCCGGCCTGGGAATCGCGGAAGTCCGGAGTGCCGCTTCAAAAATCGCGGCGTTCGCCAACGAAGCCTGGGATAGAGCACAGTTTGCACGTCCCTCCGCAGTTATTGGCGATCGGGTCGACGCTGAGCCGGGCAAGGGGGTTGGGCTATGGGTGCGCCGGGGCGACATCTTCGGCATTCACGCAGCCGGAAACCATCCTGCCATCCACGGCGGTTGGCTCGAGGCGCTTGCGCTTGGCTATCGTGTGGCTGTGCGTCCTTCGAGGCGCGAACCTCTCACGCCTTGGCGTCTGGTAAATGCGCTTTACGAAGCTGGTTTTGCGCGCGACCAACTCGCATTTTTGCCGACCGATTACGCCGCCGCCGACGAGATGATACATGGTTCGGATCTCGCGATGGTTTATGGCGGTGCCGACGTAATCGCAAAATATGGCGGAGCGAAATTGTTTCCCCAGGGCCCCGGACGTTCGAAAATGCTTATTGCCGGTCGCCACGACTGGCGTGATTATATCAATCTTGTTGTCGATTCCGCAAGCCGCGGAGGAGGAACGGGCTGCACCAACGTCACAACCGTACTTGTCGAGGGCAGCAAGGACGATGCGACCGCGTTCGCCAAAGCGGTCGGCGAAAAACTCAGAGCGATCCCTTCTCTCTCGCCAGAAGACGAAAATGCACTGCTGCCCGTTCAGCCCAGCGAGGATGCACGTAGGATCGAGGAGTATCTTCTTCAAACTGCGGAGGGCACCCTTCCGGTCCTTGGCGGCTCGGGTGTCGCCGACGAGATCGGCGACGGCTCCTGCGTTATGCGGCCTGCCGTACACGTGCTCGACAGTGCCGGCGACGTTCAGTCTAAGGGTATTGAACTCGCCTTTCCCTGCTTATGGTTTGCGCCTTGGTCGCCTTCCGATGGCATCAACCCGCTTCGTAATACGCTCAATCTTGTCCTGATCGGAGTCAAGGACGCGCTTGTCGACGAGGCGCTCGACGATGCCTCCGTTCGCAATGTTTACCGTGGGGCTGTGCCCAGCTTCTTTGCAGCTCCGCACATGCCCCATGACGGTTATCTCGCGGATTTTCTTATGAAGCCCAAGGGTTTCGTGAGTGCGCCAGACTATGTTGTCGCCTGATTTGCGCCGCTACCTTGTCGGCACCTGGACTTTCACTGAGCCAGACGCGGCGCAACAAACGCCGCTGTTCTGGCTCGGAGTAACGTACGGAACCAAATGGCCCGGCCTCAGCATTGAGCGCATCGCGAGCGACGCGGCAGCAGTGTATTATGGCGCCCGCGATCCCGCTCGGGAAGGTGAGGCGCTGCTGCTTCACAACGATGCCTCCTATTCAGCCATGTCGCGGCAATTGCTGAGCGCGGATGGCGAGCTTTGCGAACGTGCACGTCTTTCGAGCGGTGGCATTGGCGGAAGCTACATAAGCTTCGATGCGACGGGGCGCTTTTTCGTGGTCGCCAACGCGCATACGGGCTGGAGCGTTTTTCGCGATTCGCAAATGCCGCAACGCATTGCCGATTTCGCCAATATCGGCAGCGGCCCCCACCCGCGTCAGCAACGTAGCCACCCGCATTGCGCGATCTTTTCTGCTGGCAACCGCACCATCTACGCCGCCGACATGGGAACGGACGAAGTGCTGTCGTGCGATTTCGATCCGACGCGAGGCGTCGTTGGAAGCCCTCGCGTCGCCTACCGATCGGCGCCTGGAGCGGGGCCGCGGCATTTGCTTACTCACCGCGAACGGATCTATCTTCTTAACGAGCTTGGCAATACGCTCGTCGTGCTGCGCGAAACCAGCGCGGGAGAACTGACTGAAGAGCAAGTTGTCTCAACGCTGCCGGACAATTTTGCCGGCGACTCTCATACGGCCCATCTTGCGATGAATGCCGATGCAACCGCATTACTCGCGTCCAACCGAGGCCACGACACGATAGTGCAGCTTACCCTCAATTCGTCGGGCCTGGTTTCCGCGCGAAACTGGTGGCCGAGCGGTGGTCATTGGCCGTGGTTTTTTGATGCGCTCGAAAATGGCGACATTCTGGTCGCTAACGCTCTATCGGATAACATCGCGATGCTATCCCTCAATGCGAAGGGGGATTACATAATAGCGAGCAGCATTTCCGTACCGCACCCGGTATTTCTGATGCCGCTATAGATACCGATGTCAGGCTGTTTTAGCCGTCTGTTCAGCAGGAATTGGACGTGGATCGAGCATCCACGGGGACAATTCGCTCACGCCGGTGTCGAGCCTCGCGAGAATTGCCGCAACCGCGCCGAGGCGAGGCGCTTCCTCGATCACCTGAGCGATACAGAACCGAGGTGATTCGCCGACAGCGCGCAGGTTGATGATTTCAGGCGCCGAACGCAGACCTTCGAGCAGCGGCTCGCCAGCGAGCGCGAGAGGTCCGCCGATAGCAATCACGCTTGGCGCCAGGATCCTAACAACTGTCGCGAGCGCCTTACCGATATGTTGTCCCGCTTCGAACACCACGCGCTGACAAGCGGCATCTCCTCGCTGTGCACTCATGACCACCTCGCGCAACGAGCTGCGAGGATGCTGGGAATTGCGCAGCGCCGCCAGAATGGCATGTTCCGTAGCGAAACTGGTGAGACAACCCCGGCTACCGCAGAAGCATAGTTCGCCCGTCTCCTCGATAATCATGTGCCCGATTTCGCCTGCGAGACCGGTACCGCCTCGGTAGATTCGACCCCCTAGCACAAGTCCGCCACCCACGCCGCTTCCACAAATGATGTGAAGAAATTCTTCGCTTCCGTGTCCAGTGCCCCACGTCCACTCGGCGAGAGCGGCGAGGTTCGCATCGTTTTCAACCACCAGTGGAACGCGCAGTGATCTCGCTAGCTGCTTCTGGATGTCGACCCCCTTCCATTCGGGAAGCCGCTGCCAGGCCCATGGCGCGATTGCGCCAGTAGAACGTTCTATCGGTCCCTCGATTGCGATGGCAACGCCTTCAACCTTCGCTCGATGGGTAGCCGACGCGTCCATCAATCTTCTGGCCATATCCAGTACCATGGGAGGAGAACTCGGCTCCTCAGCCCAGCATGCGATTTCGCTGTTGTGAAGGTCGAAGCGCATTTGGCCCTCGAAGTCGAACAAACTGCTGCGGACGCAGCGTTCCTCAACTTTGACTACGATGACGGCACCACGATTGGAGGCGAGTGCGACCAGCGCTTCGCGGCCGTTTTTCCAATGGAATTCGACCACGCCGCGATCGCGCAACATCTTGATAATGTTGTTCACAGTTGCGCGTGAAAGCGCCGTAGCCCGCGCCATGTCGGCCTGCGAAATCGGCCCTTGCGCGCGCAGGAGTTCGAGTACCCGCTGCACGTTGATTGTACGATCAGACCGACCTTTCCCTTTTCGGGCAGCATTCAAAGAAACAACCATTCACTTTTTGTACGTTTTTCATCCAAACAGTCAATGCATCTTTCGAGGTGTTGCGACCATGTCACATCAAATTCGGGCTATGACTCGTGTCATCCAACAATCTATTCTGACACCTTTTTGCAGGAAAAATGCCTCAAGCGCACCGATAGTACATAAAACGAACAATAATGTTCTTGTGAATCGAAACAATAAACATTTATCCAAGCGGATGACCGCGCGAAGCCGCATAACGGCACGTTGCAGGGTCCAAAGTCACAGAACGTACTTCGGGAGGATGTATGAAGGTTGCTCGCACAGCGGCATCGGCCGTGGTAATTACCATTGCGCTGATCCAGACCACCCCAGCGTTCGCGCAGGACGCCAAAGCGCCTGCTGCCACTGACGCTGCCACCAAGGACCAGTCCTCCCCCCCGGAGGCCGCCGATGTTTCGAGCGACGAGATCGTTGTCACTGCTTTGCGGCGTGATACCACGCTTGAGCGTACTCCAGTTGCGATTTCGGCTGTCTCCGGCGCGCAACTCCTGTCGCAAGGTGTGACCCAGGCGAGCGATCTCACTAACGTATTGCCGAACGTCGAGAATTCGGTCGCGGGCTTTGCGATACGTGGTGTCTCAAGCTCGGATTTTCTTCCCAAAGGTGATCCTGCGACCGCATTCAATCTCAATGGCGTATATATCGCTCGTCCGGCCGAACAGCAGCTGGCGATGTTTGATGTTGACCGAGTGGAAGTGTTGCGGGGGCCGCAGGGAACGCTTTACGGTCGCAATGCCACGGCTGGTGTGATCAACGTGATTACCACGCCGCCTTCGAAAACGTTCGGGGGAAAGCTCTCCGCAGAATACGGAAATTACAATACAGTGCGCCTAAACGGTGCCGTAAACGCACCTCTGACCGACAATCTGGCGCTGCGCATTGCCGGCACGTACAACAACCATGATGGCTACACGAAAACCCGTGATGGAACGCGGGCGGTCGACGATCAGAATAATTTTGGCTTTCGCGGCAGCCTGCGCTGGGACATCGCGCCAGGAACCGATCTGCTGGTTATCGCCGATTATAGCAAGATCGACGAGGCGGGGCCGGCGTTCATCGCCTCAGATCGAGCTCTGGCACAGAATGACGACCATTCGCTCCGCTATGCGCTCCCCGGCTTGGACAATTACTACAAGTTGGAGGCGGGCGGCATCTCAGCGGAACTTAATTCCGATCTGGGCTTTGCCACGCTCACCTATATCGGGTCGTATCGGAAATCGGACCTCGACGTCCTGAGCTCACGCAACGACATCACTTCTACAGGCCAGGGCGACCGAGCCTACAGCTTGCACAAGCATAGCCAGGTCACGCAGGAACTGCGCCTTGCTTCGACGGGGTCGGGTCCGCTGCAATGGGTCGCTGGGCTTTACTATTTCCACGAGTATGAACCCTATACCGATTACCTGAACTTTTGCTGCGGCTTCACGGCCACCATCGGCTACAACATGGTGAGCAAGGCTGACACATATGCCGGCTTTGCGAATGCTACCTACTCAGTCCTGCCCGGCCTGCGCTTCACCGGTGGCTTGCGGCTTACTCGGGACAAAAAGTCGCGCATCGGCAAGACGGTGTTCGTGCCCTCGGCTCTCGGCGGCGGTTTGCCGTATAATGAACTGCCCGCAGTCGATAACATGTCGATCTTCGAGGGCCAGCCGGTGAACAACATCGCATATTATCCCGGTGGTGACGCCCCGGCCAACAAACTGACGTGGAAGGCCCAGATTGAGGGTGACTTGACCGATGATGTCGTGGCCTATGCCAAGGTTGAGACCGGATACAAGGCCGGCGGCTTCAATGATGGCACCGCCGATTCCACGAGCGCCGGCGCGCCCTTCGTATACCAGCCCGAACTCATCACTGACTATGAGGCGGGCGTGAAAGGGAGAGTTTTCGATCAAGCTCTCTATTTCGCGTTCAACATCTTCCACTACGATTACAAGAATCATCAAGTTAGTGCGGTTTCGCCCAGCGGTGGCGCGACAACCTTTAACGCCCCGGCCGCAATTACAGGTGCCGAACTTGAGGGCTCTCTGCGTATCGCCTCGACGACTCACGTGGATTACAGCGCATCGATCCTGCATACCGAGTACGGTAATTTTGTCCCAGGCACCTTGGTCGGTGACGACACCAATTTCAAAGGACAGGCGCTGGACTTTTCGCCGAAGTTCAATGGACGGATAGCGCTTAAACAGGATTTTCCGCTCTCCAACGGCGGTCGCATCACGGGGCAGGCGTCGCTCAAATATTCCAGTTCGTATCTGGTGACGGACTATATTCCTTCAGGCGGTTCGATCGTGCGCTATCGTCAAGACAGTTACACCCGTACCGATCTCTCACTAGGCTATTACGCCCCCGGGGACGACTGGTACATACAAGGCTACGCCGAAAACCTGGAAAACACGCGCCGCCTCGGAATCGTGGAAATCGGGGGCTTCACCCTGACCGACCCGTTCCAGTTCGGAGTTCGGGTAGGCTACAACTTTTGATTTCTCTGAACCGAAATGCCTGCTCCGGCCGCGGAAGCTGTCGCCTCATCGGCGACAGCGGGCGCGGGACAGGCCCTTCTGCGCGCGATGCGTGGGTTTTCAACGCCGGCAGGCGTACGTGAGTGACATGAAAAACAGCTACGATGCCATTGTGGTAGGCTCCGGGGCTTCCGGAAGTTTCGCGGTAAAGGAGTTGACCGAGCGCGGACTCGACGTTCTCCTGCTTGAGGCGGGACGTCCGATCAGTGACGCCGACTTTCCTGAAAATAAGTCCGGTCCGAAAGAAAAAGGCATCCAGCTTAGCGACCGATTGCGCGCTGCGCTCACTGGCCAGCCTATTCAGTCCAAAGTGGCTCTCTACGGCGCTCAGCAGCGGCATCTGTTCGTCGATGATCGCGAGCATCCATACAGCACGCCCAAGGATGCCCCATTCCTTTGGATAAGAGGAAAACAGCTTGGGGGCAGGCTGCACACCTTTGGTCGTGTTCTATTACGCTGGTCGGATTATGACTTCAAAGCCGCGAGCCGTGATGGACATGGCCAAGACTGGCCAATCGGTTATTCCGATCTCGAGCCCTGGTACGAAAGAGTTGAGAAACTCCTCCAAATCCGAGGATGTCCCGAGGGGATTCCCAATCTGCCAGACAGTCGTTTCGCCGGCCCATCCAAGCTCTCCGCCGCAGAGCGCGACTTCAAGACCGAGACCGAGCAGCGCTGGCCGTCGCGCAAAGCGATTTCGTGGCGATATATGCCGCCCAACATCCGCCGAGTGCCACAACCCATTCTCGATGCGCAAGAAACCGGCCGTTTAACGATACGCGCGGACGCGGTCGTCCGACGCGTTTTGACCGACCCAGAGTCAGGGCTCGCGACCGGTGTGGAATTCGCCGACCGCAGGTCGAAGGAGATACACATCGCTCATGCCGGATTGGTGATGCTGTGCGCTTCGCCGATCGAGTCAGTTCGCCTAATGCTCAACTCTGCGGGAGGACGACATCCTGCAGGTCTCGGCAATGCCTCAGGCAACCTCGGCCGCTATTTTCTCGACCAGACCATCTCAATGATCGCGGGCACCGTTCCGGGCCGCACCGGTAATGAAATCGAAGATAGCGTTCCGCCAGATCCGTTCTATGGCGTTTCCGGAGGCGTGTTCATCCCGCGCTTCGCTAATCTTGATAGCGTAACCGACAACCGCTTTTTACGCGGCTATGGGTATCAAGGGACGATTGGGCGTCTTTACTCGCCGCCTGATGCGCCAGCCAAGTTTGCCATCATGGGGTTTGGCGAAGTCCTTCCAAACGCCGACAATCGTGTCTCCTTGCATCACTCGCGTAAAGACCGCTGGGGCGTTCCAATTCCGCACATCGAAATTCGGATGCGCGAGAACGAGAATGCGATGGCGCGCGCACAAGCGGAGTCGATCTACGAGATGTGCGCTAACGCCGGTCTCGAGACCGAATGGGTAGCAACCTATCTTGGACTCGAAGAACATGGGCGCGGCGCGTTTCCTGACGCAAACTGGTTTAGCCGCATGCTCTTCCGGCTGAACTATCGCCGTTCAATGGCTCTTGGCGCGTGCATTCACGAGTCGGGAGGCGCACGCATGGGGACGAATCCAGCAAATTCGGTGCTTGATCCCCATAACCGCGTTTGGGGAGCGTCCAATGTCTATGTGACAGACGCAAGCGCCTTTGCGAGCGGCGGGTGTGCGGGCACCACGCTGACGGTAATGGCGCTGAGTTCTCGTGCTGCTGCCCACGCCGCAGAACAGCTTGGCCGCGTATGAAAACGCTTAGAAACCCAATGATTTCGATCGGGTCGGAAAGCCAAGTGCGCCTGCCAGTTATAGAAGGCCGGGCGCCTGCGCAAACGGAGTGGTCCTAGATGCAAGGTCCCGCAGTTATAGGTAACGTAGCTCTAAAACGACCTGCTACGGGTTGGGCGTTGCCGGTCCGCCTCAGTGCAATGATGCTGCTCGAACTGATGGTGTTCGGGGCGTGGCTGCCCACCCTGGGCTTGGTTCTCGCCTCGCATGGCGCTGCGTCAATTATTGGAAACGCCTATTTGCTTAGCGCAGTGGCTGCGATCGTTTCGCCGCTGTTTATGGGCGCAGTGGGCGATCGGTTCATCGCTCCGAGAAACTTGCTCGCGATCCTCCATGTCGCGGGCGCGGTGGTGATCGCCTCCGTGCCTACGGTGCTTGCAGCGGGAAACCTCTATCTCACGCTTGCTCTCTTGTTCGTTTACATGGCCTTGTTTCAGCCGACGCTAGGGCTCGCTAATTCGATTGCGCTGACGCTTCTTGGAGAGAATGCTCGCCTGTTCCCGTATGTGCGGGTGTTCGGGACAATTGGGTGGGTAACCGCTGGTCTTGGGGTGGGCACCCTCGGTTTTTCAGCTTCCGCGGGAGTATTTTATTTTGCCGCAGGAGCAGGCGTACTCCTTGCCGTCTACGCATTGACCATTCCGTACACTCCGCCGCCGTCGGCGGGTGCGAAGCTCGCTCTTGGCGACGCAATTGGCATCGACGCGCTCGTGCTGTTTCGTGACAGGCGTTTCGCGGTGCTGATGATCTGCATTCTGATGACCGCAATTTCACTGGGGTTCTACAATGCCTATGCCTCGCCGTACTTGGCAGCGCTCGGCATCGAGAACGTCGCAGGCCTTTTGGCGATCGGACAAATTTCCGAGGTCATCTTCATCATTACTATCCCATTCGCGCTGAGCCGGATCGGCATGAAATGGGCGTTGGCACTCGGAATGGCAACCTGGAGCGTGCGCTTCCTCCTCTTCATTCTCGCGGGGAAGGGCGTCCTCGGCGCGGCCATAGCCGGCGTGGCGCTACATGGCATCTGCGCTGACTATTTCATCGTTGTAGGTGCGATGTACATAGCGCGCCTGGCACCTGCGCATTTGGCGTCTCAAGCACAGAGCTGGCTCATTCTTATGATTTCCGGCTTCGGTGGGGCAATCGGTTCGGTTGCCTCGGGAGCCCTTTACGCAGCGAAAGTAGCGCCGGCCGAAGCAATAGGTGGCCCTTCTGCATGGGCCCCCCTTTGGTCGTTCCCAGTCGGACTGGCGATCCTCACCACGCTTGTCTGGATATTTCTTTTTCCGCGCAACATGCCCGAGCAGGAGCCAGTGGAACAAACGCAAACTCAAGGATAACACATGTTCGACAATTACCTCATTCGGGCCGACAGCCTCCGTAACGAGGTTGTGGACGGTACCGTCGTCGGCTTCAAAATGGCAGTGCGCATCGCAAACTACCGAGGCGTTTTTCTGTCGCTTCATACGGGCTACTTCCTCGAGGTTGATGGGGTGACCTATCCCCGCGAAGCGCAGAGTTTCGAGATCAACGGCAAACCCCCGCGCACATTCGAGGAAATAAAGAGTGCAGTGTGGGAACACTGGGATTTCGATGACGAAGCGATTCTGCACGTCGCTTGCCCTGGAGGTCTGGCGCCGGGCGAGCATACCGTGCGCTTTCAACAATGTGTCATCGCGGCTTACGGCTATCTTCCCACCGATAAGGTATGGGTCGAGACACCGCCCGAGCTGGGCACCGGGGCGGGTTCTGACAAAACGCCAAATGTCGTCAGTTACGTCCTGACCCTTGATGAAAAGCAGGACGTCTGAGGTGTTCGGCGTCGCCGCCAGTGTTTCCATTACGTCCTTGGCAAGGAGGCTCTGACATTGTCTGATATACTTCTCATCCATGCTCCCGGCGCTTGTTCACGCGTGACAATAACGGCACTCGAAGAGATCGGCCTCGAATTCGAAACGCTGCCCCTCAGTGAATTTCGCAAGTTCGACAGCAGCGACCAGCGAAGGTTCAATCCAACGGGAAAGGTGCCTGCATTGCGGATCGGAGAGCGCCTGCTCATGGAAAACGCAGCCATCCTGTTTCACCTGCATCGAAAATTTCCAGAGGCGGGTCTGCTTCCGGCTGAGGCAGACGAGTTTGGCTGCAACGCTGGGCTGCAGGATCTCATTTGGTGTGCCGCTTCGTTGCACCCTTTAACGCGTATGCTGCGCGCGCCGTATCGCTATGTGGACAATGACGACGAGGACAGCGTTCGGCGCAGCGGTGTCGTTGCATACGCCCCCGTTCTCGAAGCGATTTCAGCGAGACTTGAGCTTGGACGGTTTTGGTACGGCTCTGCCTGGTCCATCGTCGACACCTATCTTTTCTGGAATTACAGCACCGCGCAAAGCGGTGGGCTCGATTTGACTGATTGGCCCCTGCTCGAACGCCATGCCAGCGACGTGACCGCAAGACCGGCATTCCAAAGAGCGCGGGCGCGCGAGATAGCCGCAGTCGCCAAATACAAAATCGAGCTTCTCCCCGGGGTACAATTGTGAACGCGCTTTCGATGACGGACGAAAGCGAAACAGCTCTTCCAAAAATTAGGTGGTCGACATGAAACTCGGCGTTTCGCTTTACAGCTATCAGCAGTCCCAGTTCTTTCGCGAACTCACGCTAGAGGATCAGATCCGCGAGGTCGGCGAGCATCTGCCCTATGCGGATGGCATCGAGATCGTCGACGAGATGAGCTTGCGCTACCCGGATCCGGGCGAGGATTTCGTATCGCGCTGGTTCATGTGGATGGAACGTTATGGAACCGTTCCCGTGACGATGGACGTCTCCTTCGACGTGCTCCAGTTTCGGGACCATGTGATGAGCTACGACGAGGTCACCGAGCGTCTGGAGCGTGACCTGCGGCTGGCCAAGCGGTTGGGATTTTCCAATGTGCGGGTGCTTTCAACTTGCCCCATCGAGGTCTTGATCGCGGCGCTTCCGCTTGCGGAAGAGCTGGATTTGCGGCTGGGCAAGGAAGTCCATCAGCCGATGCGCCTGGAGGGGCGCCAGGTCGGCGAGATCGTCGAATATGTCGAGCGCAGCGGCACGCATCATCTCGGCATCGTTCCTGATTTTGGTATCTTTGGATTTCGACCAAGCGAAGTGCTGCTCGCCCAGTATGAACGACGCGGTGCCAGCCGGGAGGCAAGCGCTGCGTCCGTCGAGCTTTCGGCTATGCTGCAAGCGGGCACTGCCCCCTTTGCGCTTGACGACGTGTCGAACCAGACGGCCGGCAATCTGCGTGTCGCGTGGAAAAATTTCGTTAGCCGAGGCGGGTGCGAAGCCGGACTCGCCAAGCCCTTTGCCGCCCTCAAGGCATTCGCAGAATCGCGAGTGATCGAGCCGACCGAAATCGATTATGTCGTCGTCGCCGAAGCGATCATGCAATCGAACACCTCGCTCGAAACGATGCGCGAACTCGCGAAGCACGTGATCAGTTGCCACGGGAAATTCAACAACATGTCTCCCGTCCCAAATTCCCCCGGCGAGTTCCATGATCTTGCCATCGATACCGCCGGCGCAATCGCCGCCCTCAGGGAAGGGGGCTTCGAAGGGTATGTGAATACCGAATATGAGGGACAGCGATATTCGCAGGACCGGACCCGAGCGGAGATGATGGATGAAGTAGAGCAGGTGCGCCGCCATCAAGCGATGCTGCGACGCCTGATTGGAGTAACTGCCGACGCCGGAGCGCAATAGTGCCTCGCTTAGTGGCCTATGTCGGCACGTACGGTGTTTCGCCTGATGCGCGCGGGGGCGGCATTTTTTCGTTTCATGTCGCCTCCGGAGGCGCAGCGCTCACGGCACTTGGCCATGCAGCCGAGCCGAAGGATGCCGGCTATCTGCTTCATGCTCCGGAGACAAATACCCTTTATGCGGTCGACGAGCGAAAGACAGACGGACGCGGGCCAGTGGACAAACCCGCAGCAGTTCATGCACTCGCGATCGACCGCGAGACCGGAAAACTGAGTTGGCTGAACGCGCGGATCGCTCCCGGACCCCGGCCCACCTTTCTCGACCACCACCCGGAAAAGCGCTTTCTGGTCAGCGCCAATCACGGCGACTTCCAGCATGTTGAGAAGGTGGTCCAGGCGGAGGACGGGAGTTGGTCGGTCGAATATGTTTACGATGATTCCACTGCGATCCTCTTTGCTCTCGAGGACGATGGACGTATCAGCGGCATCACCGGCCTGCAGGTCCTTTCGGGACGCGGAACCGATCCCAACTCATCACCGCAAAATGGCGGGCATGCCCAGTCCAATCCGCACGCGCACTGCGCCGTTATCGATCCGTCGGGAAATTACGTGCTGGTGTGCGACAAAGGAACGGACCGCATTCTGGTCCTCGACCTCTCGCCCGGCTTAAACATCGTTTCCGAGTTCAAATTTCCCCCGGAAACGGGCGCGCGCCACCTTGCATTCGACAAGACGGGCCGAATGGCCTTTGCGACCCTGGAATTCGCGTCGGAGCTAGCCAGTCTCCGCTTCGATCCTGCCACGGGTGAACTCGAACTGGTCGAGCGCGTTTCGACCGTCACCGCCGGCTATCGGGGCACGAACGAGCCTGCTGAGGTCCGTGTCCATCCCGGCGGTGGCCTTGTCTATGTGAACAACCGGGGGGAGGACAGTCTCGCCTGGTTCCGAATAGAGCCGGACGGCCATTTGACGCGACAGGGGGCAGTGACGCTCTCACCGTCGGTCCATCCAGGCCTCGCAGCAAGAAGCTTCACCTTCGCGAGCGATGGTTCGTTTCTGCTGGTAGCGGACCGCCCGGCCGATCTTGTGCGCTCCTATTCGGTCAATCCGGATACCGGGGCCCTGACCTGGTTGACGCAGACGAGCGTCCCGGACCCGGCCTTCATAGCATTGGTCGAACTTGATGATTGAGAATTGCGTATGAAGAAGCCGCTTCGCATTGCCATTCTGGGTGCCGGTATGATCGGGCAGATTCACCGGCGCGCTGCATTGCTCGCCGGAGGCGAGGTGATAGGGGTGATGGCATCCTCGCCGGCGCGCAGTGAAGAGGTTGCGCTGCAATGGAATATTGCGGCCATCGGGTCACTCGATGAACTTGCTGCGCATTGTCCCGATGTCGTGCATATTTGTAGTCCGAACGCGCTGCATGCGCGGCACGTCGAAGCGGCAGTGGCGGCAGGCGCTCATGTGATTTGCGAGAAGCCGCTCGCTGTCGGCAGCGACGAAGCGGAAAGGCTTTTCGACCTTGCCGCGGCCCATGAAAAAATCGCAACGGTTCCGTTCGTATACCGCTTTCACCCGCTTGTCCGGGAAATCCGCGCACGCGTCATTTCAGGTGATTTCGGCAACTGGCAGCTTCTGCACGGATCCTACCTGCAGGACTGGCTTTTGTCGCCCGATGCGACAAGCTGGCGGGTCGATTCCGCCGTCGGCGGACCCTCGCGCGCCTTTGCGGACATCGGCTCCCACTGGTGCGATCTCATGGAGTTTGTCAGCGGGGAGCGAATTGCCAGTCTGATGGCCGCAATGACTACTACCGTGCCGGAGCGACCGGCTTCCACGTCGATGACCTTCGGTGGAGAAGGTTCGGGCCCCAAGGTGGCGGTGGATACCGAAGACGCCGCGACAATCATGTTCCGCACACGGTCGGGTGTCCTTGGATCTGCCGTGATTTCGCAAGTTTCCGCAGGGCGAAAGAACCGGCTTTGGTTCGAATTCGACGGGGCAAGGCAATCCGTCGTTTTCGATCAGGAAAACCCGGAAACAATATGGCTTGGGAGCGAGGCTTCCGTCGAAATGCTTCAGCGTGACCCCGGTAGGGGGGCTGCCGATGCGCGCCGTTTGTCGACGCTGCCGCCAGGACACGCGCAAGGTTATGCACAGTGTTTCGAGAATTTCGTCGCCGACACCTATGACGCGGTTCGAGGCGGGAAGCCCGACGGCCTGCCGACATTCAGCGATGGTCTCCGATCCGCGCGCATTATCGACGCAGTCATCGCCTCGGCCCGAGATGGCCGGTGGGTCGACGTACCTGCGGATGCAATCTGAAACGTAACAGGAGGGTCCGTCATGACCACTTCATCGCCTCCCGTAACCCTTTTCACAGGGCAGTGGGCCGATCTGAAACTGGAAGAAGTCGCCCGCCTTGCTGCTGGGTGGGGCTATGATGGCCTTGAGATCGCTTGTTCGGGTGAACATCTCGATGTCTGGCGCGCGGCGGAAGATGATAACTATCTTGCTGAGCGGCGATCGATACTCGATGCGCACGGGCTCCAGCTATTTGCGATCTCCAACCATCTAACGGGCCAGGCGGTCTGTGACGACCCGATCGACTTTCGCCACCAAGCGATCGTGAGACCCAGGGTCTGGGGCGATGGCAACGGAGAGGGCGTGCGCCGACGCGCGGCCGAGGAAATGAAACTCACCGCGAAGGTCGCTCGCAAACTCGGTGTCGACACGGTAGTCGGCTTCACCGGCTCGAAGATTTGGCCCTATGTCGCGATGTTTCCGCCCGTTCCCGACGAAGTGATCGAGCACGGCTTCGTGGATTTTGCGGATCGGTGGAATCCGATACTCGACGTTTTTGATGACGAGGGCGTGCGTTTTGCCCATGAGGTGCATCCAGGCGAGATCGCCTACGACTATTGGTCGAGCAAGCGAACGCTGGAGGCACTGGAGCATCGCAAGGCCTTTGGGTTCAATTGGGACCCATCACACATGATGTGGCAGAATATCGATCCGGTCGGCTTCATCGTCGATTTTGCCGACCGCATCTATCATGTTGATTGCAAGGACACGCGGCTGAGACCGAACAACGGGCGTGCGGGCGTCATGGGCTCGCACCTGCCTTGGGGGGATCCACGCCGCGGCTGGGATTTCGTATCGACTGGGCATGGCGATGTTCCCTGGGAAGACGCGTTTCGAGCGCTGCGTTCGAGCGGATATGCGGGCCCGATTTCGATCGAATGGGAAGATGCGGGCATGGACCGTCTTCACGGCGCCGCCGAAGCCGTCGGTTTTGTCCGTTCGCTGCTGTGGGAGTTACCTGCGGTGCGGTTCGACGACGCATTCAATCAGGGACGGGAGAAAAATTGATGGCTGTCACATCAAAAGCCTCGGTCGTCTGCGAGAAACCGTCACGTTATCTCAAGCAGTTGGTTAGCCATTGGAGACACCGGATGCCGGCAAGCTGGGAGGATAGTGTCGCCACCTTTCCCTTTCCCGACGGACCACGAGCGACGATGGCCGCACGCAATGACGGTATCGATATCACCTTGCTGACCGACGACCAGGAAAAGGACGAGGTAATGCGAGGTGTCATCGAACGTCATCTCGATCGATTTGCGTTTCGCGAAGCGCCCCTGGATTTCGACTGGTCGGTCAATTGTTGACCGGCCGAGGCCTTGGCGTCGGGGCGATGACAGATTTCGTCAAGGAAATTGATTACCGCGCGAAACCGTGGTGAAAGCAGGCGGCTACCTGGAAAGACCACCGCCAGCCGGGCAGCTTCCTCGGCAAATTGAACGCGCTCCCATACTTCTACAAGCGTGCCTTCTCGCAGGGCGGTTTCGCAGTAGCGTTCCGGGAGAAACGAGACTCCAAGCCCGGCTTTCACCGCTTCTCGTACGGTAAGCGGATCGTTGGCGCGCAAACCGCGAGAAGGCAGCGCCAGCCGCTGGCCGATGCCATCGAGATTGAGTGAAATTGACGTGCCGGCGAATCTACTTTCATAGATTTTGAGATCGCCGAAATCGGACGGCGGGGCGTCCGTCAGCTTATGCTTTGCCGCAAAATCAGGGCTTGCGACCCATAGAAGGCGCCCGCCGAGCAAGACCTTTTGCATGAGCGTTGAATCAGGTTGAGGACCTCCAACCACGGCCATGTCGCATTCGTCGCTGCCGAGCCCGCCGCGCGACGGAACCACCAGCTCAAGCGCGATTTCCGGATAGGCTTCCGCGAATTCGTTCAGTCTTGGAGCAAAAATCTCCCGGCAGAAGGCCGCGGGCAGCGACAAGGTGACCTGACCTGCCGGTTCGGTGCGCAGCCCTTGGGCCAGGGCATCTGCTTCCTCTGCGAGTTCGAGGATGACAGCCGCGCGCGCATGAAATGCTTCGCCTTCGGGTGTAACGCGCATGCGCCGCGAGGTGCGTTCGATCAGCAGCAGTCCGACATCGCGTTCGAGCCGTGCCAGCGCCTTGCTTACGCTGGATTTCGGACATTCCAGTTTCGCCGCTGCGGCAGAAATTCCGCCCGCGTCGACCACCGCACAGAACATGATGAGGTCGTCAATCCGCCAGCGCATCGTCGTTTCCAATAGTGGACAATGTGTTCACGAGTCAGGAATTGTTCCCAAACCGTCAAGTCCTTACGGTGAATAAAAATAATAGCAGAGCTAGGAGAGCGATATGGCTACGCTTGTCGGCGGCATCGGTGCGTCTCATTCACCGACCATTGGATTTGCCAAGGATACCAACAAGCAGTCTGATCCCGTCTGGGCTCCAATCTTTGCAGGGTTCGACGCGATCCGAAAATGGGTTCGAGAGCAGCGGATCGACGTAATCTTCATGATCTACAACGATCATGTGACCTCATTCTTCTTTGATCAGTATCCAGCCTTCTGCCTAGGCGTCGACGACGAATACCGGCCCGCGGATGAAGGCGGTGGCCCCAGGCGTGTGCCCCCGGCCCGCGGACATGCCCAGTTCGCCCGGTATATCGGCGCCTCGCTGATGACTGATGAATTTGACATGTCATTTTTCCAGAACAAGCCCCTGGACCACGGATGCCTCTCGCCGCTGGGCATGCTGTCCGGCCCCGATGGAAATTGGGACGGCGCGATCATCCCGCTCCAAGTGGGCGTACTCCAACTGCCCATCCCCAGCGCCAAACGGTGCTGGAAGCTGGGCAAGGCCCTGCGCCGCGCTATCGAATCCTATCCCGAAGATTTGCGGGTGGCGGTGATGGCGACGGGGGGCCTTTCTCATCAGGTCCATGGCGAGCGAGCAGGGTTCATCAACGAAGCATGGGATGATGAATTCCTGAACCTGCTGGAAAGGGACCCCGCCCAGCTTGCCGGAATGACGATCGCCGAACTGGCTGAGCGCGGCGGCTGGGAAGGCTCTGAAGTGATTATGTGGCTGATCATGAGGGGCGCTTTGTCGGACCATGTCCGGCTGGTGCACAAAGCGAACTATGCTCCCTCGATCACCAATATTGCTACCCTGGTCTTTGAAGACACGGCTTCGGCGGCCACTGAGGCAGAGAACGACAAGCATCGTGAGCGGATCGGACGAGAAGTGGCCGGGGCCGAACGGCTTGAAGGGACATATCCCTTCACCCTTGCCCGAAGCCACGCAAACTACCGCATCAACGATTTTCTTCACCGCCTGATCGAGCCGCAACACCGCGCGCGTTTCCTGAGCGACTTCGAGGCGCTGGCCGATGAATATGGCCTGGAGGACGAGGAGAAGGCCCTGATCCGCGACCGACGTTGGCTGGACATGGTCCAACGCGGCGTCAGCTTCTTCATGCTCGAGAAGATGGCTGCGGTTGTCGGAGTGCCGAATCCGGAAATCTATGCGAGTTTTCGGGGCGAAACGCTCGACGAGTTTCTGGCGACGCGCAAGGCGGCGATTACATATTCGGTTGCCGGCGACGCCAAATGAGTGCGGGAGCGAACGGTGGTCGGCCGATCGTTCATCCGGCGTGGCTTGCGCCCCACGAAACCCTGATCGAGGGCTATTCGCTCGAAGTTACGGCAAAGGACATCGATGCTTTGATAGCCGCGGCACCTCGCATCTGGTCCGGCGCGCCGATTGCAGTGCCGTATTTGCCAAATGAGAGTCACGAGGCGCGCGTTGCTGCAGCAAAAGCAGTTCGGGAATTGGGGTTCGAGCCGATGCCCCATTTCTCGGCACGTCGCATCGAATCGCGCGAAGAATTTGCGCGCTTCCTCCATAGTGCGGTTCGCGAAGCGGGCGTTGAAAGATGCTTCGTGGTGGCCGGCGATCCCGCAGAACCCGAAGGTCCGTTTGCCGATAGCATGGCGATGATCGAAACCGGAGCTTTCGAGGCCGCAGGGGTAAAGGTCATCGGGGTAGGCGGGCACCCGGAGGGGCATCCGGTGATGTCGCCTGCTCAATGCTGGCAGGCGCTCGAGACCAAATGTGCTGCGATCGAAGCGCGTTCGATGGCTCCCCTTATCGTGACCCAATTTGCCTTCGAAGCGGATGCTATCCTTTCCTGGTTACAGGAACTCCGAGCGCGCGGGTTGGACTATCCGGTTCGTATCGGTGTTCCCGGGCCGGCAGGCATCAAGACCCTTATCCGCTTTGCCGCGATGTGCGGCGTGGGCGCCTCCGCCGCAGTCCTATCTAAATATGGCATTTCGCTTGGGCGGCTCGTCGGTCCCGCCGGGCCCGACAGGTTTCTAGACGCGCTTCGCAAGGGGCTGGGGCCCGAGCACGGAGCCGTGCGCCTACATTTCTATCCGTTCGGTGGAATCGCCAAAACGATCGATTGGATCACTGCATATGCCGCCCGCCGAGCGGCCTCGTGATGTCAAAACCTTCCTGAACAAATCCTGGAGAAACTTTATGGGCACCCTGCAAGACAAGATTGATCGGTCCGGCGGAGCGCTGAACATGCTGCAAAATTCGCAAATCGGCCAATATGTCTTCCCGATCGCACCAGAATTTTCGAACTGGCGTGACGAATGCGAAGCGTGGGCAAACACCGCCGTACTGCTCGATCAGTCCCACCATATGACGGACCTGTACGTCGAAGGCCCGGACACCATCCGCCTGCTGTCCGACTTGGCGATCAACAACTTTAAGACTTTCGGGCGTAACAAGGCCAAGCAACTCGTAACTTGCAATCATGAGGGACAGGTCATCGGCGATGCCGTGCTGTTCGGACTCGACGACTTCCGAGTTAACGTGGTGGGTCGGCCGCATGTGCCGAACTGGGTTCAGTTCAACGCCGTCAAGGGAAACTATGACGTCGTCGTCGAACGCGACGAGCGTACGCTTGGCAACAACCGTGGCCGTCGTTCCTTCCGGTTCGAAGTGCAGGGCCCCAATGCATGGGCAATCCTCGAAAAGCTCAATGGCGGGCCAATCGAGGACATCAAGTTCTTTTCGATGGGTAAGATCAAGATCAATGGCCGTAACGTGCGCGCGCTAAAGCACGGCATGGCCGGTGCACCCGGGCTGGAACTATTCGGTCCCGCCGAGGAAGCCGAAGAGGTGCGCGCGGCAATTCTCGAAGCGGGGCGCGACTTCGGTCTCCTGCAGGGCGGAGCGCGAGCATATTCGACGGCGAGCACGGAGTCGGGTTGGTTCGCTTCGGTGCTGCCGGCGATCTACTCCGATCCGCAGCTTGCCGACTATCGCCGCTGGTTGCCCGACAAGGGCTTTGAAGCAAACGCCTCGCTCGGCGGAAGCATGGTCAGTGATCAAATCGAGGACTTTTACATCACGCCTTGGGATGCCGGCTACAAGTTCATCGACTTCAATCATGATTTCATCGGCCGCGACGCTCTATTGGCAAAGCAGGAGGCGCCGCACCTTCGCAAGGTTACGCTGGTCTGGGACAATGATGATGTCGTCGACATCTTCCGTTCCCAGTTCAACGAGGGAGATGAGCGTTTCAAGTTCATGGAAGCGCCGGCCGCATATTATGCGACCTTCCCGTTCGATGCGGTCACCGCGAATGGGTCGCCGGTCGGGTTTTCCACCTATGTAGTCTACAGCTCAAACGCTCGCCGTTGGATATCCCTCGCGCTTGTCGATGCAAGTGTCGCCGAGGGGGATACCGTTGAAGTGACGTGGGGCGAGCCAAATGGCGGATCGAACCGGCCGGTCGTCGAACGCCATAAGCAAACTCAGGTGCGCGCAGTGGTGGCCCCAAGTCCCGTCGCCTCGAAGATTCGTCAGGGATATCGACCCTATCAGGTCGAAGCAGCCTGACCGCTGCACCAACCGATTCAAATCTGATCCGCGTTGGTCCCGCCCGTTCATCTCCGGGCGGGACCGGGCGGCGTCGTCCAATTGCTCCGTACAGATTTTCCGGAGGCTGGGGCGATCCTGCAAAGGACTATTCGATGGCCAATTATACGCTGCGACTGCAATGCGCCGATCGCCATGGCATTGTCGCCAGGGTGGCCGGCTTTCTGTGCGACCAAGAGTGCAACATCGTCGCCGCGCAGCAATATGATGATCCCGGAAACGGGCGCTTTTTCATGCGAGTCGTCTTCACGCCGGGTTCGGTCTCGTTGAGCGACTTGCAGCAGCGCTTTGTCGCAGTTGCCGAGGAATTCGGGATGGTATGGGAACTCCGCGACAACGCGGTTCCCAAAAAGGTCGTGCTCATGGTTTCGCGGTTCGATCATTGTCTCGGAGATCTCCTCTACCGCTACCGGATCGGCGAACTGAACATGGAAGCGGTCGGAATCATTTCGAACCATCCGAGAGACGCCATGACCACGTCACTGATCGGCGACATTCCCTTTCATCATTTTCCGATCACCCGTGAAACCAAGCCCCAGCAGGAAGCGCAGATCAAGGCGGTGGTGGAAGATACCGGTGCGGATTTGGTGGTGTTGGCGCGCTACATGCAGATCCTTTCGGATGATCTTGCATCGTTCCTCTCGGGACGCTGCATCAACATTCACCACAGTTTTCTTCCCGGCTTCAAGGGTGCCAAACCCTATCACCAGGCGTTCGAGCGCGGCGTCAAGATGATCGGCGCGACCGCGCATTACGTCACGGCTGACCTCGATGAGGGCCCTATCATCCATCAGGATGTCGAATCGATCAGCCATGCGGATTCGGCCGAGGATCTCGTACACAAGGGGCGCGATATCGAACGTCGGGTCATCGCAGAAGCAGTTCGACACCATCTCGAAGACCGCGTCTTCCTGAACGGCCATCGGACGGTCGTGTTCAAGGCATAGCCAGAACGGTATAATGACCGTGACAATCGATGATCAGGCTCATGCGGCTCCCCTTTCGGCTTCCTCCGGCTGCGCCGCTTCGCGCTGGCGGAACACCGTGCCGTTCGTCATGATCGGTTCGACGCCCAGAGCGGAGAGCGTTCTGGCCGATTCTTCCATTTCTGCCGCGCGGCGCAAGCCATGGGTGGCCATTCGCTCGCGGTTATAGGCGGCGCGTTCGGCCCAGCCGATGCGCTTCTCGCTGGCGTCGAGCGAGGCAAGCACCTCGTCGGCAACCCCCGCTGCTTCGGCCGCGGCCATCATCTCGTCGGTGAGCGCCTCGATGCCCTTTACCATGACCGAGCGGATCATCTTGATCGCCGAGGCGCGTCCGATCTCTTCGCCGACGATAGTGATGTTGGTGAAGCCTGCGGCCGAAAGGCGACCGCGCGCCTCAACCGCGTTCGGCCCAGCGACGAGCAGCGGAACCACCATTCGTGCAGGTTTGACGGGCGCCAGCACCGCAACGTCGATATAGTTCCCACCGGCAGTATGAACCGCCTCCGCGGCCGCCTGCTTGGTTTCGGGCGCAACGGAATTCATGTCGCACCAGAGCGCGCCCGGTTTGAGATAGCGGGCATAGTCACGCGCTGCCTCGAGCGCCTGTTGCGCCGTCACCAGCGAAAGCACCAGCGGCGTATCGACAAGCGTGGAAATAGCATCGTTCATCGCGAGCAGCCCCACTTTCTCGATCGCCGCTCGTCGGTCGGCGCGAATGTCGAATGCGGCGGCGTGGCCTTTCCAGCCAGCGGCCAGCGCGAAAGCTTCTCCCGCTTCGCCGAAACCGATTAATGCGACATCATTAGCCATGCCGCTCAAACTGCCGCATGCGCGTGAAAGGCTCCAATGAATAGCCCGTGCCACCCATTAGATTTTACGAATCCTGAAGCGCGAAGCAGCGACGCGGCCTTCCTCGACCCAGAAGGCGTAACTGGCCCGGCTCGAGCGCTTCCGCCAGATATTCAACGACGAACGTCCGCATGAAGCCCTGGGCCAGATCCCGCCGGCGAGGAGGCTATATCAGCCTCAAGGAAGCGAGTAATACCAGAGCGCATTGATCAGAACCCATGTGCCCATTGTCGCAGTCCGATGGACATGATGGGCAATGGCTGGTCGGCAAGCTTGTTCCAGGCGTGGCAGCAATGGTCGACGATATCGTCGCAGGA
>NZ_JAHWZX010000006.1 GCF_019351405.1 Stakelama flava
TCGCCCACAAGCTCGCTCAGCGCCAGATCGAACCCGCCTACATCATCGCCTGGTCGTGTTGGCGACGATCGCATCAAGCCGCAGCCAGACGGGCCCATCTAAAATCTAAAGTGCAACTGTAATGCTAAGAAAGAGATGCTATGCACCTCCTCCCCCTGCCGCTTTGAACCTATCCCGCATGGCAAGTAATTCCTCCACGATCTGCGTGGTTGAGTAGTTCGAGGTAGGAAGGGCGAGGCGACCTGCCAGAGCAGGAGCATGACGTTCGACGTCGTCACGGGAAAGCCTATGCCAGATCGGCAACAAGCGTCCATGTCCCGAAAGATCCCGCTGAACGATCGCGTCCAGCTCGTATTCCGTCCATGGCCTGTCAAAGAAACTGGGTGAGAGAACGACGACCCCGAAGTAAGAGCGCCTAAGACCTTCGTCGATCTTTTGGCGTATCGAGTCTCCCC
This sequence comes from Stakelama flava, assembly GCF_019351405.1. GTDB lineage: Bacteria > Pseudomonadota > Alphaproteobacteria > Sphingomonadales > Sphingomonadaceae > Sphingomonas > Sphingomonas flava_A. Next base: position 456 of record NZ_JAHWZX010000006.1, read on the forward strand.
ACGCCAAGGCATTGTTGTCGTACCACACATCGAGGCCTGCCGCCTCAGCCTGCTCGACTAGCCCATCAACGAAATCTTTCTTGTCGGCCGAAGCGTGCGATATGAAGAAATCGTAGGGTCTGTCCCGCCCTTCGCCGCTCTCGACGGTGAATGGCTGTGTCTGCGCCGCCTGTGCCTCGATGGCAGCGGTTAGCTGCTTCTTCAGGCCGCCGAGATCGTTTGCCAGTTTCCGATTATCGTCCTGCAATTGCTTGCGCGCTTTGTCATCGGCCTTTCGCTGCTTCTCAAGAGCTTTTGCCTGATCGTTCCGTTCCTTTGCTTCCCCATCGCGTATCCGCTTCTGGACCCGTGCCAGTTCGTCTCTCTTGCGTCCCATTTCCTCGCCGTAGCGCGCCGCCTGATCCTGCGCCCGCTCGATGGTTTTGCCATCCCTCTCGGCCTGCGCCAATTTAGAGGATGCCGTGCTTGAGGAAGACGCTCGGGACGCGGCGGTCATCGCAGCGTTCTGACTCTTAGTTGCCTGTGCCACCTTCTTCAGTTCGGTGGTCTGCTTGTTCTGCAGGACGTTCAGGTCTTTCTGGAGGCGCGCTTCGGTCGAGCGGTCCATGCTCAGCGACATAACGGATCAATCCTTTTCCCGATGGCAACTTTACGTCAAACCTGTTGCGCTTGGAACACCGACTTTGCGAGATCCAGAACGATCCTAACGACTTATTGCATCTCGACACTCCATTCCAGTTCAAGCCTGTGATCATGCGCAGGTGGGTGGAGAGGCCTTTACAGCACAGAAGCGAAAAGGCAGCGTTTTGCTAAACCTCGCCAAGAACGGATAGTCCGGAACCGGCCCGTTGCCGTCGTCGGGAAGCTGCTGAACGAATGGCAGCTACCAATGAACGAATCCGAGGCTCGGAATGGCGGCTACGTTGGCGGCGGCGCCATTCGGTCCATGCTGCAGCACGTCCGCTTTTTGCGTATCGCCGGTGTGGGGTGAATGATCGGATTTTGTGGCGCGAATCAGACGTTCGCCAATCCCTCCGCCGCAGAAGGGCGGGAGGCGATCGTCCGGAACAATCCGTGAAAATCTGCCGATTTCCGACTACGGTTTTGCAGTAAATTTGCAGTAAGTTGCAAATTCGTGCAGATTATCCGGCGCTAAGTCGTTGAAATTGCTGGTGACCCCTACGGGACTCGAACCCGTGTTTTCGCCGTGAGAGGGCGACGTCCTGGACCGCTAGACGAAGGGGCCATGCCGAAGCGTGGATGCGGGGACTTAGGACCCGTTTTGGGGCGCGTCAAGCTGAGCGGGGTGGATCGCTTGGATGTTCTGCAACGTCGCGTCATCCCAACCGCCGCCCAGCGCCTTGTACAGCGACGCCAGCGCATCCTGCAGGTCGCCGGTGCTTTGCGTCAGCGTTTCGCGCTGTTGGAGGAGCGAGCGGCGCGCATCTAGCACGGCGGAAATGTCGGCAAGGCCGACATCATAGCGCGCCTGCGCGGCGCTCAGCGCGCGCCGGGCGGATTCGACGCTGGCTTCAAGATTCTTGCGGCGTTTTTGTTGCCCGTCAACGCGGGCCAGCGCGTCTTCCACGTCGCGCAACGCGGTAAGCACGGTTTTCTGGTAACTTATATACGCCTGCTGGCGGGTTTCCTGGCTTTCGTCGACGCGCGCCCGACGCCGCCCGAAGTCCAGGATGGGAAAGGTCGCCTGCGCCGCGCCCTGCAACTGAATGCTGTCGGTCGATATCAGGTCGCTGAGCGCAGTGGAAATAAGCTGCGCCGCACCTGTCAGGCTGAATTTCGGATAGAGATCGGCAACCGACACGCCGACATCGGCGGTCGCGGCGGCGAGGCGGCGTTCGGCCGAGCGCACATCAGGCCGCCGGCGCAGCAGATCGGAAGGAAGGCCGGCGGGAACGGCAGGCGGGATGGCGGCGGCCGATGTCGGCTGCGACAATTCGGCGATCATTGAGCCGGGTGCTTTGCCAGCGAGTACGGCGAGCGCATGCATATGGATGCGTTCCTCGATCCGGATGGGCAGCAATTGCGCCTGCGTCGCCTGCAAATCGGCGTTTTCGCGAACCGTATCTGTTTCGGGATTGAGGCCGACCCGCGCCCGGTTCGCCTGCAGCGAAACCATGCGCTTTTGACGTTCTATCTCTTCCTTCATCACGGTTTCGCGCCGCTGCAGCGTGCGCAGTTCAAGATAGCTTCGCGCGACCTCCGCCGCGAGCGACACCGCCGCGTCTCGCGCGTCCCATTGCGCGAGTTCGAGACGCGCCGCCGCACCTTCGACCGAACGCTGGTTACCGCCGAACAGGTCAAGCTCCCAGCTTGCATCGAAACCGGCCGAATAGGTCGTTATGCCGCTTCCCGGAAGCGCAATGCCGCTGGGCGCACCGTCGGAATCGTCCGATCCGCCCGAGCCGAACGCTTTTGCGAGTTCGGACAGACCGGAATTTTTCGACAGTTCGATATGGTTCACGCCCGCACTCGCGTTCACCTGAGGCAGATAGTTCGCACGGGCCAGCGTTTCGGCGACACGCGCATTGCGCAGGCGCGACGCGGCCGTCTTCACGTCCGGGCTGTCGGCGAGCGCGGTACGGATCAGCGCATCGAGCTGCGGATCACCGAACGCGGTCCACCAATGCGCAAGGTCGACCGTATCGGCGGAGCGGGTGGGCGCCGGTTCGGCGAACTGGGCGGGCGTTTCGACTTCGGGCGGAGTATAGTCGGGACCCACGGTGCACCCTGCAAGGGCGGTTGCGGCCATCAGGCCGGGAACAAACTTGCGAAGCATCAATGCGCTCCCGCCGGTGCCTTCGCACCTTTTTGCGTTTTGAGGAACAGGGCGACGGGGCTGACCAGCAGCACCACGATCATCATTGTATGAAAGGTGTCGATAAAAGCGTTCATCGCCGCCTGCCGTTGCACGATCTGGTACAGCGTGCCCAGCCGACCTTCCATGCTTTGACCCACGCCGCCAAGCGCGCTCGTCGCCTTATCCATCCAGTCCATATAGTTCTGGTTTAGCGGATTGAGGTGATAGACCAGCCCCGACTGTTCTATCTGCCCATAGGTGGCGTAGAGTGTCTGCGAATAGGCGATGCCCACGGTGCCGCCCAGATTGCGCGAAACGTTGAGGACGCTGGAAGCCTGCGCGGTCTGGGAGGGCGGGAGGCCGATATAGGCGGCGGCGTTGATCGGCACGAAGAGGAAGGGCAGACCGACCGACTGGAACATCCGCGCCATCGACGCATCGATAAAGGAAATGTCCGCATTCAGTCCGGTCATGTACCAAAGCGCGCCTGCCTCCACCACCATGGCGGGGAACATCAGCATGCGAAGGTCCACCTTGTCGGTAAGCCGGCCTGCGATCGGCACCATGAGCAAGGTTGCAAATCCGCCAAGTGTCAGCGCCATGCCTGCGTCGGTGGCGCTGTAGCCCAGAACCTGTTGCAGCATTTGCGGGATTAGCTGCGTCGTGCTGAACACCAGCGCGCCGACGGTGAACATCAATATGTTGGAAATCGCGAAATTGCGCACGCCCAGAAGGCGCACATTCACCACCGGATCATGGTGCCGCAATTCCCATATCACGAACGCGACCAGCGCGATGGCGGAGATCGTTGCAGTGGTGGCGATGGTGCTGCTGGAAAGCCAGTCGAGCCGTTCGCCTCGGTCCAGCGTGTATTCGAGCAGGCCGAGGCCGATTGCGACCAGTGCGAAGCCGACATAATCGATGCGTATGCCCTTCGACAGGCGGCGCTGGCGCTCTTCCTTAATCGCATCGGGTTCGTCGACGAACAACTGAACCAGGATCAGCGACAGGATGCCGACCGGCACGTTGATCAGGAAGATCCAGTGCCAGCTTGCCTTGTCGGTAATCACGCCGCCCAGCGTTGGGCCGAAAACCGGGCCGACGACCACGACGATCGCAAAGGTCGCGAACGCCATGCCGCGTTTTTCGGGCGGGAAGGTATCCGCGAGCATCGACTGTTCGACAGGCGCAAGGCCGCCGCCGCCAACGCCCTGTAATATTCGCGCGATGATCAGCACCTGAAGGTTCGGCGCGATGCCGCACAGGAACGATGCGAAGGTGAACAACGCGATCGAAATCATGAAATAGCGTTTGCGACCGATCACTTCCGTCAGCCATCCCGAAATCGGGATGATGATTGCGTTGGCCACCAGGTAGCTGGTCAGAACCCAGGTCGCCTGATCGTAGGAGATCGAAAGGCCGCCCGCGATGTGGTTCAACGAAACATTGGCGATGGACGTGTCGAGGACTTCCATGAAGGTCGGCAGGCTGATCATGCCGACGATCAGCCAGGGATTGGCCTTTCCGGCGACCGAACGTGCCGGTGTCCATTCATGGCCGCCAGCGGCTGCCGAAGCCATGGCTCAGCGAACCTTGACGGTGGGGACAACCGACATGCCGGGGCCGATCGGATATTTCGTCCAGTCGGCACCATTTTCCTGCCGGTCGAATTCGATGCGCACGGGAACGCGCTGAACCACCTTCACATAATTGCCCGTCGCGTTTTGCGGGGGGAGCAGGGCAAAGGCCTGACCGGCACCGCGCTGGAAACTGTCGACATGGCCGTGGAAATGGATGCCGGGAAAGGCGTCGACTTCTATGTCCACCGGATCGCCGCGCTTCATGTTCGTGATCTGGGTTTCCTTGAAATTGGCGGTGACCCAGATGTGGTCGGGAACGATCGCCATCATCTGGCTGGCGGGCGAGACGGTGGAGCCGACATTGACCGAGCGGTTGACGACCTGACCCGCGATGGGGGCATAGACGTCGAGATCGCCGACCGTGACCTTTGCCTGATCGACCTGCGCCTGGGCAGAGCTGCGCTGCGCCTTTGCGGCATCCACGGCGCGGCGGGAGACATCGACCTGCGCCTGCGCATTGTTGACGGCGCGCCGCGCGGCAGCGAGCTGCGCAGCGGTATTTTGCGCCTGCGCGCGGGCGGCGTCGAGCTGCTGCCCGGAAACCGCGGCGTCGTCGATGCTGTTGAGTCGTTGGTAGCGGGCGAGATCGGCGGCCGCCTTTGCCGCGTCGGCGCGGCGGGCGGCGACTTCCGCCTGTTGCTGCGAAACCTGCGCGCGCGCGGCTTCTACCCGGCCGATCGCCTGAGACACTTCCGCATCGGCCTGAGTCACGCCGGCCCGCGCCTGATCGAGCTGCGCCTGCGGACCGGTCGGTTCGATCCGCGCGAGAAGCTGCCCCGCCTTCACATGCTTGTTGTCGGCATCGGCGATGAAGGTGAGCTGACCCGAAATCTGTGGCTGAATTCGCACGATATGGGCATCGACAAAGGCATCGTCGGTGGACGTGAACTGCCGCGCGTGCAGATAGTAAAGCGTGCCGAAAACGCCGATCAAGCCGATCACCAACAGGGCGACGACGATAACCACCGGCCGCTTGTAGATCGGACGCTTGGCAGGGCCTTCGTCCCGCGGCGTGGCTCCATTGTCGCCGTTGTCGCCTTCCCGCCCTTCGTTCGGCTGCCCGCCATTTTCCTGTTCACTCATCGACGACCCTCTGGACACGGCCCGCCAGTCCCGGAAAAATTAGTGGACGCGAGCGTTCTGGAACGAGCGGGCAGGTAGAGTGCTTCGTCGATTTGTGCAAGTGCAGCATCGCAATTCTTTTTGCGTATCGGATCGGGACGCGGGCAGCAAAGGGGGCGGGGCATCGCCGCCTTAGCTTCCCACTTTTCGCGCTGCGAAGTCGCTCACCGCCGGGCGCTCACGCACAGTACAGGCGACCGCACCGGCTTTCCCGCGCAACGGCAGGGCTGAATTGGAGGGCAGGGGGCGCTTGATCTGAGCCAACATGCCGAAAATATCGGCATCGCGTGGCGAGGTAGGACTTCCAACATCCTTCTATAAAGTCTTGTAATACCCTTAGGGGGTATCTACCGGGTAGATTTCGAGCACTGTCAAACGAGCAGGATATGGATTTTAACAGGCGTAACATGCTGGGTGCGATCGCAGGGGCCGTACCAGCGCTCGCACTTCCCGGCTGGGCGCGCGGCGCCGATCTTCGAACCGCGTCGGTTCGCGCAGGATTTGATGAGGTTGGCGGGGATACGATCAACCTTACGGTCGGGCGCGGACGGCGCGTGGTTCAGGGACGAGCGGGCGATGCCGTTGCGGTCAATGGCAGCGTGCCGGGACCGCTTATCCGCCTGAAAGAGGGGCGCACGGTCCGGCTTAACATCCATAACACGCTCGATACCGATACCTCGATACATTGGCATGGTCTTTTGGTGCCCTTTCAAATGGATGGCGTACCGGGCATCAGCTTTCCGGGCATTCCGGCAGGTGGAACCTTCACTGCCACCTTCCCGGTGCGCCAGTCGGGCACCTATTGGTGGCACAGTCACGCCGGTTTGCAGGAACAAGCGGGCCATTACGGCCCGATCGTGGTCGATCCCGCCGGAGCCGACACGGTGCTGGCCGATCGCGACTATGTGCTGCTGCTGAGCGAATTTTCGCCGCTTTCGCCGCACACGATTTTTGAAAAACTCAAAAAGGGCGAAGGCTATTTCAACTATCAGCAAACCAGCTGGGCCGACGACTACCCGCTAACCGGCCAGCAGCGTCGCGAATGGGCGAACATGCGGATGATGCCAACCGACATCTCTGACGTGACAGGGGCGACCTACACCTATCTGGCCAATGGCCATGGGCCGAAGGAGGGCATGGAGTTCGCCTTCAAACCAGGCGAGCGGGTGCGGCTGAGGATTATCAACGGGTCTGCAATGACTTTTTTCAACATTCGCATTCCCGGCCTGCCGATGACGGTAGTCGCGGCCGACGGGCAGAACGTTCGTCCCGTCGAAACCGACGAGTTCCAGATCGGCGTCGCTGAGACCTATGACGTTCTGATCGAACCGGGCGCCGCCGATGCCTATTCGATAGTTGCTGAGGCGATTGACCGTTCTGGCATGGCCCTGGCGACGCTCGCCGCGCATCCGGGCGCTCGCGCTGCCGTACCGCCGCTGCGCGATCCACCGCTGCTGACCATGGCAGATATGGGCATGGTGATGGGCGACGGATCCGTCAGAAACCGGAAGATCGCCGTGCCAATGGATCGTGAAGGCATGGATATGAGTGCAAGCGGCCATCGCGATATGGCAAGGAGCGGCGATACCGGCGGGATGAAGATGGATGGCGGTATGGACATGGGTAACATGTCGATGCGTGATACCTCCAGGCTACCGCAAACAGTAAAGGCTGGTCCCGGCGTCGGCATGGTTGCCATGCATCCGGCCGACCGCATGGGTGATCCGGGAATCGGGCTTTCCGATGTCGGCAACCGTGTGCTCAATTACAGACAGCTTGCGGCACTTGAGCCGAACAAGGACCAGCGCGTGCCGTCGCGCCTGCTCGAAATCCATCTCACTGGTAGTATGGAGCGATATATGTGGTCGTTCGACGGGCAGAAATTCTCTGCCGTAAGCGACGATCCGATCCGCTTCGCCAACAATGAGCGCGTGCGGGTCAAGCTGGTCAACGACACTATGATGGCGCACCCCATCCACCTGCACGGTCATTTCTTCGAACTGGTCAACGGCGCTGAACCGGACCACCAGCCACGCAAGCACACTGTGATTGTTCAGCCGGCCGGAATCGCCGAATTCGACCTCACCGCCAACGAGTTCGGCGACTGGGCCTTTCACTGCCATCTTCTTTATCACATGCATGCCGGCATGTTCCAAATCGTCACGGTTGCCGCACCGGAGGATGTGGCATGATGGCGCGGATCCTTCTCTTCACGATGCTTTTGGCGGCTCCGGCTGAGGCCCAAAGTGACCATGCGATGTCGATGGACATGCCGATGTCGATGCCGACGAAATCGGAGGCGAAACCGGCGCCATCCGGCAAGACCAGACCTGCCCGGAAAAGCGCCGAAAAAGATTTACCCGCCGCGCCTACCATGGCCAAGATGCAAGTACATGGTGATGTACAGCATGACGCCGTTGCCCAACCAGATGAGAATTCGGATGAGGAAGGCATGGCGGGCAGGACCATGACTTCGCGACCGGCGGACATTGTGACACCGACCAAATCAAGGCCGCCGCCGCCCGAGGCCGGGACGGGACCGGCCCGCGCCGCCGACGCGGTTTGGGGTGCAGACGCGATGCGCACCTCACGCGAAGCGCTGACACATGGGCTTGGTGGTCAGACCTTTGCCAAATTGATGATCGATCGGATTGAATACCGCGCACGGAGCGGTCGTGACGGTTATGCCTGGGAAGGTCAGGCGTGGTACGGCGATGATATCGACAAGCTCTGGATCAGAAGCGAAGGCGAAGGCAGCTTCGGCGGCCAAGCCGAACAGGCCGAAGTCGACGCGCTGTGGAGCCATGCGATCAGCCCCTGGTTCGATCTGCAAACCGGTCTTCGCCACGATTTCGTGGGTCCTGGTCGTACCCATGCGGTAGTTGGCGTGCATGGATTGGCACCATATCAGTTCGAAATAGATGCCGCCGCCTATCTTTCCGACAAGGGGGATTTAACTGCGCGTGCAGAGGCTGAACTGGATCAGCGCATCACGCAGCGATTGATCGTCCAGCCCCGTGCGGAAGTGAACCTTTCCGCGCAGCGCATACCGGCCCTTGGCATAGGGTCAGGGTTGGACCGCGCCGAAGTCGGCATTCGGTTGCGCTATGAATTCGCGCGAGAATTCGCGCCCTATGTCGGCGTGTCGCACGAATGGCTTGCGGGCGGAAGCGCCGATTATGCGCGTTCTCGCGGCGCTGACACCGTCGGAACGGATTTCGTATTTGGGCTGCGCGCCTGGTTTTGATCGGCGGATCGCCTCTTAAGCCGCTGCCTTCCTTCTTTCCGCCATTTCCGCGTTGAGCATTTCGGCCAGCAGGAACGCCAGTTCGATGCTCTGGCTGGCGTTCAGGCGGGGGTCGCAATGGGTGTGGTAGCGGTCGGCCAGCCCGGCTTCGGTGACGGCCACGGCGCCGCCGGTGCACTCCGTCACATTCTGGCCGGTCATTTCGGCGTGGATGCCGCCGGCATAGGTGCCTTCGGCGCGGTGGACGGCGAAGAAGCTGCGCACTTCGGACAGGATGCGGTCGAAGGGGCGTGTTTTGAAGCCGTTGGCGGCCTTTATGACGTTGCCGTGCATCGGATCGCAGCTCCATACGACGGGATGGCCCTCGCGCTTTACCGCCCGGACCAAAGCGGGCAGGCCGTCCTCGATCTTCTCATGACCGTAGCGGGTGATGAGCGTCATCCGACCGGGCACGCGCGCCGGGTTCAGCGTATCGAGCAGGCGGATGAGCGCGTCGGGTTCAAGCGAAGGCCCGCATTTCATGCCGATCGGGTTTTCGATGCCGCGCAGGAATTCGACATGCGCCGACCCTTCGAACCGCGTGCGGTCGCCGATCCACAACATGTGCGCCGATGTGTCGTACCAGTCGCCGGTCAGGCTGTCCTGCCGGGTGAGCGCCTGTTCATAGGGGAGCAGCAGCGCTTCATGGCTGGTGTAGAATTGCGTCGCCTTTAGCTGTGGCACGCTGTCGGCGTCGATGCCGCAAGCGGCCATGAAGTCGAGCGCTTCGCCGATGCGATCGGCCATTTCACCATATTTCTTGGCCCAGGGGCTGCGGCCCATGAATTCGTGCGTCCATTGGTGGACCTGATGCAGATTGGCATAGCCGCCCTGCGCAAAGGCGCGCAGCAGGTTCAGCGTCGCTGCCGACTGGCTATAGGCGCGAAGCATCCGCTGCGGATCGGGGATGCGGCCTTCGGGGGTGAAGGCGCTGTCGTTGATGATGTCGCCGCGATAGCTGGGCAGTTCGACGCCGTCCTGGGTTTCGGTGTTGGCGGAACGCGGCTTTGCGAACTGGCCCGCCATGCGCCCGACCTTCACCGTGGGCAGTTTGGAGGCATAGGTGAGGACGACCGCCATTTGCAGGATCACGCGGAAGGTGTCGCGGATATTGTTCGGGTGGAACTCGGCAAAACTTTCGGCGCAATCGCCACCCTGAAGCAGAAACGCTTTTCCGGCCGCGACCTGCGCGAGGTCGTCGGTGAGGTTTCGCGCTTCGCCGGCAAAGACGAGCGGCGGGTGGCGGGTGAGCTGATCGGTGGCGTCGGTCAGCGCCTCGACGTCGGGATAGTCGGGAAGCTGGCGCGCCTCGGCCGATTGCCAGCTTGTCGGCGACCATTGCGCGCGCTCCGGCGCGGCGTCGGCGAGCTGGACATACCAGTCGGCATGATGCGCGATGCCGTTCGCCGCGATCTGGTTCACGACCTTCGCACTGGCGCGCTTGCCATGTTCTTCCCAGCCCTGAACCGTGCTGCCGGGCGTATCGAACCACGCGCCGAACGCCGCGCGAGTGATGGCGCGCTCTTCACGGAACCGGCGGATTTTTGAGCCTGCTAATGTCGTCATACGGTTCCGTTACCCGATCAGGGTAAAGTTGTGCAAGACCATATTTCGACAATGCGGGTATTTACCCCGACGGGCGGGTTGGTGCTTGGCGCGTCTTCGCGATAGCGTCGGGCATGATCCAGCCAACTGCCTTTCCCGCGCTGCTGATGATAGCGCCGCTATCCGCCGCCGCGCACCCGGCACCGACTCCGTCCGAGGCCGGCTTCGACGTCGATGCGTATCGCGTGGCGATGACGCCCGATCTGTCGAATGGCGCGGTCATGGGGGAAGAGGCAATCCGCCTGACGCCGCTGCGCGACGGGCTGGGCGCGCTCCGCTTTTCTCCCAACGCGCTGACGATTTCGGAGGCGACCATCGACGGGCGAGCGGTGCGCGTAACATCGGATGACGATGGAATCGTGTTCACGCCAGCCCGCGCGCCGGCGAAGGGGAAGGCGCTGGTGCTTCGCTTGCGCTTTTCGGGAACGCCAAAGCGCGGGGTGGAGGTGGTGCCGGGGGGCCTGTATTCGAGTTATTTCGCGTGCGACTGGATGGTGTGCCAGCAGGATATGCCGGGAGACAAGGCGAAGCTGAAGCTGGCGCTGACCGTGCCTGACGACGCCAATGTCAGCGCGCCGGGGCAGCGTATCGCGACGCGAAAGGCGGGGGCAGGGCGCAAGGTGGAGACGTGGCGGACGACGCGTGCCTGGTCGCCCTACACCTATGCCTTCGCGATCGGCGATTTCCCGCACGTTGCGGATGGCGCACTGGCATATGTCAACGCCAGTGGAGCAGCCGCGGACCTTTCCGCGATGTTCGTCGAAACCCCCGCCATGGTTGCCTTTCTTTCGGACAAGGCGGGGGTGGCGTTGCCGGTTGATCGATTCACCCAAATTCTGGTGCCTGGATATGAAGCGCAGGAAGCGGCGGGAATGTCGCTTATCGGGCGCAAGGCGCTGGAGCGCGATCTGGCGAAACCCGACGAGGAGTGGATCGTCATCCACGAATTGTCGCACCAATGGTGGGGCAATCTGGTGACGTGTGACAGCTGGCGCGATTTCTGGCTGAACGAGGGGTTCGCGATATTCATGACCGCGGCGTGGAAGGAGCATCGCTATGGCCGCGCCGCCTATAACGCCGAACTGGACGTGGCGCGGGCCCGACTGGCCAAGGCGCGCGAGGCGGGATTCGACAAACCGCTGGCATGGGACGGGAAATATCCCTCGATCGGGCTGCGTCGTGCCGTCCAATACGGCAAGGGGGCGCTGTTCCTCGATCATTTGCGCCGCCTGTTGGGTGAACAGGCGTTTTGGGCCGGAGTGCGCCGCTATACCCGCGCGCATGCCGGGGGCACGGTGGTGAGCGCCGACCTGCAACGCGCGATGGAGGCGGCGAGCGGGCGCGATCTTTCTGACGAATTCACCCGCTGGGTAGGGCCGGCCGATCAACCGCGTGAGGCAGGCTGACCGGCCGGAAAAAGGTTAGTGCTGGTGGGCGTCGTCGCTTCGGTTCGAAACCGGCGAACGATCGTCGCGATCGCCCTGTTCGGTACGACGCTGATCAGTGCGATCGGTATCGGCCGGCTGCGTGGTGGGGCGAGAATCGCTATTCGCGCGCTGCGTGCTTGTCGTTTTCGACGGGGTTTCGGTACGGGTGTGCTGCTGCTGTTGGCTATTCTGTCCGCTCCGGCCGTCATGCTGGTCGGTCTGGTCGGAAGATTGCGTCTGGCGCTGATCGCTGTCGGTGCGTGCTGTATTCTGCCCGTCGCGCTGTTGCTGCACATGTTCGACCGCCTGTTTGACGGTCTTGTGGTCGCGTTGCGCCGTGTCCGACAGGCTCTTCGCCTCACGCTGACCATCGGAATCGGGCGTGTGCGAACGACCCTTGGAATCGAATTCGCGGGTTACCTTGCCGTTCGACATGGCGAAAGCGCGATCATCCTTCTGCACGAAATAAGGGTTGTCATCGCCCGGATGGAAATACGCAACCTGCTTGCCATCGCGCGAGGCGGTGCGCACGATTTCGCCGTCGCGCATCCATGCATAGCCGTCGCCATGGCTCACGCGTGTAATGCCAGTGCCCGCGGCGATCAGCGACGCGGTCTCCGCGGCTTCGGTGGCGGCGGCGGTATCGCTGCTGGACGTCGACGCGGTGCTGTCTTCGCTCACCGGCACTTCGACCACCGTAACGTCGTCAGTGTCGGCCTCGTTAGTGATTTCGACATCGCTGTCGGTATTGGTCAGCGCGGCGGTGTCATTCGCGGTGTCGCTGCCCGAAGGCGCGTTGCACGCGGCAAGCGCGAGCGCGGGGGCAAGCGCACACATGGTCCCCATGCGCAGGCGACGAAGGGCAAGCAAACGGTCGGGCATTGCGGTATTCCTTATGGTTCGGATCCTCGCGGGCATTAGGTGCACCGCGGGCAGTGGACAGGCCGTCCACCGCACGAAGATTTCCAGCATATTTCCCGCGAGCGTGAACGCACTTGCCGGCGATCAGTATCCGCGTTCCGGATCGACGATATTCTTCATCGTGCCGCCGGAGGAAAAGGCAGCGAGATTTTCGAGGAACAGTCCGGCGGCGCGCGCGAACATTCCGGCATCGCTGCGTCCCGCCAGATGGAGCGAGAGGATGGCATTGTGTTCGGACCAGAGCGGATCGCCCGCCGGAAGCGGTTCGGGCGTGACGGTGTCCAGAAACGCGCCGCCGATCCGGCGTTTGCGAAGCGCGGTAAGCAGTGCGGGCTGATCGACCATCTCCCCGCGCGCGATGTTGATGAGCCATGCGTTCTTCTTCATCGCGGTCAGTTCTTCATCGCCGATCAATGCGCTCGTTTCTTCGGTGGCCGGGGCAGCCAGAATGACCCAGTCGAATTCGCCCAGCCGTTCGCGCCATTGATCGGGCGACAGCGTACCGTCTCGCCCCGAACGGGTGACGCCCGTAACCGCCACCCCGAACGGCGCGAGCCGATCGGCGATCGCGCGGCCGATATCGCCATAGCCGATGATGAGCGCGTTTGACCCGTCGAGCAGCATATTGCCTGGCGGCTGTGTCGACCATTGATGATCGTCGGCGAGGTGCAGCACCTCGTCAAACCGCTTGGCCGCCAGAAGCATGCCCATGACTGTATATTCGGCGACCGCGACCCGATGCAGGCCGACGCCGTTGGTCAGCACCGTGCCGCGCTGGTGAAGCAGGTCAAGATCGAAATCATCGACGCCGGCGCGCATCGTGAACAGCCATTGCAGCTTTTCGCCCGACGCCGCGATTTCCGCACTGGCGGCAGCGCCCTGAACATCGATCCAGGCGATATCGGCGTCGGGAACCGCCGCTTCCGCCTGATCCCTGTTTTCAAACCAGGTGACGGCAAGATCGGCGGGAAGCTTCGGTTCGAGGAGCGGGCGGGCGAGCGCGGGCAGAACGGCTTTCATACCGCTTCTGCTATGCCTCCGCCGCGCCCCCGGCAAGGTTTATGCGCGGTGAGGGGTGGCTGACGATCGGCGAACCGCGCAAGATTCGACGGTGCTTCACCCAAGCCGGATCAGCCAGTCCCAGCCCATCGGATCGCCATCCATTACTTCCACGCCGGCATCGGCGAGCTCGTCGCGAAGCCGGTCGGATGTCGCGAAATCCTTTGCCTTGCGCGCCTCGGCCCGTTCGGCGACGCGCCCGCTTACCTCTATTTCGGTCAACGCAGCACCGCGCGGGCGGATGCGGAGTTCTTCCCTGCGAAGCTCGGTAAGCGTCAGGCCGAGCAGCGCGTCGAACGGCTGAAGCGTTCCGAGCCGCTGCGCCGGCGAACGTTTCTTGTCCGCCAGCATCGTTTCGAGAAGCGTGAGCACCCTGGGCGTGTTGAGATCGTCCGAGATAGCCGCATCGAGTTCGGCAACCACAGACTCTTCGGCCGCGGGCAGTTCGTCGCCGAGTTCGGCGCGCGAGCGAAGCCCCTCGACCGCCATCACCAGCCGTTTGAGCCGGGTGAGCGCGGCAACGATATGATCGGGGCCGAATTCCAGTTCGCTGCGATAATGCGCCTGAAGGCACATCAGGCGATAGGCGAGGGGATGAATTCCGGCGTCGATCAACGAGAACAGCGTCGAAAAGCCGCCCTTCGACTTCGACATCTTGCCCGTCCGGTCGACCAGGAAATTATTGTGCATCCAGAAATGCGCGCCGGTGAAGCCGGGTTGCGTGTTCATGCAATCGCAAAATGCCTGATTTTGCGCGATTTCATTGGGATGATGAATCTCGCGATGATCGATGCCACCAGTATGGATGTCGAAGGGAAAGCCGAGATATTTCTCGCTCATCACCGAGCATTCCAGGTGCCATCCCGGCGCGCCCTTTCCCCAGGGGCTGTCCCATTCCATCTGACGATTCTCGGCCGGCGCGGATTTGCGCCAGATCGCGAAATCCTGCGGATTGCGTTTGCCCGCCACCGGATCGATCCGGCCTTCCCCCGCATCATCGCGCGCACCGGCCAGCTTGCCGTAATCGGGAACAGTGGTCGCGTCGAAATACAGGCCGCTGTCGATTTCATAGCAATGACCGGGTGCGATCCGTTCGGCAAAGTCGATCATCTCCGCAATGTGATCGGTAGCGACCGACCAGCGGGTGGGATGACGGATGTTCAGCGCATCGATATTGCCCTTGAACGCGCGAGTGTAATGCGCCGCAATGTCCCAGATGCTTTGCGACTGCGCCTTGGCGGCTGCTTCCATCTTGTCATCGCCGGCATCGGCGTCCGATGTCAGGTGGCCGACATCGGTGATGTTGATGACATGGGTGAGGGGGTAGCCTTTCCAGGTAAGCGCGCGACCCAGCGTGTCGGTGAAGACATAGGCGCGCAGGTTTCCCAGATGGGCGTAGTTATAGACGGTCGGCCCGCACGAATAGACGCGTGCGCCCCGGTTCGGATCAAGCGGTTCGAACCGTTCAAGACGGCGGGTGAGGCTGTTGTACAGGGTTAGCGGCTGAGGTTCCATGGAACCGGGCTTTAACGACAAGCGCGGGCGGGGCGCAAAGAAAAAGCGGGCCGGCACGGAAGTGCCGACCCGCGAGTTTCAAGGAGTTGGAAAAATCCGGATCAGAACTTGACGCGGATTCCGGCGCGGCCACCCGCACCCTCCGAATTGCCGCCATTGGCGTAATTGCCTTCGATGAAGCCGCTCACCGAATCGGCCGATCCGATGTTCAGGCCGATAAAGCCTTCGCCGTAATCGTGGATGCCGTTCTGGGTATAGGCGACCGTTTCCCCGCCGCTGGTGAAGGCGACGCCGTCCTCACCCTGGAACTGGTGGACGTAGTTGCCGCCGATATACGCGGTAGTTTCCATGCCGAACAGCGGCAGGCTGCCGCCGGCGCGCGCACCCAGCTTACCCGTCAGGCCTTCATCCTCATCGAAATCGACATCGACGCCGTTCGAGGTGAAATCGTCCAGGTCCGAATGGACATAGGAGATCGTGCCCAGCGGTTCGATGAAGTAGGAATCCGAACCGAAGCGAAGACCCGCCTCGACACGGCCGCCATAGCTGTTGCCGTCCATATCCAGATCGTACAGGCCAAGGCGGCTGTCGGCATCGGCCCAGTAGCGATCATATTTGGCCAGCGCGTTCACGAACGCATTGCCGGTCGAATAGCTGCCGTACAGGCCGATATTGGCGTCATCGATGTTCATGCTGTCCGCAGAATGCGAGAATTCGATCTGCGAATTGGTGTAACCGGCGGTCACACCGGCACTGAAGCCGCCGCGCTCGCTGTTGCTTCCGGCGAAATCGAACCCGAACTGGCCGCCGAAATAATCCTGGTTGTAGCCAAGATCGACGGTGCGGCTTACGCCGAACGCGCTCATCGTGCGGTCATTGTCGCGGTTGCTCCACTGGCCGCGAATCTGACCCCAGAACCGGCCGTTATTGCCCTGA
Organism: Stakelama flava; assembly: GCF_019351405.1. Classification (GTDB taxonomy): domain Bacteria; phylum Pseudomonadota; class Alphaproteobacteria; order Sphingomonadales; family Sphingomonadaceae; genus Sphingomonas; species Sphingomonas flava_A. The sequence continues at coordinate 16,785 of NZ_JAHWZX010000006.1, forward strand.
CCGCCATAGGACCACAGCGCATCGCGGCGAGCGCGCATCTGCGCCGACCATGCATCCGCCGAGTTGTTCCACACATTGCGAAGCCCTTCGGCATAATCAAGCGTGCGATAGGCCGCGTCGCTGGGACCGGCAACTAGCGCATAGCTGTTGGAATCGCCGTCATAGGTCACGTCGTAGCGTACCAGGCCCTGATTCTGCGTCGCCGCATCGGCCACGAACGCATCCGAAGCCGAACCTTCGCCCGCCTGAACGAACGTGGTGCCGGCGTTGAACGCGGGGCTGGCATCGCCGACCTGATTCACGACCACGGCAGTCGAGCCGGTGGCCGCGCCGCCGACGACCAGCATGTCCGCCGTCGCATCGCCGGGGTTATAGTCAACCGAAAGCGTCGCGTCGCCGCTGCCGGTATAATCGCCCGGAACGGTGATCGTGTCGCCCGCCGCGCCGTTCGCCATGGTGACGAGGCCGCTGTTGTTGAACTGTTCCAGACCGGTCAGCGTAGCATTGCCCGAACGGCCGACGATCGTGCCGGTGTTGTTCAGCGTATCGGTGCCCGCACCGAAATCGGGATCGTCGGTGAGGTCGAGTTCGCCCGAGTTGTTCAGCGTGTCGTCGCCGTCGGTCATCGCGAAATCGCTGGCCAGCGTGCCGCTGTTGTTGATCGTCGCGGGGCCGCCGTTGAACACCAGGTTCGACCCGTTGTCCGACGCCATCAGCGTTCCGGCGTTGTCGAACGTGCTGCCCGTCGTTGAATTGAAGGTGATGTAATCGCCCGTGCCGCTGACCGATCCGCCATCGGCGATCGAAACGGTCGCGTTGTCGCCGGTGACGGTGACGGCGTTCGTCGCATCGCCGGTGGTGGTCACGGTGCCGTTGATCGTCGCCGTTGCGTCGCCGGTCGCGTCGACGACAACCGCCCGCTGCCCGTCGCCGCTGGTCGAGACATTGGTGACGGTGGCGCTGGCATCGCCGTCGGTGCCGATCGCGGTTACCGCATCGGCCGATCCGGTTCCTGCGGTTGTAACCGTACCCGTCGAAGTGACGTCGGCGCTGGTGCCGCTGGCATAGATCGCCTGACGCGTCGTGTCGGTGTCGTCGTCATCGGCCGCGACGACCGATACGTTGTTGGCGTCAACGCTGACAGCGCCGTTGGTCGAAGTGGCATAGATGCCGCGCGCCTGCGCGCCGCTGGCCGTGACGTCGCCGCTGCTGACCGAAACGTCGCCATCGGTGCTGGTGGCGTAAACGGCAGTGGCGCCGGTGCCGGTGGTGGTGACATTGCCGCTGGCTACGGTGACGTCCCCGCCGATATTGGTTGCGCGGATGCCGTCCGAAAGCGCGCCGGAGGTGGAAATGTCGCCGAGGTCGAGGTCGACCGCGCCGTCAGTGGTGGCGACGTCAACCGCGTTCGATCCAGCGCCGGTGGTGGTGACATCGGGCTGACCGGTGACGGAGATCGCATCGTCGTTGCGGATGTAGATGCCGGGCGAAACCGGATCGGTGGTGCTGATATTGCCGTCAACATCCTCGGTCACCGCGCTTCCGGCGTTGACGGTATAGACCGGGTCGGCACTCTGCGCCGCGGCCGTTCCCGCCCCCGATACCATTGCTGCTGCCAGCAACGCGCCAAAGGCTGCGCCGCCCATCAGGCGCGAGCGGTCCTGCTGCATGTCCGCTCGACCCTCCGGATTGAATCCGAAGAGGCTGGTTTTTGCCGATGTCATGAAATTCTCCCACGTATGTACAGGAAACGCTACGATGCGCTTCGACCGCCCTAACGCGCGGACCACCGGGGAGAGTTCCGGGAATTATTACAAGCAAACGGTAGAAAGTTGCCGAGTGTTGTAATAATACAATACCCGGCAAATCGGGATCAGTCTGCTTCGCCCAGCGCGGCGTTCACCATGGCGCTCCATGTTTCGGCTGCGCCCCCCGTGGCAGCTTCGCCCGCCTTCACCATCGCCTCGGTGGGTTCGCGCAGGGTGCGGAGCACTTCCGCGGCCCGGCTCATTTCCTCGCGCCAGCTGTGATCGCAATGCGAACTGACGGCGGCGGACATGGCCGCTCCGCGTCCCGAACCGACGCGCTCTCCCTTCTCGCTATATTCCTGCGCGCAAAGCACGCGAGCAATCCGTTCAATGCTGTTGGTGATGGCGATGTCGGTCATGTGCTGGCTCCTGTGAGGGGCGTGGATATGGTCGGCTCGTCAATCCTCTGTCGCGAATCGAACGCCCTGATAGCGAACGCGTTCCCGATCGCCATCCCGCGACGAAGCCGGTCCAGTCGCGAGCGAACACTGCCGGGGATTCGAAGAACGCCGCCCGGCAGCGCTCGCCAGTCGGGGACTGGCATTTTGCGGTTCGCCGGGGTATCGATCTGATAACCCTTTGATAGCCGGAGAAACCCCTGTTGACCAACAGTGCTGAAATGCCTGTGGTTGCCATCGGCGCATCGGCCGGTGGCATCGAAGCGCTTAAAACGTTTGTCGAGCATCTGCCGCCCGAACCGGGCTGCGCTTTCATCATCCTTCAGCATCTTGCGCCCGATCATGAAAGCCAGCTTTCGGCGATATTGGCGCGGGCGGCGCGGCTGCCGGTGGTCGATGCCGATCACGACCTGCCGATCAAGCCGGACACCATCTTCGTGCTTCCCCCGGACCGGTATCTGCGGATCGCGGGGGAGGGATTGTTCGTCGAACCGCCCGAAGCCCCGCGGGGGCAGCGCATGGCGATCGATTATTTCATGCGTTCGCTCGCCCGATCCTCCGGCCCGCGCGCGGTGGGCGTGGTGCTGTCGGGAACCGGCAGCGACGGATCGGCGGGGCTGCGCGAAATCAGGGCGGCTGGCGGGCTGGCCCTGGCGCAATCGCCCGAAACAGCCCTGTATGAAGGCATGCCCAGCGCGGCGATCGATCAGGGGGTGGTCGATTTTATCGGTCCGATCGACGAGCTGGTGAAGCAGATATTGTCGATCGTGGAAAATGCCGCCCCGGCAGATGACGACGATCAGGCGAGTGGCGAAGAAGAGGGAATTACCGATGACCAGCTGAAATCGGTCATTGCAGTGCTGAAGGCGCGTATCGGCCATGATTTCGGCGCGTATAAATCGGGCACCACGCGCCGCCGCGTCGCCCGGCGGATGAACCTGCTGCGCTTTTCGAGCGCGGAAGAGTATCTGACTCATCTTCGCGCGACGTCCAGCGAGTGCGACAAGCTGTTCCACGATCTGCTGATCAACGTCACGTCGTTCTTTCGCGATCCCGCGATCTGGAAACCGCTGGCCGACACGGTCGAGACGCTGCTGGCAGGCGACGCCGCTGATCCGCTGCGCGTATGGGTGCCCGCCTGCGCGAGTGGAGAGGAAGCCTATTCGCTCGCCATATTGTTCGAGGAAATCTGCGAACGGATCGAAAGCGAATGCCGCTGGCAGATTTTCGCCACCGACTTGGATGCGGAGGCGATCGCCCGCGCGCGGCAGGGACAATATCCGCTGACGATCGAAAACGATGTGTCGCCCGAACGGCTGAAGCGATGGTTCGAAAAGGCGGGCGATGGCTATCGCATCGAAAAGGCGCTGTGCGAACGCGTGGTTTTCGCCCAGCATAACCTGTTGACTGATCCGCCCTTTTCGCGGCTGGACATGATCAGTTGCCGCAATTTCCTGATCTATCTGACCGTGGCGACGCAAAACCGGCTGCTCGACATGTTCCACTTCGCGCTGCGCGACAACGGCTATATTCTGTTGAGCACATCTGAAACAGCCGGGCAGCGTCAGCGATACTTCAAGACGGTATCGGCGCAGGCGCATATCTATCAGCGTTTGCCGGGAAACACCGGACGCGCCATCACGCCGCCGGTGAAGGACGATCAGGGGGGCAGGGGGATCGCGACACGGATGACCGCGCGTGCATCACGACGTGCCGATCGCGAAACGCTTGCCGAAAATGTCCGGCGGTCGTTGCTTTCGCGCTTCGGCCCGGCATCGGCGGTAATCGACCCCGATGGCGAGGTCGCCTTTTACCACGGGTCGATACGCAGGTTCCTGCAAATTCCCGAAGGCGAGCCTTCGCACAACCTCTACGATCTGCTGAGCCCGTCGCTGCGCGTTCGCGTTCGCGAGGCGGTTCGCGAGACCGGCGAGGTTTCGGAGACCCGGCTGAACGTTCGGCGCGCGCGGCTGAGCGAGGGCGATGTCCGCGTGCGGATCGAGTGCGAGCGGCTGCCCGATGAAGATCGCGAACTGTACCTGGTAAGCTTTATCGAAGAGCGGGATGCCGCCGATGCGCTTCCCATGCGCGATGCGAACGAGAAGGAGGCGGATTATGTCCGCCAGCTTGAACATGAACTGTTGATCGTTCGCGAAGACCTGCAAACCACGATCGAGGAACTGGAGACTTCGAACGAGGAGCTGAAAGCTTCGAACGAGGAAGCGATGGCGGCGAACGAGGAGCTGCAATCGACCAACGAGGAACTGGAGACATCGCGCGAGGAGCTTCAGTCGCTCAACGAGGAACTGGTCACCGTTAACAGCCAGCTTGAGGAAAAGCTGACCGAACTGGAACGCGCGACCGGCGATCTGGGCAATCTGTTCGCCAGCACGCGCGTACCGGTACTATTTCTGGGCAACGATCTCACGATCCGTAGCTTCACCCCGAACATCAACGAGGTGGCCGAGATACGCGCGAGCGATGAGGGCAGACCCGTCACCGATTTCGCGTTCAAGGTGAATGATGCGAATCTAGTCGCCGAAGCGAAGCGCGTGCTTGCCGAACTGGGCAAGGCGGAGGATCAGGTGGCGACGGGGGACGGTCGAATCTATCTGCGCCGTATACAGCCCTATCGCACGACTGATGAACGGATCGGCGGAGTGGTCATCAGCTATGCCGAGGTCACCCAGCTGGTGCGGACCACCGAAAAGCTGGCGCAGCGCGAACGGCAGCAGCGCGCGATCGCCGAACTGGGCCAGTCGGCGCTTTCCGTGCGCGATGGCCAGCGATTGCTGGAAGATGCCTGTTCGGTGCTGCGACTGGCGCTGGAGTGCGATTATGTGAAGGTGCTGGAGCTTTCCGAGGATCGCAGCGAATTTACCCTGCGCGCGGGAACCGGCTGGAAACCGGGGCTGGTGGGTTCGGCCACCGTGCCCAACAGCACGCAGTCGCAGGCAGGGTACACCATGGCTGCGGGCGATATGGTGGTGGTGGACGATTTCGAAAAGGAAAGCCGCTTCGCCGCGCCCGAGCTGCTGACCGCACACAATGTCCGGTCGGGGATGAGCACCGTCCTTAGCCTGGGCGGCGTTCCGTGGGGCGTGCTTGGCGCGCACAGCCGCACCGTCAACCGGTTCGGCAAGGATGATCTTGCCGCGCTGCGCAACGTGGCGACGATCATCAGCCAGACGCTGACCGAACTTGCGCGCGAGGAATATCTGGTGAGCGAGCGGTTGACGCTGGACCTGGCGGTTAACGCGGCGGAACTGAGTGTATGGAACTGGGAACCCGAAAGCGATCGTTCATCCTGGGACGAAAAGCTTTTCCGCATGCTCGGCTATAGCGGGGACACTGCGGTCGCGAGCGGGGAAGCCTTTTTTGCCGCCGTCGACCCGGCCGACCGCGATCGCGTGCGAAAGGAAATCGCGCGCACCTATGAAAAGGGTATTCCGTTCGCAAGCGAATTCCGGATTCAGCTACCCGATGGATCGACGCGCTGGCTTGCAGGGCGGGGTGCGCGGATTCCGGGATCATCCCCGCCACGGCTGACCGGCGTGAATTTTGACATCACCGACCGCAAGCAGAGCGAGGACCGTCAGCAGCTGATTATGCGCGAGCTGGACCATCGCGTGAAGAACATGCTGGCGATCATCCTGTCGATCACCCGGCTGACGGCGCGATCCGACGTCGCGCTTCCCGTCTTTCTGGAAAGCTTCACCAACCGGCTTCAGGCGATGGCGCGCACCCATGCACTTCTGGCCGAGGGGCGTTGGCGCGGGTTGACGCTGCGCGCGGTGATCGAGGAGGAACTGGCGCAATATCGGGCGGCGGGCGCGCAAAATCTGATGCTGGACGGTCCCGATCTGCTGATCTCCCCCGAAGCGGGGCAGTCGCTTTCGATGGCGATACACGAACTTGCCACCAACGCCGCCAAATATGGCGCGCTGTCAACGCCGGCCGGACGGCTGACCGTCCGCTGGTCGCGCAGGCGGGAAGGGAAGGAAGGCATGTTGGCGATCGAGTGGATCGAGCGCGATGGCCCGAAGGTGAGCGAGCCCGATCATACCGGTTTTGGAACCACCGTGCTGAACCGCATCCTGACGAGCCAGTTGCGCGCGAAGGTGCAGCAGCGCTTTCCCGAAGCGGGGATGGAGTTGCGGATCGAAGTTCCGCAGGGGGAGATCGCGCAGGCGCCCGAAGCCCCGCCGGAAGCCCCGGCCGAGCCTGCACGTCATGTCGATCTTTCCATCATCGAGGGCAAGCGGGTGCTGGTGCTGGACGATGAATGGCTGATCGGCGAGGAGCATCGCGCCGCGCTGGAGAAGGTAGGGGCGAAGATCATCGGCCCGTTCACGCGGATGGCTTCGGCGCGCGAAACGGTTGAAGGCGACGATCCGGATTTGGCGATCCTCGATTTCAATATCGCGGGCGACCCCGTGACGCCACTTGCTGCGGACTTGCTGGATCGGCGCATACCGGTCATCATCGTGACCGGCTATGGGTCGAGCCTCACCGTGCCTGGAGAGTTGAGCGGCGCGGTGATGATGCACAAACCGGTATCGATCGGCGCACTGATCCGGCAGGCGGCGATCCGGCTGACGGAAAAGGCGGTAGCGGCGGATGAGCAGACATGACCTGATCGGCATCGGCGGTAGCGCGGGCGCTCTGCCCGCCTTGCTTTCCCTGTTGCAGGCATTCGACGGCGGAAACGATGTGACGCTCTTTGTTGTGATCCATCGCACTGACCGTTCGAACCGGCTTTGCGAGATTATTCAGCGTGCGACCGCGCTGGAAACCTGCCAGCCGGACGATGGCGATCCGATCCGGCCGGGGCATTTGTATCTGGCCCCCACCGACCGGCATTTGCTGGTTTCGGACGGGCATGTGCACCTGCGCCGCGGCCCGCGCGAGAATAATTTCAGGCCATCGATCGACCCCCTGTTTCGTTCGATCGCCGTTGCGGGATCGGGCCGTGCGATCGGAATCGTCCTGTCAGGCTATCTGGACGACGGCGCGGCGGGGCTTCGCGCCGTAATGCAGTGCGGTGGGCTGGGCGTCGTGCAGGACCCGCTCGACGCCATATCGCCGGACATGCCGCGCGCAGCGATCAGCGCCGTTGGAGAGCCGCGCCTGATCGCCAGTGCGCCGGAGATCGGCAAGGCGCTGCCATCGCTGATCGCCGAACCGGCCGGGCCGCGCGTGGAAGCGCCGTCGTCGATGCGGCTGGAGCTGATGATCGCGGGACTGGAGGAGGCCAATATGGAAAGCGAGGAAAGTCTGGGTGAGCTGTCGCCCTATAACTGTCCCGATTGCAACGGCGTCCTGTGGCAGATTGAGGATGGGCCAATGCTGCGTTTTCGCTGCCATACCGGCCATGCCTATTCGGGCAACGCCTTGCTGGAGGCGCAGGCCGGGACGATCGAGCAAAGCCTGTACGAAACGCTGCGCGGCCAGCGTGAGCGCGCCCGGCTGTTGCGTCAGATGGCCGAGCGCGATCCGATGGGGGGCGAGCGATGGACCGACCGCGCTGCCGACTATGATCGTGCTGCGAGCCTGATCGAAGGGCTGATCCTGCAGGGCGGACAGGCGCGCCCGCAAGGCTGAACAGACCGGTCAGGCGGTCGCGTCGCCGGCGGCATGCTATTTCATCTCGCGATGCAGCCTGTCGGCATCCGCCTTTCGAAACAGGCGGGTGGCGGGCGACATCAGCGCAGCGGCCCCGGCGGCAACGCCATAGCGCGCTGCGTCGATCAACGGCCAGTCATGCGCAAGTGCCCAGGTGACGGCGGCGACCATCGAATCGCCCGCGCCGATCCCGCTGACCACGGTTACGGTGGGCGAAGCGAAGCAATGATTTTCTTGTGAATCGATCAACAGCGCGCCCTGTTCGCCCAGCGACAGCAGGACATTTTCGGCATGGCCGTCGGCAATCATCTTCCGCGCAGCAGCAATGCGCGAATCGTCGTCCGGCAGCGCGCAGCCCGCCATCGCCTCCAGTTCGCTGAGGCTGGGTTTGACGAGCAGGGCTTTCAGGCCGCGCGACATAGCCAGTCCCTGGCCCGAACTGTCGAGAAGGACATGGATGTTGAGCGCGGTGCATACATCGTGCAGCCGGGCAAAGAAATGCTGCGTAATTCCCGGCGGGATGCTGCCGCTGATTACCAGATAGCGCAATTGCGGCCCGATCGCGAAGATGCGTTCGAAAATGTCGCGCTGCGCCTCTTCCGTCAGCACCGGGCCGGGAAGGACGAAGCGATATTGCGCGTCGCTTTCGCCTTCGGTGACGGCAAAGCTCTGTCGCGTCAGGCCCGCGATCGGAACCGGCGCGAAGGAAATATGCGCCGCGCCCAACAGACGGCAGATCATGTCGCCCGGTGGCCCGCCAGAGGGGAAAATCGCGATCGCCTCCTCGCCCAGCGCGTACAGGCCTCGGGCCACGTTGATCCCGCCGCCGCCGGCGTCATACAGCGGATCTGCGCATCGCAGCTTGTGCGTCGGGCGGATTTTGGGTGTGATCGTCGCGACGTCGAGCGCCGGGTTGAGCGTGAGCGTGGCTATCTTCACCATTGCGATTATTGTTTGCCCCGTTGAACATCCATCCTCCGGGCCGCGATGCGACGCCGGACGCCAATCCTACCCTATCGCGAGCATCGTTGCAGCCCATCCGCAATGCTACGCATCCGGCAAGCGCGAAGCGGCGGGCGACCGGCGCGGTGAATCTCCGGGATATTGCGGATGGAGCGCGGCCCGTCATCGCGCCATAGCCCCTTGCGCCTGATGTGATGGAGATGAAGCATGACGACGCAGAACAGCCTTACCACCAGCGGCGGCGTTCAATTGAACGTGCGTCCCGCCCGCGAAGGCGACGAAGCGCTGCTCGATGCGTTTTTCAGCCATGTCACGCCGGAAGATCTGCGCTTTCGCTTCCTGTCCAGCGTGCGCAAGGTGGGCGCCGATCAGATTGCGGCGATGACTCATGTCGACCATCGCCAGACCGAGAATCTGCTGGCGTTCGATGCCCGGGGCGACCGGCTGGTCGCAACCGCGATGCTTGCGTGCGACGACGCGCTGGAACGCGGCGAGGTCGCCGTGGTGCTAGACCGCGATTACAAGGGGCGCGGCATCGGGTGGGAGATGCTGCGGCTGATTACCGAGACGGCGAGGGAGCAGGGCGTGAAGGAGGTCGAATCGATCGAATCACGCGAAAATCATGCCGCGATCGACCTGGAACGCGAAATGGGCTTCACCGCGCAAAGCTGCCCCGGTGATTCGACGCTGGTGCTCGTGCGGCGCAGCCTTCGCCCCGATTAAGGGGGTCTGCGCCAATCGCGCGTCAGCAAGGTGGAGGCCCGAGCCGGAATCGAACCGGCGTGCAAGGATTTGCAGTCCTCTGCGTAACCACTCCGCCATCGGGCCGTGGGCGACGCAAATGCGCGGCGCGAGCGCTGCTGTCAATGGGCAAGGCGCGGATTCGGTTCGTATAGCCGAGCGATATACTTTCAAATCATCGCCACGCTCGCTTGGCGAAGTCGCCCTGTCGCGATAAAAGCCGGATGACCGGCAATGTGTATTGCAACTATAACACAGTTGTGCGACAGGGACATCATGATGAACAAAAGCGCCGACCCGTCCAGTTTCGAAACCATGCGTCGGGCGATGGTTTCCAGCCAGCTGCGCACCAGCGCGGTGGACGACACCCGTGTGATCGAGGCGATGGCCGTGGTGCCGCGCGAACGCTATGTCCCCGCCGGGGTGCGGGATGTGTGCTATCGCGACACGCAGCTGGCGCTGTGCGGCGGGCGGTTCCAGAATACCCCGCTTGCGACCGGGCGGCTGATCAACGAGGCATGGCTGAAAAAAAGCGACAAGGTGCTGCTGATCGGCGCGGCGAGCGGATATACTGCGGCGGTGCTCGCGCTGATCGTCGATAAGGTCGTCGCGCTGGAAGAGGACGAGGCGCTGGCCGGTGCGGCTGGTGCTGCGCTGACCGGCATCGGGAATGTCGAACTGGTGACCGGGCCGTTGAACGCGGGATGGAACGGCGGCGCGCCCTATAACGCGATTATCGTCGATGGCGCGGTGGAGAAGCTGCCGCCCGAAATCATCGCCCAGGCAGCGCCCGGTGCGCGTATTTCCACCGGGCTGGTCGATCGCGGCGTTACCCGGCTGGCGGCGGGCAGCAAAACGGAGGGCGGGTTCGGCCTGTTCGATTTTGCCGACAGCGATTGCTGCATCCTGCCCGGATTTGCAGCACCGCACGGGTTCAGGTTCTGACGATGCCGGGGGGGCATTTTCATCGCTGGGCTGCGGGGGTCAGCCTTGCCATGCTTGTGGCGTCGCCGGTGCGCGCCGACACCCTGCGCGAAGCGTTGATGCAGGCATATCAGACCAATCCGACGATCACGGGCGCGCGCGCGCAATTGCGCGCGACGGATGAAAACGTGCCCATCGCGCGGGCGAACGGCATCCCCTCGCTAGATGCGACGGGCGGTTACAGCGAGAGCCTGAAAAGCGCGACCAACAGTTATCTGACGGCGCCGCGCCAGGCGACCGCCGGGCTTCAACTTACCGTGCCGGTGTTTCAGGGCGGCGCCGTCAAAAACAATGTCCGCGCCGCCGAAACGCGCGTCGAGGCGGGCAGGGCCGGGCTGCGCAGCACCGAATCCGATCTGTTCACGCGGGTCGTCGCGGCCTATATGGACGTGATCCTGAATACGGCCGTGGTCCGGCTGAACGAACAGAATGTCCATGTTCTGCAGGTCAATCTGGATGCGACGAACGACCGGTTCCAGGTCGGCGACCTGACCCGCACCGATGTCGCCCAGTCGCAGGCGCGGCTTGCGCAGGCGCGCGGGCAGCTTCGCGATGCGCAGGCGCAGCTTATTTCGTCGCGCGAAACCTATATCAGCGTGGTGGGCACACCGCCGGACAATCTGCAATCGCCGCCCGATCTTCCCAACCTGCCGGGCAGCACCGAAAACGCGGTGGACATCGCGCTTCGCGAAAATCCGCAGCTTGAACAGGCGCGCCAGGCGCTGAAAGCGGCGGGATATGACGTCAATGTGGCCGAAGCAGGGAAATTGCCGAAGCTGAGCGTGATCCTTGGCGGGCAATATTACAATTATCTGGGGTCGTTGCCGCCGCTGGCGGTGGCTGAGGGCGTCGACAATGGCGGCAATTCGGCGACTGCGGGCGTGCAACTGACGCTGCCGATCTTTCAGGGCGGCCGCCCGGCGGCGCAGGTGCGCCAGGCAAAGGCACTGCGCGGACAGGCGATCGAGCAGGCCACGGCGGCCGAACGTCAGGTAGTGCAGGATGTGCGATCCGCCTATGCTTCGTGGCAATCGGCGCAATATCTGATCCGGTCCTCGCGATCGGCGGTGGATGCCAACCGGCTGTCGCTGGAAGGCGTACGCGCCGAAAATTCGGTCGGGACGCGGACGATACTTGACATATTGAACGCCGAACAGGAACTGCTCAATGCGCAGGTCCAGCTCGTCACTGCGCAGCGCAACGCCTATGTCGCCGGTTTCGCGCTGTTGTCGGCGATGGGCCGTGCCGAAGCGAACGATCTGGGACTGGATGGCGGCGGACTGTACGATCCGACGCTGCATTACAAGGATGTCCGCGGCAGCGTGTGGGACTGGCGCGAAGGCGACGACGCCGAGCCGGTGGCGACGAGCACGACCGATACGCCGGCGCAGACTTCCAATGTCGCGCCGCTGGGCGAAGACGAGACGCTGGACCTGGGCGTCGGCGACGCCGGCGAATAATTAACGCCGCGTTATTGACACCATGCCGCCTTTTCCCGCACTTGTCGGGAAACCGGCCGAAATCTCCGAGGACGTCGCCATGGGGGATATCAGTAACGAAACTTCGATGGAGGACATATTGTCGTCCATCAAGCGCATCATCGCCGAGGAAGGCGAGAGCGCGCTGACCCGTGCGTCGCGCAAGCCGCGCCGTACCTCCGTCGAGCAGGAGGATAAGGCGGAGGGTCGACAGGCACGCGATCCGGCTGAAGCTGTGCTCGAACTGCGCGAAGCGGTGGCCGGGGCGGAAAGCGACGCCCCCTATTCGCATTCGGCGGGCGGACGCGAATCAGGTGGGCGCGAATCGCCGGGTACGGATGGCGAAGCGTCGATGATGCGGCCCGATCGCGAACAGGATCGTACGCCGCCCGACCCGCATCCGGCAGCCGAGCCGCAACCGGTGAAGCAGACATCGAGCATCGACGTGACCACCAAGGACGATGACATTCTGTCCCACCAAACCGCGGCCGCGAGCCGGGGGCAGCTGGAAACCCTGTCCCGGTTGATCGTTAAGCCCGATATTGCAGGGTCCGATACACTGGAAGGGCTGGTGCGAGAAATGCTGCGTCCCATGCTTCGCGAATGGCTGGACGCGAACCTGCCTACCATGGTGGAGCGCATGGTGCAGCGCGAAATCGCGCGCATCACCGAACGGGGCGGCTGACCGCCCGCAACCTTCGCGCGCGTAGCAGGTTAATGCAGCATGAACGACGAGCGCGAAGAACCCCTGAAAGCGCAGCCGGATATGCCACCGGCGCCGCCGATCGATGATCGCACCCCGCCGGCAGAAGCGCGCGCAGACATTTTCTTCGCCGCGGTGAAGACGACGCGAATGCCCATGATCGTCACCGATCCGGCGCGCAAGGACAATCCGATCATTTTTTGCAACGCCGCGTTCGAGCGGATGACGGGATATTGCCAGTCCGAAATCGTCGGCCATAATTGCCGGTTCCTGCAAGGTCCCGAAACCGATAGCGCGGCAATCGATCAGGTGCGCGACGCGATCGCCCGGCGTGAGGAAATAGCCGTCGAGGTACTAAATTACCGCAAGAACGGATCGACTTTCTGGAACGCGCTGTTTGTGTCGCCGGTGTTCGGCGATGATGGCGACCTGCTATATTATTTCGGCAGTCAACTTGACATTTCGCGGCGCAAGGAGGCCGAAGAAGCGCTGCATCAGGCGCAGAAGATGGAGGCGGTGGGCAAGCTGACCGGCGGGATCGCGCATGATTTCAACAATCTGCTTCAGGTCATTCTCGGCTATGTCGATATGCTTGAAAACCGGACGGAAAAGGACAACCGATCCGCCCGGCGGGCAATCGAAGCGATCGGGACCGCGGCCGATCGCGGGGCGAAACTGACCCAGCAATTGCTTGCCTTTGCCCGCAAGCAGGAGCTTCGCGACCGTCTGCTCAACCTCAACACGCTGATCAGCGATTTCGCGCCTGTCGTCGAGCGTAATCTGGACGATGGCATAAAGGTAAAACACGACCTGACAGAGGATCTGTGGAATTGCCGCGTCGACCCCGTCCAGTGCGAAATGGCGCTGCTGAACATCCTTACCAACGCAGGTGAGGCGATGCACGAGGGCGGGACCGTGACCATCGCCACCGGAAATACGGTGTCGCGCGACGATGCCCCGCTAGCCAACGGTTTGGCGGCAGGGGAATATGTTTGCCTGACGATCACTGATGAGGGTGATGGGATCGACGCATCGGCGGTCGACCGGATTTTCGATCCGTTCTTTTCCACCAAGGAGATGGGAAAGGGGACGGGGCTGGGCCTGTCCATGGTCTATGGTTTCTTGCGGCAATCCGGCGGCTGCGTGCAGGCCGAGAATGTCGATGGCGGCGGCGCGCGTTTCTCGCTCTATTTCCCGCGTGCTCAGGGCATCGTGGAATCGGGGCATGTCGCGGTGCGGCGAAGCGGCGGCGATGGCGAGCATATCCTGATGGTAGAGGATCAGGCCGAAGTCGCCGAACTGGGCAGGGCCATATTGGAGGATATCGGCTTCAGCGTAACGCATGTTTCCAGCGCATCGGCCGCTTTCGACATGCTGAAGAAGTCGGATGACTTTGCGCTGCTGTTCACCGATATCGTTATGCCCGGCGGGATGAACGGGGTGGAACTGGCGCGCGAGGTGCGCAGGATGAGACCCGCACTGCCGATCCTGCTGACGACGGGCTATTCCGACCGTGCACTGGATGAGGAAAGCCGGGCGTTCGATCTGGTGCGAAAACCCTATCGCCGTGCCGATCTGCTCGCCAAGCTGAACATCCTGTTGGAAGGGCCGAACGGCATCACCTGAAGCGCGCGCAGGCAATAGGGGCGGTCGGCTCTTGCTTGCGCGCGCGTGCGCGTTAAGTGCTTGTGCCATGAGCGACCTGCCCAAGACATTTGATCCGTCCGCAATCGAAACCCGCTGGTATGCGCACTGGGAGGAGCAGGGTCTGTTCCGTCCCGATCGTCCGAACGCGCAGCCCTGGACGATCGTAAATCCGCCGCCGAATGTTACCGGCAGCCTGCATATCGGCCATGCGCTCGACAATACGTTGCAGGATATTCTGGTTCGCCATGCCCGGCTTCAGGGCAAGGATGCGCGCTGGGTCGTCGGCACCGACCATGCGGGCATCGCGACGCAGATGGTGGTTGAGCGGCAGTTGAACGCCAGCGGCGAGAAGCGCACCGATTACGACCGCGACGCCTTTGTCGACAAGGTCTGGGAATGGAAGGCCGAAAGCGGCGGACAGATCACCCGCCAGCTTCGCCGGCTCGGCTGTTCGATGGACTGGGCGAACGAACGCTTCACCATGGACGAGGGCTTTTCGAAGGCCGTGGTCAAGGTGTTCGTTGACCTGCACGAACAAGGGCTGATCTATCGCGACAAGCGGCTGGTGAACTGGGACCCCGGCCTTGGCACCGCGATCAGCGATCTTGAGGTCGAGACGCGCGAAGTGCAGGGCAAGTTCTGGCACTTCAAATATCCGCTGTCGGACGGATCGGATCATATTCATGTCGCGACGACGCGGCCCGAAACCATGCTGGCCGACATGGCGGTGGCGGTGCATCCGGACGATGAACGCTATGCCGCACTGGTGGATAAGACGGTGACGCTGCCGATTACAGGCCGCGAAATCCCGATTATTCCGGATGCGCATGCTGATCCCGAACTTGGCTCGGGCGCGGTGAAGATCACGCCGGGGCATGACTTCAACGATTTCGAGGTCGGGCGTCGCTACGGAATTAAACCTGCCGACATGTACAACATGCTCGATTCAAGAGCACACGTGGTGCAGACAAAGGACGAGCTTGTTCCAGACGCGTTTATCGGTTTGTCGCGCGAAGACGCACGCACCGCCGTTGTCGAGGCGCTTAAAGCAGCGGGTGCGCTGATCCCGCATGTCGACAAGGACGGCAACGAACATGATGCCGAACCGCGCACGATCCAAACGCCCTATGGCGACCGGTCGGGCGTCGTGATCGAACCGTGGCTGACCGACCAATGGTATGTTGATGCGCAAACGCTTGCCGGTCCCGCGATCGACGCGGTGCGGCAGGGCAAGGTCGAGATCGTGCCCAAATCGTGGGAAAAGACGTATTTCAACTGGATGGAGAATATCCAGCCCTGGTGTGTGTCGCGCCAGCTTTGGTGGGGGCATCGAATTCCGGCTTGGTATGGTTTTGGCGTACAGCATGACGGACGCTTGGCAATCCACATCCCAGAGGATGGGGAATTACGTGACGCTGGAACTGCGCTTGATGAAGTACGGGTCGCGGAGGATGAGGAAACCGCGCGTTCGCTATTTCAGGAGGCGTATAACGATCGGGAAATAGTAGTCTGTTCAGATAGGGCAGCAGCGGTCGCCTATTTCTTCGACAATCCCAACAGCATCTATACTCACGCCCCGATCTGGCGTGACCCGGACGTTCTCGACACCTGGTTCTCCTCGGCGCTGTGGCCATTCGCTACGCTCGGCTGGCCGGACGAGGACGTAAAGGCGGCGGGGCGCTACCCCAACGACATCCTGATTTCGGGATTCGACATCCTGTTCTTCTGGGATGCGCGAATGATGATGCAGGGGCTGCACTTCATGGGCGAGGTGCCGTTCCGGAAGCTGTATCTGCACGGGCTGGTGCGCGCGGCCGACGGGTCGAAAATGTCGAAATCGAAGGGCAACACGGTCGATCCGCTCGGCCTGATCGATCAATATGGCGCCGATGCACTGCGCTTCTTTATGGCGGCGATGGAAAGCCAAGGCCGCGACATCAAGATGGATCAGGGCCGGGTCGAAGGGTATCGCAACTTCGCGACGAAGCTGTGGAATGCCGCGCGCTTCTGCCAGTCGAACGGCATTGGCGCGAGCAAGACGGTCGAGGCCCCCGAAGCGAAACTCTCGGTCAACCGCTGGATCATCGCGGAGACGATCCGCACGGTGCAGCAGATCGATCTTGCCTTTGCCGATCTGCGCTTCGACGGGGCGGCGAACGCGATCTATCATTTCGTGTGGGATCGGTTCTGCGACTGGTATCTGGAACTGATCAAACCGGTGCTGCAGGGCGAGCGCGGGCTCGATTCGGACGAAACGCGCGAAACCGCGGGCTGGGTGCTCGATCAGATACTGGTGATGCTGCACCCGTTCATGCCGTTCATCACCGAGGAATTGTGGCACGCGCTGGGAACGCGCGAGAACGACCTGATTGTCGCGCAATGGCCGATCGCCGATGCGCGCGCGATGTACCCCGAAGCGCTGAAGGAAATGGACTGGCTGATCCGTTTCATTTCCGAACTGCGCCGCACGCGCAGCGAGTTGAACGTGCCGCCGGGCGCGCGCACGAACCTGTGGATCGACGCGCATGTCGAACGCGATGCGACAGGCGGCGAAGTGCCGGTGATGAGCGAACTGGAAGGCCGGGTTTTGGCCAATGCGGTCTATATCAACCGATTGGCGCGGGTGAATTGGGTCGAATTCCTGCATTCGGGGCTGGTGTTCGACACAGCGACCGGCGAGCGGCTGGAGCGTAGCGGCATGACGCACGAAGCGCAGGGATGCGCGACGTTCGTGGTCGATGACCAGACGTATATGCTGCCGCTAGCCGATGTCATCGATTTCGACGCCGAGCGGGCGCGGCTGAAGAAGTCGGTCGAAGCGATTGAAAAGGAACGCGATTCGCTCGCCAAGCGACTCGATAATCCGGCGTTCGTTGAGAAGGCAAAGCCAGAGGCGGTGGAAAAGGCGCGTGTCGACCATGCCGACAAGGCGGCGGAGGCCAGCCGCCTGCGCAGCGCGATGGAACGGCTGGGCTGATCCGCGGGGGAGCGCCGCCCGATCGGCGCTCCACGCATACGTCTCAGTCGCGAATGGCGTAGACCACGTTCAGCGTCACGTGGGTTTCGATGGGTGCCGGGCTGGTATCGATGCGAACCGGCGGCGGCGGTGGCGGTGGCGGTGGCGGGGGAGCCGATACGGCCCGTGCACCGGTTACGACAATGTCTTCGACCGGAGAGGCCATCGGCGAGCTGACCGTGATGATATCGCCCAGCGTGACACCCGACCCTTGTGCAATGGCCTCCGCCTGATTGCGCGCATCGGCAAGCGCTGCGCGTGTCGCCTGTTTTCGCGCACCGTCGTCATTTTGCAGGTCATAGCCGCGCACGGAAGCGTTGATCGCACCCAGCCGTCCGGCAAGGCCTGTGGCGGTCGCCGCATCGTCGGTTTTCGCCGTGCGGACGGTGGTATCGAGCGAGGCGACATAGCCGGTGATCAAACACTCGCCGGCCGCAAGTTTCGCGGGCGAATACCGGTTGATGTCGCAATTTCCCGCCCGCGTCGCCTGCACCTGGACGTTGCCGGTTTCGACCGCCATCGTGCCGCCAAAAAGTTGTTCGATGCCGCCAAGAACCGCTTTCTGCTTCGCGGCAAGATCGCCGGCCGCGGCGTCGGCGGTCTTGCCTTCACCATTGATCGAAAAGGCGATGGTTGCGACATCGGGCTTCGTCTTCACGCTGCCATGTCCCTGCACCACGATGGTGCGATGCTGTGGTGCCTCTTGCGCGAGCGCCGGCGGCGCGGCTGCAACCATGATGATGGCTGCGGTGGTGACGGTTCGCATTGCAATCTCCCCTGTTGTCACAGGCGAGCCTGACATGCTTTTCAGCGCGGCACCATCACGCAGATTGCGCCCGCCGCGATGCTGGCGGTGACCGGCGTTCTCGCCAGCACTTCGCCGTCGATCGAGATGGGGAGCGGGGGATCGGTTTCGATCTCGAAACGCTGCCCGCGAAAATCGGCGACGTCGTCGTGCCGTGCTTCCAGCCGCAGGACGATTTCTAGCCAGTTGGCCACTAGACGCCGACGGACATTGCCCTTCACCGCCTCCACTACCAGTTCGCCGCTGTCGACCGACGCGCATTCGACGATCTCCTCACCGCCATGATAGGGGCCGTTCGATATACGCACCTCGACCGCCTTGGCGCGTTCCTCGGTCCCATCCTCGCGCCGGACGATCAGCGTGAAGGGCTGGAACTTGGTATATTGGAACGCCGCCCAGCCGAGATAGCCGAGCCGGCCGAACCAGCGTTTCAGCTTGTGCGGCACGGTCAGCGCGATTTTGGGCGAAATGCCGATCGCGGCGCAACTGGCGTAATAATCGTCGTCGATCATGCCGAGGTCGATGCGGCGCGGCGCGCCATTGGCGATGACATCGACCGCGCCTTCGACATCGAGCGGCAGCCCGAGCGATCGCGCGAAGCTGTTCGCGGTGCCGAATGGAAGGACGCCGAGGATCACGTCGGTGCCGACCAGATGATCGACCAGACCGCTGATCGTGCCGTCGCCGCCGCCGAGAATCACCAGATCGGGCTGCTTCGCCAGAATGTCGCGCATGGTCGAATCGAGCTTTTCGGGATCGCGCACGGCATGCGCATCGACCGGGAAGGGCAGTCCTTTCATCGCTGCGCAAGCCTGCCGGAACAGGTCGCGCCCTTTCCGTGACTGGGCGTTGACGATCATCGCAGCGGAACGGATTTCATTCATCGCATCTGTAACGCACGAAAAGGGCAAGAGAGCCAGAGCATCGCGACGGTTGCGCACGGCGACCGGCTGGCGCACAATTCGCCACCATGAGCCGATATCCCGCGCTTCGCATGCGCCGCACGCGCGCCGCCCCCTGGAGCCGTTCGCTCCATGCCGAAACCGTGCTGACCCCCGCCGACCTGATCTGGCCGATGTTCGTCACCGAGGGCGATGATGAAGAACCGATTGCGAGCCTGCCCGGTGTATCGCGCTGGCCGATTGCGGGGATCGTCGATCGGGCAAGGGAGGCGCGCAATCTTGGTATTCCGTGTATCGCGCTGTTTCCCAACACGCCGAATGCGTTGCGCAGCGCGGACGGGGCGGAAGCGGCTAACCCCGACAATCTGATGTGCCGCACGATCCGTGCACTGAAAGACGCGGTGCCCGAAGTCGGCGTGCTGACCGATGTGGCGCTCGATCCCTATACCAGTCACGGCCATGACGGGCTGATCGATGAAGCTGGCTATGTGTTGAACGACGCCACTAGCGAGATACTGGTACGCCAGGCCATGGTGCAGGCGAATGCGGGCGCCGACATCATCGCGCCAAGCGACATGATGGACGGGCGGGTCGGCGCGATCCGCGACGCGCTGGAGCAGGGCGGCCATGCCAATGTCCAGATCATGGCCTATGCCGCCAAATATGCCAGCGCCTTTTACGGCCCGTTTCGCGACGCGGTGGGCAGCCGCGGGCTGCTGGCCGGCGACAAAAAGACCTATCAGATGGACCCGGCGAACCGGGAGGAAGCGCTGCGCGAGGTCGAACTCGATCTGGCCGAGGGCGCGGACAGCGTGATGGTGAAGCCGGGGCTGCCCTATCTTGATATCATACGCAGTGTGAAAGACGCGTTCCAAGTGCCTGTATTTGCCTATCAGGTCTCGGGCGAATATGCGATGATCGAGGCGGCGGCAGCGGCGGGCGCGGGGGATCGCGACGCGCTTGTTCTGGAGACGCTGATGGCGTTCCGGCGCGCGGGATGTTCAGGCGTGCTGACCTATCACGCAGCGCATGCGGCAAGGCTGCTTTCCCGCTGATGGCTCAGGGGGCGGGCACCAACGCGTCAATATTATCGAGCGTATCGGCCCGGTTGGCATCGGCTGCTTCCGTCGTTTCGAGCGCTTCTTCCAGCGCGGGATAGGGTTGTTTTCCCGCCTGTGCGCGATCGATGGCGAGTCCTTCGAGGTCAGCTAGCGGGATGAGAAGCGCCGAGCGGGCGGTGTCGAGATCGGCAAGCGCCGTCTGCGCCGCGATCCACGCATCGCTGCCGATGGCGGCATTGTGCGCTCGCGTGGCGAGCGGTCGCGCCCTTTTTGCCGCTGCGTCGAACACCGCGACCGCTTGGTCGAATGCCTCCTGCTTCGCCGCGATCTGCGCATCGAGCGCCGCGTCGGGGGCGACGGGGGTTAGGCTGGGCGTCGGAACGGGCGTATCGGGCCGTTCGATATCGCGCGGCAATAGCGAGGGAAAATCGTCCTGACGGGTCGCGCAGGCGCTGGTGAGGGCAAGGGCGGCCAGCACGAGAAGGGGCTTTTTCATGTTTTTTCTCTATGCGGCGAAGAAAGGTGGCGCAACGGGGTTGCAAGGTGCCAAATCCCCTTCTATCAGGCCCCTCTCTTGAGCGCCCGTAGCTCAGCTGGATAGAGCACCAGACTACGAATCTGGGGGTCAGAGGTTCGAATCCTTTCGGGCGCGCCATAGTTTAAGCGATTAGGTTCGCGGGATACGCCGGGTCATAGCGACCCGGCGTTTTTCATATGGGGCACTTGCTTGGGCGCTGTCCAAGACCGCACCAATGCCAATCGTGGTTGACCTCAACCCATGGCGATATCGTCCTTGCGAGCCCCGGGGGGGCGCGGCAATCCAGCTACGCACGCACAAAACCTATGGTTGCTGGATCGCCGCGTCGCTGCGCTCCTCGCGATGACGACGTGGTCAGGTGATTCACTGCATCTTGGTAAGCTCAGTCGATGCGATCGTTTACCGAATCGATCAGCCTGCCGCCCGCCATGAACACCGCGATCGGGCAAACGGCGAACATCATCCATCCCGGATAGCCCGGCATCTGCTGATGATAATGAAGCCCACGCTCAACCGCGCCGGTGGCGAGGCCGTAGATCACCAGGAACGCTTCGAACTTGGTCTTTATGATGAACAGTCTTTTTACGCGATTCCACATGACCGGAGTGTAAGCAAATATCGGGCCAGGCGCGGAAATGCGTGCCTTTGGCTTAACGCAAATGGTTAGCTGTCAATTAACTCGACAAGGTCAAGCGCCTCGACCAGTGCGCGATGTGCTGTTTCTATACGCGCGATCAGTTCCGGATCGGCGATTGCATCATGCGCGATCGCTTCGGGCCAATGCGCCTCTACAACCTCGCCAATCCGGTCAAGCTTTGCCGCATCGACCAGAAAGCGAGGATCGATCGTGACCGGATCGGCGACGACGCGCAGGCGAAGACAGGCGGGGCCGCCGCCATTCGCCATTGACTGGCGGACATCCACCACTTCCAGCCTGCGGATCGGGCCGTTGCCCACGACCATTTCCTGAAGCCATTGCCAGACATCGGGTATCTCGCGCGCCTCCGCCGGTAGCACCAGCGCCATGCCGCCTTCGGGGAGCGTGACGAGTTGCGCGTTGAAAAGGTAGGAGGCGACTGCCGCTTCGAGGCTGACCCGGCTTGCCGGCACTTCGACCACCTGAACATCGGGCATGATGACGCGAAGGTCGCGATAGAAGCGATCGCGATCCTCGAACGCATTTTCATGCGCGAACAGCACATTTTCGTTGGCGACCGCGACCACATCGTTGTGAAACGCACCGGCCGCGATCGCCGCTTCCGATTGCTGAACGAACAGCGTGTTTGCGGGGTCGAGCCGGTGCGCGCGCGCGATCGCTTCGCTCGCTTCGCGGTGCTGGCGCGCGGGGTAGGGGCCGCCCGAAATGCCGTAGACGAAAATCTCCAACCCCGGCCGACCGTGCTGTGGACAAAGCCGCAAGTGGTTAGCCGCGCCCTCGTCGCCGAACGGGGCGGGGACTGGCTCATGCACTGAAAAGGCGGGGTTGGCGAATGCGAGGCGGAGTTGTGCCAGCGTGAAGGGCCATTCATGGCTGCGATGCGGCATGGTGACCAGATTGGCGGGGGTCAGATGGCAGCGCCCGTCGAACGTATCAGGTGCGGGCGACACGGTTGCAGCATTCGCCGCCCACATCGCGGAGGCCGAAAGCGACTGCGCCTGAAGATGCGCGGGTGCTTCGGCATAGCGGGTCGCGAGCGAGGCAAGCCAGCGATGATCGGGGCGCGGCTGCGGCAGGAAAATACCCTGGGTAAGGCCAAGCGCAAGGTTCGCGCGCATCTTATCCAGCCCTTCAAGCGCGGCAGCACGCGGCGATGAAGGATTGCCGCGATTGGTCGTCGCTGCGATATTGCCCGGGCTAAGCCCCGCATAGTTATGGCTGGGGCCGATAATGCCGTCGAAATTGATTTCCATCAGCGCCATTGCGGTCACCGCGCGACGTAGGAAAGCGTGTCGCCGACCGTCACGCCCAGCGACTCGGCCCCTGCCGCATCAAGGCTGATCCCGCCGTCATCGTTGCGGGTGACCTTGCCATAGGCGGCGCGAAAATTCTTTAGCTGGCCGGTGGCGATCAACATATCCTCACCGCCTTCGCCACGCCGCGTAAATTCGGCATCGGCGGCGGATTCGATGGTGCGCACGCGGTCGGTCGGGGCGATCATCGTCGGACCTCCGTCGAAAATATCGACATATTTTTCATATTGAAAACCTTCGCGTTCCAACATGCGCATCGCGGCACGGCCCGAAGGGTGGGGCAGGCCGATCACCTGACGCGCGGTATCGGGCAGCATCGCTATATATACCGGGTGTTTGGGCATCAGGTCAGCGATGAACTGGTTGCCGTGGATGGCATTGAACTGATCCGCCTCCTGAAAACTCATGCCGAAGAAGCGACCCGCCACACCGTCCCAGAAAGGGGATCCGCCGCCTTCGTCGATAATCCCGCGAAGTTCGGCGAGCACACGCTCGGCAAAGCGGGCGCGATGCGCACGGATGAACAGATAGCGGCTTCGCGCCAGCAACAGGCCAAGCCCGCCTGCGCGTTCGTTGGGATGGAGAAACAGCCCGCCGACCTCGGAACACCCTTCCAGATCGTTGGTGAGATTGAGCAATTCGGCGCGGAAGGTGCGGCCAAGCTCTTCGCTATGTTTGGTCAGCGTGCCGATGCGATAGCTGTAAAAGGGCCAGCGCTGGCCGACCTGGGTGAAAATCTGGCAGGTGCCGCGCACTTCCCCGGTACGGATATTTTCAAGGACGAGCACGAACAGGTCATCCTCCACCCCTTGCGTGGTCCGCGAGAACGCTTCCTCGCTGCGCGCGAGCTTTACGCGCAGCGCATCGCGATCGGGCGGAAGGTTGGTGAACCCGCCGCCGGTGAGTTTCGCCATTTCATAAAGATGCTGAAGATCGTCCGCCCTTGCGGCGCGAATACGGAAACTCATACCCGCCCCCGTTCCGCGATGCGTAGCACGGTGATGGCAGAAAGCGCCGCGCGCTCCGGCAAGGCTTCAGGGATCATGAATTCCTCGTCAGAATGAATCGCGCCGCCGCGCACCCCCATGGTATCGACCACCGGCACGCCGCACGCCGCGATATTGTTGCCGTCGCACACTCCGCCCGTCGCCTTCCACGCGACGGGGATCGAGAGATCGGCGCCGACTTCTTTCACCAGCGCGAACAGGCGTTCGGCACCCGGATCGAGCGGTTTTGGCGGTCGGTTGAAGCCGCCATGGATGTGGATGCGCACATCGTGACGTTCCTCCGCCTCTGCAACGATGCGGTCCATCACGCTTTTGGCGCGCTCAATCTCTTCCTGCGCGCGCGGACGGAAATTGACGCGCAGCACGGCGAGATCGGGAACAACGTTGTTCGGCCCGCCACCGTCGATCCGCGCGGGGTTCACGGAGAGTTGCGGCCCCTTCGCCTGCATCAGGCGAACCGCGATATCGGCCGCCGCGACGATGGCGTTGCGACCGTCATCGGGATTGCGCCCGGCATGCGCGCTTTTGCCGTGAACCACGATCGAGAAATTTCCGGTGCCGCTGCGCGCACCGGCAAGCGTGCCGTCGGGCAGCGCGGGTTCATAGGTAAGCGCCGCGACCTTTCCCTTCGCCGCCCGCGCCAGCAGGCCGGCCGAGGAGAAAGAGCCGGTTTCCTCATCCGAATTGATCACCACTTCATAGCCGATACGATCTGCAAGCGAGGTTGCTTCCACGGATTTCAGCGCGGCGAGCAGCAGCGCAAGCCCGCCCTTCATATCGGCCGCGCCGGGGGCGTTCAGACTGCCGTCGTCAAGCCAGCGGCTTTGCTGAAACGGATGATCGACCTGAAACACCGTGTCCATATGGCCGGTAAACAGCATCTGAACCGGCCCGTCGGGGCGAACGGTCAGGTGGAAATGGCGGCCATGGTCGAGGGGAACCGTTTCGCCTGCCTTGTCCACCTGCTCATGCGGGTCGGGGTCGACGAGCTCTATCCGGCCCGGCAGCGCGGAAAAGGCGTCGCACAGCAGATCGGCCATGGTCGTCAGCCCGTCGAGATTGCGGGTGCCGCTGTTCACCGCGACCCATTTTTCGACATTCGCCAGCATGGGCTCGTCCGCGATTTCACCGATCGCGATATTTTCATCCTTCGATAGCGTCATGCCAGCGGTGTAGACGCAAGCCGGTGCGGGGTGAAGGGGCGCGGCGGTTCAGAATTCGTAGACGAGCGAGGCGCGGCTGATCGTGTCCATCGATTCGACCTTGTCGCGCGGCTGGCTTTCATACTGGATCTGATAGGAAAGCTGACCCGACACCGGCCCGAACAGCTTTGCGTTGAAGCCGGTATTGGTCGCAACCGTGCTGTTGCCGTGCTGAAGATAGCCCGACGCGTCCTGGGAGAAGGAGACCGCGGGCGACAGCTTCCATTTGAAGCTGGCCGAACCGCGAATGGCGGCGCTGGCGTCGGTGCCGTCATCGACATAATCGGTGCTGCGATAGGCGGGGCCGAGTTCGAGGTCCAGGCTCATCCCCGGTCGCTTGATCGCCGAATAGCCGGCCCCGGTTGAGGCCGAATAGCGATTGTCATAGCCGAGGAAATGGTCGCTTTCATATTGAAATGCACCATAGACATACAGATCGTCGTGCAGCTTGTAGTTCGGTTCATACGCGGCGAGATAGTGGCGGCGCGTGGTTACACCCGCACTGCGCTGATAATCGGCGACAAGTTTCAGTTTGTGCCGCCAGTCCAGCCCTTCGCGGGTCAGGTTGGCCTGTCCGCTCAGCCCGGTATTGTTGGTGTTGCCGGTGGTGTAATATCCGCCGATCTGGACTGATCCTTTAACAAGCTCCATGAAGTCGGCTTCGCGCAAATGCCGTTGTTGCTGCTTTGTGCGCGCGCTTTTCCAGTCGGCCACCTGTTTCGCGATCGCATCGGCGCCGTCGGGATCGGCCGATCGCGCATATTTGGCGATCGTATCGACCTCCTTGTCATTGCCCGACTTCATCGCTGCGTCGAGCATCGCCTGCACCGCAGGTTGAATCGCCGGGTCTTGGGCGGGCGCTTCCCCGCTATTGTCCGTATCCGGCGGAGCGGGGGGAAGCGCCGACTGGGCGTTGGCGATTGAAGGCAGCCACAAAAGGGCTGAGCAACAGGCAAGAAGGCTACGCACGGAAATCCTGTTAAAAGCCGATTTGGGCAATTTGAAGGTAATTTGGCTTATTTGGAAAGCGTCAGCGGTCGCCCGCGCGGAGCGGTTCGTCGAATATTTCGAACAGGCGGCGGTACAGGTCGCGCTTGAACGTCACGATCGCTTCGGGAACCTCTTGCGGTGGGGCCCAGCGCCATGCGCGAAATTCCGGGTGGGCGGTGCGGATATTGACGTCGTCGTCCGTCCCCGTGAAGCGGAACAGGAACCAGCGCTGGCGCTGACCGCGATATTTACCGCCCCAGATTTTGCCGACCAGATCGTCGGGCAGGTCGTAATAAAGCTCCTCGTCCGCCTCGGCGAGAAATTCGACCTTATCTGGCGCGATCCCGGTCTCCTCCTGAAGTTCGCGAAGGGCGGTGGCGCGCGGTTCTTCGCCCGAATCGATTCCGCCCTGCGGCATCTGCCACGCTTCAAGAGTCGAATCGAGCCGCTGGCCGACAAAGATATTGCCCTCGGCATTGACGAGCATGACGCCCGCACAGGGGCGATAGGGCAGATTTTCGCGATCGGTCATGATGCTGCTTGTGCCATTACGCGTTCCGCCTCCGCTTCGGCCACGATATCCTTCAACACGGCAAGCGCGCTATTATAGTCGCCCTGGCTTGATGGAATGGCTTTTCGAATGGTGATGAAGCCGTGGATGTTACCCTTTGCTTCGCGATAGGATACGGCAATGCCTGCCTGTATCAACGCGGCGGCATAGGCGCGTCCCTGATCGCGAAGCGGATCAAGCCCGGCGGTCAGCACCAGCGCGGGGGGCAGGCCGGCAACGTTGCCCTGCATCGGTGAGGCACGCCAGTTGGAGGAATCCGCGCGATAGGCGGCGTCGAACCATTTCATCGCCGCACGGTCGAGCAGATAGCCCTCTGCGAACTGCTTGAACGAAGGATATTCGTTTTTGGTATCGGCTGCGGGATAGATCGGGAATTGCGCGATCACCGGGACGTTGGCAGGCGTGTCACGCAGCGCCATCGCGGTAACAATGGTGAGCGCGCCGCCGGCGCTGTCGCCGCTAAGCACCAGCGAGGTTACCGCGCGACCCAGTTCCGCCGGACTGCCCGCGACCCAGCGCGCTGCCGCTTCGCAATCGTCGGGCGCGGCAGGCCAGGGATGTTCGGGGGCGAGCCGGTAATCGACCGCGATCACCGGAAAGTCGAGTATCCGAGCCATCTCGGCGCAGGCTGGCGCATGCGTATCGAGATCGCCGATCACGAACCCGCCGCCATGGAAGAATACGACCGCAGGGCCGGGCAGACGGTCGGCGCGCGCATCGAACAACCGCGCGGCGATATTTCCGGCCGGACCTGAAATGGAGAGGTCTTTGATCACCGCCAGGTCGCCGACGGGAAGATCGGCAATATCGCGCATCGCGCGATATTGTTCGCGTGCAGCAGGCGGTTCCAGTTCGTGCATCCTTGGCGCGGGTACGTTCGCGACGAAACCCAGAAAAGAACGCACATCGGGGCGGACGAACGGTTCGTTCATGGCATCTCCTTGTGACCGCGGCATGGCGAAGCGCCGGGCAGGTCCCTAGGTAGGGGGCGTGATCGCCGTCGTCCATCACCCTGATTACGTCGCGCCCGCGCCGGCGCGCAGCACCTATCAATGGAACAAGAACGGGTTGATCCGTGATCTGCTGCGCGATGGCGGGGACGATATCGACTGGGTCGAGCCTGCGCCGTGTCCGACGCGATGGATCGAGGCGGTGCACGATCCCGACTATGTCGCCGAGGTACTTGAATGCCGGTTGCCACCGGAAAAGACGCGGCGCATCGGCTTTCCAGTGACGGCGGCGGTTGCGAAGCGTTCGCAAGCCGTGGCGGGCGGCACGCATCGCGCGGCGCTGATCGCACTGAAGCAAGGCTTTGCTGCGAACAGCGCCGGGGGCAGCCATCATGCGCTGCATGCGACCGGGGCGGGCTATTGTATTTTCAACGACCTCGCCATCGCGGCGGACCGCCTGATCGAAGAGAGTGCGGCGAAACGCATACTGATCGTGGACTGCGACGTGCATCAGGGGGACGGGACTGCATCGCTGCTCGCCGGACGGACGGAAATCGCCACCTATTCGATCCATGCCGAAAAGAATTTTCCCGCGCGAAAGGCGCGATCGACGCTGGACGTGGCGTTGCCAGACGCGACAGGGAATGATGCGTATCTGGCCGCGCTGAAGGCGAGCCTGCCGCCGCTGATCGACGGGTTCGGCCCAGAGTTAATCCTGTATCAGGCGGGTGTCGATCCGTTTGGGGGCGACCGGCTGGGGCGATTGAACCTGACCCTCGACGGGTTGATCCGGCGTGATCGCTGGATCGCCCGGACGGCGATTTCGCGCCGCATACCGCTGGCAAGCGTTGTCGGCGGCGGCTATGGTGTCGATGCGCTGGAGGTGGCAAGACGCCATGTCGCCGCGATCCGTACCCTTGGCCGTGCGTTCGAAAAGCATTGGTTGCAGGGGGAAGAGGCTTTTCTACCTTTAGGTCGCGGCGCGACGGGCGTAGACGGGCCGACAATTACACAATCGTGACTACAGGAAGATCCGCAATGGCAACCGCCGTGCACAAGGTTACATCCGAAGAAGCCGCCGCCAATCCGCCGCCCGAAGCGGTGGTGGTCCGCTTTGCCGGCGACTCCGGAGACGGCATGCAGTTGACCGGCGGGCAGTTCACACTGTCCACCGCGCTCACCGGAAACGACCTTGCCACCTTTCCCGATTTTCCCGCCGAAATCCGCGCGCCGCAAGGCACGCTGTTCGGGGTATCGGCATTTCAGATCAATTTCGGGTCGACGTCGATCGAAACCGCGGGCGATGCGCCGGATGTGTTGATCGCGATGAATCCGGCGGCGCTGAAGGTGAATGTCGAGACGCTGAAGCCAGGTGGCCTGATTATCGCCGATGAGGGCGAGTTTTCGGACCGCAACCTTGCCAAGGCGAAATACGACGCCAATCCGCTGGAAGACGACAGTCTTGCCAAATGGCAGTTGATGAAGCTGAACATCTCGCAACTTACTCTTGATGCCGTGAAGCCGTTCGGGCTGGGCAACAAGGAAGCGCTGCGCTGCAAGAATATGTGGACGCTGGGACTGGCGCTGTGGATGTTCGATCGCGATCGTCAGCCGATCATCGACTGGCTGAAGGCGAAATTCGCCAGGGCACCCGAACTGGCCGAAGCCAATATCGCGGCGCTCGATGCCGGACACGCTTATGGCGAAACGGCGGAGATTGGCGGGCAGGTCGGGCAGCTTTCGGTTCCGGCAGCCTCGGTCGAGGAAGGGCTGTACCGCACGGTTACCGGCGCTGAATCGATCTCGCTGGGACTGGTCGCGGGGGCGCAGCTTGCAGGTCTGCCGATGTTCTTCGGCGGCTATCCGATCACGCCTGCGTCCGCGATCCTCCACCATCTGTCGCGGCTGAAGGAATATGGCGTCACCACGTTCCAGGCGGAGGATGAAATCGCAGCCGTCGCGGCGGCGATCGGGGGCAGCTATGCCGGACAGCTTGGCGTCACGTCGTCATCGGGTCCGGGCATCGCGTTAAAGACCGAGGCGATCGGGCTTGCCATCATGACCGAATTGCCGCTGGTGGTCGTCAATTCACAGCGCGGTGGGCCCTCGACCGGTCTTCCCACAAAGACCGAGCAGTCCGACCTGTATCAGGCGGTCTATGGACGAAACGGCGATGCGCCGATGCCGGTGATCGCCGCGCGATCGGCCGCTGACTGTTTCGACGCCGCGATCGAAGCATGCCGGATCGCGACGCAATATATGACGCCGGTGATGCTGCTGACCGATGGGTATATCGCCAATGCCGCGGAACCGTGGAAGGTGCCGGACATGAGCGGTTATTCGCCGTTCCCGGTTCGCTTCCTGGAGGAAGCGCCCGAAGGCGGTTTCCAACCCTATGCGCGCGATGAAAAGCTGGCACGGCCTTGGGTCAAGCCGGGGACGCCCGGCCTGCTCCACCGCATCGGCGGGATCGAGAAGAAGGCGGGCAGCGGCAATATCGATTACAGCCCCGAAAACCATCAGGCGATGACCGACCTTCGCGCCGACAAGGTGGCGCGGATCGCCGTTCCCGATCAGGATATCGAGATCGGCGAGGTGGGCGGCAAGCTGGCCGTGGTCGGCTGGGGATCGACCTTTGGTCCGATCACGCAGGCGGTTCGGCGCGCGCGGAAAAAGGGGCTGGATGTCAGTCATATCCATATCCGCCATATCTGGCCGATGCCAAAGAATCTTGGCGAACTTCTAAAAGGTTATGACAAGGTTCTCGTACCCGAAATGAACACCGGGCAGTTAAAGACGCTGCTGCGCGACCAGTATCTGATCGACGCCAAGCCGCTCAACAAGGTATCAGGCCAGCCCTTCCGCATTGCGGAAATCGAAGACGCAATCGAAGCGGCGCTCGGCGCCGACGGGAAGTAGAACAATGAACGAGATGACGCCGGTACAGACGACGCTGAAGGATTGGGAAAGCGATCAGGAAGTTCGCTGGTGCCCCGGCTGCGGCGATTATGCGGTGCTGAAAGCGGTGCAGCGGACCATGCCCGATCTGGGCGTGGCGCGGGAGAATACCGTGTTCATCTCCGGCATCGGCTGTTCGAGCCGCTTTCCCTATTACATGGAAACGTACGGCTTCCACACCATCCACGGCCGCGCGCCCGCGGTTGCGACGGGGGTGAAGCTCGCCAATCCCGATCTGGACGTGTGGATCATTACCGGCGACGGCGATGCGCTGTCGATCGGCGGCAACCATATGATGCATCTGCTGCGGCGGAACCTGAATACGCAGGTGCTGCTGTTCAACAACGAGATTTATGGCCTGACCAAAGGGCAATATTCGCCGACCAGCCGAGTAGGCACGCGTAGCCCGTCGACGCCGTTCGGATCGGTCGACAGCCCTGCTTCGCCCTGTGCATTCGCATTGGGTTCGGGCGCGCGGTTCGTTGCGCGCGGGATCGACGTGCACAAGAACCTGCCCAATGTGCTGAAGGCGGCGCATGCGCATCAAGGCGCGGCGTTCGTCGAAATCTTCCAGAACTGCATCGTGTATAATGACGACGTGTTCGCGCCGTTCACGGCAAAGCCCAATGCGGCGGCGAACCAGCTTTGGCTGGCGCATGGCGAGCCGATGCTGTTCGACAAGGGCACGAAGGGCATTGCGCTCGATGTCAAGACGCTGTCGCTGAACGTGGTCGATGTGGTGGAAGGCGATTGGGAAGGCGCCGGCGTGCTGGTTCATGACCAGACCAACCGCACGATCGCGCATATGCTGGTCGAAATGACCGGCGGACCCGTCGCGCTGGGCGTGTTGTACGACGACCCGAAACCGACATTCGACAGCGCGGTGATCGAACAGAACCGAAGCGCGAGCGAAGGCAAAACGCCCGACCTGCAGAAACTGGTGTCGCAGGGGCAGACCTGGCAGGTGACCAAGCAGCCGCATCCGATGTGATGGAACCGGGCGCGCGCGCAAAGCGTAGCCCGGTCCATGACCGAACCTGTCCTGCTATGGCTGCGGCGCGACCTGCGGCTTTCCGACCAGCCCGCCCTGATCGCCGCCGCCCATGAAGGACCGGTGGTTCCCGTCTATGTCCTCGACGATGAAACCGCGCAGCATCGCAAGATGGGTGGGGCATCACGCTGGTGGCTTCATCACAGCCTGAAAAGCCTCGACGCGGCGCTTCGTGAAAAGGGATCGCGGCTGATCCTGCGGCGCGGCAAATGCGAGGACGAGTTGGCGAGCGTCGCGCGCTCGGTCGGTGCATCCCGGGTGCATTGTATCCGTCATTACGAACCATGGTGGCGCAACGCCGAACGGGCGGTAGCGAAGGAACTCGACCTCAACTGCCATGACGGCAATTATCTGACGCCGCCGGGATCGATCACCACCGGGTCGGGCGAACCGTACAAAATCTACACCCCGTTCTGGAAAGCGTTGAAAGACGTCATGCCGCCGCGCGACCCGTATAATCGGCCGCAAAAGATAGAGGCGCCCGAAAAATGGCCAGCGAGCGATAATCTGGTGGATTGGAAATTGCTGCCGACAAAACCGAACTGGGCCATGGGGTTCGACGATTGGGAGCCGGGCGAGGAGGGCGCACGCAAACGGATCGATTCGTTTCTGGGTGAGGCGGCCGAGTATGAGGGGCAGCGTGACCTGCCGGGGGTGGAAGGGACGTCGCGCCTTTCGCCGCACCTGCATTTCGGCGAAATCTCCCCGACCTATGTCTGGCATCGTACCGCCGATGCGGGCGGATCGGTCGATGTCTTTCTGGGTGAGCTTGCCTGGCGCGATTATGCGCAGAATGTCATCCTGCAATATCCCGAATATGCTTCCAAAAACGCGCGCGATCGATTCGACGATTTCGAATGGCGCGATTTCCGCTCGTCCGCTGCTCGCGATGAATTCGATGCATGGAAACAGGGCCGTACGGGCTATCCGATCGTCGATGCCGGGATGCGCCAGCTATGGGCGACGGGATGGATGCACAATCGCGTGCGCATGATCGCGGCGAGTTTTCTGATCAAGCATCTGTTGATCGACTGGCGCGAGGGTGAAAAATGGTTTTGGGACACGCTGGTCGATGCCGATTACGGATCGAATGCGTGCAACTGGCAATGGGTCGCGGGGACCGGCATCGATTCGAACATGTTCGGGCGGATCATGGCGCCGCTGAAACAGTCGGAAAAGTTCGACGCGGCCGACTATATTCGCGAATGGGTTCCGGAACTTGCCGAGCTTTTAGACGACGCGATCCATGATCCGGAAGCGGCGGGATGCAGGCCCGATAATTACCCAGAAAAGCTGATCGGGCATAAGGCAGCGCGCGAGCGGGCACTGGCAGCAAACCGCAAAATCCGGTGACGGCGGCGGCCGGGCCGGTCAGCCCTCGACGCGTTCGAAGTGACCAGGTTCGAAGCCGTCGGCAAGCAGTGCGGCGATCCGGTTTGCGACGATTTCCGGTGTTTTCAGTGTGTTCGGGTCCTCGCCCGGAAATGCGCGCGCGCGCATCTTCGTCCGCGTCGCGCCGGGATCGATCACCGCGACCTTTACGCCGGCGATATTTTCGACCTCCTTGCCATAGGAGAGCAGTAGATTTTCGAACGCCGCCTTTGACGCGCCGTACATGCCCCAATAGGCGCGGGGGTTTCGCCCGACGCTGGAGGTGAGGCCGATCACCCGGCCTGCTTTCGAATTGCGCAGCATCGCGTCGAACGATCCGATCAACGCGGCCTGCGCGCTGACATTCAGGGTAAGAACCTGCGCCAGTTCTTTCGGGTCGAACGCGCTCACCGCGCCCAGTGTACCCAGTGCGGCGGCGTTAAGCACCAGAATGTCGAGCCGGTTCCAGCGTTCTTCGATCGCGGCGGCAAGGCGAGCGACGCTGTCGCCCTCGGCCAGGTCCATTGGCGCGATGGTGGCGGTGCCGCCCGCCTCGTAAATCGCCTGTTCGACCGATTCCAGCCCGCCCACCGTGCGCGCGGTCAGGATCACATGCGCACCCGCACTTCCCAGTGCCAGTGCGGTCGCAGCGCCGATGCCGCGGCTCGCGCCGGTAACAAGGGCGATCTGATCGGCAAGCGGTCGGTCGGTCATGGCTGCTCCGTCAGGATATGGGGCCAGTCCCGCGGCGCTTCAGGCAATCGCGCCGCACGGGAGATCAGCCGACGCGCTCTTCGAGCATCGCGAACTGATCGACGGCGGCGACATCGTCCTGATCAGTGAGGTTCGTCGGATAGTCGCCGGTGAAGCAGGCGTCGCAATATTTGGGTCGAATGTCGGCGCGCGCCTTTTCGCCCAGCGCCTTGTACAGACCGTCGATCGAAATGAACGCCAGACTGTCGGCGTGGATATAGTCAGTCATTTCGGGCGTATTGAGCCTCGCGGCGAGCAGCTTTGCGCGTTCGGGCGTATCGACGCCGTAATAGCAGCTGTGCCGGGTCGGCGGGCTGGCGATGCGCATATGCACTTCGGCGGCGCCCGCATCGCGCATCATCTGAACGATTTTCAGGCTGGTCGTCCCGCGAACGATCGAATCGTCGATCAGCACGACGCGCTTGCCGCTGATCAGCGCGCGGTTGGCATTGTGCTTCAGCTTCACGCCCAGATGGCGGACCTCATCGCGCGGCTGAATGAAGGTTCGTCCGACATAATGCGACCGGATGATGCCGAGTTCGAACGGGATGCCCGATTCCTGCGCATAGCCGATCGCGGCGGGGACACCCGAATCGGGGACGGGGATAACCAGGTCCGCTTCGACCGGGCTTTCAATGGCAAGCTGCGCGCCGATTTCCTTGCGCACCGAATATACCGACCGGTCATCGGCAATCGAATCGGGGCGCGAGAAATAGACCCAT
This sequence comes from Stakelama flava, assembly GCF_019351405.1. Classification (GTDB taxonomy): domain Bacteria; phylum Pseudomonadota; class Alphaproteobacteria; order Sphingomonadales; family Sphingomonadaceae; genus Sphingomonas; species Sphingomonas flava_A. The sequence continues at coordinate 51,000 of NZ_JAHWZX010000006.1, forward strand.
TCGAAAATGCACGGGCGCGACGGTTGTTTGCCGAAGGGATGCAGCGAACGGATTTCGGTACCCTGAACGATGATGAGTTCGCCCGGCTCGACCTCACGCTCGAATGTCGCGCCGCACACGTCCAGCGCCACCGATTCGGAAGCGAAAATCACTGAATCGCCAAGCTTGCCCATCACCAGCGGACGGATGCCCAGTGGGTCGCGGCATGCGATCATGCCTTCGGGCGTCATGCAGATCAGCGAATAGGCGCCTTCGACGCGTTTCAGCGCATCGATGAATTTGTCGAGCAGCGTGCGATAGCTGCTGGTCGCGACCAGATGGATGATGACTTCGGTATCGCTGGTCGACTGAAAGATCGAACCCTGCCGCACCAGATCGCGGCGCAGGCGCATCGCGTTCGAAAGATTGCCGTTATGCGCGACCGCGAAGCCGCCGCTGGCAAGGTCCGCATAAAGCGGCTGGACATTGCGAAGCGCGGTTTCGCCGGTCGTGGAATAGCGGACATGCCCGACGGCCGCTTCCCCCGGCAGGGCGCGAATCACATCGTCGCGGTCGAAATTCCCGGCAACATGCCCCATCGCGCGATGAACATGGAATTCGCCGCCGTCAAAGCTGACGATCCCGGCGGCCTCCTGCCCGCGATGCTGAAGCGCGTGAAGGCCGAGCGCAGCGAGCGCCGAAGCGTCCTCCGCACCGGATATGCCGAATACGCCGCACTCTTCGCGCAGCTTGTCGTCGTCGAATGGATTGGTGGTAAACATGCGATCCCATCGCGTTACTGCCTGCGCGCCATATAGGGATACGCGATCGATTTGTCGCCCTTTTGTAACATGCTGCGTGAACCGGCATTCGAATTACGCGTTTTTGCCCCATATCAAGGGAGATGCGCGATGACGAAGGACCATGGCAATCAGGTAAAGGACGACAAGCTTTACGAAGATTTGCGCGACCAGGGCGCGTCGAAGGAGAAGGCGGCGCGAATCGCCAATGCCAAGGCAAAGGGCGATGTCGATCACAAGGGCACGAAGCTGGAAGATCGGACCAAGGACGAACTGTACGACGAGGCGCAAAGGATCGGCATTGAAGGGCGGTCGGACATGACCAAGGATGAATTGATCAAAGCAATCCGATCCCACTGAGAAGAAGTTGGTGCAGCTTCGCTTTGATGGGTTTCCGCGCCGTATCAGCATCGCCTATGGCCAGACGCCATGAACGATAACAGCGAATCCGAGATGACCCTCGATCCCAAATTTGATTCCGCGGGCCTTATCACCGCAGTGGCGACCGATGCCGCGTCCGGCGAAGTCCTGATGCTCGCCCATATGAACGCAGAGGCGCTGAAGCTGACGCGAGATACCCGCATTGCCCACTTCTTTTCGCGCAGCAGGGGGCGGCTTTGGAAAAAGGGCGAAACAAGCGGCAATATCCTGCGTGTCGTGGAAATGCGGATCGACTGCGATCAGGACGCGGTCTGGATGCGGGTGGAGGCGGACGGGCCTGCCTGCCACACCGGGCGCAGGAGCTGTTTTTATCGCCGCATCGGCGTACAGGGACTGGAGCCGGTCGATTGATCCGCGTGCTCCTGTGCGCGCTGTTGATAGCCGGATGTTCGGGTAGCGACGGTGGCGGGAGCGACAGGGCGCCGAGGTCCGCGCCTGACCTGGAAACGGCCGCGATCCGGCGCGGGGTGATCCGCGATCCGGAATCGGGCGTGCTGACCGGTTTGTACGCGCGGGATACCGATCGTGTCTGTATCGTGCCGCAGGGCATGGGATATCGCATCGGCGTCTCGGTCGATTATGGCGATTCTATCATGTGCAGCGGCACCGGACATGCCAATCGGGCGGGCGAAACGCTGCATATCGAACTGGGTGGGGGCAGCGCATGCAGCTTCGATGCGCGGTTCGACGATGGGCATATCATTTTCCCCGGAAAAGTCCCGCCCGGTTGCGAGGCGCTGTGCACTCGCCGCGCCTCGCTCGCCGGTCTGGAAGTCGATCCGATCAGCGTTTCGCGATCTGAAGCGGCGGCGATGCGCGATTCAAGAAACCGAGCGCTCTGCGAAACCGGCGGTTAACCACTGTTTGAACCTTGACGTTCACGTAAGGGGAAGGTAGTAAGCGCGTCATGGCTTCGGATCATGCAACGCTCGCCGCGCTCGCTCCCATCGACCAGCGAACCGACCGCGATTTCTTCTCCATCTCCGATCTTTCGAGCGAATTCGGCGTTACCGCGCGCGCGCTTCGTTTTTATGAGGATGAAGGGCTGATTTCGCCCGAAAGGCGGGGGCTTTCACGCATCTATTCGCATCGTGACCGCGCTCGCCTCGCATGGATTTTGCGCGGCAAGCGGGTCGGTTTCAGCCTCGCCGAAATCCGCGAGATGATCGACCTGTACGATGTCGGCGACGGGCGGCGGGTTCAGCGCGAGGTAACCATCCAACGCTGCCGCGAGCGGATCGACACGCTGGAATCGCAGCGCCGCGATATCGATGCCGCGATCGAGGAGTTGCAGGACTTTCTTACGCTGCTCGACCGCAAGATCGCTGAAGACGAATAAAACGAACATACAGGCAAGGATCAAAAGGCAATGCCGCAATATACCCCTCCCATCCGCGATACCCGCTTCATTCTGGATGAGGTCATCGCGCTCGACAGCTATTCGAACGTCGCCGGCTTTGCCGGTGCGACCCCGGATATCGTCAGCGCCGTTCTGGAAGAAGGCGGCAAATTCGTTGCAGAGGTGATATTTCCGTTGAACCAGAGCGGCGATGCCGAAGGGTGTACGCGTCATGACGATGGCAGCGTGACCACGCCAAAGGGGTTCAAGGAAGCGTATCAACAGTTCGTCGAAAGCGGTTGGGGTACGCTGTCCGCGCCGGAGGATTTCGGCGGGCAGGGGATGCCGCACATCGTTTCCACCGCGTTCCAGGAATATATGATTTCCGCCAACATGGCGTTCGCCATGTATCCCGGCCTGACGCATGGCGCGATCGCCGCGATCCTTGCCACCGGGTCGCAGGAGCAGAAGGAAAAATACGTCCCCAAGATGGTTTCGGGCGAATGGGGCGGCACCATGAACCTGACCGAGCCGCAATGTGGCACCGATCTGGGCCTGATTCGCACCAAGGCCGAGCCGCAGGGAGACGGCAGCTACAAGATCAGCGGCACGAAGATATTCATCTCTTCGGGCGAGCATGACCTGACCGACAACATCATCCATCTGGTGCTTGCCAAAACGCCGGGCGCTCCCGACACGTCGAAGGGCATTTCGCTGTTCATCGTGCCGAAGTTCATGGTGAACGACGATGGGTCGCTTGGCGAACGCAACGGGGTGACGTGCGGTTCGATCGAGCACAAGATGGGCATTCACGGCAATTCCACCTGCGTCATGAATTATGATGAGGCGACCGGCTATCTGGTCGGTGAGGAGATGAAAGGCCTTGCCGCGATGTTCATCATGATGAACGCCGCGCGGCTGGGCGTCGGTCTTCAGGGACTTGGCGTTGCCGAAACCGCCTATCAGAACGCGGTGGTATATGCCGGCGATCGCCGTCAGGGCCGCGCGCTGACCGGGCCTGCCGAGCCGGACGAAAAGGCCGATACGCTGTTCGTCCACCCCGATGTGCGCCGCATGCTGATGGAAGGAAAGGCGCTGACCGAGGGGCTTCGCGCGCTGTGCCTTTGGGGCGCGCTTCAGGTCGATCTGGCGCACGAAGCGCAGGATGAGGAAGCGCGCCAGCTTGCCGATGATCTGGTCGGGCTGCTTACCCCGGTGATCAAGGGCTATGGCACCGACAAGGGATATGAGATCGCGACCAATGCGCAGCAGGTCTATGGCGGCCATGGCTACATCGCCGAATGGGGCATGGAGCAATATGTCCGCGATGCCCGGATCGCCATGATCTATGAAGGCACCAACGGCGTGCAGGCGATGGACCTTGTCGGCCGGAAACTGCCACGCAACGGCGGCCGCGCGGTGCAGGCATTTTTCAAGCTCGTCACCGACGAAGCGGCCGAAGCGAAAGGCAAGGAAGAACTGAAGCCGATCGTCGAAGCGCTTGAAAAGGCGCTGGGCCAGCTTCAGGCCGCAAGCATGTGGTTCATGCAGAACGGCATGCAGAACCCCGATCAGGTCGGCGCGGGCGCGCACAGCTATATGCACCTGATGGGCATTGTGGCGACCGGCCTGATGTGGCTTCGCATGGCGAATGCGGCGCAAAAGGCGATTGAAGCTGGTGAAGGCGACACCGCTTTTTACGAAGCGAAAATGGTAACGGCGCGATTTTTTGCCGAACGGATCATGCCGGACGCGGGCGCGCTTCGTCGCAAGATCGAAGGCGGCTCTGACAGCGTCATGGCGCTTGAACCCGAAATGTTCGCGCGCGCCTGATCGGCCTTATCTTTTCCCGACGCCCGTCACGCCGCGCGTGGCGGGCGCCGGGGAGGCTTCCGGCGTTGCTGCATCGTCCGGCTTGCGCCGGACGCCGGAAAGTCCTGACGGAACTGCTCCCGCCTGATGGCTGGTGGTGCTGCCGGGCAATTTCTCCAGCCCGAAATCGCGACTCTTCGACGGAAGGCTTCGCGCGACCCGGTTCATGCACTGATCACCGTTCGCTTGCGGAAAGGTGCGGCAATTCCACAATGCCTTTTCGAAACCGCGCTTGCGGTCGCGCAGATAGCTGAACGCCATCGCCGAGAGCGCGGCCGGGCTTAACGGAAGCGCATCGGGGGTCGCGTCATCTTCGCGCCATGCCATGAACTTGCAATAGTCGCGCGATGCGCAGGCGCGTTCGGCAAGCGCGCGAAGCGTCGCGGGGTCAAGCCGCTGATCGAGGCTCACCAGAAACAGGTCGGCATCGCCCGGCGTCGGTTGCGGCAGCGCGGCCTGTGCTATCGTCGCGGCATCGACGGTGCCGTGCGATGCATCCGCAAGGGCTTCGGCGCTCTTGTGCGAATCGAACCGATCCGCAAGTTGCGCAATGCGCGGTTCGCCGCCGCGATAGCGCATTCGGAATGCCGGCGTCGTCCCCCACCATCCGGTCCAGCGGAAGAACAGATGACTTCCCACCGCAGCGATCTTGTCGAGGCTCGCGCTCCAATAGGGTACGACCCAGTCGGTATGATAATGGGTCGCGTTCCCCACCGTCTGGTCGACGCTGCCTGCAAGCGCCTGTGCGGCAACATCCTGCGCCCGCTTCCACGCCGCTTGCGACCAGGAATGCGCCATTGCGCCGTCGCAGGTAAAGGTGAACTGGCACCCGCTCGTGCGCTCCGCCCCCTGAAATATTACCCCGCAAACGGTATCGGGAAAGGCGGGGTGCCGAACGCGGTTGAGGACAACCTGCGCCACCGCTTTTTCGCCTGCGGTATCGTCGCCTGCTTCATAGAGCGCTGCGGTGGCCAGACAGTCGGTCGCGCGTTCGCGGTCTTCTTCGCTACCGGCAAAACGGAACGGACGGGCAGGGGCTATTGCCCCTCCGGCAAAGGGAACCGACGCATTATAGGCGCGCGCTTCGTCCGGTGTCAGCTCCTTGATCGCGACGGGTTCGACCGGCGGCAGGACGGTGGGCGGTACGATCGGGGCGGAAACCGGCGTGACGGCCTGATGCGATCGCGCAGGCTGCGTGGAAGGCGTGGGGGTATAGGCTACCAGTAGAGCGGGCGCGGCAATGCCGATGCCGCCGGTCAGACATAATGTAACGAGGAGTGACGATGAAAGACGGCGACCTTCGCCGGGGGGCGATATCATCTGTCAGGAACCATCGAACGACGAAAATCCGCGCCATGCCATAGCTTTGGTATAACGCTGTTTTCTTTATGCGCCAGTTCGCAAAAATCGGCGTCGCCGCTGCCCGGTTTGCGGTAAGCGGCGACGCCGATGCCGATCAGCTTTCGGGCAGGAAATCGGGAACCGACAGATAGCGTTCGCCGGTATCATAGTTGAAGCCGAGCACGCGCGCATCATCGGGAAGGTCGGGCAGCTTGTGCAGGATCGCGGCGAGCGTCGCGCCCGAACTGATGCCCACCAGTATCCCTTCCTCGCGCGCGGCGCGACGGGCCATATCCTTGGCGACTTCGGGTTCGACCTTTATCGCGCCGTCGATCGCCTGGGTGTGAAGATTGCTGGGGATAAAGCCCGCGCCGATGCCCTGAATGGGATGCGGTCCCGGCTGACCGCCGGAAATGACGGGCGATCCTTCGGGTTCGACGGCATATACTTTCAGGTCCGGCCATTCCTTTTTCAACCGCTCGGCAACGCCAGTGATATGGCCACCCGTGCCGACACCGGTGATGATGACGTCGATCGGCGTATCCCTGAAATCGTTCAGGATTTCCTGCGCAGTGGTTTCGGTATGGATGTTGACGTTCGCCGGATTTTCGAACTGTTGCGGCATCCATGCGCCGGGGGTTTCGCGAACCAGCTCCTGCGCGCGCTCGATTGCGCCCTTCATCCCGCCCTCGCGCGGGGTAAGGTCGAACTTCGCGCCATAGGCAAGCATCAGCCGGCGGCGTTCGACCGACATGCTTTCCGGCATGACCAGGATAAGGGGATAGCCCTTCACCGCGGCGACCATGGCAAGGCCGACGCCGGTATTCCCGCTGGTCGGTTCGATGATCGTGCCGCCGGGTTTCAAACTGCCATCCTTTTCGGCGGCTTCGACCATGGCGAGTGCGACGCGGTCCTTTATCGAACCGCCAGGATTGGACCGTTCGGATTTGATCCACACCTCTGCATCGCCGAACAGGCGCTGGATCCGGATATGGGGCGTATTGCCGATCGTTTCGAGGATCGTGTTCGCCTTCATGCTGCTTTCTCCTCGCTTTCAGGAAATTCGAAGCTCTTGGGGGGATCAAATGTCCGCGCGCGTCTGAGTTCCGGGAAAATCCGCGCCCATATGCCGGTAACGATGATCGCGCCTATGCCGCCGGCCACGACCGCCGCAACCGGCCCCACCAGCGCGGCAAGGAAGCCGCTTTCGGCTTCGCCCATCTCGTTCGAACCGGAAACGAACAATGTGGACACCGCGCCCACGCGGCCGCGCATTTCGTCCGGCGTGTAAAGCTGGATCAGCGACTGGCGGATATAGACCGAGATCATGTCGGCCGCACCCAGGCAGAACAGCGCGGCGAGCGAAATCAGAACCGCCGGAGCGGTGTCGGCGCCGATCATGCCGGGACCGAACAACGGCACCATCACCGGCGCGGCAAGGCCGAATATCACGGTGGAAAGGCCGAATGCCGCCACCCCCATCAGCATTTTGCCTCCCACCTGCGTTTTGAGCGGCCGCCAGGAAAAGAGTGCCGCCATCGCCACCGCGCCAAGCGCGGGCGCGGCGCGCAAATGACCCAGCCCCGCCGCGCCGACATGCAATATGTCGCGGGCATAGACCGGCAGCATCGCGGTTGCGCCGCCCAGCAACACGGCGAACAGGTCGAGCGAAATCGCGCCGAGCACCAGCCGGTTGCGCCGGACATAGGCCAGGCCGTCGATCATCTGAGCCCATGGATTGCGCTTGCCGCGGATATTGCTTCGCGCGACCGGCGTCACCAGCATGAGCATTACGAAGGCGAAAGCGAACAATCCCGCCGACACCGCATAGGGGAGCCAGCGCGCCGCGGCGTAGAGATACCCGCCCAGCGCAGGCCCGACCACGGACCCGGCCTGCCAGGCGATCGAACTGATCGCGATGGCCGTGGGAAGCACTGTGGCGGGCACCAGATTGGGCGCGAGCGCCTGAAGCGCGGGGCTGGCGAACGCCCGCGCAACGCCCAGCAGTGCGGCGATCATGAACAAGGCGGGCAGGGTGATCGTACCGCTCCATGTCAGCCAGCCCAGCGCCGATGCGCAGCCGCATTCAAGCGCCACCGCGGCGCGCGCAATCCATCGCCGGTCCACCCGGTCGGCTACCCAACCCGCGAACAGGGTAAGCAGCAGCAGCGGCACGAACTGTGCCACGCCGATAAGGCCGAGCTGAAACGAGGCGGCTCTGACGCTCATCGACTGGCGGGCGATATCATATACTTGCCAACCGATGACGATGACCATCGACATCTGGCCCAGCGTCGTCGCCAGCCTTGCCAGAAAATAGGCCCTGAAATTGGGGATTGAAAAGGGATGGCTTTCCATGCGCGCGCTGTACGACCGGTTGCGTATGATTGGCAAACAGTGATGCTTTGCGGGGGCGAAGCGGGGCTATCGCCACGACAGGTTGACGCTGCGAAAATGGGGTAATCGGGGCTGGCGCGCAGCGCCGCAACCTGCCAAAGTCCCTTCCGAGGATCGAACCGGAGGGAGTGAATGCGTTTCAGGTTGTTGACCGCGCTGGTTGCATTGGGGTGCGCGGCATGTTCGGCAGGCGGCGACAGCTTCGTGGGAGGCAATATGAGCGCGCAGGCCCCCGCGACCTGGGACGATTTCGTCAAGGACAGCACGGAGAAATGGTTTGCGCTCGATCCTGCCTTCGCGGTGTATCAGGGAAGGCATGATTTCGATGGCAAGCTCCCCGACTGGAGCGAGAAGGGGCTTGAGGCAAAGGCCACGTTTCTGAAAGATACGGTGCGCAAGGCGCGCACTTTCTCCAACCTCACCAGAGAGCAGGAATTCGAACGCGACTATATTATCAAGGTCGCCGATGGACAGCTTTTCTGGCTGGAGGATGCCGATCTGCCGCATCACAATCCCAGCTATTATGTCGGCGGCGGGCTGGACCCCAATGTCTATGTCGCGCGCGATTACGCCGACAAAAAGACGCGGATGCGCGCGATGGTCCAGTTCTTCGACCATGTGCCCGCCGCCACGCAGCAAATCCGCCAGAATTTGCAAATGCCGATGCCCGCGACATTCGTCGATTTCGGCACCGCCGCGTTCAACGGGTTCGCCGATTATTATACCGGTGACGCGCGCGCCGCCTTTGCCGATGTCGATGACGATGCCCTGCACAAGCGGTTCGACGAAGCGGCGATGCGCGCTGCCAAGGCGTCGCGCTCGCTTGCGAAATGGCTCGACAATAACCGGGCCAAGGCGACCCAGGCTTTCGCGCTTGGCCCGGAACGGTTCCTGCGTATGCTCAAGACCACCGAAGCGGTGGAAGTACCGCTCGACAAGCTGGAATCGATCGGGCGGGCGGATCTGAAGCGCAATCAGGAAGCGATGAAGGCGGCGTGCGCCGAATTCGATCCCGGCAAGACCATCCCCCAATGCGTGGCAAAGATGAACGCCGACAAGCCCGAGGGCGGTCCGGTAGCGGCCGCGCGCAAGCAGGTGGAAGAACTGCGCGCCTTCGTCACCAAGCACGATCTGGTATCCATTCCGGGTACCGAGGAAGCGAAGGTTGAGGAAGCGCCGCCCTATAACCGGCAGAACCTTGCCTATATCGATCCGCCGGGGCCGTTCGAAAAAGGCATTCCATCGATCTATTACATCTCGCCGCCCAATCCCGACTGGTCGAAAGAGAAGCAGCAGGCATATATTCCCGGTAAGGACGATTTGCTGTTCGTGACCGCGCATGAAGTGATGCCGGGACATTTCGTCCAGTTCCTTCATGCCAACCGGTCCGATTTCATGTTCGGTCGCCTTTTCGTGGGATATGCCTTTGCCGAGGGATGGGCGCATTATGCCGAAGAGATGATGTGGGACGCGGGCTATGGCGATGGCGACCCCGAAGTGCATATCGGTCAGCTTTCCAACGCACTGCTGCGCGACTGTCGCTTCCTGTCGGCGATCGGACTGCATGCGAAGGGCATGACGGTCGATCAGTCGCGCCAGATGTTTGAACAGCAATGCTATATCGATCCCGGCAATGCCGAGCAGCAGGCCGCGCGAGGCACCTATGACCCTGCATATCTGAATTACACGCTGGGAAAGCTGATGATCCGCAAGCTGCGCGACGACTGGACGGCCAGCCGGGGCGGGCGCAAGGCGTGGAAGGCGTTCCACGACCAGTTCCTGAGTTATGGCGGTCCCCCGATCCCGCTGGTGCGGCAGCAGATGATGGGCGAGGATACACCGCGCGCCGTTTTCTGACAGGCGAAGGGCAAATCGCGTGACCGACAGCCGTAAGCGGATGGCGGCGCGATGGGCGCTCGCCGCGATATTTCTGGCGGCAGGGATATTGCATGTCGCGGTGCCGGCCCCCTTTGTCGGGATCGTGCCCGGCTGGGTTCCCGCGCCCCGCTTGACCGTGTTCGCCACTGGCATATGCGAGATTGCCGGAGCGGCGGGCCTGATGATTCCGCCACTTCGACGCGCGGCGGGCATCGGGCTTGCGCTATATGCGCTGTGCGTCTGGCCGGCGAACGTGCATCACATGATCCGCGACCTTTCGAGCGGAACCGGCCTGCCGCTTTGGTATCATGTGCCGCGCCAGTTCGCGCAGCCGATCATCATGTGGTGGGCGCTATGGGCGAGCGGCGCGATCGACTGGCCTTGGCGCACGCGCCATCGAAACGGGGATTGAGCGCAGCGTCGTCGCAGCGCGATATAGCGCTACGCCGCTGCCCTGATCGAACGCGCTCGCAGAATAATTATGCGGCGATCCAGTCGGAAAATGCTTCGCGCGCGCGCGCAGTGTAGAGCTTCTTTCGCTCGGTCTTTTTGGCGCGGCCGGTGATCGGGGGGAAGAGGCCGAAATTGACGTTCATTGGCTGATAGGTCGCCGCCTCCGCCCCGCCGGTGATGTGGCCCAGCAGCGCGCCCAGCGCGGTTTCGGGCGGCGGCGGCATCATCAGTGCGCCGTCATGTTCGACCGCAGCGAACCGCCCGGCGAGCAACCCGATGGCGGCACTTTCGACATAGCCTTCGCACCCCGTGATCTGCCCGGCGAACCGGATATTGGGCCGCGCCTTCAGCCGAAGCGTCGGATCGAGCAGTTCGGGCGAGCGGATGAAGGTGTTGCGGTGCAGCCCGCCCAGCCGCGCGAATTCGGCCTTTTCAAGCCCCGGTATCGTACGGAACAGTTCGACCTGCGCACCATGTTTCAGCTTGGTCTGAAATCCGACGATGTTCCACAATGTCCCGCTTGCATTGTCCTGACGCAGCTGCACCGCGGCATAGGGCCAGCGGCCGGTGCGTGGATCGTCCAGCCCGACCGGCTTCATCGGACCGTGGCGCAGCGTGTCGATGCCGCGCTCCGCCATCACTTCGATCGGCATGCAGCCGTCGAAATAGGGCGTATCCTTTTCCCAGTCCTTGAACTCACCCTTTTCGCCGTCGATCAGTCCCTGAACGAAGGCGATATATTGCTCCTTGTCGAGCGGGCAGTTGATGTAATCCTTTCCATCCCCTTTGTTCCACCGGCTCTGGAACCATGCGACATCGAAATCGATGCTGTCGCGATAGACGATCGGCGCGATCGCGTCGAAAAAGGCGAGCGCGTCAGCGCCCGTCGCCGACCCGATCGCGTCGGCAAGCACCGGCGCGGTTAGCGGCCCGGTCGCGACGATGGTGAGGCCCTCGGTGGGGAGCACCGCCACCTTTTCACGCACCAGCGTGATGTTGGGATGGCCCTCCAGCGCCGCTGTCACGCCTGCCGAGAAACCGTCGCGATCGACCGCGAGGGCGGAGCCCGCCGGCACCTTGTGCTTGTCGCCCATCGCCATGATGAGCGAATCGAGCCCGCGCATTTCGGCATGGAGCAGCCCGACGGCATTGCTTTCGGCATCGTCCGAACGGAAGCTGTTAGAGCATACAAGTTCGGCCAGATGATCGGTCTGATGCGCAGGCGTCATGTCGCCGGAGCCGCGCATTTCGGACAGGCGGACGCGCTTGCCCTGATTGGCGAGCTGCCAAGCGGCTTCCGAACCGGCGAGGCCGCCGCCGATGATGTGCACGTCGTAGGTCATGAAATTGTTTAACTTCTCACTTTCGCGCATGTCGTAGAACAATGTAGCCGGCTCTAAAGCCTTCGTGCGCACGCTGTAAACGATATCGGAAAGCGTGCGGGCAGGACAGGGCGAGGAGTACAGCGACGCGGCCATTCTGCCGCGGGCATGGGAACTGGATTGCCGCGCCCTTCCGGGTTCGCATTGGCGAATTTCTATGCCCTCACAGTCAGACTTCCTTTTTAGCCGCTTCTTCTGCACAGCGGGCCGATGCTTTCCTTTGCGCGCGATAACTGGCGGTTTACCCGCGACAATGGCCGGTGGATCGGCGGCGGGTTTTTGCTGACGCTGTTTTCGAGCTTCGGGCAGACCTTTTTCATCGGGCTGTCGGGCAATGACATTCGCGCTACGTTTCACCTGTCGGGCGGCGCGTTCGGCGGGCTGTATATGCTGGCGACGCTGGGAAGCGCGCTGTCGCTGCCCTGGCTGGGGCGCACGCTTGACCTGATGCCGGGGTGGAAGGTGGCGCGCTTTGCGCTGCCGATGCTGGCGGCGGCATGTGTTCTGATCGCGCTGGCACCCACTATCGTGCTGCTGTGCATCGCGCTCTATCTGCTGCGTCTGTTCGGGCAGGGGATGATGACCGAAATCGCCTATACCGAGGTCGGCCGCTGGTTCGTTGCCAACCGGGGCAGGGCGATGGCGCTGGTGACGCCGGGAATCATGCTGGGTAACGCCGTATTGCCGGTGGCGTTCGTGCTGCTGCACCAGTCAATCGGATGGCATGGCGCATGGCTGGTGTCGGCGGGGCTAATCGTGCTGGTCGGATGGCCGGCAATTCTCGCGCTGATCCGTGTCGAGCGAGTGCCGCATTCGAGCGAGGCGGGATCGGCGAGTGCGCGCACCGCGCGCGACTGGACGCGCGGGCAGGTGATCCGTGATCCAGTGCTGTATCTGTTGCTGGCGGGTACGTTGGCGCCGCCGTTCATCGGGACGGTGATCTTTTTTCATCAGGGATATCTGATCGAGCTTCGCGGCTATGACCCGCTCGCTTTTGCCGCGGCGTTTCCTGTGATGGCGGTGACGACGGTGGTGTTCGGATTCGTGTGCGGGCATCTGGTCGACCGGTTCGGAGCCTTGCGGCTGCTGCCCTTCTTCCTCGCGCCGCTGACAATTGCGTCGCTGGCGGTCGGATTGGTGACGCCCTTATGGGGTGTCTATCTGTTCATGCTGCTGCTGGGGGTAAGCAACGGGTTCACCCAGAATTTGATGGGGGCGCTTTGGCCCGAAGTGTATGGGCTGGCCAATCTGGGCGGTATCCGCGCGATAACGGTGTCGGCGATGGTGCTTTCAACCGCGCTGGGGCCGGGTATTACCGGCGCGTTCATCGACTGGGGCGTGGCGCTGCCGACGCAGATGCTGTGGATGGCAGGCTGGTGCGTGGTGGCTTCGTTGTCGCTTGGATACGCGGCGAGGAAAGTGAGGGTGCGTGAGGCGGACCGGCGGGATTTGGGGGTTCGGGTTTAGGGCGTTAGGCAGTTGATCAGCGCGTAGAAAAAGCAATCGGATTGTAACTTGATCGCCGCCTGCACTCAGATAAAATCATCCAGATGCTCAACTACGTTCGTCTGTGGCAAATTGTATTGGCTATGGCTTTCATCACGACGGTAGTGTTCGGCATAGAAGGGGCAATCGTGTGGGCTGTTCCCTCGATAGTTGCTTGGATTCTCAACCGCACTCGTTCGGACGGGTCGAAGAGTTACACAGTAGCTTTAGTCATCTGGATGATCATGTTCGCTTTGTTAGCTTACGGTCGATAGGAAATGGCCTAGCCGCCTAGTCGAGCATTGAGAGAAATCTCATAACTAAACTGCTGGTTGAACTCTCCGAGGAGTAGTGCTGGCGCTGTAGGCAGTCGCTCGCCTTTTTTTGGGATGCGTCCTTGCGAGCAATAGCGAAGCAATCCAGCGGTGCGCGCGGCGCTTTTGGATTACTTCGTCGCCTTCGGCTTCTCGCAATGACGGAGGGACGGCGGTGGCCAGCTCGATAACCGGGTGACGCTGGGTCACCCCGCCACGGGCAGTTTCACCATGCCGTCCTCGTCGCGTTCGAGCGGGCTGTAGCCGATCACGGTGTCGAGGCGGATTTTGCCGTAGAGGTGCGGAAACTCGGCGCCGTCGCGCGCCTTTTCCCAGCGGATCTGGCGGCCGAGCACCTCCAGGTCCACCGCGAGCACCCACAAATCTTCATCGGACACGTCCTTGAAGTGCAGATTCACCGTTTCGGTGAGTTGGTCGGCGGTCGACAGGTGAACATAGCCGTCCTTGCGATCGACCTCCGATCCCTCGAACCGGTCCGCTTCGAAGAGCGGCATCTCTTCATCCGTCAGAACCTTGTACGCGATTTCGGGGCGATCCATTCAATCCTCCTGGGGGCCGGCTGCTAGGTCCTCCCCGGTATCACCGTCGGGGGTAGGAACGCCACCCTCCGGCCCGTCGGAAAGGTCGATTTCCGCCTCGTCCTCGCTTTCCTCGATCTTGGCCGCCGACACGACATGCTCGCCATCGGCCACGCGGAAGATCGTCACGCCCTGCGTGTTGCGCCCGGTCATGCGGATGTCGCCGACCATGGTGCGGATCAGCTTCGCCTGATCGGTGACGAGCATGAGCTGTTCGCCGTCGGTCGCGGGGAAGCTCGCCACGACGGGGCCGTTACGGTCCGACGAGACGATATTCGTGATCCCCTGGCCACCGCGATTGGTGCGGCGATATTCGTACGCGCTTGTGCGCTTGCCATAGCCGTTGGCGGTGACGGTGAGGATGAACTCCTCGTCGCGTTCGAATTCGGCCATGCGTTCGGAGCTGAGGGTGATGTCGCGCTCGCCTTCTTTCCACGGTGCGGCCTTCAGATACTGGTCGCGCTCTTCGGGCGTGGCGTCGAAGCCGCGCAGGATCGACATCGAGATGACTTCGTCGCCATCGGCAAGCCGGATGCCGCGAACGCCGGTCGAGGTTCGCGACTGGAATTCGCGCACATCGGTGCCGGCGAAGCGGATTGCCTTGCCCAGCCGGGTGGCGAGGAGGACGTCATTGTCTTCGCTGAGCAACTGCACCCCGATCAGCCGGTCGGTGCTGTCGTCATCGAAGCGCATCGCGATCTTGCCGTTCGAAGGTACGTTGGTGAATGCGTCCATCGAATTGCGGCGCACCGTGCCTTCGGCGGTCGCGAACATGACGTGAAGGTTCGCCCATTCGCCCTCATCCTCGGGCAATGGCAGGACGGTCGAGATGACTTCGCCATTGGCGAGCGGCAACAGGTTGATCATCGGCCGGCCGCGTGTGGCAGGACCGCCTTCGGGCAGGCGCCACACCTTCATCCGATACACCTTGCCATGGGTGGAGAAGAACAGCACCGGCGTATGGGTGGAGGTAACGAAGAGCGAGGTGATCGCGTCCTCATCCTTGGTCGCCATGCCGGCGCGGCCCTTGCCGCCGCGCTTTTGCGCGCGGAACGTGGCGAGCGGGGTGCGCTTGATATAGCCCTGCATGGTCACGGTGACGACCATGTCCTCACGCTCAATCAGGTCCTCGTCCTCGATCCCGTCGGCGGCGGCGCCGATTTCGGTACGACGCGGCGTCGCATAGGCATCGCGCACCTCGACCAGCTCCTCGCGCATGATTTCGTACAGCTTGGCGCGGTTGGAGAGGATTTCGAGCAGTTCGGCGATCGAATCGGCGAGCTTGGCGAGTTCGTCGCCGATCTCGTCGCGGCCAAGCGCGGTGAGGCGGTGGAGGCGAAGGTCGAGGATCGCGCGGACCTGCGTGTCCGACAGCGTGTAGGTGTCGCCCTCAATCTCGGTCTCGACCGCTTCGACCAGGCGGATATAGCTCGCGATTTCGGCGATCGGCCATTCACGCTGCAACAGGTTTTCGCGCGCAACGGCGGGGCTTGCCGAACCGCGGATGATGCGGACGACTTCGTCGAGATTGGTGACCGCGATGACAAGACCGAGCAAGATATGCGCCCGGTCGCGTGCCTTGGCGAGTTCGAATTTCGACCGCCGCGTAATGACTTCCTCACGGAACTTCACAAACGCTTCGATGATGTCGCGAAGGTTCAGCACCTCCGGCCGACCGCCGCGAATGGCGAGCGTGTTGGCGGGGAAGCTCGATTGCGCTGGCGTGTGACGCCAAAGCTGGTTCAGGACGACCTCGGGCGTGGCGTCACGCTTCAGGTCGATGACGACGCGAACACCCTCGCGGTTCGATTCGTCGCGAATGTCCGAAACGCCCTCGATCCGCTTTTCCTTCGCGGCCTCGGCGATCTTCTCAACCAGCCCAGCCTTGCCGACCTGATACGGAATTTCGGTGAGCACGATCGAGCGCCGTTCACCGCGCTGTTCGATATCGTATTTCGAACGCAGCAGGATCGAGCCCTTGCCGCTTTCATACGCCGAGCGGATGCCCGAACGGCCAAGGATCGTCGCGCCGGTCGGAAAGTCCGGACCGGGAATGTGCTCCATCAGCTCTTCGGTCGTGATCGCGCCGTTTTCGATATAGGCGAGGCAGCCGTTGATGACTTCGCCCAGATTGTGCGGCGGGACATTGGTCGCCATGCCGACCGCGATGCCGCCCGCGCCGTTGACGAGCAGGTTGGGGAAACGTGCAGGCAGAACCTGCGGCTCGCGCTCGCTATTGTCGTAGTTCGGCTGAAAATCGACCGTGTCTTTGTCGAGATCGCTCAGCAGCTCGGCGGCGGGGCGCGCGAGGCGCGCTTCGGTGTACCGCATCGCGGCGGGCGGATCGGGGTCCATCGACCCGAAATTGCCCTGACCGTCGATCAGCGGCACCCGCATCGACCAGTCCTGCGTCATGCGCGCTAGCGCGTCATAGATCGCGGTATCGCCGTGCGGATGATATTTACCGATCACGTCACCGACGATGCGCGCCGATTTGCGATAGGGCCGGTTGTAATGGAACCCGCTTTCATGCGCTGAAAACAGGATGCGCCGGTGCACCGGCTTCAGGCCGTCGCGGACATCGGGAAGCGCGCGGGAGACGATGACGCTCATCGCATAGTCGAGATAGCTCGACTTCATCTCGTCCACGATCGAGATGGGGGAAATGTCCGAAGGGTCGGCGAGGACGGTCTCGTCGGTCAAATTACAACGCTTTCGGGTAAGGTTTCAGTGATGTTGCGACCCTAGCCGGTGCGCGGCTTCATCGCAAGCCGCGCGCGCCCGCGCGTACGCGGGCGGAAAGTATGGGGCGATGCGCAGCCGGGGCAGGGTCAGGGAGCGATTTCTTCGCCGTCCCATGCAATGACTTTGCACGTATCCACGGGTTTGAGGCCGTCGATCACGTCGAGAAGCTGAAGCGCCGCGCGGCCGGGGTCGAACAGCTTTCCGGGCGCCACATTGCCCTGGAACGGCTTCGACAGCGGCGTGTCGACGGTGCCGGGATGGAGCGCGACGACGATCGAGCGCTTGTTGGTGCGCGTAGCCTCTATTGCCACGCCTTTCACAAGCATGTTGAGCGCGGCCTTGGATGCGCGATAGCCGTGCCAGCCGCCAAGGCGGTTGTCGGAGATGCTGCCCACCCTTGCCGACAGCGCGGCAAAGACGGCGGCGCTTCCCTGGGCGAGCAGCGGCACGAAATGCTTTGCGACCAGCGCCGGGCCGATCGCGTTCACCGCGAAGTTGCGCGCCAGCCAGTCGCCGTCGAGATCCTTCATCGCCTTTTCCGGGCCACGCTCACCATCGTGCAGCAGGCCGGTCGCGACGATGACGCGATGTAACGGCGGCCCTTTCGCTACGCGTGCGGCAGCGGCTTCGATGCTTGCTTCGTCGGTGATGTCGATATGCGCTTCGCCGCTGCGCGAACGGGCAAGGCCCCAGACCTTTGCGAACTCACCTTCTTCGACAAGTGCGTCCTCGAGCGCCGCACCGATGCCGCCCGATGCACCGATGACAACTGCGGCGCGGGTCATGCGCGCGTGAATTGCCAGCGATTTTCGCTGCTTTCATCCGCGTCGAAGCGATAACCATCGGTGTCGAAACCCTTCATCGCGTCGATGTCGGTCACGCGGTGTTCGCACAGCCAGCGCGCCATCATGCCGCGCGCCTTTTTCGCATGGAAGCTGACGAAGCGCGGGCCGTCGGGGCCGGGTTCGCGAAAGTCCACGTCGATCACCCGCACCGTTTCGGAAAGTTTGCCCGACACCGCGGCCCAATATTCCTGGCTCGCGAGGTTTAGGACGGTCCCCGACCCTTCGAGCGCGACGTCGGCGGCGAGCGCATCGGCGATACGCGATTGCCAGTATTCGTACAGGTTCTTCACCCGGCCCGGCGCCCATTTCGTTCCCATTTCAAGGCGATAGGGACGAATGGTATCGAGCGGTTTGAGCAATCCGTACAGCCCCGACAGGATGCGCACATGATCCTGCGCGAACGAAATAGCGGGTTCTTCAAGCGTCGCCACTTCCAGCCCCCGATACACATCGCCCGAAAAGGCGAACAGGGCCGGGCGTTGGGGTGCGGTTTCAAAATCGCGGAATCGCTGGGCATTCAGCTTGGCGAGCTTTTCCGAAATGCCCATCAGCTTGCCCAGCTTCGGCGCGCCAAGACGCGCGGCCGAGCGGGCGATGGCATGGGCGTCATCATCGAAACGCGGTGTCGCGACGGTGAGGTGGGGAAGATCGGAAGCGAAATCGAGGCTTTTCGCGGGAGAAAGAAGGGCGATCATGCGGCATTGCCTAGCGGTGCATTCAAACCGCGTCAAAGCCATGAAACTACACGCGTTCAAAGCGCGTTCAGCATGACGTTGTTACACGAGGGAAACCGTGCGGCTTGAACGGCGCGCACCCGCCCATTAGACGGGTTCGCGGCCTGGCACGGCCCCCCGCAAGAGGAGAATTTTGACGATGAAATTCGTATCCAAGGCTGCAATGGCAGCGGCCCTTGCCGTCGGCGTTTCGACGGCCATGGTGGCGACCGCGCCGATGGCCGCGGCGAAGGACAAGAAGAAGGACGAGGAAAAGCCCCTCGAACTTAGCAAGGAATTCCGCACCGAGGCGCAGGCTGCGCAGGAAGCGCTGAAAGCGAACGACACCGCGACGGCGAAGACGCATCTCGACGCAGCGGCGAAACTCGCCAAAAGCGACGACGAGAAATATTTCGTTGCCGCGCTGGGGCTACCGCTCGCTGCGCGCGAACAGGACAATGCGCGGATGAAACCCGCGCTGGAAACGCTGATCGCCAGCCCGCGCACGTCACAGGAAGATCGCGCCAAATACAGCTTTTACCGTGGCCAGATCGCGCTGCAGGAAAAGGATAACGACACCGCGCTCAGCTATCTGACCAAGGCCAAGCAGATGGGGTATAGCGATCCGCAGCTTCCGCTGCTGATGGCGCGGGTTGAGGCCGATACCGGCGCGACCCAGCAGAGCCTGGCGTCGCTGAAAGAAGCGATCGCGGCGCGCAAGGCAAGCGGTGAGCAGGTTCCTGAGGATTGGTACAAATTCGGCCTGTCACAGGCGTACAAGGCCAAGGATAATGCGGGCACCAACGATTGGGCGCGCATGTGGGTCAGCGCCTATCCGAATGCCGAAAACTGGCGCGACATGATCAAGCTGTACCAGCAGAATGCGCAGGAAAGTGGCGTGAAGATCGACGATGATGCGCGGCTGGACCTGCTCCGCCTGATGCGCGCGACAAAATCGCTCGCCGGGCAGAATGACTATTACGAATATGCGCTGCTGGCGAACCAGAAGGGGCTGCCCTACGCTTCGAAGGCGGTAATCGACGAGGGGCGTCAGAATGGCGCGATCCCTGCCAAGGCGCAGAATATCGATGAACTATATTCATCGGCGCAACAGTCGATCAAGCGCGACAGTTCGCTCAGTTCGCTGGAAAGCAAGGCGATGGCGTCGGCGAACGGCAAGCTCGCGTCGCAGACCGGCGATGCCTATCTGGCGAATGGCGATTACCAGAATGCGGTCAAGCTGTATCGTGCTGCTATCCAGAAGGGCGGGGTGGATACGCCCACCGTCAACACCCGGCTTGGTATCGCGCTTGCCGATGCGGGCATGACCGATCAGGCGAAGCAAACGTTCCAGTCCGTCAACGCGACTGGCGCACGCGCGGACATCGTGAAGATGTGGATGCTCTATCTCGACAGCAAGGGCGGCGCGAGCGCGGCGCCCGCCGCAACGCCCAGCGCCGGCTGACGCTGCGACGAATTTGCTGTAAAAGGGGCGGCGCGAGCAACCGGCCGCCCCTTTTTTTAATCTTCGGTTACAGGGATGCCGGGCAACATCTTTGACGTGCGGATGGTGAGCGAGGTTTTCACGCTCGATACGTTCGATGCAGAGGTGAGTTTGGTGGTGAGCAGTTGCTGAAAACTTTTTAGATCGACCGCGACGATTTTCAGGATGAAGTCGATTTCCCCGTTCAGCATATGGCATTCGCGAATTTCTGGAATGTCGGCGACATGGCGTTCGAACGCCTCCAGGTCGCTTTCCGCCTGGCTGCGCAGACTGACCATCGCGAAGACGGTGATCGTATAGCCGAGCGCGAGCGGATCGAGTTCGGCATGATAGCCACGGATTGATCCTTCGTCCTCCAGCGCTCGAACGCGTCTGAGGCAGGGCGGGGCGGTAAGTCCAACCCGTTCGGCCAGTTCGACATTGGTCATTCGCCCGTCGTTTTGAAGCAGCATCAGGATTTGCCGGTCGATATGATCGAGCGCCATGGGGTACTCCGCTAAAGGGGCGTGTGTTTCGTGCTTGGGTTGGTAGGCCAGCATAATATAATTACCGCTTAACGCAATTGTCCCACAATGCGACGCGAAAATTATCGCGCTTCAAGCGCCTGAACCTCGACGTTAAGCAATCATTTACGCCGTGAATCGATGCGGCGATATGGAACATGCGGTTGCACTTCGACGATACCATCGACACGGTCCTGACCACCGACGCTTCGACCGATTTCGGTCGCCAGGCGCTGTGGAGGCAGCTGGTCGACCTGTTGGGCAGGCGTCGTGCGCCCGTGACCCGCGATGCGATACATGCGCTGCATACGATCCGCGCCGACGTGCCGCCGCCGGTGCGCGCTGCAAGCGCCCGTGCGCTGGAATTCGCCGATCCACCGCCGGCGATCGTGTACCTGATGGCGATCGACGAACTGGTCATCGCGCTTCCCATATTGCGCAGCGCCCGCATGGCGACGGATGATTGGATCGCGCTGCTACCGCGCCTTACGCCATCGGCGCGATCGGTGCTGCGCGGCCGTCGCGACCTCTCACCACAGGTTATCGCGGCGCTGGAAGCATGGGGGCCGAACGATCTGGTGCTTCCGCCATCGGATGCGCATAGCGCCGAGTCGCATGCTATGCCCGCATCCGTTGTCGAAGGCCCCGTTATGCCGACGGATCCGGATGCCGGAGCGGGTTCCAGGCAGGAAGGGGAGGGGAGCGGCGTCGCACCGCCGATGCAGGTGAAGGACGACGGTTCCTTTGTTGCGGTGGGATCGATCGCGCGCGAAATGCCGATCGTCGCACTCGCTTTCCGCCGTGCCGAGGCGCAGACGCCAGCAAGTGTCGAGGAACAGACCGGGGAAGCGGAGAGCGGCACGGACGCGCCCGCCGCGCCCGATGGTCCGTTCCGCATCGCCGATGTGGTTGCGCGCATTGACGAATATCAGCGAAACCGGGAGGCAGGCGCTCCGGTCGTCGCGCCTGTGCGGCTTGCCGATCATTTCCGTTTCGAAACCGACGCACAGGGCGTTGTCCGCCGGGTGGAGGGAATCGAGCGGGCGCCGCTGATCGGCCTATCGCTAGATTTCGGTGGCGTGCCGGGCATGTCTCGCGTCGATGCGGGCGCATCGGGCGCGCTCCGCCGCCGTTCGCCCTTTTCCAACGCGCGGCTGGTGGTGGAGGGCGATTGCGAAGCGGCGGGCGACTGGTTGATCTCCGCCACGCCGACGTTCGATTCCAGAAATGGACGGTTCACCGGCTATCGCGGCACCGGCCGTCGTCCGCGGCGCGACGAACATGCCGGTCACGCAAATCGCGGGGCCGAACGCGCGGCGGCGCAGCAGCTTCGTCAGCTCGTGCATGAATTGCGGACGCCGGCGGGTGCGATCAGCGGTTTCGCCGAAATGATCGAAGAACAATATTTCGGACCGGTCGCGCAGCAATATCGCGAGCGCGCCACCGAAATCCGTACTCAGGCGCGGGACCTGGTGGGGGTGATCGAGGATCTGGACCTTGCCGCGCGTATTGCCGACAACGCGCTTGACCTGCGACCGCAAAGCGTGGCGCTGAACGGGATTTTCACGGAAATCGAAGAAGAGCTTGGCGCATTGCTGACGCTTCGTGGCGCGTCGCTTGCCGTGCCTTTTACGGGACTGTCGGTGCGTGGCGACATGCGCGCGGTACGACGACTGCTTGCCCGGCTGACAGCTACGCTCGTCGCTTTGGCGGGGCGGGGCGAGCATATCGCGATCACCATCGACCGGACCGGTTCGCAGCAGCTTTCCATCGGTTTCGACCGGCCGGAAGGCCTGATCGGCTATCCCGGTGACGCCGAAGCCCTGGATGACGAGGAGCGTGACGACATCGTCACGCTTGGCACCGGCTTTGCGCTCCGCCTGGCACGCAATCTCGCACGAGAACTGGGTGGTGCGCTGCTTTTCGAAAGCGATCACTTGACCTTGCGACTGCCTGAGGCAGAGTTGGCGGATATGGGGCAGGCGCACAACATCTGAATCGATGGCGGACGGTATTTCGCCCAACGGTCGGGCGCAAACGCGCCGCCACCGCCCACGCCCCGGCTCCCCGGTGGCATGGCCGGATGATTTCGGCACGCGCTTCACCCTTTTCGTCGATACCGAAGAGGAATTCGACTGGACCGCCCCGTTCGATTCGGCATCGCGATCGACCAGCGCCATGGCGGCGTTGCCGGATGGGCATAAGCGGCTGTGCGAGGGCGGAGGCGCGCCGGTCTATCTGATCGACCATCCGGTCGCCACCGCGCCCGCCGCGATCGACGCCTTGCGCGAGGTAGTGGCAAATGGCGGGGCGGTCGGCACGCAGCTTCATCCGTGGGTCAATCCGCCTATTCAGGAGGCGATCTGCGCCACCAACAGTTTTCCCGGCAACCTGCCCGAACAATTGGAAGCGGCAAAGCTGGATACGCTGACCGATGAAATCGCGCGCGCCTTTGGCACGGCTCCGCGAATCTACCGGGCGGGGCGTTATGGGATCGGGCCAGCGACCGCGCGACTGCTCGCCGATCGCGGATATCGAATCGATAGTTCGATGCGAAGCAGATACGATTATGGCGGGCATGGCGGTCCGGATTTTCGCGCGGTCGGCAACCACGCTTTCTGGCTGGACCGGCGGGCGGGGTTGGCCGAACTGCCGCTTACCACTGTTTTTACCGGGCGAGTGCGGGCCGGCGGCGAACGGCTTTACCGCTTTCTAGGCGAAATTCCGCGCGGGCGAGGGCTGTTTGCGCGGACGGGCATGATGGCGCGCGTCGCGATGACGCCTGAGGACATGCCGCTGGACGATGCGCTTGAGGCGATTCGGGTCGCGCTGGGCGAGGGGGTGCGCGTGCTGAATTTCAGCTTCCATTCGCCATCGCTGACGCCCGGTTTCACCCCCTATGTCCGCGATGCAGCCGATCTGAAGGCATTTTATGGATGGTGGGACGCGGTCTTCGCACTGCTGGCGCGGCGCAACGTGCAGGCGGCGTCGCAAAGCGACCTGATCGTCGCGCTCGATCGCATTCGGGCGTAATCATGCTTGCTTGCCGGGGATCGCCTCGGCTATCGGCTGCAAACGGCTGGGGGGCCTGTAGCTCAACTGGTTAGAGCTGGCCGCTCATAACGGCTAGGTTGCGGGTTCGAGTCCTGCCGGGCCCACCAGCCGCATCGCGTTAGTTGCTCCAGGATGCGCGAGTGCGCTTCACCGCCTTCATCGTGTAATCGACCTGATCGTCGAGTTTTTTATAGCCACGATCGGCGGTCAGCCCGGCCGTTTGATACAAGGTGCGGACGTAATTTTGCAGCGTATCGCCGGTCAGCGTGCCCGGCTTGTCCTGCGGCGAGCGCGATTCGAGGTCCATTTCGGCTCCCATCAGTGTCTGGATATCCTTGTAATCACCCTTGCAAAGCGAATCGGGCGCGATCCCGATCTTGCCCAGAAACGTCGTCGCGAACTGCTTCGCCTGATCAGCCCATTCGGGCGCATCCGGCGCGGCGGAAAGGGTTTCGGCGCGGCTCGACAGAAGCGAGTCGATATCGGCGCTGGAAAAGCCCGAATAGTTCGGATTGTTGTCCTTCGATTCGCACGCCGCCGTCTGCGCGGTGTTGTTCGACGGTGCCGAACCCGCCGTGCCGCCACCGCCGCACGCGCCGAGCAGCAGCGCACCACCCAGAACGAACATTGTCTTTTTCATCAAATCCTCCCTTTTCGTTACGATGCTTTGCACCCAGCATAGCGCCCAGCTTTATCGTGTCACGGGAGTTGTCGAAGTGATCGCCACGGTGTAGGCGCTTGGCGCGTCGGGGAGTGGCGCAGGCTGGTAGCGCACCTGGTTTGGGACCAGGGGGTCGCAGGTTCGAATCCTGTCTCCCCGACCATCACGCTTCGCGATCAGGGTTTGAGCGCCGCCTTTATCGCGCGCCAGTCGACCAGCTTGAAATTCTGCGCCGCGCCGTCGTTCACATCGTCCTGAACGACGACCAGCCCGGAAGGAAAGCCGCCGACCGCGCCGCCATGCGCGTCGACTCCGTCGGTGCCGGTGACTTCGTCAACGCCATTGGCCGCCGCGACATGGAAGCGACCGGCATATTGCGGCGTAGCGCCATCGATCCGCCAGACCGCAAACGCGCTGTCGCCTTGGCTCGATACGATCAGATAGCGCGCCGCGCCGTCGGTCAGAATGCTCATCCCCTCGACATCGGCGACGAGCGCGCCATTTCCGGTCTTGGCGATGGAAATGCGCGCGCCGTCGCTCCTGCCCAGCGAATAGCGCCAGACGCCGACATCTTCCTCTCCGATATACAGCGCTCCGGTCGAGTCATCGACAACGCAGCCTTCGGACTGGCTGCCGACCTCGAACCGCGCGATTTCCCGCCCGGTCAGGCTCCCGTTCGCTTCATCCTGCAGCGCGAATTCGCGCACTGCGCCGTGCTTGCCCACCACGATAGCGACCAGCGAATCGTTCAGCCGGCCCATGCAGAAGCCATAGGGTTCGGCAAGGTCGGTGGTGAAAAATCCCGCATCGGTGATGCCTCCCGAGCCGGTGTAGCGATAGAGCGAGACGCCTGAATGTCCCGGCGTGCGGTTGGATGCACCGGCGATGAAGCCGTCGCCTTCGCTTCGAAGATCGACATTGTTGAGCAGCCCTTCGGGAAGGAACTGCACCGCCTTTCCATCAAGGGCAAAGGCGTACAGGCCCGCTTTTTTGTCTGTTCCCAGAATAAGTGCTTCCACTCGCTTGCCGTTCACCGCGAACGCGGCATTGTCGGTGCGTGCAAAGATCGCCGGATCGTCGGCGGCGTCGGAATTTGCGGTGGCAACCGGAACGGTTTCCCCGACGGCCGGCACGTCGACGGTGGATGACGATACCGCAGCCTCCTGCAACGTCGTCGCACAGCCCCCGATCAGCAGAAGCGCCGCAGACAACAGATATTGGGCGATGCGCATGGTGAAACTTTCCCCGGTTGAAATGCAACGCGCCGCCTCGTGCGGATAAAATGCGACAGGGCGATGACACCCGCCGCAACGTGGCGCGACCGCCGGATCGATGCGGTATCGTCAACCGTCACGCATTCGTAACCTCAGCTTCATCACCGCGACACGGATCGCTGCAATCGCCCTTCGCGCAAAGCCATTCAGCGAAGGGGGTATATGATGAGCAGGTTTTCCACGATGCGTGTCCGATTGTTGCTGGGCACGGCGGCATTGGCGCTGCCCGCCGCCGCGCATGCGGGCGACGTCACCGGAACGGTATCCGACGCCACCGCGACACGCATTCTGGAAGGCGCGCAGATAACGCTGGTCGAACTCGGTCGCACTGCCGAGGCGGATACGAACGGCCAATATCGCTTCGCCGATGTTCCGGCAGGCACCTATACGCTACGCGCGCGCTATCTGGGCGTCGCGCCGGTCGATGCATCGGTTACTGTACCGGCCGACGGCGTGGTGCGCAGCGATTTGGTGCTCGGTACGCCCACCAGCGATATTCTGGTCATCGGTCAGCAGGCGAATTTGTTCGGTGCACTGAATCGCAAGCGCTCGGCCGATGGCGTAGAGGATGTCATCACCCGCGATGCGGTGGGCCAGTTTCCCGATCAGAATGTCGCCGAATCGCTGCGTCGCCTGCCGGGCATCAACATTCTGGATGATCAGGGCGAAGGACGGTTCGTTTCGGTTCGCGGGCTCGACCCCAACCTCAACTCCTCTTCGCTCAACGGGCTTCGTATCCCCGCGCCCGAATCCGACGTGCGCGAAGTCGCGCTGGACGTGGTGTCGAGCGATCAGGTCGAATCGATCGAGGTTAAGAAGACGCTCACTCCCGATATGGATGGCGACACGATCGGCGGATCGATCGAGATCAACACCACCAGCGCATTCGACCGCAAGAAGGACCTGCTGACCGCCAAGATGGAGGGAAGTTACAATTACAAGCGTGAATCCTTCACGCCCAAAGCGGGGCTGGATTTCGCGACGCGAGTGACTGACAATTTCGGGATTGCGGGCGGCATATCCTATTACAAGCGCAAATTTTCAACCGACAATGTCGAAACCGGCGGATGGGATGTCGCGGACGGCGTTGCTTTCGCCGACCAACCCGAATTTCGCGATTATGACGTAACCCGCAAGCGGACCAGCGCTTCGCTGTCGTTCGATTACAAGCCCAGCGACACCACCACGCTATACGCGCGCGGCGTGTTCAGCCAGTTCGACGATCAGGAATATCGCAACCGGCTGACCTTCTCGTTCGACGAAGACCCGACATCGGGTGACGCGACATCGGCATATTGGAGCGACGCCGATGGCGAGATCAAGGTCGAACGCGACCTGAAAGATCGTTTCGAACGCCAGCGCATCCGCACGCTGACCTTGGGCGGAACCACCGAAACCGGTCCCTGGAAGCTGACCTATCAGGGCGGTTGGACCAAATCGAGCGAGAAGGAAGCGGGTTCGCTCGATCCCGTCCGCTTTTCGCACAAGTTCGAAGGCGAGGGGCTGGGCGTTAATTTCGATTATTCCGACCCCGCCATTCCCAGCTATACGATCACCAGCGGCGGCACGGCGTTTTTCGATCCCGCCACCTACAGTTTCGACAAGATCGAGCGAACGACCTTGTCGGATTCGCAGGATGAGGAATACAGCGCGAAGGGCGATGTTGCGCGCAGCTTTGCAATGGATGGCGGCGAATTCACGTTGCAGGCGGGCATCAAGCAGCGCTGGCGCACCAAAATGTATAACCTGCAGCAGGATGATTATGGCGATTATGACGGCGATCTGACGTTTGCCGACCTGCTGGGCGATCCCAGCTATGACCTGGCGAATATTGCCCCGGCCTATGACTGGGGAAAGACACGCGATTTCTTTTACGGCAATGTCGGCGACTTTGAACTGGACGAAGACGGCACGATTTATGACTCCGCCGCCGACGATTACAAAGCGCGTGAGGACATATTGGCGGGATACGCGCTTGGCCGGTGGGACAGCGAAGCGCTGCGCATAATCGGCGGGGTTCGCATGGAGCGTACCTTCAACCGTCTAAAGGGCAATCTGGTTGAAGAAGAAACCGGCAATTGCGGTGATGCGGTATGCGTAAGCCCGGTCGCGTTCGAGCGAAGCTACACCAGTTGGCTGCCCAGCCTGAACGTGCGCTTCGCCGCCGGGTCCGGCGTGGTGCTGCGCGCTGCTGCCTATCGCAGCCTTGTCCGACCCAATCTTTCCGATCTCGCACCCCGTTTTCTGGTCAACGAGGATGACGAGGCGGAAGTCGGCAATCCCTATCTCGTCCCCTATAAAGCGTGGAATTTCGATGCCGAGGCATCCTATTATTTCACGCGCAGCGGCGCGGTGTCGCTTGCCTTCTTCCATAAGGAAATCGACGATTTCATCGTCGATCAGCGCACCGACATGCCGGGCACCTATCAAGGCGTGGCGTATACCGAACTCACCGTGCCGGTGAACGGCGAAACCGCGAAGGTGACCGGACTGGAGGCGAGCCTGAGCCAGGTTCTGGACTTCCTGCCCGGACCGTTCGACGGGCTGCTGGTGCAGTTAAATTATACCTATACCGATGCGACGGGCACCATCTATACCGATGGCGATGCCAGCGACCCGCGCGACATTCCGCTACCGACATCGTCGAAGCACACATTCAACGCGGTGCTGGGATATGAAAAAGGGCCGATCAGCCTGCGCGCGGCGGGCACCTATCGCGGTAAATATCTGGACGAACTGGGCGATGAGGCGAGCGACGACCGTTATGTCGCGCGGCATTTCCAGCTCGACCTGAGCGCGCGGTACGACATCACCAAAACGATCCAGCTTTATGCCGACTGGATCAACGTGAACAACGAACCGTATTTCGCGTATCAGAATTTGGCCGGGGCAAAGCGGTTGCTGCAATATGAAACCTATGGCCCGACGGTGAAAGGCGGCGTGAAGCTGAAATTCTGACGCTGATGTAAAACGCAGGCGCTCGCCGTGAGGGTGGCGCCTGCTGCGTGGGAACATATCGCGGATCATCCGCCCCGTGCACCGCCGTCCCGCTTCGGCAGCGACATTACAGGGGCAATGCATAGCCCGACGTGCCGGACAAAAGAAAAGGGCGTCGCCCTGTCGGGTAACGCCCTTTCCAAATCCATATTCGATACAGCCGGAGCGGAGCGCCCCGGTCGGGCCGATTACATGGCGTCCATGTCGTTGTTGGACATCATGGAATTATCCATGGAATTGTCCATCATCATGGGGTCGGTCATGTTGGTGGTGTTATCCATCATCATGTCCATGTTGTCGGCGCCCATATCGAGGTTCGCCATCGTCGCATCGGTGTTGGTCGTATCATCACTACCACCCGAGCACGCCGCCAGAGACATCAGGCCGGCGGCAGCAGCGGCGAAAACAATCTTCTTCATAACCCTTGCTCCCAAACGAATTCAGATTCGCGGCCGGCCCGAACGCCGTCGCGAAATTGCCCCAATAACGTCAGTCGAAGTCGCGTCAATCGGTAATTCATATCCCTGAACGGGAAATTACCGCTTCGCGCCGCCGTGTCACGGGGAAGTCCGCGCCGGCTTTCTGGTCCCAAAGCGGGAAGTGGAGCCGGGAGCGCATGCTTGCGTCACACACATTCCCGGCCCGTCATCCGGCGAACCGGATTACTGAACGTCCGATTCCATGGCGTCGGCGTTGTCTGCCTGCTGTTCCATGTTGTCGGCCATGTTCTCATACATGTCTTCGCCGGCTTCGGTCGTGGCGTTGTCGGCCATCATGTCGTAGTTGTCGGCCGCCATTTCGGCATTGGCTTCCATGGCTTCCGCATTGTTTTCAGCCGGGGTCTGCGACGAGCAGGCGGCGAGGCCCATAAGGCCGGCGGCAACCGAAACGATCATGATCTTCTTCATAGAAACTTGCTCCCTTTGCAATAAGCCCTGTGCCGTGCCGGAATCGGCACCGCGAGCCTCCACGCATTAGCGCCGCCATGGCGTGCGTCAATGCATCTTGGTGTTTCGCAGGGTTCGATTCAGGCAACTTCGTGGCGGAAAAAAGGTTCCGCCGCATGTTTGGTGAAGAAGAAGGATGTACGTTTTATCAGAGGGTTATGTGCGTCGGAGACGGATTTTCAGCCAAATGGCGGGGCGGCATGCGCGTGTCAAAAAAGCGCTATCGGTTTGCCAATCGCCGCCGCCGCCGCTACATCGCGCGCGACTTTCTCGCCCAAAATCGCATTCCTTTTCGGAGCATCAACGTGGCCGCTCAATACGCCTTCGTCATGAAGGACATGACCAAGACTTTCCCCGGTGCGCAAAAGCCGGTGCTGTCCAACATCAACCTGCAATTCTATCAAGGCGCCAAGATCGGTATCGTGGGCCCCAACGGCGCGGGTAAATCGACGCTGATGAAGATCATGGCCGGGATAGACGATGATTTCTCGGGCGAAGCCTGGCCCGGCGAGAACATCACCGTCGGTTATCTGGCGCAGGAACCGCAGCTCGACCCCGACAAGACGGTGCTGGAAAACGTCAAGGATGGTGCGCGAGAGGTCGCCGACATGGTCGACCGGTTCAACGCCATCTCCGCCGAAATGGGCGATCCGAAGGACGATACCGATTTCGATGCGCTGATGGAGGAGATGGGGGTCCTTCAGGAAAAGATCGACGCGGTCGATGGCTGGACGCTCGACAACCAGCTCGAAATCGCCATGGAGGCGCTGCGCTGTCCGCCGGGCGACTGGAGCGTCGACAATCTTTCGGGCGGTGAAAAGCGCCGCGTCGCGCTGACCCGGCTGCTCATCCAGAAGCCGTCGATCCTGCTACTCGACGAACCGACCAACCATCTCGATGCCGAAAGCGTCGACTGGCTGGAAAACCACCTCGCCGAATATGAGGGCGCGGTGCTGATGATCACCCATGATCGCTATTTCCTCGACAATGTCGTGGGCTGGATTCTGGAACTCGATCGCGGGAAATACTTCCCGTACGAGGGGAATTATTCGACCTATCTGGAGAAAAAGGCCAAGCGACTCGAGCAGGAATCGCGCGAGGAATCGGGTCGCCAAAAGGCGATCAAGGATGAGCTTGAATGGATTCGCGCCGGCGTCAAAGGGCGTCAGACCAAGTCCAAGGCACGTATCGCCAAGTTCGACCAGCTGGTCGAGGCGCAGCAAAATCGCGCCCCGGGCAAGGCGCAGATTGTTATCCAGGTGCCGGAGCGCCTGGGCAACAAGGTGATCGAGGCGACGAACATTTCGAAAGCCTATGGCGACAAGCTGCTTTTCGAAGACCTTTCGTTCAACCTGCCGCCGGGCGGAATCGTGGGCGTGATCGGGCCGAACGGCGCGGGTAAATCGACGCTGTTCCGGATTATCACCGGGCAGGAACAGCCCGACAGCGGCGATGTCGATATCGGGCCGACAGTCCATCTTGGCTATGTCGATCAAAGCCGCGACGATCTCGACGCTTCGCACAATGTCTGGGAGGAGATTTCGGACGGCCTGGATTATGTGAAGGTCAACGGCCACGATATGTCGACGCGCGCTTATGTCGGGGCGTTCAACTTCAAGGGGCAGGACCAGCAGAAGAATGTCGGCAAGCTGTCGGGCGGTGAGCGCAACCGCGTGCACATGGCCAAGATGCTGAAGCAGGGCGGCAATGTCCTGCTGCTTGACGAACCGACCAACGACCTTGACGTCGAAACGCTGGGCGCGCTGGAGGAGGCGATCGAGAATTTCGCGGGTTGCGCGGTCGTTATCAGCCATGACCGCTTTTTCCTCGACCGTCTGGCGACGCATATTCTGGCGTTCGAGGGCGACAGCCATGTCGAATGGTTCGAAGGCAATTTCGCCGCCTATGAAGAGGACAAGCGTCGCCGCATGGGTGACGCCGCAGACCGCCCAACCCGGCTTGCTTACAAGAAGCTGACGCGCTGAGCGTATAATGGCTGGGCAGGGTTCTTCGCCCTTGCCTGCAAAGGGCGTCCTGATCACCGTCAGGGCGCCCTTTTTGTTTAATTGCGCTGGTCTGCGGTTTTCCGTCCGGATCGCGTCATTCGATCCGAATGCCGATGATTTCGGCTTGCATACCGCTGTATTATGTGAATGGTACACTTATCAACAAGAAGCAATGGGGCAGGTATGTTGGCAGCATTTTTGATTGCACTGTTGGGCGCACAAACGAACGCCTCGATTCCCGTCGTTAATGGCGCAGGCATCGGGCCGCTGGAGCAATGCTTCGCCATGCAGCGTGGCGGCAAGACGATCGGCGCAACGCTTCAGACGATCCGCGCGGTCGAGGAAAATGGCGTTCCCGCCTGGGACGTCGTCGTACATCAGAGGGTTGGGGACGGCAGCCGCTTCGACATGCGTGACCATTTCGTGCTGCAAAAGCGCGACTTGCGGCCGATCCGGTTCGACAGCGCCGCCGTTCGCGGCGATCAGCGCCAACATGTCGAACTGGTCTATGGCACCGATCATGTGACGGGAAAGCGCGTAGTTGGCGATACTTCCACGCCGATCGACGTCACGCTGTCCGGCCCGGTCTGGGAAGGCGATCTGTGGGGCGTGATGTTCGGCGCGTTGCCGTTGCGGGAGGGCGGCAGCTACCGGCTGCCCTTTTTTCAATATGACAAAGGTCTTGGCGAATTCGAACTGAACGTGAGCGGAAGCGAGACGGTGGAGACGCCAGCCGGGTCGGTCGCGGTGTGGACGGTGGACGTCACTACCGGCGACGGTCCGCCAGCGACCTATCTGATCAGCAAGCAAGGCGGAGCCGAAATGGGCTATAGGGCGCAAGGGTTTGCGAACGTGCTTGGCGGCGACTGTTCAGGTCTGTCCTGAACAGTCACCGCCGCGCGCTTTCAGTTCAATAGGTTACGATTTTTACTTTGTCGCCTGTGTGAAGCGTCGCACCCTGCGGAATGCCGTTGAGCACATAGAAGCGCTGCAACTGATCGTCGTCGAACGCCATGCGTG
The DNA here is from genome assembly GCF_019351405.1 of Stakelama flava. Lineage (GTDB taxonomy): Bacteria > Pseudomonadota > Alphaproteobacteria > Sphingomonadales > Sphingomonadaceae > Sphingomonas > Sphingomonas flava_A. The sequence goes on from NZ_JAHWZX010000006.1 coordinate 83,549, forward strand.
CGGCAAGCGAACTTGCCGTGTCGCCTGACTTGACCGTGACGATGCGGACATATCGGGGCTTCACCTTCGAAGCATCGGCGTTCGACAGTTTACGGAACGATTGCACCATGCCCTGCGCTGTTCCCAGCCACTGACCGGCAGGCGTCAGCACCACGAAATGATATGCGCGGCTTTTCGATGCTTCATAGGCAAAGATGGTGACGTCCACCGATCCTGACTGGGTGGAAGCGCGCGTCTGGGCATAGGCGGTGGGAAAGCCGTTGATGGTAGTACGCTGCACCTGTCCGCCGGACAAGGTTGCGCCGCTGCCGCCCAGCGACTTCAGAACCTGCTGGATATAGTTCGGCAGGCTGCCCGAATAAGAGCCGGTGCCGAATTGCGCCTGCATGTTCTGGCCCGAAATCGTTACAGCCTGCGCGTTGTTCTGCATCTGCGCGCCCTGCGGGATCGTGAAGGCGATGCCGAGCTTCGGATGCAGAAAGTCGCGGCCGTCGATGATCCCGTTGTCGGGATTGTCACCATATAGAAGCCCGTCGATCGCGCTGAGATAGGCGTCGCGATTGCGCGGCTGTTCGGTGCCGCCGATCCGCCGTGCTTCAGCGAGCGCAGCCTGAATACGCTCGCCCGATTGCGGGTGGGTGCTCGCCCATGCGGGGACCGAGCGGGTATCACCGGATATCTGCTGATCAAGCTGTTGCTGACTGTTGAGGCTGGTCAGCATAGAGGCAAGCGCGTCGGTATCGTATTCCGCCCCGTTCAGATAATCGACGCCAAGTTGATCGGCCTGACTTTCCTGGCTGCGCGAATAGCCGAGCGTGGCGAGTTGCGACCCCGTACCCGCCGCCCGTCCGAGAAGCTGGCCGAACCCCGAATCACCGAGCACGGCACCAGCCAGCACCTGACCCAGTGCGCCGAAGATGCTGTTGCGCTGCGCTGCTGCCTGTCGCTTTTGACTGTGGCGCGCGGCGACGTGTCCCACCTCATGCCCCAGTACAGCGGCAAGCTCCGCCTCGTCATTCATCAGCGCCAGCAGGCCGCGCGTCACATAGACATAGCCTCCCGGCGTTGCGAAGGCGTTGTCGACCGAACTGTCTAGCACTGTGACGGTGAATGCGCCCGGATCGGACGAAAGGCCCGACTGGACCGCGATCCGCCGCGCCACATTGGTGACATAGCCAGTGGGGCCGCGCGTATAGGCGCCATTATATTCGTTCAATATGCCGGTGCGCGCTTCGCTTCCCTGCTGCCGTTCGGTCACGCTGATCGGCGCGGCCTGACCCGGCGTGACCGGGGCGGTGTTGGTAAGGCCGCCGGCTGCACACCCGGCGAGCGCCAGCGGCGCAGTGCAGCCCATCAGCATGCGTGAAAATGCCATCGTCCGATCCTCCCTGTTCGTTATCGCGCAATCAAAGCAGAAAAGATGACTTCGTTCCGGTAACGATATGACGTAACATATTGTCCGCTAATGGACTTTACGAAAAAACTGACATGGTACAGTGCGGTGCGGTCAGCGGGGCGGGGGCCAGATACCCGCAGGTATCGCCGCCAGTGCGTCGACCGGTCGGTTGTAATGATAGGCGATGACACTTCGGCCGGCAGCGGTGGTCAAGCTGCGCCGAAGATATTCGCTTGTGTCGGGATGCAGGGCGTCGAACCCCTCCACCGCGTCGATTTCACGCGAAAGGGCGGAATCGTCAATTTCGAAAACGTCGCCGTGGATCAGCCGCCGCTGCCAAAAAGCGCAGCGGGCCAAGGGCCGCAATCGTAAAGGCGGCCGGCAACCCGGTCCTCGCCGATGAAGCGAGCCCGGTTCGCCAGCCGCAATTGATGGTGGAAGCGGCCGCCGCGCCGAAGGGTTCCGTAAAAGAAGAACCGCTCCATGCGCGAGCGCGCCGCAGCTTCATTCGGCGGCGGTGATTGGTTGAGCGGTATCGCCCGCCTCTTCGCCTTCCATGATGCTGACCAGCCAGGTGACCAGCCAGGAAAGCGCGAAGCCCGGAACGATTTCGTACAGCCAGTCGCTCCAGCCGATCGCGATCCAGAAGCCCACCACGAGCGCGCCGACGATCATGCCCGCCATCGCGCCGTTGCGCGTCAGCCGGTTCCAGGTGAGGCTGAGGATGACCAGCGGGCCGAACGCCGCGCCGAACCCAGCCCAGGCGTGGCTGACGATGCTGAGCACGTTCGCGTTTGGATTCCACGCGATGGCGAGCGCCACCAGCGCCACGACCAGCACCGAAATACGCCCGGCCAGAACCAGTTCCTTCTGGCTCGCCTCGCGCCGGAAAAAGCGCCGGTAATAATCCTCGACGATCGAACTCGACGAAACGAGCAGCTGCGACGAAATGGTCGACATGATCGCGGCAAGGATCGCGGCGAGCAGAAAGCCCGAAATCCACGGATTGAACAGAACGTCGGAAAGGACGATGAAAATCGTTTCCGGATCGTCGATCGGTACGTTGTTTTCGGTCGCATAGGCAAGGCCGGCAAGGCCCACCGAAAGCGAGCCGATCAGCGTTACGAGCATCCAGCCCATGCCGATATTGCGCGCCGTCGGCACCTGATCACGGGATTTGATCGCCATGAAGCGAACGATGATGTGCGGTTGGCCGAAATAACCCAGTCCCCAGGCGAGCGAGGAGATCAGCCCGACCGCGCCAAGCCCTTTCCACAATTCCATGTGCTGCGGATCGACCGAACGGATCACCTGACCGGCATGGTCCCAGCCGCCAGCGCCGGTAAGCGCGACAATCGGCACCATGATCATCGCGACGAACATGATGCAGCCCTGAACGAAGTCGGTAAGGCTGACCGCCAGAAACCCGCCGAACAGCGTATAGGCGACTACGACGCCTCCGGTAAGGAACAGGCCGAGCGTGTAGCTTTCGCCGAACGCGCTGTCGAACAGCTTGCCGCCCGCGACAAGGCCCGATGCGGTATACAGCGTGAAAAAGATCACGATGACCGCAGAGGATACGACCTGGAGCGACTGCCCATTGGGAAAGCGCTTGCCGAAATAATCGGGGATGGTGAGCGCATCGCCGACATCGACAGTCCTGTCGCGCAGACGCGGCGCGACGATCAGCCAGTTGGTCAGCGCGCCGAGAAACAGGCCGACGCCGATCCATGCGGCGGAAAGCCCGGTAACGAACATCGCGCCGGGCAGGCCGAGCATCAGCCAGCCGGACATGTCCGCAGCACCGGCGGAAAGGGCCGTTACCCCCGGTCCGAGCGAACGCCCCCCGAGAACGTAGCCGTCGATATCACTCGTCGATTTGCGCCAGGCATAAAAGCCGATGCCCAACATCGCGATGAAATAGATGGTGAGTCCAACAATGGTTCCAATATGCATGCCCCATCACGTAACAAACGATTTTGGGACATTCCACCCCCTGCGACCTCCGGCAACCGTCAATGGATTGCCGAGCAGTTTCGCCACACGTACTGGCGTAGCGGAATGCTGATTGGGCGCATCAATGCGTGTCGGTATGCCTTATCGCATCAACGGACACGCTTGACCACGATTTGGCCGCCCTCGCGCCGTTCAGTCTGAAAATTGGGGACGGCCTCGATCAGGTCGGAGAGACGTGCAAAGCCGTAATTGCGCGTGTCGAAGCTGGACCGGTTTCCCGCCCGCTGCCCAACATCGGACAGGCTGGCATAGCCACGCTCATCCCGCTTCGCCGCATTATAGGCGTCGATCAGCAGACGCAGCAACTGTTCGTCGACCGCCTGTTTCCCGCCGGATGCGGGTTCGGACGGCTCTGCCGCCGTGGTCGCGCTCGCGCTCGCCGCGTTATCGTCATGCGCCTTCACCAGCGCCTGTACGTCGATAAAGCGGCTGCAGGCCTGACGAAATCCCTCCGGCGTCCGGTCGGTGCCAAATCCATAACAGTCCAGCCCCTGCTGCCGGATGCGCATCGCAAGCGGCATGAAATCGCTGTCCGACGACAGGATGCCGAACCCGGTCACGCGGCCGCCGAAAAGCAGGTCCATCGCGTCGATGGTCATCCGCATGTCGGTGGCGTTCTTGCCCTTGGTAATGTCGAACTGCTGATACGGCTCGATCCCGTACCGCAGCGTCATGTCCGCCCAGCCTTTGAGCGATTGTTTGCGCCAGTTGCCGTAAACGCGCCGGATATTGACGGTGCCCAGTTCGGCCAGCACGGTCAGCACGGGGTCGATGCTGTTGGGCGATGCATTGTCGGCGTCGATCAACAGCGCGATATTGCCGCGTGCGGACGGTGCGTTTTCCATGCGGTTTCTCTCCTCCCGGTTCTGTTATAGCCGCCAATGGGCGAGGGGAGGCGATGTTCCCTCAATTCACGCGGTGAACCGTTTGGTGAAGCCTTTCAGCATGCGCGGCGAAGGCTCGGCCTGAACATCGACGCGGGACACTTGCGCGGCGCGCGGGCCTTCGTGACACGCCTCGGTAAAGGCCTCGACCGCACCGGCATCGCCGGCAGCGAGGATTTCGACGCGGCCATCCTGAAGATTGCGGATCCAGCCGGTGATGTTGAGTTCCTTGGCGGTCTTCACCGCCCAGTCGCGATAGCCGACGCGCTGTACGCGTCCTTCCACCAGCAAACGGCACGCGTCCATGATATTTCCCCGCTACGCGATTGTGAAAGGCCGCAAACTTCCGGCCCGTTGGAAGCGGGTATCTAGCGCGTCGCCGGGCGAACGCGAAGGGGAGTCCGTCGCGCACGCCGAACGGGTCGGCGCGGGCAGGCACGGTCAGGCGTCGGGATAGGCGATCGCCATTACTTCATATTCCCTTTCGCCCGCCGGAAGCGCAACGCGGCGAAGGTCGCCGACACTCGCGCCGCGAAGCGCACGCGCGATCGGTGAGTTCCATCCGACCTTGCCCTTTCCTGCATCCGCTTCATCATCGCCGACCAGCATCAGCGTGCGGCGGTTGTCGTCTTCATCGGCGATTTCAACGGTAGCGCCGAAGAACACCCGGCTGCGATCGGGCTGGTTGGCGGGATCGACGACCTTCGCCGCATTCATTCGCCGCGACAGCCAGCCGAGCCGCCGGTCGAGCTCGCGCAGTTTCTTTCGTCCATAGATATAATCGCCATTTTCCGACCGGTCGCCATTACCCGCCGCCCAGGAGATGATCTCCACCAGCTTGGGCCGTTCCTCGGCGAACAGCGCGTCATATTCCGCCTTCAGCGCGGAGTATCCCGACGGGGTGATGTAATTGGGACGGTTGGTCATCGCGGCAGGCTTGAAAAAATCCGCGCCGCCCCGCCCGCAAATGGGAGAATGGCGGCGCACGATTGGACTATATGCAGGTGGAAGGGGCGGCGCGGTGATCAGCCCGGTTTGTTCTTGCCAAGATACCAGGAAAGGTTCGCCGAGCCCCTCGACAGCGCATGCTGCTGATTCATAAGGTCATAGACCACCGCGTTTTCCAGCACGCGCTGCACATAATTCTTGGTTTCGTAGATCGGGATGTCCTCGATCCATTTGACCATGTCGACGCCGGGCATGCGCGGATCGCCATTGGCGCGAATCCATTTGTTCACATTGCCCGGCCCGGCATTGTACGCGGCGACGGCAAGCGGATAGCTGCCGCCATAATAGCTGAGCATCCGCTGGAAATAGCTCGATCCAAGCTGGATATTATATTGCGGGTCGCCGGTCAGCGAATCCGAACTATAGGCAAGTCCGATCTTTCCCGCCGCCTCCCGCGCGGTGCCCGGCATCAACTGCATCAGCCCGCGCGCGCCGGCATGGCTGATCGCGGCGGTGTTGAACTGACTTTCCTGCCGCGCGATGGCGTGGATCATCGTCCAGTCATTCTGATAGCCCGCAGGGACGGGAACCGATGGATAGCCGAGCGCCGTATAATCGGTGAGACCGTTCAGCCGGGCGCTGCGCCCGACCATCACGCCCAGATCGGGCCGCCCCAGCGACCGCGAAAGTTCGAAGGCGAGGGCATGATCCGTATCGCTTTTGGCATCTGCCGCAATCTGGCGAATGAACGCGGTCTGATCGTCCCAGTCGCCCTGCGTGCCCAGCAGCTGCGCGGCGCGCACCACTTCGCCGGAATAAAAGGCGTTGCGCGTATCATCGGCGATCTGCTGCGGCCCGTCGCCCGACGGACGACGCAGTTTTTCGCCCAGCCGTTCTGTCGACAGTTGGCCGTAATACAGGTCGGGAAAGCCCGCCGCTTCGCGATAATAGGCCTTGGCCTTTACCTGCTCGCCCGCCGCTTCGGCCGCGCGCCCGGCCCAGTACAACCCCTTGGACTGGGTCTGGGGGGTGCGCGATCCACGCGCATAACGGATGAACATGTTTTCGGCGTCGCCGGGCTTGCCCAGCTTGTAGAAAGCGGTGGTGCCCGCCAGCCAGACAAGGCTGGTATAATCGTCGCGCTCGCCCAGCGATTTTGTGCTCACATCGGTCGCGATCGGATAGGCGTCGTCAACCTGGCTGGCGATGGCATAGGCGGTCTGGTACTGGCCGTCATTCTCCGCTGCGCGGGCGTTGGCGAGCAGGACTTCATACCATTCCTCCGCATCGCCGGGACGTTCGGTCAGGTTATGCGGCTGCGCCAGATATTGGCGCACCACAGGACTTTGACCGTTGCTGCGAAGCCAGGTCGCGCGATCGGCGATGAAGCCTGCATGCTGGCGCGCGTCGCCGCGCACCTGCGAATCGAGCTGGCCGACATCGGACGAATTGGTGCGGAACGCCAGCCGCGCCGCGAATTCGGCGCGCCGCTGCGGCGATACGCGATAGAGTTCGCGCTGCGCGGCCGTAGTGGCACCCTGCCACAACAGGGCATCCATCCGCGCATCATCGTCTTCGGACTTGATCGAACCGGCAAAGGCGCCGAGCAGCCGCGCCTCATCCTCAGTGCGCATCACCCCGGCGCGCCAGGCATCGCGTGCCGCCTGCGCAGCGGCGATCGGCTGACCGGTGGCCATCAGCGCTTCGGCATAGCGGACGCGCCCCGTCGCGCTGAGCGGAGGAAATTTCGTGAAGAACTGAACGGCGAGGGTGGGCGAATATCCGTTGTCCATCGCGCCTTCGGCAGCGACACGGCGGCTCTTTTCGCCCGGCCAGCCGGGATGCGCGAGCAGGAAATCGGCATATTGGCTGAACGAATAGCTGTCCGATTGCTGAAGCTGCTTCCACTGCCGGATCGTTTCGGCGAGCGCCGCGTTACTTGCCGTGGAACTGGATGAAGCCATCCATCCCGCCACCGCGGCGCGCGCTTCGTTGACGCGCGGTTGAAGGGTGCCGGCGGATGCGGCAAGGCCGGATACACCGGCAAGCAAGAATATGTTCTTGAATACCATCGCTACCATGCTGGACATGATACGGAATCAATCCCTATCTGCCACCCTGAAATTACACGGTAGCGAGGAGTTTGTTCAAAACCATGTTCTCCGGTTCGATTCCCGCCCTGGCTACCCCCTTCCGTAACGGCGAACTGGACGAAGCCGCGTTTCGTGCTTTCGTCGAATGGCAGATCGAACAAGGGTCGTCTGCGCTGGTGCCGTGCGGGACGACGGGCGAAGCGGCGACCATGCCCAAGGAAGAGCATTTCCGTGTCGTGCGCATCTGCGCCGAACAGGCGGCGGGTCGGGTGCCGGTGATCGCAGGGGCGGGATCGAACGACACCCGCGTCGCGTGCGAAAATATCCGGGCGGCAAAAGAGGCGGGCGCCGATGCCGCGCTGATGGTGCCGCCTTATTATAATCGCCCCGGGCAGGAAGGTATTTTTCGCCATTTCGAGGCGGTCGTCGAAAGCTGCGACCTGCCGATCGTTCTTTATAACGTGCCCGGCCGCACCGTGACCGACATCCAAGTGGAGACGATGGGGCGGCTTGCCAATGCATTTCCCTCGATCGTCGCGGTCAAGGACGCGACCGGCATCCTGTCGCGCGTGTCGGCGCAGCGAGCGGCGTGCGGAGCGGACTTCTGTCAGCTTTCGGGCAATGACGAAACCGCGATCGGTTTTATGGCGACGGGCGGGCGCGGCTGTGTGTCGGTGACCGCCAATGTCGCGCCTGCGCTGTGCGCGCAGTTCCAGGCGGCGTGCCTTGCCGGCAAATACGGCGATGCACTTGCGCTTCAGGACCGGCTGTTCGCGCTTCACCTCGCCATGTTCGCGGATGCTTCGCCGGGACCGGTCAAATACGCGATCGGTCGCGTGCTGCCAGACTTTCCCACCGAACTGCGCCTGCCTATGGTGGAGCCGGGCAAGGAAGCGAAGCTGGTCGTCGACGCAGCGCTGGAGGCGGCCGGGCTGGTCTAAAGGAGCGGGCGGAAATCGTAGCGACCCGTTGATTGCGCGCCATCCTTCGTGCCGCTTTTAGGCGCGCGGTGCAAAAACAGCCGTTCTTCTTTGGTCCCGCTTTTATTTCACCGCCCATCGGCCTACATGGCGTCTCCCATGGCCCGACCCCGCACCCAGAGTTTCGACAAGAAGAAGACCGTCGCCGAAAACCGGCGCGCGCGCTTCGACTATGCCATCCAGGATACTTATGAGGCCGGAATCGCGCTTACCGGGACCGAGGTGAAGAGCTTGCGCTTCGGCGAAGGGTCGATTGCGGAAAGCTATGCCGAGGTGAAGGACGAGCAGGTCTGGCTGGTCAATTCCAACATTCCCGAATTTTCGCACGGCAACCGGTTCAACCATGAACCCAAGCGCGCACGTAAACTGCTGCTTCATCATCGCGAGATACAAAAATTGCATGGGGCAGTTGCGCGCGAAGGCATGACGCTTGTTCCGCTGTCTATATATTTCAACGGACGGGGGCGTGCGAAGGTCGAACTCGCGCTGGCCAAGGGCAAGAAGGCGCATGACAAGCGCGAGGCGATCAAGGAGCGGGACTGGAAGCGTGAACAACAAAGGCTTCTGCGCGACCGGGGATGAACCGGCGAACCGGAAGGCGGGAAAGGGCGGATTGATTGAGCGGTTCCACCGTGCGCTGCCGACCCGCGCCGGGATGGCGAGCAACAAATGGCTGCGCCCTGTCGCCCACCGGGTGCTTCATCCCGCCTTGTGGCGCTTCACCCGCCGTTCGGTGCCACGCGGTGTCGCGCTGGGCATGCTGACCGGCATGCTGGTCCCGGTGGCGCAAATCCCGCTGTCCGCGCTGCTGGCCTTTCCGGTAAAGGCCAATATTCCCGCTGCCGCGCTGACCACCTTTATCACCAATCCGCTGACGATGCCGCCGATCTGGCTTGCCGCATACTGGACTGGCAAATGGGTGCTCAGCATCGATGCGCGGGTCCCCGGGCGGCCGATTACCGTGCAGGCGCAGACGGGCTGGCTGCATTGGCTGGTCGCGGATGCCGGTCCGGCGACGATTGTCGGCCTTGTTGTCTTCGCGATCGTCGGGGCGGTGCTTGGCTATGCGATCAGCGCGCTCGGCTGGCGCTGGTGGATCGCGCACAAGTGGAAACGCCGTCGCAAGAGCGTTTGACTGTAGCGGGCAGTTTCGCGATACATCGTTACAAGTATCTGATGTAACCACCCATTTCGCGAAAGAGGATTTCATGCGGACCTCGCTTCTAGCCTCCACGTTGCTTGCCGGATCGGCACTGCTTGCATCCTGCGCCACGATGACGTCCCCTCAGACCAGCGCGGACGCCGTTCCGGCCAAGGACAAGCTGGCGGTTGCCCAGACCACACCGCAACAATCGAACAAGCCGCAGATCGGCACGTTCGGCTTCGATGAAGCGGGAATGGAAAAGGCCGTGGTTCCGGGCAATGATTTCTATGATTACGCCAACGGCACCTGGCAGCAGGAAACCAGCATCCCGTCCGACAAGTCGAATTACGGCCTGTTCACCGTACTGTCGGACCTGTCGCAGGAGCGCACGCGCAAGATACTGGACGAAGCGAAGAACGATCCCAATTCCAAGATCGGCACCGCCTATGCCAGCTATCTCGACCAGGCGGCGATCAATGCCAAGGGTCTGACCCCCATCCAGCCGTGGCTAAACACCATCAAGGCACTGAATTCAAAGGCCGGGTATCCCGCCTTGCTTGCCCAGGCAAACCGTGACGGCATCTCCGGCCCGTTCGCCCCCTATGTCGGGCAGGATGATAAGAATCCCGACTATTACGCGGCGCACCTCTATCAATCCGGGCTGGGCCTGCCCGATCGTGATTACTATCTGTCGGATGAGGCCAAATCAGCCGAAACGCGCGCCGCCTATGTCGCGCATATGGCCAAGCTGCTGAGTCTGGCGGGCGAAAACGATGCCGAGGCGCGGGCCAAGGCGGTCATGGATCTGGAAACCCGCATCGCCAAGGTGCACTGGACGCGTGTCGAGAGCCGCGACGCCAACAAGACCTATAACAAGATGACTCTGGCCCAGCTTCAGCAGGCGGCGCCGGGATTCAATTTCGCGAGCTTCTTCCGCGATCTGGGAGCGAATGTCGATTCGGTCATCGTCGCGCAGCCGAGCGCGATCACGGGCGAGGCAAAGGTGGTCGCCGACGCGCCGCTTCAGGCGCTGAAGGACCAGTTGCTCGTCCGGTCGCTCGACAGCTTTTCCGATGTGCTGCCCGAAGCGTTCGATCAGGAACATTTTACCTTTTACGGCACCCGCCTGTCGGGTACGCCGGAGCAGGAGGCGCGCTGGAAACGCGGCGTCGATTTCACCTCGGGCATTCTTGCCGACGATGTCAGCAAAATCTATGTCGAGCGCTATTTCCCGCCCGAAGCCAAGGCGGCTGCGGACGAGATGGTGCAGAACATCATCGCCGCGATGGGCCGGCGCATCGATCAGCTTGACTGGATGGCGCCCGAAACCAAGCAGAAGGCGCATCAGAAACTTGCCGCCTTCACGCCGAAGATCGGCTATCCCAGCAAGTGGCATGATTATTCCGATCTGGTCATCAAGCCGGGCGATGCGTTCGGCAACAATCTGCGCGCCAACCAGTGGAGCCATGATTTCGAGCTGAACAAGCTGGGCAAGCGCATTTACGACTGGGAATGGGGTATGACGCCGATGACAGTGAATGCCTATGCCAATCCCGGCAGGGTCGAAATCGTCTTTCCGGCCGCGATCCTTCAGCCGCCCTTCTTTGATCCCGACGCAGACCCCGCAGTGAATTATGGGGGGATCGGCGCGGTGATCGGTCATGAACTAAGCCATCATTTCGACGATCAGGGTTCGAAATATAATGCCGAGGGACGTCTGGTCGACTGGTGGACCGACGCCGATCACAAGGCGTTCGAGGCGCGCACGAACGCGCTGGTCGAGGAATACAACAAATACGAACCGCTGCCCGGAAAATTCGTCAACGGCAAGCTGACGCTGGGCGAAAATATCGCCGACCTTGCCGGGCTGACCGTGTCGCACGATGCCTATATGCATTCGCTGAACGGCAAGACACCTCCGGTCATCGACGGGTTTACCGCCGATCAGCGCTTCTATCTCGGCTGGGCGCAGGTATGGCGGCGCAAGGTGCGCGACGAAGAGGCCGCTCGCCGCTTGTTGACCGATCCGCATTCGCCCTCTCCGGCGCGGGTGTCGGTCGTGCGCAATCTCGACCCATGGTACAAGGCGTTCGACGTGAAGCCGGACCAGAAATTGTACCTTGCCCCCGATGCGCGGGTTCGCATCTGGTAAGTCTTTGACGGTAGCGGCGGATCATAACGCCGCTACCGGCTTGACCGGCGGCGGACGGCAGCACATCACGGCGCCGACATGGCAACGCTTCCCGCAAAAATTTCCACCAGGGCAGCCGCATTTCCCTATGCGGTAACCATCGCGTGCGGCGTGGCTGCCGCGCTAATCATCCTCACGCTGCTGGGCAATGCGTTCGTCGCCGCCGGCTTTGCGGGTGCGTCGCTGGTCATCGCCGGGGCGATGTATGGCTGGCATCGGATGCGCAGCGGGGAGGCAGAGCCGGAAGTCGTGATCGACTGGGCGCTCGCCAATCTGTTGGCCGAAGCAAGTTCCGACGCCGTGGCGGTTACCGATCGGGCGGGACGGCTGGTCTGCGCCAATTCGGCGTATCAGTCGATGTTCGGCGGCTATCCCACACCGCCGGCGCTGCCGCTGAACCACAGCGATGCGGAACTGGCTTCGGCGGGCCGTGCGGCGTGGCGTGACGGACTGGTTACGCTGGGCATCGTGCTGAAGGGCGGAGTGCGCGCCGCCGCGCGGATCGAACGCACCGGTGGTGAGATGCTGGTGTGGCGTTTCACCCGTTCAAGCTCGGCGGACCTGCCGCGGCAGGTCGAAACCCTGATCGGCGGCGATAGCGGCGACCGGCTCGGTTCAGCCGGCATCATGGCGGTCAGCCTGTCGCCGGACGGGAGAATACGGGCGGCGAACCGCGTGTTCCGGCTGCGCGCGACGGGCAAGGACGATTCGCCGGTCGAAGGCCGCGATTTCGCACGCTTTCTTGCCACCGATGGTCAGGGGCTGGTGCGCTTCGAACGCGAAGCGGGGGAAGGAACGCCGCTTCGCGTTCTGCAAATCCCCTTTGTCGAAGGCGAAGGCGCGCCGATGCTGATCGCGCTGCTGGATGAGGAAGACCCCGGCACGCCGGCGCAGGCGATGCATGCCGCCGCGCATGTCCGGTCGCTGATATCGCTGCTTCCGGTGGGGATGGCGCTGGTCGATCGCAACGGCCGGTTTCTTCACATGAACGACGCCTTCACCCGTGCCGCCGATGTTAGCGAGGTGAACCCGCCGCTTTACCCCGGCGACCTGGTGGTACGCGACGATAAGGGGCCGCTGGCAGACGTCATTCGCCGCTTCGCCAACGGCGCCGCCCATTCGGCCGATATCGCCATCCGCTTGAAAAACCGTGGCGAGGAGGCGGTGCAGCTTTCGGTCGCGGGGGCGCGCGGGCTGGGCGATGCGGCGGTGCTTCTGACGCTGAAGGATTCGGGGGAGGAAACCCGGCTGAAACGACAGGTGGCGCAGGCGACCAAGATGCAGGCGGTGGGTCAGCTCGCCGGCGGTGTGGCACATGATTTCAACAACATCCTCACCGCCATTCTGGGCCATTGCGATCTGATGCTGATGCGCCATTCGCCCGGCGACAGCGATTATGACGATATCCAGCAGATTCGCGCCAATTCCAACCGCGCGGCCAGCCTGACGCGGCAACTTCTTGCCTTTTCGCGGCAGCAGACGCTGCGCCCGCAGGTGCTGCAACTTCCCGATGTGATTTCCGAAGTGTCCAATTTGCTCAAGCGGTTGCTGGGCGAGACGGTGCAACTGGTGGTCCAGCATGGTCGCAATCTGGGGCCGGTACGCGCCGATCCTGGGCAGCTTGAACAAGTGGTGGTCAACCTTGCCGTCAATGCGCGCGATGCGATGCTGGCGAAGAACCCGAATGGTGGCGGTACGGTGACGATCCGCACCCAGGCGATCAGTCAGGCCGATGTCCGCAAAATGGAGGATGACGTTCTGCCGGTGGGCGATTACACCGCGCTTTTCGTTTCGGACACCGGAACGGGCATCCCGCCCGAGGCGCTGGGTAAGATTTTCGAACCCTTCTTCACCACCAAGGAAGTGGGCAGGGGAACCGGCCTGGGTCTTTCCACCGTTTACGGCATCATCAAACAGTCGGGCGGTTATATCTTCGCCGATTCGGTTCCGGGAGAGGGAACAACCTTCGCCATCTATTTGCCGGTGCATGCGGTTCGTGCCGGCGAGAAAAGACCGATCCCCGCAGTGCAGAAACCAAAGGCGGGCGATCTATGGGGTACGGGAACCATTCTGGTCGTCGAGGACGAGGATATGGTTCGCGCGGTTGCCGAACGCGCGCTCAGCCGTCAGGGCTATACCGTTCTTACCGCCGAAAACGGTGAGGCCGCGCTGGAAATGATCGCCGACGATCCGGCGCTCGACCTGCTCGTATCCGATGTGGTCATGCCCTCAATGGACGGACCGACCATGGCGGGGCACATCCGCAAACGCTATCCCGATCTGCCGATCCTGTTCATGTCCGGCTATGCCGAAGAGCAGTTGCGCAAGTCGATCGACATCGACAATGTCGCCTTTCTGCCCAAACCGTTTTCGGTTCAGCAGCTTGCCGAGGCCGCGCGCGCGATACTTGCGGAAAAATAAACTTGGCGATCCGGGCGCTTTGTGCTTGGACCCGGTGCGATGGCAGACCTGCAAAAGATATTCGTCGTAGAGGACGAACCGCTGATCGCGATGATGCTCGAGGATTTCCTCGACATGCTTGGGAAACAGGCGGTCGGGAGCGCCGATACCGTCGCATCCGCGCTGGAGCAGGTGGAAAGCGGCGGCATGGATGCTGCGATACTCGACGTTCATCTGCGCGGCGGTGAAAAGTCCTGGCCCGTCGCCGAGGCACTGGCCCGGAACAATATTCCCTTCATTCTCGCCACCGGCGGATCGGGCGAGATGATCGACCCCGCATTTCGCGACCGCCCGATCCTTGCCAAGCCGTTCACGCTGGACGGTGTCGGGGAATCGCTCGCCAAGCTGGGCTGAATTCGGGAGCATCAAACGACCGAAGCGTGTCCGGTCGGGTGCGCGGTTAACTCTGCGCAAAAAACTTTATGTTCCGCCCTTGTTCCATAAGAACAAATAGGATACATGCTGATCGCAGACGTTGAACGCGTATCAGACATGCTCTAGCGACGAGGGTTCACCAATGGCAGCATCTCTTAAGGTAGTCGACGACAAGATGGCAGGAAACACGGACCGCCAGAAGGCGCTCGACGCGGCGCTCGCGCAGATCGACCGCGCGTTCGGCAAGGGCAGCGCGATGAAGCTGGGCAGTCGCGAAGCGATGGAGATCGAAGCGATTTCGACCGGTAGCCTAGGTCTCGACATTGCGCTGGGTATTGGCGGCCTGCCACGCGGCCGCGTGATTGAGGTCTATGGCCCCGAAAGTTCGGGCAAGACGACGCTGGCGCTGCATGTCATCGCCGAGGCGCAAAAGGCGGGCGGTACGGCAGCGTTCGTCGATGCCGAACATGCGCTCGACCCCGTTTACGCCAAGAAGCTGGGCGTCGATATCGACGAACTGATCGTTTCGCAGCCCGATACCGGCGAACAGGCACTGGAAATCACCGACACGCTGGTCCGATCGAACGCGATCGACGTGCTGGTGGTCGATTCGGTCGCGGCGCTGGTCCCGCGCGCCGAGATCGAAGGCGAGATGGGCGACAGCCATGTCGGCCTGCAGGCGCGGCTGATGAGCCAGTCGCTGCGCAAGCTGACCGGATCGATCAGCCGTTCGCGCTGCATGGTGATCTTCATCAACCAGCTGCGCATGAAAATCGGCGTGATGTACGGCAATCCCGAAACCACGACGGGCGGCAATGCACTGAAATTCTATGCCTCGGTGCGGCTCGATATTCGCAGGACCGGCCAGATCAAGGACCGCGACGACATTATCGGCAATTCTACCCGGGTAAAGGTGGTCAAGAACAAGGTTTCGCCGCCGTTCAAGCAGGTCGAATTCGACATCATGTATGGCGAGGGCATTTCGAAGATCGGCGAAATTCTCGACCTTGGCGTGAAGGCCGGCATCGTCGAAAAGGCGGGCGCGTGGTTCAGCTATGACAGCACCCGGATCGGGCAGGGACGGGAAAACGCCAAGACGTTCCTGAAAGAACATCCCGAAATGTGCGAAAAACTGGAACGCGCCATTCGCGGCAAGGAAGATGAAGTCGCCGAGGAAATGATGACCGGCCCTGACCCCGACTGAAGACAGTGCGCGCGGAGGCGGACACATTGTCTGGCCTGCGCGGTCATGCAAATGGTGTCAGACCCGGCATCGCAAGGTGCCGGGTCTTCTTTTTTCGCGATCGGCTCATGGGGCGGTACGACCGGCGCCTTCCACGCGCTCTTTCGTATCGCGCGATCGCCGCATAAAAGGACGCGGTTCGACCTATCGGCCAGGATCGGAGGCTTTGCCAGTGACCATCACCGTCCATCACCTCGAAAATTCACGCTCGCAGCGCATTTTGTGGATGCTCGAAGAATTGGGGCTCGACTATTCAGTGAAGCGCTATGAGCGCAATACGAAGACCATGCTTGCGCCCGCCGAACTGAAGCGGGTGCATCCGCTGGGCAAATCACCGGTGATCGACGACGATGGCCAGGTCGTTGCCGAAACCGGCGCGATCGTCGAATATCTGGTGGAAAAGGCGGATGGCAGGCTCGGCCCGCTCGGCCATCGCGAATCGGTGCTGCGCTGGCGCTATTTCCTTCATTATGCCGAGGCTTCGTTGATGCCGCCGCTATTGGTGAAGCTGGTACTTGGCCGGGTGCCCCTGTTCGGCAAAGCGGCGCAGAAGCGGATCCAACCGATGATCGACGTGCATCTCGATTATGTCGAAAGCGAACTTGCCAGCCGGCCCTGGTTTGCGGGCGAGGAGATGACGGCCGCCGATATCATGATGAGCTTTCCGCTGGAGGCTGCGCGCGGTCGCGCCGGGCTGGACAAGGACCGCCCGGCCACGATCGCATGGCTGGAAAAAATCCATGCCCGCCCGGCTTATCGGGCCGCCCTCGAACGGGGCGGCCCGTATGCCTATGCCTGATCGGGGTGCTGCGCGAACCCTTTCGTGGGCGCGTGCGGCGGCTCCATTTCGGGCGGAGCTTCGGGATCGAGTTGTCCTTCCCAGCGCGCGATGACGGTGGAGGCGACCGCGTTGCCGATGACGTTGGTCGCTGTTCGCCCCATGTCGAGGAAATGATCGACCGCCAGGATCAGCAGAATCCCCGCTTCGGGAATGTTGAACATGGTCAGCGTCGCGGCGATCACCACCAGGCTGGCGCGCGGGACGCCCGCAATCCCCTTCGACGTCACCATCAGCACGAGCAGCATCGTGATCTGCTGCCCCAGTGAAAGGTCGATGCCATAGGCCTGCGCGATGAACAGCGACGCGAACGTCATGTACATCATCGACCCGTCAAGGTTGAACGAATAGCCGAGCGGCAGGACGAAGCTGGCGATGCGCGGCGGCACGCCATACCGCTCCAGCGCTTCGAGCAGGCGGGGATAGGCCGCTTCGGACGATGCGGTCGAAAAACCCAGCAGCAACGGTTCGCGAATATACCGCAGCAGATGGCGCGTGCGGCGTCCGACAAAGATGAACCCGAGCGCGAAGAGCGAGCACCACAGGATGAACAGCCCGATATAGACCGACATCATGAAATAGGCGAGGTTGCCGATGACACCGGGTCCGCGCTCCGCCAGCGCTCCTGCCACTGCGGCGAAGACCGCCACGGGGGCGAACCGCATGACATAATCGGTGATCTGAAGCATCACCTTCACCAGCGCATCGATCGCGCGGACCAGCGGCTTCGCATCTTCCCCCACCGCCGTGATGGCAACGCCGACGAACACTGAAAACACGACGATCTGAAGAATTTCATTGGTCGCCATCGCCTCGATCATCGAGGCGGGGAAGATGTGAGTGAAGAAATTGTTGAGGTTGAACGCGGCCTTGTCCACGCCCGATGCTGCGTCCGCCGCCGGAACGGCGAGGTTGAGCGCGCTTCCCGGTTGCAGGATGTGGACGAGGATAAGCCCGATGGTCAGCGACATCAGGCTGGCGCAGATGAACCAGCCGAGCGAGCGCAGCCCGATCCGGCCCAGCGCGCCGCTGTCGCCCATATGCGCTATCCCGGCGACCAGCGTTGAAAACACCAGCGGCGCGATGATCATCTTGATCAACCGCAGGAAGATGGTCGTCAGGATCGAGAAATAGCCCGCGATTTCCTTTAGCTGCGCGGCCGAGGCGGCGCTGCCGTCGTCGATCGCGGCGTTGAGCCCCCAGCCGACAAGAAGCCCGAGCACCAGCCCGAGCAGAATGAACATGGTCAGCCTTTTGGCCATTAACGCACCCCGTTTGAATTAAGCGCACAGGGAAGGGGATTGCGTGCGCCGGGTCAAGCGCCGCATGAAGGCGGCATGAAAAAGGGGGAATGGAAATGAGCGGGCGTTTTTCGATCGGTCGGCGCGAAATGCTCGCGCTCGGGGCAGCCGCTCCGCTTGCGCTGGGCGTTTCTTCGGTATTGCGTGCGGCCGAGCCGGACCTTTCCGACCTGCACGACATCACCACCGCAGCGGTGCCGATCGGTCCGGCGGAGCGTCGTTCGCGCATCGCCCGCGCGCAGGCGCTGATGAAGGCGAACGGCATCGGATCGGTACTGGTCGAGGCGGGAAGCTCGCTTGCCTATTTCACCGGCATCCGCTGGTGGCGCAGCGAACGGCTGACCGCCGCGATCATCCCGGTAGAGGGCGAGGTCATGATCGTCACGCCGTTTTTCGAGGAGCCCTCGGTTCGCGAATCGCTAGGCATCGCGGCAGATGTGCGCGTGTGGCAGGAGGATGAGGACCCGCTGAAACTGATCGCGGGGTATCTAAAAGAGCGCGGGCTTGCCGGAAAACCGGTCGGGATAGAGGAAACGGTTCGCTATTTCGCAGTGGATGGCCTTCGCCACGCATTGCCCGACGCGACGATCGTTTCGGCCAATCCGGTGGTGCGCGCGGCGCGGATGCGCAAGACGCCCGCTGAGATTGCGCTGATGCAGCTTGCCACCGACGTCACCATCGCTGCCTATCGCTGGACCTATGACCGCGTCGAAAAGGGCATGACGTCGGGCGAGATTTCCGCACTGATGAGCGCAGCCACGCGAAAACTGGGCGGCGAGGTGGAGTTCAGCATGGTGCTGCTGAACGAAGCGTCCGCCTATCCGCACGGTTCGAAACAGCCGCAAAAAGTGATCGATGGCGGCGTGGTGCTGATGGATTGCGGATGCACCGTGCACGGCTATCAGTCCGACGTTTCGCGCACCTGGGTGCACGGCGCGCCTTCCACCGCGCAGCGCACGGTATGGGATCAGGTCCATCGCGGGCAACATGTCGCGATCACCGCGGCAAGGCTGGGCGCGCCTGCCGGAAGCATCGACGATGCGGTGCGCGGCTATTACGAAGCACTCGGCTATGGTCCGCGCTACAAGTTGCCCGGCCTGTCGCACCGCACCGGACACGGCATCGGCATGGACGGGCACGAACCGGTGAACCTGGTTCATGGCGAGAACGAGCCGCTGGACGTGGGCATGTGCTTTTCCGACGAACCGGGCATCTACCTTCCGGGCAAGTTCGGCGTGCGGTTGGAGGACTGCTTCCACATGACCGAGGCAGGGCCGAAATTCTTCAGTGAACCGCCGCAAAGTATCGATGCGCCGATGGGGTGAGGCGGTGGACAGCGGTGCAGCCCCGGACGCCCTAACGTGTCGAAGGGCGGCCTTCGCCACGTTCCGCCCGAGCGGCATGGCGATTGCCATGAGCCGCAACCACCGATCACGGTCATCGACGCGTTTCGCTTGAGCATCGGCCTTTGCGCGCTTAAGTCGGCTTTATGATCTCGACCAACGATATTCGCCGTTCGTTCCTCGATTATTTCGCCGAACACGGCCATGAAAAGGTGCCGAGCGCGCCGCTGGTGCCGCATAACGATCCCACGCTGATGTTCGTCAATGCGGGGATGGTGCCGTTCAAGAATGTGTTCACGGGGGTGGAAAAGCGCCCCTATTCAACCGCGACCAGCGCACAGAAATGCGTCCGTGCGGGCGGCAAGCACAATGATCTCGACAATGTCGGCTATACCGCGCGGCATCACACATTCTTCGAAATGCTCGGCAACTTCTCGTTCGGCGACTATTTCAAGGATCGCGCGATCGAATTGTCATGGAACCTGCTGACGAAGGAATGGGGGATCGATGCGAGCCGCCTGCTCGTCACCATCTATCACGACGATGATCAGGCCGCCGAAATCTGGAAACGGGTCGCGGGGCTGCCCGATGAAAAGATCATCCGCATCAACAGCAGCGACAATTTCTGGACGATGGGCGATGACGGGCCGTGCGGACCGTGTTCGGAAATCTTCTATGACCATGGTGACCATATTCCGGGCGGCCCGCCGGGAAGCCCGGATGAGGATGGCGACCGGTTCATCGAAATCTGGAACCTGGTCTTCATGCAATATGTGCAGGAGGGCGGGAAGATCGTCGGCGACCTGCCGCGCCCTTCGATCGACACCGGCATGGGCCTGGAACGTATCGCCGCGCTGCTTCAGGGCAAGCACGACAATTACGATACCGATACCTTCCGCGCGCTGATTGAGGAATCCGCCGCGCTGACCGGTGTCGATCCCGACAGCGCGTTCAAGGCGAGCCACCGGGTGATCGCGGATCATTTGCGCTCGAGCGGCTTTCTGGTCGCCGATGGCGTGCTGCCCGCCAATGAAGGACGCGGCTATGTGCTTCGCCGGATCATGCGCCGCGCGATGCGCCATGCGCACCTGCTGGGCGCGAAACAGCCGCTGATGCACCGCATGGTGCCCGCGCTGGTCGCGGAGATGGGCGGCGCCTATCCCGACCTGCTGCGTGCGCAATCGCTGATCGAAGCGACCCTGCTTCAGGAGGAAACGCGCTTCCGCCAGACGCTCGACAAGGGGCTGAAACTGCTCGACGAAGCGACGACGGGTATGGCCAAGGGCGATACGCTGCCCGGCGCGACCGCGTTCAAGCTCTATGACACTTATGGCTTTCCCTACGACTTGACCGAAGACGCGCTGCGTTCGCAAGGGCTGACGGTCGATCGTGCAGGGTTCGACGCGGCAATGGCCGAGCAAAAGGCGGCGGCGCGCGCGGCGTGGAAGGGATCAGGCGAAAAGGCGTCGGACGATCTGTGGTTCGATCTTGCCGACGAACTGGGAAGCACCGAATTCACCGGATATACGTCGAGCGAGGGCGAGGGGCAGGTCGTCGCGCTGGTAAAGGACGGCAAGCGGGTCGAAAAACTCACCGCCGGCGAAAGCGGCGTTATCCTGACCAACCAGACGCCTTTTTACGGCGAAAGCGGCGGCCAGATGGGCGATGCCGGACTGGTGACAGGCGGCACGCTGCGCGCCAGCGTTGCGGACACATCGAAGCCGCTCGGCCGGCTGCATGCGCATCAGGCGACGGTCGAAGAGGGGGCGATCGCACCGGGTGATACGGTTCATCTTGCCATCGATGTCGATCGCCGCGATCGCATCCGCGCCAATCATTCGGCGACGCACCTGCTTCATGCCGCGCTTCGTGAACGGCTGGGCAAGCATGTCACGCAAAAGGGAAGCCTGGTCGCGCCCGATCGCTTCCGATTCGATTTTTCGCATCCCAACGCGCTGACCGCCGAGGAACTTGCGTGGGTGGAGGCGGATGTAAACGCGCAGATCCGCCATAATGACGAGGTTACCACCCGACTCATGACGCCCGATGATGCGATTGAGGCGGGCGCGATGGCGTTGTTCGGCGAAAAATATGGTGACGAGGTCCGCGTCCTGTCGATGGGCAAGGCGACCGACCGGCATTATTCGGTCGAACTGTGCGGCGGTACGCATGTCCGCGCGCTGGGCGATATCGGCATCTTCAAGATCGTCAGTCAAAGCGCCGTTTCGAGCGGCGTCCGCCGGGTCGAGGCGCTGACGGGCGAGGCGGCACGGCAATGGCTGACGGCGCGTGAGGAGCGGCTGCGTGAAACGGCGGCGGCGTTGAAAGCGACGCCCGAGGAAGTGCCGCACCGTGTCGCGACGCTGATTGAGGAGCGCCGCAAGCTGGAACGCGAACTGGCCGAGGCGAAAAAGGCGCTGGCGCTTGGCGGCGGGGCGGCGGGCCAGTCTGCCGGACCGGAAGAGATCGGCGGCGTCAACTTCATCGGGCAGGTGGTCGAGGGGCTGGAGCCCAAGGGCCTGCGCGGCGCGGTGGACGATGCGAAGGGCCAGGTCGGTTCGGGCATCGCGGCGATCGTCGCGGTTAATGACGGCCGTGCTTCGGTAGCGGTCGGCGTGACCGACGACCGGACGAGCGCCTATAACGCCGTAGAGCTGGTTCAGGCGGCGGTTGCCGCGCTGGGCGGGAAGGGCGGTGGCGGCCGCCCCGACATGGCGCAGGGCGGTGGTCCCGACGGCGACAAGGGTGAGGAGGCGTTAGCCGCAATTCGCGAAGCACTGGCGAGGGTCGCCGCCTGAAATATCGAGAAGGTCAGTCGGCGAGATAATCCTCGTCGCTGACCTTCTCCATCCACGTCACCGGACTACCGTCCAGCGATTCCTGGATGGCAATATGCGTCATCGCACTGTCGCTTGTCGCACCATGCCAGTGCTTGTGTCCCGGCGGACACCAGATGACATCGCCGGCGCGGATTTCGACTTTTTCCTCACCCTCGCAGCGCGTCCAGCCAATCCCATCGGTGACGATAAGCGTCTGGCCCAGCGGGTGGGTGTGCCATGCCGACCGGGCACCGGGCTGAAACGTCACGCTGGCGCAGGATGCACGGGCCGGATCGGCAGGATTGTTGAGCATTTCGACCTGAACCGAACCGGTGAAGTTTTCCTCCGGCCCGGAAGCGACCTGACGTGTTCCGGCGCGTTTCAGATGCATGGCGTTTCTCCGTAATCTGTTGGCTCTCGCACCGACAACGATTGCGGACGGAGCGGGGTCCAATGTTCAGGCCTGTCCCGGATCGGCCTCGCCAATGCGCGTGCGGCGCAGCCGGGGTTCGCGATCCATATTCGCTGCGTCCTTGATCGCCTTGCGCATACCGTCGCGCTTTTCGTGGATCGACGCGATCACCGGGCCGACCGCGACGCCCAGATCGACCAGCACCGCTTCGGATAGCTGAAGCGAGCTTTCGAGTGTTTCGGGCACGGCGTCGGTGGCACCCGCCCGGTACAGTTCGGCGGCATGGTTCCAGTCGCGCGCGCGTGCGATGATCGGCAATGTGGGTACCCAGCCGCGCACCCGGCGAGTCAGCCGGACGGTCAATACCGGTTCATCCATCGTCAGGATCAGCGCGTCGGCGCGGCCGAGGTTGAGGCGGTCGACCAGCTCCGGTCGCGACACGTCCCCGAAAATCACCGGGTAGCCATCGCGCCGGCCAGCATTGACGCTATCGATATCGGCCTCCACCGCGACGAACTTCTTGCCATGCACCTGAAGCATATCTGCGACGGTGCGGCCGACCCGACCAAACCCGATAATCACGGTGCCGGGGCCTTCCTCATCTACATCGGCTTCGGGTGGCAATTCGCCCGACAGGAATTCGATCCGCCGCGCGATCAGCGTACCCGCCTTGGCGAGCAGCGGCGTGATGGTGAGGCCGATGGCAGTAACCGTGGTCCAGAACGCAGCGGTGGACGGCAGGATCAGACCCGCCGCGCTGGCGGCACCGAGCACGATCAGCGTGGTTTCGGACGGGCTTGCCATCATAACGCCGGTTTCCGCCGCGGTGCCGGTGCGCGCGCCAGTGAGTTTGACGAGGCCGGTCGTTACCGATGACTTCACGATCATCACGCCCATAATGGCGAGCAGAAGCATCTGCCAGTTGGCGGCCACCAGACGCAGGTCGAGCCGCATGCCGATGGTGATGAGGAACACGCCGAGCGCCAGCCCTTTGAACGGCGCGGTCATCACCTCGACCTCGCTATGATATTCGGTTTCGGCGATCAGCAATCCGGCGAGTAGCGCCCCAACGATCGGCGACAGTCCGGCAGCCGCGGTGGCCAGGCTGGCGACGATGACGATGAGCAGGCTGGCGGCAAGGAACAACTCGGGACTTTTGGTGCGGGCGGCCTGACCGAACATGCGCGGCAGGATGAAGCGGCCGGCGATGAACAGAACCGCGACGGTGATGCCGCCACGGATCGCCACCTGCATCAGGTTTCGCCAGCCTTCATCAGTTGCATTGGGCGCGAGCGCGCCGAGCATGAAGATGATCGGGACGAGCGCGACATCCTCGAACAATAGCATGGCGAATGCGGCACGACCCGACGCGCTTTGCGTACCGGCCAGCGGCAGGACCAGCGCGGTGGAGGAGAGGGCGAGCGCCAGCCCCATTCCGATTGCGCCGCCCCATGCCTGCCCGATGAAATGAAGCGCTATTCCGATGATAAGGCCGGAACCGAGAAGCTCCGCCGCGCCGACGCCGAACACCAGCGTCCGCATTGCCCAGAGCCGCCGAAGCGACAATTCAAGCCCGATCGAGAACAGCAACAGGATGATGCCGAATTCAGCAAATGGTTCGATGCCATGCGGATCGGAGATCGTGAGGTAGTATAGCCAGGGATACTGAGGCACGAGCGCGCCGAGCCCCGCCGGCCCCACGAGCAGGCCGACAAGGATGAACCCGATGACCGGGCTGATGCGAAACCGCGCAAATGCGGGGATCACCAGCCCCGCCGCGCCGAGGATCACCAGCGCGTCGCTGAATCCGCCATGGTTCAGGTCGAATAGCATGGCGTCATCTAACCGCGCGACGACGGCGCTGTCATGCCCCTTCCTGATGCGATCAGCGGAAATAACGCAGAGGCGACGGAAAAAAGAAAAAAGGCCCCGGCACGAATGCCGAGGCCCCTTTGTCGTTTCAAATGCCAGCGGGGTTCAGATCAGACCCTGCTTCGACATTTCGGTTTCAAGGTTCGCACGGATCGCTTCGAAGAACTGCTCCGACGTCATCCAGTCCTGGTCGGGGCCGATCAGGATCGCGAGATCCTTTGTCATCTGGCCGTTTTCGACCGTCTGAACGCAGACCTTTTCCAGCAGTTCGGCAAACTGTGTCACTTCCGGCGTATTGTCGAACTTGCCGCGATAGATGAGGCCGCGCGTCCAGGCGAAGATCGACGCGATCGGGTTGGTCGAGGTTGCCTTGCCCTGCTGATGCTGGCGATAATGGCGGGTGACGGTGCCGTGCGCCGCTTCGGCTTCCACCGTCTGGCCGTCGGGCGTCATCAGCACAGACGTCATCAGACCGAGGCTGCCGAACCCTTGCGCCACCTGATCCGACTGCACATCGCCGTCATAGTTCTTGCAGGCCCAGACGAACTCGCCGTTCCACTTCAGTGCAGATGCGACCATATCGTCGATCAGGCGGTGCTGATATTCGATGCCCGCTTCCTTGAACCTGGCTTCGAATTCGCTTTCGAACACTTCCTGGAACAGGTCCTTGAAGCGACCGTCATAGGCCTTCAGAATCGTATTCTTGGTCGACAGATATACCGGCCATTTGCGATCGAGCCCGTAGTTCATCGACGCGCGCGCGAAGTCGCGGATCGAATCGTCCAGATTGTACATGCCCATGGCAACGCCGGAGCTGGGGAAATCGAACACTTCCTCTTCGATTTCCTGTCCGTCCTCGCCCTGCCATTTCATCGTCAGCTTGCCGGGGCCGGGCACCTTGAAATCGGTCGCCTTATACTGGTCGCCGAACGCATGACGGCCAACGACGATCGGGTGCGTCCAGCCGGGGATCAGGCGGGGTACGTTCTTGATAACGATCGGTTCACGGAAGACCACGCCGCCCAGGATGTTGCGGATCGTGCCGTTGGGCGACCGCCACATTTTCTTCAGGCCGAATTCCTCGACACGCGCTTCGTCGGGCGTGATCGTCGCGCATTTCACACCGACGCCGTATTTCTTGATCGCTTCGGCGGACTGCACCGTGATCTGATCGTCGGTTTCATCGCGCTTGGTGACCGACAGGTCATAATATTCAAGGTCGATGTCGAGATACGGTTTGATCAGCCGTTCGCGGATCCATTCCCAGATGATCCGCGTCATTTCGTCGCCGTCGATCTCCACGACCGGCGTTTTCACCTTGATCTTCGCCATATCTCGCTTGTCCTTGCCTGTACTGGGAATGGAAGTTTGCCCGAGCGTCTAGGCAAGACCCCGGGCCGGATCAAGCCATCACCCCGTCAGGGCGCAAACCACCAACGCTGTTGCCACCCGCGGGTTTCCGCGATCGGCTCACCCGTCGAATCGCGCGCGGGGCGAAAGCGGAAACGCTTTTCGATCAGGCGGCAGGTGGTTTGGTCCAGTGCTGTATTGCCGCTGGACGCCATGATACGGCAATCACGCGCACGACCGTCGGTTTCGACGCGATATGTCACAATCACAGTGCCTTGCGCGTTCGCGCGTCGCGCCGCCGCCGGATAGTCGCCAGGCGTGATCGCGCCCGCGATCCTCTCGCTCGGTGCTGCCAGCCCGGTACCGGTGCCCGAACCGCCATCGCCGCTGCCACGACCACTGCCGACGCCGCCAGCACCGCTGCCGCTTCCCGCGTGCGCCGCGCCCGCACTGCTTTGCGCACCGTAACCCGGAACGGGCGGAGCGGGCGGGGTGAGTTTTAGCGGTATAATCGGGGCAGGGGCGGCGAGCGAAACCGGATCGGCTTTTTTCGCGGGCGGTGCGGTTTTCGCCGGCGCTGCTGTTGAGGTGCCGGTGTGCGGTCTTACCGGCGGCGGGGCAGGGGGCGGCGTCACGGTAAACAGCGACAGCGAATCGTCGATCCGATGCGGCAACGGAACCCGCAGTCCTATGATCAGCAGCACGGCAAGCAATGTGATCGATGCGGCCGAGGCCAGCGCAGGCGCGCCATGCCGGTCGCGCAGCCTTTTCCAGTCGATATCCCCCATGTCGGCCCAGGTCATGTCTGACGATATAACACGGCCCTCGCTGAGCAATGCTGAACGAAGCGTAGCGAGGCATGCGCGCGGGGCCGGATTGTCAACGCCACGCACCCCGGCTAGACCGGGGTAATGGCATCGCTGGAAAAGCCGGAAATCGGCACGACGACGGTCAAATGGCGCTTTCCGAGCGTTCATCCCGAGGGGCGCAAATATGTGCTCATCGCGCTCGTCCTCACGTTTATCATGTGGCTGGTCTGGGATTTCCTGACCTGGCCCATGCTCGGCCTGACCTTATGGGTCGCGGCATTCTTTCGGGATCCCGTTCGCGTGACGCCCGAAGGGGAAGGGCTGGTAACCTCGCCCGCCGACGGGCTGGTGACGATGATCCGGCGTGTTCCCGTTCCGCCGGAAATGGCGGGGCCGGACGGGCTGGGCGAAGGCGAGCTTGAACGGGTTTCGATCTTCATGAGCGTGTTCGACGTTCACATCAATCGCACGCCTATCGCCGGTACGATCCGGCGTGTCGTCTACATTTCCGGCAAGTTCCTCAATGCCGACCTCGACAAGGCCAGCGAGGAAAATGAGCGCCAGCATGTCCTGGTCGAAGGGCCCGACGGGCGCATGGTCGGCTTCACCCAGATTGCAGGGCTGGTCGCGCGGCGAATCGTCAGCTTCGTCAAACCGGGCGACATGATCGCTACCGGGCAGCGGGTCGGTCTGATCCGTTTCGGCAGCCGGGTCGACGTCTACCTGCCAGCCGATACGGTTTGCCAGGTTACGCTGGGACAGCGCGCGATCGCCGGGGAAACGGTGCTTGGCCGTGTCGGTGGTGTTCCGGTGGTCGGGGTCGAACAGTGAGGGCGCCGCGCCGCCGCCGGCCCGATACCGGCATCCCGCTTCGCGCGGTGGTGCCCAACGCGGTCACCGCCGCGGCATTGTGCTTCGGTCTTACCGGAATCCGGTTCGCAATCGCCGCCGACTGGGAGCGCGCGGTGCTGATGATCGTCATTGCCGGTGTGCTCGACGGCGTCGATGGTCGTATTGCGCGCATGGTCGGCGGGGAGAGCCGGTTCGGTGCCGAACTCGATTCGCTGTCCGATTCGATTTCGTTCGGCGTGTCGCCCGCGATCATCATGTATCTGTGGGCGCTGATCGAAGTGCCCAAACTCGGCTGGATCATCGCCCTTCTATACGCCGCGTTCACCGCGCTTCGCCTTGCCCGATTCAATGCGCGCATCGACGTTCTGGATCAGCCGCATAAATCGGCAGGATTTCTGACCGGCGTTCCCGCTCCCGCCGGGGCGGCACTGGCGATGCTGCCGCTATACCTGTGGATTTTCACCGGTCTTTCGATTTTCCGATCGCCTTGGGTGGTAACTCCCTGGGTCGCATTTGCGGCATTCCTGATGATTTCCAGCATCGCGACCTATTCCTGGGGGTCGTTGAAGCTGCGTCGGCGCATCCGCTTCGAAGCGCTGGTCGTGGTGGCAATCGTGGTGGCGGCGCTGGTGACCGCCCCGTGGCAAACGCTCGCGGCGCTGACTATCGCCTACCTGGCGACCATTCCGTTCAGCTACCGTTCCTATCGTCGGGTCAGGCGGCAGCGCGCCAATATGGCGAAATCGCCGCGCGTCGAGTCGGTGCCGTAACCCGTTCGCGCCGAGCAGGAACGGGCGGCGTAGGGACACCATCCGGGATCACGTTGGCGAACAGGGCGCGGATATATTCCGCCTTGGGAGCGATGGTGGCAACCATGGCCCAGAGCGACGCAACCAGCGCGCCACCGAAAATCACGAACGCGACAACAATATTCATTACCGACTCCCTCAAGTGGAAATCCCGGCAAGTCTAACCGCGGGATACTGAATATGTTCCGCCATTCGCGGAATAGACCCTATATGTTCCGCTAACGTTCCTTGGTCAACCATTGATTTGGGCGATCGGTTGCGCTAAGCGCGCGCATTCAATCCACATGGAAAGCACATAAACCGGTGCCCCGATGTCGGGGTCATCGCTTTCCAGAGGACTAACCGGAAGGAGATATCCCTATGGCGGCACCTGTCGTCTCGATGCAGCAACTGCTCGAATCTGGCGCGCATTTCGGGCACCAGACCCATCGCTGGAACCCGAAGATGAAGCCTTACATCTTCGGTGATCGCAACGGCGTTCACATCATTGATCTGTCGCAGTCGGTGCCGCTTTTCGCGCGCGCGCTTGATTTTATCAGCCAGTCGGTTGCCAGCGGCGGCAAGGTGCTGTTCGTCGGCACCAAGCGCCAGGCGCAGGAGCCGATCGCCGACGCCGCTCGCCGGTCGGGTCAGCATTTCGTCAACCATCGCTGGCTGGGCGGCATGCTCACCAACTGGAAGACGATTTCGGGTTCGATCAAGCGTCTCAAAACGCTTGAGGAAACGCTGTCGGGCGACACGCACGGCCTGACCAAGAAGGAAATCCTGAACCTGACGCGCGAGCGCGACAAGCTGGAACTTTCGCTTGGCGGCATCCGCGACATGGGCGGCATTCCCGACATTATGTTCGTCGTCGACGTGAACAAGGAAGAGCTGGCGATCAAGGAAGCGAACACGCTGGGCATTCCCGTCGTCGCGATCCTCGATACCAACAGCTCGCCCGACGGCATCGCTTTCCCGGTTCCGGGCAATGACGATGCGGCGCGCGCGATCCGCCTTTATTGCGAAGCGGTCGGCATCGCCGCGACGCGTGGCGGCGAACAGGCGGCTGTTGCCGCCGGTCAGGACATTGGTTCGATGGAAAACCCGCCGAGCGAAGCGGCGATGAGCGAAGCGAAGGCCGAGCCGGAAGCCGCCGCCGCGTCGAACGAGCCGGAAACCGCTGCCGAGGGCGAGCGTCAGATCGACGCCTGAAACGCGTTTCGGTGACTTTCGCCGTTCGCTCCGGGCCGGTCGACGCGCTGTCTTGCTCCTGTAACCGGGAAAGTAGACGGCGGCCCGACCGGCTCGGAACGGACGGTTTTGCTTATTGACCACGTTTGAGCCGCTTTAAGGCTCACGATGAAGAGGACAGAGACATGGCCGAGATCACGGCAGCAGCGGTGAAGGAACTTCGCGAACGTTCCGGCGCCGGGATGATGGATTGCAAGAAGGCGCTCAACGAAACGAACGGCGACATGGAAGCCGCGGTCGACTGGCTGCGCACCAAGGGCCTTGCCGCCGCGCAGAAAAAGTCGAGCCGCACCGCCGCCGAGGGACTGGTCGGCGTCGCCGTCGCCGGTCCAAAGGGTGCCGCGGTCGAGGTCAATTCCGAAACCGACTTCGTCGCCAAGAACGACCGGTTCCAGAATTTCGTGCGCGAAGTGACCGAACTGGCGCTGGCCGAAGGTGATGATATCGAAACGCTGAAGGCGGCGCAGATGCCGTCGGGCACCACGGTGCAGGACGCGCTGACCAACAATATCGCGACGATCGGCGAAAATCAGTCGATCCGCCGCGCAGCTCAGCTGGAAGTGTCGCAGGGCGCGGTCATCCCCTATGTCCATAACGCTGTTTCCGACGGACTGGGCAAGATCGGCGTGCTCATCGCGCTGGAATCGGACGCGGGGGTCGACGTTCTTGAGCCGCTGGGCAAACAGATCGCGATGCACATCGCCGCGACCTTCCCGCTGGCGATGAACGCCGAGGACCTGGATCAGGAAACCATCGCTCGCGAACGCGCGGTGGCGATGGAAAAGGCGCAGGAATCGGGCAAGCCCGCCGAGATCGTCGAAAAGATGGTCGATGGCGCGGTAAAGAAGTTCGCCAAGGAAAATGCGCTGATGTCGCAGCTTTTCGTGATGGACAATAAAACCCCGGTGGCCGATGTCGTCGCCAAGGCGGGCAAGGATGCGGGCACCACGATTACGCTGAAGGACTATGTCCGTTTCCAGCTCGGTGAAGGCATCGAAAAGGAAGAAAGCGACTTCGCCGCTGAAGTCGCCGCCACCGCAGGCGTCAAAAAGTAAGCACGCTTTCGCCGTTCATTGCGGCGGATTATCATTGGCACGGCGGCGCGGCCCTTCTAAGGTCCGCGCCGCTTTGCATATCAACCCCAGGCGAAGAGGCACGATGACACTTCCCCGATTTAACCGGATCCTTCTTAAATTATCGGGCGAGGTCCTGATGGGCCAGGGGCAGTTCGGCATCGACCCGGCGACGTGCGACCGGGTGGCGAGTGAAATAGCGGCGGCGAAGGAGGCGGGGCACGAACTGTGCCTGGTCGTCGGCGGCGGCAACATCTTTCGCGGTCTTGCCGGGGCTGCCAAGGGGTTCGACCGCGCCAATGCCGATTATATGGGCATGCTCGCCACGGTGATGAACGCGCTGGCGGTTCAGAACGCACTCGAACGCGCAGGTATCGAGACACGCGTGCAATCGGCGATCCCGATGTCGTCGATCTGCGAACCGTATATCCGTCGCCGCGCGGTGCGGCATATGGAGAAGGGGCGGATCGTCATCTTTGCCGCTGGAACCGGCAATCCGTTTTTCACCACTGACACGGCGGCCGCGCTTCGCGCCGCCGAAATGGGTTGCGACGCGTTGTTCAAGGGGACCAGCGTGGACGGCGTTTATGATGCCGATCCCAAAAAAGTGCCCGATGCCAAGCGTTATGACACGTTGAGCTTCAACCGGGTTCTCGCCGACGACCTTCGCGTCATGGACGCGAGCGCGGTGGCGCTTTGCCGCGACAATAATATTCCGATCGTCGTGTTCAACATTCGCGGCGAGGGGGCGCTGACCTCCGTCCTGGATGGCCAGGGCACGGCAACGATCGTTCAGAACGCTGAATAACAGGAAAGTAGAGGGAAATTGCCATGGCCGCTTATGACAAGGCCGATCTGGAACGCCGCATGGCCGGCGCCGTCGATTCGCTGAAACACGATCTGGCCGGGCTGCGCACCGGGCGCGCTTCGGTGACGCTGCTCGATCCGGTGACGGTCGACGTATACGGCGCGCACATGCCGCTCAATCAGGTCGGCACGGTGTCGGCTCCCGAACCGCGCATGCTGTCGGTTCAGGTCTGGGACAAAGCGAACGTCGCGGCGGTGGACAAGGCGATCCGTTCGGCGGGACTTGGCCTCAACCCCATTGTCGACGGCCAGAATGTCCGCCTGCCGATTCCCGACCTTACCGAGGAGCGGCGCAAGGAACTGGCCAAGATCGCCGGTCAATATGCCGAAAAGGCGCGGATCGCGGTGCGCAATGTGCGTCGCGACGGTATGGACAGCCTGAAAACCGACGAGAAGAAGGGCGAAATCAGCGAGGATGAACGCAAGCGCGCGGAAAACGAGGTCCAGAAGCTGACCGACTCGACAGTCGCCGATGTCGATGCCGCCGCGAGCGCGAAGGAAAAGGAAATTCTGGCGCAGTGATGCCGAAGCCGGCCCCCGTGCCATATACTGATCGAACGGACGCCGTTCCGCGCCACGTCGCCATCATCATGGATGGCAACGGGCGCTGGGCGAAGAAACGGCACCTGCCGCGCATCGCCGGGCATAAACAGGGTGTCGAGGCGGTACGCCGCATTTCGCGTGCCGCACGCGACATGGGGGTAGAAGTGCTCACCCTTTATGCCTTTTCGTCGGAAAACTGGCGACGGCCGGAGGCCGAAGTTCGTGACCTGATGGGGCTGCTGCGCCGTTTCCTGAAAAACGAAGTGGAAGAACTGATCGCCGAGGAGGTGCGCCTGCGCGTCATCGGCGATTATCGCGCGCTGTCCGACGATCTGGTCGCGATGATCGAGGATGTCACGGAGCGCACCCGCGATGCCACGGGCGCAACGCTGGTTATCGCGCTGAATTATGGGTCGCAGGCGGAAATCCTGCGCGCGACCCGCTCTCTGGCCGAACGCGTGGCATCTGGTGCACTTTCGGCACAGGCGATCGACGAACAGGTGTTCGAAGCGGAGCTTGCGACGCACGACCTTCCGCCGCTCGACCTGCTGATCCGCACGTCAGGCGAGCAGCGACTTTCGAATTTCCTGCTGTGGCAGGCGGCGTATGCCGAACTGGTGTTCGTCGATACGCTGTGGCCCGATTTCGACGCTGCGACGCTGGGGGACGCTTTGGCGACTTATGCGGGGCGCCATCGCCGCTTCGGTGGCCTGTGACCGACGCGCCCAAGCCCAAATCGGACCTTGGCCCGCGCGCGATAGTCGGTGCGATCCTGATCGCGCTTGCCGCGGTGGCATTATGGTCTGGTGGATTCCTCTTCTGGCTGGTGCTCGTGATCGCCGCGCTGTTGATGCTCAGCGAATGGAGCGACCTTGCCAAGATGCCGGCAAAGGACAAGCGGCTTGCGCAGTTCACGCTTTCGGTGCCGCTGGCGATCATGTGCCCGCTCGCATCGGGCGCAAGTTTCTTCGCGCTCGGCCTTTTGGCGGGTTCCGCCTTTTTCGTCGTGATCGTCACGCGCAAGCCCCGCCTGGCAGCCGGACTGATCTATGTCGGCCTGCCGGTGCTGGCGTTGCTGGCAATTCGCGCGCAAGATCGCGGGCTGTTGCTTGCCTTTTGGACGATGGCGCTGGTCTGGGCATGCGATATCGGCGCCTATGCCGCCGGGCGCAGCTTTGGCGGCCCCAAACTCGCCCCGGCGATCAGTCCCAACAAGACTTGGTCGGGACTGATCGGCGGCATGGCGGCGGCAACGCTGTTTGCCGCGCTTCTGACGCATTGGGGGCTTTCACCCTATATGGTGGCGATCACGCCGCTGCTCGCCATCGCAGCGCAGATCGGCGATCTGTATGAAAGCTGGCTCAAGCGGCGTGCGGGCGTCAAGGATTCGGGAACGATGCTGCCCGGCCATGGCGGCTTTCTCGACCGGCTGGATGGGTTGGTGCCGGTCGCTCCGCTTGCCGCGCTGGTGATCCTCAGCCATCAGGTACTGGCATGAAACGCGTCAACATTCTGGGCGCGACCGGATCGATCGGCCGGTCGACGCTGGACCTGATCGAACGCGCGCCGGACGCATTTCAGGTCGTTGCGCTCACCGCCCATCGGGATGTCGATGGCCTGGCCGATGCGGCGCAACGTACGAATGCGCAGCTTGCGGTGATCGCCGATGAAACCCGGCTGGATGCGCTGCGCGACGCTTTGGCGGGAAGCGGGGTTCGCGCCATGGGCGGCGAAGCTGCGCTGTGCGAAGCGGCTGCGATGGACGTAGACTGGACGATGGCGGCGATCGTCGGCTGCGCGGGATTGCGCCCGATCATGGCGGCGATCGAGCGCGGCGGCATGATCGCGCTGGCCAACAAGGAATCGCTGGTGTCAGCGGGCGAGGTCATGCTCGCCGCCGCGCGGGCGAGCGGCGCGACGATCCTGCCGGTCGATTCGGAACATAATGCGATCTATCAATGCTTCGATTCGCGCGCGCCCGATCAGGTTCGAAAGGTGATACTGACCGCGTCGGGCGGCCCGTTTCGCGACTGGCCGATCGATGCGATGCGCGATATTACCCCTGAACAGGCGGTGGCGCATCCCAACTGGTCGATGGGCGCGAAAATCTCTGTCGATTCGGCGACAATGATGAACAAGGGGCTGGAGGTGATCGAAGCCTTCCATTTGTTCCCGGTGACGGCCGATCAGCTCGACATCCTTATCCATCGCCAGTCGGTCATTCATTCAATGGTCGAATATGTCGACGGATCGGTGCTGGCGCAGCTCGGCACGCCGGACATGCGCACGCCGATCGCCTATACCCTCGCCTGGCCGAAGCGGATGGCGACGCCGTGCCCAGCGCTTGACCTCGCCACCATCGGGCGGCTTGATTTTGAAGCGCCGGACGCCGCGCGCTTTCCCGCGCTTGCGCTCGCCCGCTCCGCGCTGGTGGCAAGCGGGGCCGCGCCCGCGATCCTGAACGCCGCGAATGAAGTCGCGGTAGCGGCGTTTCTGGCGCGAAAAATCGCGTTCCTCGAAATTGCCGCAATCGTGGGTGATACGCTCGAACGCTATACACCGGCGGCGCCCGACAGCCTCGACGCAGTGCTTGCGATCGATGCCGAAGCGCGGGTCCGTGCGGACGAGCGTGTGAAGGATTGCGTGGTTTGACCGAATCGCCCGGCATATTGATGACGTTGGTCGCGTTCGCGCTGGTTCTGGGGCCGCTCGTGTTTCTGCACGAGCTTGGCCATTACGTGGCCGGCCGCGCGTTCGGGGTGAAGGCGGATGCCTTTTCGATCGGTTTCGGACGCGAGATCGCGGGATTCACCGACAGGCGAGGCACGCGCTGGAAATTTGGATGGTTGCCGTTGGGCGGATATGTCCGCTTTTCCGGTGATATGAACCCCGCCGGTCAGCCCGATGCCGAATGGCTCGCCATGCCGGCCGACGAGCGCGCGAGAACCTTTCAGTCGAAACCGGTATGGCAGCGCGCAATCATCGTGGCGGCCGGACCGGTCACCAATTTCCTGATCGCGATTGTGATCTTCGCAGGACTCGCGACGCTTTATGGTGTGAACAAGACACCGTCGGTGGTGGGCGTCGTCGCGCCGCAAAGTCCGGCGGCCGAAGCGGGTCTGCGCCCCGGCGACCGGATTACCGCGATGGGCGGGCGGCCGATGACGACCTTCACCGATCTGGCCGAATATACAACGCTTCGTCCCGGTGAGACCGTTTCGCTCTGGGTTCAGCGCGGCGGCGGCGACCTGAAACGCAAGGTAACGCTTTCCACGCTGGTCGAGCGCGACCGTTTCGGCAACGAATATCGCCGCGGTCAGCTTGGCATCGGCCCCGGGACGCCGGTCTATAAAAGGGTCAACATCGTTCAGGCCCCGGTCGAAGGTGTGCGCATGGTCGGATCGACATTGCGTTCAATGATCGATGGGCTGGGACAGATCATAACCGGGCGTCGTCCGGTGGATGAACTGGGCGGGCCGATCCGCATCGCGGGGCTTGCCGGGCAGCAGCTGGCGATGGGACCGGTGGAACTGGTCTTCTTCATCGCGTTAATTTCGATTAACCTGGGATTCATCAACCTTTTGCCAGTCCCGATGCTCGACGGGGGGCATCTGTTTTTTTACGCGGTGGAGGCGGTGCGCCGTCGTCCGGTAGGGCCGCAGGTGATGGAATGGGCGTTTCGCGGCGGGCTTGCCGTGCTGCTGGCCCTGTTCGTCTTCGTGACGTTCAACGATCTGGGCGCATTTGGTCTGTGGCATGGCATCGCCGGGTTGATCGGCTGACGCGCTTAGGGCAGGGCAGATGCACCGCTGTGGGGGCGTGCAGGGGTTTCTCCGATTAGGGTGGGAATGTGACAACGAATAAGGCATTCAAATTCGGCTCGCACGCGAAGTTCGTCGCGTTGGCCTGTACCATGCTGAGCGGGGTCGGCGTGGCTCAGGCGCAGGACGCGCAGAACGCACCGGCCGAATCCCTGCCGGCGCCGACGGCCAGCCCGCTGGTCTCCCCGCCGCAGGAGCATGTCGTCAAATCGCTGAAGGTCGAAGGATCGCAGCGTATCGAACCCGCGACGGTGCTGTCCTATACCAAGCTGCGCGTCGGCGAGACTTATACCACCGAAACAGTGGACCAGGCGATCAAGGACCTGCTGGCCAGCGACTTCCTGGCCGATGTGTCGATCGAGGGGGTCGAGACCGGCAACCTGATCATCCATGTCAAGGAAAACCCGGTCATCAACCGGATCGTGCTTGAAGGCAACAAGCACCTGAAGGATGACAAGATCAAGCCGGAGATCAAGCTCGCTCCGCGGCAGATATTTACCCGAACCGCGGTTCGCGCGGACGTCGCGCGGATCATCGAGCTGTATCGGCGTCAGGGCCGCTTTGGCGCGACGGTAGATCCGCAGATGGTCAGCCTCGACCAGAATCGCGTTGACGTGATTTTCGAAATTCACGAAGGCGGCAAGTCGAAGGTTCGCGCGATCAATATCATCGGGAACGAGAAGTTCTCCGATTCCGAACTGCGCAGCCAGATGGCGACCAAACAGTCGAAATGGTTCCGCGTCTTCAGTTCGAATACCAGCTATGATCAGGACCGGCTGTCCTATGACCAGCAGAAGCTGCGGCAATTCTATCTGACGCAGGGCTATGCCGATTTCCGCGTTACCTCCGCCGTTGCCGAACTGACGCCCGACAAGGAAGACTTCATCATCACCTATGTGGTGGAAGAGGGCGACCGGTATAAGTTCGGGCCGGTGACGGTGCACAGCGGCATCCGCGATTTCGACGAGAAGAAGCTTCAAAAGTTCCTGCCGATGAAGGAAGGCGACTGGTATAATGCGAAGATGGTCGAGGACACTGTCGACCAGCTGACGCAGACCGCCGGCACCTTCGGCTATGCCTTCGCCGATGTGCGGCCGGAGTTCACACCGAACCGCGACGATCACACCATGGCGGTCGAATTCAACATCAATCAGGCAAAGCGCACCTATGTCGAGCGGGTGAACATCACCGGCAATACCCAGACGAAGGACAAGGTGGTCCGCCGCGAAATGCGCCTGGCGGAAGGTGATGCGTTCAACTCACTGCTGCTCAAGCGATCGGAAGACCGGATCAACTCGCTGGGTTATTTCCAGGACAAGTTCGAAATCAAACAGTCGCAGGGTTCGGACGATGACCGCATCGTCCTCGACGCGAATGTCGAGGAAAAGCCGACCGGCGAACTGTCGCTTTCGGCCGGTTTCTCCAGTCTTGAACGGTTCATCCTGCAAGGATCGATCCAGCAGAACAATTTCCGCGGCATGGGCCAGACGGCGCGCGCGCAGGTTAGCTGGTCGTCCTATGCCAAATCGGCGGAACTGGGCTTTACCGAACCGTATCTGTTCGATCGTCCGATCGCCCTGGGCGGCACGCTGTTCCGCCGCGATTACAACTCGTTCAGCTATATCAATGGTGATGAGCGCAACACTACCTATTCGCAGGTTTCGACCGGTTTCCAGATTTTCACCGGCGTCCCGCTGACCGAATACTGGACGCTGTCGGGCAATTATACGCTCAGCGAAACCGATGTGACGCTCAGCAAGAGCACCTATTACAAGGATACCGACGGCGACGGGGTGAAGGACACCTGCGACCCCGTGCTGGCCGGACGGTATCTGTGCGACGCCATCGGTAACCGGCTGACCTCGATGGTTGGTGCGCAGATCCGGTATAACAGCCTCAACAGTCGCCTGCGCCCGACCAAGGGCGAAACGTTCAGCGTCGGCCTGGATTTCGCCGGTGTTGGTGGCGATACGCAGTTCCTGCGCGCCACGGCGAAGGCCGCGAAATATTGGAGCGTCGGCAGCGGCTTCATCTTCTCACTTTCGGCCGAAGGCGGCGCGATCAAATCGCTGGAAAGCGATCGCGGCGAAGGCGTTGACGAAGTGCGGATCACCGACCGTTTCTATCTGGGCCAGCAGCAGTTCCGCGGCTTCGACATTCGCGGCATCGGCCCGCGCGTCCAGCGCGTCTATTACACCGGCGACCCGGAAGCTGGCACGCAGTTGCTGTCGACCGACAAGGATTCGCGTGTCGATGATGCGCTCGGCGGCAAATATTATTATCTGGGTAAGGCCGAACTGGAAATCCCGCTGGGTTCGGGTGCGCGCGAACTGGGGCTGCGACCGTCGATCTTCGCGCAGGTGGGCGCGCTGTTCGGGCTGAAAAAACCCTTGCTCAATACCGCGTTCGATCAGGCCACTGACAGCAACGGAAATCTGCTGTACAATGACGATGGTTCGCCCACGCTGCTTCCGCGCACCACGGCGGTGACCGACAGCAGCGGCCGGCAAATCTATGTGGTGCCTTCGACCGCGTCGGAGAATGCGGGCGCCACCACAACCTGTTCGACGGGATATTCCTCCACCTATGGCGGAACCTGCTCGGGCACGTCGGTGAACACGATCTATACGACGTCGACTTCGCCCTATTACGAGCAGTATCTGGGCGACAGCGCGCTGCCGCGTATCTCGATCGGCATTGGCGTCGACTGGAATTCGCCGTTCGGTCCGCTGCGGCTCGATCTCGCCAAGGCAATCTATACCCAGCCCGGCGATGACCCCAAATTGTTTACTTTCAACGTAGGGACGCAATTCTGATGAAACCGATACAGCTTACGGCACTTGCCGCCGCGATAATCGCTCCCGCCATGATGACCGCAATTCCGGGCGCCCATGCGCAGGTTTCGGGAATCGCAACGGCGCAGCCGACCATGGCGATCGCGCGCAGCAAGGCATTTTCGACCGCGAACCAGCAGATCACCACGACGTACAAGTCCAGCCTCGATCAGATCGACGCCAAGCGGAAGAGCCGTCAGGCGCTGCTCGCAAAGCTCGATACGAATAACGACAAGAAGGTCGATGACGCCGAACTGCAAAAGGCGAAGAGCAGCAACAGCCCGGTGCTGACCCAGCTCAATCAGGCCGATAGCGAGATCGAATCGCTTAGCGAACCGGCGCTGAAGGCGCAGGCCTATGCGATCGAACAGATCGCCCAGAAATACGACGCCGCGCAGCAGCAGGTGATTACCAGCAAAAAGATCAACATCGTGCTTTCGCCCGATGCGCTGCTCTATGCGCCCGATAATGCCGATATCACCAGCCAGATCGTCGCGCAGCTGGATCAGAGCGCACCGAGCGTTGCGATCACGCCGCCCGCCAACTGGCAGCCGAGCCGTCAGGTGCTTCAGCTTCAGCAGCAGCTCCAGCAAATCCAGCAGGTAGCGGCGCTTCAGGCCGCGCAGCAGGCGCGCCAAGCCGCGTCGAGCACGCAAACGGCACCGGCCCAGAACAGCCGATGAGTGATAGCGGCAGCCCTGAAAACGAAGTCGGCCCGCTCGACATCGGCCGGGTGATGGCGGCGCTGCCCCATCGCTATCCGATGCTGCTGGTCGATCGCGTCAAATCGCTTGTTCGCGACCAAAGGATCACCGCAATCAAGGCGGTGACGATGAACGAGGGATTCTTTCAGGGCCATTTTCCCGGCCGGCCGATCATGCCGGGCGTATTGATCGTCGAAGCGCTGGCGCAGGCCGCCGGCGTTCTGGCGGTGGAATCGCTCGACCTCGCCGGATCGGGCAAGCTTGTGTATTTCATGGCGATCGACAATGCGAAATTCAGGAAGCCGGTCGAACCGGGGGTTTTGCTGACACTCGACGTCGAATTCGTTCAAAAACGCGCGAGCGTGTGTAAATTTACCGGGCGGGCCTCAATCGACGGGCAGCTTGCGGCGGAAGCGAATTTCACCGCGATGATTGCCGATCCGCCCAAGTCCTGAACCCAAAAGCGAATATCTTGCAATATGGGCGGCGCGGGTGTACCGCGCCGCCTTCCTTTTGGCTGGTCGGTAACCAGCCGCCATATGGAGAAGCGACGTGAAAAAAGAAGGCCATCCCGACTATCACACCATCAAGGTGCAGATGACCGACGGCACCGTGTTCGAAACCCGCTCCACCTGGGGCAAGGAAGGCGACACGCTTCAGCTTGATATCGATCCCAAGTCGCACCCGGCCTGGACTGGCGGCAACCAGCGCCTTGTCGACGCAGGCGGGCAGGTCGCGCGCTTCAACAAGCGCTTCGGCGGTCTTTCACTCAAGAAATAATTCAGGCGGCGGCGTGCGCACTATCGCGCGCCGCCGCGGGAATATCGGTTCGTTCGGCTTCGCCCCGCCGCTATTTGCGCGCGGCGGCGCATGCGTTCGAAATGCGAATAAGCGCGGCGTTGATGACTCAGTCACGGTCGCGCCCCTGTTTTAAACCGATCAGGCGAATAAGCCGATCTGTCACGTTGATCCGGGGCGGCCTTACCCCAGCGCTAAGTGTCATTCCGCTCCAATTCATACAAGAGCTGCGTTCGCCTTGAAACCGGTTGACTCTTCAATCGAGCGGTGAAGCAGGGCCGGTGTGGAGATGCTCTGGAAGTCGTCGCGAGGCGTATAGGGCTCCTCCAGCCGCCTGGCTTCGTCGTCGGTCAAGGTGATCGTCAGCGCCGCGACGGCATCATCGATATGCTTGGCCTTAAGTGCACCGACGATCGGCGCTGCCACGACCGGATTGCGATGCAGCCATGCGAGCGAGATCTCCGCAGCACTCACGCCTCGCTCGGCGGCGATTGCGTTGACCGCATCGACGATGGCGTGGTCGCTGTTCTCCGTGGCGGGATTTTGCGCGGCGCCGGCCGGCTCCGTTTCGGTGCGCTTCGTGGTTGTCCCCCACGGCCGGGCAAGCTTGCCGCGCGCCAACGGGCTGTAGATCATCGTCGCGACGCCCTCATCGGCGCAGAGCGGGATCATCTCACGCTCTTCCTCGCGCGCGACAAGGTTGTAATTGTGCTGCATGGAGATGAAACGCGTCCAGCCGTTTGCCTTTTGCACGTTCAATGCTTTGGCAAATTCCCAGGCCTTCATCGACGAGGCTCCGATATATCGCACCTTGCCAGCTTTCACCACGTCATTGAGCGCCTCCAGCGTTTCTTCCCACGGCGTCAACTGATCACGCCGGTGAATCTGATAAAGGTCGATATAGTCCGTGCCGAGCCGACGCAGGCTATGGTCCACCTCGGCCAGGATCGCCTTGCGCGACAGGCCGATGGCGTTCGGGCCGTTGCGCATCGCGCCGGAAACCTTGGTGGCAATGACGACGGCGTCACGAGCGACAAAAGCCTTCAGCGCGCGGCCGACAAATTCCTCGCTGGTCCCGGTCGAATACATGTTGGCGGTGTCGAAGAAGTTGATCCCGGCTTCCAGCGCGTGACGGATCAACGCGCGGCTCGCTTCCTCGTTAATCGACCAGGCCGGATGGCCCCGCGCGGGATTGCCGAACCCCATGCAGCCGATACAGACCGGCGAGACGTCAAGACCCGAATTGCCCAGCTTCACATATTGCATTGCCGCCTCCCATAAGGCAAAAACGGACATGTGTCCGATTGCGCCTTGATCGGACAGGTGTCCGTTTAAGTCAAGAGGTTCGATGTCCTGCGATATTCATCTACGCTCAGACGCCCGTAATAATCGCGACCGTCTTCTCACTGTGGCGCGTGAAATGCTTGCCACCGATCCCCATGCGTCGCTTCATTCGATCGCGAAGGCTGCCGGGGTCGGCCAGGGCACGCTCTACCGTCATTTCCCCACTCGCGAAGCGCTCGTTCTGGGCGTTTATCGCGACGGCATCGACGCACTCGTAGGACTTGCACCGTCGCTTCTCGCCGAAACATCGCCTTTGAAGGCCCTACGACTATGGTGCGTATCTTTTGCTGATTACAGTCGGAAGAAGCACGGTATCGCCGACATGGTCAAAGCCGCCATGTCCGAACAGGACTTTGCAGAAACATACTGGCTGATGGTTGACGCTGTCCGGCAGCTGATGACGGCCTGCGCGGAAAGCGGCGCGCTTTCGGACCCGATCGACGCGGAGGACTTTCTGCAACTGCTGGCCCTGCTTATGCAGCTTCCTCCTACTGCGGAGGGTAGGGCGCGGAGCGAGCGGCTTCTGTCCTTCGCGCTGCGCGCAATGGGCGCCGATCCGCGATAGCGCCTCAGCGCAGCCGCCTCTCCGTCGTCTCGCATCGCAAAAGCCGTCGTCCCATTTCGTAATCCTGATGCCAAGCGGACCGTACAGCAAAACGAAGAAGGCAGAGCAGCCAATAGTGGCAAGTGGCGGGCCGTGCGAGATAGCGATGAGAACGATGTCTACTCCATCGCCCTCTATTTCCCTCTAGGCGGTGTCTGCATTTAGGGGATTCGGTTTATGCGGAAGTTCTGATTCAAAGCTGGTGAGGAGCCAGACGATGAGCAGACGCACGCTGACGGACGAGCAATCTTCCCGGTCGGGAGGGGGCGCGAGGCCGTAGCGGCGCGGACAGTCGGCTGTTTGTGGATGCGATTCTATGGATGGCGGGCAACGCGGCGCGCTGGCGTGATCAGCCAGAGGTGTTCGGCAAGTGGACAGGGGTACATGCCCGGTTCCGGCGCTGGTCGCATACTGGTGTTTGGGAACGTCTTTTTCATAGCCTGACCGACACGCCAGACTTCGATTATGTCCTGATCGACAGCACGATCTCGAAAGTCCGCGCCGATGCAAGCGGAGTAAAAGGGGGGCTGGAGGCTGCCGCGACCGGTCGCATCCGCGGCGGGCTGACGACCAAATTGCACG
The DNA here is from genome assembly GCF_019351405.1 of Stakelama flava. Lineage (GTDB taxonomy): Bacteria > Pseudomonadota > Alphaproteobacteria > Sphingomonadales > Sphingomonadaceae > Sphingomonas > Sphingomonas flava_A. Next base: position 126,087 of record NZ_JAHWZX010000006.1, read on the forward strand.
CTGCGGTCGATGCCATCGGCCTGCCGATCCGCATCTATCCGACGCCAGGGTAGCGGGGCGATGCCCCGCAGGCCAAAACCCTGCTGAAGGGTTTGAAGGGCCTGGGTCACGTCATTGCCGATGCTGCCTATGATGCCGATCCGCTACGCGCTTTGATCGCCGATGATCTTGGTGCGAGCGCCCACATCAAGGCCAATCCCAGCCACACTGCAAAACCACCCATCGACTGGCGGCTCTACAAAAAGAGCGTCATCAGGTCGAATGTTTCTTCAACAAGCTCAAGCGCTTCCGCCGTATCGCGCTGCGGTGCGAGAAGACAATCTCTGCTTGGGTTTCGTCTGCCTCGCATGCGCCGTGATCTGGCTGCGCTAAATGCAGACACCGCCTAATCCCTGCGCTGTTTGTCGAGCACGGTATAAGCCATCACTGCGGTCGCGACGGCGGCGTTCAGGCTGTCCGCCTTTCCCGCCATCGGGATTTTGACCAGCAGGTCGCAGGCATCGGCATAGCTGTCGGGCATTCCCTGCGCCTCGTTTCCCGTCAGCAGGAAGGTGGGCGCGGGATAATCCGGCCCGCGATAATCGTGATCGGTGTCGAGGCTAAGTCCGACGAGCGTGCCTGGTCCTGATCGCAGCCAGGACAGGAAATCGCCCCATTCGGTTCGCGCCAGCGGCACGGTAAAGATTGCTCCCATGCTGGCGCGGACAGCTTCGACCGAAAATGGGTCGACGCATTCGCCGACTAGGATCAGCCCGCCTGCGCCCACGGCATCGGCGGTGCGCAATATCGTGCCCAGATTGCCCGGATCGCGAAGCCGCTCTGCAACCAGCCAGATCGGTGCCGCTGTGCGGTCGAGCAAGGAAAGCCGCGTCGGCAGCTCGTCATACACGCCCACCACCGAACCGGGATTGTCCTTCCCCGAAAGCTTGGAGAGAATGTCGGCGCTGGTTTTCAGCGCTTCGCCGCCCGCCGTCTCGGTCGCTTCGATCAGTGCGCCAAGAAGCGGGTGCTCGGCGCCGTCGCCGGTGAAGAACAGGAAGCGCGGCAGATGGCCTTCCTCACGCGCTTCGGTCAGGATGCGAAGCCCTTCGGCCAGAAACAGCCCTTCCTCGCGCCGATGCCGCTTGTCGCGCAGCCCACGCATCCGCTTGATCAGCGGGTTGGAAAAGGCGGTGATTTCACGGGGCATCGGACGCTTCGGCTTCAATCCTCGCCGAACCGGTCCTCGACCAGCGCAACCAGCGCGTCGACCGCGTCCTGCGCGCCGTCGCCTTCGGCACTGATCGTAATCGAATCGCCCTTGGCCGCGCCAAGCATCATCAGCCCCATGATAGAGGTGCCGGTGACGCACGAACCGTCCTTTTCCACCTCGATCTCAACCGGCTGACCCGAAGCCAGGGTAACGAATTTCGCGCTCGCCCGCGCGTGCAGGCCGCGCTTGTTGGCCATGGCGACCGTTCGGGAAACGCGGCTCACGCCGCCGCCTCACCCAATACTTCCGACGCGACAGAGATGTATTTGCGTCCCGCCTCCCGCGCGGCGCCGACCGCTTCGACGACCTGCATCGTCTTGCGCGCACCACCGAGGCGGATGAGCATAGGAAGGTTGATCCCGGCGATCACTTCGACGCGCCCCGGTTCCATCAGTGAGATGGCAAGATTGGACGGCGTGCCGCCGAACAGGTCGGTAAGCACGATTACGCCGCGCCCCGAATCGACGCTTTCGATCGCGCTGGCGATATCCGCCCGGCGTTCCTCCATATCGTCTTCCGGACCGATACAGATCGTCGCGATCCGGTCCTGCTGTCCCACCACATGCTGCATGGCAGTGACGAATTCTTCGGCCAGTCGGCCATGCGTCACCAATACAAGCCCGATCATGCGAAAATGATTCCCGTGCCGTTCATACCTGTGTCGGCGCCCCTTCCAGCGAATCCTGCGGTGCCGATCCTAGATCGCGGTGGCGCACCGTGGGGGAAAAACCGCCAGCGCGCAACCGTGCCGAAACGCGCTCGGCGACATGAACCGAACGATGACGCCCGCCCGTACAGCCAAAGGCGATGGTTACGTAAGCCTTACCCTGCTCCCTGTAGCGGGGCAGCAATAGCAGCAGCAACGCTTCGATCTGCTCCAGCGACTGCGCATAGGCAGGGTCCGCTGCGACATAGTCGGCGACCGCCTGATCCTGTCCCGTACCGGGACGAAGCGCGTCATCCCAGTGCGGATTTCGCAAGAAACGCATGTCGAACACCAGATCGGCGTTGCGCGGGATGCCGCGTGAATAGCCGAACGACAGGATCGACAGCGTGGGTTCGCGCATCGCCGGCGTTGCGAAATCGTCGCGAATTTCCTGACTGAGATCGTTTGCCGAAAGCCGGGTGGTGTCTATCAGGCGGTTGGCCCATCGCCGCAGCGGGGCAAGCAGTTCGCGTTCGCGTGCGATGCCGTCGCTTGCCGGCCGGTCGATGGCGAGCGGGTGGCGGCGGCGGGTTTCGGCGTAGCGCCTTTCCAGCTCGGCACCCGCGCAGTCAAGAAACAGCACGCCGATATCGTGTCCATGCACCTCACGCAGCGTCTTGATCCGTTCAACCAGTCCCCGCGGATCGAACCCGCGCGTCCGGGTGCTGAGGCCAACGGCCAGCGGCTTGTCGTCATATTCCGCATCATCGGGCAGTTCAGTGGCCAGTAATCGATCGATCAACAGCAACGGCAACTGGTCGACCACTTCCCAGCCAAGATCCTCCAACGTGCGCAGGACGGTCGATTTGCCCGCGCCCGACATGCCGCTGACCAGCAGGATACGCTTGGATTCGCGTCGTTTCATCGCTGCGTCTCCACATGGCGAAGCGCCAGTTCGGCCTTGATCGGCGCGGAAGGCTCCAGCGCGGCGAATGCCGTCACCGGCACGTCAACTCCGGCGATCCGTTGTGTATCATAGGATGCGGGCAGCCGTTCCGGGCGCTCTTCCAGACGAAGCAGCAACGCCACTGGAACGTCCTGTATATGCGGCATTTCGATGATGCCGACGCCGCGCACCTCGATCCTGCCGATGATCGTGTCCGGCGCGCGCGCATGGAGGCGCGGCCCCGATCGAGTAACGCGCGTATAATCGTCGCTGACCAGCACCGCGCCGCGATCGATCAGGCGCAGCGCCAGATCCGATTTGCCGCTGCCCGACCGGCCGCTGATCAGAAGCGCCCGCCCGTCGATCGCCACGCACGAGGCATGAAGCGTTTCGGAGGAAAGGTCGGCCAATTATTGCTCCGTTATCCATGCGCGCCGGCTGCGGGCAGTTCGACGACGAATCTGGCACCGCTCAACCGGTCTTCGCGCGATTCGACCGCGATGGTTCCCTGATGCCCTTCCACGATGGTGCGGGCAATGGCGAGCCCAAGGCCGCTATGCTTGCCGAACGCCTCGCCCCCCGGACGCACCGAATGAAAGCGGCTGAAGATTGCTTCGCGGTGCTCCTGCGGCACGCCGGGGCCTTCGTCTTCGACACGAATGGTGATGGTGCCCGGCCCCCGTGCGGCGGACACCGCGATCGTGCCACTATCGGGCGAGAAGGATATCGCATTGTCGATCAGGTTTTCGAAAACGCGTTCCAGCCGCGCGCCTTCGCCCATCACGACAAGCGGGCGGGACGTCGCCCGGTCGAAATGAATACGCACGTCGCGCCGGGCATTGCGGTTCATATTCTGCTCGATCAGCGCTTCCAGCATCGCACCGATATCGACGGGATCGAATTTCGCCCGGCTTAGCTGCGCGTCGAGGCGGGATGCTTCCGAAATATCGCTGATCAGCCGGTCGAGACGATGAATATCGTCGCGAACGATTTCGAGGAGCTGTTCCTGAAGCTTGGAATCACGCACATGGACAAGGCTCTCCACCGCCGAGCGCAATGAGGCGAGGGGGTTTTTCAACTCGTGCGTGACATCGGCGGCAAAGGCTTCGGTCGCGTCGATCCGGGCGCGCAACGCCTGGCTCATGTCCGACAGCGCGCGTGCGAGCAGGCCGATTTCGTCGCGGCGTGAGGGAAGGCGGGGGACAACCACCTCGCGCGCGCGGCCCAGCCGAACGCGGACCGCGGCGCGCGCCAATCGACGTAGTGGACGGACGATCGTGCGAGCGAGGAACAGCGACAACAGGATCGACACGATCGCGACGATGGCAAGCACTACGCTCAGCCGGAACCGTTCCAGCCGAACCGTCTGGGTGATGTCGCGCGCATTGACGGTCGTCATCACCACGCCGTCATCGTCCAGCGAGGTCGCGGCGGTAATGACGGGGGTGCGATCCGGCGCGCGCCAGACGGTGGCGGGCGTGCTTTCGGTGTGGCGAGCGGTTCTGACATCGGGCCATGCCGACCCGTCGGCGTCACCCCGGTCGCGGTAGAGCGGCGCCCGCGGCGCGCCGACGACGGTATCGATTACGGCGTCCAGAAACCGCGCCGCATCCTGCTGCCACGGTTCTTTGTCAGGATCGATCAGGCGGAAGTTGCGCACGCCCAGCGCCTGGCTGTCTGATACCAGCTGCGAATCGGGGCCGTAAACGCGAACCCGTGTGCCGGTGCTGGCGGCCAGCCGGGCGATGATCGGCTTTCGCGCCTGTGGCGGGGCGGCGAGCAGCGCCTGTGCGATCAGCCGCGTCTCCCGGCTTGCCTGTGCAACGCGGCTGTCGACGATGCGCGTGCGATAGGAATCGAGATAGAAGAACCCGCCTGCCAGCATGGCGAGCGCGAAAATGTTGACCGCCAGTATCCGCGGCGTGAGCGATACGCGCCCGGACCAGCGCAGCGAAAGCTCGCGCTCGTCATTCCTCCGAGAAGCGATAGCCCGCACCGTATAGCGTTTCGATCGCGTCGAACTGCGGATCGACCTGCCGGAATTTGCGCCGCACGCGCTTTATGTGGCTGTCGATCGTCCGGTCATCGACATAGATGTCGTCCTGATATGCCGCGTCCATCAACTGGTTGCGCGTCTTTACTACCCCCGGCCGCTGGGCCAGCGCTTCCAGAATCATGAATTCGGTAACGGTCAACGTGACGACATCGCCTTTCCACGTCACCCGATGCTTTGCCGGGTCCATGTTCAGTTCGCCGCGCTCCAGCACATCGGCGCTCTCGGGCAAATCGCCGCCTTCCGCACCACCGCCCGCATGTTCGGTGCGGCGCAGGATCGCGCGGATGCGTGCGATCAGCAGCCGCTGCGAAAAGGGTTTGCTGATATAATCGTCAGCCCCCATGGCAAGACCGAGCGCCTCATCCAGTTCATCATCTTTCGAGGTGAGGAAGATAACCGGAACCTGACTTTTTTCGCGCAACCGGCGCAACAGTTCCAGCCCGTCCATGCGTGGCATCTTGATATCGAGCACGGCCAGATCGGGCGGATTTTCGGTAAGCGCTTTCAGTGCGGTATCGCCGTCGGCATAAACGCGCGTGACGAAACCTTCGGCCTGAAGCGCGATGGATACCGAGGTCAGAATGTTGCGGTCGTCATCGACGAGCGCGATCGTCTCGCTCATTGGCGCTCCCGCCATAACCGTTTCATGGGCTTCGCGCGTACTCCAAACGTCGCCCGCCGACAACCGCCACGGTGTAAATGCAGATCCGCCAGCGATGAACGGCTTCTTCGCGTCTGCAATAAAATTGCTGCACTGCGGAACAACTTTGTTCGTCCGCCTTTGAAGCTGCATGTACCATTTTCAGGTCGCAGGCTGGACGGTGCCCGAACCGGTGATCAGTGTCGGACTGATCGCGCTTGCTATCCTGCTTGCGCTGGCCGCGCACGGCATTTTTGTGCGACTGCTGCTGCGATTGACCAGAAACACCAGCTTCGTCGCCGATGATGTTCTGTTCCGGCGATCGCTCCGCCCGATGCGATGGATATTCGTTGCGATCAGTCTTGCGCTGATCCGCTCCGCGCTCAGCCTGGATGCCGCTGCCGACGCGATATGGAAGCAGGCGGCGGGACTGATCGTGCCACTGCTGATCGGTTGGCTCGCAATATCGCTGATCCGCGCCAGCACCAAGATTGTTGAGATACGTTCCGACATCACCGTTGAGGACAATCTGAAGGCACGACGGCGGCGCACGCGCAGCATGATCCTGGGCCGCATCGCCACGATCATCGTCGCGTTCATCACCATCTGCCTGATGCTGCTGTCGATCCCCGGCGTGCGTAGCGTGGGGGTTACGCTGATGGCGTCCGCGGGTCTTGTCGGCCTGGCGGTGGGTGCAGCGGCACAGCCCGCGCTAAAGAACCTTATCGCCGGCGTGCAGATGGCGTTCACAGAGCCGATCCGCATCGATGATGCTGTGATTATTGCCGATGAATGGGGTTGGGTAGAGGAAATAAAACTCACCTATGTCGTGATAAAAATCTGGGACCAGCGCCGCCTTATCGTACCGGTTTCTAAATTTCTCGACGAACCGTTCCAGAACTGGACCCGCGACGGGGCAGGGCTGCTCGGATCGGTATTCCTCTATCTGGACCCGAGTGCCGACATCGCCCGGCTGCGCGACCATTTCGAAGAGGTTGTGGTCAAGGAACCACTGTTCGACGGGCGCGGAAAAGTGTTGCAGGTAACAGACGCCAATGCGTCGGCGATCGAGATCAGGATGCTGGCGACGGCTTCCAATTCGCCGCGGACGTTCGACCTTCGCTGCGCAATCCGGGAAAAGATGCTTGCTTTCATCCGCGACGAAATGCCCGAGGCCTTCCCCCGCACGCGTGCCGAACTGGGCAGCGCCGAATGGAAAGACGCGCCCGGTCGCATTCCCGATCCGGTGCATCCGCCGCAGCGAGCCCCTTATCCTGAGGGGATCGGCGGTCCCGAAGGCGAAGAGTGACGCCATGGCGTTTCGATCCCATCCCGGATCGGTTTGAACGCCGCAACCGCCCGCTTTTGTTGTTCCCCTACTAGCGCTGTGCGGTGCGTGCGGTTACATGGGCCGCCAATTCCCGACTCCTGCAGCTATATTTATGGAACTGGCGCTCCCCATGGAAATCCCTCTCGGTCTCACCTTTGACGACGTTCTGCTGTACCCCGCCGAATCCGAAGTGGTGCCGAGCAAGGCGGACACCAAAACCCGGGTGACTCGCGAACTGGCGCTGAATATTCCGGTCATGTCGTCGGCGATGGATACCGTGACCGAAGCGGATATGGCGATCGTCATGGCGCAGCTTGGCGGTATCGGCGTGCTTCACCGCAACCTGTCGATCGAGGAGCAGGTGGCGGCGGCGCGGCAGGTGAAGCGCTTTGAATCTGGCATGGTTGTGAACCCCATCACTATCGCGCCCGATGCGCCGCTGTCGCATGCGCAGATGCTGATGGAGCGTCATCATATCAGCGGCATTCCCGTGACCGAGCCGTCGGGAAAGCTGGTCGGCATATTGACCAATCGCGACGTGCGCTTCGCCGAAAATCCGGGCCAGCCGGTGTCCGAACTGATGACGCACGAAAATCTGGCCACCGTCTCGGCCAGCGTGACCCAGGAAGAAGCGCGCCGCTTGCTGCACCAGCGCCGTATCGAAAAGCTGCTGGTGGTCGATGATTCCTATCGTTGTGTTGGCCTGATCACGGTGAAGGACATCGAAAAGGCGGTAACCTATCCCAACGCGACCAAGGACGCGGCGGGGCGGTTGTGCGTGGCAGCAGCGACCACCGTCGGAGACGCCGGGTTCGCGCGTACCGAAGCGCTGATCGATGGCGATGTCGACCTGATCGTCATCGATACCGCGCACGGCCATAACCGCGATGTCGCACGCGCTGTCGAACGGACCAAGAAACTGTCCAATTCGGTTCAGGTCATTGCGGGAAATGTCGCGACACCCGAAGCGACGCGGGCGCTGATCGATGCGGGGGCCGACGGGATCAAGGTCGGGATCGGACCGGGATCGATCTGCACCACGCGCGTCGTGGCGGGCGTAGGCGTACCGCAGCTGACCGCGGTCATGGAAGCGGCCGCGGAAGCGAAGAAATCGGGCGTTCCGGTGATTGCCGATGGCGGGGTGCGCACGTCCGGCGACATGGCGAAGGCGATCGCGGCGGGCGCGTCGGTGGTGATGGTCGGATCGCTGCTCGCCGGGACTGAGGAAGCGCCGGGCGAAACGTTCCTCTATCAGGGCCGTGCCTATAAGGCGTATCGCGGCATGGGTTCTGTCGGCGCGATGGCCAAGGGCTCGGCCGACCGCTATTTCCAGCAGGATATCAAGGATCAGCTCAAGCTGGTGCCGGAGGGAATCGAAGGCCAGGTCCCCTATAAGGGGGCTGCGCGCGATGTCATTCACCAGCTTGTCGGCGGAGTGAAGGCGGCGATGGGTTATACCGGTGCTCGCACGATTCCGGAGATGCAGGAAAAGGCGCGTTTCGTTCGCATCACCAACGCGGGCCTTCGCGAAAGCCATGTTCACGACGTCACCATCACGCGCGAGGCGCCCAATTATCCGAGCCGCTGAGCACGTCGCATGACGCCGGCTGCACGTACTCAGGCGGCAATCGAGCTGCTCGATCAGATTATCGCCGCAGCGCGCGATCAGGGCGCGGCGGCTGATACGCTGATCGCGCGCTATTTCGCCGCACGGCGCTATGCCGGGTCGAAGGATCGGCGCGCCGTTCGCGCGCTGGTCTATGATGCGATCCGCTTGCTCGGCGAATGCCCCGAAAGCGGGCGCGCCGCGATGCTTGCGCTTGCCCGTGTCCGCCCGGAAATCGCTGAGCATTTCGGGCATGGCGAATATGGTCCGGCGGCGATCGCGGCAGATGAGCCGGTTGCCGAACCCGGCATCGCGCCGCAATGGCTGGTCGATGCGCTGAAAGCATCGGCAATCGGCGAAGCGGAACAGGCGGCGCTGCTCGATCGCGCGCCGCTCGACATTCGCGTCAATCCGCTTCGCGCCACGCTCGATACGGTGAGTGGAACACTCAATGCCGAACCCATCGGTGCGCCGCCGCTGGGCGTGCGCCTTCCGGCCGACAGCCGATTGGAACACCACCCGCTATTCGAGGCCGGAGCATTCGAAGTGCAGGATGCGGGCAGTCAGATCGTGACGCTGGCGACCGGTGCTGCCCCCGGGATGTCGGTCGTCGATCTGTGCGCCGGCGGTGGCGGCAAGACGCTGGCCATGGCGGCAATGATGGCAGATCGCGGGCAAATCCTCGCCACCGATACCGATCGGGCAAGGCTTTCGCGCCTGCCCGCGCGCGCCGAACGCGCCGGGGTGACCATCGCTGAAACCCGATTGCTTGATCCTGGCCTGGAAAGCGAAGCGCTGACCGACATCGGACAATCCGCCGATGTCGTGCTGGTCGATGCGCCTTGTTCGGGCACCGGCACATGGCGACGCAACCCGGAGGCACGCTGGCGGCTGACGCCGCAGCGGCTTCGTCGGCTTGTGCAGATACAGGCGCGTCTGCTCGATATCGGCGCAGCGCTCGTTCGGCCGGGCGGCGCGCTTGTGCATATCGTATGTTCGCTGCTCGACGATGAAGGCGCGGCGCAGATTGACGCTTTCCTCGACCGGCATCCCGATTGGCGGGCCGAAGCGCTTGCATTACCCGCCGGGAGCGTTCACGCGAAGGGAATGCGTTTGACGCCCGCAAGCGACGGCACCGACGGCTTTTTTGTCGCAAGGCTCGTTCGCGCATGCTAGCCCGCGCCAAGCGTCCAGTTTCGGAGACACTCATGCGTTTCACCTCGGTTTCGGCGGCAATCGCGCTTACCCTGACCTGCGTTTCGACCTCGCTATACGGGCAGCGCCCCGATGATCAGATCGATGCGCGTTCGATGGCGCTGCTGAAGCAGGGCGAGGCAAAGCTTGCCGCCGGAAATCTCACCGGCGCGCGCGAAACGCTGGAAACCGCGCTTGCGGTCGATCCGCGCAACCGCAAGGCGTTCGTGGTGCTGGCGAAGGTGGCGCGCGGGCAGGGGCTGCCCGGCCGTGCGATCCGCCTGTATCGCGAAGCGCTGACGCTGGAACCCAATGATGTAGAGGCGCTTCAGGGACAGGGCGAAGCGATGGTGACCAAGGGGGCGGTCGTCCGCGCGAAGGAAAACCTGACCAAGATCGAAAAGATTTGCGGCAACGAAACTTGCGCCGCCGCGACTCAGCTTTCCGCCGTCATCGCCAAGGGACCTCCCCCCACCGCGACCGCCCAGCAAAATGCGAAGCCGCAAGGCGAGGCAGAAGCAACGTCTAAACAATAGGCTGCAACGCGCGTGCAAGCGCGACGAAATCCTCGATTGCCAGCGTCTCCGGCCGACGCGTGGGATCGATTCCCAGCGTTTCCAGTGCGGCGAGCGCGCCGGGTACGCTTTTCAACGATTGCCGAAGCATCTTGCGCCGCTGCCCGAACGCGGCCGCGGTGACCATCCCCAGTGTTTCGGGAGAAACCCCGTCTGGCGCATTGCCCGGCGTGATATGCACTACCGCCGACATGACCTTCGGGGGTGGGGTGAACGCGGATCGATGCACCGGCATCGCGATCCGCGCTTCGCTGCGCCACTGCGAAAGCACCGCCAACCGACCATAGGCACCACTGCCGGGGCGTGCGACGATCCGTTCGGCAACCTCGCGTTGGAACATCAGCGTCAGGCTGCGCCACCAGGGCCGCCATTCGGCCGAAAGCCATCCGACCAACAGCGCGGTCCCGACATTATAGGGCAGATTCGCCACGATCGCAGGCGGCGCGACAAACAGACCCGGCATATCGATGGTCAGCGCATCGCCTTCGATCAGGCGCAATCGGTCAGGATAGGCTTGCCCAAGCTGTTCGAGCGCCGGGATGCAGCGATGGTCGCGTTCGATCGCGGTAACGTTCGCTCCGGCGGCGAGCAGGGCGCGCGTAAGACCGCCGGGGCCGGGACCGATTTCCAGAACGTCGCGTTCCGCAATGTCGCCCGGAATGGCTGCGATGCGCGTCAGAAGCTGCGAATCGAAAAGGAAATTCTGGCCCAGCGCCTTGCTGGCCGACAATCCGTGTTCGCGAATGACGTCCCTTAACGGCGGCAACGCCGGGCCTTCGCTCATGCCGTGATACCGGCCTTTTCCCGCCGCCCGGCAGCCGAGGCGGCAAGCCGGATCGCCGCGATCATAGCGCCCGGCTCGGCCTGATCGCTGCCCGCGATGCCGAACGCGGTCCCGTGATCGGGCGAGGTCCGGACGATCGGCAAGCCGAGGGTGATGTTGACGCCTTCGTCGAAGTGCAGCGTTTTGATCGGGATCAGCGCCTGATCGTGATAGGGGCACAGCGCCGCATCGAACGTGGCGCGCGCGCGCGGGTGGAACATCGTATCGGCGGCGAAAGGCCCCGCCGCGTCGATCCCGTCACGTTGCAGTCTTTCGACCGCCGGGATGAAATAATCAATCTCCTCGGTGCCGATTGCGCCGCTTTCGCCGGCATGGGGATTGAACCCGGCAAAGGCCAGGCGCGGCTTTTCAATTCCGAAATTGCGCTGCAGTCCGCGCGCCGTCGCATGCCCCTTGCGGACGATCAGATCGACCGAGAGCGTTTCACTGACTTTGGCAAGCGGGATGTGGGTCGTGATCGGGACGACACGCAGCGTCGGCCCGGCAAGCATCATAACCGCGTTGTCCTTCGACACCCCGCAACGTTCAGCGACGAATTCGGTCTGACCGGGATGGGTGAAGCCGATATCATACAGCCGCGCCTTCGACACCGGTGCGGTCACCAGCGCGCCCGCAGCGCCCGATCGCGCCAGACCGACGGAAAGTTCCAGCGCCTGAAGCGCCGACCTTGCCCCCGAAATATCGGCATTGCCCGGTGAAACCGCGTGGCGATCGCCCACCGACAGCAGCGGAAGCGCGTCGGCGAACACGTCGGTCGCTTCATCGGGTTCGCCTATCGTGCGGACCGGACCATCCCACACTGCTTCGATCGCCCGGATATTACCCACCGCGAAAAAGGGTTGAAGTTGATGCAGCTGGCGCGCCTGCCATGCCTTGGCGATGATTTCAGGCCCGATTCCGGCGGGATCGCCCATCGCGACGGCGAGCGGGCGCGTCATGGCTATCCCCTCAGCGATATTCGATGATGGCATCACGCCTCAGATCGCGCAGCATGCGTTGCGCGCGCAGATTGACGCGCTGCTGTTCCAACTGGGCCTGAACCTTGTCGGGTGAGGGCAGGCCGGCGCTTTTCGCATCGTCGCGACCGCACAGCACAAGCACGCGAACCCCCTGGTCCATCGATCCGAACGGCGGGGTGGCTTCCCCGACTTTCAGCTTCATCATGATATCCTGAAGCTGGGGCGGCAAATCGCGAATCCGCACCGAGTCGTTATCGACCACCTCGGCGCCCAGCTTCCCGGCCACACCCGGCACCGCGCCGCATCCATGCAGGTCCTTCGCCGCACTGGCGAGCGCCTGCGCCTTGGCCTGCGCCTGTGCTTCGCTGGTCCCGGCACCGAAGTTGAGCGTCATCTGACGCAGGCTGAGCACCGCATCGCGCGGATCGGCAGTCAGAACCTGACGCTGGTCGACCAGATACAGCAGTGAATAGCCGCCCGGAACCTGAACCGGACCGGCGATCTGCCCCACTTGCATATTCTGCACCGCTTCGACCATCGATGTCGGCAGCATGTCGGTGCGCACCCAGTCCAGATCGCCGCCGCGCACGCTGGTTGTCGCTTGCGAATAGGTGCGCGCAAGGCTTTCGAACGGAACGCCCTGTTTCAGCTTTTCGGTGATGTCCTTCATCTTTGCCACCACCTGCTCAGGACTGCCGTCGCTGGAGGGGAGGTAGATTTCCTTCAGATGATATTCCTCAGCGCCCTTCGACGCCTTCATCCGGTCGAGGATCGCGTTCACCTCGGCATCGCCGACATTTACAAAGGGTTCGACCTGTCGTTGCAATAGGCGGCTCCAGGCGATCTCGCCCTCAATCTGCCGTTTCAGCGACGCCGGGGCGGACCCGATCTCGCGCAGATAATCGCCGAACTCCTTCGGCGTCTTGTTGAATCGGTTGGCGATCCGGGCATAGCTCTGGTCGATCTCGTCCGAACTGACCGTGATGTCGTTCGCCTTTGCCTGCTGGATTTGCAGCGTTTCGTCGATCAGAGAACGCAGCACCTGCAATTTCAACTGCTGGCGATCATCGGCGCTGACCTGCATCTTGTTCAGCGAAGCGACCATTGCCAGCCGGTGATCGACATCGGTTCCGGTGATGACGCTGTTGTTCACGATCGCGGTGGGTTTACGAACGTTCGGATCAACATCGCCGAAAATCTGAAGGTTCTTGGGCAGGTTCAGTCCCGCATCGGGGGTCTGGTCGTCGGACACCGTCTGCGCCGACAGCGCGGTGGCGGCAACCATGCCGCTCATCGCCAATACGACGCGCGAAAAACGCGTAGCCTTCGAAGTCAATTTGATCACCTGGTTTCGAACCTCGTTTTCCTGGCGGTCGCGGCCGCTGGGTGCATTTCTTCGCATTGTTCGTCTGAACCCCGGCTTAGCGGCCAAGATTCTTGAACGAAAGGGTAAGCAGGTAACTGTTTCCCCGCCGCGCGTCGCCGGTATCCTCATAATAGCGCCGCCAGCTGACGCCAAGCTTCAGGCAATCATCCTCATACGCAACGCCAAGGCGATGGCGAACGGGATCGAACCCGTCGGATTGCGACGTCGGGTCCTCGTACTTATCGGTAAGGTCGACCGTCGCCGAACCATATACCGACCAGAAGCGGGCAAAGGCCACCCGGCCCCCGATTCGCGCCTCTTCACGATCGCGCAGGTCCTCCAGTTCGGTAGTGATGTTCCGGTTGAGCCGGAGATAGCCGAGCAGAAGATAGGTTTTGCGCGAACCGATCGTCGCATCAATCTCGTTCCGACGGACCGCCAGATTATCCTTGTCCAGCCGATAGCGATGGGTGAGCGAAACAAAGTCGCGAAAACGCACTTCGGTGCGGCCGACAATATCGGAAAACCGATCGGTAAGCCCCGTTCCGTCCGGCAGGATGCTGTCCTGCGACGAGAGGCGATAGCTTTGCCCGGCGGTCGCGTTGATCGAGATGCCGGGCAGCGTCACCGCCCAGTCGAGCCCATAGGTAAAGCGGGTCGAATCCTCGAACCGGTCATATCCGGGGAAGCGGTTGAGCGCGAACAGGTTCGAATCTTCAAGATCGACCGCGCGCGCATCCTCGTTGGGAATGTCGAGATTGCGGATCGGCGGCGATGCCACGACCTGCACCCGCGGCGTCAAACGCTGCGTCCCCGAAAGGAAGCTGCCGACGAAAGGCCATTTGACGTCGATCGCCACCGCGGCGATCGCGCGCCCCTGAAACCCCGCTTCGCCGCGATAGCTTTCGACATCAGTCGCGAGAATGTCGGACGTGTGATACAGATCGCCACGCACATAGCCGGTCAGCGTCACTTCCTGGCCCCAGCGGGTGAGGCGGCGCAGATCCCATTGCGCGGAGGCGAATGCACGCTGCGTATCCTGCCCGGCGGTGCGGGTGATCGCCAGACTGTTGAGTTGCAGGTTCAGCGTGCCGCCCGCCAGCACATTTTCAATACGGCGGCGATAGTCGATTTCCGGCAGCGCGATCGGCTGCAACCCTTGCACTTCGTCAGTGCGCAGCGTCTGGACCGCCCAGCCGTTGATCGAGAAATAGCTGTTCCGGTCGATCCGCTCCAGCCTGACATTGTTGCGCAACCTGTCATCGCGCGAAATATCGTAGCGGCGAAGAAATGTCCGGTCGCTCGCCAGCCGGATCGAGGCGCTGACGTCCCAATTGGGCGAAAACTGAAACTCCCCCGTACCGTCCAGATAGCCGCGAACCTGATTATTGCTGCTGACCTGTGCATCGGTATCGATCCGGTCGTCGGTCTGGCGGCTATAGGTGAGATAACCCGTCACCTGAAACGCGCCGGTATCGCTCAGTTCGCGATACTGCCCCTCCAGCATCGGCAGGGCGTCGCTGAATATATGCGGCGTGATCGTCAGATCGCGGTCGGATGCGAAGCTGATGAAATAGGGAACCGCCGCTTCAAGCCCGTTGACGCGGTCGTACCGCAGCGACGGGGACAACAGGCCGCCATCGCTATGCCCGCCCACGGGATGGGAAAAGGCGGGAAGCGGCACGATCGGCAGGCCGAACAGTTGCAGTGTAGCACCGGTATAGCGGATACGCCCGACCGCCGGATCATAAACGACCTTGCGCGCGGTGATCTTCCATGAAGGCTCTTTCGGGCACCCGTTCGAATCGGTGACCGAACAGCCGGTATAGGCAGCATGGTCGACCGTGATGACGCCGTTTTCGTCGCGATTTCCGCTTTGCGCCGCCAGCCTGCCGCCCTGATCGAGAACGACGAGCATATTCTGGATCGCGCCGCCCTTCAACGCATCGGTAAGTTCGATACGGTCGCCATAGGCGATATCGCCTTCGGGATTGGTGACCGCGATATTGCCGGTCGCCACGACCTTCCCGTTCGCGCGGTTCCACGTCACCTGATCGGCGCGCAGCCGGTTACCCTGGCGCGACAGGCGGACATCGCCGGAAGCGGTGACGATGTCATTCGTATTGTCATATTCCAGCGTGTCGGCGCTGAACGCGATCTGGTCGTCATTCGCCGGAGCATCGGCGGCGGAGAGCGGCGGTGGCGGGGAAACGGGGCGTTCGCCCAGATCCTGCGCCATGGCGGGCAGGGCCCACAGAACCGGCAGCGTCATCGCGCAGGAAAGCAGGCGTGGGTTACGCGTCACGATTTTTCCACTCACTCCCTGATACCCCGCACGCCGCACCCCGCGAAGGCGGCGAATCCGCCCTATCGCACCGGCGGCGGGGAAGGGCAATCCGAAGCTGGCTTTGCCGATCCCGTGCTTTATCCCTACATGGGCGCCACAAGCGCAATCGAGCCAAAAAGGAAACCCGTCCGCATGCATATCAAGTTCGCCGCCGAACGTCCCGCCGACGCGGAGGTCATCGCGCTTCCGGTTGAGAAAAACGCGATCGACCGGCTTCAGTCCGGCTCGCTGGAGGCCGAAATCGGCGCAATGGCGCGCGAAGCAGCCGCCGCCAACCGTTTCGAGGGCGAGGCCGGTTCGGTCAGCGAAACGTTCGCGCGTGTCGATGGCGCATTGCTACGCATCGTCCTGCTGGGCGTCGGTGGCGGCAGCGAAACCGATTTTGAGCGTGCGGGCGGCGCGCTGGCGGCTCGGTTCATTGCGTCCGGCGCGAAATCGGTCGCGGTCGAGTTCGGCGCGCTTTCGGCCGCGCCGACGGCAAAGGCCGCGGCTCGTTTCGCAGCCGGTGCCAGCCAGAAGGCATGGCGATATGACGTGTATCGCACCAAGCAGTCCGAACGTTCGAAACCGACGCTTGAAACCGTGACAATTATTGCCGCCCCTGACGGCACCGACGCCGCATGGAAGGGCTTTGACGCGGTCACCCAGGGGATGGCGCTTACCCGCATGCTGGTCTCCGAACCGGCGAACAAGCTGTACCCAGAAAGCTTTGTCGACCATGCGCGTACGCTGGAAGAACTCGGCGTCGAACTGACCGTGCTCGACGAAGCCGAAATGGGCAAGCTGGGCATGAATGCGCTGCTGGGCGTCAGCCAGGGTTCGGTGCGCGAGGCGCGGCTGCTGGTCATGCGCTGGAACGGCAAAGGGTCGGGCGATCCCGATCTTGCCTTTGTCGGCAAGGGCGTGACTTTCGACAGCGGCGGCATCTCGCTGAAGCCCGGCGCGGGCATGGAAGACATGAAATGGGACATGGGCGGCGCGGGCGCGGTCATCGGCGCGATGAAGGCACTGGCGCTGCGCAAGGCGAACGCCAATGTCGTGGGCGTATGTGGGCTGGTCGAAAACATGCCCGACGGCAATGCGCAGCGTCCCGGTGACGTCGTGACGTCGATGTCAGGCCAGACGATCGAGGTCATCAACACCGACGCCGAAGGGCGGCTGGTGCTTTGCGACGCGCTTTGCTGGGTCCAACAGACGCTGAAGCCCAAAACGATCATCGACCTTGCCACGCTGACCGGCGCGATGATCGTCAGCCTGGGCCATGAACAGGCGGGCCTGTTTTCGAATGACGACTCGCTTGCCGACGAACTCACCGCGGCTGGCAAGGCGTCGGGTGACCAGGTCTGGCGGATGCCGCTGGGCGAAGCCTATAACAAACTCCTCGATTCGCCGATCGCCGATATGAAGAATGTCGGGCCGCGCGCCGCCGGATCGATCACCGCAGCACAGTTCCTCCAGCGCTTTATCGAAGATGGCGTGCGCTGGGCGCATCTCGATATTGCCGGCATGGCATGGGCGGACAAGGCGGGGCCGAATTACGAAAAGGGTGCCACCGGTTTCGGTGTGCGTTTGCTCGACCGCTTCGTCGCCGATAATTTCGAAGGTTGAGGCAGAGAGCGGCGGGGCTGAAGCGATGAAGGTCGATTTCTACCATCTGACGCTCAGCCCCGTTGACCGGGTGTTGCCGCGCATCGCCGAAAAGGTGCTTCAGACAGGCGAGCGCCTGCTGGTCGTCGCGGCCGAACCTGATCGGCGCGAGGCGCTCGACAAGCTGCTGTGGAGCTATTCGCACGTCAGTTTCCTGCCGCACGCGCGTGCGGGCGGCGCGCATGATGCGCAGCAGCCGGTGCTGATCGCCGAAACCGTCAAGGCCCCGAATGGCGCGACGAACATCGCCATTGCCGACAATGTGTGGCGGGAGGGGGCGCTGCAATTCGCGCGTGTCTTCCATTTTTTCGACGCCGACAATATCGCCGCCGCGCGCGATGCCTGGAAATCGCTCGCCGGGCGCGAGGATATCGAACGCCGGTATTGGCAACAGACCGAAAGCGGGGGCTGGAAACAGGCCGCCTGATTCGCGCCCGCTTGCATCCTTTGCGGCGCGCGACTAGGGCGAGCGCACTTTTCCACATCAATTCAACTATGGGAGCCAGACCGGCCATGGCCGCGAACCGGACCTTTTCGATCATCAAGCCCGACGCAACGCGTCGCAACCTTACCGGCGCCGTTACGAAGATGCTGGAAGACGCCGGCCTTCGCGTCGTCGCGTCCAAGCGCATCCAGATGACGCGCAAGCAGGCGGAGGGCTTTTACGCCGTCCACAAGGAACGCCCCTTTTTCGACGATCTGGTGGCCTTCATGATTTCAGGGCCCGTCGTGGTGCAGGTGCTTGAGGGCGAGGACGCGGTGAAGCGCAATCGCGACATCATGGGCGCGACCAATCCCGAAAACGCCGCCGAAGGCACGATCCGCAAGGCGCATGCCGAATCGATCGAGGCGAATTCGGTGCATGGTTCTGATTCGGACGAAAATGCTGCGACCGAAATCGCCTTCTTCTTCAAGCCCGAAGAAATCGTCGGCTGATCGATTCCCCGCCGCCCGATGGCGGGGTCAATCCTTCAATGCTTGCAGGCGCTCGCGCTCGGTGGCCCAAAGCCGGTCGAGCCGGGCGCCCGCATCGCCCGACATGCGCTGGCGAAGTACGATGCCTTTCAGCTTCAGTTTGCGGCCGCGAAGCACCTGCCCTTCGGTGGTGAAAACGATGTCATAGATCGCGCGATCCGTGCGATGCGCGTCGCCTGCCCAATAGCTTGCCGCGATTTCGACCGGCAGACGCCCCTGAATTCTATCCGGCCCGCCATCGGTAAGGGCGAGCAGCTTGTCGGCGAACCAGCCGCTTTCGATCTTGGGTTCAAGCAACGTATCCTGACCGGCGATGCCAAGAGCAGGCGGGAATATGATCCGCGCGCTCTGAATCGAATGGTCCGCGCGGTCGGACAGCAGCAGTGTTCGACCACCGTCGCGCGGGGTGCCGTCCAGTGAAACCAGCGCCGCTTCATGCGCCGCCGCGCGCTGTTGCTTTGCCGTTTCCGCCTGATCGGTCTCGCGCGCCTGCTCCTGACTCCGGCGCATGGTGACATTGTTCCACAAGGTCGCAGCCGAGATGATGAGCGCAACAATACCGAGTATTTCGGCAAGCGTCAGCAGGCGGCGACGGCGCGCCTTTTCCTGGCGTTCGCTTTCCTCCCGCTCAGCGCGAATTTTCGGCGGTTCGGGATCTTTTGGCGAAGCGGCGTCGGTATCAGGCATATCGTTCACCGGCCGCCCGCCTCCAGCAGGTGTATGGGCGCTACCAGCTCCCAACTGGCGGCAATGCGATCTGCTACCTGCGCCCAGTCGATGTCCGGGCCATCGAGGCGCAGGGCGACCCAGTCATCAGAACCCGCTTGCGCGACGTCATGATAGCGATCGGGATGTTTGGCGATCAGCATCGCGCGCTCGTCGCTGTCGCTGACCTTCACGACTACAGCGATCCGGCCGTCACGATCGCTCAGTCGTGCGAAAATCCGGTCCTCTTCAATCCCGAAAGCGGGCATGCCGTCAAGCGATGTTTCGCATGTTTCGGGCAAATCGAGGCAGAGCGGGCGCAGTTTTTCGGCAATGGTTTGGGCTTCGGGCGTCATCGGTTGATAAACTCCGCCAGGACCTTGGGATAAAGACGATGTTCTTCCATCAGCACACGCGCGGCAAGGCTTTCCGCCGTGTCGTCTGCGTTGATCGGCACCTCCGCCTGTCCCAATACGGCGCCGCCATCGAGCTCTTCGGTGACGATATGCACCGAACACCCCGCAACGCGATCCCCGGCCGCGATGGCGCGCGCATGGGTGTCGAGCCCCTTATATTTGGGGAGCAGCGAGGGGTGGATATTGATGATCCGGCCGCGCCAGCGCGCCACGAAATCATCCGACAGCAACCGCATATAGCCGGCAAGCGCGATCACCTCGACGCCCGCGTCGCGAAGCGCGCCGTCGATCGCCGCTTCATATTCGGCCTTGGCGATGCGCTTGGGCGACTGCGCAAAGGTCGCGACGCCGTTGTCGGTCGCCCAGCCAAGCCCGGGGGCGTCCGGCTTGTCGCTGGCCACCAGCGCCACCGCATAGGGGCATTCCGGCGCTTGCGCCGCTTCGACCAGCGCGGCCATGTTCGACCCGCGCCCCGAAATAAGGATGCCGACGCGTCGTTTAGCCGTCATGGGTTGCCGACCAGTCCGACCGTGCGCTCCATGTGCCCGCGCTGCCCGTTACGGTGCAGCTGCGCGCGCCCGCTTCCACCTTGCCGATGCGCAAAACGCGCTCGCCTGCTGTTTCCAATGCGCGGGCGACATCCTCGGCTTCGCTTTCGGAAACAATAACCGCCATGCCGATTCCGCAATTGAAGGTGCGCGCCATTTCCTCCGGCTCGATATTCCCCTGCGCTTGCAGAAACGCCATCAATCCGGGCTGCTGCCAACTATCGGCATCGATCAGGGCGTGAGAGCCGTCGCGAAGCACGCGCGGAATATTTTCGAGCAGCCCGCCGCCAGTGATATGCGCAAGGCCGTGAATTCGACCTGCACTGACCAGCGGCAACAGGCTTTTCACATAAATCCGCGTCGGCGCCATCAATGCATCGATCAGAATGACCTCCTGATCGAAAAGCGCGGGCCGGTTCAGCTTCCACCCCTTATCGGCGGCAAGGCGGCGCACCAGCGAAAAACCGTTGGAATGGACGCCCGACGAGGCAAGACCCAGAATCACGTCGCCCGGGGCCACCTTGCTGCCATCGAGAAGCCGGTCGCGCTCGACCGCGCCAACGCAGAAGCCGGCCAGATCATAATCGCCCTCGGCATACATTCCCGGCATCTCCGCCGTCTCGCCGCCGATAAGGGCGCATCCCGCCTGTTGGCACCCATCGGCGATCGAGGCGACCACCCGCTGCGCCACCGCAGTGTCCAGCTTTGCACTGGCATAATAATCGAGGAAGAAGAGCGGCTCTGCCCCCTGCACGATCAGGTCGTTTGCGCACATCGCGACCAGATCGATTCCGACGCCGTCATGACGCCCGCTTTCGATCGCTAGTTTCAGCTTGGTTCCCACGCCGTCATTCGCCGCGACCAGCAGCGGGTCGGTGAACCCGGCCGCCCTCAAATCGAAGATGCCGCCAAAGCCGCCCAGATCGGCGTCAGCGCCCGGTCGACGGGTTGCGCGGGCTAGTGGGCCGATCGCGCGGACCAGCGCGTTACCGGCATCGATGGAAACGCCCGCACGGGCATAGGTATAGGGCGCATCGCCCCGATCGTTGCTGCTCATGTCGCATCGCCTAAACAGATCGCGCTTGGATTTCCACGCCCGCTTCGCCAAAAGGGCGGCGAAATGATCAGGCGCCCGCTCATATTTTGCTCGCTTGCCGTGCTCGCCGCCGGTGTCGGCGGTGTCGCGCGCTTCGCCACCGCTCAATCGGGCGGCGTGGTGACGAACGCCCCCATCGACAGCGCGGGCACGTTCGAAGTCGGCGGCATCGATGTCGATGTGCGGGGTAAGACAGCCGAGCAGGCGCGAGAAGATGGCTGGCGAATCGCGCAGCGCAAAGGCTGGGACAAGCTTTCGCAACGATTGACCGGAAAAGGTGGATCGCTGCCCGATTCGACGCTGAACAATATTGTTGCCGGGATCGTGATCGAGCGCGAGGAAATCGGGCCGGACCGTTATATTGCCCGGCTGGGCGTCCTGTTCCGCCGCGACAAGGCAAGCAGCATTCTGGGCGTGGCGCAGCGGATGACTCGTTCTCCGCCGATGCTGGTGATCCCGCTGCAATGGTCGGCGGGTACGGCAACCACGCTTGAACGGAAAACCGCGTGGAATCAGGCATGGGACCGATTTCGCACCGGTAACAGCGCGATCGATTATGTCCGTGTCAGCGGCACGGGGCCGGACCCGTTGCTGTTGAACGCGGGACAGGCCGATCGACGGGGGCGCAACTGGTGGCGTTCGACGCTGGATCAATATGGCGCGTCCGACGTGCTGGTGCCCGAGGTGCGGATCGAACGCCAATGGCCGGGCGGTCCGATCATCGCGACCTTCATCGCCGGGCACGGGCCGGATAATCAGGAAATCGACCGGTTCAGCCTTCGCGTGGAAAATAGCGACGGTCTTGGCGCGCTTCTCGACGAAGGGGTGAAGCGGCTCGACGCCATCTATCAGCGCGCGCTGTCCAACGGCGCGTTGCAGCGCGACAGCGGGCTTGCCAACCGGCCGCCGCGGATCGAAGAAACCGATGATTCGCAGGCCGATGTCTCGCAGCAAGCGCAGCCGATACCCCCGCTTCCCAGCGATACGCCAAGCGCCAGTGCCAGCTCAGTCGTCAATGTTCAGGTCGACACGCCCTCGGTCGCCGCGGTCACCGGTGCCGAATCGGCGATGCGCGCCATTCCCGGCGTGCGATCGGCCGCGACCAGCAGTCTTGCGCTGGGCGGCGTATCGGTGATGCGGGTAAGCTATGACGGGACCGTATCCGGGCTTGCCACCGCGCTTCAGGCGCGCGGATGGCAGGTGCAACAGGCCGGAAACACGCTTCGCGTGCGTCGCGGCGGCGGCAACGGCGGACGATCTTCCACAGGGGAGGGCGAAACGCCCGGGAACAGCAGCACCGGATGAGCCAGCTCGAGCTGCCGCTCGACTGGCCCGCCGACTCGAGCGCGGACGTTTTCCTGATCGGTGAGGCCAATTCCCGCGCCGTCCATATGCTCGAACACCGCGGCGCCTGGCCGGTAATGGCGGCGATCCTGACCGGACCGCGCAAATCAGGACGCAGCCGGCTGGCGCGGATATTCGCATCGCGAACCGGCGGCCATGTGTTCGACGACGCGCAATCGGCCGACGAAACCCGATTGTTTCATGCGTGGAACCTCGCCCAGGCACAACGTACGCCGCTGCTCATCATATGTGATTCGCCTCCGCCGCAATGGCAGGTGAAGCTCCCCGATCTGCGATCGCGGCTTGCCGCCACGCCGGTTTTGCGGATCGACCCGCCCGACGACACGCTGATCGCCGAATTGCTGGGTTTCTGGTTCGCGCGACGCGAAATCGTTGCCGGGCCGGAGGTGCTTGAATGGCTCTCGAAACGGACCGAACGCAGCTATGTCGCGTTACTGTCAACAGTAGAGGCTATTGAGGACGGGTTACGCGGCGCCCGCAGCAGGCGGCTTACCGTGCCGCGAGCGCGTGACATCCTGTCGGAAGCCAAGCCGCCATCGTCGTGGGACCACAAACAGCAGGGGTGAAGGATGAACAGTCAGTTGCCGGTTGCGAACGATCCCGCCCCGGCGGGGGAAAGCGAAGCGGAAAGCCGTTTTTTCAATCGCGAATTGTCCTGGCTGGCCTTTAATCGCCGCGTGCTGGAAGAGGCTTGCAACCGCGCGCATCCGCTGCTCGAAAGGCTTCGTTTCCTGTCGATTTCGGCGTCCAATCTGGACGAATTCTTCATGGTCCGGGTCGCCGGGCTGAAAGGACAGCAGCTCCAGAATGTGGAGCAACCATCGGCCGATGGCCTGACGCCAAGCCAGCAACTCGCAGCGATCGCCGAAAAAACGAGCGAACTGGTCGATGACCAGCAGGCGGTTTGGCGCGATATCCATGGCGAACTGGCGGAGGCAGGTATCGACGTGCTCGATCCCGCGACGATCGACGCGCAAGCACTGAAAGCACTGGAATCGCATTTTCGCGAGTGTATTTTTCCTATCCTGACGCCCCAGGCGCTCGATCCGGCGCACCCATTCCCCTTCATTCCCAATGGCGGATTGAGCGTCATTCTCGATCTGGTGCGCGATTCCGATGGCGAGCAGGTGCGCGAACTCGTGCTTCTCCCGTCCAGCACGCCGCGCTTTGTCCGGCTGGTCGGCGATCGCGCACGCTATGTTGCGGTCGAAACGCTGATAAAGCGCTTTTCGGACCAGCTTTTCCCCGGATATCGCGTCGAATCCGCTGCCGCTTTCCGCATCCTTCGCGACAGCGATATCGAAGTCGAGGAAGAAGCGGAGGACCTGGTCCTGTATTTCCGCAGCGCGATAAAGCGCCGCCGCCGGGGTAGGGTGATCCGGCTGGAAGTCGAAACCGATATGAGCGACGAGCTTGAATCGGTGCTGAAGGAAGAGCTTGGCGGCATCGATGCGTTGTTGATCGAAACGGGCGGGTTTCTCGCCATGGGCGACCTCGCCGCGCTGGTCGAAGAGGACCGGCCCGACCTGAAATTCACGCCGTTCAGCCCGCGTTTCCCCGAACGCATCCGCGAATATGGCGGTGACTGCTTCGCGGCGATCCGGGCGAAGGACATTATCGTCCATCACCCGTATGAAACATTCGATGTCGTCCTCGCCTTTCTGAAGCAGGCGGCGCAGGATCCGGATGTCGTCGCGATCAAACAGACGCTGTACCGAGCGGGCAAGCAGTCGGCAGTGATTCAGGCGCTGATCGCGGCGGCCGAAGCGGGAAAATCGGTGACCGCGGTGGTCGAACTGAAGGCGCGGTTCGACGAGGAGCAGAATCTGCTTTGGGCCAATGCGCTGGAACGCGCAGGGGTTCAGGTCGTCTACGGCTTTATCGACTGGAAGACTCACGCCAAGGTATCGATGGTCGTCCGGCGCGAAGGGACCGGATTTCGGACCTACTGCCATTTCGGGACGGGGAATTACCACCCGGTCACCGCGCGAATTTACACCGATCTCAGCTTCTTCACCGCAGACCCCGCGATCGGGCGCGACGCCAGTCGCATCTTCAATTATATCACCGGCTATGTCGAACCCGGCGACCTGGAATGTATGGCAATTTCCCCGCGCGACATTCGGCCCCGGCTCACCGAACTGGTCGATCGTGAAATCACGAACGCGCGCGCCGGAAAACCGGCGGCAATCTGGGCCAAGATGAATTCGCTGGTCGACCCGGCGATGATCGAGAAATTGTACGAAGCCAGCAATGCGGGCGTGGAGATCGATCTTGTCGTTCGCGGCATTTGCTGCCTGCGGCCCGGTGTGGCGGACATGTCGGACAATATCCACGTAAAATCATGCGTCGGTCGGTTTCTCGAACACAGCCGCATCTGGGCGTTCGGCAATGGCAAGGCGCTTCCCAATGACGGCGCGTCGCTTTTCATCTCCTCGGCCGACTGGATGCCGCGCAATTTCGACCGCAGGGTGGAATATATGCTGCCGATCACCAACCCGACCGTGCACGATCAGGTGCTCGACCAAGTCATGGTCGCCAATCTGATCGACACCGAACAAAGCTGGGAACTGCATCCCGACGGCAGCTATGAACGGATCGAAAAGGGCGCGCGACCGTTCAACCTGCATCGTTACTTCATGACCAATCCGTCGCTTTCCGGACGCGGGGCCGCGCTGGAAAGCGGTGAATCAATGCCAAAGAAGCTGTCGCTTCGCCGCCGCCATTCCAACAATCGTGACGGATAGGTTTCAATTCATGGCAACGCTTTCGTTTCGAAAAGTGCGCGTCAGCACGGCTGCCCGAACGCATGGTGCGATCATCGATATCGGGTCCAACTCGATCCGTCTGGTCGTTTACGCCGGCCCCAGCCGGCTTCCCTCGATCGTTTATAATGAAAAGATATTGGCAGGGCTTGGCCGGGGCCTGAGCGAGAATGGCCGGATATCGGACGAATCGATGAAACTGGCCAAACCGGCGCTTGCCCGGTTTGCCGCGCTGTGCCGGGAAATGGAGGTGGCGGACCTTCGCTGCGTGGCGACGGCTGCGGTGCGAGACGCCGAAAATGGCGGCGACCTGCTCGATGCAGCAAAGGCGTTGGGCCTTAATGTCGAATTGCTGTCGGGCGAGGATGAGGCGCAGGCCGCGGGTAACGGCGTGCTGTGCGCGATCCCCGATGCGCGGGGCATCGTCGGCGATCTGGGCGGTGGCAGCTTGGAACTCGTCCGGGTGGGCGACGGGTCGGTGCATGAGCGTGCGTCGTTCCCGCTTGGCGTGCTTCGCATCGGGAAGCTGCGCGCCAAGGGTAAACGGACGCTGGAAAAGCGCGTCGCCACCCTGATCGCAGAGGCGGGGTGGAGCGGGGCGGGGAAGGGTGTTCCGCTGTACATGGTCGGCGGATCATGGCGTGCGCTCGCCAGGCTCGACATGCACCTGACCCAATATCCGCTGCCGGTCATCCACGGCTATCGCATGGACCGGGATGCGGTCGAGCGGCTGCGCCGCACTGTCGCGCATATTTCGAAGGGAAGGTTACGCGCCATTCCGAACCTGTCGAGCGGCCGCGTGGCGACCTTGGGGGAGGCTGGCGCGCTGCTTTCCGTGCTGATGGAACAGCTTGGCACCAAGGAAGTAATCGTCTCCGCCTTCGGGCTTCGCGAAGGCCTGTTCCATCAGGCGCTTCCCGATGAGGAGCGAGAGCGTGATCCGTTGCTCGTCATGGCGCATGAAGAGGCGCAGCGACTGGGGCGTTTTCCCGAACATGGCGACTTGCTTGGTGACTGGATTGCGCCGTTGTTCGGAGATGAAGATGCGCGGCATGCTCGGCTTCGTCACACCGCCTGCCTGCTCGCCGATGTCGGATGGAGCGCCAATCCGGAGTTTCGTGCCGAACGCGGGCTGGAAATCGCGCTTCACGGCAATTGGGTGGCGATCGACGGCTGGGGCCGCGCGCTGCTTGGGCAGGCGCTTTTTACGTCGTTAGGCGGCGGGATGAGCAGTCCGGAGCCGCTGGTTCAGCTTGCACCCTATGACGACCTGGAACGCGCGAAACAATGGGGACTGGCGATACGGCTGGGACAGCGGTGGAGCGGCGGCGTCGCTGGTCCGCTCGATCGATCGCGGCTCGAACGGCACGACAAATCACTCATATTGAACGTGCGTGAAGCCGATACGGCACTCTATAGCGAGACTGTTGCCCGCCGTCACAAGGCGCTGGCCGGCGCAATGAACCTCGAACCGGGGCTAAAGCGATAGTCCGGAGCGGCTCACCCGCATTTGAACCCGGTCACCACATTTTGTTTATCCAGGTCGATATTCAGCCGGTCGGTGCGGTAATCCATCGTCATTGCCATCCCCGGCTTGCGCCAGCGCACGGTTCTGGCACCTGATATTCCAAGCGCCTGCGCCGCAAGCTCTTGCGTTCCCGTCTGCCCCACAAAACCGCTCAGACCGTCAACGTCGCACGCGCCAGATCCCAACTGACGGTCGGGTTCGGAACGCACCCCGTCCTGCGGGCTGCTCATGGCATCGTCCGGTGCCGGAGTCTGCGCGCAGGCGGCACAGGCGATAAGCGCCGATAGCGGAGCAAGCAGCATTGCACGGGTCATTCCTTATCCTCCGTACGGGTCATTTTCAATTTGCCGCCGCGCACGGTGAAGCCGAGTTGCCCCTCGACCAGCGCAAGTGCGTCGCGTCCGAACTGCTCGTACCGCCAGCCATTCAAAATAGCGAGCTTGTCGCGCTGTCCAGCGGCAAGCGCTTCCAGATCGTCCGATCGTGCGAGCAACCGCGCGGCGACATTTATTTCACGTGCGCGAATCTTCAGCAACAATTTCAGAAGGTCGGCGACCAGCGCGCCTTCCTTGCCCAGCGCCGGTTTGCGATCGTCGCGTGAGGGTATTTCATCGGCCGGCAGCGGCTTCGCTTCGGCAAGCGCGTCCATCATGCGCCCACCAATGTCGTTTGATGCCCATGCCCCCGAAAGCCCGCGTACCTTTGCAAGGTCGCCCTGCTTGCGCGGGGGATGCGCGGCGATGTCGCCCAGCGTTTCATCCTTTACGATACGTCCGCGCGGCAAATTCTTGCCCTGCGCTTCCTGTTCGCGCCAGCGGGCCAGCGCCTTCAGCCGGCCGAGAACATCGGCCTTGCGGCTTGGCGTGCGCACACGCTTCCACGCAAGATCGGGGTCATTGAAATAGTTGGACGGTTCAGCAAGCCGCTCCATCTCTTCGTTCAGCCACGCGCCGCGCCCGGTATTTTTCAGCTTTTTCAGCATCATCGGAAAGATCTTTGACAAATGCGTCACGTCGGCGATCGCATAGCTGATCTGACGATCGTCGAGCGGCCGGCGGCTCCAGTCGGTGAAGCGCGCACCCTTGTCCACCGTGATGCCAAGGTATGAATCGACCAGATTCGAATAACCGATCTGTTCACCCTGACCCAGCGCCATCGCCGCAACCTGCGTGTCGAACAGCGGCTGCGGCGTCTTCCCCGTCAGATTGTAGACGATTTCCAGATCCTGCCCGCCCGCATGAAAAACCTTCAGCACGTCATGATTCTCGGTCAGCAGGTCGAGCAGCGGGGTCATGTCCATCCCCGGCGCCATGGGGTCGATCGCGGCGGCTTCGTTCTCGTCCGCAATCTGGATCAGACACAGCTCCGGCCAATAGCTGTTTTCGCGCATGAACTCCGTATCGACCGTGACGAAATCGGCGTTGGAAAGTCGCGCGCAAAGATTGGCGAGGTCGGCGCTGTCCTCGATAAGCCCGTGAATATGCATCCAGCCCCCATATACCGCCGCGTCCGGGTTGACAAAGTGGTGTATGATGCGGTTTCGCGCGGCCACGAAGTTTTTTATCTGTCATTCCGGCAAGCAGCCGGAATCTCGCGCCATCCGCGCAGCCCGCGGCCAGAGATCCCGGTTTTTCGCCGGGGTGACGTGTTTTTTGGGAAATGACACGAATGCACGCCTATCGCACTCATACCTGTGCCCAGCTTCGCGCCGCCGATGTCGGGGCCGAAATCCGCCTTTCGGGCTGGATCCATCGCAAGCGCGATCATGGCGGCGTGCTGTTCGTCGATCTGCGCGACAATTTCGGGATCACCCAGATCGTCGCCGACAGCGATTCGCCCGCGCTTGAGGTATTGGATCGGCTGCGCGTCGAATCGGTGGTCACCATCGACGGCTTGGTGAAACAGCGCTCCGATGAAACGAAAAACGCCAATCTGCCGACTGGTGAGATCGAAGTGTTCGCGCGCGGGGTCACCGTTCAGTCGGCGGCGCAGGAATTGCCGATGCCGGTGTTCGGTGATGCCGAATATCCGGAGGATATCCGCCTGCGCTATCGCTACATCGATCTGCGGCGGGAGAAGGTGCACAAGAATATCAAACTGCGGTCGGACGTTATCGCGTCGCTTCGCCGCCGGATGATCGATCAGGGCTTCACCGAATTCCAGACGCCGATCCTGACGGCATCGTCGCCGGAGGGCGCGCGCGACTATCTGGTGCCCAGCCGCGTGCATCCGGGCAAATTCTATGCGCTGCCGCAGGCGCCGCAGATGTTCAAGCAGCTGCTGATGGTGGCCGGTTTCGACAAATATTTTCAGATCGCGCCTTGCTTTCGCGACGAAGACGCGCGCGCCGATCGCAGCCCCGGCGAATTCTATCAGCTCGATTTCGAAATGAGCTACGTCACGCAGGAAGACGTGTTCGCCGCGATCGAACCGGTGCTGCACGGCGTGTTCGAGGAATTCGCGAACTGGGAAGGCATGGGGCGCAGCGTCAGCCCGCTGCCGTTCAGGCGCATTCCCTATCGCGAATCGATGCTGAAATACGGCAACGACAAACCGGATCTTCGCAATCCGGTCGAGATCACCGACGTATCGTCGCATTTCGAAGGATCGGGCTTCGGCCGCTTCGCCTCGATCGTCGAGAGCGGCGATGTGGTGCGCGCCATTCCCGCGCCGGGAACAGCGGAAAAGAGCCGTAAATTCTTCGACGACATGAACAGTTGGGCGCAGGGTGAGGGTTTCCCCGGTCTTGGCTACGCCACGCGCAAGGGCGGCGAATGGGGCGGCCCGATCGCCAAGAATCATGGGCCGGAAAAGATGGACAGGCTGGCCGATGAACTCGGCCTCGGTCCCGATGACGGGCTATTCTTCGCTGCCGGAAAGGAAGCGCAGGCGGCAAAGCTTGCTGGTCTTGCGCGCACGCGCGTGGGTGAACAACTCGACCTGATCGATCAGAAGCGGTTCGAATTCTGCTGGATCGTCGATTTTCCGATGTTCGAATATGACGAGGATACGAAGAAGATCGATTTCAGCCATAACCCCTTCTCGATGCCTCAGGGCGAGATGGACGCGCTGGAAAGCAAAGACCCGCTCGATATCCTAGCCTATCAATATGATATCGTGTGCAACGGCGTCGAACTGTCATCGGGTGCGGTGCGGAACCATCGCCCGGACATCATGTATAAGGCGTTTGAGATTGCCGGGTACAGCCAGCAGGACGTGGACACCAACTTTGCCGGAATGATCAACGCGTTCAAATATGGCGCTCCGCCGCATGGCGGATCGGCGCCGGGTGTCGACCGGATCGTCATGCTGCTCGCCGACGAACCCAATATCCGCGAAGTCATCGCCTTCCCGATGACTCAGCGTGCCGAGGACCTGATGATGGGCGCGCCGAGTGAGGTGTCGCCCAAACAGCTTCGCGAACTCAACATCCGCCTGGTTGAACAGCCGGGTCAGGGCGGCGAGGCGAAAAAGGACACCGCCGAGGCAGTCTCGCCCGACGCGGGCTGATAACGATGGTAAGGAGTGATGCGCATGCAGCAGGCGATCGATTTTGTTATGGAAATCGACAAGCTCAAGCGCGTCACTCGCAAGACAAAGCCACTGGGCCTCGACCGCTACGAAAATTCGGCTGAGCATAGCTGGCAGATTGCGCTGTTCGCGAATGCGCTTGCACCCTATTGCGATGATCCGGTCAATCTCTCGCGGGTTGTGCAGATGCTGCTTGTCCATGATCTGGGGGAGATAGATACCGGCGATACCCTTGTATTCGCCGATATCGACTGGGCTGCTGAGAAGAGTGCCGAAAAGGCGGCGGTCGAGCGGATCATGGGCTACCTGCCGCCCGAAATCGCCGGACCGTTGATCGATCTTTGGATTGAGTTCGAGGCGAATGAAAGTGGGGATGCGCGTTTTGCCAACGCGATTGATCGCGCGATGCCGGCACTGCTGAACCTCAACAATGAAGGGCAGAGCTGGCGCGAAAACGGCATCAGTTACAGTCAGGTGGTGAAGCGGATCAAGGGTCCTATTCGCGGTGGCTGCCCACGCCTTTGGGAATATATGGAACCTCGTTTGGCGAAGGCGGACGAGCAAGGGTGGTTCGGAGCATGACGATCGATCTTGGCGATTACGAAATCGGCGCGCATTTCGATGGCGATTATTCGGACGCGCTGAAGGCGATACAGAAGCGTCTGGCGCATATTCAGGTTGCGCATATCGTTCGCGGTCGTGCCGCAATGGTCGTTCTGGAGGGCTGGGACGCAGCCGGGAAGGGCGGGGCGATCAAGCGGATGACCGCCGAATGGGACCCGCGCTATTTCGAGGTATGGCCGATCGCCGCTCCCAGTCAGGCGGAGAAGGAGCATCATTTCCTCTGGCGATTCTGGCAGCGGCTCCCCGCAAAGCGCAACATCGCCGTTTTCGACCGCAGCTGGTACGGCCGCGTCCTCGTCGAACGCGTCGAGGGCTATGCCGAGGAAGCCGAATGGCGGCGCGCTTATGACGAGATCAATGAATTCGAAGCGCAGCAGGCCGATTGCGGCATATCGATCGTGAAGCTGTTCTTGCACATCACGCAGGCGGAGCAGGACGACCGGCTGCGCGAGCGAATCGACAATCCGTGGAAACAATGGAAGACCGGAGCGGATGATTTTCGCAACCGCGCCCGGCGCGAGGCGTATTGCGCCGCAATGCACGACATGTTCGCGCAAACCGATACACGCTGGGCACCCTGGACCGTGATCGACGCCAATAACAAAAAGGCGGCGCGGATCGCCGCGCTGACCGCAGTAACGGACCAGCTGGAAGCGCACGTCTGCATGGACCCGCCCGATCTTGATCCCGAACTTTACGAACTCGCGGAAAAGCAGCTCGGTAAAGGCAAAGACTGACCTTCGTCAGGCTGGCGCGAACGCGCCGTCTTCGCCCATAAGATGCAGGATGCCGTCACGGATCGCGAAATAGGCGCCGTGAAGCGACAGGGTGCCGTTGCTCACCCGATCCGCGACAAAACGGAAACTGCGCAGGTTCATCAACGAAATACGCACGGTTTCCAGTTCGAGTGCGCGCGTCCCTTCCTCGCCATCGCCATATTCGGTGACGATCCGGTCACGCGCATCGTCCAGCATGTCGACCCAATGCGCGATGAAGCCGCCTTCCCCCTCCGGCGCGTTGTGAAAGCGCCGCGACAACGCCGCCTGGCATCCGCCGCACGAACCATGTCCCATCACGACGATATGCGGCACCTCCAGCTGAGTCACCGCGAATTCCAGCGCAGCCGAGACACCGTGGCGGCCGCCGCCTTCTTCGAACGGGGGAACCAGATTGGCGACGTTTCGAACCACGAAAATCTCTCCGGGGGAAACATCGAAAATCTGCGCCGGGTCGACGCGGCTGTCCGAACAGGCGATCACCATCACCTGGGGCGACTGTCCTTCGCGCAGTTCGGCCCAGCGATCATGCTGGCGCGGCCAGTCATTGTTGCGAAACCGGCGATAGCCGTCGAGCAGGTATGAAAATCCGTTCATGGCATCGCTTTCGCATTGCACGGCGGGGGTGGCAAGCGGCGCAATGCATCGCTATCTGGAAAGCATGAACGACGTTACCGACCTCGCCCGGCCGCCGCGCCAGCGCAAGCCCGACTGGATCCGTGTAAAGGCGCCGACTTCGGTCGGCTTTGCCGAGACCAAAAAGCTGATGCGCGAGAAGAATCTCGCCACCGTCTGCGAAGAGGCCGCCTGTCCCAATATCGGCGAATGCTGGACCAAAAAGCATGCGACGGTGATGATCCTGGGTGATACTTGCACGCGCGCCTGCGCCTTTTGCAACGTGAAGACCGGCATGCCGCGCATGGTCGATCCCAAAGAGCCGCAGCATGTCGCCGATGTCGCGGTGCAGATGGGGTT
Organism: Stakelama flava; assembly: GCF_019351405.1. Lineage (GTDB taxonomy): Bacteria > Pseudomonadota > Alphaproteobacteria > Sphingomonadales > Sphingomonadaceae > Sphingomonas > Sphingomonas flava_A. Next base: position 158,799 of record NZ_JAHWZX010000006.1, read on the forward strand.
GAAGCACATCGTCATCACCTCGGTCGATCGCGACGACCTGCCCGACGGTGGTGCCCGCCAGTTCGTGAAGGTTATCGAAGCGCTGCGCAGCCAGGCACCCGATACGACGATCGAAATCCTGACCCCTGATTTTCGTAACAAGGTCGATCGCGCGCTCGAAATGATCGTCGAGGCGCGGCCCGATGTTTTCAACCACAATCTGGAAACCGTGCCGCGGCTCTATCCCACGATCCGCCCCGGCGCGCGCTATTATGCGTCGCTTCGCCTGCTGGAAAAGGTGAAGGCGCTCGACCCGTCGATCTTCACCAAATCGGGCATTATGCTGGGTTTGGGAGAGGAACGGCTCGAAGTGCATCAGGTGATGGACGACATGCGGTCGGCCGATATCGATTTTCTGACCATGGGCCAGTATCTCCAGCCAACGCCGAAACATGCCAAGGTCGCCGATTTTGTAACCCCGCAGGCGTTCAACGCCTATGCTTCGATCGCGCGCGCCAAGGGGTTCCTGCTGGTCGCCAGTTCGCCGCTTACCCGGTCAAGCTACCATGCGGGCGACGATTTTGAACGTCTACGCGCGAATCGGGAGGCGCGTCTGGCGGCGCAGGCGGCGAGGGGCTGATGCCCAAACACACCGAAACGCGGCATCTTCGCTACACTCCCGAACAAATGTTCGACATGGTTTCGGACGTCGGGGCGTATGACGAATTTCTGCCCTGGGTCAGTGCCATTCGCGTTCGTTCGCAATCGGAGAGCGAAATGGTCGCCGACATGATCGTCGGTTTCAAGGGGCTGCGCGAAACCTTCACCTCACGCGTGAAGATGGAGCGGCCTGACCATATTCATGTCGAATATGTCGACGGGCCGATGAAATATCTGCACAATGACTGGCAGTTTCGTCCCGATGGGGAAGGCGGCTGCTATGTCGATTTCTGCGTCGATTTCGCGTTCAAGAACCGGATGTTCGAAATGCTCGCCGGGCAGGTGTTCGACCGGGCATTGCGGAAAATGATCGGCGCGTTCGAACAGCGCGCCGATCAGCTCTATTCGTCATCGGATGATGAGAACGGCTCAGCCCCCGGCATCAATAGTTCGAGCGCGCATAACGCGGCCTGAAGCCGGATCGAACCGCGACCTTCATTATCGAAATGGCGCGCGTCGGCGACGACATTTTGTGGATCCGCGCCGCGTTCGGCGCGGGCGAACACCACGGTGCCCACCGGCTTTTTCTCGGTCCCGCCGTCGGGGCCAGCGATTCCCGTGATCGCTACGGCAACATCGGCATCGCTATGTTCCAGCACGCCCTGCGCCATGCTCCAGGCAACGGCGATCGACACCGATCCGAAGGTTTCAAGCAGGTCCAGACTGACGTCGAGAACGTCGAGCTTCGCGTCGTTCGAATAGGTAACGAACCCGGTTTCGAATATGTCGGAGGAACCCGGTATTTCGGTCAGCGCAGCACTCACCAGCCCGCCGGTGCAGCTTTCGGCCAATGCGATCCGGCGATTGGCGGCGCGGTTCGCATCGACCACGCGTTTGGCGCTTTCGTACAGTTTGTCGGGAAGAACACGGTCGGTCATCGGATTATTTCTCCGGCCCTTCGCAGATGGTGAATAGCGGATTGCCGCCCGCCGTCTGCTTGTCTGAGGCACGCTTGTCGAGGTCAAATTGCAGGATCAGGACCAACAGTCCCGAAATGTTGCGCGCGGGCAGCGGGTCGATCAGCGAAAGCGCCTGATCGATCCGCCGACATTCGCCCCCATCAATATTTTGGGCACCCATCTTCGCCGCGACGAGCGGGTCGATCAGCGGCAGGATCATCTCCGGCGGCAGCGCCGACAGGTCGATCTGGCCCGCGCTACTGCCCACCAGTCGGGCGATACCCTTCATCGCATCGGGTAATTGGCCCCTGGCGGCTGCATCAAGCTTTGCGACAAGCCGGTCGCCGGACTGGTTCATGTAGGAAGATCGCGCCAGTTTCGGCACGCATTGCGTGCGCAGGGCGCGCACCGCGCTGGGCGCGACAACGCTCGCTACCGACTGGGCTTCGCCCTTGGTGAAGCAGGGCGCAGCCGCATTCGCCGACGATGCGAGGGCAAGGCCGCTGATCGCTGCCCACCCCGTCGCAGCTGCGGCGATTTTCCTGACGTTCATCGGGCAGTCTCCGCAATCCGGATTGTCGCCGCCGCTTGCGCGGCGATTCCTTCTCCACGGCCGGTAAAGCCCAGCCGCTCCGTCGTCGTCGCCTTGATGCTAATCCGCGTCTCGGCGACCCGCAACAGCCCTGCGATGCACGCGCGCATCGCGTCCCGATACGGGCCGATCCTGGGCGCTTCGCAAATGATCGTCAGATCGATGAAATCGATCCGTCCGCCAGCGGCTGCAACAAGATCGCGTGCATGTTCCAGAAAGCGCGAAGAGGGTGCACCACGCCATTGCGGATCGCTGGGCGGGAAATGGGTGCCGATATCGCCGGCCCCTGCCGCGCCGAGCAATGCATCGGTTACGGCGTGCAGCGCCACATCGGCGTCACTATGCCCCGAAAGCCCCTTGTCGTGATCGATCCTTATGCCGCCAAGCCACAATTCCTCCCCCGAAACCAGACGGTGGACATCGAACCCCATGCCGGTTCGCGTGTGGAATGCGTCGGCAAGCGCGGTTTCGGCGGCGCGGAAATCAGCAGGGTAGGTGATTTTTTCCAGCATGCGTTCTCCTTCGACCGACGCTACGCTAATTCCGGCGGCGCGAGCTATCTGGGCATCGTCGGTCGCCGCTTGCATATCCGGCCAGTTCCGGTGCGCCGCGAGAATCGCATCGAAATGAAATGCCTGCGGTGTCTGCACGCGCACCAGATGTTCGCGCGGCACCGCATCGCCCAGCATTTCTCCCGCAACGGCCAGCGTATCGGCCACAGGCAATACCGGAACGGCGGCCCTGTGGAATCGAAGCGCGTCGAGCAGGCGGTCGATTACGCCATGGGAGAGAAAGGGGCGGGCGGCGTCATGGATGAGCACGTGCCGCGCGCCGCCTTCCAATGCGAGTGCTTCCAGTCCCGCCAGCACCGACTCGCGCCGCGTCTCGCCGCCGGGAACGTACCATACATCGCCCACCGCATCGTTCAGCATTGCCTGCTGATCGGCGCCGGTGACGATCACAATCTCGTCTATTGCGGGATGCGTGCGAAGCGCCGACAGGCTGTATGCGACCATTGGCCGCCCCGCCAATGGCGCGAACTGTTTGGGAACGGGCGAACCCGAACGGGTGCCCGTACCGGCGGCGACGATGATCGCGGCGATACGCTTCAATGTCATGGCCGCGCGGTAGCGCAACACCGCTTCCGCCGCCAGCCTTGCGAAAAACGCGCATGTCGCGTACAGCGCTGCCTAAATTTCAGGCACATTATGACCAAACTTACCCCAATCCAGATCGGACCCGTCCGGATCGAAGCCCCCGTGCTGCTCGCGCCGATGACCGGCGTAACGGACCTGCCGTTTCGCCGCGTCGTTCGCCGCTTCGGTTCGGGGCTGAACGTCACCGAAATGATCGCCAGCCAGGCGGCAATTCGCGAAACGCGCCAGTCGGTGCAAAAGGCGGCGTGGGACCCGATCGAGGAACCGGTTTCGATGCAGCTTGTCGGCAATACGCCGAAGGAAATGGGCGAGGCGGCGAAGTTGAACGAGGATCGCGGTGCTGCGATCATCGACATCAATATGGGTTGTCCGGTGCGCAAGGTGACGAATGGCTATGCCGGTTCGGCGCTGATGCGCGAACCGCGCCTTGCAACCGAGATTATTGAAGCGGTGGTCAAGGCGGTCTCGGTTCCCGTGACGCTGAAAATGCGGATGGGCTGGGATCATAACAGCCTGAACGCCCCCGAACTCGCGCGCATTGCGGAGGATATCGGCGTAAAGATGATCACCGTGCACGGCCGAACCCGGTGTCAGATGTACAAGGGAAGCGCCGACTGGGCGTTCATCCGCAAGGTGAAAGAGGCGGTGACCGTTCCGGTTATCGCCAATGGCGATATCTGCACGATCGAGGATGCCCGCGAAGCGCTTGCCCGGTCCGGCGCAGACGGCGTCATGGTCGGGCGCGGCGCTTATGGCCGCCCTTGGCTGCTGCGCCAGATGATGGGCGCGCTGACCGACGGGACGGCGCTGCCCGATCCGTCGCTGGATGAACAATATCGTGTAATTATCGATCATTATCACCAGATGCTCGACCTGTATGGTAATCAGGTGGGCGTTAACATGGCGCGCAAGCATATCGGGTGGTACACCAAGGGGCTGACCGGATCGGCCGAGTTCCGCAACAAGGTGAACCAGGAACCAAATCCCGATCGGGTGCTGGCGATGCTCGACGAATTCTACGCGCCATGGCGCGTTCGGGCGGCGGCTTGAAAAAAGGTGGGGCAGGGGCCGGTCCGGCCCTGAAGGGGGAGGATCTTTTCGCCTCGCTTCCCGTGGCGGCGCTGCTGATCGATCCGTCCGATTGCGTCGCGCGTGCCAATGCCGCGGCGGAGCATCTCCTCAACCAGTCGGAACGCGGGATGCGCGGCCAGCCGCTCGATACGCTGATTGACCTTCCCGCGGGCTATGCCGACCGGCGGCCCAGCCTGGGTTTTGCTGCGTTCGATGCGGATATCCATATCCTTCGCGGGCCGCGGATACGCGCCGATTTCGTCGAAGGATTCGTGGCCGACCATCCCGATTGGCGGATCGTCACGCTGCACCACGCTCCGGCCGGACGACGGATGGGCCATGGCATCGACCGGGCGGCGGGCGCGCGCGCCGCGATCGGCGCGGCGGCGATGCTGGCGCATGAGATAAAGAATCCGCTTTCCGGGATTCGCGGCGCCGCGCAATTGCTGGCAAGCGGCGTCGATTCGCCCGAGGAACTGACCGATCTCATCACATCCGAAGTCGATCGCGTCGCCGCGCTGATCGACCGCATGGAGGATTTCACTGACACGCGGCCGTTGCGATTGCAGGCGCAGAGCATCTACCCTTTGTTGGGTCATGCACGCTCACTTGCCGAAGCGGGCTTTGCAAAGGGGGTGACGATCGAGGAAAATTACGATCCGTCGCTGCCGCCCGCGCTGCTTGACCGCGACGCGTTTCTTCAGGTGATGCTGAACCTTCTGAAAAATGCGGCCGAGGCAACCAATGAAACCGTCGCCCCGCGCATCGGCATCACCACCGCCTACCGCCACGGCATGTCGATCAGCGTCGAGCCGGGGCAGCCGCGCCGCCCACTGCCGATCGAGATCACCGTCAGCGACAATGGTCCCGGCGCCCCGCCCGATATCGCCGAACATCTGTTCGAACCCTTTGTTTCCGGAAAGCCTGAGGGAAAGGGCCTGGGCCTGCCGCTGGTCGACAAGCTGATCCGCGACATGGGCGGGATCGTTCACTATGCGCGCGAAGGCGGTGAACGGCCGCTCACGTTGTTCCGCATTTTTCTGACAAGGGCGCAGGCATGAAAACCGCGGATATTCTGGTCGTCGATGATGATGCGGCAATCCGTACGGTCGTCGCTGCCGCGTTGAAGCGCGCAGGACACCGGGTGCGCACCGCCGAAACGCTGGCGCAGGCGAAGACGCAATTCGCGAAGACGCCCGACCTGCTGGTCACCGATGTCGTGCTGCCCGATGGCGATGGCCTGGAAATGGTGTCGCGCATCGTCCGCGATCATCCCGGCCTTCCGATCATCGTGCTGTCGGCGAAGAACACGCTTTCAACGGCAGTGCGCGCGACGGAGGCGGGGGCGTTCGACTATCTGCCCAAGCCGTTCGACCTCGATACGCTTACCGCCGCAATCGCCAGTGCATTGGAACGCAATCCGGCGGCGAACGCGGGCGATGAGGGTGCGCCCGACGAAGCGCTTCCGCTGATCGGTCGTTCGCCCGCAATGCAGGACGTGTATCGGACGATCGCGCGCGTCGTTTCGACCGACCTTACCGTTCTGGTGTTCGGCGAATCGGGCACGGGTAAGGAGCTGGTGGCGCAGGCGATCCACGATCTTGGCAACCGCCGCGATGCCCCCTTTGTCGCGCTCAACATGGCCGCGATCCCGCGCGAATTGATCGAGGCGGAACTGTTCGGCCACGAACGCGGCGCCTTCACTGGCGCGCAGGCGCGCGCCGCGGGCAAGTTCGAACAGGCATCAGGCGGCACCTTGTTTCTCGACGAAATCGGCGACATGCCGATGGATGCGCAAACCCGGCTGCTGCGCGTGCTGCAATCGGGCGAATTCATCAGTGTGGGCGGATCGCGAACCATTCGCGCCGATGTCCGGATCGTCGCTGCCACCAACAAGGATCTTTCGCGCCTTGTCGCGGAAAACCGGTTTCGCGAAGATCTGTTCTACCGCCTGAACGTGGTGCCGATCACCATGCCGCCCCTGCGCGAACGCCCTCAGGATGTTCCACTGCTCGCACGCCATTTTCTGGACCGGGGCGCAGAGCAGGGCCTGCCGCGGAAGCGGCTTGCCGACAGCGCCATCGAATTGCTGAAAAACTATTCCTGGCCGGGCAATGTGCGCGAACTGGAAAACCTGATGCGTCGGATCGCGGTGCTTGGCCGCGACGATGTGATTGCTGACGAAGAAATCCGGGCGATGCTGGGGGAGGGCAGCGATCTCCCCGCACCGGCGTCGCGGGAAGGGGGGCTGGCCGAATCAATTCGCGCACGGCTGAAACAGATGGCATTGGCGCAGCCTGCGCTGCTGGAAGACGGTTCGCTGTATGACCGGATCATCGCCGAGGTGGAAAAGCCGCTGATCGAAGTCGTACTGGAACGAACCAACGGAAATCAGCTTCGCGCCGCCAAGGCACTGGGCATCAACAGAAATACGCTGCGCAAAAAGTTAGACATGCTGAAAATCGACGCCGGAACGCGATCGAAGGGTGCGGATTAGCGATGGTTGACAGTAATTATGTGTTTTACCGGTCACCATAACGTTGTATTTTAGCAACGATGGTTGCGGTGCCCGCTATTTCTACCTGGTTCGGCCGGCTGCGGCGATGGCCGATTTATCCGGTGATAGAAGTGCTTGTGTTGGCCGCGGCGCTGGCGATCGCGACCGGTACGTATTTCCTGATCGACGGACAGAATTCGCCACGGTTGCTGACACCGCCGCTGGTTGCGCTGATCCTGGTGGCAAACCTCATCCCCTGGATGGCGTTGCTGGTGCTGATGGGACGACGGCTTGCCAATCGTCGCGCGGCGCGGTCGACCAGCGGCGGGAAGGGGCGTCTCCATGTCCGACTGGTCGCCATTTTCTCGGTTCTCGCCAGCGTGCCGATGCTGCTGGTCACGATCTTCGCATCGCTGCTCTTTCAATATGGCGTCGAATTCTGGTTTTCCGACCGGGCGCGATCGATGCTGGAAAACGCGTCGATGCTGGCGCAGGAAAACTATACCCGCGAGCTGGACCGCGTTAATTCCGAAACGCTCGCAATGCGCAAGGACCTGCGCTTCTATCTTGAATCGATGCCGATCGACGGTTCACGGTTCAGCGAAGGGTTCGGCTATCAGGTCTATGTTCGCAATCTTTCAGAAGCGCTGATCCTGACGCTTTCCGATGATGGCGATGTGCAGGCGCTCGCGCTGGTCAACCCCTATGATCGCGATCTGAAGCAGGTCGTCACGCCGCAGATGATCGCGGCACTGAAACACGGCAAGAAAAGCGTGATCGTTCGCAGCAATGACCGCGCGGGCGTCGTCACGACATTTGCGCCGGACGAAGGCGTCTATCTGTACGCGGCACGGGTGTTCGAACCACAGCTTGCCTCGCAGATCAGGCGCGGACAGACGATCCTTAACGATTATCAGACATTGCGCCAGCGCTCCCGACGGTTGCAATTGCAGTTCAACGCAGCGTTGTTTGTGGTTTCGCTGCTGATCGTGGGGCTGGCGGTGTTTGTCGCGCTTGCCGTTGCCGATCGTCTGGTGCGCCCTGTCGGCGATCTGGTTGATGCCGCGCGCCGGGTGGCTGGTGGTGATCTGACCGCGCGCGTGCCCGATCCGACATCGGAGGATGAGATCGGCACGCTGGCCTTCGCCTTCAACCGGATGACGGGGCGGCTTCAGGAGCAAACCAACGCGCTGGTCGCGGCGAACAACCAGATCGAAAGTCGCCGCGCGCTGATCGAAGCGGTGATGTCGGGCGTGCGCGCCGGCGTCATTTCGATCGATGATGATCGCACCGTTCGCCTGATCAACCGTTCGGCGATGGAAATGCTGCGCACCGGAGAGGAAGCGCCGGTGGGCGCACCGCTGGGCATGATTGCTCCCGACCTGGAAGCAGTGCTGGATCAGGAGGGGCGCGAAGCGATCGTTCAGATGACGATCGCAGGCGAAGCGAAGACATTCGCGGTGAAGATTACGCGCGACGAAAACAACCGGATTCTTACCTTTGACGACATCACCCAGCAGTTGCTTGATCAGCGCCGCGCGGCCTGGTCGGATGTCGCCCGTCGTATCGCGCATGAGATCAAAAATCCGCTCACCCCGATCCAACTCGCCGCCGAACGTCTTCAGCGCCGATATGGCAAGAATATCGACCCGTCGGACGCCACCTTTCCGCGGCTTACCGAAACCATCATCCGTCAGGTTGGCGACCTGCGCCGGATGGTCGACGAATTTTCCTCCTTCGCGCGCATGCCCAAACCGGTCTTTCGCGATGAATCGCTGGTCGACATCGTCCGTCACGCCGTTTTCCTGCACGAAGTCGCCCATTCCGATATCCACTTCCGGATCGATCAGGACGGCACGATGCCGCATCTGGTTTGCGACCGCCGGCAGATCGGGCAGGCGCTAAGCAATCTGGTGAAGAATGCTGTGGAAGCAGTTGAATCTAAAAATGATAATGAGAATCACGGCGAAGTCTTGGTCACCGTTTCGTCGGGTGAGGCGGGGCATGTCATCGTGTGCGTGCTCGACAACGGTATCGGCCTTCCGGTTGAGCGTGACCGGATCGTCGAACCGTATATGACTACCCGGTCGCGCGGCACCGGGCTTGGCCTCGCCATCGTCAAGAAGATCGTCGAAGAGCATTTCGGCACGATCGAATTTTCGGATCGTGCCACCGGCGGCACGCAGGTTCGGCTGAGCTTCGATGCCGGCGTGCTGGCTGGACTTGCCGAAACCGGCGGGGAGGCTTCGGGCGAAGCCGAAACCCCGCATCCCGTACTTACCAGGAACAGGAAAACCATATGACGCTGGATATTCTGGTCGTCGATGACGAACGAGATATTCGCGAACTCGTCTCAGGCGTGCTCGAGGATGAGGGATTTGAAGCGCGCACGGCCGCCGACAGCGATGCCGCGCTTGAGGCAATCGCGACGCGGCGTCCCTCGCTGGTGCTGCTCGACGTCTGGCTGCACGGGTCGAAACTCGACGGGCTGGACGTGCTTGACGAGATCAAGCGACGCGATCCCAGCCTTCCGGTCATCGTGATTTCGGGGCACGGTAATCTCGATACGGCCGTCGCCGCGATCCGCCGGGGTGCGGTGGATTTCATCGAAAAGCCGTTTGAAGCGGATCGGCTGCTACTGCTGATCCGGCGCGCGACCGAAAATGAGCGGCTTCGGCAGGAAGTCGCTACCCTGCGCGTGTCCGCAGGTCTGGAGGATGACCTCACCGGAACGTCGAGCGCGATCAACAACGTCCGCGCCACGTTAAAACGCGTCGCGCAAACGGGCAGCCGCGTCCTGATTTCGGGTGGCGCGGGGATCGGAAAAGAGGTTGCCGCGCGCCTCCTCCATTCGTGGAGCCATCGCGCCAAGGCGCCGTTCGTGGTGGTGAGCGCCGCGCGGATGACGCCCGAACGTGTAGAGGAGGAGCTGTTCGGCGTGGAGGAGGGCGGCGATCTGGTCCGTCCCGGCCTGCTGGAGCAGGCGCATGGCGGCACGCTGTTCCTTGATGAAATCGCCGATATGCCCCTCGCCACGCAGGCGCGAATTCTTCGCGTTCTCACCGATCAGAGTTTCAGCCGCGTCGGCGGCCAGCGCGTGGTTAAGGTCGATGTCCGCGTCGTATCGGCGACCGCACGCGAACTGACCGATGAAATCGCCGAGGGGCGCTTTCGCGAGGACCTGTTCTATCGACTCAACGTTGTCCCGGTGCACTTGCCGCCGCTTGCCGAACGGCGTGAGGACATTCCGCCGCTGGTTGAACATTTCGTCGCCCAATACGCCGCCGGCCGACGCGTGCGCACGCCGGAAATCGCACCGGAAACGATCGCCGCGCTTCAGGCCTATGACTGGCCCGGCAATGTCCGCCAGTTGCGCAACGTGGTCGAACGCACGATCATCCTTGCGCCCGGTGACCGGATCGGGCGGATCGACGTCGACCTGCTCCCGCCCGAAGTGATGGGCGGCGGCAGTGACGACGATGGCGGACTCGCCAACCCTTCGATCATGGGAGCGCCGCTGCGCGAGGCGCGCGAAACGTTCGAACGCGAATATCTCAGGGTGCAGATACGCCGCTTTTCGGGCAATATTTCACGAACCGCCAGCTTTATCGGCATGGAGCGATCGGCACTGCACCGCAAATTGAAGCTGCTCGGCATCAACGAACATCGCGGCGACGAATAAAGCTGCGGCAAACCCCGTCCGCCATACGGGATATGGACGCGGCTGAGACGCTGCCTTACATTGCCCGTCCGTCCGCGCTTTCGGTGAAGGCCGTGGCGGTGAAAATCTGACGCCCGAAATGGGCGCGCTGCGGGAAAACCCGCCAACATAAAGGCCAGCAATGCCAGAAAAAAACAGCTCGCTACAGGATCTTTTCCTCAACTCCTTACGGCGGTCGAAGACCCCGGTGACGATGTTCCTCGTCAAGGGCGTGAAGCTTCAGGGCATCGTGACCTGGTTCGACAATTTCTCCGTGCTCCTGCGGCGCGATGGCCAGTCGCAGCTCGTCTACAAACACGCCATTTCGACCATCATGCCGTCGGGCGCGGTCGACCTGCCAGCCATTGTCGACGGCGTGTCGCACCAGCACAGCCGTAATCCCCTGCTTCAGGAGATTTTCCTGAACGCCGTGCGCAAGGGGGAGGAGCCGGTAACGATGTTCCTTATCAACGGTGTGATGCTGCAAGGTCAGATCGCTGCGTTCGATCTGTTTTCGATGCTGCTTCAGCGCGACGGGATGGTGCAGCTCGTTTACAAGCACGCGGTATCGACGATACAGCCAGCGAACCCCGTCGATCTCGCCGAAGAGCAGGCGAGCGCCGAGGGCGATTGAGTACCGGGTTCGATCGCGAGGCAGGCGAGTTCGCACGGGGCGCCAGTGCCGTGGTGGTGCTGCCTGACCTTGGCACATCGCCACGCGATGCCGAAGCACGCGTCGAGGAAACCGTGGGTCTTGCGGCCGCGATCGGTATCGACGTTCGCGCGCGGCTGACCTATCGCCTGCGCCAGCCCAAACCAGCGACGATGCTGGGCAGCGGCCAGGTCGAGGCGGTCGCCCAAACCGTAGCCGAGCAGGAGGCGCAACTGGCGATCTTCGACGCCTCGCTCAGTGCGGTTCAGCAGCGTAATCTGGAAACGGCGCTTGGGTGCAAGGTGGTCGACCGGACTGGCCTGATCCTGGAGATTTTTGGCGAACGCGCGCAGACTGCCGAGGGGCGGTTGCAGGTGGAGCTCGCCCATCTCGACTATCAGGCGGGGCGTCTGGTACGAAGCTGGACGCATCTTGAACGGCAGCGGGGCGGCTATGGTTTTCTTGGCGGGCCGGGGGAAACCCAGATCGAGGCGGACCGGCGACTGATCCGCGACCGCATGGCCCGGTTGCGGCGCGAATTGGAACAGGTCAGCCGTACCCGCTCTCTACACCGCGACCGGCGGCAGCGCGCGCCATGGCCGGTGATCGCGCTGGTCGGCTATACCAACGCTGGAAAATCCACGCTTTTCAATCGCGTTACTGGCGCTGACGTCATGGCGGAAAACCTGCTTTTCGCGACGCTGGATCCGACGCTTCGCAATATCGAACTGCCCGGCATCGACAAGGCGATGCTGTCTGACACGGTCGGCTTCGTATCCGACCTGCCGACGCAACTTGTCGCGGCGTTCAAGGCAACGCTGGAAGAGGTGGTGTCCGCCGACCTGCTCGTCCATGTTCGCGATGTGTCGCATCCCGACACCGAAGCGCAGGCCGACGATGTCGAAGCGGTGCTGCGCGATATCGGCGTGGCGGAGGAAACGCCGAGGTTCGAAGCGTGGAACAAGGTCGATCTGCTTCATGGCGAAGCTCGTGAGCGAGCACTGGGCGAGGCCGAAGCGCGCAGCGACGTTTCACTGATTTCAGCACTGACAGGCGAAGGGATCGGAGCGCTGCGCGACAGCCTGTCGGCACGGCTGACCGCCGGGCATCGCCGGTATCAGATCATACTCCCCGCCGGCAACGGCGCGGCCGCGGCTTGGCTTCACGCGCATGGCGAGGTACTCGATCAGTGGATCGATGGCGAGAAGGCGGGGTATGAAGTGCGCCTGTCCGCCGCCGATTATGACCGGTTTCGCCAGCGCGATGCCTGAATGGGGACGCCCCGCCATCGTCCGCTGGCTTGAAGCGCGGTCGATCTGCCGGGCACTGCCACGCCCTGTCGCCGATTCGGGCGGGTGGCGCGTCGACACTGACACTGACAGAGAAAAACGCCGCTACCTGTTCGCCGAACCGTGCGAGGAAATCAGCGCGCTCGCTCGGTTGGTCGAAAAGCCGCGAATTTCCATAAAACTTCTCGGCGACTGCGACACGTTGCGGCGTTTATTGCCTAGCAATTGGCAGGTGGCGCAGCAGATGTACGCGATGATGCGCCACGGTGACGCTGTCGATCCGACACCGATACCTCCTGAATATCACCTCGATGCCACTGACGGGAACCAAGGCGTCGCCGCTTTCATCTTCGATTCGAAAGAACTGCTTGCCGCCAGCGGATATGCGGTCGAGCATGCTGGGCTGTTCGTCTATGATCGGATCATCACTGAACCGGACTATCGCCGGCGCGGGCTGGGGCGGCATATCATGGCGGCGTTGGACAACCGCCGCTTCAGTACGGAATCGCAACGATTTCTCGTCGCTTCCGCCGAAGGAAAGGCGCTATACGAATCGATAGGCTGGTCGGTGGTGGCGCCGTATAGCAGCGCGGTCATTCCCGGCGTTTGACGCGTTGCCAGAGCGCTTCCTTGGCATCGAGGTCAAGCGCCGCGAAATGCTCTCCGCTTTCCGCCTCCATCGCGCGAAACCGGTGCTCGAACTTGGCATTGCCGACGCGTAACGCGGCTTCCGGATCAATGCCGAGTTTGCGCGCCCAGTTGACCACGGCGAACAGCAAATCGCCCATTTCCTCTTCCCGCGCCGCCGGGGAGGGGGCCTGCGCCACCTCTTCCATCTCCTCGATGATCTTTGCACGCGCGCCATCGGCATCGGGCCAGTCGAAGCCGGTACGAGCGGCACGTTTTTGCAGCTTTTCAGCGCGCATCAGCGCCGGCAATCCGCGCGCAACACCGTCCAGGGCACCAGCCTGCGCCTTCGCGCCGCGCTCTTCAGCCTTTATCTGTTCCCAGCCCGGCGATTGTTCTGCTTTCCCGAAAATATGTGGATGACGCCGTTCCATCTTGTCGCTGATCGCGTTCGCCACATCGGCAAGGGTAAACAGACCCGCTTCCTCCGCGATACGTGAATGAAAAACTACCTGAAGCAGCAGGTCGCCCAGTTCATCCTTCAAATCGCCCATGTCCGAGCGCTCGATCGCATCGGCAACTTCATATGCTTCTTCGATTGTATAAGGAGCGATCGTTTTGAATGTCTGCGCACGATCCCATTCACAGCCCGTTTTCGGATCACGCAATTTCGCCATGATGGCGACCAGACGCTGAATCATGGGGCCTCTCCTCCAAACACCTTAGTTCGATAATATATATTATGTTAAATCTACGATGGCGTCGCGGCGTTGGTCGCGTCAGACGCTTCGGATTGGTCAGGTTCCAGTATGAGTGTGCTTCCTTCCACCCGCCAGGATCCCAGCTGTGACAGAAAATTCATTCCCACAACGTCCAGATTGCCGAACCGGTCGGATACAACCGCATTCAGGTCATTCGCTTCCAGATTGCCAAGCTGCAGCTTCTTTATCGTCGCTCGCTTCGCCATAACCGTTCCATTGGCGGTATTCAGCATGACCGGAAATCCGCCGTCGCTGATTTCGATCCCGGCGGCATCGGCCGTACGCTGCGACAGTGCCGTTATCGTAGCGCCGCTGTCGATCAGCATCCGGCGCTCCACACCGTTCAGCTGAACCCGCGCCCAGAAATGTCCGTCGGGCGACATGCGGATGCGCGTCGTACCGCCCTCGACCTTCTGATCGCTCAGCCCAATTCTTGCGGCGAGATCGGCCAGCTGATCGCGATGATCGACCACCATATAGGCCAGCCCGGCGACGATCGCCCAGCCGATCAGCGAACGGATGATCGCGCCCAGGCTCGGGCGGCGCGCGAACAGGGCCGACAGCACCAGAATGATGCCGCCTATAAGCCAGATAATGTTAACCGACTGACCGTCGCTCATGCCGTGATTTCCAGCCCATCATAGCCGGGCACCACCCCGCGCGGCAGTTCATGGATGAGCGCTGCATAGTCCATGCTATTGTCCATATGCATCAACGCAGTGCGGTTCGGTTTGAACCGTTTAACCCATTCCAGCACCTGCGCCAGATGCGGATGTGTCGGATGCGGTTTCCGGCGCAATGCATCGACGATCCAGATATCAAGACCTTGGTACAGTCTTTCCATATCCGGCGTCATCTCATTGAAATCCGTCGCATAGCCGATTCGATTCCCGCCATGTTCGAAGCGCAGACCCGACGAAAGGATATTGCCATGCGGCTGGTCCACCGCGCGGATAGTGATATCGCCGATGGTCAGCGTATCGGGCAGTGTTTCCATGGAAACCGTGGGCCGGTATCCGGGCCTTCCCGAAAAGGCATAGCTGAAGCGATCGGTCAGCCGTTCGGCGGTGGCCGACCGCGCAAGGCCGCGAACGGGATGGCCCAGCGCATGAAAAACCTGCCGCAGATCATCCAGCCCGTGGCAGTGATCGGCGTGATCGTGGGTCCAGATCACCGCATCGACGGTTTCGACGCGAGCGGACAATAGCTGTTCGCGCATATCCGGGCTGGTATCGATCAGGATGCGCGTGGTTGCACTGCTGACCAGCATCGAGGCGCGGGTGCGGCGGTTCTTCGGCTCGTGCGGATCGCAGTTTCCCCAGTCATTACCGATGCGCGGAACCCCGGAGGAGGTGCCCGATCCGAGAATCCGTATCTTCACGCGAGCGTTTTGGCGAACAGGCGATGAAAATTCCTCCGCGTCGTTTCCGCCAGCGTCTCGGCCGTTTCGCCGCGCAGATCGGCAAGGAAACGGCAGGTATCGGCAACGAACGCCGGCTCCCCTTTCTTGCCGCGATGCGGCACCGGTGCGAGAAACGGTGAATCAGTTTCTATCAACAGCCTGTCGGCCGGAAGCTGCGCCGCCGTCTCCTGAAGATCCTTCGCGTTCTTGAAGGTCACGATGCCCGATATCGAGATGTAGAACCCCAGTTCGATTGCGATTTCGGCGAATTCGCGACTGGCGGTGAAGCAGTGGATTACGCCGGGCAACGCCCCCTTCCCCGCTTCTTCGCGCAGGATACGCGCCGTATCGGCCTCTGCATCTCGGGTGTGCACGACGATGGGAAGTCCGGTCTCCCGACTTGCCGCCAGATGTGCGCGAAAGCTTTTTTGCTGCCGGTCGCGATCCGAATGATCGTAATAATAATCCAGGCCACTTTCACCAATGCCAACGATGCGCGGATGGCGCGCGCGCGATACCAGCTTTTCGGTATCGACATCGGGATGGTCATCGGCCTCGTGCGGATGGATGCCGACCGTGGCCCAAACGTCCGCCTCGCGCTCGGCGGTCGCCTGAACCGCGTCCCATTCGCTTTCGCGCGTTGCAATGTTCAGCATCGCGACGACGCCGGTTTCACGCGCGTTGCGAAGAATTTCGTCCTGGCGCTCCTCCAGGCCTTCATAATTCAGGTGACAATGACTGTCGGCCAGCTTCATGCCGCCGGTTCCTCCGCTTCCTCCAGAATCAGTCTGGGAAATATGGGGGCTGGAGCGGCGATCGTGAACCCGGCAGATTTTTGTCGGTCATACCAACCATCGTCCTCGATGGCAGCATGGCTGCGATCGGTGACGCCGAGTTGGTCGAGCATTTTGGCCGCCGACATCGGCACCACCGGTTCGATATTGACGGCAAGTTCGCGAATGGCGCGGACCAATGTACCCAGAACCGCGTGCATCCGTTCGGGATCGGTCTTGCGAAGCGCCCATGGCGCCTGCGCGTCGATATACTGGTTGCAGGCGAAAACCCCCGCCATCCATGCGTCAAGCGCCTGGCTGAGCGAAAGCGCCTCGAAAGCGGCGCGATAGCCACGGCACGCGGTGCGAACTTCATCGAGCAGCGCCTGATCCGCAGGATCGGCGCGCCCTGCATCCGGTAACGCACCGCCCAGGTTTTTGGCGATGAACGAAAGCGTTCGCTGGGCAAGGTTGCCGAAACTGTTGGCAAGGTCCGCATTGGCCCGCGTGACGATCGCCTCAGCCGAAAAACTCCCATCCTGCCCAAAGCTGATGTCGCGCAACAGGAAATAGCGCAGCGCATCGACGCCATAGCGTTCAGCCAGCGCCTTAGGATCAACGATATTGCCGGTCGATTTCGACATTTTCTCGCCCCGGTTCAGCACGAAGCCATGGCCGAATACCTGACGCGGGAGCGGCAGCTTCGCACTCATCAGGAAGGCCGGCCAGTAAACGGTATGAAAACGAACTATATCCTTGCCGATCAGGTGCAGGTCCGCAGGCCAGTATCGGTTGAATTGTTCGCGATCATCCGGATAGCCGATGCCGCTGATATAGTTGGTCAGCGCATCGACCCAGACATACATGACATGACCGTCGCTGCCCGGAACCGGCACGCCCCAATCGAAGCTGGTGCGGCTGACCGACAGGTCGGCCAGCCCGCCTTCGACAAAGCGCAGCACTTCGTTGCGACGGCTTTCAGGACGGATGAAATCGGGGTTGTCGCGATAGAAATCGAGCAACGGCTGCTGATATTTGGAAAGCCGGAAAAACCACGTTTCTTCGGATGTCCATTCGACCGGGGTGCCCTGCGGCGACAGTTTCTGCCCCCCCTCCCCGTCGGTCAGTTCCTTTTCTTCATAAAAGGCTTCGTCGCGAACCGAATACCAGCCTTCATAACGATCAAGGTACAGGTCGCCCGCAGCCTCCATCGCGTTCCATATCGCCTGGCTTGCGGCGTAGTGCTGCGGCTCGACCGTGCGGATGAAACGATCATAAGAGATATTCAGAACATCCGCTATCTCGTTGAAGTATCCGGACATCTCATCCGCTAACGCGCGAACGTCCATATCGCGGCCGCGCGCGGTCTGAACCATTTTCAGGCCATGCTCGTCGGTGCCGGTCTGAAACCGTACGTCGCGCCCCGCCTGGCGATGAAAACGGGCGAGCGCGTCGGCGGCGATCATTTCATACGCATGGCCGATATGCGGCCGGCCGTTGGGATAATGGATCGCGGTGGTGATGTAATAGGGCTTTGCCATGGCATCGTCCCTAGGCGCTGGCGCCATGAACGGCAACGCCCTTGGCGGGGCAGCGGTCAGTCCGCCAGCCGAGCGATCACCCCGCCCATTTCGAACACGGTCGCCTGCGGATCGAGTGAAAGCCCGAGCGCGGCATCGCATAGCGACCGCGCGTCGCGATACGCATCCAGCGCGGTACGCAGCGCATGCCCCTGCCGATCGCGCGCGCATTCGGCGATAAAGGAGGGTGCGCGCTCCAGAAATGCTTCATAGCGTGGTTGCGCCGCTTTCGTGCCCAATGCGCTGCCCAGCCGCGATCGGATGGCATTGTTCGGGTCGCCGCTCTTCGCGATCAGGGCGACTTCGCGTTCGATCGCGGCAAGGTCCAGCCCCGCGAAAGCGATTGCACGGCCAGGTGACCCTTTTCCCGCGTGCACCAGCGTTTCGATTTCGTCGGCGTCCGCGTCCGGCAAATGCCGGCGCAGGATCGCCGCCACCGTACCGTCGTCAAGCGCATCAAACCGAAGCACGCGGCAACGCGAACGGATGGTGGGAAGCAACCGCCCCGGCGAATGGCTGATCAACAGGAAGATGGTGCCCGCCGGCGGCTCTTCCAGATTCTTCAATAGCGCGTTGGCCGCGCTGCGTTCGCAATCGTCGATCGAATCGATGATGACGATCCGGCGGTTCGAATAGGTCGGCCGCGTCGCGAACATCGGTTGCAGCTCGCGAACCTGATCGACCTTGATGCTGCGCGCCAGACCACCGTCGGGCTTTTTGGCATCCTTGGGCAGGCGTTCCAGCACGCGAAAATCGGGATGCGACCCGCTTGCGATCTGGGATGCAATTGCATTTCCGGAAAGGTCGACGTCCGCCGCCAGCGGGATATGCGGATCCGCCGCATGGGCCAGGACATGCGCCGCTGCCGCCCGCGCGAAACTCGCCTTGCCGATTCCCTCGGGTCCGGTGATGAGCCAGGTATGCGGCATCGATTCGCTTGCTGCGGCGGTAAAGAAGGCAGCCTGCGAACGCCCGTTCCCGATAATCTGCGTCACGGCAACAGATCGGTCAGCGCGGAGATCAGCCGATTGGTCACCATCTCCATCGCGCCCGATGCGTCGATTCGGCGCACGCGGTCGCTTTCCCGCACGGCGATATCGTCGAAAATCGCGGCGACCTGCGCGTGAAAACAGCTGTCGCGCGCGGCGAAGCGATCCGCATCGCCGCCATCGCGCGCCGCCGCCCGGGCGACGCCGGTTTCAGCCGCGACCTCCAGCAGGAAGGTGCGATCAGGCAGCAGCCCTTTCGATCCGAAGCCGTGCAGCGCCAGTATCGCGGCGTCGTCGATCCCCTGCGCGCCCTGATAGGCGCGGGTCGAATCGATATAGCGGTCGCAAATGACCCAGATGCCTTCGGCGATGGCCGGGCGGATGCGCTTTTCGACATGATCGGCGCGCGCCGCGGCAAAGAGGAGCGCTTCGGCATGGCTGCTCCAGCGCGAAACCGCGCCATGCATCAACAGGTCGCGGATCGCCTCCGCCCCCTCGCTGCCACCCGGTTCGCGCGTGACGATGACGTCGATCCCGCGCGCCTCCAGCGCTTCGGCCAGACGGCGCGCCTGGGTGGACTTGCCGGCGCCCTCTCCCCCTTCGAGCGAGAGGAAACGCCCGCTCATCCGAACAGCGACATCAGGCCGGCCCAGGCGCGGCCGAAAAAGCCAGCTTCGCCCACATCCTCGGCCGCGACCAGCGGAAGTTTCTGCGGCCCCATGCCCGGCGTATTCACGATCAGGTCGGCGATATGCTGACCCTTTGTAATCGGTGCCTTGATCGGTCCCTGATACACGACCTTTCCGGTCATATCGGGCGATGTGCCACTGGGTATCGTCACCGTCAGGTCGCGCGGCGCGACCAGGCCTACGGTCGCTTCGCTGCCCTGCTGCACCTCGGCCTCGGCAACCTGCTTGCCCTTGGTGACAAGCGGTTTCGCTTTCCATGCGCGAAAGCCCCAGTTCATGAACTGGCGCGATTCGCGTGCGCGGCCATTATAGGTATCCAGCCCGGCCAGAACCATCACCAGACGGCGACCATTCTGTTCCGCCGATCCGGTAAAGCCATAGCCTGCTTCTTCGGTATGGCCGGTTTTAAGCCCGTCCGCGCCATCGACATAGCCAAGCAGCGGGTCGCGGTTCGCCTGCGTGATCGCATTGCCGCCCGCGGTCTTGCCCCAGGTGAAATCGCGCTTCGAATAATATTTTTTGTAAAGGTCCGGATATTTCTCGATCGTCGCCTCTGCCAGCGTCGCCAGATCGCGCGCGGTGACATAGGTCTGCCCTTCATCGGGCCAGCCGTTCGAGGTGCCGAAATGGCTGTTGGTCATGCCCAGCTTGCTCGCCTGCTGGTTCATGAGCGACGTGAACGCCTGTTCGGTCCCCGAAATCCCCTCGGCCAGCACCACGCAGGCATCGTTCCCCGACAGCGTGACGATGCCGTACAGCAGGTTCTCGACGCTCACATCCTCATCGGGCGACAGGAACATCGTCGATCCCTGGCTATGCCATTTCTGCCAGGTTTCGCGCTGAACATGGATTTTCTGATCCTGCTTCAACTCGCCCTTTTTGATGAGGCTGAACGCGACATACACCGTCATCATCTTCGCCAGCGATGCCGGCGGAATGCGCTTGTCCGGCTGTTTTGCGTACAGCACCGCGTCGGACGACAGGTCCTTCATGAAAGCGATCGGCGCCGGCGTCTGGAACGGCGGGGCCTGTGCCGCGACAGGCTCGGCTACGATGCTCGACAAAAGGGCTGCGGTAAGGAGTTTCTTCATCCTGGGTCCAACAAAAGGGTTACGCCAAACGGTTAGCGCGCCGTGTCATAAATCCGCGCGTCGGAAAAGCCCTCAGATGCAGCGGCGCGTCGCGCCTGATCCGCCATCGCCCGCGTTGCATAGGGACCGACGCGAACGCGGTACAACCCGCCGCCCGGAACGACATAGCCATGGACGCGATTCGCAAACGTCCGCGCCTTGTCCGGATAGGACAGCGTGACGATCTGCACATAATAATTGCGATTGCCGCCAAGCGTCGATCCCGGCGCACCATCGGGTTCGGGATAGCTGGTTCCGGAAACGACCGCGCGCATCGGCTGAGACTGGCCCGACCGCCGGATGGGCGCGGGAGAAGCGGCAGGCGCGGGATGCGTCGCTTGTACTGTCGCGGGCGCGGAAGTCCTTGCAGGCGTTGGTGGAAGCTGGCGGCTAAGAACGCGCAGCATCGATTGCGGGGCATCGATCCGTGGCGGCGCCGCCTGCCCGGCGTTGATCATCGCCTGATCCTGCGATGTCGGCACCACCTTTCGCACCCGTACCGGCAGCGGATCACCGCCCATGTCGAGCGCCGAAGCAAGCGCCGGCGCAAGGTCGATCAGCGCGTTGCCGTCGCGCGGCCCGCGGGCGGCGATCTTCGCCAGCACGATCCGGCCGGTATTGAGCGAGGTGATCTCGACAAAGCTTTCGGGCGGCAGCACGCGGCTTGCCGCATACATGACATTGGGGCCGAACCCGGCTGCATCGGTGGTGGATATGGCATATCCGACTTCGTCATAGCGATCCTCGCCAGGTGCTGCGCGTGACGAACCGCGCGGTCCCGATCCGCCTTCGGGCGGCCGCATATCCTGTTGCTGCGCGGGCATGGGGCGTGCGCGATCGGGGCCGGGCTCGTCGCCGGGCACCGGATAACCCGCCCCGGGGCCGGCTCGATCATAGCCATCGGATTGCGGGGGATAGCCTTCATCCTCAGCGCCTCGCGGTGGCGGGGCGGGATAATCCCCGGCAACGGGTGTCGGGTCGTACCGGCCATATCTGGTATCGGCGCATGCCCCTGCAAGCAGCGGCAGCACCGCGAGGATCAGGCTATTGTGCGACTTCATCGGCAAGCAACCCCACGGTTAGCGCATAGAAGTTGGAACAATTATAATCGAGAATCACCCGGTAATTATGGGTGAGCAGATAGGCGGTCTTCCCCGGCCCGTCGGGTTCGAGCAGCGTAGCGAGCACATCGTCGCCCGGCCAGTATCCGCGTTCGGGCACCAGCCCCATCTGACGCCATTCCTTCATGGTGTGCCAGGCGCTGTGCCGCTCGTGCACCCGCGGACAGCGCGGCGACACCGTCTTGTTGGCAAGCGCGCCGATGTTAAGCCCGGCGGGAACGTCGACCGGAATGCCCCAGGGCACATTGGGCCGCCAACCCGCGTTCACCAGATAATTGCCGATCGAGGCAAGCACATCGGCATCGCTGTTCCAGATATCGGCCCGCCCGTCGCCATCGCCGTCTTTTCCCAGACGAAGATATACCGAGGGAAGAAACTGCGGCCCGCCGGTCGCCCCCGCCCAGCTTCCCTGCAGCGTCTGCCGCGAAAATCCCATGTCCATCAGTTTCAGCGTGGCGAGAAATTCGCGCTCGAACAGGTCGCGCCGCCGCCCCTCATAGGCAAGCGTCGCTAGCGCGCGCGGCAGGTCGAACCCGCCGGTTACCGCGCCATAGGCAGTTTCATTGCCCCAGATCGATACCATGATCGATTCGGGCACGCCGGTCTGCCGCTCGATACTCGCCAACTTGCCACGCAGCCGCTGATAGGCGGCACGCCCGCGATTGATCCGCGCCGCATCGACATGGCGGGCATAATAGGGTGCATAGCTGGGGATCGGCCCGTTCGAACTACCCCCCGGTTGCCCGCGATCGAGTTCGATGACGCGTTCGTTCAGGGTAAGCGATGGAAAAACCGCCTGAATCGTGGCCGGGGTGATCCCCTGCGCCACCGCTTTCGCCCTGACCGTCGTCAGATATTGCTGAAAACTGGTTTCATCCTGCGCCGAAGCGCTGGCGCCACCAAGCGAGAAAAGGCCGGCCGCGCCGACGACAGCGATGACACGCTGGAATAACTTGCCCGAAAACCGCATGGTGCCTTCTTGCCACAGCATGGCGGCGGCATGAACCCCCAAGACGCAGATGCTTGCGTAAAATATGATCGGGGCGCTAAGCGCTCCGCACCAGCATCGCGGAGAGGTGCCGAGTGGTTTAAGACAGCAGTCTTGAAAACTTGTAGCGGAAGGGTGGCAGAGTGGTCGATTGCAGCGGTCTTGAAAACCGCCGATGTGCAAGCATCCGTGGGTTCGAATCCCACCCCTTCCGCCACTTCGGAACAAAACCGGGAACGCCGGTTGCCACGGGCCAGTACCTCGGCATAGGCGGTCAGGTCGCGGTGTAGCGGTGCGGGCAATTCCAGCGTCACTTTTACGGGCTTGTCGTCGGGCAGCGGGCCGAGCTTCAGCTTGGTCATGGTCAGCCTCCTGCGTTCTCGAATATCAAATCTCTCGTCACAATAATCCTGACCGGGAAGCCCGGCCGGATGGTCAGCGTGGGCGCGACCTGCAACTGGCGCTGGACGATCTGCTGACCGGCCTGATTGATGGTGTCCTGCGCGCCGTCACGGATGGCGCGGATCAGGCGGTCCTCGCTGTCGCTGGCGAGTTCCGTGCCCATGCCCAGCAGTGTGGAGAGGCCTGCCGCTTTCATCACGTCCCACCAGTGATGATCGACGCCGGACACCAGGTCGCGAAGAAGGCGAGATCGCCGTCGCTGATATTGCGACGGATCAGGAGGCCTCGGGTCCAAAGGCCCGTCTTCGTCTCATCATAGTCTTCGGCATCGAGATCGGCGAGTTCGCAATAGGCCCAGTCGTGAAGCCGGGCGCCTTTCGTGCCCTCACCGGCGGACAGGCGCTGCCATGCCTTGGGGGGAAGGTCACGCGCGATCTCCTCCGCTGTGCCGGCGATCGGCGGCTTGCCCCCCTCTGCAGCCTTTCCAACGATGCTTCGCATCGCCGGAACCTTGGGCCGCTTCGCCCAGGAGCCGAAATGATGGTTGGACCTGACCCCGAGCACATAGCCCTTGCACGCACGTCGCAGCATGCTCTCGATGTCGCCCACGCCGTAGACAGCATCGGCTGCTACCCATGAGAATGGGACATCGGCTGCCAGTGCGCCTTGGATCATGTCGATCGCCAGGGCGGGCTTTGTAGCAAAGGTGACAGTCTCAGGGACGTGCGTCGCGGCAAGCCTTGCCGGATCGCCGGTCCAGCTCTTGGGCAGATAGAGCGCGCGATCGATGAAGGCGTGACCCCGAGCCGACACATAGGCCGCAAACACACCGATCTGGCAGTTGGTGATCTTGCCCGCAGAGCCGGTATATTGTCGCGCGACCCCGCACGATGCCTTGCCCTGTTTGAG
>NZ_JAHWZX010000007.1 GCF_019351405.1 Stakelama flava
CAGCTTCCTGCTCCTTCAAAACAGCAATGATCTGCTCCTCGCTGAACCTGCTCCGCTTCATCTCGTCCGTACTCCTTCTCGAGGGCCGGACTCTACCTATCAATGGAGGAAATCTAGGGGCTCAGACAAGAAGCGGCAGCTTCGTTGGACAAAAAAAGGGCGGCTCCCAAAGGAGCCGCCCTGTCTTTTGGTACCTCAGTCTTAGAAGTCGACCTTGGCGCCCACACGGAAATAGCGACCGATAAAGCCGGAAGAAGCCCATGCAGGATTGAACTGATACAGGCTGTAACCTGCACTCGGGTCAAACGGCGCATCGGCATTCAACGCATTCTTCATGTCTGCATAGATCGTGAAGCTGTCGTTGATTTCCTGGCTCACGTGCAGGTCAATGCTGATGAAGCTCCCGACTCGACACTTCACCGGTGTCACACCATCTTCATAGGTCACGACAGAAACGGTCAGGCTGTCGAGGCAGTCGCCCTTTACGCCACCGTAATCGATCGAAGCGAGATCGTAACCACCGGAGTAATTGCCAGTAATCGTAAACGATGTTCCACCATCAAACGCAAAAGTATTGACCCAATTGCCGCGCCATTCCGGCGCACCCGAGCACGATGTGACATCACAAGGGCTTAGCGTTCCCGCGTATTCATAGGCGGTACCTTCAAGGGTTTTACCGAGATGGATCAGATAAGACGCGTTAACCGAACTTGTCCATCGAACATTGCCGATATTAAAATGCGTCGTACCGGTGAAATCAATGCCAGACGCCTTTGAAGAATCTGCGTTCTGGTAGCTGTACTGAATCTCACCAATCAACGGCAAAGCGTCCGGATGTTCCGGATCAGCAATACCCTGCGTCACCGTAATGCCCGGAATATTCACAACACCGTTGTTCGAATAATATTGTTCCAAAACATCAGTGTAATTCGCACCGCTGATCTGATTCTTGATTTTAATGTTCCAATAATCAGCGGTGAATGTCACCCGAGGCGTCGGCGTAAGCACAACGCCCGCAGTGAAGGAGCGAGACTTTTCAGGATCAAGCCCAGGATTGCCTGTGGAGGTCAAGCCGTAGGAATAACTTCCGGTAGCGTAGGAGTTTCCGCCATGTGCGGCAACGAATGCCTTACCATAATCGGTATCGGTATTAATAGCAGTGTTTATGTAGCCGGTGGTCGGGAGGCCATAGGCTTCGTTGAAGCTCGGCACGCGGAAACCACGCGAATAGGTACCACGAATCTTGACTTCAGGTATTGGCTGGAACTGCGCTTCAAATTTCGGCGAGAAGTTGCTTTGACCAGACGAATATTTGTCATAGCGACCGGACGCCTTCAGATTGAGCGAGTCCAGTACAGGCGCGTTGACTTCGAAAAACGCCGATTTGACGTTGCGGCTGCCTTCCACGCCAACCGCATTGATCGAATAATAGCGATCATACGGATCTTCTTCGTTCGCGGGGTTGGCGCTTGGATTATGGATCGCTTCATAACGATAGGCACCGCCGATCGCGATCTGAAGCGGACCACCGGGAAGCGTGAAAAGTTCTTTCGACAGGACGCCATGCACTTCCTGCAGCACCGAATAGGAACTATTGTGGCTCGGCGGCGCGACGTAATCGAGCATTTGCTGCGAATTTGCGCTCAGATCAACGAAGTTGAACGAACCGTCATTGATCACGTCGAGCAGGTTACCGGCGTTGATAAAGCCATACTGATCGACATCAAGTTCAACGCGCGACGCCGTATAAGCCAGCGAGTAGCCCCAGGTATCTCCGAAGCTGCCGTCGATACCGGTCGAAACGCGATAGGTATTCGCGGTCGTTTCGGTACGGCGATTTTCCGGGAAGCGGGCGATGATGCGGGCTTCATTCCCGTCTGCAGCATAGGGATTGTTGGGGTTCAGCTGCCGGTCCGCTGCAGTGTCGCAATCGACGCCCGATGAACAGACATATACCGGGAGCAGCAGCGGGCTGAGCACCGCACGCGTTCCACCAGCGGCGGTCTGCCCTTCAAAAGACAGCGGCGTGCTGCTCTGATCGGTCTTCACCTGATAGAAGTTGAACATCACATAGGCTTGGGCCTGCGAACCGACATTGGCGGTGAAACGCGCATTGCCGCCGATACGTTGAATGTCCGGGCTATACGTTTGATAGTCATGCAGGAAATCCTGCTGGCAGACAGTGGCCGGATAGACCGTATTGCCATCTGCATTCTGACGCTGCGCTGCGGTCAGGTTAATCGCGGTGAGCGCACCGCAACCCGCTGCGGGATTGAGCATCTCATATGCGCCCGCGCCGACTACTTTGCCAGTTTCGGGGTCATATGCTTGCACGAAAGGAACCGCGGTCGAGACAACACCCCCATAGCTGCCATCGGCCTGAATACCGTTCGCGATGCCGTTATACATGCAGGTCGTCTGACCGGGCTGATAGCCGTTGCCACCCAGGCTTGAACCGCAGATCTTGCTGAGGTCGGCGGTATTGTACGGATACCCCCGATCGCGCATCATCACCTTGTCATTGTGCTGATATTCGCCGTTGATCCAGAAGTTCCAGCCATCCTTGTCAAGATCGCCTACGCCATAGGTGGCGTCGAGGCGCTGCTCACCCGCATCGCCCGATTCCGAAATGCCTGCCGAAGCATTGGCGTGGAGCCCGACGATTTCCTTCTTGATGATGACGTTGATGACGCCGGCGATGGCATCGGCGCCATAGGTTGACGAAGCGCCATCCTGCAGCACCTGAACGCGATCGACAATCGAATCCGGAATTGTGTTGATGTCTACGAAGTTACGCGAACCGTCATCCGCGAGCGGATAAGGCGCGCTGCGAAGACCATCGAACACGGTAAGCGTATAGGCGTCGTTCAGACCGCGCAGCGACGGCGCGCTCGCGCCCGTCGCAAATCCGAAAGCCGACCAGCTTGGCGGGGCCGTACCGGCATTGTTCGCCGAAAGCGTCTGGACCGCATCGGCAACCGTGGTGATACCGCGATTGTCGAGATCTTCCGCAGTGAGCGTAGTGACCGGAGAAGCCGTAGCGGCGCTGGGATTGCGGAACAGCGTACCGGTGACAACCAGATCTTCGCTCTCCGGAGCGGCGCCAGCATCGCTCTGCGGAACAGCGGAGGCGTCCTGCGCCGTCTGGCCGGTGTTCGTGCCAGCCGGCCCCGCCGTAGCGGCGTCATCGTCCGACTGTGAACTCTGCGTTGTTTGCGCAAAGGCAGGGCTGGCCACAGTCAGGATTGCGCCGGCTCCGAGCAACGCAAGCGCCTGAAGCGCCGTGCCGCCGCGCAACCTTTTGCGGTTGAGAATGTTATTGGTCATCACAGGATTGATCCCTCACTTTGATCCGCCAGGGTCCGCATTCGCGATTCCCCAACGGATATTTCCCTGGCCGAGCAACCCGCGAGTGCTGCGCGCGGAAAGTCGACATTGCGGCTTGATGAACGGACGCGGCCCCCATGTAAAGGACACGGAAGCGTAACATTTCGCTCTTTGGCCGCCGACTGTATCGAATTTGCCACAGCGACAGGTTGCGTGAAATTACGCGACGGGATCCCGCCAGACATTGGAGCGACATCCAGCACGTTAAAATTATTCTGAATTCTACAGCGCAGCCTGACCTTCTCGACCTATGAAGGCCATCGCAACGATCATCCTGACCTTTATCGTCGCGGTACCCTGCCGATTACTTGCGTCCTGGCTTCCTGTTTATGAAAAAGGAGGATGCCAGCGAAGACACCCTCCTTATTGGAGTTTCAGGCCGCTTTGAAGCGACCAATGCGCTTAACGCGGATCAAATCAGTGGTTTACAGCTTTAAACGAACGCCAGCATAGAATGACCGGCCTATATTGTCATAGATCGCGCTGTCGCTAGTTCCCGAAAGCCCATATGGCGGGTCCTTATCGAAAATATTGTCTACGCCGACATAAAAGCGGAACGCGTCCATTACATCAAATCCGACGCGAACATCGTGATAGGTCACATCCGGGTAATAAACCACGGGATATGCATCAGGATTGGTAGCCGGACGACCTTGCCACGAATGCTGAGTTTCGTAATCACCCACAGTTTGTCGACCCACGTACCGCATTGTGTAATTAATATCCAAGCGTCCAAAGTCGACATTACCGATAAACGTTGCGGAATATACCGGATCTCCAAGCTCACTGAGTTGACGATCTATATAGGTAGGATCGTCAACATCCGTGTAATTATCTTTCTTGATTACATACCCTAAAATACCATGAGCTGATATTTTTATGCCTGTATCAAAAGTATAATTATATAGAACGTCAAAATCAATTCCGGTCGTTTGTTGGCGCGCAAAGTTGAATCCGCCCTCTTGAAAAGAATTACCAGTCGGATTGAGCACATATGTCGTTCCGTTGATAACTCTATCTGACTGCCCTGCAAAAGTGCCGTCCGCATTTCTAAATACTGCTGCACAATATTGATTGTTTATTCCAGACGGAGAATCATAGCACTGATCTATAAGGGTTTGAGCATCAAGTGTGTAAATAACGTTGTCTAGGCGGATATTATAATAATCAACGCTGATACTTAAACCAGGGATAAAATGAGGCTGATACACACCACCAATAGTAAAGCTATATCCCGTTTCAGCTTCAAGATTAGGGTTTCCGCTTGAAATACCTACAATACTGGATCCAGGCACGTTGGTAAAAGGAAGAGTATCGCCTGAAGCAGGGTCAACTACTGTGGTCGGAACGCCATCAGCTGCACAGTTTGCCACTCGATTGGGGTTGTTATTAATGTTTTCCTGACCGCACGGGTCCGTAATCAACGCGTAATCCTGAGCAGCGGCGGAATAAAGATCAGCCAGAGATGGTGCTCGCACAGACTTTGCATATCCCATGCGGAATCTGAGATCGCGTATAGGCGACCATGTGCCACCAAGATTCCACGCAAAAACTGTCCCGGTTTTGCCAACATTATAATCAGACACCCGTCCCGCCGCGTTCAATGTAAGCTCTTGAACGAACGGAATGTCAGCAAGCAATGGTACTGAAAGCTCTCCGAAAGCTTCTTTGACCTCGAGCGATGGTGGATCGAAATCGTCGAATGCATTCAGGAAAGTTACGCCGCTTTTTGTCAGATCATCATATGCCGAAAAGGCGGTTTCACGTCTATACTCCCCACCAATAGAAAACGATATAGGTCCTCCCGGCAATTCAAAAATCTGCGAACTATCGCCGGAAACATATGCGGTGACATCAAATAGCGTAGCTTTTTCCCTACGCTCGGAGTCTACAGTGAAATAATCCAGAGCAGCCTGCTGCGTACGCGCCACGCCTTCACCAAACAGATTGATTGGCACACAAGCGGGGTCGTCATTTGACGGATCGCTATCCGCATTTATTCCGCATACTATTTGCCCAGCATCATTACGGACAGCATCTATCGAGTTATAATATTTGTCCAGGTAGACGTTTCCGGCTGTCTGGTAATACGTTTTTGTATGACCATAACTTACTGCAACTGAATACTGCCAGTCGTCGTTGAACTTTCCTTCGATACCACCAACGAGATTGTAGGTCTTTCTATCATGCCGTTCTCCACGGCCACCGAAATCAGTATTGAAACGAAAAGCCCCGAAATTGAAATCCTCGTCTGGTCCGGCACCATATATACTGCGAAGTAGCGCCTCGTTTTCGCTAGTAAGGAATGGATTGTTAATATTGAAAGTGTTGTAAAAAAACGTCGGCTGTCCGGATTGAACAGATTTTATGTCGACATAAGTTCCTTGGAAAAAGAAATGGGCAGCTTCAGAAGCTTTATAATTTAAGTTCAGACTAGCGTTAGCACGTTCATATGATGGCACGAGCTGGCTGGTCTCATTCAACGTCGAACCAAGCCCGCCAATCGAGTTCGAAGATCCATACGGTCGAAGATCAGTGGTTATTGGATTGGGGATTAACGCGCCCGTCGAATCAAAAACGTACGTTCGGCCCAATTCGCCCGCGCCAGTGGCAGGATTGCCGGTTTGAGAAAACAGACCTGTGCAATTTTGCGCGCGAACGGACTGGATCAAATCATAATCGGGGTCGGTTGCATCCACCGCGACGGGGCAGCTGGATGTTATCAATCCACCATTGGAAATATTATTATTACGTACGCCGGTCAGAAACGACCGATCTGGGATACCGTCGCCCTCGGACGACTCTCCAAGTGTACTCTGGGTGCTATTGAACTGATTGCGTCCAGAGTATCCACCATATTGGGAATCACGATCGGTAAAATACAAAGCTTCAGCTTTGGCATAGCCAGCACCGACAGTAATGTTCAGGCGATCATCGAGAAGATTGGTTCCTGTTAAGACATTGATCGAATAGGTCCCACGGTCTCCTCGCGAGGATACGCCACCCTGCGCATTTGCAGAAACGCCCTCATAGTCGTCTTTCAAAATAAAATTGACAACGCCTGCAACGGCATCCGAACCATAAACCGCCGAACTTCCGCCCGTAATGATGTCCACACGTTCCACCAATTCGGGGGGTATCGTGTTCGTATCCACACTTTCTTCACCGGGTACTGAAGTAACCACGCGGCGGCCGTTTACCAGTGTCAGCGTTCTAGTCGTTCCGATGCCACGAAGATCCAATAAATTAAGACCGGAAGTACCGATAAACTGAGTTGAATTGGATTGGCTATACGTTGAGCGAAGCGAAGGCAGCTGGTTCAGAGTGTCTCCCAGCGTAACGTCGTTTCCCTGCAGAGCCTGAACATCCACCGACGTTATCGGAACTTGTGATACAACGTTGGGATTTGAGATACGTGTGCCAGTAACAACGATGAAACTATCTTCATCAAGTTCCGGCAGCTGCTCTTGGGAATTATCATCCGACTGGCCATCTTGAGCCGTGGAATCAACGGCATTCTGAGCAGCAGCAGGGCTTGCAAAGCCTGCAATAGCGCTGAATCCGGCTCCGAACAGCGCTAGTGCATGCAGCGCAGAGCCACCGCGCAACCGCTTGCGCATAATGTTGGTGCTGTACGTCATTATAAACTCCCTGTTGCCTTCACCGCTCGCGCCCCGTGCGATGCGCGGTGAAGCCTGCACTCCGACATTGTTCCGTATTTTGGACCGCTTCCACACGGCATCAAATAAAGAACCTATCGGCAAACCAAGAGGGTAGTAGGGAACATTCGTGTCAAAAAGATATGTTAACCCAAACACTTATCTTTTAGACAATCTGTCACAAAAATATCACACTTGGAACGCAGCAGCTTCCAAAGAAAAATGACGGAAATCTGCGGGAAACATAGCCCCGCACAGGCTGCTACCTTTTCGGCATCGGGCCTGCGATCAGCATCGGGTCGATGCGCGCGTCTCGCCATTTCAGGCCCCAGTGCAAGTGCGGGCCGGTGGCGCGGCCTGTCGAACCGCTTTCGGCGATCTTCTGCCCGCGCTTTACATGGTCGCCTTCGTGAACGTCGATTTTCGACAAATGGATGAAGACGCTGTTCAGCCCCATGCCATGGTCGAGAAACACCAGCTTGCCTTCCAGCGTGAACGGATCGCTTTGCGCCAGCGTAACCACGCCGTCGGCGGGGGCGAGCACCGGCGTGCCGGTCGGCACCGCGATATCGACGCCAGAATGATAGGCGCCGGGTTCGCCCTGATAAAAACGCTGCGATCCGAACACGCCGGAGATGCGGCCGGTGGCTGGCCACATGAAATCCTGCCGCCAGCCCTGCGATCCGGTGTCGATCGCGCGTGCGGCATGAATCTGGTCCAGTTCCTTCGGTCGGCGGCGCTGGAATTCGGCGCTCGGCTGGGACACCTTGGGCAAATGATTCAGTCGCTGGATGCGCCAGGCGCGTTTGGCGACCGGTAGCGTCTTGCTGACCTTGCTTCCATCGGAAAGCGTGGCGACAAGAAGCGCCTGTTCGCCATGATCGCGGTCAAAGGCGATAAGGAACCTGCCGTCATCGGCCACCGGAATGGTCTTGCCGTCAAAGGTCAGCGAACGGGTTCCCGACGGAATCTTGCCGCGCACCATGCCGCCCTGAATGAACTTTCCGTCATAGTGAAATTCGCGGTCTGCCGGGACGATCGGCGCGCGGATCGCCACGGGCGGTGGCGGCGGGACCGGCGTGGCGGCGGCCTGCGGTGTCGCCGGCGCTTCCCCGGCGCGATTCACCGGGGGCGGGACCGCCGCACAACCGGCAAGCATCACCACCGTCACCGCGCCCGCCGCCAGACGCCCTGCCCCCTTCACCGTCATTGCGCGAGATGCGCCTCGGTGGACAGTTCCGCGCTGGCATAGGGCTCCTGCGCGGCCACGCTCCAATAGCGCAGTTCGTCGAGCGGGATCGCCGCGCCGCTTTTCGCGCAAATAACGTGGTCGCCAGGCGAAAGCACCCGGAAGCTGTTGGCCATGTAATGAAGTTTCGCCGCGCGCGGCAGATGGGACATCAACATCGTTTCTCACACATACGTAATTTACAGCAGCTTGGGCTGATCTGTTTTGGGGGCGTTGTAGGGCTTCGCGCCCGCACGCTCAACCTTGGCCTCGACATCGCCATCGGCGAATTTCAGAGTCAGCGCGCCCGCCGCGCGCGCCTCCACCGCGCTGGTCACTACCTCCCCGGTGATGCGCGATGCGATGCGGACATAGCCGCGTTTGAGCAGATTGTCGGGGTTTACCGTATCGAGCATCCGGCTGGCCGCGTTCAGCCGCTCACTGGCCGTTGCGTGCCGCTGCACCAACATCGCCGGACGAAGCGCACCGCCCGCCTGATCCAGCCGGCGGCGCGCGACGGTCAGGCGGCGTTCGAGCCCCAATCCCAGCCGCTGGGCAAGCTCGTCGGTGCGCTGGCGCTGCGGCGCGAGCAGCGCATCGCGCTTCGGCAGCACGCGGACCAGCGAATCGAGCCGCTCGCGCCCGCGCTCCTGATAGCGGCGGGCGCAGCGTTCGGCGCGCATTGCCATCGTCGCGATGGTGTGGCGCAGATCCGCGACCACCGGCACCGCCAGTTCGGCCGCCGCCGTCGGGGTAGGCGCGCGAAGATCGGCGGCATGATCGGCCAGGCTGGTATCGGTTTCGTGCCCCACGGCACAGATTACGGGAATCGAACAGGCGGCGATCGCGCGCACCACCGCCTCTTCGTTAAAGGCCCAAAGATCCTCGATCGATCCGCCGCCGCGCGCGACGATCAGCAGGTCGGGGCGCGGCACCGGCCCGTTGGGGTCCAACGCGGAAAAACCGCGCACCGCCCGCGCCACGTCCTGCGCGGCGCCCTCCCCCTGCACCTTGACCGGCCAGACAACGACATGGCTGGGGCAGCGATCCTCCAGCCGGTGAAGAATGTCCCGAATCACAGCGCCGGTGGGGGAAGTCACGACGCCGATGGTGCGCGGCAGGAAGGGCAGCCGCTTCTTGCGCTCGCTGTCGAACAGCCCTTCCGCGCCGAGTTGCGCCTTCAGCTTTTCAAACAGCGCCATCAACGCGCCCTCGCCCGCCAGTTCGAGCGATTCGATCACGATCTGATATTTAGATCGGCCCGGATAGGTGGTCAGCTTGCCCGTCGCCACGACCTCCAGCCCATCCTGCGCGGCAAAGGCGACGCGTGCCGCCGTGCCGCGCCACATCACGCCGTCGATCACCGCCTTGTCGTCTTTCAGCGCAAGATAGCAATGACCCGACGCCGCGCGCTTGAACCCCGATATTTCACCGCGCAGGCGCACATTGCCGAACTCGCCCTCCACCATGCGTTTGAGGCGTCCGGATAATTCGCTGACCGTGACCGCCATTGCATTGTCGCCGGGCATGTCCTCGGCTACCAGTCGTGACGATGGTGAATCGAATGGAAAATCGGGCATGAACGTCCTGCTGATCGGATCGGGTGGGCGCGAACATGCGCTCGCGTGGAAACTGGCGCAATCGCCTGCACTGACGAAGCTTTATGCCGCGCCGGGCAATCCCGGCATCGCACATCATGCCGAATGCGTCGATATCCAGGCGAACGACCATCGCGGACTGATCGATTTCTGCCTGCGCAATTCGATCGAGTTCGTCGTGGTGGGTCCGGAAGCGCCGCTGGTCGGCGGGCTTGCCGACAATCTGCGCACCATGGGCATCCCGGTATTCGGGCCCGGGCGCGATGCCGCGCAGCTTGAAGGATCGAAGGGCTTTACCAAGGACCTGTGCCGTCGCGAAAAAATTCCCACCGCCGGCTATGTTCGGGTCGAATCGATCGACGGTGCGCGCGCCGCGCTGGCCGATTTCGGGCTGCCCGTGGTGATAAAGGCGGACGGCCTTGCCGCGGGCAAGGGCGTTACGATCGCCTATTCGCCCGAAGAGGGGGAAGAGGCCGTCGCCGCCCTGTTCGACCGCAAGCGCGGGCAGGCAGTGATCGAGGAATTCCTTACCGGCGAGGAAGCGAGCCTGTTCGTCCTCACCGATGGCACGACGATCCTGCCGTTCGGATCGGCGCAGGATCACAAGCGGGTCGGCGATGGCGATACCGGCCCCAATACCGGCGGAATGGGTGCCTACAGCCCCGCGCCGGTGCTGAGCGCCGCGCTGGAAAAGCAGGCGATCGAAGAGATTATTCGCCCCACCATCGACGCACTGGCACGGGTCGGCTCACCCTATTCCGGCGTGCTGTATGCCGGACTGATGCTTACCGCGACGGGGCCAAAGCTGATCGAATATAATGTCCGGTTCGGCGATCCCGAATGCCAGACGCTGATGATGCGGCTGGAGGACGATCTGCTCGACCTGATGCTGGCGACGGCGAAGGGTGAACTGGCTGACCGCGACGTTCCCGCTTTCTCATCCGACACCGCGCTGACGGTGGTGATGGCGGCAAAGGGCTATCCAGCCACCCCTGAAACCGGCGGCGCGATCGGCGGCATTGCCGAGGCGGAGGCCAGCGGCGCGCGCGTGTTCCAGGCGGGCACGACACAGGAAGGAAGCGACCTGGTTGCCAGCGGCGGGCGCGTGCTGAACGTCACCGCGCTTGGCGCTACGGTCGCCGAGGCGAAGGCCGGAACCTATCGCGCGATCGAAAGCATCGATTTCCCCACCGGCTTTTACCGCACCGATATCGGCTGGCGAGAGGTTGAGCGCGAAACCGTGTGACCGGAGCCCGGTCGTTAAAGGTCCGACCTATCGTGCTGTGCCGGGTGCCCGACAAAAAGGCGAAACGAAATCATTCAATAATGCGGGCGGACGAAGCACGCCCGACGGCCGATCCATTCAACGGGTGGACGCTACGGATCATCGCGTTATGCATGGACTGAAATCCAGTTGCGGGGGCACGATGATCGACGACGAATTGCACAGCATGCCACCGCGTGAGGAAATGCCCCGATGACCGACTTCACCGTCATGCACCTGATCCTGATTGTGATCTTTGCAATCCTGGCGATTCTCGCTTTGTGGTGGGGTGCTCGGCTGAAACGCGAACGGAAAGACGGCGTCGATGCGCTGGAACAGGACGATCGGCTGCAACGCGTCGATTCGGATAAAGCTGTGCCTGCGCCGGGAAAACCGTCTGCTACGCAACCGGATATGCCGCCGACTGCGCCCGCCCCCCCGCCCGTCGCAGGGGGCGAAACGATTGCGACACCGCAACCCGTGCCATCCGCGGTGCCGCCCGTCCCCGCCGAACCGGCGGTCGAGCCGGTTGCAGCAGCACCCGCCCCTCCCGCACCGCCGGTCGCGCCCCTGGCCCCTGCCCCGGCAGGCGATACGCTGACCACGCTCAAAGGGGTGGGACCAAAGGTCGCCGCGAAACTGAACGAGCTGGGCATCACCAGTTTCGCCGAACTGGCGGCGCTTTCGCCCGAACAGGCGGCCGCCATTGATGCGGAAATGGGCAATTTCAAGGGCCGGATGGCCCGCGACCGCTGGCAGGAACAGGCAGCATTGCTCGCCGCAGGCGACCGTGCCGGCTATGAAGCGAAGTTCGGCAAGCTGGGGTGAACGAGTTTGACGACGCCGCAACCGGCAGTCCGTCCCGCTCAGGAAAGCGACGTCGGGGCGGTTGCGGCGCTATGGCGCGCCTGTGCGCTCACCACCGATTATAACGACCCGCAGGCCGATTTCGCCTTTGCGCTGAACGGCCCCTCCTCGACCGTGCTGGTGGCGGAAACGTGCGAGGGCGGGATTGTCGGCAGCATCATGGCCGGACATGACGGGCATCGCGGCTGGCTATATTACGTTGCCGTAGCGCCGATGTACCGGTCGCAGGGATTGGGACGCACGCTGGTAGCGGCTGGCGAGGACTGGCTGCGCGAACATGGCGTTGCGAAGGTCCAGTTGATGGTCCGGCCCGCAAATCGCGGCGTCACCGATTTCTATGCAATGCTCGGCTATGAGGACATGCCGCGCATATTGATGGGTAAGATGCTCAAGTCGAACTGAGCGGCGCGGCGATCATTCCGATTCGACCGCGCTCACCAACAGCTTGTCGATCTTGCGCCCGTCCAGATCGACGATCTCGAAGCGCCAGCCCTGTTCATTGAACGCTTCTCCTTCATCGGGAAGATGTTTCAGCACCGCGAGCGCCAGTCCCGCGACGGTGGCATAATCGCGATCCTCATCCAGATCGATCCCGATCCGGTCCGCAAGCGAATCGACCGGCATCTGCCCCGACACCAGCAGCGATCCGTCCTCGCGCTCGATCACGTTGGGCGCTTCGCCGATATCGACATCGCTCGCAAATTCGCCCGCGATCGCGGCCAGCAGGTCTGCTGGCGTCACGATCCCTTCGAAATGGCCATATTCGTCGTGCACAAAGCCCATCGGCACTTCGGCGGCGCGCAGCGCGTTGAGCGCATCCATCGCATCGACCTGATCGGGCAGCACCGGCGCCTGCCGCATGATCGCGCGCAGGTCGAGCGCTTCGCCCCGGAACAGCGCCGAAACGATATCGCGTGCCTGCACCACGCCGATCACCGCATCGACCGATCCTTCCGCCACCGGCAGGCGGGTATGCGGCGTGGCGAGCAGCGCGGCGCGAATCTCGGATGCATCAAGATCGACATCGATCCAGTCGACATCGGTGCGCGGGGTCATAACCTCGCGCACCGGACGATCGGCAAGGCGCACGACGCCCGATATGATCGATCGTTCATGCTCTTCGATCACGCCCGATTTGGTCGCTTCGCTGACGATGAGCTGAAGCTCCTCGGCCGTCACCTGATTGTCCGATTCGCG
This sequence comes from Stakelama flava, assembly GCF_019351405.1. Classification (GTDB taxonomy): domain Bacteria; phylum Pseudomonadota; class Alphaproteobacteria; order Sphingomonadales; family Sphingomonadaceae; genus Sphingomonas; species Sphingomonas flava_A. The sequence goes on from NZ_JAHWZX010000007.1 coordinate 13,201, forward strand.
GCGCATGCCCATCAGGCGGAAGAGCAGCGCGCTGGTCGAATCGAGCACCCATACGATCGGCGCGCCGATCCGCGCGAGCCACAGCATCGGCACCGCGACAAGGATCGCGATCGGTTCGGGTGAGCGCAGCGCGAATTGCTTCGGCACCAGTTCGCCGATGATGAGCGAGACATAGGTGGTCAGCCCGATGACAAGCGCGAAGCCCAGTGTTTGTGCGGTATCCGCCGCCACGCCCAGCGCTTGGAGCCGTTCGGCGGTCGGCGTACCCAGGCTGGCCCCCGAATAGGCACCAGCAAGAATGCCGATAAGCGTAATACCGATCTGGACCGTGGAAAGGAATTTCCCCGGCGATTCGGCCAGTTGTCGCGCGGTGTCGGCGCCGCGCTTTCCCGCGCGCGCCATCGCATCGAGCCGAGCGCGGCGCGCCGAGACGATCGCAAGCTCCGACATCGCGAAAATGCCGTTGAGCGCGATCAGCGCGAGGATGATCACCACGTCGATCCAGGGGAAGGGAGAAGGCGCGTCCATTGGCGTGTCGTCATCAGACCATAGCGCCAACTTGGCACGCGACACAACAGCTACGCTCGCCCAGCCCCGCATTGCGACAGCCAAGGTTCAGGTCGCATGCGGAACAAGCCCCGCAAGGGCGGCGTTTTTGCTGTCACGGTTTTTGAAAAAGGGAGGCCTGTTTCATGCGCATTGTTTCCAAATTGCTCCTTACCGGCGCGATCGCTTCGTTGGCTGCCACCAGCGCATGCGTCACCGACCCCGTTACGGGTCAGCAGCATATTTCCAAGGCGGCGATCGGCGGCGTCGGCGGCGCGCTGGGCGGGTATCTGCTCGGCGATCTGGTCGGCGGCCATAACGACCGTACCGAAAAGATCGTCGGCGCCGGCATCGGCGGCATCGCGGGCACCGCCATCGGCGCGTATATGGACAAGCAGGAAAAGGAACTGCGTCAGCGCACCGCCGGAACCGATGTGCAAGTGGTTCGCGAAGGCGACGACCTGCTGTTGCGTATGCCCTCGGGCATCACCTTCGCCACCGACAGCGCGAATGTTCAGCCGCAGTTCCGTTCTACGCTGGACCAGGTTGCGAGCACGCTTTCCCAATATGACCAGACATATGTGGACGTGTACGGCCACACCGATTCGACCGGCAGCGATTCCTATAATCAGGCGCTTTCCGAACGCCGCGCGCAATCGGTCGCCGACTATCTGAGCAGCCATGGCGTGCAGGCGGCGCGCATCGGCACCCGCGGCTATGGCGAGACCCAACCGATCGCGTCGAACGATACCGAGGAAGGCCGCGCCGCGAACCGCCGGGTGGAAATCAAGCTGGTCCCGGTCACCCAACAGGATGTGCAACAGGGATATTGACCGCATGGCGGGCGCGGGAGGTTATGTCCTTGCGCGCCCGCTTACCGGCGACGGGCGAAAAATTCGCGCAGCAGCGCGGCGGCTTCGCCCTCGCCGATTGCCGGAAAAATTTCCGGCCGGTGGTGGCAGGTGGGCTGTTCGAAGAAACGTGGCCCGTGCTCCACTGCACCGCCCTTCGGATCGGCCGCCCCGTAATAAAGCCTGCGAAGCCGGGCGTGCGCAATCGCCCCCGCGCACATGGCGCACGGTTCGAGCGTTACCCATAAATCGCAATCGATCAGCCGGTCGCAGCCGATGAACGCCGCTGCCTGCCGAATCGCCACGATTTCGGCATGCGCGGTCGGATCGGCATCCGCACGCGAGCGGTTCCCCCCGGTGGCGATGATCGCGCCGTCGCGCACGATCACTGCCCCGACCGGCACCTCTCCCCGCTTTGCGGCCTGCCGCGCGGCATCGAGCGCGGCACGCATCGGGAACGGCAAGGGAAACATATAAAGGGGCTATGACGCGATCATGATCGTCGCGCCAGCCCCGACATCTTACTGCTGATTGGCCTGCTGGTTGCTGCCTTCGGCTTTCTGAACCTGAAGCGTCGGTACTTCGACAGTCTTTTCCTTCGTTCCCAGCCGGACATTGCCGACATCGGCCTTGAACTCCGGTGCCTTGCCGCCTTCGACATTCACCCGTGGCAGCGAACCGCCTTCAGTCTGCTGAAGCGAAATCATGCCGAACGCCATCATGGCGACAAGCACCAGAACGGCAAGGCCGAGAATAACCAGTATCGCGCGAATCATATCGCAATCTCCCTGAAACTTGTCGCACCACGATCAAATCGGTATCGTAATAACGCGGAATGCGGGCCAATCGTTGCGCCTCCCGATCTTCGTGGCGGTTGACGAAGCGGCGCATTACGGTTATCCGCCCCAACTTTCCGGGCTTAGTCCCGATCATGGCCGAAATTCAGGATTAAAAGCGATGTCGCGCATTTGCGAACTGACCGGCAAGGGCCGTCAGGTGGGTCACAATGTTTCCCACGCCAACAACAAGACCAAGCGGGTCTTTCTGCCGAATCTGCAGAATGTCACGCTGATGTCGGAAGTGCTTGAAAAGAGCGTAAAGCTGCGCGTGTCGACGCATGGTCTTCGCTCGGTCGAGCATGTCGGCGGGCTGGACAACTGGCTGATGAAGACCAGCGATGATTCGCTGTCGCTGCGTGCGCGCCGCCTGAAGCGCGACGTGCGCAAGGCGCTGGCGGGCAAGCAGGCGGCGGCCTGAAATCGTCGCGCTTCGCCGCGCCTGTCAGCGGGGCGGCATTTGAAGCGCGAATTTCAGCAAATAGGTCTTTTCGAAAAGGGACTGGTTGTCGTCGGACGCGATCCAGACGACGATCCGTCCCTTTTCGTGCGTCACGGCAAGCGCTTCGAAATTGTCGTGCAAGGCGGGCTTGGCCAGCGTGGCGATCACGCTGCCCGAAACCATCCTTCCCGGTTGCACGCGATCAAGGTCAATCAGCGTTAACTTCGCGCTGAAGCCGCCGTGCAGCGATAACCGCCGGTTGAGCACCAGCAACCGCCCATCGGGAAGCTGCGCCATGTCACTGGGATCATAGCCCGCTGGCGGACGATAGGCGAAGCGAAAGCCGCGACCAGGCGATTCAACCGGATCGCCGCTGAAGCAGATCGCAGCGCGTCCCTTTGCCTTCGGCCAATGCCCGGTTTCCGAAATGGTGATGAACCTGCCGTCGGAAAGGCGGACCAGCGATTCAGGCCCACCACCCATTGGCCAGTGCTTCATCGCATCGGGCCGGACATGCCCGGTCGCCTTGCCGCCAAGCGAATTATAGCGCCAGATCGCATTCGAATTTTCAAAGCCCACCCATAACGGTCCGGCACCGGGACCTGCGGCAAGCGATTCGGAATCGCGATCGCGCTTTTGCCAGCCGGTCCCCGGCCCGCCGGGCAAACTGCCGCTGGTCAGGTCGCTGACACGCGCACCGGAAAGGCGAAAGGCTATCCAGTTGCCGGTATCGCTGAGCATCGTGAAGCGCCCGTCGCGCAGGCGCATCGACGAATAGCCGCCAAATGCCGGGTCCGGACTTTCCAGCACCACCCCGCCCAGATAGCGCAGCGCACCGATCGTGCGGCGCTCGGGCGAACCGGGGAACAGCGCGACCGGGCGGGCCGATACGCGCATATCGGGTTCGTATCGGGATGGACCCGGCATCCCCGAATAGCCGGGAAGCAACAGAAGGAGCAGCAGGACCGCGAAAAAAATGCGCATCGCAGCGGCTCTAGGCAGTCGCGACGCTGACCGGAAGGGGGAAGATGGCTGAACCGCCGATTACTTCATCGTTCAGTCGCCGCTCAACCAACGCGTGTCAGATAACAGGTCCGATGCCGGCAGGCCGAGCCGCATCGGACATTCCCTCGGGTAGCGTATCGAGGGCGGGGACCGGCCTTCCCTTCGCGGGAGCCGGTCCCCATATTTCGATCAGTACATATGCTGGCCGCCGTTGATCGACAGAGTCGATCCGGTGACGAAGCCGGCATCCTCCGAACACAGAAACGATACGCCACGCGCGATTTCTTCCGCCTGGCCCAGTCGGCCAACGGGTACACGCGCCACGATTTTTTCAAGCACGTCGGCGGGCACCGCGGCAACCATGTCGGTGTCGATATAGCCCGGCGCGATCGCGTTAACGGTGATGCCATAGCGCGCGCCTTCCTGCGCCAGCGCCTTGGTAAAGCCGTGAATGCCCGATTTCGCGGCGGCATAGTTCACCTGGCCATATTGCCCCGCCTGACCGTTGATCGAGCCGATATTGACGATCCGGCCCCATTTGCGTTCGCGCATCCCCGCGAAAACCGCCTTGGACATATTGAAACAACCGCCCAGATTGATGCGGATCACCTCATTCCACATTTCGGCGGTCAGCTTCATGATCGTGCCGTCGCGCGTGATCCCGGCATTGTTGACCACGATGTCGACAGGGCCAAGGTCCTGCTCGACCTGCTTCACCCCTTCAATACAGGCGTCATAATCACCGACATCCCATTTGAAGGTGCTGATATGGGTGCGTTCATGGAAAAGCCGGGCCGCCTCGTCATTGCCAGCATAATTCGCCGCAACCTTGTATCCCATCTTGTCCAGGGCGAGGCTGATGGCCTCACCGATCCCGCGCGTTCCGCCGGTTACGATCGCTACGCGTGCCATTCAGTATCTCTCCACAGTTTACCGAGTTTCTACCAAGGCTAGGCAGCGTCGACCCAGCCTGCAAGTTCGCGATGCAAAATCGTGCGAAGCATTGCCAGCCCCACCGCACTTGCATTGAGACAAGGCAGCGCGGCGAAATCGGTTCCGCCGCTTTCCAAAAAGGTTTCGCGCCCGCGAATCGCGATTTCCTCAAGCGTTTCGACACAGTCGGCGGAAAAGCCCGGCGTCACCACCGCGACCTTGCCGATCCCCTTTCCGGGCAGTTCCGCGAGCACTGTGTCGGTTGCCGGTTCCAGCCATTTGGCGCGACCAAATCGCGACTGGAACGCGACCATGACATCGCGGCCCAGCGCATCGGCCAGCAGGCGAGCGGTCTTGCGGCAATGGCAATGATAGGGATCGCCCAGTTCCAGCGTGCGCTCAGGCATGCCGTGAAAACTGGCGAGAATCGTGTCGGGTTCGAAATTGAGCGCCGCGATTCCTTCCTCCACCGACGTTTTCAGCGCGCCGATGTAAGCCGGATCGTCATAATAAGGCGGCAGTGTGCGCATGGCGGGCTGCCAGCGCATCCCCTCCAGCGCCGCAAAGGCGGCGTCATTGGCGGTCGCCGTCGTCGCAGCGCAATATTGCGGGTAAAGCGGCGCGATCAAAATACGCTCGCACCCGGCCGCCTTCATCGCGTTCAGGCGGTCGGCAATCCCCGGATTGCCATAGCGCATCGCCCAATCGACCAGCACGCCCTTGCCGAACGCATCCCGCAGTCCTTCGGCCTGACGCTTTGTAATCGCGGCAAGTGGCGATCCGTCATCGCCCCAGACCTGACGATAGGCTTCGGCCGACTTGGCGGGGCGGGTACGAAGGATGATGCCGCGAAGGATCGGCTGCCATGCTATTGGAGGAATTTCGACCACACGCCGGTCGGACAGGAATTCGGCGAGATAGCGCCGCACCGCACCGGCCTCCGGCGCGTCGGGCGTTCCCAAATTGATCAGCAGAACGCCGATCCGGGGCGACGGGATGGCGGGATGGTTGTCGGGTTTCATTCGCTGTCCTGCATCCGGCTGAGCAGCGGCAGGCGGCGATAGCGCACGCCCGTCGCCGCCTGCAACGCATTGGCGATAGCCGGAGCGACCGGCGGCACCGCGATTTCGCCGACCCCGCCGGGATCGGCGTCGCTGGCGATCAGTTCGATGGTGATTTCCGGCATATCGGCAAGGCGCGGCAGATCAAGATCGCGAAATCCCCGCGCATCGGCCAGATTCTCGGTGAAGCCGGTGCTGCACCCGATCGCCGCGGCCATGCCGAAGACAAGCCCGCCCTCGACCTGTTGACGCACCAGATCGGGATTGATCTGCCGCCCGCAATCCACTGCGGCGACCAGCCGCGCGACCTTCACCTTGCCCGCCGAAAGCCCGGCCTCCGCCAGTACGGCGATGTAGGAATCGCGAAAGGCGTGGCAGGCGATCCCCTGCCCGCTTCCCGGCACGCCGCCCTGCCAGCCGCCCAGCGATGCGACAGTGGAAAGGCACCGCGCGAGCCGTGGCTGTCCGCCCAGCATCGATATGCGAAAGCTGTGCGCTTCAATCCCCGCCACATGGGCAAGTTCGTCGATGAACGATTCAGTGAAGAAACAGCTATAGCTGTGTGCGCCCGATCGCCATTCGCCCACCGGCACGCCGATTTCCGCCGGGTGGTGATCGACCGCATAATTGGGAATGGCATAGATAGGCTGCGCGCCTTGCACCGCCTGTGGATCGCCCACCCCCTTGCCGGGCAGCGAGAGCGACAGCGAAGCGGCGGGATCGCCGCCAAGCAATCGGCGGGTCAGTTCGTGCCCGACCGATGGTGCCGCGATCTTGGTTAGCCATCCCGCGATCTCTCCGTTTTTCGCCAGCCTTGCACTCAATCGCGCGCGCGCCGCCGGGCGATAGCGATCGTGAAGGCAATCCTCCGAACGCGACCAGGTAAGCTGGATCGGCTTGCCGACCTCTTTCGCGAGCAATGCCGCCTGCTGCGCGGCAAGCGTTTCCAGCTTCGCGCCGAACGATCCGCCCGCCAGCATGGTGTGAACGGTGACGCTGTCCTCCGCCAGTCCCGCCACCTCGGCCGCCGCCGCTCGCGCCAGCCCCGGCGCCTGGGTGGGCAGCCACAGGCTCAGCCGTCCGCCCTCCAGATGCGCGGTCGCGGTCATCGGCTCGATCGCGGCGTGGAGCGCCAGCCCCACCTCATATTGCGCGGCGACGATGTCCGCGCCGGAAAATATCTGCGCCAGATCGCCCGCTTTCGCGATCCGCTGCCCTTCCCCGTCGAGCGCGGTGCCCAGCGCGGCGTCGATCGAATCGCTGTCGACAATCGCGCCGCGCGTTTCGAATCGCGGCGCGATCGCATCGAGTGCGCGATTGGCCGCCCACCAGTTGTTCGCGACCGCCGCGACCCAGCGCGGGTTGGTCACGACGTGGCGAACACCAGCGATGGCATCGGCCGCTTCGCGATTTGCCGCGATCAGCCGGGTGTCGCCGACCGGTCCCTGGCGGATCGCGGCGAACATCATGCCGGGAAGGCGGATATCCCCTGCGAAATTGGCCGACCCGTCGACTTTTGCGGGCGTGTCGAGGCGCGGCACGCTGGTCCCCGAAAGCCGCTCGCTTCCCGCCTGGCGCAGCGCGACGTCGCTCGGCAAGTCTTCGTTAGCCGCGGCTTCCGCCAGTTCGGCGAAGCGCAGGCGATCCTCGCCATGCACGACGAACCCGTCGGCGGTTCCGCATGAGCGCCAGTCGACGCCCCAACGCCGCGCCGCCGCCTTGCACAACAGCGCGCGAACCCCCGCCCCGGCACGGCGCAGTTCGCCCTCAAACGCACGCACCGATGTCGATCCGGCGGTCAGCATAAGCGCGGTGCGTTCGGCATGCGATTGCTGCAGCCCCTGCGGCAGGTCGCCCAACGCATCGCGAAACAATATCCCCGCCGCCATGGCGTTCGCGTACAGGGCGTTGAGTGGAGCGGGTTGCACCGCCACGGTGCGCCAGTCGGCGCCCATTTCGTCCGCCGCGATCTGCGGCAGCGCGGTATAGACGCCCTGCCCCAGTTCGGCCTGCGGCACCGCGATGGTCACCTCGCCATTATCGGCGATCTTTATCCACGCGCCGAAAACGGTTTCGCCCTTCGCGGCGGTCAGGTTGGACGAATATTGGCGCGGCCATACGGCATAGGCGACGACGAGACCGATCCCCGCGCCGCCGCCGATCAGCAGCGTTCGCCGGTCGATTCCGCCCTGTCGCTTTTCCCCGTCCGCCATGCCACCCGCTCTATCGCCCCCGACGGCGCAAGACTAGATCGCATCGTCGCCTGCGCCGATCTATCGACGCGCGATGCGGGAAACGGCTTGGGTTCCGGCGGCGATCGCTCTATTGACCGGGCGACCCTGCCTTGCGGAGCTTTGGAACGCCGTGATCCTTTCGGAAGTCGCCGCGAGCGGCCAGTATCTTCATTTCACCTCGCTGCACCTCGACCGGAATGTGTTCGACGTGACGCTGTTCGGCCATCAATTCGGGCTGAAATGGTATTCGCTCGCCTATATCGCGGGCATCCTGATCGGCTGGTGGTATCTGCTGAAGCTGCTGGCCCAGCCGGCCGCGCCGATGGCGCGACGCCATGCCGACGACATGGTTTTCTATGCCACGATCGGCATCATCCTGGGCGGTCGAATCGGCTATATTCTGTTCTATGCGCCCGAAATGCTGGGCGATCCGTTGAAGGTGCTTGCGCTTTGGGACGGCGGCATGTCGTTCCATGGCGGCGCGCTGGGCGTCAGCCTCGCCATCTTCTACCTCGCCCGGCGCAACGGGCTCGACTGGCTGAGAATTCACGATTACGTCGCCTGCTGCGCGCCCTTCGGCCTGTTCTTCGGACGACTGGCCAATTTCGTGAACGGCGAGTTGTGGGGACGTCCCACCGACGTTCCTTGGGCGATCGTGTTTCCGCACACCGTCGCGGGCGGGTTCGATCCGCCACGCCATCCCAGCCAGTTGTACGAGGCGGGGCTGGAGGGCATCGTGCTCGGCCTCGTCCTTTGGTTCTTCTTCTGGCGAACGCGCGCGCGCTATCAGCCGGGCAAGCTGGTCGGCATCTTCCTGCTGGGCTACGGCCTGTGCCGCTATTTCGTCGAATTCTTTCGCGAGGCGGATATCCAGTATCTCCATAACCCCATTCTGGGCACGCCGGGGCTGCATATGGGGCAGTTGCTGACCTTCCCGATGATCCTTGGGGGGCTCTACCTGATCGCGACGGCGAAAAAGCGTGAAGGACACCGCGAACCGTTCGTGGATCAGCCCGCCACCTGAGGGCCGGGCGTCGGGAACAGGAGAGACGCGACGCAGGTCGCAAGGCCGTGTGAAAGTCGCTAAGGGCACTGATCATGACCGAATCCAGCGCCGACGAACCGATGCTCGCCGAACGGCTGGCCCGCGCGATCACGCTTGCCGGGCCGATCCCGGTGGCGCAGTTCATGGGGGCGGCGAACAGCCATTATTACGCCACGCGCGATCCGCTGGGCAGCGAGGGCGACTTCACCACCGCCCCCGAAATCAGCCAGATGTTCGGCGAACTGATCGGGCTTGCGCTGACCGATCTATGGCATCGCGCCGGTCAGCCCGATGCCCGCTATCTGGAATATGGTCCGGGACGCGGCACGCTCGCGGCCGACGCGCTCCGCGCGATGAAGACAGTGAGCCTCGCCCCGCCGGTCCATTTCATCGAAACCAGCCCCGTGTTGCGCGAAGCGCAGGCAAAGGCGGTCCCCGACGCCGAATGGAATGTCGACCTGGTCGGCGTACCCGATGACGGTGCGCTGCTGGTCGTCGCGAACGAATTTTTCGACGCGCTGCCCGTTCGCCAGTTGATCCGGACCGATAAAGGCTGGCGCGAACGGCTGGTCGCGTGTCAGGACACCTTGTTCCTGCCGATCGCTGGCGGCAGCAATTTCGACCAGATCATCCCGCAGCACCTGCGCGAAGCCGAAAGCGGATCGATCCTCGAAACCTCGCCCGCCTGCGTCGCCGTGATGCGCGCGCTCGCAAAGCGGCTGGTGCAGCAGGGCGGCGCCGCGATCATCATCGATTACGGCTATGAAGGCCCCGCGATCGGCGACACGCTTCAGGCGGTGAAGGGGCATGGCTATGCCAACCCATTCGATGCGCCGGGCGATCAGGACCTGACCGCGCATGTCGATTTCGCGACACTGGCAGAGGCCGCGCGCGCAGAGGACGCTGTCGTTCACGGCCCCGTGACCCAGGCCGACCTGCTGCTTGCGCTCGGCATCGAACCGCGTGCCGAGGCGCTGGCCGCGGCAGCGCCCGACCGGGCGGAGATGATACGCGCCGACCGCGACCGGCTGGTCGGGCCGCAGGCGATGGGGCATTTGTTCAAGGCGATCTGCGTCACCGCGCCCGGCTGGCCCGTACCGGCGGGTTTTTGATGATCGATTATCGCGACGCGGTGCTCGACGACGGTGCCGAGCTTTCGCAGCTTGCCGCGCGCAGCTTCACCGAAGCGTTTGGCACGCTGTACCCTGCATCCGATCTCCACGCCTTTCTGAACGAGACCTTTGGACGCGGATTGCCCTCACACTTGCGCGATCCCGCTTATCGCGTCCGCCTTGCGGTCGAGGACGGCAAAATTGTCGGTTTCGCCAAAATCGGCCCGGTACTGTTTCCCGGCGACTGGGGCGAAGATACGATCGAACTGCACCAGCTTTACGTACTGGGCGGCTGGCAGGGCAGCGGCGTCGGCGGCGAATTGATGGACTGGGCGATCGAGTGCGCGCGTGAAGCGGGAAAGAACCGCATGGTGCTCAGCGTCTATGTCGACAATATCCGCGCGCAACGCTTTTACACCCGCTACGGGTTCGAGGAGGTCGGCGCGTACGAATTCCGCGTGGGCGAAACGATCGATGACGACCGCATCTGGAGCCGCGCGCTGTGAACAATGATGTCGAAGTGATCCGCGCCGGTGCGCTGATGGGCGTCGCGCACGGCTTTCTGGGCCGGCGCGGCGGCGTTTCCACCGGCATCCATGCCGGGCTGAACGTCGGCAGGGGATCGCGCGACAATGAAGCGGCGGTGGCTGAAAATCGTCGGATCGCGACCGAAGCGGTATTGCCCGGCGCGAAGCTGATGACGCTCTATCAGATTCATTCGGCTGATGCGGTAACCCTGCGCACCGATGCCGATCCCGCCTTTCGTCCCGAAGCCGATGCGCTGGTCACCGACCGTCCGGGGCTGGCGCTGGGCATCCTGACCGCCGACTGCGCGCCGGTCCTGCTCGCCGACCGCGAAGCCGGGGTCGTCGCCGCCGCACATGCCGGGTGGAAGGGTGCGCTTGGGGGGGTCACCGATTCGACCCTATTCGCGATGGAAGCGCTGGGCGCGCAGCGAAAGCGGATCTGTGCCGCGATCGGCCCGTGCATCGCGCGCGCCAGCTACGAGGTGGATCAGCGCTTCGTCGATCGCTTCGTACGCGATGACGCCGCAAACGAACGCTTCTTCACCGCCGGGCGGCCGGATCATGCGCAATTCGACCTGGAAGGTTATGTCGCCGCGCGGCTGGCCGCATCGGGCGTGGGCCGGGTGGAGGCATTGGGGCTGGATACCTATGCCGATGCGGACCGTTTCTTCTCCTACAGGCGCGCCACCCATGCGCGCGAGCCGGATTACGGGCGGCAGATCGCGATAATCGGCCGATAGCGCGGCATCGCTGCGCTGGCGGCAACCGGTTACAATCGTTACTACCTCTCCGCACTGGCCCGCATAACGATGGGCGCCATCCGCAACGCAAGGAGAGCCTTAGCCTATGACGAACGAAACCGAAGCCGACATGACGGGCATCACGCCGCGCCGCCGGCCCAAGCCCGATATCGAGGAAATCGGCGGCCGCAAGCTGAAGCCGTCCACGCTGATGATGGGGCACGGCTTCGACCCCGCCTTGTCCGAAGGGTCGCTGAAACAGCCGATCTTCGCGACCTCCACCTTCGTGTTTCCCAATGCGGCGGCGGGCAAGCGCCATTTCGAGGGCATTACCGGCAAGCGTGAAGGCGGGGCCGAAGGTCTGGTCTATTCGCGCTTCAACGGCCCGAATCAGGAAATTCTGGAGGATCGGCTGGGCGTGTGGGAAGACGCGGAAGAAGCGCTGGCCTTCTCCTCGGGCATGTCGGCGATCGCGACGCTGTTCCTCGCCTTTTGCAATCCGGGCGACACGATCATTCATTCCGGGCCGCTCTATGCAGCGACCGAAACGCTCATCGCTCGTATCCTCGGCAAATTCGGGGTGAAATTCCTCGACTTCCCCGCCGATGCCAGCCCCGACGAGATCGAGGCGGTGATGCGCAAGGCCGGGAACAGCCGCGTCGCGATGATCTATCTCGAAAGTCCGGCGAACCCCACCAACGCGCTGGTCGATGTCGAGGCGGTGGCGCGGCTGCGCGATACCGTGTTCGGCACGGGTGATGACAAGCCGCCGATTGCGATCGACAACACCTTTCTCGGCCCGCTGTGGCAAAAACCGTTGCAGCATGGCGCGGACATGGTGGTCTACAGCCTGACCAAATATGCCGGTGGGCATTCGGACCTTGTCGCGGGCGGCGTGCTCGGCACGCGCAAGCATATGGATATCGTGCGCGCCATGCGGAACACCATCGGCACGATCTGCGATCCCAACACCGCCTGGATGCTGTGCCGCAGCCTGGAGACACTTGAACTGCGCATGAGCCGCGCGGGCGAAAACGCCGCGAAGGTGTGCGAATTCCTGAAGGACCACCCCAAGGTGGAGAAGGTCGGCTATCTCGGCTTCCTGAAGGACGATGCGCAATATGACATCTACAGGCGGCATTGTTCGGGCGCGGGATCGACCTTCTCGCTATACCTGAAGGGCGGGGAGCGCGAAGCGTTCGCGTTCCTCGATGCGCTGAAGATCGCGAAACTGGCGGTCAGTCTGGGCGGGACCGAAACGCTCGCCTCCGCCCCTGCCGCGATGACGCATATCTCGGTGCCCGACGAGCGCAAAAAGGCACTTCGCATCACCGACAATCTGGTGCGCATTTCGATCGGGGTGGAGGATGCCGACGACCTGATCGCCGATTTCGACGCCGCACTCGACGCGGTCTGAAGGAAAGCGGGGGCGCGGACGATCATCGACCGCGCCCCCCGCGTTGCTGCCCTTCGGGTAGTGCGCGCTAATATGCGCGCGCCACCAAAATCCGCTCGGCCGCCTTTCTGCCCGTAAAGATGCAGTCACCATCGGCGGGCGGCGCATCCATCGGCACGTTGCGAATGGTCAGCTTCAGCGCCTTCAGCCGCTCGACCACCCCGGCAAGCACATCACCGGTGGGACGGCACCATTGCACTTCCACCCAGCCGGGATATTTGCCGCCTTCGTTGAAAAACGCTTCCAGTCCGGCAAAATCGGTGATGCCGCGTTCGATATTGCCGTCGAGGCGCGAGCGCGCCTGTTCGTAAAGCGATTGCTGGATATTTTCCAGCATGTCGGATGCGCGATCGACAAAATCGTGCCGTTCCATGATCTCGCTCGCAAGCTTGCCGTCCTCATTGTACAGGCGATCACGGCGCAGCACCGAAACATTGCCGCCGGCGACATCGCGCGCGCCGACCTCGACAATGATCGGCGCGCCTTTCTTCACCCAGCCCCAGCGCTTGGCCGCCGCCTTTACCGGCTTGGTATCGAGCAGTACGCGCACCGGTTCGTTTATCGCGGTGAGCTGCGCCAGCTGCGCGCGCAGTTCGTGGCAATAGGATAGTACACGTTCATCCTCATGCTGGTCGCGCAACATGGGCACGATGACGATCTGCCATGGCGCGACCCGCGGCGGCACGCGAAGCCCGTCATCGTCGCCATGGATCATGATCAGTCCGCCGACCATCCGCGTCGACATGCCGAAACTGGTGGTCCAGGCATGTTCGAAATTACCTTCGCTGTTCTGGAACCTGATATTCTGCGCCTCGGCAAAGGTGGTGCCCAGAAAGTGCGAAGTACCTGCCTGAAGCGCCTTGCCGTCCTGCATCATCGCCTCGATCGACCAGGTCGCGTCCGCGCCGGGAAAGCGTTCGTTTTCCGGCTTTTCCCCTGCAACCACCGGCATCGCGACGCAATCTTCGGCAAAGCTGCGATAGATTTCGAGGCTGCTGAGCGCATGTTCACGCGCATCGTCGGCACTGGCGTGCGCGGTATGCCCTTCCTGCCAGAGAAATTCGGACGTGCGCAAAAACATGCGGGTGCGCATCTCCCAGCGTACGACATTGGCCCACTGGTTAATCATGACGGGCAGTTCGCGCCACGATTTGATCCAGCGCGAAAAGGCGGCGCCGATCACCGTTTCGGATGTCGGACGAACGACCAGCGGTTCTTCCAGCTTCGCGTCGGGATCGGGCACCATCCTGCCGTCCTGCATAATCAGCCGGTGATGCGTGACGACCGCCATTTCCTTGGCGAAACCGTCGACATGCTCGGCTTCCTTTTCGAAATAGGAAAGCGGGATGAAGAGCGGGAAATAACAATTGTCGTGGCCCGTCGCCTTGATCCGGTCGTCGAGCAGCCGCTGGATACGCTCCCAGATGCCATAGCCCCAGGGGCGGATGACCATGCAGCCGCGCACGCCCGATTCTTCGGCGAGATCGGCTTCGGTGATTACCTGCTGATACCATTGGGCGAAATCGTCTTCGCGGGTAACGGAAAGCGCGTGCTTGGGCATGGGGTCTTTCGTGACTTAAGGGTTTGTCGCCCGCCAAGCCTCACCCTATTGCTGGTCAAATGGCAAGCGAAGCGGACAATCCGGAACGGGTTTTAAGTGGAATAGGGCTTCGCCTTTTCGCGATTCTCTGCCTCGCATCCATGGCGGCACTTATCAAGCTTGTCGAAGCCCGCGGGGCGAACCTTATCGAGACGATTTTCTTTCGTCAGACCTGCGCGGTTCCGTTGGTGCTCGTTTTCATGGCGGCGGGGCCGGGGCTCGGCGCGGTTCGCACGCTGCGTCCCTGGTCGCATGTCACGCGCACTGTGGTGGGACTGACGGGCATGTTCGCCAATTTCGGCGCGATCACGCTGCTCCCACTGGCCGAAGCGCAGACACTTGCCTTCACCGCCCCGATTTTCGCGACGATCCTCGGCGCGCTCATCTTGCGCGAACCCACCGGCTGGCATCGCTGGGGGGCGGTGCTGATCGGTTTCGCCGGTGTCATCGTGGTTGCCCGGCCGGGAAGCGGGGACATTCCGCTGGCCGGGGCGCTTGTCGGGCTGGCGGCGGCGTTTCTGGTCGCGATGATCTCCATCCTGCTGCGTCAGATCGGACGTACCGAAGGTGCGTACACGACCGTATTCTGGTTTTCCGCGCTTTCGGTGCCGCCGCTGGGCATCGCATATTTCTGGCATATTCAGTCGCATGATCCAGTGACCTGGGCGATGCTGGTGGGAATCGGGCTGATCGGCGGGGCCGGCCAATTGGCGCTGACCGCCGCGCTGCGCATGGCACCGGTATCTGTGGTGGTGCCGATGGATTATTCGGGCCTGATCTGGGCGACGATCTATGGCTATCTGCTGTTTGGCATGTGGCCGAACGACGCAACCTGGATCGGCGCACCGGTTATCATCGGCAGCGGGTTGTATATCGTGTGGCGCGAACAGCGGCTCAAACGGCGTCACTTGACTCGATCGGCTTGACGGGCACGCGCCTTCGCGAGCAGGATTTGCGCAACCCGATCAAATAAAGGACCGCGCATGAAGTTGGTGACCATCCTGTCCGCCGGTTTCGCCCTGATCGCGGCATCGCCGCTTAGCGCGCAGGAAAGCGACGACATCGCGCCGCTCGCCCGCACGATCGCCACGCGCGATTCCGATTTCACCCAAGCCTTCAACGCCGGGCGCATTGCCGATGCCGTCGCCTTTTATGAAGATGATGCGTTGCTGATGGTGCCGGGCGAACCGCCGATGCAGGGGGAAAAGGCGATTGCAAACGTGCTTGCCGGTCTGGCGAAACAAGCGAAAAACCTGTCGCTGCGCCCCGCCGTCGTGCGCCCGCTCGGCGACGATTACGCGCTGGAAGTCGGCGTCCTGTCTTACGAGCAGGCGGGCGAAAACGGCACCGCCGATGTCGTTACGGAGAAATATCAAGCCGTATGGCACCTGGGCGATGACGGCATATGGTATTTCGCCAGCGACATGATGAACGCGCTGCCCGATTAGGAGACCTGTGCACGGGGGGGTGAGGTGGTCTCGGTTCTTTGGACAGGTTGGCGGCGAAGTTAAGCTAATCTCGGGTGTTGTTCATACCGCCATTCTTGACGTCAGATGATGGGGCGCATTCCCATCATCTGATGGGCCGTTCCGTCCATAGGCCTCGTCCGGGGTCTGCCCGCCGATCGCCAGTTTGGCAGCAAATAGGAGTAAAACCTTGTGCCCCGGTGCCGGCTTCGACGTGTTCGGTCGTCGGCAGCGCCTCGATCCGCGTCCGCTTCATGAGCGTGGCGACATGCTGTCTAGCCCGCAATTTGGTATGCCAAGCCAGGTGTGATAATAACATAACACACCAATATTGGGAGCTTCGCGACGATGGGTAAGGGATTTGGGCGGTGGGTTATCGGCAGTGTGGGCGTGGCTGCGAGCCTGATCGCGTCAACGACGCCTGTCGCCGCCCTGCAGTCGCTGGTGCTGCCGCCTCAAATCTGGATGCGCACGCCCTATGCGCCAATCGCGTTTCCCGCTGATGGCGGCCATCATTTTATCTACGAGCTCTATCTCACCAATCTATCCTCAGCCGAGGTGAGGGTGAAGAGCCTCGACATCATCGACCCCGATAATGCCGATAGGGAACCCCTGCGGCGCTTCACCGGCAAGCAATTGACCGCGATTGCCCAGCCTCTCGGCGAGGGAATGTCGATGGACGAATCCGCCAAGCCGATCTCGGTTGCGCCGGGTCGGACGGTGGCGCTGTTCCTGGCGATCAGCGTACCGCAAGGCGAACCGCTGCCCGAGCATCTTGCCGAGCGCCTGACCTATAGCGACGGCACGGTTGTCACCGGGGGGACGGTGGAGGCGCGTCACCCGTTGCTGAAGGTGCTAGGTCCGCCGGTTAGGGGTAGCGACTGGGACGCCGCCGACGGCCCCGGCAATGGCCGCTACAATCATCATCGGCGCGGCATCTTCGTGATAGACGGTCATCTTGCCGACTCGCGTCGCTTCGCGATCGACTGGAAACAAGTTCGTAACGGCGCATCGTTCAGCGGCGACAAAACGCGCGATTCATCCTATTACGCCTATCGCCAGCCGGTGCTCGCGGTTGCCGATGCGGTCGTGATCGAGGCGCGCGACGGTCTGCCCGACAACCCGCCGGGCCACGGCGTCGACTTCCATCCCGCCGCCGCGCTGACCTTCGACAAATTGGGGGGCAACACGATCACGCTCGATCTGGGGGACGGACAATATGCGCATTATTATCATCTTCACCCGGGCAGCCTTCGTGTAAAGGTGGGCGATCACGTCCAACGCGGTCAGGTGATCGCGCGCATCGGTGCCTCGGGCGACGCCCGTGAGCCGCACCTTCATTTTGAAGTCTCGACCACGCCATCGCTGCTCACCGGCGAGGGCGTTCCGTACGTCATAGATCGATATCGCGTTCTCCCGGACGATGGCCACAAGGGTGGCGTGCGTCGCAACGAGACTCCGCTCGACGGAATGATAATCGACTTCGGCCCCGCCACGAGCACGAGATGAGCGGAACCAGCGCCGTGTCCCCGACGCCCCTCGGTACCATCTGGCGCCGTGGTGACACGCCGGTGACATGCACTCAAATGCGAGGGGGTAATACCACTATTGCAAGCTGCTCTGGATTGTCCGAACCACCCTGGCAGGTATCACCGCACCAGTGCCGGCCCACCGCTCCGCGGGCGCACTGACAAGAAGTGCACGTGCCGACGCGCTGGTAAAGCTGGATCGATAGCGACCCAGCTTCGGGGACGCGTTCACATCAGTCCCCTAGTGAATGAACGACAAGTCCGGCAAATCCAACTGGAGACGTGAAGGGCTATGTTGGCAATGTCAGGCAGCTTTTTTGAGCTTCTCGACCTTTATGTCCTGCTCGTGCTCGCGGGCCTGGGCCAGCTCATAGGTTGTCTGCATCCGCAACAGAGTGTCGGCCTTGATGCCGAAAGCCTTCTCAAACCGAATAGCCATATCAGCAGACAGGTTCGCATTGCCGTTCAGCAAGGTGCTCAACGCCTGCCTCGATACGCCAAAATGCCCGGCCAAAGCCGTCACGCTGACCTCTGCAGGCTCCACGATTTCTGTTTTCAACCAGTCCCCCACGTGGACAGCGAGCGAAGGGTGCATCTTAAGCGCCATGATAATCCTCCAGATCCATATCGATTAGCGCGCCTTGATCATTCAAACCGAAGGTCATCCGCCAGTTTCTCGTAACCGTCATCGACCAGCTCCCCTTCCGATCGCCAGTCAGCTCATGCAATCCGAAGTTCGGAGGCACTGACAGCTCCTCGAAGCTTTCCGCAGCGTCGATGAAAACGAGCATCTTGCGCAATCGCCCCGCATCTCCAACCAGGCCTTTGGCGTTGCCCGTCTCAAAGAAGCGGCGAAGGCCTTTGTGCCTGATGCTCTCTACTTCCATCCTTCGGATGTACCGCAGCACTCCGAGATCGTCAAGTGTCGCGTGACACATGTCGAAAGGCGCGGAGTATGGAGCCTATACTCACGCTGGCCATCCCGGTCATCGGAGAATTATCATGGGACATTCAGACCTCGACCCCGCCATTCATGATCGGAGCCCTTGGAACGCAGGGAAAATAGTTGGGCCGAAGCGCCCGCTGAAACCTCGCGATATCTGGGCGATTCGCTTTTATCTCGACGAGCACAAACGTCTGCGCGACCGGGCCCTGTTCGATCTCGCCATCGACAGCAAATTGCGAGGCTGCGATCTGGTCAAAATCAGGATCGGCGATCTGATGAGCGCGGGGTCATTTCGGGATCGCGCGACCGTCATCCAGCAAAAGACCGATCGCCCCGTGCAGTTCGAGATCATGTCCGAGGCACGCAAGAGCCTGAAAGCCTGGCTTGATCGGCGCGGCGGCACGATTCGCGACTTCGTATTCCCAAGCAGGATCGACTACCTCGGTCATTTGAGCACACGACAATATGCGCGCCTTGTCGACGAATGGGTTTCGACTATCGGTCTGGACAAGCGGGAATACGGCACGCACTCGATGCGCAGGACCAAGGCTTCGCTGATCTACAAGGCTACCGGCAATCTGCGAGCTGTCCAGATCCTGCTCGGCCACACAAACATTGAGAACACGGTCCGTTACCTAGGCGTCGACGTGGATGATGCCCTGACACTGTCCGAACGGACGGAAATTTGACACTGGTTCCGGCTTCCCGAGGTCGCCGGCAAGCCGGTTTGGCCTGATGAACGACCGGCAGGTATCGGCGCGCTGTTCTGATCCAATGAAAGACCGCTATGTCAGCGATCCGAGCCGCTCTAGATTTATCGGCGGCTACGCGCGTTAACAGCGGTCATAAGCTCTGTGCCCGGAAGCCATACGGATCGGAACGCTCGCGCCCGCTCAACCCGTCCGAAATCGAAGCGCCTCGACCAGCAGGGCAAATGCCTGCGATTGCTGCCGCCTGCTGGGATAGTAGAGATGATAACCTGGGAATGGCGGACACCAATCTTCGAGCACGTTGCAAAGCCGCCCATCTTCGACCTCCCCCTCGACATAGTCGCGCGGCAGATAGGCGATTCCGGCCCCGTCGATCGCAGCCTGCCGTGCCATCGCGATCTCGTTGACGATGAGTTGTCCTTCGACATGGACGTTTAGCGCCCGTCCGCCCTTTTCGAATTCCCAGGCATAAAGCGCACCCAGCGTCGGAAAGCGCAGGTTGATGCAACTGTGCTCCGCCAAGTCATGGGGCGTGCGCGGCTCCTTGCGATTGATAAAGTAGCCAGGCGAACCGACCGCTGCCATGCGCAGGTTCGGCCCGATCGGTACGGCGACCATGTCCTGCTCCAGCGTCTCTCCCATTCGGATGCCCGCGTCGAACTGCTGCGCCGCAATGTCGACCAGTCCGGCATCGACGTTCACCTCGATCGTCACATCCGGATAGTCGGACAGGAAGGTCGCCAGCGCGGGCCACAGGATCGTTTCTGCGGCATGGATGCCCGTGGTGATGCGGATCGTGCCAGCCGGCCGATCGCGCATCTCGGCGATGGCGCCGAGTTCCGCCTCGATTTCGTCGAAGCGCGGCGCGATCGTGGCGAGCAGCCGTTCGCCGGCTTGGGTTGGCGACACGCTTCGGGTCGTGCGGGTGAGCAGGCGCACGCCAATACGCTCTTCCAGCCCGCGCACGGCATGGCTGAGCGCCGAGGGTGACAGGCCCATGTGCGCGGCGGCGCGGGTGAAGCTGCGCTCTTGTGCGACAGCGCGAAAAGCGAGCAGGTCATTGATGTTGCGGCGGGCCATTACTGAATACAGCTCAAAAGCTCTTGCGAATTACAGCCTCTAATCGATGAGGCACGTCACCGCCATATGCGTTCACTCGAAACGCATCACAGGAGAACTGATCAAGCCCTGAGGTTGATATGGCTGCTGTTCGAACGTTGATTCAGTTGCAAGACGCCATGGACCAAGAGTTGGCTTGGCGCATCAAGGAGGTTGGAACGTTCCGTGTTGAATCGGCAAAGGGGGGGGCAAAAGAGCAAGGCATTCACGCGCGCAGGCGTTGGCCTGCTTTACGCCCACTGGGAAGGTTTCGTAAAACGATCCGCAGAGCTCTACGTGGAGTACATTTCGAATCGGGGCCTCAAGTACAAAAATCTCACGACTTGCTTCGTAGTCTTTGGCCCACTGGTCGAGGAAGTCTTGGACCTCATGCGTCTATTTAAGAACGATCTGCTCAATGCGGCGGCGACAGAGGCATACAAGAAGACCGCCTAACAGGCTGCTGAAGAACGCCCGCCTCGACGCCAGCTGCACCGGGGCTGAAAGACTGCTTCGAGCTGGACCCGTGCGCTCGCCTCGCCCCGGTCGTTCATCTGCTTCGGGTTGCTATCCGTCTCTGCCTGGCGGTAACCCGACATTGCGCTACCGGCCTAATTTCTGCCTTCGGTGCCTGCCTTAATCTACGACCGCTTTCGAAGAGCCGAGCTATGCCTGTGAATGGCTGCTCCGTTGGCGGCTGCTGACCGTTTCTCTGGTTCGTGTGGACTTCAGCTTTCCCAAGTCGTGCGGCCATCGCACAGACATGAGACGCCAAAACCTCGGTCATCGGCGGTCGCATGAACGTTGCCGCATACCGGACGTTCGGGGCGGCAGACACCTAGGCGACTGAAAGTATGTGAAGGCAAGCGCCTTTTACCTACCGTGCGGGCAATAGGTATGAAACTGGTGGGGCGCTGCAGCTAGGGCAGCGGCAGAGCGCGGGCGGCGGATGGTGTCAGATAGCCTTCATTCACCAGGTATGAGCGCAGCGCGGCTGGGTAACCTGCTGGTTCGGGACGATAGTGGGAGAGCATCACCCGCCAAGCGGCCGCAGCCTTTCCCAGTCGGGCAGCGTCGGCGACGAATGCAGCACAGCTGCCATTGCGTTCCCTGGTTTTTGATATGCAGACGTCGCGATGAGCGGGCAGGTCGTGCGCGAAAAGCGGACGCACCGCTGGATCGGCCGAGATATCGACGCTCCGTCCGTTGCGGATCGTCAGCACAAGCGGGGGTCGGGGCGCGCAGGCGCTGCACTCGTTCGAGTAGTTGAAACCTCGCGCCTCAAGGACAAAGCCGGTTTGGTCGTTCCTCAGCAGATGGCGAGGGAGGATCGACACCTCGCCGAACAACTCGCTGCTGCCGTTGTGCGTGAGCGGAACAGCGTGAAAGCCACCATCGGCTGGTTCGATCACCGTCACGGCGGTGAATCCGCCCGACCCGCCCCACTGATTGTCGACCACCACTCCCGTCCGTCCCCTGCCAGGCGCGAGGCGGATTATGGCGACACGCACGAACGAGGCTTGGCGGTCACTTGTCATTTGAAATGATGGGACGCCCGGCTGACTCACGGTGACGACCGCTTGGTTGCTCACGCCATCGAATGTGCATCCCTCGTTCTGTGCCGGTAACTGGCAGGGAGAGGCCGCAACCTTGACCGTGAGGCCGCCCGCGACAAAGGCAAGAGACTCGTTGGGATGTATTCCCCAAGTTTGGAATGCGCCCAGTGGCACCTTCGCCGGTTCTGACGGCGCCGCGCCGAGCAGCAGCGCGGGCAGGAGGAAGGCGAACACACGCATGACTGTTCTCCACTGGAAGCGCACCACCGTATTAAACTAGGTGCCAGACGGATATGCAACGGCTGGCTCATCGCCGATCACCAAAGATGACCGTCGCCTAACCACCCAGCCGCGGACGGCAGCGGGACCGGATCCGCTCCCTTGTAGCAGTCGTTTGCGTCGCGCGGCGGCTGATGAACCTACGGCCACTATGAACGATCAGTTCTGGCCGGGCGAACGACCGTGTTATTCTCGACTGCTGACCGAAGCATTGGGTCGATCGAACGGCAGCTTCGCTCATTCTGACACCTATCACCGGACAGTCGGAGGCCGGCCCAGCCGACGCCATAATTCGCCGTGTGAATGAACGACTGGTTTCAGCGGCACAGCGGGGCGCCATGAAGTCGCCTTTGTTGGCGGAAGCCGAGTTCGTATAAGCGTCAGCTATACTCGCAAGCCGGCTGCGAACCAGACACTCACCTACCAGCCCATGAGTTGATTGACGACCTTGATTCTCGCGCGTTCTGGCGAGGATTCGGACGACTAGGCATCTCAAAATCGTTCACCATAGCCCGCGCGAATGGGGTACTAAATGAGGGTCGGATTCCAGGGCGCCCCCTAAGGGGTCGTCATTCAACGCATTTTTCAGTTGATTGGTGGAGCCGAGGGGAATCGAACCCCTGACCTCTGCAGTGCGATTGCAGCGCTCTCCCATCTGAGCTACGGCCCCGCCACCAGCCCGGCATCGTGCCGGGGCCGCCCCCTTAGCCGCAGTTGATGCACCGTGCAACCGGGATCGTTGCGAAATTCGTGCATCACGCCGAAATCCACTAAATTCACTGCCGCATCGTCACAGCGATCGGCGCAGCGTTGCAGACATTCAAACGCCTCAGCGCAGCTTGGCGATTTTCAGCTTGTCAGCCTTGGCGCGGTCCTTCACCGATTCCTCGCTGCGGGTCAGCGCCTTGGCGATCGCCTTCAACCCCATTCCCTTTTGCGCGAGGGTGTGAAGCTTCTGCACCTCGTCCTGCCGCCAGGGCTGGCGATGCCGTTCGAATTTCTCTGCCATGGCCGCCTCCTATCCCATCCGGCGCAGCCGCACTATCGTTTCGTCTAGCGTCTGCAAAAATCGCGATCGGTCCGCCTTGGTGAAGGGCGGCGGCCCGCCGATCGTATCGCCGCCAGCGCGCAGATCGGCCATGATCGCACGGGTGGCCACGGCCGTGCCGATCGACGCGCTGGTGAACGGCTTTCCATTGGGTGCGACGACGCTTGCTCCGGCTTTCAGGCACCGGTCGGCGAGCAGGATGTCGGCGGTCACGACGATGGCGTTCGGCGCCGCCCGCGCGGCGATCCAGTCGTCCGCCGCGTCGAAGCCGTCATCGACGACGATCCGTTCTACCCGATCGACCGGCGGCACGCGAAGCCTGCTGTTGCTGACCACCTTCACCGGCACGCGATAACGGTTGGCGACGCGGTAGATTTCGTCTTTTACCGGGCAGGCGTCGGCATCGACCAGAATGACCGCCGCTTCGTCCTGCGCCATGTCAGATCGCGCCGCTGAACGTATCGCACGCCGCCGGATCGCCGCTTTGCAGGCCGGTGCGAAGCCATTTCATCCGCTGTTCGGACGTGCCGTGCGTGAAGCTGTCGGGAACGACCCGCCCCTGCGCCTGCCGCTGCAGCGTATCGTCGCCGATGGCGTTGGCAGCGCGCATCCCCTCCTCAATATCGCCGGGGTCGAGCCGGTCGCGATTGCGCGCAGCGAAAACGCCGGCATAGCAATCCGCCTGCAGTTCCAGCCGCACCGACAGCGCATTGCCCTGCGTGCGGCCAAGTTGCGCCTGCTTCTGCGCGACATCGCCCGACGTGCCGAGCAGGTCCTGAACATGGTGCCCCATTTCGTGGGCGATCACATAGGCCCGGGCAAAGTCCCCATCCGCGCCATAGCGGTTCTTTAGTTCGTCGAAAAAGCTGGTGTCGATATACACGCCATCGTCGCTCGGACAGTAGAACGGCCCCATTGCGGACTGCGCCGCACCGCATCCGGACTGCGCATTTTCGTCGTAGAAATCGATCGTCGCGGGGGTGTAGCGTTTCCCCGACTCGGCGAATATCTGCTGCCAGGTGGTGTCGGCGAGTGTCATTACCCGGCACGCGAACAGCTCGTCGGGCGTATCGCACGGCACCGCCCGGCCGGTCTGCGCCTGTTGCGAGGACGGCGTTTGCGTGCCCGTCTGAACCCCGCCCCCGCCAAGATACATATAGGCGAGCGCCACGATACCGATAATGGCGATCGTCCCGCATCCAAGTTTGCGCCCCAACAGCAGCGGCAGCAGACCCAGCAGGCCGAACCCGCCGCCATTGCCGCCCCCGCCGCGGCCAAGGTCGCGCGCATTGCTGGTCGGGTCGAGATCGTCGAGCCGCATGAAAAAACGCCTTTCGTCATTGTCGCCGCGTGTGCGACAATGCCTCAGCGGCCGGCAGGTTGCACGGCTATTTATCGCGGCCCAACTCTTGATGCGGTGCAGCGCAACCGCCATTTAGCCGGCGATGGCCGATGCCGACCCCTCCCAAACCCGCCTGAAACACGGCGGCGCGCTGCCGCTTCCGGGCTGTGTCGCGCTGGTGTTGCAGGGCGGTGGCGCGCTGGGCAGCTATCAGGCGGGCGTGATCGAGGCGCTTGCCGAATCGGCGATCGATATCGACTGGGTAGCCGGGATTTCGATCGGCGCGGTCAACGCCGCCATTTTCGCGGGCAACCCGCCCGAACGGCGGGTCGAGCGGCTGAACGATTTCTGGAGCGAGGTGACGAGCGCGCTGCCAAGTTTTCCCCTGCCCAACTGGGACGCGGCGCGCGAATTCGTTCACGAATGGTCGGCGGGCAGCGTCGCCGCCACCGGCGTTCCCGGCTTTTTCCGCCCGCGCACGATCCCGCCGATGTTCGCTTCGCCCGGCACGCCCGAAGCGCTCAGCTTCTACGACACCGCCCCGCTTGTCGAAACGCTCGACCGGCTGATCGACTGGGATTTGCTCAATGACGGCCCGGTCCGGCTGTCGGTGGGGGCGGTTGACGTCGAAAACGGCAATTTCCGCTATTTCGACACGCACGAGATGCGGATCGACGCGCGTCACATCATGGCATCGGGCGCACTCCCGCCCGGCTTGCCGCCGGTAGAGATTGACGGGCGGCTATATTGGGATGGCGGCCTCGTTTCGAATACGCCGCTTACGCATGTTCTCGACCATCAGGAATGCCCGATGCTGGTGTTTCAGGTCGACCTGTTCGCATCCAATGCGGGGCTTCCGCACACGATTCTAGACGTGATGGCGCGTGAAAAGGAAATTCGCTTTTCCAGCCGCACGCGTCAGGTATCCGCCGCGCATATGCGCGATCGTACGGTCCGCGCGGCGATCCGCAAGGTGCTTGACAAGCTGCCGAAGGAATTCACCGACGATCCGGACGTTCATGCGCTTCGCGACATGGCGGCGGAGATGCCGGTCAATCTGGTTCAGCTCATCTATCGCGCCAATGCCTGGGAGGGGGGCAGCCGCGATTTCGAATTTTCGCAGCGCACGATGCGCGAACATTGGCAATCGGGGCGTCAGGCGGTCGGCGAGACCATGGCGAAATCGCGCCTCGTCGCGCAGAATATTCTCGACGGCAGGACCGCGGCCTTCGACCTGACCCATCATAATCCGCACAGCAAGGAGTAGCGTAATCATGTTCCTGAAGGGCAAGAGCGTCATCGTAACCGGGTCCACCTCCGGCATCGGCCTTGCCTATGCCAAGGCGTTTGCCGCCGAAGGCGCGGCCGTGATGATCAACGGTTTCGGCGATGCCGACGCGATCGAAAAGGAACGCGCCGCGATAGCCGAAACCAGCGGCGCAAAGGCGCTCTACGATGCCGCCGATATGACCAAGCCCGATCAGATCGCCGCCATGGTCGAACGGTGCAGCAAGGAACTGGGCGGGCCTGACATCGTCATCGCCAATGCCGGTATCCAGCATGTCGCGAAGATCGAGGATTTCCCGCCCGAAAAGTTCGAGGCGATCCTAGACATCAACCTTAAATCGGCTTGGTATCTGTTCCGCGCCGCCGTGCCGCATATGAAGCAGAAGGGATGGGGCCGCATCCTGTCGACCGCATCGGCGCACAGCCTGGTCGCCAGCCCGAACAAGACAGCCTATATCATGGCCAAGCACGGCATCGCCGGACTCACCAAGACTCTGGCGCTGGAAACCGCGACCGACGGGATCACCGTCAACTGCATTTCGCCCGGCTATGTCTGGACGCCACTGGTCGAAAAGCAGATTCCCGATACAATGGAATCGCGCGGCCTTACCCGCGAACAGGTGATGAATGACGTTCTTTTGTCGGCGCAGCCCACCAAGGAATTCGTGATGCCCGAGGAAGTGGCGGCGCTTGCGGTATTCCTGTGCCGGGACGAGGCGAAGGCGATCACCGGCGCGAATTATTCGATCGACGGCGGCTGGACCGCGGAATAATCGCAGGCGCGCAAACGCTGATCTGGACAGGCCCGCAGCTTCGGCTAGGCTTGGCGCTTCTGTTCTGGGGAAGCACATGGCCTTGCCGAAGTCGGCAACTGTTCTGGTCGCTATAGTATCGCTGGGCGGCTGCGCGCATCGTACCGCCGCCCGCGATGGCGGCAATGTCGACACCGCGCAGACCGCGCCGCTCGATTGGCGCAAGGTAGCAACCGATCGCGATCGCGAACGACTGCGCGGGTGGCGCGATGCATGGATGGCGGCATTACCCGCCGCGCGCGCGGCCGCGCCTGAAGCGATCGCAGCGCACCCCGCGCTGTTCGATCCCGACCGCGCACTGGCCACTCCCCTGCCGCCGCCCGGCGATTATTCCTGCCGTACATATAAGTTGGGCGCGGCGCGCAGCGGGCTTCGCGACTTTCTGGCTTACCCCGCTTATCCCTGCACGGTCGCGCGGGAGGACAACGTGCTCAGCCTCACGCGCTATGGCGGATCGCAGCGCCCCGTTGGCCTGATCTTCAGCGATACCGCAACGCGCGGCGTTTTTCTGGGAACGTTGGTGCTCGGCAATGAACGCAGTCCGCTCGATTACGGCCGTGATCGCTATCGCGACATGGCCGGGCTGGTCGAACGGATCGATGACGCGCGCTGGCGGCTGGTGCTGCCCAGTCCTGCGTTCGAATCGAAACTCGACATAGTGGAAATAACTCCCGTCGGCTAAGAGCACGACCGAAAATCAGGTTGAGCGGTTTCAGCAGCTCGCAGCAGTTGCCGGCATGAGCGAGCCGGCCTTTCATCTGCACTTTCGTGAGATGACGCCCTTGTCGCCCTTGCAATTCCAAAAGCAACTGCGCCTTATTGAGGCGCGGAGGATGATGGTGGTGGACGGCTCGACGATTTCGCACGCAGCGCACACAGTCGGTTATCAGAGCGTTTCGCAGTTTACACGGCAGTATCGACGGTTGTTTGGCGCACCTCCGCGACAGAACATCGAACAAGATAAAGCACTGGCTTGAACGACAAAGGCAGCATCAGCCGACATCTGTCATTCCCTGAAACTAATTCGCGATCAGTCTCGAGGCGAGCGCTCGTTGCGGACATCATACATCATGACCTCGTTGCGCATCCGATCGTGCCACTTTTCAAAGATCGCGATCACCTCGGAGCGCGCCAGATAGGCATCGAGCGATTCTCGGTCGCGCCAGCGTTCGAGCACCACGACGCTGCCCTCTTCCGGGGTGTCGAGGGTGAAGGAGAAGAAGAGGTTGCCGTCGGCCGCGCGGCCCAATGGCAGCGTGGCGCGAGCATCGGCGAGAAACTCGTCAACTTCGTCCGGGGCCACGAATACATGTCCTGCGATGATTAACATGGTGCGTCCTTTTCTGCTGTTCCGGCGTTTCTGGCTCGCGGCGGCTCAGCCGAGCGTGACAACGATCTTGGTTCCCGAGACACCGGCCTTCTGCGCGTTCAGCGCGCCCTGAAGCGCCTCCAGACCATGACCTGCGACCCGGGATTTAGGTGCCGCCTGATAGCGGCTCTGCGCCAGCGCGGCGGGCAGGAAATCCTTGTAGATCATTGGCCCGACAGCATCGTCCTTGAGCGAGGTGCCGAAGATATGCCCGACCTTGACGTCGTCGCGGAAGCCCTCGGGGGCGGGCAGTGTCGCGGCAATCATTTTGCTGCCCTCGGCGCGGGCCACGATCTCAGCGCAGTCGTCGAGACTGCCGGTCGCATGCAGTGTCCCGGCAAGGCTGTGGCCTCGCAGCGCGGCCAGCAAATCCTCGATCAGCGTATCGGCAGCATGATCGAATATCTGATCCGCCCCCAGGTCCTTCAGCATTCCAGCATTGCGGGCCGAGGCGGTGGCGAACACGGTGTAACCTGAAGCGACCGCCAGCTGGATGGCGTTACACCCCACGCTGGAGGAGCCGCCCCAGACCAGCACAACCGCGTCTTTCGCCGTCGCAGCCAGCGACGGCCCTGGCAGGGCAAGCTGCGTTTCGCCATAAAGGCCGCTGGCGGCCGTACCCAGACCCAGGGGCAACACGGAGGCATCCGCGAAGGACAGCGTCGCGGGAATAGGCGCAGCCATGTGGTCCGACACAATGGTATATTGCTGGAATGCGCCTTCAGCGGATTTGTTGACGGTGGTGCTCACCGCCTGGCCCAGCACGCGATCGCCGACGGCAAAGCGCCTGACCTCAGGACCGATGGCGGCAACAGTGCCAGCGACATCGCTGCCGGTGATCAAGGGGAAGGTCAGCCACGGAAGAATGGCGCCGTTCTGCAACAGCCAGTCCAACGGGTTGATCGCGATCGCAGCGTTCTCGATCAGGATCTCGTTGCCTTGGGGCTTGGGGATCGGCGCGGAGCCGAGGATGAGTGCCGGCGCGTTCTCGTACTGCCAGGCGGCGATTTGCGTGGATTGGGCGGTCATCGGATGCTTCCTCGATATTATGGTCGCAAGATGGCTCTGTTCATTGTAAACTTTAATAGGCATAAAAATCACTGTATCAGTGACTCGAGGGAATGAATGATTGGCGGCGGGGATTACGCGGAGCTGCGGGCCTTCATGATGGTCGTCGACACTCGCAGCTTCCGCGAAGCGGCCGGGCGGCTGGGGATCACGCCCTCGGCGTTGAGCCGGACGATCAAGCGCCTGGAAGAACGGCTGGGGCAACGCCTGCTCAACCGTACGACGCGCGCCGTGTCGCCCAGCGAGGCCGGGCAGTCGCTCTATACCCGGCTTGTGCCCGCGGTCGCGGGCCTGGAAGAGGCAGTGCACGACACGCTCGCCCAACGGGGCGATGCCGTGGGGACGGTGCGGCTCAACCTGCCGCGTCTGACGGCCGAGGTGCTTTTGATGCCACGGCTCGCGCAATTCATCGCGCTCTACCCCGGTATCCATCTCGACATGGTGATCGACGATGCGCTGAGCGATGTGGTTGGCAAGGGCTTTGATGCCGGCATCCGGATGGGCGAGCTGCTCGAAAAGGACATGATTGCGATCCGGCTCAGCCCGCCGTTTCGCAATGCCATTGTCGCGACGCCCGGCTATCTGGCGGCGCATGGGACACCGCATTCGCCACAGGACCTGAAGCATCACCGCTGCATCAACTATCGCTGGGGATCAAATTGCCAATCTTGGCGCTGGCCCTTCGAAAGCGAAGACGGCCCGCTGGAAATCAATGTCGAGGGGCCATTTTCAGTCAATGACACCGGACTTTTGAAGGGTGCCGCATTGTCGGGTGTCGGTCTCGCCTGTGTCAGCGAAACGCTGGTCGAGCATGAGCTTGCACGCGGCGATCTTGTGCGGGTTCTGGAGCCTTGGAGCAAGCGCTATGCCGGCTTCTTCCTCTACCACCCCAGTCGACGTCGGACGCCCCCGGCGCTCCGCGCGTTGATCGATTTCCTGGCTGAACAGCCTTCTCAAAATGGCCGCCCAGCAATGCAAAACCGGCCACAATGAAAGCAGGCGGCATTCGGCATCGGAGCTTGCCGGTCTTCGCAACGCTCGGTGAATCACAAGCTGCTGAAATCGCTCAACCTGATTTTCGGTCGGGATCTAACACCACGTTGCATTGCCCTGCACCCGCAGCAATATCGTCATGGCGAGCTCCGAAGGGGCGCGGCAATCGATATCCATGCGGCATACCCCATGGTTGCTCGATCGCCGCATAGCTACACTCCTCGCGATGAGGACATAGCCAAGCGAATCAGACTCACTGCGCCTCGGTATGACGCGCGTCAGCCAAGGGTCTTTCGCGGCGACCGGATCGACGACTGTCCCGGCTTCGTGGCGGCATTTTCACGCTTTTCGGGGCGGATATAGATCGATGTCAGTTGCGGCACCGCCTCGCGCAACGAATCCTCAATCTCCTCGATGATCGTTTCGGCATCACCCATCTGAACCAGATCGTCGAAATCCGCGCTGACCGCGACGAATATACCTTCGGGCGAGGTGTGGATCGTGCGTACATGATTGACGCCGACGATCGCGCTATGCGCGCCGACCACGGTTTCGATGGTTTCTACAACGCTCTTGTCCGCACCCTCCCCGATAAGCAGTCCCTTGGCTTCACGCGCGAGCAGCAACGCCACCGCACCAAGTATCAGGCCGATGACGATCGACGCGGCACCATCGATGCGCGGGTCGTTGAAATGCCCGCTAGCCCACACGCCGATGCCCGCAACTACAAGGCCGGCACATGCCGCACTGTCTTCGAACAGGACGACGAAACCGCTGGGGTCTTTTGACTGGCGAACCGCCTGCCACCAGCCGGTATCGCCCTTCGCGCTCGCAAATTCACGCACCGCGATGACCCAGGACGTGCCCTCCAACACGAAGGCCATGGCAAGCACGATATAGCTTAGCGTCGCATCCTCGATCTCAGCCGGGTCCTGGATATGCAGATAGCCTTCATAGACCGACAGGCCCGCCCCAATCGCGAAAATCAGGATGGCGACCACGAAGCTCCAGAAATACAGTTCGCGGCCATAGCCGAATGGATGGGCATCGTCGGGCGGCTTTTTCGCGCGATGCTCGCCATAGAGGAGCAGAATCTGATTGCCGCTGTCGACGACCGAATGAAATCCTTCGGTCAGCATCGAGGACGAACCAGAAAGCGCCGCCGCGATGAATTTCGCGACGGCGATTCCGATATTGGCGGCAAGCGCGGCATATAGAACGATATGCTCGCGCCAACCCTGCGGTGCGGCCGCTGCCTGTTTGCTCACGGATCAGGCCGCGATAGGTCCGGCTTTCTTCACTTGCCTTTTTCCTCGCGCCGTTTGCGCTCTTCCGCCTCGTCATAGCCGGACGACGGGGCCGGATCGCTCGCATGCACCGGCTGGGTCGTCGCTGGCGGATCGGAGGCGTCCATTGATTCCGCGACACCTTCGTCCAGCCGCGCCTGCTTGCTTTCGGGATTGCGCGCCAACCGCTCTTCGATGGTACTTTCCTTGTGTCGCTTCGCCGTTTCCGCATCGCTGTCGGGGTCGGGCGGCGCGACGGACATTCCCTTCATCGCGCGTTCGTCCACTCCGGTTCCGGTCTTGTCGGCCATTGTCTGTCTCCCGAATGAGTTGCATCGATCAACGAGCCGGAACGGCCGGACGTTCCCCGTTCGAAGCGCAAACAAAAAGCCCGGCGAGTCTCCCCGCCGGGCTTTTGCCGTTCAATATTGCGGCCCGCGCGGATCAGCCGCGCTGATTGCCCATGATGCGCAGCAGGAACAGGAACATGTTGATGAAGTCGAGATAGAGGTTCAGCGCCCCCATGATCACGACTTTGCCCATCATGTCCGTGCCCGCGACATAATCGTACATGCTCTTGATCTTCTGCGTGTCATAGGCGGTAAGCCCCGCGAAGATCAGCACGCCCAGGATCGATACGATCAGGTCCATCGTGCCCGACTGGAAGATGAAGGCGTTGAGCAGCATGGCGACGAACAGGCCGACCACGCCCATGATCAGGAACGTTCCGAGCCCAGACAGATCCTTCTTCGTAGTATAGCCGTACAGGCTGAGACCAGCGAAACCGGCGGCTGTCGCGAAGAAAGCCTGCGCGATCACCGTGCCGGTATAGACAAGGAAAATGGTCGACAGCGACATGCCCATCAGAAGCGCAAAGCCCCAGAACAGCGCCTGAAGCGTCGACGTCTTCATCTTTGCCTGACCAAAGCTCATCGCGAATACGATGCCGAGCGGCGCGAGCGACACGATCCAGCCGAGCGCGGTCATCCGGCCCGTCTGCATGTCGACAAGCGAAGCAACCGCGCCCGACAGCGCGAACAGCATCGCGACGATGCCGGTAAGCAGAACGCCCGACGCCATATAATTGTAGACAGAAAGCATGTAGGACCGCAGCCCCGCATCATACGCGTCGGAGCGCGCATGTGCGCCCGTCGCATAACGCGCGGCGGTCGTCCGGGGATCAGACCAGTTTGCCATCTTTAACTCCTTTACCCGGTATTATTGCCGGTTAATGGGAATATCGGTCGTCAGGCGCGGTATTTCAAGCAAAACCGGGCGGCCGCCGGGTGTTACAAAATGTTGCTGAAAGGAGGCGCCATGCACCGCCTGTTCGTCGCACTTCGTCCGCCCCCCGCAATGCGCGATGCGATTCTGGCCGCGATGGGCGGGATCGACCATGCCCGCTGGCAATCGGCCGAACAGCTTCACGTCACCCTTCGCTTCATTGGGCAGGTCGAACGCCCGCTGGCCGAAGACATCGCCATCGCATTGGGCAACATTGCCTTCCCCGCCTTCGATCTCGCGCTGGCGGGCGTCGGCGAATTCCAAAGCCGCGGTCGTGCGCATGCGGTGTGGGCGCGGGTCACGCCGCGCGATGCTGTGTCACGGCTTCACCGCAAGATCGATCAGGCGCTGGTCGGGCTGGGTCTTGCCCCCGAACGCCGCGCCTATTTCCCGCATATCACGCTTGCGCGGCTCAACGCGCGGTCCGGGTCGACCGAGCGGTTTCTTGATCATCAAGCCGCGCTGACCACGCCGCCGGTTCGATTCGACAATTTCCTGCTGTTCGAAAGCACGCTGGGGCAGGAGGGGGCGCGGTACGAAGCAATCGCCCGCTACCGGCTTTCCGCGCCCGATTACTGACGGTTAGGCCAGCCCCGGCGCCCAGCCGGGTGCCGCCAGTTCAAACCCGGAAAATTCGAATCCCGGCACGACGATGCAGCTTACCAGCGTCCAGCCGCCATTCGGGTGCGCCGCCTGCCACCAGCCGGCGGGCACGCGCTGCTGGGGCGATTGCCCGTTCGCGATATCGATGCCGAGCGACAGCGTTTCCACCGGCCCGGCATCATCGCGCGCCATGTCGAGGCTTAGCGGCGCGCCCGAATGCCACAGCCAGATTTCATCCGCATCGACGCGGTGCCAGTGCGAAGCCTGATCGGCATCAAGCAGAAACAGGATTGCCGTGCCGCCCGCACGATCGCCCGATTTCGCTTCGGCGCGCCATGTTTCGCGGAACCAGCCACCCTCCGGATGCGGGGAGAGGTCAAGCGTCGCGATAAGCTGTTCGGCACCGATATCGGACATGGCGGGGACATTCCTTTTTTCATTTTCGTCG
Organism: Stakelama flava; assembly: GCF_019351405.1. GTDB lineage: Bacteria > Pseudomonadota > Alphaproteobacteria > Sphingomonadales > Sphingomonadaceae > Sphingomonas > Sphingomonas flava_A. The sequence continues at coordinate 46,713 of NZ_JAHWZX010000007.1, forward strand.
ACGCTGCTCCTACCCCTTGGGCGCTCGTCGCGCGAATCCCCCCGGTCCACCGCATCGCGCCACCCATTTCATTTCGTTCATGAAACCTCGGCGCACGCGACACGTTTGACAGGGCGGTAGGACAGCGATCGACCATTTCGGCCGATCGGGGCGAGCGCTGACCGCATGAAGATTTTGCTCGCCGGCGGCGGACCGCGCTGCCGATCAGGGACGTTAACGATGACGCGAACCCTTCATGTCGCGTCCGTCCGCAGTTTAAGGGAGAAGAAGATGCGCAAGATGATGATGGTATTGGGCACCGCCGCGATGCTGCCGCTGGGCGCTTGCGGCCAGGGCGGCCTTGGCGGAATGTTCGGAGGAAATTCCGGCACCTATGCCAATAATGGCGGCTATTATGATGCCTCGCGCAACTACACGCAGGGCAATTATCAGGCCCGGACCATGAACCGGAACGACACCGTTTATCGCGGTTCGGACGGACGCTATTACTGCAAGCGCGATGACGGCACGACCGGTGCGGTTGTCGGTGGTCTGGCCGGCGGCGTTCTCGGCAACATCATCGCCCCGGGCGGATCGAAGACGCTCGGCACGATCATCGGCGCTGCCGGTGGCGCAATTGCCGGGCAGCAGATCGACAAGGGCGACGTACAGTGCAAGTGAGCGAGGTATAATGACCGTAAAATCCGCATCCGCACGCTATGAAGGCCTCGGCAAGGAAGGGCGGGGCCATATCTCGCTCGAATCGGGCGCGTTCAAGGATCAGCCTTATGGGTTCGGCACCCGGTTCGGCGACGAACCGGGCACCAACCCCGAAGAGCTGATTGCGGCCGCTCATGCGAGCTGTTTTACCATGGCGTTGAGCTTCGCGCTCGCCAAGGAAGGCTATGAGGCTGGTACGCTGGAAACCAGCGCGAAGGTCAGCCTCGAAAAGGATGGCGACGGGTTCAAGATCACTCGCTCCGACCTGACGCTCACTGCGCAGGTTGATGACATCGCGGCCGACAAATTCGCTGAAATCGCCAATGGCGCGAAGGCGAATTGCCCGGTTTCGAAGCTGCTCGACGCCGAAATCACGCTCAACCATGATTTGAAGGGCTGATACCCGGCTCTCCAGATCCGACAGCGTCAGTATCGCATTAACGCATCGCCATGTAACATATCGGCCATGCTGCGCGTACTGACGCTGTCGACGCTTTTCCCCGATGCGTCGCGGCCCAATTTCGGGATTTTCGTTGAACGCCAGACCGGCGGGCTGGCAGCCCACCCCGATGTGGCGCTGAAAGTGGTTGCGCCGATCGGTCTGCCGCCCTTTCCGCTTTCGATGACTCGCCGGTATCGTGCACTGACCGCGCAGCCGCGTCGCGAATGCTGGAACGGGCTGGACGTGTATCGCCCCCGGTTCATCAATATTCCGGGAACGGGTGGACGTTGGCACGCGGCAATGCTGACCCGCGCGCTGGTGCCGCTGCTGGACCAGCTGCGGCGCGACTTTCGCTTCGACATCATCGATACTGAATTTTTCTTTCCAGACGGCCCCGCGGCACTCGCATTAGGGCGCCGTTACGGCGTGCCGGTATCGATCAAGGCGCGCGGTGCCGACATCCATTACTGGGGCCATGCGCGGCGCACCGCCGGACAGGTCGCACAGGCGGTACGCGACGCCGATGGCCTGCTCGCGGTGTCGCAAGCGATGGCCGGGGATATCGCCGCCCTGGCCACGCCGCACATGCCAGTTGCGGTTCACCATACCGGTATCGACCGCTCCGCTTTCGGCGTCGAAAGTCGCAAGGAGGCACGCGCAGCACTCGACATCGACGACTCCCCGCTGATCGTGTCGCTCGGTGCGCTGATTGCACGCAAACGCCACGACATCGTCATTGGAGCGATTGCGGCGCTGCCCGGCGTTCGCCTGCACATTATCGGCGAAGGACCGGAACGCGCACGGCTTCAGGCGCAGATCGACCGGCTGGGAATCGGCGATCGGGTGACGCTGCTCGGTGCGATCGCCCATGCGCATCTTCCGCGCCACCTCGCCGCCGCAAATGTCATGGCACTTGCCTCCGCCTCGGAAGGGCTGGCCAATGCATGGGTGGAAGCGCTGGCGAGCGGCACCCCCATCGTCATCACGGACGCGGGCGGCGCGCGCGAAATGGTGACCGCTCCGGCTGCCGGACGGATTGCCGAGCCGACGCCGGAGGCCTTTGCCGAGGAAATCGCCGATCTGCTTGCTCATCCACCGCCCGCCGAAACGGTGAAGGCGACCGCGCGGCGCTTCAGCTGGGAAGTCAACACCGCTGCACTATACGACCATCTTGCCCGGCTGGTTCGCTAGAGCGGTTTTCGACCCGTCAGCGCCCAGGCCCGGCATCCGCCTCCACCCGATTCGAATGCGCTAGGGAAGCGGGCGGCGTAATGCCATTTGCCGCATACCATGCCGCCGGATCATCCTTCATTGCCGCGACCATCGCCGGAAGCACGTCGGCAAGCCGGTGTTGCGGCTCCCACTTCAGCAGTGTGTGTGCGCGCGAAATATCGAGCTGATAATGATCGCTCGCCAGACGGGTCATGAACGGTTTGATGAACGGTTCGCCGCGGTCGATCGGCTCGGGAACCACGGGTTCGGCCCTGTTCTGCGCCCAGGCTCCGGCGGCTGCTAACGGTGCGGGGATGCGAAGCGTCGCCCATGCCGCCTCGCCATGGATCAACCGGCCGAGCCGGTCCTGCACCTCACCATAGCCCAGCGTTTCGGGCTCGCCGATCAGGATCGTGGTTTCGGCCGAAAAGCGGTTTCGCCGATCGACCGCGCGCACCATGGCATCGACCATGTCGTCGCGGTGGATCATAGCCTGACCGGCGCACAGGTCGCCCGAATAGAAATGGCTTTGCAGATCGCGTTCATAGATGCGCGCCATCTGATGCGCGAAGGTGGGAACGCTGCTCCTCTCGTCATACAAGCCGGCAAGATGCAGGAAGATCACCGGCATATCGCCGCGCACCTCCCCGATGGCGGCTTCGGCGCGCGCCTTTGACCGCGGATAGGCCCAGCCCGGAGCAATTTCGCGGTCCTCATCGATCGTTTGACCGGCTTCGCCCGCCTTGTGGACCAGCATCGTGCCCGAATAGACGAACGCGCCGACATCGAAGTCGCGCAGCGCCGCGACCAGTCGGCGGCTGCCATCGACATTGACCGCCTGATAGGCCGGTTTTTCTTCGCCTGTGAAATCGAAAAACGCCGCGAGGTGAAGCACGGCGGCGATTTTGTCGCCATAGCGTTCCCGGAAAGACGCCAGGGTCGCGGCGACCGAGCGATCGTCGGTTATGTCCATTTCAAGGATCGGATAGTCGGCGTCCGCCGCCTCCACATCCAGTCCGACGATGCGATAGCGATCCGCCAGCGCCGCGGCGACCGATCGACCGATATTGCCCGCCGCCCCGGTGATCAAAACAATCGGATGGTTTTCATTAGCCTGGTCCATTCAGACCCAATCGTCACGCGCGCGACAGAGTTCCGGATCGATCCCGAGCGCTTTACCCAAGCGGATAGAGAGCGCCCGCAATCCATCGCAGTTCGGCGCGAAGCACGCCCCATGCGCGTGCCGCCGCGCGGCTGTCCATCGGTTCGATGCCGATGCCGCGTTCGTCCAGCGCGGCGATCAGCGCGGGCGACGGGCGTTGCAGCATATCGCCCGTCCCCAGCAGCAGAAATTCGGGTGCCGGGTCGAGCGACAGGATCGGCGCAAGGTCGGCTTCGCCAAGATCGGCGAGTGGCGGCGGCGACCAGCCATCAGCGCGGTCGGGGGTGATGATCAGCCCTTCATACACGCCTTCATCGACGCGAAATCCGCGCCCGACGATGCCGGTGATGAGTGGCCCCTCGGACCGCTTGTCGCGGTCCATCCGCATCACGGGCGCTCCCGGCCCACCCGCTCGGCGCCGGTGGGCGCGGCATCGCGCGGCACGAAGCTGTGCGTGCCGACCTTTGCCCATATCAGGATCGGGTTGGCGATATAGATCGAGGAATAAGTGCCGATCACAATGCCGAGCAGCATGGCCGCGGAAAAGCCGAAAATGACTTCCGGCCCAAGCACAACCAGCGTCGTCAGCGCGATCACCAGCGTAAGCGAGGTGACGATGGTGCGCGACAGCGTCTCGTTCGCCGACAGGTTGAGCAGCGGCACGATATCCATCTTGCGATATTTGCGCAGGTTTTCACGCACGCGGTCATATACGACGATCGTATCGTTCAGCGAATAACCGATGATCGTCAGGATCGCAGCGATGATGTTCAGGTTGAACTCAAGCTGGGTGAGCGCGAAAAAGCCGAGCGTGATGATGACGTCGTGCGCCAGGCTGACCAACGCGCCGATACCGAACTGCCATTCGAAGCGCACCCAGATATAGATCGAGATGGCGAGCATCGCGAGACCCAGCGCCAGCGCCCCTTTCTGGAACAGTTCGTTCGACACCTTGCCCGAAACCGCCTCGACCGATCCGACGGTCGCACCGGGATAGTTGGTTTCGATCAGACTGCGCAGCCTTGCCGCCGCCTTGCTGGCCGCGGCGTCGCCGCCCTTGGGCACCGGCTGGCGGATCGATACCTGGTTGGTGCCGGCGAATTCCTGAATCGTCGCCTCGCCATAGCCAAGTCCATCGACCTGTTCGCGCAGCTTGTTGATCGGGACCGTCTGGGCAAAGGTCACGCGGACCATCTGCCCCCCGGCAAAATCGATGCCGAAGTTCAGGCCGCGTACGCCGACCAGCACGATCGACGCGATGATGAGGATGGCCGATATCCCGGCGGCGATATGCCGCCATGCGAGGAAATCGACATTCGTGTTTTCGGGAACGAGTTTCAGCGGACGCATGGGTTTCAGTCCCTCAAATCACGAGTTCGCGGGGGCGCTTTTTCAGCCATTGCGCAACCATCAGCCGGGTGAAGGTCACGGCGGTGAACACGCTGGTGACGATACCGATGGTCAACACCACCGCGAAGCCGCGGATCGGCCCCGACCCGAAGATGAACATGATGATCGCCGCGATCACATTGGTGATGTTGGCGTCGAAAATGGCGCGGGTGGCCTCTTTATATCCGACCTGCACCGACTGGATGATCGTTCGCCCGCGCCGCTGTTCTTCGCGGATGCGTTCGTTGATCAGCACATTGGCGTCCACCGCCGCGCCGATCGTCAAAACGAACCCGGCAATGCCCGGCAGGGTGAGCGTCGCGTTGAACAGCCCCATGATACCGATGATCATCAGGATGTTCGCAACCAGCGCGATCGTCGCATAGATGCCGAAGCGGAAATAGGTCACCAGCATGAACGCGATGACGAGCAGCGTCGCGATGGTGGCGGCCAGCGCCCCCTTCGAAATCGAATCGGCGCCCAGTTCGGGGCTGATCGTCGATTCATCGATCGGCTTCAGCGCGATGGGCAGCTTGCCCGAACGCAACGCGATGGCGAGTTCGTTCGCCGAATCGATGCTGAACCCGCCCTCGATCATGGCGCTGCCGCCAAGGATCTGCGAGCGGATGACGGGGGCGGAGATCACTACGTCGTCGACGATGATCGCGAACCGCTTGCCCACATTTTCCTGCGTTGCGCGGGCGAAGCGCTTGCCGCCGGTCGTGTCGAACTTCATCGTCACGATCGGCTGGCCGCCCTGCTGGCTGAATTCCTGCCGCGCATCGGTCAGCATGTCGCCCGAAATCAGCGTCGAACGCTTCAGCGCGATCGGGCCGCCCCCGGTCGGATAGGGCAGCACGACATCGCCGATCGGGGCATGGCCCTTGGCCACCTCCGCCGGATCGGCGGTTTCGTCCACCATCTTGAATTCGAGCTTCGCGGTCTTGCCCAGCAGCGCCTTCAGCGCCTTGGGATCCTGAAGCCCCGGAACCTGCACGACGATGCGCGTATCGCCCTGACGAACGATGGTCGGTTCCAGCGTGCCGAGCGCGTTGATTCGTTTGTCGACCACCTCGCGCGCGTCGTTCATCGCCTGATCGACCCACTGGTTCACCCCGGCATCGGTGGGCGTGATGACGAAGCGGGTCGAATCGACAACCTCGACATCCCATTCGCGCTTGCCGGTCAGGCCGGCGCCGCTTCCCGTGGCGCCCAGCAGCCGTTCGCGCGCTTCGTCCACCTTGGACACGTCGCGGACCATGAAGCTCACCCGGCCGCCACGCGTCGAAATGTCCGAAATACCGATTCTGGAATCGCGGCGCATTTCGTTGGCGACCGTGTCGCGCATCCCCTCAACCTTGTCGGCCTTCAACTGGTCGACATCGCCTTCGAGCAGGATGTAGCTGCCCCCCGCCAGGTCGAGGCCCAGGTTGATCGAAGGCGACGGCACCCATGCAGGCCAGCTTTGGCGCGCATCCTTGGGCACCAGACTCGGTATCGCCAGCAGCGACACGATCACGATGGTCAGGATCGTCGCCCAGACCTTCCACCGGGGGAAATCGAGCATCAGTCGTTCGCGGGCTTGGCGCCGCCCGGGGCCATCACCTCGGTCAGCGTGGATTTCACTGCGCGGACCTTCATGCCCTGCGCCAGTTCGACCTCGACGAACTTGTCGTCGACCTTCGTCACCTTGCCGACCAGTCCGCCGCCGGTGACGACCTGATCGCCCCTTTTAACGGCCGCGATCGCGTTCTGATGCTCCTTCATCCGCTTTTGCTGGGGCCGGATCATCAGGAACCAGAAGGCGATGAAGATCAGGATCAGCGGCGCGAAGGATATGAAGGCGCCGGCGGCACCGCCACCTGCGGCACCGGCGGTCGAGGCATAGGCTGGGGTTGCGAACATAGTGTCCTGAATTTTTCGGTTGCGTACGGACGTCGATACGCCCGCTTTCAAGCGGCGCGCGCTATCACGACGCGCTGGCCGGTGCAACTATCGCCGCCGGATGCGCGCGCAAGCCTTGCATCCTGAAACCAACCGGCATAGATGCCCCGTCCACGGTCGGGACGTAGCGCAGCCTGGTAGCGCATCACACTGGGGGTGTGGGGGTCGCTGGTTCGAATCCAGTCGTCCCGACCAATTTTCCACTAAAATTCGATACCGCTCCGGTCTGGCACGAATGCCGTCTGCCGAGCGCCGTCGCGGCTTTCGAAGCGCCCGGCATGGCGCCGGAGGAACCGGCCGAACCGCCCGCCGTTATTGTTGCAGGACCATAGCAATATGGTCTGGTGGAGGAACGCCACCGCTTCTATTCTAGCTTGGGCGGCGGCATCCTCCGCCATTCACGATGTGTTTTTCGGCCCTTCCCTCCAGCCATCAACGGAGTGCGTCATTTTCCGCGTTGCCCCCCGCCTCGCCCTTTTCGCCACCGTGCTTGCCGCGCTGCCGCCGGTTCAGGCCGCCGCGGCCGATGACACACCCCCCGCGACCCGCAGCAGCTATAGCGACAGCGCGGTGGATCAGGCGGTTGCCCGGTTTATTCAGACGCGCGGAGACAAACCGTTCTGGATCGTCGACGGCGCGCCCGGTAAGAACGCCCGTCGGCTGGTCCAACTGCTTCAGCACGCCGATCAGGACGGCCTTGACCCCCAATGGTACAATGCCGCCGACCTTGCGCACCGCATCGATCATGTCAGCGACCTTGACTGGGAGCGAAAGCTGGAGACCGACCTCTCCCGCGCGCTGATCGATTATGTTCGCGACGTGCGCTGGGGCGTCGTCAAAAACCGGATGGACTATACCGACGACAATATCGACTGGCACGTCCCTTCCCCGGCGACGATCCTCGCCTCGGCCGCGGCCGCGCCCGATTTCGTCGAATGGATGCATCAGATACGCGGCGTGAACCCGCTATATCGGCGGTTGCGCCTTGCACTGGCACAGATACGCGCGGCGCCCGACGATGCCTATACGACCATCCCGTCGGGCGACCTCGTCCATCCGGGTGAAAGCGATTCGCGCATCCCGGTGCTGCGCAAACGGCTGGGCGTGACCGTCGCCGACAATTCGGGCGCGAACACGCCGGACCCGCAACAGGCGCAGGCGAACAATAGCGGGCCAGGCAACACGCTTGATCCGCAAACGGTGCAGGCGCTGAAGAATTTTCAGCGCGCGCATGGCCTGTCAGCCGATGGGGTCCTCGGGCCGGGTACGCTGGCGATGCTCAACCAGTCGCGCGATGCGCAGATCGATCTGGTCCGTGCGAATATGGAGCGTGCCCGCTGGCTTCCGCACGGCGCGCTGGGCGCGAAGTTCGTGCTGGTCAATATCCCGCAATATGAGGTGCATATGTATCAGCGCGGCAAGGAGCCGCAGTTGATCAAGGCCGTTGTCGGCGAAGCGGGCAAGCAAACCCCGCTGATGGTCGACCGGATCGAATATGCGGAGGTGAACCCCTATTGGAACCTACCGCCCGACATCACCGCGAAGGAGATCGTGCCGGAGGTACAGTCGCACGGCGTCGGCTATCTGCGAAGCAAGGACATGGAGGTCGTTCGCGACTTCAACCCGGACACCAAACCGATTTCCCCCGGCAGCGTGTCCTGGACCAAAGCGGCGGCGCTCACACCCAAATTCCTGGTGCGTCAGCGTCCGGGCAAGCAAAATGCGCTGGGGCAGATCAAGTTCATGTTCCCAAATCCGAATGCGATCTATCTGCACGATACGCCAGCCGATTCGTTGTTTTCACGAAGCGCGCGCGACGACAGCCATGGCTGTGTGCGGCTCGGCCGTCCGCTCGATTTCGCCGCATGGCTGTTTGACGGTCAGGGCATCGACAAGACCAAATTCCAAAAGCTGATCGCTACCGGAAAGCATCAGAATGTCGGCCTGAACGGCGCGGTGCCCGTCTATCTCGGCTATTTCACAGCCTGGCCCGATGACAAGGGCAATGTCGCGTTTCAGAAGGACGTTTACGAGCGCGACTCCGGCCTGATCGCTGCGATCAAAAAGAGCTGATCGCAGGCCGCGGGCAACCAGCCGAAGCGCCGGCCTTCTTCCGCCCGCCATGCATTGGCGGGCGGAATATGTCCTACTCGGCCACGCCAAGCTGCCAGAGCACGAAGGCGTTTTCCTCCGCCATTTCGCGCAACGATTCCCACCGTCCCGACTTGCCGCCATGGCCCGCACCCATATTGGTCTTGAGCACCAGCACATTGTCGTCGGTCTTCGTCGCGCGCAGCTTTGCCGCCCATTTCGCCGGTTCCCAATAGGTCACGCGCGGATCGTTCAGGCCGCCCGAAATGAACATCGGCGGATAGTTCTTCGCCTCGACATTGTCATAAGGGCTGTACCCGCGAATCAGGTCGAACGCGGCCTTGTCCTCGATCGGATTGCCCCATTCGGGCCATTCGCCCGGCGTCAGCGGCAGCGTGGCGTCAAGCATGGTGTTGAGCACATCGACGAACGGCACGTCGGCGACGACCACGCCCCATAGTTCGGGATTTGAGTTGGCGACGGCACCCATCAGCTCGCCGCCCGCCGACCGCCCGCAAATCGCGATTTTCCCCGGCGCGGTGAAACCGCGTTCGATCAGTCCCTTTGCGATATCGACGAAATCGTTAAAGCTGTTCGCGCGCTTTTCCAGCTTGCCGTCGTGATACCATTGCTGGCCCAGATCGTCGCCGCCGCGAATATGGGCGATGGCGAAGGCGACACCGCGATCGAGGAACGACATCCGCCCGGTCGAAAAGCCCGGCGCGACCGCATGGCCATAGGCACCATAGCCGTACAGATAGAGCTTGCCCGATCCATCGCGCGGGAAATCGGCCGGGTACACGATCGATACCGGCACCATCGTCCCGTCGCGTGCTTCGACCTCCAGTCGCTCGGTCGCATATTTCGACGCGTCATACCCGCTGGGAATCTCCTGGACTTTCAGCGTCTCCAGCTCGCCGGTCGCAATTGTATAGTCATATACGGTGCCCGGCGTGACCATCGACTGATAGCCGAGCCGAAGCGTGTCGATGGCATATTCGGGATTGTCGCCCGCGCCCGCGACATAGCTGTCTTCGGGAAAGACGATGCGATGCGGAGCGATCGCCCGATCATACCGGTGAATCTCGACCTGATCGAGGCCGCGATCACGCCCTTCGACCACAAAGAAATCGGCGAAGCAGGTCACCCCGGTCATGTAGAAATCGTCGCTCGCGGCGATGCGCTCTTCCCATTGACCGGGCGCATCGATGCTTACCGTCACCAGCCGCCAGTTGGTGTGCACATCATTTGTGTGGATGAACAAGGTGCCGTCATGTTCCTCGACATCATATTCGCGTCCCGGCTTGCGCGGCGCGACCAGCAGCGGCTTCGCGCCCGGATTATCGGCAGGCAGCAGATAGACTTCGCTGGTGACATGGTCCCCGGCGGCGATCACCAGCCAGTTGCGCGACTGCGTCTCGCCCACCGACACGCGCCAGCCATCGTCATCTTCGTGATACAGTTCGATGTCGTCGGCGGGATCGTCGCCCAGCCGATGCCAGCGGGCATTGTCGGTGCGCCAGTGTTCGTTGGCGAGGCCGTAGAGAAATCCCTTCGAATCCGCGGTCCAGATCACGTCCGACAGCACGCCGGGGATCGTATCGGGAAGCAGGTCGCCACTCGCCAGGTCCTTTACCCGGATTTCGAACCGCTCCGCCCCGCTATCATCAACGGCATAGGCGAGCAGCCGCCCGTCGGGGCTGACCGAAAAGGCGCCGAGTACGAAATATTCCTTGCCCTCCGCCAGTTTGGGTTCGTCGAGCAACAACTGGTCCGCGCCGCCCGAAACCGGCTTGCGCCACCAGCGGCGATATTCGCCGCCCTCTTCGAAATCGGTCCAGTAAAGCCAGTCGCCGTCCTTTTGCGGGACGGTGGCGTCGTCTTCCTTGATCCGCCCGCGCATTTCTTTGAACAGCGTTTCGGCGAGCGGCTGGCGAGGTTCCATCACCGTTTCATAATAATCGTTCTCCGCCTTCAGATAGCCGAGCACATCGGCATCCTCGACCGGCGCGGGATAGCCCGGCGCGCGAAGCCAGGCCCAGGGATCGTCGATCGTCGCGCCGTGGCGGGTATAGCTGTGTGGGCGCTGCGCGGCGGCGGGCGGAGTGGGGATATCGTTCATGGTGGCGCGATGTAGAGCGCCGCGCGACGAACGAAAAGCCCGCGCATGATCGCGTGCGCCGCATCCCACCTTCCGCTCGGCCCCGCCAGCCTTCGGATGCGTGCTGGAAATCGCGCGGTTTCTTCCCATCTGTAAGTCACGCAGCGTCTGTGTCACAGATATGGGCCGATACTGCCGAAACCGCTGCTTTTCCGCCCGGCACGGTGCGAGCGGCGATTGCGGCGCAGCCTGTTTCGTTTTTTCAAAGAGGGAGCCGATGTCCACCTATTCCGACCGCCTGAAAGCCCTGCGCGACCAGCTTAAAAACGACCGGCTCGACGGATTCGTCGTTCCGCTGACCGATGAACATATGAGCGAATATGTCGGCGAATATGCGCAGCGGCTGGCCTGGCTGACCGGGTTTCAGGGTTCGGCGGGCAACGCCGTCGTCCTTCCCGAAGCGGCGGCGATCTTCACCGACGGCCGCTATACGCTGCAGGTACGCGAACAGGTTTCGGCCGACGACTGGCAATATGTGCCGGTGCCGCAGGAAAGCATCGCGGGCTGGCTGTCCGAACATGCGCCCGAAGGCGGCCGGATCGGCTATGACCCCTGGCTCCACACCCGCGACTGGGTGAAGGAGGCGACGAAAGCGCTGGCCGAACGCGGCGCCGAACTGGTCGCGGTGACCGCCAATCCGATCGACGCGATCTGGGCCGATCACCCCACCCCTTCGCTGGCGAAACTGACCGTCCATTCGGACGACGCCGCCGGGCGGTCGAGCGCCGACAAGCGGCAGGAGATCGCCGACTGGCTGGCGACGCGAAAGGCGGATGCGGTGGTGCTCTCCGCGCTCGATTCGATCGCCTGGGCTTTCAACATTCGCGGCGCAGACGTCGATCACACGCCGGTCGCGCTCAGCTATGCGCTCGTCCATGCCGACGGCACCGCCGATTTCTATGTCGCGGCCGAAAAGATGACCGATGCGGTCGCCCAGCATCTCGGCAACGCCGTGCGCGTGCACAACCGCGCCGATTTCGGTGAGGCGCTGAAAGGCTTTTCGGGCAAGCGCGTCGCGGCCGATCCCGAACGCGCGGTCGCCGCAATTTTCGACGGGCTTGATGCGGGCGGCGCGAAAATCCTTTCGGTGCGCGATCCGGTCGTGCTCGCCAAGGCGCTGAAAAACCCGGCGGAGGTCGCCGGACACCGCGCCGCGCAGACACGCGACGGCGCCGCGATCGTCCGGTTCCTGCGCTGGGTCAGCGAAACCGCGCCCGGCGGCGGGGTGACCGAACTCGACTGTGTCGAAAAGCTGAAGGCGTTTCGCGAGGAAACCGGCCTTTTGAAGGATAGTTCGTTCGATACCATTTCCGGCGCGGGCGCGCACGGCGCAAGCCCGCATTACCGGGTTGATGAAAAATCGAACGCCGAACTGAAGCGCGGCGAACTGTATCTGGTCGACTCGGGCGGGCAATATGAAGACGGCACCACCGACATCACCCGCGTCCTGCCGATCGGCGAACCCACCGCCGAAATGCGCGACCGCTTCACCCGCGTGCTAAAAGGGCATATCGCGATCGACGTCGCCCAATGGCCCGAAGGCGTTACCGGCGGCCAGCTCGATTCGTTCGCGCGCCGCCCGCTATGGGAAGTGGGCCTTGATTACGCGCACGGCACTGGCCACGGCGTCGGCGCGTTCCTGGCCGTGCATGAAGGGCCGCAGCGGATCGCTTCGCCCAACTATGCCGGGTCCGGCCAGTCCGAACCGCTTCGCGCGGGCATGATCTGTTCTAACGAACCGGGTTATTACAAGGCGGGCGAATACGGCATCCGGATCGAGAACCTGTTGCTGATCGTCGAACGCACGCTGGACGACGGCACCAAAGTGCTCGGTTTCGACACGCTTACCTGGGCGCCGATCGAGCGCGACCTGATTGATCCCGCACTTTTGACCGAAGACGAGCTGGATTGGCTAAATAGCTATCATGCGCGGGTACTGGAAATCATCGGCCCGCTCCTTGCAGGAGAGGACCTGGCATGGCTGAAACAAAAATGCGCGCCGATCGCGCGTTCGGCTTCATAATGGCGACGGGGTGTTTCGGGGCGGCGCTGTTCGTCGCCTATTCGTCCGGCGACTGGCTTTTGTCGCTGGGCGGCGTCTTCGCCCCCTGATCGCTTTTCAGTTCGCGGGCCTGCGCCTTTCGCCGGCGCAGGTTCGCACGCAACGCTTCGCTGAGCCGCGCCTGCTTTTCGTCCTTGTCTGCCATCACTTTGGGATAAACCGGACAGCCCCGGCTTGACAATCGGGTGCGCACCTGCACATAGGCCGCCTCCGCCGGAAACCCGGTTTCCGCGAACGCTGCTGTAGCTCAGTGGTAGAGCACTCCCTTGGTAAGGGAGAGGCCGCGAGTTCAATCCTCGCCAGCAGCACCATTTCCTCATCCCGGTCCGGAATTACCCCTCGGGCATTGCCCGACCGCCGCGAAGCGCCTAACCGCCGGGGCGCATGGCCTTGCTTTCCCGCTATCACGACCATCTTGCCGCGCTTGAAGCGCAGGCGCGGCGCCGCGCGCTCGCGCCACGCGCGGGAATTGATTTCGCTTCGAACGATTATCTCGGGCTGGCGGGCGACCCGCGCCTTGCCGATGCGGCGCGCGCCGCGCTTGACCGGAGGGTAGCGACCGGATCGGGCGGATCGCGGCTGTTGCGAGGCAACGACCCAGAACATGAAGCGCTGGAGAGGGAGGCCGCCGCGTTCTTCGCTGCCGAAGCGGCGCTGTTCGTTTCCAGCGGGTTCGCCGCCAATGCCGCCGCGCTTTCCACGCTGCCCCAAACGGGCGACCATGTTTTTGCCGACGAACTGATCCATGCCAGCATGCATGAAGGGCTTCGCCTCGCGCGATGCGGGTATAGCCTGTTGCCCCACAACGATGCGGATGCGGTTGCCGACGCCATCGCTGCCTGGCGCGCGGGCGGCGGCATCGGGACGCCGTGGATCGCGGTCGAGAGCCTGTATTCGATGGATGGCGACCGCGCGCCGCTGGCCGATCTGGCGGAAATAGCGGCACGCCATGATGCAATGCTGCTGGTAGACGAAGCACATGCCGCCGGGGTGTTCGGCGATGCCGGGCGGGGCCTTGCCGCCGCCTTCGCCCCTTCCCCGAACCTTGTCCGGCTGGTGACGCTGGGCAAGGCCTATGGCTGCGAAGGGGCGCTGCTGCTGCTTCCCGCCGTGCTGAAGGATATGCTGATCAACCGCGCGCGCGGCGTGATCTTCACCACCGCCCCTTCGCCGTTGATGGCGGCGGTGGCGCGCGGCGCGATCGCGACCGTCGCCGCCGATGCGGAGCGACGCGCCCGGTTGTTCGCGCTTGCCCGGCACGCCGGCGCTTCGCTCGCACCGCTGGGGGTGGCAATCTCCGGTTCGCAGATCCTGCCGCTCGTCATCGGCGAAGATGCGCGAACGATGGCGGTGGCGGAGCGCGTGCAGGCCGCGGGTTTCGACGTTCGCGGCATCCGCCCGCCCACCGTTCCGCCTGGCACCGCGCGGCTGCGCATCTCGATCACCTGCAATATCGGCGAGAGCGATATCGATGCGCTCGCCGACACGATCGAAAAGGCACTGGCATGAACCCGATCATCGTAACCGGCACCGACACCGATATCGGCAAGACCGTCTTTGCCGCCGCGCTGACCGGCGCGCTTCGTGCCGCCTATTGGAAGCCGGTTCAGTCCGGCCTCGCCGATGGCGAGGATGCCGACACGGTCGAGCGGCTCACCGGCATTACGCCGCTGCCAAGCGCCTATCGCCTGATCACCCCCTGCTCACCGCACCGCGCGGCGGAGATTGACGGGGTGGTGATCGATGACGCCGCGCTTGCGCTTCCACAAATGGACGGCGCGCTGGTGGTCGAGGGTGCGGGCGGCGTACTGGTCCCGGTGCGCCGCAATCTGCTGTTCGCCGATCTGTTCGCGCGCTGGAACGCGCCGGTCGTGCTGGTCGCGCGCACCGGCCTCGGCACGATCAACCATAGCCTGCTCAGCATAGAGGCGCTGCGCACGCGCGGCGTGCCAATCCTCGGCATCGCGTTCGTCGGCGACAGCGAGCCCGACAGCGAAACGACGATCGCCGAAATCGGTCGGGTAAAGCGGCTCGGCCGCCTGCCGATGCTCGATCCGCTCACCCTCGACGCGCTGGCGCGCGCTTTCACCGATCATTTCGATAAAGCGGACTTTCGATGACCCCTTCCCCCGTCTGGCACCCCTTCACCCAGCATGGGCTGGAGGAACCCATCCCGCGAATCGTGAGCGCATCTGGGGCCGAGTTGTGGGACGGCGACGGCAAACGCTATCTCGACGCGATCTCGTCCTGGTGGGTGACGACGCACGGCCATTGCCATCCGCGCATCACCGCCGCGATCGCCGAACAGGCGGGAAAACTCGATCAGGTGATCTTCGCAGGCTTCACCCACGACCCGGCGGAGGAAGTCGCCGCGGGGTTGCTCGACCTGTTCCCCGCACCGCTCGCCCATGCCTTTTTTTCCGACAGCGGGTCGACTGCGGTCGAGGTGGGGTTGAAAATGGCGCTCGGCTTCTGGGCGAACCGGGGCGAAGCGCGCAGCCGCATCGCGGTGATGGAACACAGCTATCACGGCGACACGGTGGGCGGCATGTCGGTGGGCGCGCGCGGCGTGTTCAACCGCGCCTATCAGCCGCTATTGTTCGACGTCGCCACCCTGCCCTTCCCCGCAGCGGGCGCGCAGCAGGAAACGCTCGATGCGCTGGAGGCCCAATGCAGCGGCCCCGATCCGCTCGCCGCGCTGATCGTCGAACCGCTGGTGCTCGGCGCGGGCGGAATGTTGATGTACGATGCCGCCACCCTTGCCGCGATGCGGGCGATATGCGCGCGCCACGATGTATTGTTCATCGCCGATGAAGTGATGACCGGATGGGGCCGCACCGGCACGCTGTCGGCGTGCGAACAGGCGGATGTCGTGCCCGACATCATGTGCCTGTCGAAAGGAATCACCGGCGGCGCGGTGCCGCTTGCCGTGACGCTGGCGACGCCCGCCCTGTTCGACGCGCACTGGTCGAGCGACAAGGCGAAGATGTTCTTTCATTCGTCGAGCTATACCGCCAATCCCATCGCCTGCGCCGCCGCCGCCGCGAACCTCGCCATCTGGCGCGACGAGCCGGTGCGTGAGCGGATCGCCGATCTCTGCACGCGTCAGGGCGAGCGGCTCGCCCGGCTCGCGGCGCTGCCCGGCGTGCATGGCGCGCGTCAGGCGGGAACGATCACCGCGCTGGAAATCGGCAATGCGGCGGGGGCGTATCTTTCGGACCTCGGCCCCCAGCTCAGCGCGCTGTTCCGCTCGCGCGGCGTCCTGCTCCGCCCGCTCGGCAACACCGTCTATGTCATGCCGCCCTATTGCACGACCGAAGCACAGCTCGACGAAATCTACGCAGCGATCGAAGCGGGTCTCGACCTGCTGGGCTGAACTGGAAAACGGTTCGTTTCAAACGAAGCGAAGCAACGCCTACCCGTCGCTGGTGCGCTCGATATCGGCACCGACCGCCTGCAGCTTTTCCTCCAGCCGCTCATAGCCGCGATCGAGGTGATAGACGCGGCTCACCTGCGTCTCGCCCTCGGCGGCGAGCCCCGCCAGCACCAGACTCATCGACGCGCGCAGGTCGGTCGCCATCACCGGTGCGCCGACCAGCGTCGCCGGGCCGCGCACCACGGCCGCGCGCCCGCGCACCTGAATATCGGCGCCCATGCGCGCCAGTTCGGGAACGTGCATATAGCGGTTTTCGAAAATCGTTTCGGTCAGCACGCTTGCGCCATCGGCCTTGCACAGCATCGCCATGAACTGCGCCTGCATATCGGTGGCGAAGCCGGGAAACGGCGCGGTCGACAGGGTAAGCGGCCCCATCCCGTTCGACGCTTCCACGAATAGCGAATCCTTGCGCTCCTCGACGGTGATACCCGCTTCTACCAGTGCGGCGATGGTCGCGCGCATATCGCCCGGCGCCGCGCCCACCAGCTCCAGCGCGCCGCCTGTGATCGCCGCGGCGCAGGCATAGCTGCCTGCCTCGATCCGGTCGGGCATCACGCGATAGGTCGCGCCGTGCAGCCGGTCGCGCCCTTCGATTTCCAGCGTTTCGGTGCCGATCCCCGAAATAGACGCGCCCATCGCGACCAGCAGGTTGCACAGGTCGACAATCTCCGGCTCGCGCGCCGCATTCTCGATCACCGTCGTGCCCTTCGCGGTCGCCGCCGCCATCAGCGCGTTTTCGGTCGCGCCCACCGACACCACGGGAAACACCACCCGGCCGCCGGCCAGCCGCCCGCCCGGCGCGCTTGCCTTCACATAGCCAGCGGTGACTTCAATCTCCGCGCCCATCGCTTCAAGCGCTTTCAGATGAAGGTCGATCGGGCGGTTGCCGATCGCGCATCCACCGGGAAGCGACACCGTCGCTTCGCCAGCACGGCCCAGCAGCGGGCCGAGCACCAGGATCGACGCGCGCATCTTGCGCACAATGTCATACGGCGCTTCGGTGCTGGTCAGCCGACCGGCACGGATCGTCATCACCCGGCCGAAATCCTCCGGCCGCGCGCCTTCGATCTGGGTCGACGCGCCAAGCTGGTTGAGCAGATGTCCGAAACTGTCGACATCGGCAAGCCGCGGCAGGTTGCGCAGCGTCAGCGGTTCGTCGGTCAGCAGCGCGCAGGGCATCAGCGTCAGCGCCGCGTTCTTCGCGCCCGAAATCGCGATACGGCCCGAAAGGCGGTTTCCACCGCGGATGAGAATACGATCCATGGCCGGGCTTCTATCGCCTGTGCGTGGCGAGGCAATAGCGGCGGCAGCGTTAAAACGCGCAGCTTGATCGACTTTAATGCGCGTTTCGCGCGCGGCTGCTCTTTCGCCGAAGCAGCCAAGGGGGAATGTTCAAGCGTGTCGGCCAGTTGTTTCGCGGAAATATTGGGGGAGCTGGCGCCGCTCAGCGACGATGAATGCGCCGCGCTGGCCAGACTGGAGGAGCGCACCCGGCACGTTCGCCGCGGCGCGATACTCCAGCGGGAAAACGAACCGGCGAACGAACTGTTCATCCTCAACAAGGGGCTGATGATGAGCTATGTGCTGCTCGACGACGGCAGCCGGCAAATCCTGCGCTTCCTGTTTCCCGGCGACATGCTGGGCATGCCCGGCATCATCTATCGCGAAGCGCCCGAAACGCTGTGCGCCCTGTCCGATTGCGTAGTGTGCCCGTTCGACCGTTCGGCGCTGAGCGACCTGATGACGGCGCAGCCACGACTGGGATCGATGATCCTGATCGTCAGCCAGATCGAACGTGTCGCGCTTACCGACCGGCTGGCGATGCTCGGTCGCACCTCGGCAAAGGCGCGTGTGGGCGCGCTGCTGCTTGAAATGCGCGACCGGCTGCGCGCGACGGACAAGTCGATCGCGGCAACCTTTTCACTGGGCCTGACGCAGGAGGAGATCGGCGACGCGACCGGGCTTACCTCGGTCCATGTCAACCGGATGCTTCGCCAGCTGGAAGAGGAAGGGCTGATCAGGCGCGATTCGGGGAAGCTGACGCTGACCGACGAGATAACGCTTGCGCGGACCGCCAACTACGTCAACCGATATGAAAATCTGGACCTGTCCTGGCTGCCGCCGCGAAAATGATCTGCGTGGCGGCGCGGTTACTCTCGCCCAATCGCAACCTTGCGATTTTTCGATGAACTACAGCGCGGCGCTGCCGCGGCGAACCGGATCCTGCTTCAGGCCTTTTCCAGCGTGCATTGCAGCGGGTGCTGATTCTGCCGCGCGAAATCGATAACCTGACTCACCTTGGTCTCCGCCACTTCATAGGTGAAGACGCCGCAAACCCCGACACCTTTTTGATGCACCTGCAGCATGACCCGGGTCGCGTCCTCGATACTCATGCGGAAAAACCGTCGCAGCACCAGCACGACGAATTCCATCGGCGTGTAATCGTCGTTCAACAACAATACGCGATAAGGCGTCGGTTTTTTGGTCTGGGTGCGCGTGCGCGTGGCTATACCGACCGAGGCATCATCTCCCTCATCGGCATCATCATCGCTCATGCGGATCACGAATTCGCGTAAAGAACTCATCACGTCGGCAAAATATGGCAATCGGGCGGGGAAGGACAAGGGGGCATGATCAGCTTCTTGCGTCCGGCCCGGATCGCGCCGCGGCACACTCATGCAAAAGGGGCGGCCGCGCATGGCAACCGCCCCTTTTTTTACAGGCGCATGACGCCCCGTCGGTTCAGGCGACGACCTTCGCCTTGTCAGCGGCGACCGCCATGCGGTTCGACAATGGCTGCGCTGCGTCACCGGCCAGCTTCAGCATCGCTTCGGTCTGCTTCGACGCTTCGGCGACATAGGAATCGAACGCACCGCGCAGGAAGTCGCTCTGCAGCTTGAACCATTCGGTCGGCGATTTGATCTGAGCCATGCTCTTCATCGTGGCGCTCGCGCTTTCGAACGACTTGCGGCCATATTCGGCGGCGTCCTGGCCAATCGATTCGAGGCCCTTGGCAGCGATCTTGCCGCTTTCGACCATCGCTTCGACATTGCCCTTGGCAAAATCGTTCATTTCTTCCGCCATCTTCATATTCTTCTCCATCACGCCCTTGGCGCGTTCGCTCATATCCGTGAACATGGTCTGCGACTTGTTCACCGCTTCCTCGACACTGTTTTGCATGGTTTCCACTTCCTCGCTTGCAGTTGCCAGGGTCTTGGTGGCGACCTGGCTGGCCTTGGCGGTCGTCGCCTTGGCGGCGTCCGCAATCTCCGGTGCCTCGTCCCGCGCGACTTCGGCAGCCTTACACGCGCTATCCGCAACCTGCTTCGTTGCCGCAGCGCTCTGCTTCGTCGCTTCGACCGGGGCAGCGCTAGCGGCCTGCGCCACCTTGGCGGCAACCGGTTCAGGGGCGGGCGTCGGTGAAGGCGCCGGTGCGCTTTTGGTCACCGAAGCGGGCTTGGGCGCGGGAGTTGGTTTGGGTGCGGCAGGGGTCGGTTTCGCAGCCACCTTCGCCTCCGGCTTCTTCGCAACACTGGCGTCGGGCTTCGCGGCAGCCTTCGCCGAATCGCGCATAGGCGCCTTTTTGGCCGCCGGCTTGCGGGCGGCGGAAGTTTTGGCGGGCGCGGATTTGGCGCCGGTTTTGGAACCTTGGCGGGCCATGCGAATCCTCCTGTTGCTTGTTGCGCTGCAACATACGCTCATGATGCAATAATTGCAAGCGTATTGTGCAGTGCAACAAAACCCGCCGCATTTCGGTCGACGTTACGGAATGCTAGCGCTGGCGGACATAGCTTCCCGGCGCGTCCCCATAGGTCTTGCGATTGCCGCGCCCGGGAACCCGCGCGCCATTGGCTTTCACATCCTCGCCCGAATAAGCCGCGATCCATGCGCGCCAGTCGGGCCACCAGCTTCCCTTGGTTTCTTTCGCCCCCACCTTGAACGCTTCCAGGCTCCCCGTCTCGCCCGGATTGGTCCAGAACTGATATTTCTGTGCATCCGGCGGGTTCACCACGCCGGCGATATGTCCCGATCCCGCCAGTACGAAGCGCAGCGGCCCGGACAGATGGTGGGTCATTTTCCACACGCTTTCGGGCGGCGCGATATGGTCTTCGCGCCCCGCCTGAACATAGGCGGGCGTCTTCACGCTCGACAGGTCGATCGGCACGCCTGCGATCCGCATCGCGCCGGGCCGCACCAGCAGATTGTCGCGATACAGGTCGCGCAGATAATCAACATGCCACTGGCCCGGCAGGTTCGTCACATCGGCATTCCAGTGGAGCAGGTCGAATGGCGCGTATTCCTCCCCCAGCAGATAATTGTTGGTGACATAGCTCCAGATCAGGTCCCGCCCGCGAAGCAGGTTGAACGTCGCCGCCATGAACCGACCATCAAGATAGCCGTCGGTATTGAGCGATTCGATCATCGCCAGTTGCTCGTCATCGACGAATAGCGACAGGTCGCCCGAATGCGCGAAATCGACCTGCGCGGTGAAGAAGGTCGCGCTCGCCACCTTCGCCGCCTCCCCTCGCGCGGCGAGCACCGCCAGCGTCGCGGCCAGCGCGGTTCCCGCCACGCAATAGCCGATGACGCTGACGCTATCGACCTTCAGCAGGTTGCGCACCGTGTCGATCGCGTCGATCTGCCCCTTTTCGACATAATCGTCCCAGCCGATGCCGCCCATCGTCGCGTCGGCCGATTTCCACGACACCACGAATACGCTCAGTCCCTGATCGACCGCCCATTTGACGAAGCTTTTTTCGGGCGACAGGTCGAGGATGTAATAGCGGTTGATCCAGGGCGGAAAGATGATCAGCGGCGTCTTCGCCACCGTCGGGGTGGTCGGCGCATAGTGGATCAGTTCGTACAGCGGAGTGCGGTGCACGACCTTGCCCGGCGTTGCGGCGATATTCTCGCCCAGCGTAAAGGCGTTGGCGTCGGTCTGAGTCAGTTGCCCCTTGCTCATGTCGGACAGCATGTTCTGCAGCCCTTTGAGCAGGTTCTCGCCGCGCGTTTCCATGATCCGTTC
The DNA here is from genome assembly GCF_019351405.1 of Stakelama flava. GTDB lineage: Bacteria > Pseudomonadota > Alphaproteobacteria > Sphingomonadales > Sphingomonadaceae > Sphingomonas > Sphingomonas flava_A. The sequence continues at coordinate 68,337 of NZ_JAHWZX010000007.1, forward strand.
GATCACCAGCGGGTTCGTCGCGGCGAAGTTGGACGGGCTCATCGCATCGACGAAGCTTTTGGTGGCGAAACGAATCTGCTCCTTCTGCCGGGGATCGATTCCCGGCAGCGCGTCGACGCCCTTCAGGATATGGTCGGCGATCAGGAAATAGCTTTGCCGGATGAAATCGAACAGCGGCTCCTGGCGCCATTGCGGCGCGCGGAAGCGTTTGTCGCGCGCATGTTCGGCAGGTTCGCCCTCACCCGCCCCGCCTTCGCTATCGGGGTCGAGGAAGCGCTGCCACAGCTTCATCGTGTCGGTCCAGAAATCGGCGCTTGCGCGGGCAAAGGCACTGGGATCGCTCCATCCCGAAAGCGGCGCTGCCTCCATGGTGTGGATGCCGTTTTCCAGCAGCATCTGCTGCGCGCGTCCAAGCACCCAGGTCCAGTGCTGCAAATCGGCCAGCGTCTGCGTACCGCCGGTCGCCTCGCCCTGCATATCGTTCATAATTTCGTCCAATCGCCTCTCGCTTGTAAGGTTGCTATAGCCTAGCGGCGCGCTCTGTGCGATTCATGCGCGCCAGGAGGTTCGTCAATGTCCGAAGAATTTTACCGTATCCGTCGCCTTCCCCCCTATGTCATCGCCGAAGTCAACGCGATGCGGGCGGCGGCGCGCGCGGGCGGGGAGGACATTATCGACCTCGGCATGGGCAATCCCGACCTGCCCCCGCCCGACCATGTCGTGGAAAAACTGTGCGAGGTGGCGAAAAAACCGGACGCGCACGGATATTCGCAATCGAAGGGGATTCCGGGGCTTCGCCGCGCGCAGGCGGGCTATTACGGTCGCCGCTTCGGCGTCGATCTCGACCCGGAAAGCGAAGTCGTTGTAACCATGGGGTCGAAGGAGGGGCTGGCCAGCCTCGCCACCGCGATCACTGCGCCGGGCGACGTCGTGCTCGCGCCCAACCCGTCCTATCCCATTCACACCTTCGGCTTCATCATTGCAGGCGCCACGATCCGCAGCGTGCCGACCACCCCGGACGAAGCGTATTTCGAAAGCCTCGACAAGGCGATGTATTACACCGTCCCGCGGCCAAGCGTGCTGGTAGTGAATTACCCGTCGAACCCGACGGCGGAAACGGTCGACCTGGCCTTTTACGAACGGCTGGTCGGCTGGGCGAAGGCGAACAAGGTCTGGATCATTTCCGACCTCGCCTATTCCGAACTATATTATGACGGAAAGCCGACGCCCTCGATCCTTCAGGTAAAGGGGGCGAAGGATGTCGCGGTCGAATTCACCTCGCTTTCCAAAACCTATTCGATGGCCGGGTGGCGGATCGGCTTTGCCGTGGGCAACCGCGAACTGATCGCGGCGATGACGCGGGTCAAATCCTATCTCGACTATGGCGCGTTCACCCCGGTTCAGGCAGCCGCCTGCGCCGCGCTCAACGGGCCGCAGGATATCGTCGATCGCAACCGCGAACTGTATCACAAGCGCCGCGACGTGATGGTCGAAAGTTTCGCCCGCGCTGGATGGGACATCCCCTCGCCCGCCGCCTCGATGTTCGCCTGGGCGCCCGTGCCGCCCGCGCTTGCGCATTTAGGCAGCCTTGAATTCTCCAAACAATTGCTGACTCATGCCAAGGTCGCGGTCGCGCCGGGGGTCGGCTATGGGGAAAATGGTGAAGGCTATGTACGGATCGCAATGGTCGAGAATGAACAAAGGCTGCGTCAGGCGGCGCGCAACGTGAAACGCTATCTGCAAAGCATGGGCGTCAATCAGGCGCGCGCAAGCGGCAACCGATAGGGGGTCGCGATGCTGTTGTTCAGCGGCGCGGAAAGCCATCCGCGCTCTATCGTCAAGGCGATATCCTGGCGCGCGCTGGGCAGTCTGGACACGTTCGTGCTCAGTTGGCTGTTCAGCGGCAATCCCGCGATCGCGGTATCGATCGCGGGGACCGAGGTGTTTACCAAGATATTCCTGTTCTATCTGCACGAACGCGGCTGGGCGATGGTCCGCTGGGGCCTCAAACCGTTGCCCGGCGCGCAGGAAGTGACGGCGCGCGAAAGCGCAGGCACCTCATCCGCACAGCGCGAAAACTAGCGAGCGTCTAGGGCCACTGAGATTGCGGGCGGGGCGGCTGTTCTCGAAATTCCAGACGCAATATCCGTGACCCTAGCCATCGCAAGGAGTGCGGCGGCATGGCAATCCTACAAACACGGCGGTAAATCTGGATGGCTGCCCTGCGCGGCGCACCGCTTATTCGGTACGCCCCGCGCATGTACCGCACTGGCGATGGCAGAGGAAATTTTACGCGAACCGAGCAACTTGGCGCCCGCCGGCTCGTTTGAGTCACGGCCGGACGCGAACCACGCGCACTGCCTGTTTCCATCATTCATTCAGCCTATCGGAGGCAATCATGGGTCTGTTCAGCAAGGATATCGAAAGCTTCGACGCTCTCTTCCTGCACCAGTTGCAGGACATCTATTATGCCGAGAACCAGATTACGAAAGCGCTGCCCAAGATGATCGACAAGGCCACGGACCCTGCGCTGCGCGACGGGTTCAAGACGCATCTGGAAGAAACGAAAGGACAGATCGAGCGGCTCAACCGCATCTTCGATCTGCTTGGCGAAAAGGCGAAGGCAGTTACCTGCCCGGCGATCGACGGCATTATCAAGGAAGCGAATGAACTCGCCGGGGAAATCGCCGACAAGCGCGTTCTCGACGCCGCGTTGATCGCAGCGGCACAGGCTGTCGAACATTACGAAATCACGCGCTATGGAACGCTGATCGCCTGGGCCAACCAGCTTGGGCGGGCCGGGGTGGCAGATATCCTCAAAGAAACGCTCGATGAGGAATATGCAACCGATGACAAGCTGACCGCGATGGCGGTCCGGGACAATGCCAGGGCCGATCAAGCCCAACCTGCGTAGCAAATTCGGCGGCCCGGCCGGGACATCCGGCCGGGCCTTGCCGCGGTGAAAGCGACAGAGCCAGGCCGATACCTCTGCCGCTCTTTTCGAAAACCGCCCCCCTATTCCGCCGCCATTTCCGCTTCAGTGCCGGAGACGTTCCCGGGCAGCGCCCATAACAGGTCGTCGCGTTCGAGCCGGCGGCCGTCATGCGACTGCACGGTGACGGGGGCCACGGGCTTGCGGTCGCGCGCATCGACCAGCACGGGGGTGGCTGGCGTCCCGGTTTCCCAACGTTCGCCCCATTGGCGCAGCGCCACCATCGTCGGCAGCAGTGCATAGCCCTTGTCGGTCAGGCGATATTCGATCTTGCGCCGGTCCTGCGGCAGTGACCGGCGTTCCAGAATGCCGTGATCGACCAGCCGCGACAGCCGGTTGGCAAGGATATTGCGGGCGATGCCCAGCTCGGACTGGAACTCCTCGAAATGATGCAGTCCGTTGAACGCGGCGCGCAGGATCAGAAAAGACCAGCGTTCGCCCATCGCCTCCAGCGCGGCGGGAAGGCTGCATCGGCTTGCGATCTGACGCAGGGGTTCTCGAAGCTGTTCGCCCATGGCGGGCAACCTACCCGCAAAGCCGCTTATGTCCAAAAAGGAAACATTCCATTGCAATGCAGCACCAGTTGCTAGTTGCAACTTACATAACTGAAAGCTAGCCCCTTGTCGCAGTCGGAAACTGGTAAGGAGTTCCTCGAATGCGTATGTTCGTTTCGCTCTCGCTTGTCGCGTACGCGCTCGGCGCTACACCTGCGCTGGCAGCCGACGGCATGTATCGCGGCATCCCCGCCACCGCTCCGTCCAATGCGAATTTCGTCACTCGGTCGACCATGTGGCATTGCGACGATGGTGCCTGCACCGCCGCGCATGACGGCCAGCGCGACTTGGTGATGTGTCAGCTTCTCGCGCGCAAGGTCGGACGGCTGGAAAGCTTTGCGGTCGACGGCGCGGCGATGGATGCCGACGCGCTTACCAAATGCAACGGACATGCGCGCTGAGCGCATTAAATCGTTGCAAAATAGCGGCTGACAACGCCATCTAGACCGCGTGCTGCGACAATATGAACTGGTCGATCGGGTTCTTGACTACGATCCGGGCGCCGATGAGGCGTTGCTCAACCGCGCCTATGTGTTTTCGATGCAGGCGCATGGATCGCAGAAGCGCGCGTCGGGTGATCCGTATTTCAGCCATCCGATCGAGGTGGCGGGGATATTGACCGACCTGCACCTCGACGGGGAAACGATCGCGACCGCGATCCTTCACGACACGATCGAGGACACGGTGGCGACGCCGGAGGAAATCCTCGCCAAGTTCGGCCCCTCGGTCGCGCGCATGGTCGACGGCGTCACGAAGCTGTCAAAGATCGAGGCGCAGTCGGAAAATGAGCGCGCGGCCGAAAACCTGCGCAAATTCCTGCTCGCAATGTCGGACGACATTCGCGTGCTGCTGGTCAAGCTGGCTGACCGGCTGCACAATATGCGCACGCTTCACCACATCAAGAATCCTGACAAGCGAAAGCGCATCGCACGTGAGACCATGGATATCTATGCCCCGCTCGCCGAGCGGATCGGCATGTACGAATTCATGCGCGAAATGCAGAGCCTGGCATTTCGCCAGATCGAACCCGAAGCGTTCGAATCGATCACCCGCCGACTGGATGCGCTGAAGGAGGATGGCGAGGACCGGGTCGAAAAAATCGCCGCCGGACTTCGCCAGAGCCTGTCGCGCGGCGGCATCGACTGCGAGATTTCGGGGCGCGAAAAACATCCCTATTCGATCTGGCGCAAAATGTCGGAACGCCATGTCAGCATGGAACAGCTTTCCGACGTCACCGCGTTTCGCGTGATCGTCGCGTCGGAGGAGGAATGCTATCGCGCGCTCGGCCTTATCCATCGTCGCTGGCCGATGGTGCCGGGGCGGTTCAAGGATTATATCTCCACCCCGAAGCGCAATGGCTATCGCTCGCTGCACACCACCGTCATGCACGGGCAACAGCAGCGCATCGAAATTCAGATTCGCACGATCGAAATGCATCATCAGGCCGAATACGGACTTGCCGCGCACTGGGCGTACAAACAGGACGGCGTTCGCCCCGATACGCAAATCCGATGGATTCAGGATCTGGTCGAAATCCTGGATAATGCGGCCAGCCCTGAAGAGCTGCTCGAACATACCCGCATGGCGATGTATCAGGATCGCATCTTCGCCTTCACCCCGGCGGGCGAACTGATCCAGCTTCCCAAGGGCGCAACGCCGATCGATTTCGCCTATGCCGTGCATACCGATCTTGGCGATCAGGCGGTTGGCGCGAAGATCAACGGCCGTGTCGTGCCGTTGCGCACCGCGATCGACAATGGCGATCAGGTCCGCATCCTGCGATCAAAGGCGCAGCAGCCGCAGCCCAACTGGCTGAACTTCGCGATCACCGGAAAGGCGCGCGCCGCGATCCGCCGCCATTTGCGGCAGAAGGAACGCTCCGAAACCGTCGCGCTGGGGCACAAGCTGTATGACGAAATCGTCGCCCGCCTTCCCGTACCGGTGGGCGAAGACGCGCTTGCCGATGCGTTGAAACGGCTGAAGCTGCCCGACGAAGCGACGCTGATGGACGCGATCGCGACGCAGAAGGTCACCGATGCGCAGGTGATGGAAGCGTTGATGCCGGGGTCCGCCGACCAGGCGGAGATAGAGGCGCTACCGCCGCAACAGCGCGCGATCTCGATCACCGGCCTTACCCCCGGAATCGCCTATACGCTCGCCGAATGCTGCCGCCCCGTGCCGGGCGATCGGATCGTCGGCGTACGCCGCCCCGACAGCGCGATAGAGGTGCATTCGATCACCTGCGAATGCCTCGACGCGGCGCAGGACGCGGTATGGGTCGACCTCGCCTGGGGCGAGGATGCCGAAGGAGGAATCGCGCGCGTCGCGGTCACATTGAAGAACGAACCGGGCGCGCTGGGCGTCGTGGCGACGATCATAGGCGCGCACCGAGCCAATATCATGGAGCTTCGCTTCGACACGCGCGACACGACGTTCCACACCAATACGCTGGATGTTCAGGTGCGCGACGCGGCGCATCTGATGAAGCTGCTCGCCGCGTTACGCGCGGCCGAAGCGGTGAGTTCGGCCGAACGGCTCTGACCGCGCCGTTGCTTAATATCGCGATGACCCCGATCGTTTATCGACACTGGTGTCAGCAAGCTGTACAATGCCCCTCATGCACCCCCACCGCCACGAAATCGCGATCGAACCCGACGACATCGACTTTATGGGTCATGTCAACAATGCGGTATATCTCAACTGGGTTCAGGAAGCGGTCGTCGCCTATTGGCAGAAAGTGGCTCCGGCTGAGGAGGTGGCGCGCCACCTTTGGGTCGCGCTGAAGCATGAAATCACCTATCGCCGCCCGGCCTTTCTGGATGACGACATCGTCGCCACCGTCGCCGCCGAACGGGTGGAGGGTGCCCGCGCGCTGTTCAAAACCGCGATCAAGCGGGGCGAGGAAGTGGTTGCCGAGGTCAAGAGCACCTGGTGCTCGCTCGATGCATCGACCATGCGCCCGATGCGAATCGCGCGCCACGTGTCACGCCGCTTTATTCCCGAATAGGATCGCCGCGCTTCCTCCCGGTGCGCAACAAAGCGATGACGGCGGCCTCGCGCGGCGCTAAGGAAGCGCGCCATGAACCGGCCACGCCTATCGATCGTCGTCCCCTGTTATAACGAGGCGGCGTGCCTCGACGCACTGCATGCGCGAATCACTGGCGCGGCACGCGGGGCAGTGGGTGACGATTATGAAATCATACTGGTCAATGACGGGTCGAAAGACGCGAGCTGGCCCGCAATGCAGCGACTGGCGGCCGCCGATCCGCATCTCGTCGCGATCAACCTGTCGCGAAATCACGGGCACCAGCTCGCGCTGACCGCAGGGCTCGATCTGTGCGCGGGCGAAGAAATCCTGATCCTCGACGCCGATCTTCAGGACCCGCCCGAACTGCTCGCCGATATGCGAGCGACGATGCGCGAACAGGATGCCGACGTCGTCTATGCCGTGCGCCGCAAACGGCAGGGCGAAACCTTTTTCAAAAAACTCACCGCCGCTGCCTTTTACCGCGTGCTCGACCGCGTGACCGATACGCCGATCCCGCTTGATACCGGCGATTTCCGGCTGATGACGCGCCGCGCGCTCGACGCGCTGCTCTCGCTTCCCGAACAGGCGCGCTTCATTCGCGGCATGGTCGCATGGATCGGCTTTCGTCAGGTGCCCTTCACCTATGACCGTGCGGAACGCCATGCGGGCGAGACCAAATATCCGCTGTCGAAGATGATTCGATTCGCGCTCGACGCGGTGACCGGATTTTCCACTGCGCCGCTTCGCTTCGCCAGCCATGTCGGCCTGTGGCTGACCGGCCTGTCGCTGCTGCTGATCCTCTATATCGTCTTCGGCTGGTTCACCGGGTCGGCGGTCGCTGGCTGGACATCGACGATGCTGGTCGTTGTCGTGCTTGGCGCGGTGCAGATGTTCGTGCTGGGGATGATCGGCGAATATCTCGGCCGCCTGTACGTCGAATCGAAACGCCGCCCGCTCTATCTGGTCGCCGATGTCGCCGGGCCGGTTCAGGGCCGCTCGACGCTGGGCTATCATGCGGGGCAAAGCCACGGCTTCGCCCCCGGTACGGTGGCGCAGACGGATAACGGCGACGGCGAAAATCCGGCGTGACGCCGGTCAGGCAGCGCGCGCCAGCGTGATGATCGACAGGCCGGGCGTCATCGGCAATCGGCCCAGAAGGTGGCGTTCCATCGCGAACACACTCTGAAACACGGCGTTCAGCGGCTTTACCGGCGGCGAATCGTCGCTATCGTCCTTGCCACGGATTTTACCCGCCATGCGCGCCGCCACTGCCGCCGGGAACAGCAGCGAATTGAACCAGCGAAGCCCGTTGTGGCGAAGCCCCGCATCGGCAATCGCGCGACCAAGCGCCGCCTTCGAATAGCGGCGGTGATGATGGTTCACCACGTCGTGCGCGCTCCACATCCACTGGTGCGCAGGCACGGTGATAAGGATCGCTCCGCCGGGTTTCAGGCATTGCGCCATCGCCTTCAATGCCGCGACATCGTCCTCGATATGCTCGACCACGTCGAGCACCGCGATCAGGTCGTATGCGCCGCGCTCCACCCCTTCCAGCGCGGGAAGCGGTGCATGGCCGATCGCCTTGCCCAGCCGTTCGCCAGCAATCGCGCGCGCGGCGGGATCGATCTCAATCGCGTCGACATCGCCGAACCGCGCAAGCATCGGCAGGTTGTGCCCGGTGCCGCACCCGATCTCCAATATGCGCGCATCGCTCGGAAGCTTCGCATTGCGCTTCAGATACGCACTCAGGATTTCGCGCCGCGCGCGATACCACCAATGCGTCGAATCATGCGCCGCCATGCGGTCGTAGACGATGCGTTCCATCAGCCGAATACCCAGTGTCGATTGATCAGAAAGGTCACGAGCGGGATCACCGTAACCGCGGGAACCAGCGGCGCCCAGTCGGCAAGCCCGCCAAGATCGACCAGCACCCAGGTGAAGGCCATGTTCATGACAAGGCCCGCCCCCTGAACCACCACGAACTTCATCTGCTGCCCGCCGCCCGGCGTGCGCGTGCCGTGCCCTTTGAAGCTCCACAGGCTGTGCAGCGGAAAGCCGACCGCGACCGCGACGGCAAAGGCAAAGGGAACCGCCCCCACCGCCCAGCCTTCGGGCATGACCCATGCGACCAGCGGCAGGTACACCGCCGCATAGACCAGCGTCGAAATGCCGCCGACGATGCCGAAGCGGACAAGCTGCCCCAGCACGCCCGTTTCGCGCATCGCGGTGAATTGTCGCAAGATCGCGGTCACATCTGCCCTGCCCATAACCCGGTGGCTCGCCCTAGGGCGGATCGCGCGAAACGGCAATGTTCGTGTTAGGCCGCAAACCATGGGCGTGCGCGCTTGAACATCCCCGTGTCCCATACGCCCGTTCGACATAAGCAGGCAGTCGAAGGGCCGTCCTCGTCTTGCCTCTTCCCCCACAACCGCGCAGGGCCTAAAGCCCGCGATCGTACCGGCAAGGGAGCGTTTTTTGAGCAAGTGGCGTAACCGGGCGCAGGTCGTGCGCCGCGATCTCGACGAAAGCTGGCTGCAATGGTCACTGATCGCATGGCTGCTGATCGCAGCGTGGTTCATCTGGCAGCGCTGGCCCTACATCTACTGGCTGGCGCTTCGCGATACCGACGACAATATGCGCCTGATGCAGGTGCGCGCGCTGCTCCACGGACAGGGCTGGTACGACCTCACCCAATATCGGCTCAACCCGCCCCAGGGGTTCAACATCCACTGGTCTCGGCTCGTGGATCTGCCGATCGCGGGGCTGATCCTGTTCTTCCGCATGTTCACCAGCGATGCCTGGGCGCAGAAACTGGCGGTGGGGATTGCGCCGCTGCTGCCGCTTTCGGTGGTGATGGCAAGCATTTCCTTCACGGTTCGGCGGCTCGTCGCGCCGCTCGCCTATCCGCTGGCTATCCTACTCATCGCCTTTGGCTGCACCGTGGCGATATTGATGTTCCTGCCCGAACGGATCGACCATCATGGCTGGCAGCTTGCATTTCTGTGCCTGACAGTGGCGGGACTGGCCGACGACCGCCGGTTGCGCGCAGGCGCGATCATCGGCCTGTCGAGCGCCGCATCGCTCACCATCGGGCTTGAAATGCTGCCTTATTGTGCGATGGCAGGCGCGATCGTCGCGCTGCGCTGGATATGGGATCGCGATCAGGTCATCCAGCTAAAGGTCTATGCGCTGACGCTCGCTGGCGGCACCGCGCTCGGCTTTGCGGGTTTCGCCTCCTACGCCAATATGGCGATGCGCTGCGATGCGCTGACGCCGGTCTATCTGATCGTCATGGTGGTGTCGGGCGCGCTGCTCTTCCTGCTGGCGCTGTGGAATCCGGAACGCCGTGGCACCCGCCTTGCCGCCGCGCTGGTCGCGGGTGCGGCGATCGGTATCGGGTTCGTGCTCGCCTTTCCGCAATGCCTTGGCCGTCCCGAAGGCGTGTCGCCCGAACTCGCACGACTGTGGCTCGACAATGTGCGCGAAGCGAAACCGATCTACGCCCACCCACTGCGCACCGCCGTGCCGATCGCGGTCATGCCGCTGATCGGCCTGATCGGCGCGATAATCGCCAGCATCGCCGACTGGCGGCGCAACCGGTCGGTCAAATGGATTCCGGTCGCGCTGTTCACCGCGTTCGCCTGCGCCCTGCTGCTGTGGCAGGTGCGGGCGGGGCCGGCGGCGCAACTGCTCGCCATTCCCGGTGCGACGGCGCTTGCCTGGATAATCCTGCCTTGGCTGTTGCAGCGCAATTCCATGCTGGTGCGCGTGCTCGGCACGGCTGCCGCGTTTCTTGCGATATCGGGGCTGTTCACCGGCGCCCTGCTGCGCTGGTTCCCGATCGACCCGCCGTCGAAGCGCACGCAGATCATCAACCGCGCCAATTCGAGATGCGCCAGCCTGCCGCGCCTCGCCCAGCTCAACCGCATCCCGGCACAGATCGTGTTTACCCATGTCGACCTTGGGCCGCGACTTATCACCACCACCCATCATGACGCGATCGCCGGGCCTTATCACCGTAACGGCGATGCGATTCTCGACGTGCATCACGCCTTCATGGGTACGCCGCAGCAGTTTCTCAGCATCGCGAAGCGGCATCACGCTACATTGCTCGTCACCTGCCCCAACATGTCGGAAACCACCGTCTATCGTGCGCGTTCGCCCGGCGGTTTTTACGACCAGCTCGCCCATGGCAAGCATTTCGCCTTCCTTACACCCGTGAAGATGCCCGAAGGATCACCGTTCCGGGTTTGGAAGATCGAATAAGGCCGATCAGGTCAGGCTGCCGCGTATCCCGTCGATCACGAACTGCGTGGCAAAGGCGGACAGAAGTACGCCGAGCAGGCGGGTGATCACCGCCTCGATCTTCGCGCCCAGCAGCCGCATCAGCGGCCCCGCCGCCAGCAGCGCCGCCAGCGTCAGCGCCAGGATCAGCGACACGCCGCCCAGGATCGCGAACGCCGCTTCCGGCCCGCGATGCTGCGCCATCAACAGCATGACGCTGGCGATCGACCCCGGCCCGGCGATCATCGGCATCGCCATGGGAAAGATCGACACATCCTCCACCTCGGGCGTGTCGATGATCTTCTGCGCCCTGTCCTCGCGCCGCTGGGTGCGTTTTTCGAACACCATTTCCAGCGCGATCACGAACAGCATGATGCCCCCCGCAATGCGGAACGCGTCCAGACTGATCCCCAGCCCACCCAGCAATTGCCGACCGAAAAAGGCGAAGGCGAAAATGATGATCGCCGACACCACCACCGCGCGGATCGCCATCGAACGGCGCATCGCGCCCGATGCGCCTGCGGTCAGCCCGGCATAGATCGGCGCGCAGCCGATCGGGTCGATCACCACGAAAAAGGTGATCAGCGTGGACAGGAACAGTTCGGTGAGGCCCATCAGATCGCGTCCCTGTCGAGTGACACTCCCGAATTGCGGTGCGCCGCGACCAGCGTGTTGCGGATCAGGCACGCGATCGTCATCGGTCCCACCCCGCCGGGAACCGGGGTAATCGCCCCGGCCACCTCTTTCGCGCTATCGAAATCGACATCGCCGACCAGCCCGTTTTCGGTGCGGTTGATGCCCACATCGATCACCGTCGCGCCGGGTTTCAGCCAGCGCCCCTCGATCATTCGCGGAATGCCGACGGCGGCGACGACGATATCGGCAGTGCGCAGATGTTCGAACAGGTCGCGGGTGCGCGAATGCGTCACGGTGACGGTGCAGCTTTCGCGAAGCAGCAACTGCGCCATCGGCTTTCCAACGATGTTCGACCGGCCGACCACGACCGCCTCCTCGCCTGCCAGATGGCCGATCCGGTCCTTCAGCAGCATGACGCAGCCCAGCGGCGTACACGGCACGAACCCGTCCAGCCCGGTGGCGAGCCGACCGGCATTCACCGGGTGGAAACCATCGACATCCTTGTCGGGGCTGATCCGCGTGATGACCGTCTGTTCGTGGATATGCGCAGGCAGCGGAAGCTGGACCAGAATCCCGTCCACCGCATCGTCGGCGTTCAGCGTATCGACCAGCGCCAGAAGCTGCGCCTGGCTGGTGTCGGCGGGCAGGCGATGTTCGAAACTTTCCATATTGGCGCCGATCGTCGCCTTGCCCTTGTTGCGGACATAGACGCTGGAGGCAGGGTCCTCGCCCACCAGCACCACCGCAAGGCCGGGCTTGCGCCCTGCCGCCTTCGCGAACTCCGCGCTCATTGCTCCCACACGTTCGCGAAGCTGCTTCGCGAATGCCTTTCCGTCGATGATGTCAGCCGTCATGCCTGCGGCTCATAAAGACTGACGGCCCTCGCTGCCAGTGCCTGCGGGTCGCCGGCGACGAAAATCCGTTTCATCCGCGCAGCCTCGCCGCTTTCGATGGTCACGTCGCGCTTCGCCACGCTGAACGCCTTGGCGATCAGTTTCACCAGAGCCTTGTTGGCCGCGCCATCGACCGGCGGCGCGGTCAGCCGGACGGCAAGATACCCTTCCCCCGGCAGGATCGCCTCTTTCGACGCCTTTGGGTTCGCCCGCACCGACAGGCTGATCCCGCCTTCGCGCACCTGCCAGGCCTGCGCGTCGTTCACCCCCCGATCACATCGGATAGGCGTCGCGAACGTAGAGCGCCGGTATGACGATATTCTGAAGGATAAAGATCACGATCAGCACGACCAGGGGCGACAGGTCCAGCGCGCCGAAATCGGGCAGCACCCGGCGAACCGGGCGATAGATCGGTTCGGTAATCACGCCCAGCGCGTGCCAGACCGAACGGACGAAATCATTATAGGTGTTGATGACGTTGAAGGCGATCAGCCAGGACAGGATAGCCTGAATGACGATGATCCACCAAAGCAGCGTCAGCAGCACCTGGATGATATCGAGCAGGACGTTCAAAAAACTTCTCCGCGGGATCAGTGTATCGCTGGAATGATACAGCATGGCGAGTGGAAGCGACAAGGGCGCGACGCGTGCCTCGCACATAATCGCCATGCCCGGCTAGTCGATTCCGCGCGCCGTGCCGTATCGGGTCTGGAAAATATAGGGTGCGCGAGAGCGATCCGGAACCGGCGCATCCGATCGAACCCTATTTATGGACCAGCGTGCCCGCGCCGCGTGTGGTGAAGATTTCAAGCAGCATCGCGTGCGGGATTCGCCCGTCCAGGATGACGGCGGCGTCGACGCCCGCCTGAACCGCGGAAACGCACGTATCCAGCTTCGGGATCATGCCGCCCGAAATCGTGCCGTCGGCGCGCAGCCGGGCGATCGCCGCCGGATCGAGATCGGTCAGCAGATTGCCGCCCTTGTCCAGCACGCCCGCAACGTCGGTCAGCAGGAACAGACGCGCGGCGTTCAGCGCGCCCGCGATCGCGCCCGCCATGGTGTCGGCGTTGATATTGTACGTCGCGCCGTCCGCGCCGATGCCGATCGGGGCCACCACGGGGATCATCCCCGCCGCCGACACCGTGTCGATCACCGACCGGTCGATCGCTTCGGGTTCGCCGACAAAGCCCAGGTCGATCGCGCGTTCGATATTGCTTTCGGGGTCGCGTGTCGTGCGCTCCACCTTGGATGCGCGCACGAAACCGCCATCCTTGCCCGACAGGCCGACCGCGCGCCCGCCCGCCTGACCGATCCAGGCGACGATTTCCTTGTTGATCGCGCCGGACAGCACCATTTCGGCGACCTTCGCGGTTTCCAGGTCGGTAACGCGAAGCCCGTCGATAAACTCGCTCTCGACGCCCAATTGCTTCAGCATCCGGCCGATCTGCGGCCCACCGCCATGCACCACCACCGGATTGATGCCCACCGCCTTCAACAGCACGACATCCTCAGCGAAATCGCGCTGCAATTCGGGATCGCCCATTGCGTGGCCGCCATATTTTACCACGAAGGTCTGGCCGGCATAGCGCTGAAGATAGGGAAGCGCTTCGGTAAGCGTTTCCGCCTTGGCGAGCATCGCCGGATGGGGGGTATGGTCGGTCATGATCGCGCCGCTTTAACGCCGCGCGGCCTCAGGCCCAAGCAAGAACCGCTTTACCTCCGCCCTGCCCCGCGACGATTCACGCCACCGCCGCTTCCGGCAGTTCGGGCAGGGTGAAGTCGGGCAGGCAGCGAAACCCCGGCCGGGCGAGCAGATAACCCTGCATATAGCGCACCCCGGCGGCGCGCAGCGCCCGATATTCGGCCACCGTCTCGATCCCCTCCGCGATGACGGTGATGCCCATCGCGCTCATCATGCGGATCACGCCTTCGACGATCAGCCGGCGCGGCAAGCTGGCGTCGATCCCGCGGATCAACTCCATGTCCAGCTTGATCAGGTCGGTCTGCAACCGCGCCAGCAGGCCAAGCCCGGCATGTCCCGCCCCGAAATCGTCGATCGCGGTGGCGAATCCCATTTGCTGATACGCCGCGATGATCGTCTTCACATGGTCGGTATCGGCCATATGCTCGTTTTCGGTGAATTCGAAGATCAGCCGGTCGGTGGGAAAGTTCGTTTCGCGCGCGGTTTTCAGCGTCAACTGGATGCATGCCATCGGCGAATAGACCGCATTGGGCAGGAAATTGATCGAAAGCCGCGCGCCGGTGTCGATGATACCGGCCGCTACCGCGTCGCGAATCGCCGCCACCCGGCATTGCTGGTCAAAGGCATAGCGATTGTCCGGCGTCACGCGCGACAGGACGGTGCCCGCGCTTTCGCCATTGCTGCCGCGCGCCAGCGCCTCGAACGCGAACACCCGCTTTGTTTCGACATCGACGATCGGCTGGAACGCCATCGCCAGTTCGAAATCGAGCTGTTCCGCCCGGCACCCTTCGCATCGCGTCGCCATTCGCTTTCCCGTCCCTCGCCTACCCCGCCTTTTATAGGCGGCGGAAGGATAACAGCAGGTAAAGCCGGGGAAAATGCCCGCGTGCGTCGATTACTGCGCGCGCACCGGTCCGATGCCGTCCAGCCATCGGCCCAGCGCCACCAGGACATAGATCAGCGGGGGCACCAGCAACGCGGACAGCACCACCTTTGCCAGCATCTGCCCCAACAGCAGTTCGCCGATCGGAAAGGTGCCGTAAAAGGCGATGGTGACGAACAACAGCGTATCGACGATCTGGCTCAGCACACTGGCAAGGCCTGCGCGGAACCATAGCAGTTTCGCCCCTTCCGCGCCCTTCAGCCGTGCAAAGATTGTGACGTTCAGCGTCTGCGACACGCCATAGGCGACGATTCCGCCCAGCCAGATTCGCCAGGTGCCGCCCAGTACCGTCTGGATCGCGTCGCGATATTCGGGCTGCATATCGGGCGATGCGGGCACCGCATGGACGATGATCGACAGCAGGATCGATACGATCAGCGGCACGAAGCCGACGCGCACCAGCTGATTGGCGACCCTGCCGCCGTGCAGTTCGGCGATCGCGCTCGACACCACCACCAGCAGCAGAAAGGCGAAGATGCCCGCTTCCACGGCAAGCGGCCCGATGCCGAACCACGGCCCGATCGCCGAAATCGGCCCCAGCCACACCTGCTTGTTGCCCAACACCCCGGCGATACACACCATGCCGCCGTAAAAGATCGACAGGAAAAACAGCGAGCGCGGGATCGAAACCGGTTTAGCGTCCATCGCCGTCTGCTAGCGGGGTTGCGCCCATCCCGGCAAGCATCGAATGTGTCAGATGACGGCAAAACTCCCGTGCCATTGGGGCGGAAGCGGACCAATTCGGACCCATAGCCCTCTCAAAGCAGCAAAACAGTCGAAAATCCAGCACGATGACATGACGCCGCAGACGGGCGCCCGTCGCAACGCCAAGGTGGAGCTATGACCGCGCCGAGGCTACATCACGGGCATGACAAGGTAAGGTTTCCTCGCAAGCCGGATCAGGCCATGGGGGTGGCGGCATCGGATGTTGAATCTCATCGCCCTCCTGTCGGCAATCGCATTCATTCCCGGCGCGGCGTTTCATTGGCAGCACGCTCGCCGCGTCGCTGCGCTTCTCGCGATGAGAACTTGGCCAAGTGGCTCGCGCTCACGGCCCCTTCGCATAGCAGCCCGGATTTTCGCTTTCGCTTACTTCTTCTAAACGCGGACGGCATCATAAGCGCCGCCGTGAACGCAATTGTTTCAATCGACACGGCTTTGCCGCGCGCTCCATTCGAAATCGCGCGCGATGCCGTTGCGACGTGGCGGGGGCGATGTCTCGATGTCTTTGCGCGAACCGAACTTGCCGTCAGTGAAACGCTGCTTGTCCTTGCCGCTGTCGATGGGCGCGGAAAGGCAATCAAACTCCCGCATCTGGTTGGACAGCGTTACGATTCGCTGGCTGCCGCAACCGGCCCTGAGGGAAATTTCGCCGAAGAAGGAAAAGTTGTCGCCAATGCGGTTTTGCAGTTCAAAGAGCACGATTCGCTTCGGTCTCATCTCACACACGGGGTCTTCACCGTCACACTTGATCATCGATGTAGCTGGCATCTGGTAAGCCACCTTCTTTCGCTGCGCGCAGGCCGGGAAACGCGCGATCTGTTCGTCACGCAGCAGGAAGAAGCGGCGAGCCTTTTGCGCGCGCTGGAAAAGAACAGCCTCCGACTGCGGTCGAATCTAGGCCAGCTTCGCGCTCGATTCCGTCGGACGTAACGTTGGCGCATCAACGGCGACAGCGCCGTCGCCGCAAAGTCCCGCCAACAACCGCCGCCGCCCCTGTCCTACATGCTCGCGATACGCCATAGCGATGGCTGAGAGGCGGACGCGTGGATGCGCGTAACTTTCTTGCGCGATCGGCGTGAAAAGTGCGAAGCTAAGCGAATCTGCGGGTTGGGGACTAATCGAACTTCATGACACGAATCTTGATCGGGCTTGCCGGAATCGCGGTGATCCTGGGGATCGCGGTGCTGCTTTCGACCAATCGCCGGGCGATTCGCCTGCGCGTCGTCGGTGCCGCCTTCGCGCTTCAGGCGGGCATCGCGGTGCTGGTCCTGTACGTTCCCGCGGGAAAAAGCGCGATTGCGGGCATGTCGCGCGCGGTCGCCGCGCTGCTCGGCTATGCCCAGGCGGGAACCGATTTCATCTTCGGCCCGCTGGCATCGGCGGACCTTGGCGGCAAGAGCTTCGCGATCTCCGCGCTGCCCGTCATCATCTTCTTCGCCTCGCTTGTCGCTGTCCTGTATCACCTGAAAATCATGCAGTTCGTGATCCGCTGGGTCGGCGGCGCGATCGAGAAGGTGACCGGCGTCACCAAGGTCGAATCGCTGTGTTCGGCGGCGAACATCTTTGTCGGGCAAAGCGAATCGCCGCTCGTCATCAAACCCTATCTTTCCACCCTCACCCCGTCGCAGCTTTTCGCGGTGATGTCGGTCGGCATGGCGGGCGTGGCGGGCACGATCCTTGCCGCCTATGCCTCGCTGCTCGGCGACGATTATCTCCCCTTCCTTCTCGCTGCCTCGTTCATGGCGGCGCCCGGCGGGCTGTTGATGGCAAAGATCATCATGCCCGACGACATTGCGAGCGCCGATGGTGAACTTCCGCTCGGCGACGATCGTGAAGAAGAAGTCATCCGCGCGGCCGAGCAGAGCCTGGAAGAAGATAAGGCGGCGAACCTCATCATGGCCGCGTCGAACGGCGCGCAAACCGGCGTGCGGCTGGCCGTCGCGGTGGGCGCGATGGTGCTCGCCTTCGTCGCGCTGGTCGCGCTCGCCAACGGCCTTTTGGGCGAGGTGGGAAGCTGGTTCGGCTATCCCGACCTCAGTTTCCAAGGGATTGTCGGCTGGGTGTTCGCGCCGGTCATGTATCTGCTCAACATTCCCTGGAACGAAGCGCGCATCGCGGGCGGGCTGTTCGGCACCAAGCTGGTGCTCAACGAATTCGTTGCGTTCATCGATCTGGGGCAGATCGCGGGGATCAGCGAACGCACCCGCGCGATCATCACCTTTGCGCTGTGCGGCTTCGCCAATTTCTCCTCGATCGCGATCCAGATGGCGGTGACCGGCGGGCTTGCCCCCAATCAGCGCCCGATGATTGCGAAACTCGGCATCCGAGCGCTGCTCGCCGGCAGCCTCGCCAACCTGATGTCGGCGGCGCTTGCCGGTCTGCTATTGCCCTATTGAGGGGGGATTTCAGGAAAACAGAGATTCGAAATTGATGATGATCAGCGTCGCGCTCGCCGCCGTCGCGGCGAAGCCCAGGATCATCAGCACGCCGTCGCGCGCGGTCAGCGCCAGTCCGAACATGACGATCGCCGCTGCGGGCGCCATCGCGGCAAAGGGCAGCAGTTCGAGCGGCGGCATCATCAGCCCAAGGAACAGGCAGCACAGCGCGACGATGAAGCTCGCCGCCCTTCCGGCAGCCCATTCCAGCCGCTGGCCGATCAGCGCATCGACCTTCGCGAAGACCTTGCTTCCCTTGTCGCGCGCCTTTTTCACCTTGTCCGCGCTGACCCCGCGGCAAGCCACGAATTTCGGCATCCACGGTTGGCTCCGCCCGGCAAGCATCTGACCCGCCATCAGCAGCGTCAGCAATCCCATGCTGGTCGGCACGCCGGGAATTGCGCCGATCGGCGGCGTGGCCGCGATCAGGCCGACCAGCGCAAGCATCGGGCCGAAGCCGCGATCGCCGAAACTTGTCACAAGATCGCCGATCGTGACCTTGCCGTCATGCCCGGCATCGACCGCGTCATCAGCCATCGCTTCCAGCGGATGTTTTTCGATCTCGTCCCCGGCCATGGAGCGCCGCCCGCTGTGTTTCAACGCGTGGGCACGGGTTCGTCGCCCGAATAGTCGTAAAAGCCACGGCCGCTCTTTCGCCCGTACCAGCCCGCCTCGACATATTTCACCAACAACGGCGCAGGCCGGAATTTGGGATCGCCCGTGCCTTCGAACAGCACCCTGGTAATTTCAAGGCAGGTATCCAGTCCTATGAAATCCGCCAGCGTCAGCGGCCCCATCGGGTGGTTCAGCCCCAGCCTGCACGCGGTATCGATATCGGGGATCGTCGCAACCCCTTCCCCCAGCGCAAAGCACGCTTCGTTGAGCATCGGCATCAGCACGCGATTGACGATGAAGCCCGGCGCGTCGTTGGCGTGAACGATTTCCTTGCCCAGCGACTTGCCGAATGCTTCGACCGCCGCGACCGTGGCATCCGACGTGGCGAGACCGCGGATCAGTTCGATCAGCCCCATCACCGGCACGGGGTTGAAGAAATGCACGCCCACGAACCGCGCCGGATCATGGCTTGCCTGCGCCAGTCGCGTGATCGGAATCGAGGAGGTGTTCGATGCCAGGATCGCATCGTCCGACAGCACTTTTGCCACATCGCCGAATATCTTGCGCTTGATCTCTTCGCGTTCGGTTGCCGCTTCGATCACCAGGTCGCACGGTCCCATCGCCGAAACATCGGCGACGCAATCGATATTGGCGAGCGTCTGGTCGCGCGTATCGCCATCGATCTTTTCCTTGGCGACAAGACGGTCCAGCCCCTTGCCGATCTTTGCCTTGCCAGCTTCGGCAGCTTCACGCGAGATGTCCGAAAGCAGAACCGTATAGCCCGACGCGGCCGCGACTTGCGCGATCCCGGCGCCCATTTGGCCGGCACCGATAACCCCGATGGTTTTCATGCAATAATCTCCTGTCTTTTTCAGCGCCTCTACCGCGCAAAGCAGTTATGCGCTACATTCGTGTCATGATCGCGTTGGCCGCTCTTGCCCTGATGTCCTTTTCGCAGCCTGCCGAGGTGCGTTCTTTCGGGTCGTGGACGGTAAGCTGCAACGACCGGATGCGCTGCGTCGCGATGGAAACCGCGGTGCCCGCCGGGAAGGGAAGCCTGACCCGCGCATCGATGCGGATCACACGCGATGGCGCCGGTGGCAGGACCACTGTCGAGATATGGCCCGATCATCCCGTGGCGAAGCCGGTAACGATCAGCATGGGGCGCGCCGTGGTCTATCGCGGGCGGGTGCGCGGCGACGTGGTTCGCCTGATCGGCGAAGATGCCGAGCGCGCCGCGCACGCGGCGACTAGCGGACCTGATCGGTCGTTCGTGATCCGCACACATGACGGCGGATATGTCGGCAAGGTCGCGCTTAGTGGTCTGGAAGAGGCAATGCGCTATATGGATCAGGTCCAGGGCCGTTCCGCCATCGGTTAGGGCGCCGCGCGCACCGACCGAGCTTCGGCCAGGATCAGCGCGAAACTATCGTCGTCGTCGGTCCATTCGGCGACCGGCGTCCATCCACCCGAACGCAGCAGCAACCGTGCGCCCGACGGCGTGTATTTGTGGCTGTTCTCGGTATGGATGGTTTCGCCCTTCGCCAGGTCGAAAGGACGGCCGTTGACGGTAAACGCAATGTCGCGTTGCGCCTCCAAATGCATTTCGATCCGTTCGATATCGGCGTTCCATACCGATTTGTGTCGAAACGCATCGACCGGAATATCCGCGTCCAGCTCCCGATTGATCCGGTCGAGCAGGTTCAGGTTGAATGCCGCCGTTACGCCTTGCGCATCGTCATAGGCGGGAACCAGGATTTCCGGGTCCTTCACCCGGTCGATCCCGATCAGCAGATATGCCCCCTCGCCCAGCGAATGCCGCATCGCCCGCAACAGGTCTACCGCGGCGAGCGCGGTCATGTTGCCGATGGTCGATCCGGGAAAAAAGCCAAGCTTCGGCAGCGCCGCAACCTTATCGGGAAGCGGAACCGGGTGGAGGAAATTTGCCTCCACCGGATGGACGGCAAGGCCGGGAAACTGTTCCGCAAGGTCATCCGCCGCTTCGCGCAGGAAATCGCCCGAAATGTCGATGGGGACATAAGCCGAGGGTTCGATCGCACGAAGAATTCGGGGGGTCTTTGCCGACGACCCCGACCCGAATTCGACAACCGCCCGGCCCGATCCTACGATTTCCCGCACCTGCGGACCTGCAGTGTCGAGCAGCGCGGCCTCGACACGCGTGGGGTAATATTCGGGAAGATCGGTGATCTGTTCGAACAGTTGCGACCCGCGATGATCGTAGAACCAGCGCGCCTGTATCGCCCGCGGCCGGGCGGCAAGCCCGTTCAGCACATCGGAACGAAACATGGGGTCGACCCGGCCGATCTGGCCGGCATCCTTTTCCTGTGTCAGCATTGCTAGGTCAAATATCCTTGGCCAGCCGAACGCCGGTAAACTGCCAGCGCTGATGGGGGTAGAAGAAGTTGCGATAGCTTGCCCGGGCGTGGCCGCGCGGCGTTGCGCACGATCCACCCTTCAGGACAAACTGACCGCTCATGAACTTGCCGTTATATTCGCCGACCGCGCCTTCAGCCGCGCGAAAGCCGGGATAGGGACGATAGGCGCTGCCCGTCCATTCCCACACATCGCCGAACAGGCCGCCGCCCTCGCGCGCGGGACGTGGTTCGACCGGCCCGGCGGCGTCGAGGAAATTGCCGCCGCGCGGATCGCGATCCCCGGCAAACGCCTCCCATTCCGCTTCGGTGGGAAGGCGCGCACCCGCCCAGCTGGCATAGGCATCGGCTTCATAAAAGCTCACATGCGTCACCGGCGCGGCCGGATCGATCGGCCGCCGCCCGTCCAGTCCGAAACGCGTCCACACGCCATCGCGCTGCTCCCAGTAAAGCGGGGCTGCGATCGCATTCTCGTTCACCCATGCCCACCCGTCAGACAGCCAGTGGCGCGCATCGCGATAACCGCCATCGGCGATGAATTGCGCCCATTCGCGGTTCGTGATGGTGCGATCGGCAATTGCGTGCGGGTGAAGCAGTTCGGCATGACGCGGGGTTTCGCAATCGAAAGCGAAGCCGCGACCGTCATGGCCGGTTTCGACCATGCCGCCGGGATGTTCGGCCCAGCGGATCGGGCCGGGCATGTCGACCGGCACCTTGCGCTCCGCAGGCCAGATTGCCGGCTCGATGGGATTTTGCGCGAACAGGTGCAGGATATCGGTCAGGAACAATTCCTGATGCTGCTGCTCATGATGGCAGCCGAGTTCGATAAGCGATCGAGCCGCTTCAGGCAGATCGGGAATGGCGTCGACGATCGCAGCATCGACATGGTCGCGATAGGCAAGCACTTCGTCGAGAGCGGGACGGGTTATCATTCCCCGACGCTGGCGCGAATGGCGTTCGCCCTCGGCTTCGTAATAGCTGTTGAACAGGAAGGGAAAGCGTTCGTCATAACGCGAATACCCGTTCACATGATCGCGCAGGACGAAGGTTTCGAAAAACCAGGTGACATGCGCCAGATGCCATTTCGCGGGCGAGGCATCGGGCATCGACTGCACGGTGGCGTCGGCATCGGAAAGCGGGGCGGCAAGCGCGCGGGTCAGATCGCGGACTTCGCGATAGCGCCGGTCCAGCGGTTCAGTGCGTCCACGCGTGACGGGCGTTGCTTGCATTTCCTGTCCTCTCCCTCCGCGCGGCCGGTGCCGCTAACGGTCGGGTGTTCTGATTGAGCAGCGTAGGGACACGCTCATCGCGACCCTCCGGGTATCCAAAGAACGTCGCCACCGGCCCGTTTGTTCACATATCGCGCCGCAACGAAAAGATAATCCGAAAGCCGGTTAATATAGATCAAGGCCAAGGGGTTGAGCGGCGTTTCTCGCGTCGCGCCCACCGCCACCCGTTCGGCCCGTCGCGCCGCGGCGCGCGCCACATGAAGCGCCGCCGCCGCCGGGGTCCCGCCGGGCAGGATGAAGCTTTTCAGCGGTTCGATTTCGGCGTTGATCGCATCGATCTGCGCCTCCAGCCGGTCGATTTGCGACTGGACAATGCGCAATGTCATTTCATCCGGTGCAAAGTCACTGCCTGGTGTCGCCAGATCGGCGCCAAGATCGAACAAATCATTCTGGATCGCGCGCAACGCATCGGTGAGCATCGCGTCTTTCAGCACCACGAGCGCGCTGCCGATCGAGCAATTCGCTTCATCGACCGCGCCGACCGCCTCCATGCGGATATCGGATTTCGAGATTCGCGATCCATCGGCGAGACCGGTCGTGCCGTCATCGCCGGTGCGGGTGTAGATCCGGTTCAGCCGGACCATGCGATCAGCTTCCGCCCAGCGTGACGAGCAGCAGGACGACGATCAGCACCGCGACCGCCTGAAACAGGATGCGCGCCTGCATCATCTTGTTCGATTTCAGGCTGGAAGCGCTTGGCCCGTCGCCGTGAAGCTCCTCCTCGCTTGTGCGCAAAAAGGTCACGATGCCGCGGATCAGCGCCACCACCGTCGCTATCATCGCGGCGATCAGGCACAGGATGAGAAACAACTGCATGGAATACAGTCTTACGGTGTTGTGTCCGCAATGCCAAGCGGCACCCGGCCGGCGCGCAATTCGGCGGCAACCGCCGCCCCGTCCGTCCCGGCCAGGCGAAGCGATTCCAGGCTGGGCGCGCCGTTGCGCTTGGCAAGCCGTTCTCCCCGCGCATCGGTGACGAGCGCGTGATGGTGATAGCGCGGCACCGGCAATCCCAGCAGCGCCTGGAGCAGGCGGTGAACGTGGGTGGCGGGATACAGGTCCTTGCCGCGAATGATGTCGCTCACCCCCTGAGCCGCATCATCGATCGTCACCGCCAGATGATAGCTTGCCGGCGCATCCTTGCGCGCGAGCACGACATCGCCATGCGCCTGTGGATCGGCGCGCACCCCCTGTCCGTGGTCGGTCCATTCCAGCGGCCCGGCAAGCACCGACGCCTTCGCCATGTCGAGCCGCCAGCAATGCGGCCGCGTAGCGATGCCCGCCGCGCGCGCTTCCGGCGTGAGCGAACGGCAGGTGCCTGGATAGACCGGCCCGTCCGGGCCATGGTGCGGCGCCGCCATACTTTCCGCCACCTCGCGCGCGATTTCCTTGCGCGTGCAAAAGCACGGATAGAGCAATCGCTTGTCGCGAAGCGTGTCGAGCGCTGCGTCATAGGCGGCAAGATGCTGTGACTGGAACAATACCGGCCCGTCCCATGTCAGCCCCAGCCAGCGAAGATCGGCAAGGATCGCATCGACATGCTCGCGCCGGCTGCGCGTCCCGTCGATATCCTCGATCCGCAGCACGAAACGCCCGCCGCGCGATCGCGCAAAGTCGTGCGCGGCGATTGCCGATGCGCCATGTCCGGCATGCAGTCGACCGGTCGGGCTGGGCGCGAAACGAGTGACGACAGCCACGTGTGGGTTCAAGGCTTGACCATGAGTCATGTCGGTGCTGTCATACCCGCGTAACCATGGTTCGCGAAAGGCGCATCAGGGTAAATGGCGGCAGGGAGGCCAAATGTATCATCCCGATCTGATCCGGCATCCGGACGGTTGCCCGACGCTGGTGCTGAACGCGGACTATACCCCGCTCAGCTATTATCCGTTGAGCGTGTGGCCGTGGCAGACGGCGATAAAGGCGGTCTTTCTCGAACGGGTAAACATCGTTTCCTATTATGAACGAGAGGTCCGAAGTCCCAGCGCGAGGCTGAAACTCCCTTCGGTCATCGCGCTCAAACAATATGTCAGACCCTCCGCCTTTCCCGCCTTCACCCGCTTCAACCTCTTCCTCCGCGACAAATTCGCTTGCCAATATTGCGGATCGCAGCGCGACCTGACCTTCGATCATGTCGTGCCGCGCGCCCAGGGCGGCCGCACCGCCTGGGAAAATGTCGCCACCGCCTGCGCGCCCTGCAATCTGAAAAAAGGCGGCCGCACCCCCAAACAGGCGGGCATGCCGCTTAAAATCGCGCCGATCCGGCCGACGAGCTGGCAGCTTCAGGAACATGGCCGCTCCTTCCCGCCCCATTATCTCCACGAAACCTGGCGCGACTGGCTGTATTGGGACATCGAACTGGAAGCATAGCGTCCGGTCGCAAAATGTCCGGTTCTTCCGGCTTGCCGCGACTGTCGTACATCTATAATACAGCGCGAAGAGGCTATTCGCGCCAGTGATGCGTTACGACCCCCCGGACACGGACGACCGCGATACGGACGATCCGCTTGACCTCATCGGCGGCATGCCCCCGCCCGATGACGACGGCTATTATGAAGGCGAACCACCGCGTCGCGGTTTCCGCTGGTGGCGCTGGCTGTGGCGTGGGGTTGCGCTTTGCATCGTTCTGATCGTCATCGCCATCGGCTGGCTCGCCTTTACCGCGCCATTGTCGAAGTCGCTCGAACCGCTTGCCCCGCCCTCTATCACGCTGCTTGCCGCCGACGGCACGCCGATCGCCGAGCGTGGCGCGATTATCGGCAAACCGGTTGATGCGGCGAAGCTTCCGGAAAAGGTGACCGGGGCATTTCTCGCCATCGAGGATCGGCGCTTTTACAGCCATTGGGGCATTGATCCGCGCGGCATTTTACGCGCGGCGATCCATAACAGCTTTACCGACGGATCGACCCAGGGCGGCAGCACGATCACGCAACAGCTTGCCAAGAACGCATTTCTCGACGCCGATCGAACGCTGGGTCGCAAGGTGCGCGAGGTGCTGATCAGCTTCTGGCTGGAAGCGTGGCTGAGCAAGGACGAGATACTCTCCCGCTATCTTTCCAACGTCTATTTCGGCGATAATGTCTATGGCCTGACCGCCGCCGCGCAGCATTATTTCAGCCGCGATCCGGCCGACCTCACCACCGCGCAGGCGGCGATGATCGCCGGGCTGGTAAAGGCGCCCTCGGCGCTCGACCCGACCAACAACCTGAAAGGTGCGCGCGCGCGCCAGGCGGTGGTCGTCCATGCGATGCAAGAGGCAGGCTATCTGACCAGCGCGCAAGCGGATGCGGTGCGCCCGGCAAAGTTGAAGGTGCGCAAGACGCGGCAGCTTCCCAGCGGCACCTATTTCGCCGACTGGATATTGCCGCAGGCGCGCGACCGCGCCGAAACCGACGGCGGCGACCGCACCGTGCGCACCACGCTGGAGATGCCGGTGCAAAAGGCGGCCGAAGCGGCGGTGCGCCGGGCGGGGCTGAACAAGGCGCAGGTCGCGGTTGTGGTGATGCGGCCCGACGGACGGGTGGTCGCGATGGTGGGCGGGCGCAACTATGCCAAAAGCCCGTTCAATCGCGCGGTGCAGGCACGGCGTCAGCCGGGTTCCACGTTCAAGCTGTTCGTCTATCTCGCCGCGCTGCGTTCGGGCATGTCGCCCGATTCGACGGTGCTCGACGAACCGGTGACGATCGGCAAATGGTCGCCTGAAAATGCCGATGGCGAATATAAGGGACCGATCACGCTGACCGAAGCCTTTGCCCGGTCGAGCAATGTGGCGGCGGCGCGGCTGACGAACGAGGTCGGCCCGCGCAAGGTGATCCGCGCGGCGCGCGATCTTGGCCTGACCGGCGACATTCCGGACGAAGCGTCGATCGCGCTGGGCACCTCGTCGGTTTCGCTGCTTGAACTCACCTCGGCCTTCGCCGCGGTCGCGGCCGGCGAAATGCCGGTCGAACCGCGCGGACTGGCGCCTGATCCGGACAGCGGCACGTCCTGGCTCGACCGGCTCAACCCACAGCAGCGCCCATTCGGACGGCGTGAGCTTCAGGGCCTTCGCACGCTGATGGCGGCGTCGGTCGATCACGGCACCAGCCGCCATGCCGCGCTGTCGATCCCCGCTTATGGAAAGACCGGCACGACGCAGGACAATCGCGACGGCTGGTTCATCGGCTATGCCGGGGGGCTGGTGACCGGGGTGTGGCTGGGCAATGACGACAATTCGCCCAATCCGGGGCTGGCGGGCGGCGGCCTGCCCGCACGGATATGGCGCGATGTGATGACGCATGCGCTGGACGTCGATCTCGCGCCGAAGCCGCAATCCGCGCCCGAGCCCGCCGACGACCTGCCGCCGGTCGACAATATGACCCTGCCCGACATGCCGGTGCAGATCGACGGCCAGATCGGCGGCATCGGGCTTCAACTTCAGATCGATCCCGATGGCGGGGTCCGTATCGGCCGGGGGCAGGACCGAAACCCCGCGCCGCCGCGCGCGCCCGATACCGCCGCGCCGCCGCCCGCGCGCGACGAAGATCAGTGATCGCCGCGTCATTGTCCGGTTGACTAGCGCGAGGCGCGATCCCAAGGCGCTGGGCATGCGCTTTTTCTCAGACAACGCCGCCGCCGTCTGCCCCGAAGTGATCGCCGCGCTGACCGCCGCGAATACGCTCGACACCGCCTATGACGGGGATGCGCTCAGCCGGTCGCTCGACGCGCGCTTTTCCGACCTGTTCGAAACCGATGTCCGCGCGCTGTGGGTTCCCACCGGCACCGCCGCAAACTGCCTTGCGCTCGCCGCGCTGACCCAGCCGCACGGCGCGGTGGTCTGCCACCACGAAGCGCATATCCAGCAGGATGAAGCGGGCGCGCCCGAATTCTATACCCATGGCGCAAAGCTGCTGCTCGCTGATGGTGAGGGCGCGAAGCTCACGCCGCAGACCATCGCCGCGCGGATCGATGGCATCCGCGACGATGTGCATCAGGTGCAGCCACACGCGATCTCGATAACCAATGCCACCGAATACGGGCTTGCCTATGCCCCGGTCGAAGTCGCCGCGATCGGCGCCTTGGCGAAGGAGCGCGGCCTAGGCTTTCACATGGACGGGGCGCGATTCGCCAACGCGCTGGTGCATCTGAACTGCTCGCCCGCCGACCTCACCTGGCGCGCGGGCGTCGATGCGCTCAGCTTTGGTTTCGTCAAGAATGGCGGGATGAATGCCGAAGCGCTGATCTTCTTCCGGCCCGAACTGGCCGATGCCACGCTGTATCGCCGCAAGCGCGCCGGGCTTCTCTTTTCCAAGGGCAGGTATCTCGCCGCGCAACTGCTCGCGATGCTCGATGGCGATGTGTGGCTGCGCAATGCGCGTGCCGCGAACGAAGGTGCGGCGCTGCTGGCGCGGGCGGCGGGCGACCGGCTGGTCTACCCGGTCGAGGCGAACGAGGTTTTTCTGAAGGCGAGCGCCGAGGAGGCCGCGAAACTGCGCGGGCTGGGCTTCGATTTCTACGACTGGGCGCCCGGCGAAATCCGGCTGGTGATTTCGTGGGATCAGGCGGCCGAGACGATCCGGCCGCTCGCCGAAGCGATCCGGGCCTTGTGACGGCGGACGCAACCGGCACACCGGCCGAACGCGGTGACAAGCCGAATGCGACCCGGCTCGCCGTCCTTGTCCCCTTTGCCATCGTCACACTGATCTGGGGATCGACCTGGATCGTCATTCGCGGGCAGATCGCCGTGGTGCCGCCAAGCTGGTCGGTCACCTATCGCTTTCTGGTCGCCGGCTTCGCAATGCTCGGCCTGGCGCTGTGGCGGCGTGAGCGGTTTCCCGCCGATCCCCGCGGCATCGCATTCGCCGCCGCGCTGGGACTGAGCCAGTTCTGCCTCAACTTCAATTTCGTCTACCGCGCCGAACAATATATCACGTCCGGGCTGGTCGCCGCGGTGATCGCGCTGCTGCTGGTACCCAACGCCATCCTCGCACGGATTTTCCTGGGCCAGCGCATGGGCGGACAGTTGCTCGCCGGTTCGGCGCTTGCGGTGGCCGGGGTCGGCCTGTTGTTCGTGCAGGAAGCGCGCGCCGCCGACGGATCGATAGACCAGATCTGGCTGGGCATCACCATCGCGGTCGGCGGGATGCTCGCGGCATCGGTCGCAAATGTGATGCAGGCGACTGAGCTTTCGCGCCGCTATCCGATGGTGCCGATGCTGGCGGTCGCGATGCTGATGGGGGCGGGCATGAACGGCGCGATCGCATGGACGACGCTGGGGCCGCCGATCGGCTCCGCCGCGCCGGGTTATTGGGCGGGCGTCGTCTATCTGGGCCTGTTCGCCAGCGCATTGAACTTCACACTCTATTTCAACGTCATCCGCGTGATCGGCCCGGCAAAGGCGGCCTATTCCAGCGTGCTGGTGCCGATCATCGCGATGGGTTTTTCGACCGTGTTCGAAGGCTATCGCTGGTCGGCCTTCGCCTTGTCCGGCGGCGTGCTGGCGGTAACCGGGCTGGTCGTCGCGTTAAGGGCGCGCAGGCCAAGGCGGTAGGTCGGATAGGCGGGACGCCAGCCAAGCACCCGCTTTGCCTTGCCATTCGCCACGCGCCGGTTCTCGGCATAGAAACCGCGCGCCATCGGCGACAAGTCGTCCAGACTGACGAACCGCGGCGGATCGATGCCCAGTAGCTGCGCGGCATATTCCATCACTGCGTTTTGCGGCGCTGGCTCGTCGTCGGACAGGTTATAGGCACCGGCGGGCGCATCGAACCCTGCGCGCACGCCGGCGGCGATATCGGCGACATGAATACGGCTGAACACCTGCCCCGGCGAATCGACGCGGTGCGCGCGCCCCGAAACCACCCGGTCGAGCGGCGAACGGCCGGGGCCGTAAATGCCCGGCAGGCGGAAAACCCGCGCACCGCGCGCCAGCCACGCGGCATCTGCCTCGGCGCGCGCCACCCTTCGCCCGCCGCCGGTGGGTGCGCTTTCATCGACCCATGCCCCGCCCGCATCGCCATAGACGCCGGTCGAAGACAGATAGCCGAGCCATGCCCGGCTATGGTCGATCCATTCGCCATAGGCGTTCAGCACCGGATCGACACCGTCGGCGGGCGGCACGCTGGACAGGATATGCGTCGCGCCCGCAATTTCGTGCTCCAATGCGCGGTGATCGTCGAAGCGAAGCGTGCCGTCGCGTCCGTCGCGCGTGGTTCCTGCTACCGCAGCGCCGTCCGCACGCGCATGTTCGGCGACGAAGCGCGCGCTGTAGCCCAGCCCGAAGATCAGCAGCCGCATCTCCGCCTACCGCGCGCCATAGCCATTATACAGCGTGCCGAAAAAATCGCCCTTGTTCCATGCCGGACGCTGGTCGGCATCGGCGATCTCGCGCGCGATCTGATAGTTCACGTCGACGAAGCGAACACCCTGTTTCCAGTCGACCCCGTTCCTGTCGATCTGGTCCGATGGCTTGTGATAATGGTTGGCGAAGAATTCCTCCGTCGCCGCCTTGCCCGGCCCTTTTTCGCCCGGCCATAGAAATACCGACGGTATTCCCTGCTGCACGAATCGATAATGGTCCGACCGTACGAACAGCCCCATTTCGGGCATCGGGTCGGGGGAGAAGGAAACGCCGGCATCGGCCGCCGCCTGCTTCACGATCGGCCCCAGCGAGGACCGCGCCGCGCCGAATGCGATCACATCCTCGAACGGAAAGGTGATGATCGGCATGTCGAGATTGACGTCGGCGACCAGATTTTGCTTCGGCACCGTGGGATGGTGCGCGAAATAGTCCGACCCGACGAGCCCTTTCTCCTCCGCCGTCACGGCAAGGAACAGGATAGACCGGCGCGGCGCTTTGCCCGCCGAGCGGAAACGTTTCGCCTCCTCGATCAGCGAAGCGACGCCGACCGCATTGTCCATCGCGCCGTTATAGATGGTGTCGCCCGCAGCATCGGCCTTGCCCACGCCGACATGGTCAAGATGCGCGGACAGGACAACGATCTGGTCCTTCAGCTTCGGATCGCCGCCCTCGATCAGACCCGATACATTGGCGCTTTCGATTCGCCGCCTTTCGGTTTCGACCCGCGCGTTCAACGTGGCGGGAAACGCGATCGCCCGGAACGTGCCCTTCGCAATCGAATCGTGCATTGCCTGGGGATCGACCTTGCCAGCGAGCATCAGCCGGGTCGCGGCATTGCCGCCGATCGTCCCCAGCATCGGCGTTTGCGGCGCGGCGACATGGCCGTTCCCATCTGCATCGGCCCAGGTGACCGATTCGTGCGACACATACTCTTTCATGCGTTCAAGCGAACTGCCCGGCGCCATCAGCATCACCGCGCCGACCGCGCCATGCTTCGCCGCCTCGATCAGCTTGGTCGCGGTGCTGCCGTAATGGGCGCGTTCCTCGCCATCGAACCGGTCGGGCGCGCCGCGAACAAGGGCGACGATTTTTCCCCGGACATCGACCCCGGCATAATCGTCCTGGCGATATTGCGGCGCGACGATGCCCTGACCGACAAAGACGAGCCTGCCGCTCGCTTGCGTCACATCCTTCGCGGCATTGCCCGAAGGCAGATAGTCCGCGCCATAGGTCAGCGGGATAGTCGCACCGTCCATCTCAAGCGAAAACGCCCCCTCACCCTTCGGCTTGTAGCCGATCAGGGGTACGTGCTGGAGATAGCTGCCGTCATCGCCCGCGGGTTTCAGCCCTGCGGCATAGAATTGCGCGGCGACATATTGCGCGGCGATGTCATATTCGGCGCTCCCCGCCTCTCGCCCGCGCATCGCGTCGGAGGCAAGGAACATCACATGCGCTTTCATCGCCGCCTGATCGGGCGGAAGCGGTTCGTTGACGATCGCGTTGCGCGCCCGGATTTCGGATAGCGCCTGCGCAGATGCGGCGCCGGGGGAATCGACCGTCTGCGCGGAGAGCGCGGCACCCGCGAAGAGCAACGGTAAGGGTACGAGCAAACGAAGCATCTTCATCCTTTTGTTGTAGCGCAAGCCAAGCACGGCTAGCCAAGCCGTCCGTTCGGGGTGAATGTACCTGATTTCTTACTATGTTGGGCGCGTTTGCGCCTTTGTTTATAGAGTGTTGCCATGCTCGACGTCCAAAATACAAGCCAGCCCGTCGTCACCCGCCGTGCCGATTACACCGCCCCGGCCTGGCTGGTGCCCGAAATCGCGCTCGATTTCGATCTCGATCCGCGCCGCACCCGGGTTCGCGCCCGACTGAACGTCGCGCGCAACGGCGCGCATGATGCGCCGCTGCGGCTCGACGGCGATGGCCTCGCGCCGCTGGCGGTGCGCGTCGACGGCGTCGATGCCGACTGGCGGATGGATGGCGCGACTCTGGAAATCGCGCTTTCGGGCGATGCACACGAAGTCGAAACCGAAGTGGAGATCGCGCCCGAACGCAACACCCAGCTTATGGGCCTGTACGCGTCGGGCGGCAATTTGTGCACCCAGTGCGAGGCGGAAGGGTTTCGGCGGATCACCTTCTTTCCCGACAGACCCGATGTTCTCACCCGCTATCAGGTGAAGCTTACGGCGGAAAAGGCGCGCTATCCGGTGCTGCTCGCCAATGGCGATCCCGTGGCTTCGGGCGATCTGGACGATGGCCGCCACTGGGCCGAATGGCACGATCCCTTCCCCAAGCCGTGTTACCTTTTCGCGCTGATCGCCGGCGATCTTGCCGCCAATCGCGACACCTTCACCACCCGGTCGGGCCGCGACGTGGAGGTCGCGATCTGGGTACGCGAAAGGGATCTGGCGAAGACCGACCACGCGCTCCATGCGCTCAAAACCGCCATGGCGTGGGACGAACGCGTTTATGGCCGCGAATATGATCTCGACGTGTTCAACATCGTCGCGGTCGACGATTTCAATTTCGGTGCGATGGAAAACAAGGGGCTGAATATTTTCAACAGCCGCTACATCCTTGCCGATCCCGATACGGCGACCGATCATGATTATGACGCGATCGCGGCAGTCGTAGCGCATGAATATTTCCACAACTGGTCGGGCAACCGAATCACCTGCCGCGACTGGTTCCAATTGTCGCTGAAGGAAGGCTTCACCGTCTATCGCGACCAGAAATTCTCGGCCGATCAGGGATCGGCGGCGGTCAAGCGGATCGAAGATGTCCGCACGCTGCGCGCCGCGCAATTCCCCGAAGATGCGGGGCCGCTCGCCCATCCGGTGCGCCCCGACAGCTATATCGAGATTTCGAATTTCTACACCGCCACCATCTATAACAAGGGCGCCGAGCTGATCGGCATGATGGCGACGATATTGGGCGCGGAAAAATTCCGCCGCGCGACCGATCTGTATTTCGACCGGTTCGACGGCACCGCCGCGACATGCGAGGATTTTGTGTCCTGTATGGAAGAAGCGGGCGAGGTGGACCTGACCCGTTTCCGCCGCTGGTACAGTCAGGCCGGAACCCCGCGCGTGACCGCGCGCCTGGTGCATGAGGCCGGCAGCGGACGCGCGATGCTGACCCTTCGTCAGACGATGGCGCCGACGCCGGGACAACCGGTGAAGGAACCTATGGTGGTCCCGTTGACAGTGAAACTGTTCGGTGCCGACAGCGGCAGGGAAGTTGCGCCCGAACAACTCGTGCTCCTGTCCGAACCCGAAAGCGAAATCGCGTTCGAAAGCGTCGGCGAGCGGCCGATATTATCGATCAATCGCGGCTTTTCGGCGCCCGTTGTGGTCGAAACCGATCGCAGCGCCGCCGATCTGGGGTTTCTGTCGGGCCATGACGACGATCCCTTCGCCCGGTACGAAGCGATGCAGCAGTTGATGCTCGACACGCTGGTGAGCAGCGTGCAGCGCGGGCGCGGCGACCATGCGCCGGTCATCGACGCGGTACGCCAGACACTGCTCGACGGCGACCTCGACAGCGCATTCATCGCCGAAGCGGTTCTGCTGCCGTCCGACAGTTTTATCGGCGATCAGATGGCGGTGGTCGATCCCGATGCGATCTTTCGCGCGCGCGAAGCGCTTCGCCGCGATCTGGGCCGTGAACTGGAAGGCGAATGGCGCGAAGCATATGAAGCGGCGCTCGCCAATCGGTTCGAATATTCACCGGCGGCGAAGGGCGCCCGGCGGCTGAAGAATGTCGCACTGGGCTATATCAACGCATCCGGCGCGCCCGATGCGGCGAGCCTCGCCTTCGTCCAGTTCGAGCAGGCGGACAATATGACCGACCGTCAGGGCGCGCTGGCCACGCTGGCGAGCGGCACGTCGGACAAGCGGGTCGCCGCGCTCGATATTTTTTACAACCGCTACAGTGACAATGCACTGGTGCTCGACAAATGGTTCGCCACTCAGGCGCTGTCGTCGCGCGACGATACCGCGCAGGCCGTGGAAGAACTTTCGCGGCACAAGGATTTCACGCTCGCGAACCCCAACCGCGCCCGCTCGCTGATCGGCGCATTCGCGATGAACCAGCGCGCGTTCCACGACGCGGCGGGTCGCGGCTATCGCTTCGTCGCCGACCAGTTGATCGCGCTCGACAAGCTGAACCCGCAAACCGCCGCGAAGCTGCTCCCGCCGCTTGGCCGCTGGCGCCGGTTCGACAAGGATCGCGCCGCGCTGATGCGTGCCGAGCTGGAACGGATCGTGGCAACGCCGGGCCTGTCGAAGGATATGTTCGAACAGGCATCGAAAAGCCTTGATTAAAACGCTTGGGTCAGGACGCGGTGCGCGTCAGGCGGCGCGGAACAGGCCCGGTTCGCCGCCGATCAGCGCGGTGTAACAGGCGAGCAGGTCGGCGACATGGTCGCGATCGCTGCGCACCCGGCTTGCCGCATGGCGAGCAGCGGCGCGCAGGATTGCCGGTTCGCGCGCGAACAGCCGCCTGATCGCATTCGCCGCTGAATATACGTCGCGCGCGCGGTAGGTTTCGGCATGCAGCGGATCGGCGAGTTCGAACAATCCGCCTTCGTCCGGCGCGATCAGCGGCAGGCCCGAAGCGATCGCCTCCAGCCCGACCAGTCCGAACGGTTCGGTGTCGGAACCGTGGATCAGCGCATCGCAACTCGCCATGATCCGCGCCAGCCTTGGCCGGTCATAGACCGGTCGGAACATTTTGATATGCGGGCTGCCGGCGATCCGGTTTTCCAGCCTGCCGCTGTGCATCCCCTGTCCGATCATGATCATCCCCACGGGCAGGTCCTGCCCGGCGGTTTCGACGGCATCGATGACCATGGGCCAGCGCTTTTCGGGATGGTGACGGCCCAGACCAAGCAGCAATTGCCCGTGTTCGGGCAGGTCGAGCTGCGCAAGCAGCGAACGGCGCAATCCCTCGTCGCGCAAATCGGGGGAGAAAAAACCGCGCTCGATCCCCAGTGGAACGGCGGCATGGACGGTGAGTCCCCGTGCCGAATGCCGCTTCGCCAGTGCCGGGCCGTTGGTGACGAACGCATCGAACTTTTCCAGAAAGCGCGCCATATAGCGCGTGTACCAGGAAAAGGCTGCATCGACGTCGCACGGTGCGGCAAAGCGTTCGAACCAGCGCATCGGATAAGCCGCGACATTGTCGTTGTGCGCGAAAAAGACTTTCGGCGCGCGCCCCTTCCAGTTGCCGACAATCCATCCCGGCCGCCAGGGCGAACTGGTTTCGACGATATCGGGATCGAGGTCGTCGAGCAGCGCATGAATCGGCGCTTCATGAAAGAAGAGCCGGTAATTGCCGTCAAAGACCAGCGGCGGCGATTTGACCCAGATGATCCTGCCGCCGCCAATCCTTTCTTCGACGCCATCGGCCCGGCCCGGCGCGATGACGATCAGTTCGTGCCCCATCTCGGCCAGGATGGTCATCTTGCGTTCGAGATAGGTGCGAACGCCGCCGCCGGTGGGCGAATAGAATTCGTTGACGTCGACGATGCGCATATGTCGTTCCTGCCGTCAGTCGATCGGAGCGAAACCGCCAAGCCCGCGCAGATACTGGACGCGGATATTCACGACCGTGACGCCGCTGCCCACCTTCACCAGAGCCTGTTTCAATTCCGGCTTTGACCGGCCAAGTTTGGCATTGCCCGGAAAACCCGCACCGTCTTTCCAGAAGTTGAACTTGTTGCGGTGATCGCGGTCATGGGTGAAAAGCAGCGCATAGGTTCCGGGCGCAGGCACCTTGATGCACATCGCCACCGGTCCGCTGTCGGGCATGGAGGCCCATACGCGGCGAAACACTTTTCCCTCGCGCCGAAGATCATGATCGTCGCGAAGGAAATCCTCTTCGGTCGCGGGATAAAGTTCCAGCTTCAACCGTCCGGTGCGATCCTTCAGCCCGGTGATATTGGCGCGGATCGCCGGCCCTTGCGAATTGTCGCATGCATGGTGGTCCCCGCCGATGGTCTGCGCGGCGGCGGGCGCCGCAGCCGCGACCGCAATCGTGGCCGCCGGCGCGGCAAGGATTTTCGATACGATCATGCCTCCTTCTCCACGATCCTGTGACCAGCAAAGGCGATGGTGAGCGCGATATGCAGCAACAGATATAACGCTGCGCTGAACGCGATCATGTCGGACAGCGCCTTGCCCTCGCCGATCAACATGATGGCCAGATTGGCGAACAGCAGGTCCTTGTTGGGTACCAGCGGCAATCGCGACACCAGCAGCCGCGCGGCGGACAGGAACAACCACCATCCCACCGCGATCATCGGCAGCGCGAAATGCCAGGCGACGCCAAGCGCCACCGCGCCGATGATGATGCGCGCGCAATGCATCGCGAAAATCCACCACAGGCGCCGGGACGGTAGCGAAAATACGCGCCGCGAAAACACTAGGAACGGCAGCGATACGACCAGCAGGATCAGCGCCGAACCGGCAAATTTGTTGAACTGCGAATGGGTCAGCCAGTCGCTCGACAGCGGCAGCGCGATCGCCGCCATGACGAGCGCGGTCGCGTTGCCTGCGATGCCCGACAGGATCGTCACGTCCTTGATCGCGCCGAATGGGGCGACCACCATCTTCATTCGCTGGCGCGCCCATGCGTAGAAATAGGCATCGCCCGAATAGCCGATCACCACATCGTTCGCGATCCGCTTTCGGCTTACCGCGCCCAAGCCAGCGACAAACGGTATTCCCCAAAGCTTGCGATAGATCAGATAGTCGAAGACGGGCAGCGCCATATAAGTGACGGCAAAGGCCACATAGAATAGCGGATTGGCCGGAACCGTGCGCGACAGGTCTGCCAGCCCTTCGTTGAGCAGTTCATAGGCAAGCCTCGCGACCATCAGGATGCTGAGCGCCATGCCCAACCATCGCGGCCAGCGATTGCGCAGGCGGCGCGCGGGCTCAAGCCCTGCGATGTCGCTTGCCAGTTTCGATGCCCCTTCGTCGATCGGGCGGCGGGAAGTGGGAAAGGTCACGCGATATATGGCCTTAAGGTCGGTTGCGCGGCTTTATCGGCGAAAGGCTGTCGAGAACGCCTCGTTAGAGCACAATACGGACAGGATTGTGACAAGCCGGACGTGCGGGCGAAGGAAATATCGAAGCCGGTCGGGATCAGCCGAGCGTGACGCTGATCCCCGCCCAGAGTGTCCGCGGTGTCGCCAATTCGGTAATCCCGTCGCCGTCAATCCCCGCTTCGACGCGGGTGTCGGTGATGTTCTCCCCGCGCAAACGAACCGCCACCACGTTCGAGACGGGAAACTGCACCGCGCCTGAAAGCGTAACGGCAGGGTCGAGCCGCGTGCTGTTCAGATCATCCTCGAACTGCGCACCGGTATAGCGCAGCGTGGCGGATGCGTTCAGCCCGTCCGCAGCGCCCCATCCTATCGTCGCATTGGCATGATGCCTCGCGGTTTGCGCGGGACGAAGCCCGTCGAGCGGCGCCGCCTCGCCCGTCGCATCGACGCGCGGATCGGTATAGGCATAGCCTGCATCCAGACGCCATTCGCCCAGATTGAGGTGAAGCGCCACCTCGGCCCCGGTCGTCGTTACGGCGTCGAGATTTCGCCGCTGACGATACGCACCGCCCGCACTGACATAGCCGACGCCGGGAAACGTTCCCGCCCCCTGCCCCAGAGTCACATTGGCGATCGCATCCGACAGCCGGTTGTGAAAAACCGTCGCGCTCAGCCTTGCAAAGGGTCCCGCGGCGACATCGACACCGATCTCCGCCCCGCTCAGATGCTCAGGGTCGAGCAGCGCGTTGGCCGCGGTCGCGTCCGATCCCACGCGATACGGCCGGTACAGCTCGTTCAATGTGGGCAAACGCCAGCCGCGATAGGCGGCGGCGCGCACCGTCATCAGCGGCGCGACGCGATAGGCAGCACCCAGCCGCCCCGTCACCTCGCTGCCATGGCGCGGCGCATAGCGTGCGTCGGTAATCGGCGCGCCGCCGCTGAATGCCTGTTCGAACAGGGTGCCGGTGCCGATCCGCCAGAAATCTATCCGCCCGCCCGCATCCAGCGTGAGTGGCCCCGCCTGATAGCCCAGATCGGCGAAACCGCCCAGCGTCCGGCTGGTCCCGCCCGCCCGACGGCGACGGGTGGGCGTCGTACCCGAAAAGATATAGCGCTCTTCGGTGCGGCCGGTGACATTGCGCACATCGCCACCGATGCGAAGGTTCCAGCCGCCGCCCAGCGGTGGCGCGATCTCCACGCGGCCGCCGATCCCGGTCGAGGGCACCTGATACTGGTCGAGCGCGGGTGAAGCGCTGCTCCTGTCATCGCTGACGCTGGCGAAGCCGCTGGCGAGGTTGCGCGTCTGAAGATAGGCGAGCGCCTGCCACTGCCAGTCGCCGCTTCCCACCGCACGGATGCTGGCATCGGCACCTTCGCTGCGAATGCCGGTATAGGCGGTGCCGCCCCCGCGACGATCGACGAAACCGCGCACCGATGCCTGAAGCTGCGTGGCGTCGTCGACATCGATCCCTGCGCGAAGCGAAGCATTACCCTGTTCATAATAAGCGGGAATGTCGGCGGCGCCGCGATCCTCCGGCGCGACGGGAATGAACCCGTCACCACGACGATAGCTTGCGCCATAGGCGACAAAGCCGTTGCCTGCCTCGCTTGCGCCGTACAGCGCCGTGTCGAGCGAATCGCGGCTGCCATAATCGGCGCGCGCCGTCAGCGCGGGCAGCAGATCCGGCCCCGCGCTGGTCATCTCTATCGTACCGGCAAGCGCGCCCGGCCCTTGCAAGCCGCTTCCGCCGCCACGCGTCACGCG
Source organism: Stakelama flava (assembly GCF_019351405.1). Classification (GTDB taxonomy): domain Bacteria; phylum Pseudomonadota; class Alphaproteobacteria; order Sphingomonadales; family Sphingomonadaceae; genus Sphingomonas; species Sphingomonas flava_A. The sequence goes on from NZ_JAHWZX010000007.1 coordinate 106,982, forward strand.
CAGCCGGGCGAGCGTGTCGGGGAGATAGGCGGGGAACGCGACCCAGCCGCCGAACGGATCGCTTTGCGGCACCCCGTCGAGCAGTAGCAGCACCCGGCTGGACGCGTTTCCGCCCAGTCCGCGAAGCGTTACGCCCTGGCTGGTGGGATGCGCCGATTGCGAATCGGACCGGCGATAGCTTTCCAATCCGGCGACGTCGGCGAACGCTTCCTCCAATCGCCCGCTGGGCAATGTGCCCAGCCGGTCATGGTCGATCGTCAGCGTCGAATATGCCGCATCGCCCGGTGGCGGGGGCAGGCCTTCGCCCTCGACCACGATTTCCGCGCCGGGAATTGCCTGCGCCCACGCCGCGCCCGACCAGAAGTATATGGGCAGCGTGGCGAGCAGCAAGAGCCGCAATGTCATCGGATTTCCTGTGTTTTCACGTCGCCGCTGGCGGCATGCCCGGATCGGCTTCGGCACGCGCGCCGCCGCGATCGGCAAGTTCGGATTCGCGTTCGAGCATGACCTTTATCATCGCCACCATCGGATCGGCCAGCGCCAGCCCCAATATGCCGAACAGCGTGCTGGTGAGGATCTGCGCCGACAAGGTAAGCGCGGGGGGCAGATCGACCGTGCGCCGCGCCACCATCGGGATGACGACATAGCCGTCGAACGTCTGCACCCCGATATAGATGGCAATCGCCCAAAGCCCGGTATCGACGCCTGCGCTGAACCCGACCGAAACCATCAACAGGCCCGATATGAATGCGCCGATATTGGGAATGAAGGCGAGCAGCCCGGTGATGATGCCCAGCAACAGCGCCATCGGCACCCCGGCAATGGCAAGGAATATCCAGGTCAGAACGCCTTCGAACGCCATGCCGAGCAGGCGACCGGCAAGCAGGCGGCGCATCGTCTGCGCCATCCGTTTGACCGTAACCGCAAAATCGCGCCGCTTGGTCATCGGCACCAGCCATTGCAGGCCGCGATCATAGATGCGCGGCTCCATCGCGACGAAAAGGCCGATCACCAGGATCATGAACATCGTCGTCATTGCACCAACCGCGGTGCCCACCGCACTCGTCACGCGGCCGATCGATCCCATCGCCTGACGGGCAAGGCCCGCAATATCCTGCCTGCCGGGCAGGACGTCCATGCTTTCCAGCCAGCCGATGATGCGATGGGCCTGTGTGTCCAACGTGTCGCGAAGCTGGTTCGCCTGTGCCGCGATCTGCACTCCGGCAAGATAAAAGGTGCCAAGCACGAAGGCGGTGGCGAGCAGGACGACGATCAGCAGCCGAAGCCCGCGCGGAATCGGCAGCACCTTGCCCAGCAGCCGCACCCCGCCGTCGAGCATCGCGGCAAAGACCAGCGCGCCGAAAATGATCAGCAGCGGCTGGATCAGCAGGACGACGAGACCGATCCCCAGCGCGACCGAAAACCATACGACCGCCTTGCGCAATTCGGCGCGCGTCAACGGGTCGTGCATGTCGTTGGGGCCGGGTTCGTTGGTCACCAACGGTTGTTTGTCGCTCATGTTCAGTTGCCTTCAGGATGGAGCGACATTCCCGCCCGACCGGGGCGGAAGGCGTCGGGCCAGGTAAGCGGGTTCCATGTGGCGTTGCCGTCCAGCGAAAAGGTGATGAATTCCGCCCGGCCGCCGATATTTTCCCATGGCACCGGTCCGCCAAGGCCGTTCTGGGCGCGCGAAAAGCGGCTGTCGGCGCTGTTGTCGCGATTGTCGCCCATCAGGAAGACATGGCCCGGCGGCACGGTGATTTCGGAATAATCGTCGCCGATCGACGGTCCCAGATCGACCGTATCATATGATCGCCCGCCCGGCAGCGTTTCCCGATAGATGGTCAGCCTGCAATACATCGCCCCGTCCCTGCCACGCACGCGGCGTCCCGGATATTCCCGCGGGTCACAACGCGTATTGCCGTCGATCGGCACCATCCGGTCGGGCATTCGCCGCCGTTCGAGCTTTTGCCCGTTAAGGTACACCGCACCGCCCGAAAGCGAAATACGGTCCCCCGGCAGTCCGATCACCCGTTTGATATAATCGGTATGCGTGCCCGGCGGAACGGCGATCACGACATCGCCGCGCTTCGGCATGCTGCCGAACAATCGTCCGTGCAGGAACGGCAGGACGTGAAAGGTCGGCGTCACCCAGCTGAAGCCATAAGGATATTTGGTCACCACCAGCCGGTCGCCGACTTCCAGCGTGGGCAGCATCGATTCGGACGGAATGTAAAAGGGTTTGGCGACCAGACTATGAAAGCCGAGCACTGCCAGAATCAGCCAGAAGACCCCCTTGGCTTCCGCCCACCAGTCGGCGCCGGGCTTTTGCGGGTGCGCAGAGGTCTTTATCGTGCCGATCCTCGCATCGGCCGCATTGTCGCGCCTGTTCAGTACCGCTTCGTCGTCGCGCATTTCTTCAGACAGCTTCTTCGTCCCGCAATGCCTCGATAATCACGAACGCCTGCGCCCAGGGGTGATCGTCGGTCAGCGTCAAATGTATCCGTGCCTTGTGCCCGACTGGGACAAGCGCATCGAGCGCGGCCTTCGCGCCGCCCTCCAGCGCCAGTGTCGGCGCGCCGGACGGTGCGTTTACCACACCGATGTCGCGCATGAACACGCCGCGGCGAAAGCCCGTTCCCACCGCTTTCGAGAAAGCTTCCTTGGCCGCGAACCGCTTGGCGAGCGTTCCCGCGACTGTATGCGGCCGCTTCGCCGCCTTTGCCCGCTCGGTTTCGGTGAAGGCGCGGTTCATGAACCGCTCCCCGAACCGGTCGAGCGAATTCTGGATGCGGTCGATGTTGCACAGATCCGAACCGAGACCGATGATCATCGCGCCTCCTCCATCAGCGCGCGCATGTGCTTCACCACGGGGGAAAGACCATCGAAGATCGCCTGACCGATAAGGAAATGGCCGATATTCAGTTCGCGCACCTGCGGGATGGCGGCGATCGGCACGACATTGTCAAAGGTCAGGCCATGACCCGCATGCACTTCGATCGCGTTTTTCGCGGCGAGCGCGGCGGCGTCCGACAGGCGTTTCAGTTCCGCCGACTGGTCCGCCCCCGCCAGTTCGGCATACCGCCCGGTGTGCAGTTCGACGACCGGCGCGCCCAGCCGTACCGCCGCGTCGATCTGCGCCGCATCGGGTTCGATGAAAAGGCTGACCCGGATACCCGCCTCGCGCAGCGCGTCGCATAGCGGGGCGAGCCGGTCATACTGCCCCGCCGCGTCCAGCCCGCCTTCGGTCGTCAGTTCCTCGCGCTTTTCGGGCACGATGCACGCCGCGTGCGGGCCGTGCCGAAGCGCGATGGCGAGCATTTCTTCCGTCGCCGCCATTTCCAGATTGAGCGGAATGGTGAGTTCGTTCGACAGTCGCGCGATATCGGCATCGGTGATGTGGCGACGATCCTCGCGCAGATGGGCGGTGATCCCGTCCGCGCCCGCTTCCGCCGCCAGCAGCGCAGCGCGCACCGGATCGGGATAGCCCGATCCGCGCGCGTTGCGCACGGTCGCGACATGATCGATATTGACGCCGAGACGCAGTTTCGCGCTCATATCGCTGCCCTGCTGCCCGGTTTGACCGCCGGTATCGCCGCGAGTTCGGGCGGCAGCGCGTCGGGCTGATAACTCGGCACGTCCAGCCGGATGAGCGGGAAGAACGGCATGGCGAATTGCGCAGCGCCGCCCGACCGGTCGACAAGCGAAGCCGCGGCGATCACCGTGCCGCCCGCCGCCTCGATCGCGGCGATCGCTTCGCGCGAGGACAGTCCGGTGGTGACCACATCCTCCATCATCAGCACCTCCTGCCCGGGTTCGAGGCGGAAGCCGCGGCGAAGTTCGAACGTGCCGGTGGGGCGTTCGACGAACATCGCATCGACATTCAGCGCGCGCGCCACTTCCTGCCCGGCGATCACGCCGCCCATGGCGGGCGACACGACGGCGCTGATCCGCGCTTTAAGCTCTGCCGGAATCCGCGCCACCAATTCGTCGGCGAGTCGCATCGCGCGCGCCGGATTCATGAGAACGCGTGCGCATTGCAAGTAACGCGAACTGCGAAGACCGGAAGAAAGGATGAAATGCCCTTCAAGCAGCGCATCGGCGCTTCGGAATTCCGCCAGAATCTGCTCGTCGGTCATCATGTACTCATCCTCGCAATTAGCTGTGCGATCCCTTAGGCGGCGCGCGGCACTGCCGCAACGGGGGTAAAAATAGTCCGGAGAACTTGAGAGAGGTGGCCCTGCGTCGTATAGGCAGGTTGAGGGGCGTGTCTCGTCCTGACGTCAAATGTATAAAGCATGGCGTGCCAGCAACGGGATGTAGGATGACGATGCGAATTACCGGGCTAAAGACGATAGTGTTTGCCGCGGGACTTGCGCTGGCAGGTGTCGGGGGCACCGTCCATGCGCAGGAAGCCCCGCAGCCACAGGGTGGCACCGCCAATGCGCAGATGCAGGCGCAGGCGGGCAACGATACGGTAACCGCGGCCGCCGCGCTGCCCGATCCCACGCTCAACCCCGACGGCAGCCAGAAAATAACGGCAAGCGCGGGCATCGGCCATCCAACGGACGGCGTTTTCGGGCTTCAGGAACAGGTTACCGATACCGGCATCGAAGCGCATAATTTTCATAACCATATCCTGATGCCGATCATCACCGCGATTTCGGTGTTCGTGCTGATCCTGCTGCTGATCGTGGTGGTACGCTTTCGCCGGTCGGCCAATCCGGAACCGTCGCGAACGTCGCACAACACCTTTATCGAGGTCGTGTGGACGGTGGTGCCCGTCCTGATCCTGGTGTTCATCGCGGTGCCCTCGATCCGCCTGCTCGCGCACCAGTACAAGCCCGCGCCCGACAATGCGGTCACGCTGAAGGCGATCGGCAGCCAATGGTATTGGAGCTACGAATATCCCGACAATGGCGATATCCAGTTCACGTCCAACATGCTGAAGGAAAAGGATCAGGTCGCCGCCGGGCAGCGTGCGCGCACCGATGGCGACGGACCGCGCCTGCTGGCGGTCGACAATCGCGTCGTCCTGCCGGTTGGCCGTCCGATTCGGTTGATCACCACCGCGACCGATGTGATCCACAGCTGGGCGATGCCCGCTTTCTGGATAAAGTTGGACGCCATTCCCGGCCGGCTGAACGAAAAGACGTTCACTATCAACAAGCCGGGCCTGTATTTCGGGCAATGTTCCGAACTGTGCGGCGCGCGTCACGCCTTCATGCCGATCGTGGTCGAAGCCGTGCCGGAGGCTGAATTCGCCCAATGGGTGCGCGCCAAGGGCGGCACGATGCCATCGGACGAAAATGCGCCGTCGACCGCGACCCCGGCGCAGCCCGGCGCCGACACGATTGACGATACCGCCACCCCGGCGGGGGAATCGGGCATCGTCACACCGGATGTAAATGTCATCGATGCCTCGGCCAACGCCGCCGTGACCACCCAGCCCGCGACGGGGAACTGAGCCATGACCGATACCACAGCCACGCCGCACGCTTTCGACGCAGCCCATAGCGATCATCACGCGCATGAAGCGGCGCACACGCCCGCTTTCTTCTCGCGCTGGTTCATGTCGACCAATCACAAGGATATCGGTACGCTCTACCTGATCTTCGCGATCATCGCCGGCATTGTGGGCGGCGCGATTTCGGGGGCGATGAGACTCGAACTCGCCGAACCCGGTATTCAGTGGCTGCCGATGCTATCGGGTGAGGAAGGCGATGCCGCGCTTCATTTCTGGAACGTGATGGTCACCGCGCACGGCCTGATCATGGTGTTCTTCATGGTCATGCCCGCAATGATCGGCGGGTTCGGCAACTGGTTCGTACCGATCATGATCGGCGCGCCCGACATGGCGTTCCCGCGAATGAACAATATCAGCTTCTGGCTGACCGTATCGGGCTTCTGCTCGCTGATTCTTTCACTGTTCGTCGGACCGGGTGCAGGCACGGGCTGGACGGTGTATGCCCCGCTATCTACCTATGGCGAACCGGGCATGTCGGTCGATTTCGCGATCTTCGCGCTGCACCTTGCCGGCGCCGCGTCGATCCTTGGCGCGATCAATTTCATCACCACCATCTTCAACATGCGCGCGCCGGGCATGACGCTGCACAAGATGCCGCTGTTCGTATGGTCGGTGCTGATCACCGCGTTCCTGCTGCTGCTCGCGCTGCCGGTGCTGGCGGCGGCGATCACGATGCTGCTGACCGACCGTAATTTCGGCACGACCTTCTTCGATCCGGCGGGCGGCGGCGATCCGATCCTGTACCAGCATCTGTTCTGGTTCTTCGGCCATCCCGAAGTGTACATCATGATCCTGCCCGGTTTCGGCATGGTGAGCCAGATCGTCGCGACGTTCAGCCGCAAACCGGTGTTCGGCTATCTGGGCATGGCATATGCCATGGTCGCGATCGGCGTGGTCGGCTTCGTCGTATGGGCGCATCACATGTTCACCACCGGGCTTCCGGTCGATGTGAAGATGTATTTCACCGCGGCGACGATGATCATCGCGGTGCCGACCGGCATCAAGATTTTCAGCTGGATCGCGACGATGTGGGGCGGTTCGATCAGCTTCAAGACGCCGATGGTCTGGGCGATCGGGTTCATCTTCATGTTCACGGTCGGCGGCGTGACCGGCGTGGTGCTCGCCAATGGCGGCGTCGACGATTATATGCAGGACACCTATTACGTCGTCGCGCATTTCCATTATGTGCTCAGCCTCGGCGCGGTCTTCTCGTTGTTCGCCGGCCTGTATTACTGGTTCCCCAAAATGACGGGGAAGATGTACAATGAATTCCTCGGCCAGTTGCATTTCTGGGTATTCTTCGTCGGCGTGAACCTGCTGTTCTTCCCGATGCATTTCCTGGGATTGCAGGGCATGCCGCGCCGCTATCCCGATTATCCGGACGCATTCGCCACCTGGAATTCGATCGCCAGCCATGGCTATGAAGTGATGCTGGCGGGCATGGCGATCTTCTTCGTCAACATGATCTGGTCGCTGGCGGCGGGCAAGAAAGCGGCGGCGAATCCGTGGGGCGAAGGCGCGACGACGCTGGAATGGACGTTGTCCAGCCCCCCGCCCTTCCACCAGTTCGAAACGCTGCCCAAAATCGACTGAGGCGTCGGGACGCGTCACCGCTACCGTGCTGGCGCGTCCACATGCAAAATCGCGCGGCTCTTGCGGCATATGCGGGGACCGCGCAAATAGGGTGCGAGCATAACACGCGCGCCGCTGGACCAGAATCATGACCACGATGACCACCTCTTCCGTCCCCCTGCCCGCCGAATGGCGCGACTTTCTGGCACTGACCAAGCCGAAGGTGATGCGCCTGGTCGTGTTCGCGGGGCTTGCCGGAATGCTGGTCGCGCCCGAACCGATCAATCCGGTGCTCGGCTTCACCGCGATCCTGTGCATCGCGCTGGGCGCAGGGGCGGCAGGGGCGCTGAACCAGTGGTATGAGGCCGATCTGGATGCGAAGATGAAGCGCACCGCCGCCCGACCGCTTCCCGCCGGACGGATGGACCGGCAATCGGCGCTGCATTTCGGCGTCGGCCTCGCCTTCTTCTCGGTCATCCTGATGGAGCTTGCGACGAACATGGTGGCGGCCGGCGTGCTTGCCCTGTCCATCCTGTTCTATGTCTTCATTTACACGGTCTGGCTAAAACGTCGCACGCCGCAGAATATCGTGATCGGCGGCGCGGCGGGCGCGTTCCCCCCGGTCATCGGCTGGGCGGCGGCGACCGGCAACATATCGCTGCTGCCCGTACTGCTGTTCGCGATCATCTTCCTGTGGACGCCGCCGCACTTCTGGGCATTGTCGCTGTTCGTAAAGACCGATTACGCCAATGCGGGCGTTCCCATGCTGCCGGTGGTGGCGGGGGAACGCGTTACGCGCCAGCAGATCGGCTTGTACACGCTACCCATGGCGGCGGCGGCCCTCGCGCCCTGGCCGCTGGGGTTGACCGGATGGCTGTACGGCGTGGCGGCGATCGCGCTGAACGGCATGTTCGCCCTGCTCGCCGCGCGGGTGGCGCTGCGACAAACGGCTCCTGGCGACGCAATGAAGCCTGAAAAGCGCCTGTTCGCCTTTTCGATCCTCTATCTGTTCTTGCTGCTTGGCGCGCTTGTCGTCGATCACTGGGTGCTCGGCTGATGGATCCGCAAGACGAAAAAATCGTCCGCGAACGCCAGCATGCGCGGGCAAAGGTCATGGCTTGGCTGCTCGGCGCGTTTGTCATCCTGGTTTTCGCCATCTCGATCGCGAAGATGCAATTGGCGGGATAGATGACGCGAAACCTGCGCACCGCCCTGTTCGCCACCGCCATTGTCGGCGCCATGGTGGGACTGGGCTTTGCCAGCGTTCCGCTTTACCGCGTTTTCTGTCAGGTAACCGGCCTGAACGGTACCACCGGCACAGGAAGCGAAGCCCCCGGCGCGACGGGCCGCAGCGTCACGGTCGCGTTCGACAGCAATGTCAGCCCGAAGCTCGCCTGGGCTTTTAAACCCGAACGCCGGTCGGACCGGGTCGATGTCGGCGCGCGCGACATGGCGTTTTTCACCGCCACCAATCATTCGGATCGTCCGGTAACGGGAACCGCGACGTTCAACGTCACCCCGGCGCGAGTGGGCAAGTATTTCACCAAGATCCAATGCTTCTGCTTCACGCAACAGACGCTGCAACCGGGCGAAACCGCGCGCATGCCGGTGATTTTCTATATCGATCCGAAGATGCTGGACGATCCCGACACGAATGATGTCGAACAGATCACGCTATCCTATACCTTTTACCCGGTGGATTCCGGGAACACGCCAAGCTAAACCAATAAGAATAAGCAAGGACGGGGAAACGCCATGGCCGGAACCAAGAACCACGATTACCATATCCTGCCGCCAAGCGCCTGGCCGCTGATCGGTTCGATCGCAGCGCTGATGACGACGTCGGGCGGGGTCATGTGGATGCATGGCGTGGTCGGCGGCGTCTGGGTGTTTCTGGCCGGACTTACGGGCATTTTGTTCACGATGTTTTCGTGGTGGGCCGATGTAATTCGCGAAGCGAAGGCGGGGGACCACACGCCGGTGGTGCAGCTTCACCTGCGCTACGGCATGATCCTGTTCATCGCGTCGGAAGTGATGTTCTTCGTCGGGTGGTTCTGGGCCTATTTCGATTTCGCGCTGTTTCCCGCGCCGATCGAATGGTCGGACGGCGCGGCGACAGTGTTGCAGAACGTCACCAGCGGCAGTTGGCCGCCCGAAGGGGTGGAGGTCATAAACGCCTTCGAACTGCCCCTGCTCAACACCTTCATCCTGCTTTTGTCGGGCACAACGATCACCTGGGCGCATCATGCGCTGATCCATGGCGATCGCGATTCGGTGAAAAAGGGGCTGTGGATCACCATCCTGCTCGGCCTGCTGTTTTCCAGCATTCAGGCGTTTGAATATGCCCATGCGCCCTTTGCCTTTTCCGGCATCAACTATGGCGCGTCCTTCTTCATGGCGACCGGATTTCATGGTCTGCACGTGATGATCGGCACGATATTTCTGATCGTGAACCTGATCCGCGTGTATCGTGGCGATTTCACCCCGCGTCAGCATTTCGGATTCGAAGCCGCTGCCTGGTACTGGCATTTCGTGGATGTGGTGTGGTTGTTCCTGTTCGTCTCCATCTATGTCTGGGGCGGCTGGGGCGCGCCGGTCCATGGAGGCTGAACATCGCCGGGGGAGACGGCGATACCAGTCCGCCCGCGCCGATCGAGGTTGCCGCGAAGGGGCTGTGTCCGCGCTGCGGCGCACATACGCTGTTTGACGGCGCGGTTTCCTTCGCCCCTGCCTGCCGCGCCTGCGGGCTCGACTTCGCCGCATTCAATGTCGGTGACGGCCCGGCGGCATTCCTCACGCTGATCTGGGGAACGGTGGTGGTTATCCTCGCGGTCTGGCTGGAACTGGCGGCGAACCCGCCCTGGTGGGTCCATGTCCTGCTTTGGCTGCCGCTGGTGATCACGGGCACCGTGGTTTCGCTGCGCATTGCCAAGGGGATGCTGCTCGCGCTGGAATATCGCAACGCCGCGCGCGAGGGGCGGATCGCACCACCCGACACCGATACGCTTCCTTGAAGCGCGTTCCGTTAGTGCCGACGCTGGTGGTGACGTTGTGCGTCGCCGCGATGATCGCGCTCGGCATATGGCAGTTGCATCGCAAGGCGTGGAAGGAAGCGCTGCTGCAACGCTATGCCGCGAATATCCATGAACCCGAAATCGCCTTTCCCCGCTTTCCCGACGATGCCGTGCTGTTCCGGCAGGCAAGCGGCTTTTGCCTTGAGCCGGTGGCGTTCGATCTGGAAGGGGCGGGCAAGGCCGGCTATCGCGTAATCGCGCATTGCCGCACCGGGGCGGAGGGACCGGGAATGCTCGTGCAGCTCGGCACCACGCGCGACCCGGCGTTCGATCCAGAATGGCGCGGCGGCATGGTGCGCGGCTTCATCAGCCACGCCCCGACCCACCAATCGCTGATCGGCGAAATATTCTCCCCCGCGCCGCAGCCGCTGCTGCTGGTCGCCGATACTCCGGCAGAGGGTCTGGCGCCCAATGGTGCGCCGGACCTTTCCGCCGTACCCAACAACCATCTCTCCTATGCGGTGCAATGGTTCTTGTTCGCCGCGATCGCGCTGGTCATCTATGCGCTGGCGCTGCGCCGTCGCTGGCGAAGCGGTGGCTGAGCCGCTTGCCGCCCGGCCAAGGCGCGGCTAACCGGGACGACATTATGCGCTATACAAGCACCAGGGGGAGCGCACCGACGCTCGATTTCGAGGCGGTGACGCTGGCGGGGCTGGCTTCGGACGGCGGGCTGTACGTGCCCGAGAGCTGGCCGCGGTTCAGCCCGGAAGATATCGCCGCTCTGGCGGGCCTGTCCTATGTCGAAACGGCGGTTCGCGTGATGATGCCGTTCGTCGGGGGGAGCCTGGACGAAGCTACGCTGCGCCGTTTGTGCGAACAGGCATATTGCGGCCGATTCTCGCATGCCGCGGTGACCCCGCTGATCCAGCTCGACCATCGCCACTGGCTGCTCGAACTGTTCCACGGCCCCACCCTTGCCTTCAAGGACGTCGCGCTTCAGCTGCTCGGCCTGTTCTTCGAAAAATTCATGGAAGGACGCGATGAGCACCTGACCATCATCGGCGCGACATCGGGCGACACCGGATCGGCGGCGATCGACGCGCTGGCCGGGCGCGAAGGGCTGGACATCTTCATGCTGCATCCGCGCGGGCGGGTGAGCGATGTGCAGCGGCGGCAGATGACGACCGTGCTTGCGCCCAATGTCCACAATATCGCGATCGACGGTAATTTCGACACCGCTCAGGCGCTGGTGAAGGCGATGTTCAACGATCCCGCCTTTTCGGGCCGCTATCACCTGTCGGCGGTGAATTCGATCAACTGGGCGCGGCTAATGGCGCAGGTTGTGTATTATTTCTACGCCGCGGTGCGGCTGGACGCGCCGGGAAAGCCGGTCGCCTTTTCGGTGCCCACCGGCAATTTCGGCGATGTCTTCGCCGGCTATGTCGCAGCGCGGATGGGCCTGCCGGTCGCGAAGCTGATCGTCGCGACGAACGTGAACGACATCCTGCACCGCGCGCTGACCAGCGGCGATTATTCGGCAGGAGAAGTAACCCCGACCGCCGCCCCGTCGATGGACATTCAGGTCAGTTCGAACTTCGAACGGCTGAAGTTCGACCTTGGCGGGCGCGACGGCAAGGCGATGGCGGCGCAGATGGCGCAGTTCGAAAAGACCCGCGCGATCCAGCTTACCAACAGCCAGCGCGAGGGCGCGGCCGAACTGTTCACCAGCGCGCGGATCGACCCCGACGACATGTCGCTCGCCATGCGCTGGGCCTGGCGCGAAGCGGGGCAGATGATCGATCCGCACACCGGAATCGGGCTTGCTGCCGCACGCGCGGCGAAGCTGGACCCGGCGATTCCGGTCGTGACACTGGCCACCGCGCATCCCGCCAAGTTCCGCGACGCGGTGGAGCGTGCCACCGGCGTGCGCCCGCAGCTTCCCTCGCGCGTCGGCGACCTGTTCGAGCGGCAGGAACGCTATGAGGTGGTGCACGCGACATTCGAAGACGTCACCACGCATATCGCGGACCTCGCCACGCCGTCACGATGAAACTGGTCCAGCTAATCGGCGAACCCTGGGGCGATTACGGCCTGATCGACAGCGGCGGCGGGCGCAAGCTGGAGCGCTATGGCGACTATCGCTTCATTCGTCCCGAACCGCAGGCGATGTGGCAACCCGCCCGGCAGGACTGGGACGCGCATGGCGAATTCGTGCCCGCATCGGACGAGGATGGCGGCGGACGCTGGCAATTTTCGCGCGACGTGCCGGAAACCGGGTGGCCGCTGCGCTGGGAAGAGGTGCGCTTCACCGCACAGACGACGCCATTTCGCCATTTGGGATTCTTTCCAGACATGGCGCCGGTATGGCGCTGGATGCGCGAGCAGGTGAGCGACTTGTCTGAGCCTGAAGTGATGAACCTGTTCGGCTATACCGGCGTCGGCACGCTGGCGATGGCGGCAAAGCATGCGAAAATGGTGCATGTCGACGCATCGAAAAAGTCGGTTGAGGCGGCGCGGGGCAATGCCGCGCTGTCGGGCCTTTCCGATGCGCCGATACGCTGGCTGGTCGAGGACGCGGCCAAATTCGCCGCGCGCGAAGTGCGGCGCGGGCGGCGCTATGACGGCATATTGCTCGATCCGCCCAAATATGGGCGCGGGCCGGGCAAGGAAGTGTGGCAACTGGAGCAGAGCCTGCCGGGGCTGATCGCCGACTGCCGCCGCCTGCTCGACGGCGATTCGCGCTTCCTGTTCCTCACCGTCTACGCGGTTCGCATGTCGGCGCTGGCGATCGGCGAACTGGTGCATCAGGCGTTTGCCGATCTGGGCGGCACGGTCGAGGCGGGCGAGCTTGGCGTGCGCGAAGAGGCGCGCGGCCTTTCGCTGCCCACCGCCATTTTCGCGCGCTGGTCGCGTTAGGGCGAAGCCGCACGACAATTGCGGATCGAGTTGCGCGGCACATACCGAATCGATCGACGGTGTTTTTTTTGACGTTCAAAAAGAGTGGGTGCGCGACGATAAAGCGACGTTCATGTGTAGGACAGCGCGAACCTTGTAGAATTACCGAATAGCGAACAAGGCCGGTTTCGTGGTTGAAACAGGCTACCCTCTCGGGGGGCGGAACCGGGTACTGGACGTTTTGGAAGACCAGTTTGCAGTTTCCCCTTGCTCCGCGGCTGGCTTTTTCCGTGTTGCGTATCTGCCATGCCCGGTTCCGCCTACCCCCCCTTCGGGGCGGTCGTCCGATGCTCCCTAACGGTTCGACCGCTCCGCACTTTCCCTTTTGCGAAAAAGCCGCAAGGCGCCTCAGGCGCGTGCGAGCTTCATCGCAGCCGCCGCGACAAAGGGTGCGCCCGCGACGAAAAGCAGGCTGACCGCACCGAGCAGCTTCAGCGCGCCGGGACCGCCGTCGATCGATCCCGCCCCGAAAATGAGGAGCGGCACCGCGAGCGGCAGCATCACCAGCCCGGCAAGCGCGCCCGCCCCGCGAAGCCCGGCGGTAAGCGCCGCCGTCGCAACGCCGAGCGCGGCAAGCCCCGGACTACCGATCAGCAGCCCGATTTCGATCCGCACCAGCATGTCGCCGCTGGTTCCCAGCAATGCGCCAGCAATCACGCTGGCCAGCATCAGCAGCGGCGCGAAGCCAAGCCAGTGCCCGACCATCTTCGCCGCGGCGATCGTGGCGTCCGCCATGCCGCGAACGACAAGTTGGTCGATGGTGCCGTTTTCGATATCGGGCGCGATGAGCCGTTCGACCGGGAGCAGCGCGGCAAGCAGCGCAGCGGTCCATACAACCGCGCCACCGACGCGCAAGAGCAGTGCGCCGTCGGGGCCGATACCAAAGGGGAAGAGTATCGCGACGAGCAGGAAGAAGGCGATCGGCGTCGCCATTCCCCCCTGTATCCAGGCGCGGCGCAATTCCCGGCGCACCAGCGTGACAAACCCGCTCATAATGGCGAACGGTCAGCTGCACGGCGCACCGAATCGTTCGGACGAAACCACGCGCGGTTATCCATCACCCCTCCCCCAGCGCGATTTGCTGCGCCCGGGGCAGATCGAGCGGCAGGTGAGTCGCGATGACGACCGCGCCGCCCGCCTTGCGATGCCGCGCGATCAGCGTTTCGAGCGTGGCGAGCGAAGCCGAATCCAGGCCGTTGGCGGGTTCGTCGAGCAGCCAGGTCGGCGCATCGGCGGCCACCACGCGGGCAAGGCATGCACGGCGGCGCTGGCCGGTCGAAAGCAGGCGGACGGGAACATGGGCAAGATCGGACAGGCCGAATGCAGCAAGCGCGTCGGCGACCGCCCGATGCCGGTCGCGATCCGAATCGTCGAGCGATGCCCAGAAGCCGAGTGCGCGCGCGACCGGCAATTCGGAATCAAGCGCCGAATCTTCGGTAATCAGTGCGCGCGGCGGGGTGTAGGCGACCGTCCCTTCGAACGGTTCGAGCAATCCGGCGGCGATCCGGATCAGGCTGGATTTGCCCGCACCATTCGGCCCGCGCACCAGCGCGGCACCACCGCGTTCGACCGCGAAGGAGAGATCGCTGAACACGGTACGGCGTCCGCGAACACAGGTGACGTCGCGAAAGGCGAGCGCGCCGCCGGGGGTCACCCGCCCTCCCCGGCCGAATCCTCCAGCGCGTGCATATCCGCGTCCGACAGGCCGAAATGATGCCCCACCTCATGCACCACGACATGGGTGACGAGGCGTTGCAGATCGACGCCGGTTTCGCGCCATTCGGCAAGGATCGGTTTGCGGTACAGGCGAATCTGGTCGGGATAGCTCGCCACGTCCCAGGCCGATTTTTCGCCGATCGGGCGGCCGTGATAAACGCCAGACAATTGCATGGGATGGGTAAGCCCCACCGCGGCGAGCGTTTCGGCGTCGGCCAGTTCCTCCACCCGCAGCACCACATTGGCGAGGTGATCAGCAAAGGGCGCGGGGATTTGCGCCAGCGCGGCCTGCGCCATGCGTTCGATCACGCGCGCATCGGGTACACTGTCGCAGGGTTCTTGTGCCGCCATCGGAAAATTCATAGGCCGAGCCGCGAGCATAGGGCAAGGAGCGCGGATATGGTGGAGCAACTGAACCAGGCCGAGCGCGAGGATGCGCTGGACGGCCTGCCCGACTGGGATCATGACGAGGGGCGCGATGCGATCACGCGCAATTTCACCTTTGCCGATTTTTCCGAAGCCTTCGCCTTCATGACGCGAGTCGCTCTGCTCGCCGAAAAGGCGGACCATCACCCCGAATGGTCGAACGTCTATAATCGTGTTGAGATTTTGCTGACAACGCATGACGCAGGCGGGCTTTCGGGACGCGACATCGACATGGCGCAGGCGATCGACGCGCTGGTCGAATAATATACGGACGTGACGCAATCGGACGAATGGGCGATCCGCACGGCGGGTGCGGGCGATGCCGATCGGCTGGCGCTGGTCGGCGCGGCGACGTTTCTGGACGGGTTCGCGACCGTTATCGAAGGCGATGCGATGATCGCGCATTGCCGGAACGCACATGGCGCTGACAGCTATCGCGCGCTGCTGGAACGTTCGGATAGCGAGGCATGGCTTGCCGAAGTCATGCCCGGCGGCGCGCCGGTGGGATATTGCGTGCTGACCGCGCCCGACCTTCCCGATGCGGGGACAGGCGATGTGGAAGTGAAACGCATCTATTCGCTGTCGCGCTTTCACGGCAGCGGGATCGGCATGGCGTTGATGGACCGGGCGATCCGGGCGGCGCGCGATCGCGGGGCAACGCGGCTGATGCTTGGCGTTTATGTCGGCAATGCGCGCGCCATCGCCTTTTACCGAAAGCACGGCTTCGAACCGGTGGGAACGCGGCGCTTCACGGTCGGGAACCAGATTTGCGACGACCATGTGATGGCGATGCCCTTGTAGCGGTATGCGCCGTGCCGATCAGGCCGCAATCGACCGCCACCATCGCAACTCCGCCATGGCGAGGCCCGCAGGGGCACGGCAATCCAGTTGCGCACTTCATAACGGTGGGTTGCTGGATCGCCGCGTCGCTACGCTCCTCGCGAGGACGATCTGATAACTGGTCGCGCTTACCACATTTCGGTGTAATGTGGGCGGGGCAGACGGCCACCTATGGTCTGTGCGGGCCGGTCAGCGCCGAGGCGGAAGGTTTTCGATCACCCAGCTGTGATTTTCCTCGATATAGGATTCGACCGGCTCTCCCGACGGCCTGCGCGAAGGGTCGTAGCGGAAACGCGCTTCAATCAGGCGGCAGGTGATGGCGTCGATCGCGCGATTGCCGCTGGACCTTTCGATCCGGCAATCATCGACACGGCCATCGGAACGCACGCGATAGAGCACGCCGACTGTCAATTCGCCCTGCCGCACTGAGGCGACGATATCGGGCGGCAGATCGCGGATGCTGAGCCGCCCGCCGATGCGGCGTGGCGGCGAATCGGCCCCGCCGCCGCCCGGCCCGTTGCCTGATCGGCCGCTTCCCGTCCCCTGCCCCTCACCGCCCGCGCCGGTTCCGGGGCCGGCGACATCGGCATTGCCGCTGGTCGAATCAGCGCCGGTCGCCGCCTGTATCGCAGCGGGGACGGGTGGCGGATCGGGTTTCAGGACGGGTGGCGCGGCCTGCACCTCGGTTGCGCGTGAGGTGATGTTGGGGGGAGCGGACGCGCCTTCCTCGCGCTTTGTTCGTTCGCGCGGCGGTTCGGTTTCGGGCGGCGGCGGCGGGTCGGGGAGCGCAACGCGAAAGGTTTCTAGCGCTTGCTCCACCCCGGCCCCCGGCAGCCGCACGATGAGGCCGGACAGCAGCGCGGCGCCGATCAGCGCCACCGCGCCGAACGCCCCCGCAGCCCCGGCAAGGCGCGTCCGGCGCGAGGCGGCGGCATAGCTCATCGGTGGGACCGGGCGGGCGGGTTCGTCATGCCCACATCAACCAGCGGGCGGGGCGCTTTGCTCCGGGCTTAGCCGCGCCCGCGCATCTGCTTGCGAAGCCGGCCGGGCAGCCAGCGTGCGGCGAAGTGCATCCGTTTCGCGGTCTTGCCGATGACGGTGTGGAGCGTATCGCCATGAACCGCGCGCCATGCCTGCTCCGCCCCGTCTTCGACCGGCGTGAATTCGAGGCCCGCGCGGCGCACCTTGTCGCGCACCGTCTCGTCCGATCCCTCGACCCCCTTGTCGAGCAGCGGCGTATCGATGAAGCCGGGCATGATGCTGCGCACCCGGATATTTTCGCGATGCCATTCGCCGTCCAGCGCCTCGGTAAGTCCGCGCACGCCGAATTTGGTCGCCGAATAGATCGCCGCGCCGCCGGTGCCGTATATTCCCGCGGCCGAGGATGTGTTGAGCAGGCACGATCCCGGCGTCTTCTTCAGGAACAGATAGCCGATGCGCGCGCCCAGCGCGACGCCGGTCAGATTGATCGCGATGATCCGTTCGATATCGTCAAGGCTGGTTTCGCCGAAGGCCCCGCCCAGTGCGACCCCGGCATTGTTGAACAACACGTCAAGCCGGTCGCCCGCGCGATCGGTGAAGGCGGTCAGTTCCTCCACCCAGCCATCGGGATCGCGCACGTCCATGACATGGGTCGACGCGCACCCGGCGGGAAGCAGCGCGGCGGTTTCGGCAAGGCCCTTCGCATCGACATCGGCAAGGCCCACGATCCAGCCCTCCCGCGCGAAACGCTGCGCCACCGCGCGGCCGATTCCCGATGCGCCGCCGGTGATGAAGATCGCCTTTTCGCTCGCCATACATCCTTTCCAATCGCTTTACCTTTGCCCCTCCTTCCCGCACAATTGCGGGCGATGCCAGCGCAATCGCACCCGCGTGGCCCTTCGGTCGCCTTCGACGGCGTCGGCAAACGCTATGCCGGCGACGTGCGCGCGGTCGACGGGGTGACGCTCACCATCGCCGGGGGCGAATTCGTCGCGCTGGTCGGGGCGTCGGGATCGGGCAAATCGACGCTGCTGAAAATGGTCAACCGGCTGCACAAACCGGGCGAGGGCCGCGTTTCGATCGATGGCGAACCGGTGGATTCGGTGCCGGTGCACCTGCTCCGCCGACGGATCGGTTATGTCTTTCAGAATATCGGGCTGTTCCCGCATATGCCGGTGGGGGAGAATGTCGCGCTTCCGCTGCGGCTGAGGGGCGAGCGGTATGACGAGGCGCGGGTCGCCGAACTTCTCGATCTGGTCGAACTGCCGCGTGCGCTGGCGGCGCGAATGCCCGATGCATTGTCGGGCGGGCAGCGCCAGCGCGTCGGCGTGGCGCGCGCGCTGGCGGCCGAACCGAAATTGATACTGATGGACGAACCGTTCGGCGCGCTAGACCCGCTCACCCGCGACACGCTGGGCCGCGCGGTGCGCAAGCTGCACGACCGGCTGGGCCTCACCACGATCATGGTGACTCACGACATGGCCGAAGCGCTGCTGCTCGCCGACCGCATCCTGGTGATGGCGGCGGGCGAAATCGTCGCCGACGCCAGTCCGCACGACATGCTGACCGGCAAGGGCGGCGCGGTGGCGGACACGCTGGTGGCGGTGCCGCGCGAACAGGCGCACCTGCTTTCGCGGCTGGAGCGCGGCGAATGAACCAGGCGTTCGCGCGCGTCCCGGATCTGCTCGCCCAGCACATCCTGTTATCGGCGGCGGCGCTGCTGCTGGGGCTGGCCATCGCGTTGCCGCTGACTATCTGGTCGGCGCGGCGTCCGGCGGTGGCGCGGCTGACGCTGGGGTTCGCCAGCCTGATCCAGACGATCCCCGCGCTGGCGCTGCTCGCGCTGTTCTATCCACTGCTGCTGTTGCTGTCGGGGCTGATGGGCGGCGGGATACCGGCGCTGGGGTTTCTGCCCTCGCTGCTGGCGCTGGCGCTGTATGCGCTACTGCCGATCCTGCGCAACGGGGTGACCGGCCTGACCCATATCGACCCTGCGGTGATCGAGGCGGCCGACGGCGTGGGCATGACCGCGCGGCAAAGGCTGTGGATGGTCGAAGCGCCGCTGGTCGTGCCGGTGCTGATGGCGGGGATACGCACCGCCGCAGTGTGGACGATCGGCGCGGCGACGCTGGCGACGACGGTGGGGCAGCCGTGCCTGGGCGACCTGATCTTCGCGGGGTTGCAGACGCAGAACTGGACGCTCGTCATCGCAGGATGCGTCGCATCGGCGGCACTCGCGCTGATCGTCGATGCGCTGCTGGGGCTGGCCGAGCGGGGGCTTCGCCACCGGCGCAAGGGGCAGGTCCGCGCCGCGCTGGCACTGCTCGCGCTGGGCATTGCGGTCGCGCTGTGGCCGGTGCTGCCCACCAGCGGCGCCGACAAGCGCGTTGTGGTGGGCGCGAAGGGGTTCGGCGAACAATATATCCTCGCCCGGATGATCGGCCACCGGCTGGAAAAGGCGGGATACACCGTCGCCTATCGCGAGGGGCTGGGTTCGGCGGTGGTGTTCGGCGCGCTGGCGAGCGACGATATCGACGTATATGTCGATTATTCGGGCACGATCTGGACCAATCAGATGGGACGCACCGAAACGCCGCCGCGCGAAACGATCGTAAAGGGCGTCGGCCAATGGGCGATGGCGCGCCACGGCGTCCGCCTGATCGGCGCGCTGGGGTTCGAAAACAGCTATGCCTTCGCGATGCGCGGCGCGGATGCGAAGCGGCGCGGCATCACGACGCTGGCCGATCTGGCGCCGCAATCGCGGCAGATGAATTTGGCGAGCGATCTGGAATTTCTCGAACGCCCCGAATGGGCCGCGGTGAAACGCGCCTATCCGCTCAATTTCAAAAGCGCGCAGGCCTATGCTCCCAGCTTTATGTATCACGCGATCGAAAGCGGGAAGGCCGATGTCATCAGCGCCTTTTCCTCCGACGGGCGGATTTCAAAACTGGGGCTGACCGTGCTGGGCGATCCGAGGCACGCCATTCCCGGCTATGACGCAATCCTGATGGTATCGCCGCGCCGCGCCGACGATACGCGCTTCGTGGCGGCGCTTCGCCCGCTGGTCGGGCATATTCCGGTCGATGCGATGCGTCGCGCCAATTACATGGTCGATCGCGACGATGCGCAAAAGAAAAGCGCCGATACCGCCGCGCGCTGGCTGGAAAAACAGACCGGCCTTTCGCCGTAGGCCCCGCGATGCGTCGCGGCACGTCAAGTCCGGTTACTTCCCGATAGGATACGGATGCGCCAAGCGGCGTTTATTCAGAGACCATGACGATAGCATTCCTATTCCGGGCGGCGCTGCCGCCGCTCGCCCTCATCGCCGCGCCCGCCATGGCGCAGCAGGTGCCCTCCCCCGCTCCCGCCGTCGACGAAGCCGTGCAGCCAAGCTGGACCGACAGCGATATCGCCGCACTGGCGCAGGCAGTGAAGATGGCGAAGCTGGAAGGGCTGGACCCGGCGGATTACGACGCCGACGCGTTGGAGCGCACCGCCAATGCGGCAGGTCCGGGGCGCGACGCTCTCGCCACGCGCATCGCGATGAAGCTGGCGCATGATTATTATGAAGGCGCAGGCACGCCCGATTCGAAACGCTGGCATTTCGATCGCGGCAATCCCGATTATCGCGACTGGCTGAACAAGGCGCTGGCCGATCATCGCATCGGCGAAGCGCTGGACGATCTGCTGCCGCGCCATCCCGATTACGCGAAGCTGCGTTCGGCGCTTTCCAAATGCACAGCGGCCGCCCGCTGCCGCACGCTGAAGATCAACATGAACCGGTGGCGGCGGCTGCCGCGCGATCTGGGCACCCGCTATGTCTGGGTGAACCTGCCCTCATATCGGGTCGACCTGATCGAAAATCGCGCGGTCGAGGAATCGCATCGCGCGATCATTGGAAAGACGGCGACCGAATCGCCCGCCTTCGCCTCCACCATTACCGGGGTGACGGTGAACCCATGGTGGAATGTGCCGAGCAGCATCGCGAAGGACGGGCTTGCAGCGCGGGTGCGTGCCAATCCGAAGGGCGAAGCGGCCAAGGGATATGTCGGCGTCGAAACCGCGGACGGCGGATTTCGCGTGCGGCAAAAGCCGGGCCCGCAAAATTCGCTGGGCCGGATAAAGATCGAAATGCCGAACGACTATGCGATCTATCTGCACGATACACCCGCGCGCAGCCTGTTCGACAAGGATAAGCGTGCATTTTCACACGGATGCATTCGCGTGCAGGACCCGCAAAAGTTGGCCGAGGCGCTGCTCCCCGCGATCGATCGGCCGAGCGTGGCCGAGGCGTTGAAAAGCGGCGAAACGCGCACCATCGATGCGCATCCGCCGGTACGCGTCTATATCGTCTATCTGACTGCCCAGCCCGATCCGGACGCACCCGACGGGGTTCGCGTGCTTGACGACGTCTATGGCTGGGACAAGGCCGAGGCATAGGACATATGTCAGGGGGTACGGTCAGAGTGGCTCCCTAACCAGATCGTCATCGCGAGGAGCGCAGCGACGCGGCGATCAAGCAACCATCGATTTATGTCGCGTCCATCTGGATTGTCGCACCCCTCTGGGGCTCGCCATGACAATGTTGCGTCGGGCTCAGGTCGATGCACCCTGATAGTACCGGGCGTCGGGCCGGGAGCCGCGCGGCCGTTTCCTGCCGCCCTCGGTCACGCTTCAGCGATGTGGGGAAAATGGTGCCCAAGGGCGGAATCGAACCACCGACACTGCGATTTTCAGTCGCATGCTCTACCAACTGAGCTACTTGGGCACTCCAGCGATCCGCCGGAAGGGCAGGCTCTTAATCAGGGTCGCGCCCTGTGTCCAGCCCGGTTTCGTCAAAAGCGAATGCTTCGGGATCGACCGGGCGGCCGGCCACGCGATAGCTTTCGCCCAGCCAGTTCAAAAGGTCGCGATCCCGGCATCCGCGCGAACAGAAGGGGGCGTAGCGCGAATCGACGGCAGCACCGCATAGCGGGCATTTTTCAGGGGAAGCGTGCCTGGACATGGCCCGCAGATATGGCGAGCGCGGGGTCGGCGCGCAAGGCGACCGGCGCGCCAAGCCGTTCGGACAGGCGAACCGCCCAGTCTTCGCGCGAATCGATTGCGTAGATGACATTCGGATGGGCATGCAGTGTGCGCTCCCCCGCCCCGGTGCTGCGTTCCGCACGGCGAATCAGTGCGCGGGCATGTGCGAGGACGGCATCCTGGGCATAGAGTTCGGGCAGCGACAGCCGGGCGCGGCGGCGCACGATCTGGACAAAGCCGAAGCCGTTGACCGCAGTGCGTTCGAACGGTTGCGGCAGGACAGCGTCGATCGCCGCAGCGCATGCGTGGCGCGTGGCCTTGTCGGCAAGGGTTGGCAGGTCGATACCGATCGAGCCGCCGATATCGAGCCGCCGGACCGCCATCGCGGCCGCGCGCGCACCGGCCAGCGCGAGATCGGCGGGGGCGAGATCGCCATCAATATCGATCAGCGTCATGGCCGTGGTAAGCGCGATCCGGCCTTCGCCGCCGGGAAAGCGGAAAATCCCGCTTTCCGCCTCTTCCAGCAATTCGGACCAGCCCGCGCGTTCCAGCCTGTCGGTGTCGCGCCAGTCGCATTGGCGAACCGGGCCGTCGAGCGCCTGTTCGAGCGGCGGGGCCGCGCCCGGCGGAGCATCGGTCGGCCGAGCAAGCGCGCGTTTGGGTTTGCCCGGTTCAGGAATCGGCGGGCGCGTGATTTCGATATTGAAGCGAGCGCCTTCGGTAACGTCGCGCGGCAGCGGCGTTACCAACGCTTCGCCATCTTCCCATATCGCAATCCCCTGATTACGCGCAGGGATTCGCCGCGCGAGCCGCGCCGCCGCCACCGTCCCCGCCACCAGCGCAGCATCGGGAAGGATGCGTGCTTCGAGAACCGAGTCGCCATCGACCAGCGCGGCGCGGGTCTCCCCGATGCCGCGCTCGACCAGCCATTCAGCCAAGGCGATATCCGCTCGATTCAAGCAGCGCGCGGGTTTCGAACACCGGCAGGCCGACCACGCCCGACGGGCTGCCCGACAGGAAGCGGACGAACACAGCGGCGCGCCCCTGCACGGCATAGCCGCCCGCCTTCCCCATCCCTTCGCCGCTGGCGACGTACCAGTCGATATCGGCTGACGAGAGACGTTTGAACGCGACGACCGTTTCGGAGACGCGCAGGCGCTCCTTCCCCGCGCCATCGATCACGCACACGCCCGACAGGCAGCGGTGACGGCGACCGGAGAGCAGGCCGAGCATCCGGCGCAGATCGGCCTCATCCTCCGGCTTGCCCAGAATCCGGCGGCCGAGCGCAATGGTGGTGTCACCGGCAAGCACGATTTCGTCCGCATCGCGCGGTACCGCACGCGCCTTTTCGCGCGCGACGCGTTCGACATAGGCGCGCGGGGTTTCCCCACGTGCGACGCTTTCATCGATATCGGGCGCGGCCAATCGGTCGGGCACCGCGCCGATCGAGGCGAGCAGATCGCACCGACGCGGGCTGGTCGATGCCAGGACGAGCCGCATCGGCCCCCGATCCGCTTATTTGAAGCGGTAGGTGATGCGACCCTTGGTAAGGTCGTAGGGCGTCAGTTCGACGAGCACTTCGTCGCCGACGAGCACGCGGATGCGGTTCTTGCGCATCTTGCCCGCGGTATGGCCGAGAATTTCGTGATCATTCTCCAACCGGACGCGGAACATGGCGTTGGGCAGCAGCTCAACAACCTGCCCACGCATTTCAAGTAGTTCTTCCTTGGCCAAACAACCCTCTTTAAAATCGGCATGGAAAATCGGACAAGCGCCCTTACTCCCAATGCCATGAAAAGAAAAGGCGCGGTTCCCCCTTAAAATAGGAAGATGCACGCCCGTTCTCAAATATGTCGGTTGGTGCGCGCTACACCGTCCCGCCCGCCAGCGCGGCAAGCAGAAGCAGCGCGACGATGTTGGTGATCTTTATCATCGGATTGACCGCCGGGCCGGCAGTATCCTTGTACGGGTCACCCACCGTATCGCCGGTGACCGCCGCCTTGTGCGCTTCGGACCCCTTGCCGCCGTAATTACCGTCCTCGATATATTTCTTCGCATTGTCCCATGCGCCGCCACCTGACGTCATCGAAATCGCGACGAACAGGCCCGACACGATCACGCCCAGAAGCATCGCGCCCAGCGTCGCGAACCCGTTCGCACGCCCCGCGACGGCGGCGATGAGGAAGAAGACGACCAGCGGGCTCAATACCGGGAGCAGCGAGGGAACGATCATCTCCCGGATCGCCGCGCGGGTGACGATATCGACGGTGCGCGCATAATCGGGGCGGCTGGTGCCCGCCATGATGCCGGCATCGCCCGAAAACTGGGCGCGGACATCCTCCACCACGCTGCCCGCCGCGCGTCCCACCGCCGTCATGCCGAACGCGCCGAACAGATAGGGGAGCAGCGCGCCGAGCAGCAGACCGACGATGATATAGGGGTTGGAGAGCGAGAAATCGACCGCCCCCGTCAGCCCCAGCGCGTTCGAATAGCGGTCGAGATCGGTGGTATACGCACCGAACAATACCAGCGCGGCGAGCGCCGCCGATCCGATCGCATAGCCCTTCGTCACCGCCTTTGTCGTGTTGCCCACCGCATCGAGCGCATCTGTTCGCGCGCGCACATCGTCGGGCAGCCCCGCCATTTCCGCTATGCCGCCCGCATTGTCGGTGACCGGGCCATAGGCGTCGAGCGCGATCACCATCCCGGCAAGCGCGAGCATCGCGGTGGCGGCAAAGGCGATGCCGATGATCCCGGCGAGCTGATAGGCGGCGATCACCGCGACCACGATCACGATGGTCGGCAGCGCGGTCGATTCGAGGCTGACCGCCAGTCCCTGAATGACATTGGTGCCGTGGCCGGTTTCGGACGATCTGGCGATCGACCGGACGGGGCGGTACTGAGTGCCGGTATAATATTCGGTGATCCAGACCAGCGCGCCGGTAACGCCAAGCCCGATCATCATGCACCAGAACAGGTCCATGCCGGTAAAGCCCGCCGCCGCCGTCGTCGCCGTCGTCGCCGTCGTCGCCGCACCGCGCAGCGAATCGATCGTCATCGGGTCCGATCCATCGAGGAACCCCGCCCCGCCGATCACCGCATCCATGTCCCCCAGCGCCCAGCGGGTGACGAACCAGATGGCGGGCACCGCGACGATCGCGGCGGTCCAGAACCCTTTGTACAGCGCGCCCATGATCGACTGTTTCGCACCCAGCCGGACCATATAGGTGCCGAGGATCGAGGTGAGGATGCACACCCCGCCGACGATCAGCGGCAATCCCATCAGGGTCAGCAGCTCCGCCTCCGACGCCTGAACCAGCAACGCGATCGACACCATGGTAAGGCCGAGCGTCACGACATAGGTTTCGAACAGATCGGCCGCCATCCCGGCGCAATCGCCGACATTATCGCCCACATTGTCGGCGATGGTCGCGGGGTTGCGCGGATCATCCTCCGGAATGCCCGCCTCCACCTTGCCCACCAGATCGGCGCCGACATCCGCCGCCTTGGTGAAGATGCCGCCGCCCAGCCGCGCGAAGATCGAAATGAGCGACGCGCCAAAGGCAAGCGCGGTCAGCGCCTCGATAATCTCCCGGTCATTGGGTGCGTGCCCCGCAGGGCCGGTGAGATACCAGAAGAATACCGCGATCGAGAGCAGCCCAAGCCCTGCGACGAGCATCCCGGTCACCGCGCCCGACCGGAACGCGACCGTCAGCCCGCCCTGAAGCGAATCCCGCGCCGCCTGCGCGGTGCGCACATTGGCGCGAACCGAAATGTTCATGCCGACATAGCCGGCAACGCCCGACAGGATTGCGCCCAATGCAAAGCCGATCATCGACAGCCAGCCGAGCGTGAGCAGCAGCACCGCCGCGACGACGACGCCGACGATCGCGATGGTGCGATATTGCCGCCCCAGATAGGCGGCCGCCCCTTCCTGAATCGCGGCGGCGATGTCGCGCATCCGCTCTTCGCCGGGCGAGCGGCGGAGCACCTGGAATGATGTAATAACGCCATAGACGACTGCGATAAGGGCGCAGACGATCGCACTATAGATGATGGTCATGAAACGGCATCCTCTTTGCGCTTTGCTTGGCGGTGGGGCGAATCTTCTGCCGCTCTCCTGTCCCGCTATTTGCCGACGCTATCGCGCGGAACCGCCTCCGGCAAGCGCGGTTCAGCCGCCATGTTCGAATCCCAGACGCGGGGGCAGCGGCACCGCTTCGCCGTCATGCATCAACGTCAGCCCGCTGCCAGCGGTCAATATGCCGATCCGAGTCGCGGGAACCGGCGGGATGTCGTCGGGCGGCAGCGCGGCGAGCAGTTCGTAATCGTCTCCGGCGGTGACCGCCGCCATCCGCGCCGATCGCCCGTCGCCCGCATATTCGCGCAGCGCGTCCGACAGCGGCACCGCGCCCAAATCAATCGTGCAGGCAAGCCGGCTGGCCGCCGCCATGCGCGCCGCATCGATCAACAGGCCGTCAGAAACGTCCATCATCGCATCGGCGACAGCGGCGAGCGCAGCGCCCTCCTCCAGCCGCGGCACCGGGCGGCGATAGCGCGCGAGCAGCGCATCGCGACCGGGCGCGCCGCGCGCGATCGCAAGGCCCGCCCCCGCATCGCCGATCGTACCGGTGACCCACAGCGCATCGCCAAGGCGCGCGGCCGAACGCCGCCGAGCGGTGTCGCCCGATCCGATCGCGGTGAGCGAAAGGGTGCGCGGCCCAGCGGCGGCATGGACCGTGTCGCCGCCCAGCAACGGCACGTCGAATGCGCGCAGCGCCGCTTCCAGCCCGGCAAGGAAAGCATGGTCCCAGGCATCGCCGCCCAGCGGATAGCCGAGCATCAACCCAACCGGCGTTGCCCCCTTCGCGGCAAGATCGGACAGGTTCACCGCGACAAGTTTCCACGCAACGTCGTCCGGCGGATCGGTGGCGAGATAGTGTACGCCCTCAACGATCAGGTCCTTGGTCAGGACCAGCCGTTCATGCGCGTCGAGCCATGCGGCATCGTCGGCAAGCCCGCACGCGCCGGGATGGAGCGGCAGCCGTCGCAACGCTTCGATGAATTCGCCTTCGGTCACGCTGGTGACCTATCGCGGGCAGGGCATGAAGGCTAGCCGCGCAGTTCCTTCGCCACCGCGTCGAGCAGCCCGTTGACGAACCCCGCTTCGCGCCGATCGTAAAAAGCGTGGGTGACGTCGAGATATTCGCTGATCACCGCAGCCGTGGGCACATCGGAACGCGCGAGCAGTTCATACGTCCCAGCGCGCAAAATCTGGCGCATCGGCTTGTCGAGCCGATCGATCGACCATTGCGCCGCCAGCTTCGCCGAAATCGCGCGATCGACTTCGTCACGCCGGGCATCTACGCCAGTGACGATATCGTCGAAAAAGGCGACATCGGCGTCAGCATATTCGACATCCTCGATCACCTGCCCAAGCCGATGGTTGTGGAACTCGTGCAGCAGCGCGGGGATGGCCGTCCCCTCCATCTCATGCTGATACAGCGCCTGCACCGCAGCGAGGCGGGCAGCCGCGCGGGCCTGCGATCGGGTCTTGGCTTTCGGACTGGGCATGGCGGGCGAGATAGGCGCAGCGACGTACAAAGCAAAGACCCGGTATCAAAATGCTTGCGTAAATTGCGAAATTATGTTGCTGAACTGCGCAACATTCTGCGGCCGGGCGTTTCGCGGCAAAGGCGGTCGTTTGTGGTGCAATCCACCAACATTCGGCATATTTTGCGGTGCGGCGAAACGTCCTTTCGCCACAGCTTGTTTTTAAGCGCTTGATAAAAAATACTATTCGGGGGTTGGCACGGGCCTTGCTGATATCAACCTGTACGCAAACGGCAGCAATGCCGGCGCTCAGGGAGATTGAAATGCAAACCCGGACAACCGCGCTTTTCAGACGCCCCGACACGCTTTTCGGCGTGTGCGAGGGGATCGGCCAGGAATTCGGCTTCAACGCCAACTGGCTTCGCATCGCGCTTGCGGTGGCGATGATCTGGAACCCGGAAGTGGTGCTCGCCGCCTATTTGGTGATGGGCATCGCGGTCTATGCAGCGCGGCTGATCGTTCCGCCGCGCGCCAGGAGGTCCGTACCGACCGAGGCGAATGCCACGGCCCGGCACGGCGAAAATGACGACTCGCATATGGCTGCAGCTGCGGCGGCCTGAAGTTCGTCATCACAGGAGGAGGGCCGGTATCCGAAAGGGTGCCGGCCCTTTTTGTCCGGGCCTACGGCATCACGACTGATACCGAACTGCATTGATCTGAACCAATGACAATAGCGTCATTGCGGGTTCCGCAAAAACGCAAGAGCTTCGCCGGTTACAGGATACCGATATCGTGCAGCCATTGCATCGCCTCGTCCGGCCATTCCCTTGTCACCGGATCGTCGGTCGGCCGCATCCCGAAGGCATGGCCGCCATTGGCGTAGAGGCGCATATCAACAGGGACGCCCGCATCGTTCAGCGCCAGAGCATAGGCCATCGGGTTGCGGATATTATCGGTCGGGTCGTTCATCGCCTGGATGATGAGCGTCTGCGGCGCGTCCGGGCTGATCTTCACCCAGGGTTGCAGGTCGAGATTGTTTTTCCCCGCGCTGTTGTCGAGCACGCGGGCGGTATAGGCGATGATGGCGAAATCGGGGCGCGGCGATTGCCGGTCGGCCGCATCGGCCAACGGATAGGTCCGCTCTTCGGTATTGCTCATATCGATGACGAGATAGGCACCGGCGGAAAACCCGATCGCGCCGACCTTGTGCGAATCGATGCCATAGGTGGCGGCGTGTTCGCGCAACAGGCCCATCGCGCGCTGGGCATCTTCCAGCCCCAGCAGCACCTTTGGCCGCTGATGCTTTTGCCAGACCTGCGGCGTGCGGTATTTCAGCATGGCGCAGGTCATCCCGTTCCGGGTCACCCAGTCGCAGATCTCGGTGCCTTCCAGATCGGTCGCCACGGCGTAGAAGCCGCCGCCCGGAATGACCAGCATCGCAGCGCCGCTATTATGCCCCTTCGGGCGATAGATCGTCATGGTCGGCCGGGTGATATAGCTCGCCCAATGCCATTTCCGGCCCGCGACGAGCGGCGAGCCGTTGCCGGTCGCTTCGGGATGATCGCCGGTGTCCGGTTTGGCGAGCGGGACATTTGCGGCCCAGAGCGGGATTTGCGTGCCGCCGGGCGTCGGCTGCCAAACGCCCTCATGCTCGACCTTAGGAACCGAGGCCCGCTCAGGCGGGCTGTTGCGCCGGCCCGTCTGGCCGCTGGCGGTTCCGGCAATGCCGATGGCGAGGACGACAAGCGCGATGCGCCGCAATATCCGCAAATCCGTACTCCCGATGGGTGTTGCGCGCCGACCCGGCCGCCCGCAGACAGACTATCGAACTCTTGCCTTATCGGGAAGTCGGACACCGCAGGCGCCTTGCCCGAAATCGCCTATTTCAGGCGCAGCGCCACCGATTTCGCATGGGCCGGCAGGCCTTCTGTTTCGGCGAGGATGACGGCGGCGGGACCGATCGCCGCGATCCCCGCTTCACCGAGCGACAGGAAGCTGGTGCGCTTCATGAAGTCGAGCACCGACAGGCCGCTGGAAAAGCGTGCGCGGCGGCCGGTGGGCAGAACGTGGTTCGGCCCCGCGACATAATCGCCGACGGCTTCGGGCGTATGGCGGCCGAGGAACACCGATCCTGCGTGGCGCACCTGCGCGAACAAGGCATCGGGGTCTTCCACGGCAAGTTCGAGATGCTCGGGCGCGAGCCGGTCAACCAGCGGGCATGCGGCCATCAAATCCCGCACCAGGATGATCGCGCCGTTCGCGTCCCAGCTTTGCCGCGCGACATCCTTTGTCGCCAGTTCGCCGATTTGCCGGTCGACCGCCTTTGCCACCGCGTCGGCGAAAACGGCGTCGTCGGTGAACAGGATCGACTGGCTGGACGGATCGTGCTCGGACTGGCTGAGCAGGTCGGCGGCGGTCCATTCGGGATCATTGTTGCGGTCCGCCACCACGACGATCTCGCTCGGCCCGGCGACCATGTCGATGCCGACCATGCCGTATAGCTGACGCTTCGCCTCCGCCACCCATGCGTTGCCGGGGCCGGTGACGACATCGACCGGCGCAATCCGTTGAGTCCCGTAAGCGAGCGCGGCGATTCCCTGCGCCCCGCCGATGCGCCAGACTTCATCGACGCCGGTGATATGCGCGGCGGCAAGGACGAGCGGGTTCACCTCTCCCTTCGGCGTCGGCGTCACCATGACCAGCCGCTCAACGCCCGCGACCTTGGCAGGGATCGCGTTCATCAGCACCGAGGAAGGATAAGCCGCGCGCCCGCCGGGGACATAGACGCCGGCCGCATCGACACCGCGCCAGCGCGCGCCGAGGCGAATGCCCTGCGCGTCGGTTTCGTCGCTGTCCGCCGGGCGCTGTTTTTCGTGATAGGCGGTGATCCGGTCTCGCGCGAGTTCGAGCGCGGCGCGAAGATCGGCGTCGAGCCCGTCATAGGCGGCGGCAAGATCGGATGCCTCGATCCGCCAGCCGGTATCGTCAAGGTCGTGGCCGTCGAATTTCTGCGTAAAGGCGCGGATCGCCGAATCGCCTTCGTCACGCACGGCGGCGACGATCACCCGAACGTCGCGCGCAACATCGGCATCGGCTTCGCGCCGGGCGTTGACCAGATCATCGAACGCCGCCGCGAAACCGGGTTCGGAACTGTTCAGCCGGATCATGCCGCCTGATCCTCCACCGCGCGGCGGAACGCGTCGACCAGCGGCACGACTTCGCCCACCCGCGTCTTGAACGCTGCGCGGTTGACGATCAGGCGGCTGGTGACCTCGGCAATCACCTCCACCTCGACCAGCCCGTTTTCCTTCAACGTGCGCCCCGACGAGACAAGGTCGACGATGCGCGGGGCGAGGTCCAGCTTGGGGGCAAGCTCCATCGCGCCGTTCAGCTTCACGCATTCGGCCTGCACGCCGCGCGCGGCGAAATGCTTTTGCGTGATGTGCGGATATTTGGTCGCGATGCGGACATGGCTCCATCCGCGCGGATCGTCCTTCGCAGCCATGTCTACAGGTTCGGCGACCGATATGCGGCACCCGCCAATGCCCAGATCGACCGGCGCATAGAGTTCCGAATAATCGAATTCCATCAGCACGTCGGAGCCGACAATGCCAAGCTGCGCCGCGCCATGCGCGACAAAGGTCGCTACGTCGAAGGCGCGCACGCGGATAAGGTCGATATCGGGCCGGTTGGTCGAAAAACGTAGCGCCCGGCTCGATTCATCGACAAAGGCCGGTTCGGGCACGATGCCGACCCGCGCGAGCAGCGGCAGCGCCTCTTCGAGGATGCGTCCCTTCGGAACGGCAAGGATCACGGGTTCGGACATGCGCGAAGCGCTCTACCGGGCGCTGCGCGGCGGTGCAACAAGTCAGGCGGGCAACCAGTCGCGGATCGCGCGATTGACCGCGTCGGGCGCTTCCCACGGAATGAAATGCCCGGCATCGATCCGGCGCAGCGCAAGATCGGGAACGAAGCGATCCAGCCCCTCTATCTGGCAGGGCAACAGCGCCGCGTCCTTCATTCCCCAGATGACGAGTACCAGCATTCGGGTTTGCGGGAATGGCTGGTTCAGGAAATCTGGCTGCACCGCTTCCTCATCGATGGCCGGGACGGTGATCGCACTGGCGCGATACCAGTTGAGCATCGCGGTCAGCGCTCCGGGCTGCGACCATTCATCGAGATAGTTCGCCTTTTCCCCCGCCAGCAACGCAGGATCGGCATGCGGCGCAAAGGTGGTGTCGAAGAAGCGATCCAGCCCCATCGCCTCGATCTGCTGTTCCAGCCCCGGCATGCGAAAGGCGCGGATATACTGGCTCGCCGCGCGCTGGGCGGGATCGTCGATCAGCGTTTGCTGAAAGATATAGGGGTGCGGCGCGTTGAGGATCACCAGCCGGTCGACCAGGTCGGGCCGGGTCAGCGCAAGCATCCATGCGATCGCGCCGCCCCAGTCGTGGCCGACCAGCGTGAAGCGCTCCCTGCCGAAATGGCGCATCAGCGCCAGCGCATCGCCCACCGGTTTTTCGGGTGCGTATTGCTCGACCCCCTGCGGCTTGTCCGACCGGGCGAAACCGCGCTGATCGGGCGCGACGACGAAATGATCGCGCGCGAATTCGTCAATCTGATGCCGCCAGGTGCGGTGCGATTCGGGAAAGCCGTGGAGGAACAGCATTGCGGGCGCTTCGCGATCGCCCGCGGTTGCCACGTCAAGCGCGACGCCGGTCGGCAATTCGATGCGGTCCATGGTGGGTCGGCCCGCTTATTCGGCGTCGAGTTCGGGATAGTGGCGGAAAATGCCGTCTTCGTTGAAGGCGATGCGCCTATCGCTTTTCAGATAGGATCGAACGCCCGGAAGCTCCGCCACCTGATCATGGATGCGCATCAGCACGGGGTAGTCGTCGGCGAAATTGCGAAGCCGCACCGGGAACATGTAGCGAAGCCCCTCGATCAACTGAAACAGCGAACAATCGGTGTAGCACCAGCGATGATCGATCAGCCAGTCGCCTTCATTGGCGCTGGCGACCTGTTCGAAATGGGTCAGGAATTTGGGAATGCGCTCTTCGCGAAATTGCTGCGCGGCGCGCGCGGCCGCTTCCTTCTGATCTTCGTAATAGGCACCGCCGCCGATCGGGTGATGCACATTGTGCACTTCCGCCACCATGTCGGCGATGGTCAGTTCCACCTGATGCAGCCATAGCCGGTCGGCCATGTTCGACGGCGCAAGGTGGTGCCGTTCGCCCAGAAACATCAGGATATTGGCGACATGCGCGATTACCATGCCGTCGAGCTCGATATAGGGCGGGGCAAAGGGCTTACGGTCATATTGCGCCATGTTGCTGACCAGTGCGTCCGCACCTTCCGCGCGCGCGCAATCGCGATACTCGATGCCGGCAGCCTCAAGCGAAAGGCGGACGAATTCGCCACGCCCCTGAAGCCCGGGCCAGTACCAGAGATTATACGCCATTCATTTCCTTTCGGACTCTTCCGGCGCGCTTGCGCGGATCGACAGCGCGTGAATGCGCCGCGCGAGCAGATCGGCGAGCGCGCGATTCACCATGCGTTGCCGCTCAACGCGCGACTTGCCCGAAAAGTGTCCGCTTTCGATGATAACGGTGAAATGGCTTTCGCCCGACCCGTCATCGCCCATATGGCCGGCATGATGGTGGCTGTCGTTGATCACCTCCAGCCGGTCGGGGGCGAGCGCGGTTTCGAGGCGGGAACGGATCTGGCTGGCCATCGGGCCGGTGGCGGTATCGGTCATGACGCCTATATAAACGGTTTTGCCCGGGGAGTCGCGTGGCGCGCGAAAGCAGTAATCGAAAAGACCGACCGAGAACCCGCTTCCATGGCCGCGTGGAGGCCAATGGCCGCGAATGCCATTACCCCGGTTGCCGCGAACCCGGCGAATTCCGCGCGCCCCCGCTGGATGGAGCGGCGAATGGCGACGGGCCGGGCGGATGGCGCTGGTTCTGCCTCGACCATATCCGCGAATTCAACGCGAGCTACAATTTCTTCGAAGGCATGAATGCCGAGGAAATCCACCATGCCCAGCGTCCCTATTCGGGATGGGAGCGCGAAACCCGCGCCTTTTCCCATACCGGTGCGGACCGGCCGCCTCGCTGGCGCGAATTCACCGATCCGCTGGACGCGATCGGCGCGCGCTTTCGCGAAAAGGTGGCGCGAGAACGCCGCGACGGAAAGCCGCTTTCGGGCAGCGACCGCGCCGCGCTGCAGGTGCTGGGCCTTGGTACCGATGCCGACCGCAAGGCGCTTCGCCAGCGATATTCGGCGCTGGTGCGCGAATACCACCCCGACCGCAATGGCGGCGACCGGAGCCATGAAAAAGCGCTTCAACGCGTGATCGAAGCGTATCAGCAACTGAAAGCCTCCCCCGCCTTCGCGTGAACGCATCGCCCCCTGCCCCCGCACGCCTGAACCCTTGCCCCCGCACACCTGAACCGTTCGCGCCGGGCGAAGCGTTGCGGGGGGCGGCGCGAGCGACTAACTGCACATGCGAACCAGTCACGAACAGGACCGATCTTGATGGCAGACATCTCCAACACCCAGCCCGACAGCCGGGAGACGACCGTGCTCGACGCGCCGGACAAGATGGTCAAGGTGCGCGATGTCTTCGGCATCGACAGCGACATGGAATGCCCCGCGTTCAGCGAAGCCGATGAACGCGTGCCCGATTCGGACCCCGCCTATGTCTTCGATCCCGACACGACGATGGCGGTGCTGGCGGGGTTCGCGCATAATCGCCGGGTAATGGTGCAGGGCTATCACGGCACCGGCAAATCGACGCATATCGAACAGGTCGCCGCGCGGCTGAACTGGCCGTTGGTGCGCATCAACCTCGACGCGCATATCAGCCGGATCGACCTGATCGGGCGCGACGCGATCGTGCTGAAGGACGGGCAGCAGGTCACCGAATTTCGTGAAGGACTGCTCCCTTGGGCGTTGCAGACGCCAACCGCGCTCGTCTTCGACGAATATGATGCCGGTCGCCCGGATGTGATGTTCGTGATCCAGCGCGTGCTGGAAACCGAGGGCAAGCTGACGCTGCTCGACCAGAACCGGGTGATCCGCCCCAATCCGTGGTTCCGCCTGTTCGCCACGTCGAACACCGTCGGGCTGGGCGATACCAGCGGCCTGTATCACGGCACGCAGCAGATCAACCAGGGGCAGATGGACCGGTGGAACATCGTCGTCACGCTGAACTATCTTCCGGCGGCGACCGAAGCGCAAATCGTGCTCGCCAAGTCAGGCGAATATGACAAGCCGGAGGGCAAGGAGATCGTCGAGAAGATGATCCGTGTCGCCGACCTGACGCGGCAGGGCTTCGTCAACGGCGATATCTCCACGGTGATGAGCCCGCGCACGGTCATCAGCTGGGCGCAGAATGCCCTGATCTTCGGCAATACCGGCTTCGCCTTCCGCCTGTCGTTCCTCAACAAGTGCGACGAGGCGGAGCGCGGACTGGTCGCCGAATATTATCAGCGCGTGTTCGGCGACGACCTGCCCGAAAGCGTGGTGAGCAAGGCGTAACGCCGCTTATGGCCGACCGTACCCGCCTCGACGATTTCAAACAGGTCCTTGCCGGCACCGCTCGCGCGGTTTCGGGCAAGGAGGGTGTCGAGCTTGCCTTTTCAGCCGAAAGCCCGACGCTGTCGGGGCGCAATATCCGCGTGCCGATGCCCGGCCGCAACCTGCCGCCCGAACAGGTCGCCGAAGCCCGCGGCTTTGCCGACGGCTTTTCGCTCCGGCTGAAATATCACGACGCCAAGAAGCATGTGCGCAGTGCGCCGCGTGAAGCGACGGCACGCGCGGTATTCGACGCGGTGGAAACCGCGCGGGTAGAGGCGCTGGGATCTCGCGGGTATGAGGGCATATCGCGCAACCTCGACCGGTCGCTCGAAATGCGGATGAAGTCGGACCCGATCGCGCGCGCCAATTCGCGTGACGAGGTGCCGCTATCGACCGCGATCCAGCTGATGGTACGCGAAAGGCTGACCGGAAAGACGCCGCCGCAGTCCGCGCAAAAAGGCCTCGAACTGGTGCGTGACTGGATCGAGGAAAAGGCCGGAGACACGCTCGATTCGCTCGGCCTGACGCTCGACGATCAGGACGCCTATGCGCGGCAGGTCGCGCGGATGTTGGAGGGGCTGGAACTGACCGAGGGCGAGATGATGCCCGACGACAGCGACGAAGGCGGCAGCGATGACGAGGGCACCGAGGACCAGCCCGACCAGGAAGAGGATGAAGGCCAGGAGGAGCAGGGCTCGCAGGGCGAAGGCGATGTCGATGCCCGCGGTGAGCAGCGCCAGGATGAGCTGAACCCCGGCGAGGAGGACGATAGCGGATCGACCACCGAGGGCAGCGAGGATGCCGAGGGGATGGACGGCGACGAGGGCGAGGAAGGCATGATGCCGGTGCGCCCCAACCGTCCTTGGTCCGACCTGCCCCCCGCGCTCGAATACAAAACCTATACCGAGAAATATGACGAGATCGTCGCGGCGACCGACCTGTGCGACGCTGACGAACTGGAACGGTTGCGCGCCTATCTTGACCAGCAATTGACGCATTTGCAGGGCGTGGTCACGAAGCTTGCCAACCGGTTGCAGCGCCGGTTGATGGCGCAGCAATCGCGAAGCTGGGCGTTCGATCAGGAGGAAGGGCTGCTCGACGCTGCACGGCTGGCGCGCGTGGTGGTCAATCCCGGCCAGTCGCTCAGTTACAAGATCGAGCGCGACACCGAATTTCGCGACACCGTCGTCACGCTGCTTATCGACAATTCGGGGTCGATGCGCGGGCGGCCGATTTCGATCGCGGCGATCAGTGCCGACATCCTTGCCCGCACGCTGGAACGCGTCGGCGTAAAGGTCGAAATCCTCGGCTTCACCACGCGCGCATGGAAGGGCGGCCAGTCGCGCGAACAATGGCTGGCGGACGGTCGCCCGCACAAGCCGGGGCGGCTGAACGATATTCGCCACATCATCTACAAACAGGCCGACGAACCGTGGCGACGCGCGAAGAAATCGCTGGGCCTGATGATGCGTGAAGGGCTGCTGAAAGAGAATATCGACGGCGAGGCGCTGCTCTGGGCGCATAACCGGCTGATCGCGCGGCCCGAAGAGCGCAAGGTGCTGATGGTCATTTCTGACGGCGCGCCGGTCGATGATTCGACCCTGAGCGTCAATTCCGGCGCCTATCTGGAACGCCATTTGCGGCAGGTGATCGGCTGGATCGAGGCACGATCGCCGGTCGAATTGTCGGCGATCGGGATTGGCCATGACGTCACGCGCTATTATGCCCGGGCGGTGACGATCATGGATGCCGAACAGCTTGCCGGAACGATGATCGACCAGCTTGCCGGCCTGTTCGACGAGGAATGACCGATATCGCAGCCCCGCCGGGCGGGTTCGCCGGGCCGGTCAAGCGATCGGTGACGATCGCGGGGCATGAAACCTCGATCAGCCTGGAACCACTATTCTGGCAAGCGCTTGAGCGGGCGGCGTCGGTGCGGGACCTACCGCTCAACGCGCTGATCGCAAAACTGGATCTGGCGCGTATTCAAAGCGACGACCCGCCCAACCTTGCCAGCACGCTTAGAAGCTGGCTGATGGCCGAAGCGCTGCGAGCGGCGGGGGGCGCGTGATGCCGGTGCGCACGGGGTTCGCGTTTACGACAGAAAAGAACCGTCCTTCGACTGGCTGTCCTGCGGCAGCCGCTCAGGACGAACGGAGGTAAAGGGTCTTTACCCTGCCTCCTTGCCGTTTGTCCTGAGCAACGTCGAAGGCCCGTTCTTAGCAATCCTCGCAAACGCGCGACGGCGCTTTGCGGATGTCGTCACGCCAGGGTCCTTCTCCGCCAACGCTATCGTGCCAGCAGCACCCTTGCCTGGCTTGCGATCTGCGCCAGCATAGCGGCGTTGACCGCGGGGGCGCGGCGCGCGCGCGCGACCAGTTCGACGAACTGATCGACCCGCGCGGCGTTGTCCACCAGCCATTGTTCGACCCGCTCCTTCGGGTCCGCGCCGTCGACACGGCCCAGAAAGTCGAGCCGAAGCTGTTGAAAATCGCGCGCGAGTCCGGCGACGAGCAGCCGTTCCCACGGATCGCCCGTATCGATGCGCGCAGCAACCGCCTGCGCCCAGTCAAGGCCAAGCGCCTGACCCAGCCGGGTGAAGGCGCGGGTGAGCGTGGTTTCGTCGATCCCGCGCCGTTCGCCCAGATCGGCAAGCCCGACCGCACCGTCCAGTTCGAAGATGCGAACGACCTTCTTCACCAGAGCGCGCGGCGCACCCGCTTCTTCCAGCCGCGATGCCAGCCGGCCGCTTTGCGCCTTCACCTCTTCGAGCAGCAGATGCTTCGCCTGCTTGTCGAGATTACCGATGCCCGGTTTGAGCGATTCGATGACCGCGCGCGGCGAATCACCGGGTTTGCACACGCGAAGCAGGTCGGCGATCTGCGAACGCGTCGCCACCGCGACTTCG
Organism: Stakelama flava; assembly: GCF_019351405.1. GTDB lineage: Bacteria > Pseudomonadota > Alphaproteobacteria > Sphingomonadales > Sphingomonadaceae > Sphingomonas > Sphingomonas flava_A. The sequence goes on from NZ_JAHWZX010000007.1 coordinate 145,083, forward strand.
TCGAACAGCGCGATGCGCGCGCTTTCCGACATTTCGGCTTCCTCGATCTCCTTCCACAGCGCGGGAAGGTTGAACAGGCGTTCGACCACGACGAACATCGCCGCGATATCGCCCATCGCCGCGCCTTCCTCCTCGGCCAGTTCGAAGGGATGCAGCACGCCCAGCCGGTTGACAATGCGGTTGGCGAGGATCGTCGCCACGATCTGCCCGCGCAGCCTGTGCGCATCGATCGCATCGGCATATTTTTTGCGCATCGCGGTCGGGAAAGACTGGTGCAGATCGGCGCGAAGTTCCTCATCATCGCCAAGGCCGCGATTTTCGACCGCGTCCTGCAACGCCAGCTTTGCCGTGGCGAGCAGCACGGCCAGTTCGGGCCGGGTAAGCCCCGCCCCCTCCTGGGACCGGCGCAGCAGATCGTCATTGGGGGCAAGCCCTTCGACCGCGCGATCGAGCCGTCCGGCGCTTTCGAGGATTTCGATGACGCGGACATAGCTGGGCACCGCGACCGCGCCGTCCTGTTCCATGAACGACAGCGCCAGTGTCTGCAGCCGGTTATCCTCAAGCACCAGCGCGCCGACATCGTCGGTCATCCGGGCCAGCAGCTTGTTGCGCTTGTCGAAGTCGAGCCGGCCTTCCATGACTTCGCGGTTGAGCGCGATCTTGATGTTCACCTCGTTATCCGAACAATCGACGCCCGCCGAATTGTCGATAAAGTCGGTGTTCACGCGGCCGCCCTTCATGGCGAACGCGATGCGCCCCGCCTGGGTGACGCCCAGATTGGCCCCCTCCCCGATCACCTTGGCGCGCAGACTTTCGGCGTTGACGCGAAGCCGGTCATTGGCGGGATCGCCGACCTCTGCATTATTTTCGGCCGCTGCCTTGATATAGGTGCCGATGCCGCCGAACCAGACAAGGTCGACCGGACTTTTCAGGATCGCGGAAATCAGGCTGGCGGGATCGAGTTCGTCGGCATCAATGGCCAGCATCTCACGCATCTGTTTCGACAATCTGATCGTCTTTTCGGTACGCGAAAAGACGCCGCCGCCCTTTGAAATCAGCTTCTTGTCGTAATCGGCCCAGCTTGATCGCGGCAGGTCGAACATACGCTTGCGCTCTTCCCAGCTCGTTGCCGGGTCGGGATCGGGATCGAAGAAGATATGCCGATGATCGAACGCGGCGCGCAGGCGGATCGCTTTCGACAACAGCATGCCGTTGCCGAACACATCGCCCGACATGTCGCCGCATCCGACGACATCGATGGGATCGGTTTGCACATCGACACCCATTTCCAGGAAATGCCGCTGAACCGATACCCAGCCGCCCTTGGCGGTGATGCCCATCGCCTTATGGTCGTAACCGTGGCTGCCGCCGCTGGCGAACGCGTCGCCCAGCCAGAAATCGCGGTCTATCGCGATGGCGTTGGCAATGTCGGAAAAGGTTGCCGTTCCCTTGTCCGCGGCGACGACGAAATAGGGATCATCGCCGTCATGCACAACAACGCTGTCGGGATGAACGACATCGGGGCCGACGATATTGTCGGTGATCGACAATAGCGAGCGGATGAAGATGCGATAGCTTTCCTTGCCCTCTTCGAACCACGCTTCGCGGTCGGTGGCGGGGGACGGAAGTTGCTTGGCATAGAAGCCGCCCTTCGCGCCGGTCGGCACGATAACGGCGTTCTTCACCCGCTGCGCCTTCATCAGGCCAAGGATTTCGGTGCGGAAATCGTCACGCCGGTCGGACCAGCGAAGCCCGCCGCGCGCGACCGGGCCGGCACGCAGGTGAATCCCTTCCACCCGCGGCGAATAAACGAAGATTTCACGCCAGGGCAGCGGCTGCGGCAGGCCGGGAACCATGTTCGAATCCAGCTTGAAGGCAAGCGCCTCCTGCGCCGCCGGGGCATAGGCGTTGGTGCGCAGCGTCGCCCGAACCACCCCGCGATAGGCGCGCAGGATGCGGTCGTCGTCGATCGCCGAAACATCGACCAGTCCGGCATCAATCGCCGCATCGGCCGCCGCCATCGCCGCATCGCGATCCTTGTCGCGTGCCGGATCGTGCGCGGCGGCAAACCGGTCTATCAGCGCGTTGGCGACGGCAGGCGCACCGCGCAACGCATCGACTACCGTGGACAGACCGTAGGACATGCCCGTCTGGCGCAGATAGCGGAACCAGGCGCGTAGCAGCACGACCGAATCGGGCGTCATCCCGGTTTCGACGATCAACCGGTTGAACGCATCATTCTCCGCCCGGTTTTCGAGCACGGCGGCAATCGCGCCCTGCACCGTTTCGCGGTCGAACGGTCGGTCCGGATCATATTCGTCCTCGATCGACACTTCGAAGTCGTGGATGAAGGCGCGGGCATCGCCTTCCAGCGCGGTCGGCACTTCTTCCACCACGCGAAAGCCGAAATTTTCGAACACCGGCACCGCGTCGGAAAGCGGCAACGCGCCGCCCAGCCGGTACAGCTTCACCCGGATGCGATCCTTCATCCCGTCCTGCGGGATGATCCGCACCGCGCGCGCATGGTCATCGTCCAGTTCGGCGATGCGCACGATGTCGCGCGCCGCTTCGTCGGGCGTGTTCGAATTGCGATAGTTGGTCGGGAAGCAATTGGCGTAGCGCATGGCGAGCCGAGTCGCGCGCGGCGCGCCCTGTTCGGCAAGCGCCGCTTCCACCCCCGGCCGCCATCCGCGCGCCATCCGTTCGATCCGCGCATCAAGTTCGTTGGCATCGGGCATCCTCCCGTCGCCACGCAGATCAAGCGTATAGCGCATCAGCGCCACCACGCCGTCCTCCATCGAGATCGACCAGCTCAGCAGGTTTGCGTTCGCCGCCCGGGACAGCATATCGCCGATGGCGAGCCGCCGTCCGGTCGACACCTCGTCGCGCGGCAACCAGACGAAACCGAACAGATGACGTCCCAGTGCGCTGCGGATCAGGATCAGCCGCGAGCGCGGCCGGTCGGCGATTGACATCGACGTCATCACCAGCGTGCCCAGATCGTTTTCGGAAAAAGCGGTCGTCAGGTCATGCGGCAGCGCAGCGAGCGAATGCGACATCGCCTTTCCGGTATGCCCCTTCGGGTCGAAGCCGAAGCGTTGTTCCAGCGCGGCGATATGCGCGCGCAACACCGGCACGTCATGCGGCGGCGTGTGCAGCGCCGCGCTGGTCCACAGCCCGGCATGGATCGACAGCCCGACAACCGCATCGCCGTCGCGAATCGGTGCAAGGACCAGATCGAGCGGCACCCGGCGGTGCACGGTGGAGATGCAGTTGGATTTGAGCAGCAGCGGCGAAGGACGCCCGTCGCGAAACCATTTGAGCCCCCGTTCGCGTGATGAATCGGCAAGCAACGGCACGTCGAGGGTTTCGCGCCCAAGCCCCAGCCGATCCTCTGTCCGGCCATCCTCGAACCAGCGTTCATGTCCGAGCAGCGTCATATTGCGGTCGATGAACCAGCGCAGCAGCGCCGCGCCTTCGTCATCGCCCAGCGTGTCGGCATCGGCGCGCATCGCCGCTTCCAGCTTTCGCCAGTCGGCCACCGCATCGCGGACATGGTCGAGCACGCGCTCCAGTTCGGCGACGAGTTCGCGGCGCGGCTTCGCATCGGCGCGATCCATTTCGATATAGATCATCGATTCCGGCTCGCCGGTGTCGCCGATTTCGACCAGCCTGCCTTCAGCATCGCGGCTGACGCGCAGCACCGGGTGGATGATCCGGTCGACCGCGATGTCATGCGCACCGATCGTTCCCGAAATCGAATCGACCAGGAACGGCATGTCGTCATTGACGACCGCAAGCCGCATCCGGCGGCGGTCACCGCGCGAAAAGGTATCGAGTTTCAGGCTGGGTTTGCCCGGTTCGCGCCGGATCGCGGCTTCGGCGACGAATCGCGCAGCCTCCGCCCGCTCGGTTTTTCCGAACCCTTCGGTCTCTCCCGGCAACGCTCCTTCGACGAGCCTTGCCTCAAACGCCTGCGAAAGCGACTTCTTGCTCTGTTTTGTCATGGTGCGCGATATGCGCCTCCGGCGCGCCTGGCTCAAGGCTTGTGCGACGGATCATCGGTCAGCGTCTCAATCGATCGACCGGCTCACCGCGCGGCGGGTCAATGCCGCATCATCGTCGAGTTTCGCCACGACGTCGAGCATCCCGGCCTCGCCGCGCCGGGCGACCAGCACCACGAATTCTGCATCGCCCGCCCCCATCGGCACGCTGGCGATCGCCGCGCGGGTGCGCAGTTGGCCGGCGGCCTGTTCATAGCGGTCGGCAGGGCCGGCGGGACGGCGAGCGGCGCGTTCGGCCTTTACCAGCCCTTTCAGCCCGCCTTCGGCAGCGTCGATGAACGCCCCGAAACCGCCCGGCGCGACCCCATGACGCTTGGCATGGTCGAGCGCGGCGGCGAATTCGGTGACCCGCGCCTTGTCGTAATCAGCGCCGAAAACCAGCTTTACCACCGGCGTCATCGGCGCGCGCTTCTGCACCTTCAATCCGGCCTCGGCGATCAGCCGGGCATAGCCTTCGCCGTCCTGCTGCGCCGCGCAGGCAAAGTCATAGGCGCGGGCGAGCGCGCGATACAGCGCCGAGCGCGAGCGCGTATCAGCGGCACGCACCGACGCGGCGGTTTCGCGCGCGAGCATCAGGTGATCGCCCAGTGCGGCATTGGCCGGCATTTGACGCGGCACTTCGGGTTCGTGACGCGGCGCAACCGGCAAATCGGCGCTGGCGCTACCGCTTCCCGGCCCGTCGGCCCATACCGGCGCGGCAAGCGGCTTTGGCCGCGGCGTGCTGCGCGCCTTTTCCAGTTCCTCGTCCAGCTTCGCCTGGGTTTCAGCGTCGACCAATTCCTTCCAGTTGATCACGCCATAGATGAAGTCGATTGACTCGGCGGTTGAAGAAAAAGGCATCAATATACCGCGATACAACGTATTATGGCCGCGCTGGCCGACGAACTCGGCTTCGAACCCGATCGGCGCGCGATTCGCGATAATTTGAAGATAATGGTCGGTCAGGCGGGAAAGCAGCGACCTGCTGGGCACCTGATCGACATGGGTGATGGACGAATCGACTCCGCATTCCCCGCGCAGCCGGTCGCCCAGAAAGCGGATTGCGGGGTTTTCCAGCCCGGCGGTGAAATCAAGCAGCACGCTGTTCGATCCGAAATCGGCGATACTGCCCGGATCAAGGTCGCCGATCATCGGATAGGGCCGCCCGTGCAGCAGCGAAACCCAATGATTATAGGCACGTACGTGCATGCGGCGTTCGTCGCTGCCCACGTTCAGCGGCGTATCGGAAAGCGCGCCGTCGGTGGCGTCGTTCCCATAGTCCTTGCGTCCGTCGATGCCGCGGGCGGTGTCCATAACTATTCCCCAACGTGCGGCGGAAATCCCGCCGAATACGCCCCCCGTTGTGCACCCATGTGGTAAACGATGCGTAAATCCGGCCCATTGCGGTTACCGGTCAATCGGGCGCTTGAAAGTGGCGCAGGTAGCTGGTAAGCGCCCCTCCCTCGGGCGACGGCCAAGGCCTCCCCCGCGAGCCGCTTTAGCTCAGTTGGTAGAGCATCGCATTCGTAATGCGGGGGTCACAGGTTCGAGTCCTGTAAGCGGCACCACGACATAACCAGAACATGGCTAGAAAACCGCAGAATTCTGCGGTAAAATGACCTCTGTCGGGTCCCACGGTTTCTCACTTTGTTCCACCGTGGTCCACCCAAAGTGGACCACGAATCGGTGGACCACGAGCAACTGCAGGAGTCGTGGTCCACCATGCTCACCAACACACAGATTCGTGCTCTCAAGCCGGCCGCGCAGCCTTATAAGGTTCCGGACCGCGATGGCCTGTTCCTCCTGGTCCAACCGACTGGCGCGCTGCTTTGGCGATTTCGCTTCAAGATCCTCGGAGTCGAGCGAAAGCTTTCACTCGGCAGCTACCCGGACGTGTCACTCAAGGAAGCGCGTCTTAAACGGGATGAGGCGCGCGCTCAGGTCATCGACGGGATCGACCCAGTCGAAGAGAAGCGACAGCGGCGTATCGAGGCTGAGTTGGCAGCGAAGACGACGTTCAAGCTGGTGGCTGAGGAATATATTCAGAAGATGGAGATGGAGGGTCGATCACCAGCCACCATCAAGAAGGCACGCTGGTTTCTCGAGCTGCTGAACGGCATCGCCAAACGCCCGATCGCATCGGTAAGCCCCCATGAACTGCTCGACGTGCTCAAGCGCGTCGAGCGCCGTGGGCATCACGAAACAGCCTTAAGGCTTCGCTCATTTGCTGGGCGCGTGTTTCGCTACGGCTTTGCAACGCTGCGAACCGATCACAACCCAGCGGACATTCTGCGCGGCGCATTGGTTGTTCCTCGGGTGAAGCATCACGCAGCCCTCGTCGAACCAGCACGGGTTGGTGAGTTGCTTCGAGCAATCGACGAGTATGAGGGCCGGCCCGAGACCCGATATGCGTTGCAACTGGCCCCACACGTCTATCTGCGACCCGGCGAGTTGCGCCAGGGTAAATGGAGCGAGATCGATTTCGCCGAAAAGGTCTGGCGACTGCCAGCCGAGCGCATGAAGATGAAGCAACCGCACGCGGTGCCGCTCTCGCGCCAATCGCTCTACCTGCTCAAGGAATTGCGATCGCTTGCGCGGTCGAGTGAATTCTTATTCCCGGCCCTGCACACCACGCTTCGGCCGATTTCTGACAACACGCTCAATGTCGCTTTACGACGCCTGGGCTACCAGCGCGATGAGATGACAAGTCACGGTTTTCGAGCGATGGCGAGCACCTTGCTGAACGAGTCTGGTCTCTGGCACCCCGACGCGATTGAGCGTGCCTTGGCTCATGGTGATCACAACAAGGTCCGAGCTGCATACCATCGGGGCGCACATTGGGCGGAGCGCGTCAGAATGGCGCAATGGTGGTCCGATTACCTCGACCAACTGAGAATTGGCGGAAAAGTATTGAAGGGCAAATTCGGCTAGCGTTGTTAACTACGTCTAACTTCGGAGTGGCCCTGATGGGCCAGCTTGCCTGTCTGCCCTGCCTCCTCCGCTAAGTGGCCCAGAGATTATGATAGTCTGGACCACGAAAGAGACAATGAATGTCGAGCAAGAAGCACATGCCGCAAGAGATTATCGGCAAGCTGCGTGAGGTTGGAGATTGTGCTGGCGCAGGGAGCATCCACCACCGCGGCATGCCGACGGATCGCGGTCAGCGAACAGACCTATTATCGCTGGCGCAAGGAATATGGCGGACTGAAGACCGACCAGACGTGGCGGATGAGGAAATTGGAGAAGGAGAACCAGCGGCCGCGCCGGGCGATCTCGGACCTGACGCTGGACAAATTGATCTGCAGGAAGCCGCGAAGAAACCCCCAGGGCAAGCGCAGCTAAACTTTTGAGCCCCGCCCGGCGGCGTTGCATGGATCAGCTACGATGGGATTTGCCGATCCAGGCACTCCCTTGCACGGCTCGACATTGAGCACTCAAAATTACCGCGACCGAGCCGAGAAAGGTAAGCGTGGGCGGCAGTAGCGAAACGACAATCCCACCCGCATAGGCAAGGAGCCCCCGAAGAGCCGAAACGAAGAGACGGCCGCGGCAGAGCCGGGGTTGCGACACGCCGTGACGGGATCGCCGGGCAGCAACGGCCCACCCCCACCCTATCGGCGCCCGAAGAATCCGACGCCGGCCGCGCATACTGGCGATCGCATGCCGGAACGACAAGCGCCGGCCACAGCGTCAGAGATGGCAACTCATAAGGTCCGAGACAATAGATTCGGCCCCGCGCAAGCGCCGTAGAGTTCGGAAGCGGGAGCGTGGTACGGTGTGGGCCTTGGGCAGTTTCTGCGAAAACTACGCGCTGGAACGCCAATACTGCATATTGCCGCAATGCGCCTCCGCGTGCCTTGCAGCTGGCTCACTGGTGCTCAATCCTGTTCGCAGGCACCCACCGCAACACGAACAGGAGCAAGTCATGTCCGAACAGCCCGAACGTATCCTCCGACTGAACGCGGTACTCAATCGCACTGGTCTTAGCCGTTCAACGCTATACCGAAAGATGCATGATGGGACCTTTCCCCAAAACATCCAAATCAGCGTCCGCTGTGCCGGATGGCGCGAGTCAGCCATCGAAAATTGGCTTCGCAATCCGATGTTTTACGAAGCAAGCGAAGAAAGGTCTAGCTGACCGACTTCTCCAAGATTTCGATTTGTCGCCCTTTTCCCCTTCATGAAAGCAAGCGATGTTGAAGCCGTCAGTAACGGAAGCAATGTTCGAAACTCCGGACGGCTCTTTAGCATGAGCGTCGAACAGCCCACCTTGATCGTCTCGATCTCGCCTTCCTCAATCAATTCGAGAATTTCCCTCGTAACCGGCCGGTGAGCCACGTGCTGTCCTGTTCGGCATAGCTGCCGAAGTTCAAATCTGTGGTGGTCTCCTTCTGACCCCCGAAGCCTGACTGCGCGATGTGCTCACCCGCATCGCGGATGGGCGCCCGGTCAACCGCATCAGGGCATGGTCACACAAACCCACAGAGTCCGCAACTGGGCTGCCGTGGACCTGCGACAACGGTAGTGGGCAGGCATTTACTTCCGATCGGCCGACGCCGAGTATGGCGAGCGAGGTCGAAATACGCACGGTGATCGGCGACGGCGGTGCCAAGGGCGGGATAGGTCAAGCCCGCCTCCTCAGCGTTCGCGTTGCGCGCGGGCGAAGGCGCGGTCGCTGTCGAGAAAACCGCGCAGCATGAACGGCACGAGATCCGCGACGCGTTCAGTCTCGCCATAGGTCTCGGCGTAGAGCGCTGCATAGTCGGCAAGCGCCTGATGCAGGTCGGGGGCCAGACTGATCGTCAGCCGGACGGGGCTGCGATCGGGCAGACGGTCGAGCTTGATATCCATTGTCACATTCCTTTCCATGGCCTGAGCACAAGATCCTTGTTCACCACGACGCGGAGCGGCCAGCCGGGACGGATGCGGATCGTCGGCTGTACGTTGAGGTTGCGCTCGACCAGCCGGTCGCCGGCGCGCGCGCCGCTTTGCTGGGCGGAATCGCGCAGCGCTTCGACAAGGTCGCTTTCGTCGGAAAAGCTGAGCTGCGTGCCGACGCCAAGCAGCGTCGAAAGGCCGACGCCTTTGAGCAACTGCCAGCTATGAAGGTCGAGCCGATCCGCGAGTCCGGCGTAGCCCTGGGTGTCGCTCGCTGGCCAGTTGTCGATCGCGATCGAACTGCCATCAGGCAGGATCAGCCTTTGCCAGATGACCAGGGCCCGCTGCTGGCCAAAGGCCACGACGCTGTCATAGCTGCCGATAAGACGGCTGCCTTGCGGGATGAGCAAGGTCCGACCGGTCAGGCTGTCGAACGCCGGCCGGGTGACCTGCGCGGTGACGATACCCGGCAGGTCCGAATTGATGCCGGTGATGAGACTTGCCGAAATCACGCTGCCCGCGCTCAGAAGATTGGGCGAAGCGGGCGGCTGAAGGCGATCGGCACTGACGAAGGCGTGCGAAGGCGCCTCGCTCAGAACATCAAGCTTGCGCTGCTGCGCGCCCGGGTCACGCTCGGGGTCGAGCACAAGGCGAGATCCGGTGTCGGACGATGCTGGTGCGGGCGTCGCCGCCGGAGCGAGCGGCGCGGAGCTGACCGGCTGAGCAGGCATTGGGGCTGCGCTTCGCGTGTCGACAAGCAGCGCCGACTGACGCGCCGCGATCCGCTCGGCTTCGGCACGTTGGCGTGCCTGCTCGGCAGCCTGCGCAGCCGGGTCCGGTGCGGTCTGTGGTGGTGCCACGCCCAATTCGCGCTGCCGTTCGAGAACGGGGCCGCCGAGATCGCCGGGAAGCGGCGGACCGAGTTCGGGGACTTGCGCATAGCTGTCCGGAGCGCCGGCCAGGCTTTCGGGAACACGGTCGCTGGCAAGTTCCGGAGGATCGCGGTCGAGCGCGACGGGGGAAAAATCCGCCGTACGAAGAGCAAAACCGGCGACGCCTGCGATCACCGCCGCGACAACGCCCACCCCGGCAATGACGACGCCGCGCCGGAAGCGCGCCACCGGCCGCGGCTTTCCGCGCAGGCTGAGGGTCTGCGGCGCGACCTTGGCGCTCGTAAGCGGTGGCGGCTGCGTGCCGGGCGTTTCGCTGTCCGCCTGCGGCGGCGGTGTTTCTTCTTGCTCGGTCACCGGCGGCCTCCACGACGCGAATCGCGGGTGATTCGGACAATCTGTTGTCTGCGCTCTCCCAGCCGAAGTTCGGCGGCGTCAAACAGCCGGTCGACGATGTAGAAGCGGCCGCGCAGCCGGTAATTGACGAGCTCCGCTTCGCCGTTGGGCCCGATAAGGAACAGCGGCGGTGCCTCGCCGGTCGCAAGATCGGCCGGAAACTCAATGAAGACCTGATGCCCATCGTCGAATGCGCGCAGCGGACGCCAGGCGGGACGGTCGCCATCGATCCGATAGTCGAACCGGAGATTTTCCGGCGCCAGCCCCGCCGCGACAGGTTCTGCCGCCGCCGCTGCCCCGGCCGTACGGCGCAGCGCGATCAGGTCGTCGGCGGGATAGGTCCATGAGATTGCCGTCATCGCCGTTTCGGCGGTGCTGTCGAGCAGGAGATGGTAGCTGCGGCGATCGGTGGTAATGACCAGATTGGTGCTGAGCCCGGCGGCAAAGGGCTTGACGAGGATATGCGTGCGCCTGCTCGTTCCCGAACCGCTTTCGGTATCGCCGATCGTCCAGCGCGCGGTGTCGCCCGCGGCGATCGCGATCAGCTGCTCGCCCGGTTGAAGCGCGAGGTCGGTGACGCGCTCGGGCGCGGCGAAGAGCCGGTAGAGCGCGCCTTGGGCAAAGGGATAGACCTGGATGGCGTTGACGAAGCCAGCGCTGCTGGGTTCGCGAAGCGCGGCATGGATCGCCGCATCGACCCGTGCTTGCGGCGGCGTGTCGTCGGCCCGCCGAGGCTCGCGATCGGGTGCGGGCTGAAGTTGTCCGGGAAGCGGCAGCGGCACCGGCATCGGTACAATGCGCAGAGACGGCTGCGGAGCTTCCTGCGCGTGCGCGGGAATAGCGAGCAGCAGGGCGGCAAGGCCAGGCGAAAGAAAACGGATCACTGGCGGTTCTCCTCGACAGGGGCTGATAGGGAAAGTCGCTGGCCCGGTGCCGTCGGCAGGCGCGACGCCGGCGGGACAGGCGGCGCTTCAACGTCGAGCTCGCGGCTCCAGTCGATCGCATCGACATAAAGGCCCAGCGGATTGCGGCGGAGCACATCGGCTGATCGTGGCGGCCGCAGAACGACGGTCAGGATCCCGGTCCAGCGTTCGGTGCCCGCAAGGCTGCCCCGCGCGTAGCGGCTCTCGGTCCATTTGACCTGAAAGGAGCTCGGCGAGGCGCGTACGACACTGGTCACCTGCACCGAGACCGTCTCGTCGCCGACATGCGAAAAAGGGTCGGCACTACGCGCATAGCCGCTGAGCGCGACATTGCCGCGGCGCGTGACGAAGTCATAGGCTTCCAGCCAGTTGCGGCGCATCAGGACCGGATCGAGCGAGACTGAGCGGACATCGGTGACGAAGCGGCCGAGGAACCAGGCAATCTGCGGGTCGGTCGGGCGATACTCGGCCTCGGCGGGCGCAACGGCCTGCGCCTTTCCCAGGGCGTCGACTTCGACGACATAGGGAAGGACGCGGCTCTGCATCGACTGCCAGACGAGTGCCGCCGACAGTCCGCCCGAGAGAAGCAAGGAGCCAATCGCCGTCAGCCGCCAGTTTCTCGCCTGGACGCGCGTCGATCCGATGCGCTCGTCCCAGAGTTGGCCGGCGCGCTGATAGGGGGTTTCGGGTTCGGGGGTGCGCCCGTAGCGCTGCATGGTTCGCCGGAATTTCATCCATCTTTCTCCTTGATATCCGGGGTTGCGCCGGCACCGCCCGAGCGGCCTTCGCGTAGGGTTTGGAGGGCCAGATGGCGGTGATGCCGGGCGCTTTGCTCGGCGCGCATGCGCCGCGCCCAATCGGGCGCGGCGGTCCCCGCCGCATTGGGTTCGCCGGGGGCAGATGCGCTGCCATGCGTCGTCCCGCTCGCCCAGGCTGCGTTCCGGCCACGAGCAGCAGCGGTAGCCAAACCGAGCTTCTGTCCCGCCGCGCCCCGCGCGGCGCTGGCGACGCCGCCAAGACCTGCGCCGACCGTCGCGCGACCCGACGTTTCCTGACCGAGTTTCCAGGCGGTCGAGGTCGCCGAGCCCAGCGACGTTCCGGCGCGCAATGCGCCCAGTCCCGCGCCGCCCGCCAGACGCATCGCACCGGCCGTGGCGCCGGCACCTAGCGCCGCGCTGCCGGCGACGGCGATCGTGGTTCCGATCGCGGCGCCCGCGCCGAGTTGCGGCGCGCCCGAAACGAGGCCGGTGGCGATCCCGGGACCGAAAATACCGAGACCGAACAGAGCAAGGCTGGCGAGCACGAGGCTCATGGCCGCGCCGATATCGGGCTCCTGTCCTTGCAGCGCGGCAGTGAATTCGCTGAAGAATCCCGAGCCGATCCCGACGATCACGCCGAGCACCATGACCTTGATGCCCTCGCTCACCACGGATCCGAGAACGCGTTCGGCAAGGAAGCTCGTGCGATTCCACAAAGCGAAGGGAACGAGGATGAAGCCGGCAAGCGTCGTCAGCTTGAATTCGAGGATGGTGACGAAGAGCTGGACCGCGAGGATGAAGAAAGCGCAGATCACGATCACCCAGGCGATCAGCAGCACCATGATCGTCAGGAAATTATCGAAGAAGCTGGTGAAGCCCATCATGTCCGACGCCTGATCGAGCAGCGGCCAGGCTGCCTCGAAGCCCGCACCCGCTAGGCGCCCGGGCTGAAGCAGTTGGTCGGACGCGATCGTGCCGCCACCCGCGGTCAGACCCGCCTGCGCGAAGGACCGGAAAATGAGCTCGGCGAGCGTCGCGAAGCTGTTCAGGATGAGCGCGAAAGCACCGACATAAAGGATCTTCTTGAGGAACCGACCGAGGACATCGTTCTCGCCGCCCAGCGCCCAAAAAAGACCGGCGAGCGTGATGTCGATGCCGACCAGCGTGCTCGTGAGGAATGCGACATCGCCGCCCAAGAGGCCGAATCCGCTGTCGATGTAACGGATGAAGTCAGCGAGAAATCGATCGATGACATTGAGGTCGTTCACGCGTGTCGCTCCGGTAAAAAGGGGGCCGCGGGACGCTCCGGAGGGGAGCGGACGGAACGCCCCGCGGCGTCCGACGGCGGGGAGGCGAACCCGCCGCCGGGATCGGCACTAGCGCGGGGTGTACGCGCTGCCGGTGCCGAGAAACTTTTTGGTCGCCGCGCGCGCATCGGCTTCGGCCTGGGCGCGGCGCGCGGCCTCGAATGCTTCGGCGCGGAATTGCGCGGCGAGCAGATTCTGGATCTGGAGCTGCTGCTTGGTGGCGAGCGCGAGCAGCTGATTGGTCGTCTGGCCGAGTTGCATCGCCCCTTCGGCGCCCTGGCTGCGCGCGCTGATTTCGGCGAGCGTGCGCGCGTCGTCCGCGACATTCTCGACCACCTGCGCCTGCACGCCCATCGTCTGACGAAAACCCGCCATTGCGGCGTCGAGCCGGGCGCGGGCCTCGCTGGCGCGCGCATCGGCGCGGACCTGCGCATCGAAATCGGGAAACAGGCTGCGAAACTGTTCGTCGAGGCCGTCGATGCGAAAGTCGATCGCCTGTGCCTCGTCCATCAGCGCGTTGATCGCCTCGAGCCGCCGGTTAAGTTCGGCGAGCTGCGGAAAATCGGTCGGCTTCAGATTTTTCGCCATGTTCTGAAGCATGGCGGCTTCATTCTGGAGCGACTGGATCTGGTTATTGATCTGCTGGAGCGTGCGCGCCGCGGTCAGCAGGTTCTGCGAATAGTTGCTGGGATCGAACACGGTGATCTGTGCCGCAGCGGGCGGCGCCAGCATCACGGTGCCGGTAAACAGCAGCGCGGCGGGGATGATCGTGCGTAGGGACATGGGGGGGCTACTCCGAACGGTGCGAGGGAAAGTCGGCCACCAGTGGCGCTGCCCAGTCGAGGCCGACCGAAGCGAGGAAGCGGGCAGCGAATTCTGAAGCGCCATTGTCGGTGAGCAGCGCGTCGATTTGCGCCTGGGCAGCAGGGTCGGACGCCCCGCAGAGCGCCAGCGCGATCGGACCAAGGCCTAACTCGAACAGCCGATTGCCCCGTGCGGACTGGAGATAATAGTCGCGCTTGGGCGTCGCGCGGCTCACCAGTTCGATCTGCCGGTCGTTGAGGCCGAAGCGGCGATAGAGATCGCGTCCCTGGGGCTCGATCGCGCGATCATTGGGGAGCAGGATGCGCTGCGGACAGCTTTCGAGAATGGCGGGCGCGATGCTGCTTTGCGCGACATCGGCGAGGCTCTGCGTGGCGAATACGACCGCGACGTTCTTCTTGCGCAGCACCTTGAGCCATTCGCGAATGCGCGCGGCGAACAGCGGATGGTCGAGGAAGAGCCAGGCCTCGTCGAGGATCAGCAGGGTCGGACGGCCGGTGAAGCGCGCTTCGAGGCGATGGAAGAGATAGCTCAGCACCGGCGCGGTGACGCCTGTCTGTCCCATCAGCGCTTCGGTTTCGAAACATTGCAGATCGCCGAGCGCGAAATCCTCTTCGGCCGCGTCGAGCAGCCGGCCATAAGGGCCTTCGAGCGTATAAGGTGCGAGCGCCGTGCGCAGCGCTGTCGATTGCAGCACCAAAGTGAGCCCGGTGAGCGTGCGCTGTTCGACTGGGGCGGCGGCGAGGCTGGCGAGCGCCGACCAGAGCGCGTCCTTGATATCGGGCGTGACCGCGACCTGCTCATGCGCGAGCAGGCTCGCCAGCCATTCGGCCGCCCAGGCGCGCTCAGCCTCGCTGTCGATACCGCGCAGCGGCTGAAAGGCGATTGTGCCGCCGGCCTCGCCGCCGAGCCCCAGCGCATGATGGCGACCACCCATGGCGAGCATCGCCGCGCGCGCCGACAACCCCTTGTCGAAAACATAGATTTGCGCGCCCGGATAGCGGCGGAACTGGAGTGCGAGCAGCGCGAGCAGCACCGATTTGCCGGCGCCGGTCGGACCCAGCACGACCATATGGCCGACATCACCGACATGGGTCGAAAGGCGGAACGGCGTCGCGCCCGCGGTATCGGCGTAAAGCAGCGGCGGTCCGCCGAGATGGTCGTTGCGCGCGGGACCGGCCCAGACGCTCGACAGCGGCATCATATGCGCGAGGTTGAGCGTATGGACGAGGGGTTGCCGGACATTGGCGTAGACATGGCCCGGCAGGCTCGAAAGCCAGGCTTCGAGCGCATTGACGCTTTCGCGGATGAGCGTGAAGCCGAGGCCGTTGACGATGCGCTCGACGGTGCGCTGCTGGGCTTCGACCACGCTGCGATCGCAATCGGTGAGCGTGATTGTCGTGGTGAGATAGCCGAAGGCGACATGGTCGCCGCCCAATGCCTGGAGCGCGAGATCGCTGTCGGCGACCTTGTTGTCGGCGTCGCTGTCGGTGAGCGCGACGGGTTCGTTGGACAGAACTTCGCGCAGGAGCTGCGCGACCGACTTGCGCTTGTTGAACCATTGGCGGCGGATGCGGGTGAGCACGCGTGTCGCTTCGCTGCGGTCGAGCGCGATGAAGCGCGTGACCCAGCGATAGGCGAAGCCCTCATGATTGAGCGCGTCGAATATCCCCGGGCGGCTGACATTGGGCAGACCGAGCACTGTCAGCGTGCGCAGGTGCAGGTCGCCGAGCATGGGCTCGAGCCCGCCGGTCACCTCGGTATCGACGAGCAGGCCATCGAGATACATCGGCGTGGCGGGCGCGGCGACGCGGTGGCGGCGCCCGGAAATCGTGCCGTGAAGATAGGTCAGGGTCTCGTCGTCGCCGAGCGGCCGGATTTCGGGGAGAAAGCTCGAAAACAGGTCGAGCGTGCGGTCGGTATCGGCGGCGAAGCGCGCGAGCGCGGCCCGCCAGTCGCGCCCCGGCTCTGCGGCGCGCTCGACGAGCGCGCGCCCTACGGCGTCCGAACGGTCTTCTGGCGGCAGAAAGCTCAGCGTCAAGAAATAGCGGCTTTCGAAATGCGCGCCGGCGCTCTCGAAAGCGGCGCGCCGTTCGGCATCGACAAGCCAGGAAGCGGGATCGGGAAAGCTGCCGCCCGGATAGCCAAGCGCTTCGCGCCGTTCGGCCTCGACGAACAGCGCCCAGCCAGAACCGAGGCGGCGCAGTACATTGTTGGCGCGCGCGCAGGTGGAGACCAGCTCGGCTTCGGTCGCGCTCTCCAGATCGGGGCCGCGAAAGGCGAAGCTGCGCTGGAAGCTCCCGTCCTTGTTGAGGACGATTCCGGGAGCGACCAGTGCGGCCCAGGGGAGATGGTCGGCGAGCCGGTCGGACCGGTCGCGATATTCGCGCAGGTTCAGCATGCGAGCCGTCCCCGCTGGCGCAGGTGCCGCAGCAGCACCGGCGCGAAGTCAGGGTCGCGCTTTGCGGCAAAGGCGGCGAGCGTGTGTCCGACCGCCCAGAGCGCGAGCCCGGCGATCCATTGCTGGAGCCCGAGACCGATCGCGGCGGCGAGCGTGCCGTTGAGGATCGCGATCCCGCGCGGCGCACCGCCGAGCAGCAGCGGCTCGGCGAGCGAGCGATAGACCGGAGCCTCAAAGCCCTCGATATGGGTGGCGCCGTTCACGCGACCAGCGCCCCGCCGCCGAAGCTGAAAAAGGAGAGGAAGAAGCTCGATGCGGCAAAGGCGATCGACAGCCCGAAGATGATCTGGATGAGCTTGCGGAACCCGCCTGCGGTTTCGCCGAAGGCAAGCGTAAGTCCGGTGACGATGATGATGATCACCGCGACGATCTTGGCGACCGGACCCTGAACCGATTCGAGCACCTGCTGGAGCGGCTCCTCCCAGGGCATGCCCGATCCGGCCGCCCGGGCGGCGCCGGCGATCAGGAGCGAAGCGGCGAAAGCCACGGGGAGCAGCGGGAGGCGCCGCGCGAAAATGGAATGAGAAAAGATCATGAGGGATCTCCTTGCTAGGGGGTGGTGAGCGTTTGCAGCGCGTAATTGCCGTCGGAATCGATCCCGACGAGCCGGGCGATCGTGGCGATGCGGCGCGCCTGGCCGCGTCCGGCGATGAAGACGATGAGATCGAGCGCATCGGCGATGAGCCGCTGCGGGACGGTGACGACCGCCTCCTGGACGAGCTGTTCGATCCGGCCGAGCGCCGCTGCGGCGCTGTTGGCATGGACAGTCGCGATGCCGCCCGGATGGCCGGTGTTCCATGCCTTGAGCATGTCGAGCGCTTCGGGGCCGCGCACTTCGCCGACGATGATCCGGTCGGGACGCAGCCGCAGCGTCGAGCGAACGAGATCGGCCATGGTGGCGACGCCCGGGCGGGTACGCAGCGCGACGGTGTCGGGCGCGGGACATTGCAGCTCGCGTGTGTCCTCAATCAGGATAACGCGTTCGTCGAGCGCGGCCATTTCGGCGAGCAGCGCATTGGCGAGCGTCGTCTTGCCCGAACTCGTGCCGCCGGCGACGAGGATATTGGCGCGGTCGCGCACGGCATTGCGCAACAGGTCGGCCGCGCGCGGATCGCACAGGCCGTCGCGGACATAGTCGCCCAGCGCGTAGATTCGCGAGGCGGGACGCCGGATAGAGAAACAGGGGGCGGTGCTGACCGGCGGGAGCACGCCTTCGAAGCGTTCGCCGGCACCTTGCCCATGCGGTGGCAGTTCGGCCGAGACGATCGGCGCCATCCCATGGACCTCGGTGCGAGCATGGCTCGCGACGAGGCGGATGATGCGCTCTGCCTCGCCGGGCGCGAGCCGGATATCGGTGTCGACCCGCCCCTCACCCAGCAGGTCGAGCCGCAGCGCGCCGTCGGGATTGACCATGATTTCGAGCACGCGCGGATCGCCGAGCGCTGCAGCGATCGCAGGCCCCATGGCGGTGCGCAGCATCGAGCGGCGGCGCTCTGCCGACAGCGCGCCGGTCATGGCCGGCGCTCCTGGTTCTCGCCGAACGTCCGACGTCCGGTTCCGAGCCGGCGTCCGACCTGGGTGACGAAGGCTTCGAAGCGTTCGCGCCCGACCGCGCGTGCGGCTGCGTCGGCTTCGGGAAGCGGCGCCTGCACGGTGAGCTGCCAGCGGACGAACAGCGCGAGCGTCTCAAGCAGGATGTCGAGGTCGCGGCGCAGCCGGGAAAGATCGGCCGACATATGGTCGAGCCGTGGCTTCAGCAGCGTGTCGACCTCGCGCGCGCCGCGCCGGGCGAGATAGGCGCGGAGCGCATCGGCGACGATCGCCGATTTGGTCGTGCCGGGACTGGTAGCCAGCGCTTCGAGCTCGGCGCTCAGCGCCTCGTCGAAATAGAGGTGATGGCGGGGTTTCATCGGCGACCTCAGAAATTCGGCAGCAGCGGCTGACGCGCCGTGCCTTCGTTGAGGGCATGCGCGCGAAGCACGGTGTCGGCGCGTGCGCGCGACATCGCCTGGGCCTCGGCGGCCGGGTCGCTCTCTTCGGCATCGAAACCGAGCAGTTCGAGCTGCCGGACCTGTTCGGGTGAGCGTGCCGGCTGTTCGGGCAGCTCGGGGCTGCGCTGCTGTTGCGGACCGCCCTCCTTCGCCGTGGCCGATGCAGCGGTCGCTTCCACCTCGGCAGGGGCGGACAAGGCGGGCATGTCGGGACGACGCGGTTCCGACCAATCATGTGGCCGTGAGGCAGGCGCGTCGGCATAGCGGTCTTGGTGCAGCACCGGCTCGTGGAGCAGCCGTGCCGTGAAATTGGCGTCGGCATAGTGGCGCAGCTTCTGCGCGCGGATCGGCGCCATGCCCGATACGAGCACCAGTTCCTCATGCGGCGGCAACTGCATCACCTCGCCCGGCGTCAGCAGCGGGCGGGCGGTTTCCTGGCGGCTAACCATGACATGGGCGAGCCAGGGCGCGAGCCGGTGCCCCGCATAGTTGCGCATCGCGCGCTGTTCGGTCGCGGTACCAAGCGCGTCGGAGATGCGCTTGGCGGTGCGCTCGTCATTGCTCGCGAAGGCGACGCGGACATGGCAATTGTCGAGAATGGCGTTGTGCTCGCCATAGGCCTTGTCGATTTGGTTCAGCGATTGAGCGATCAGAAAGGCGCGCACGCCGTAGCCCGCGAGGAAGGCGAGCGCGGTCTCGAAGAAGTCGAGCCGGCCGAGCGCGGGAAATTCGTCGAGCATGAGCAGCAATTGGTGCCGCCGCGTACCGTCGAGCCGTTCGGTCAGGCGGCGACCGATCTGGTTGAGCACGAGCCGGACAAGCGGCTTGGTGCGCGAGATGTCCGAGGGCGGCACGACGAGAAACAGCGAGACTGGCCGCGCGCCCTCGACGAGATCGGCGATCCGCCAGTCGCATGCCGATGTCACCGCCGCGATGGTCGGATCGCGGTAGAGCGCGAGAAACGACATGGCGGTCGAGAGCACGCCCGAGCGTTCATTCTCGCTCTTGTTGAGCAGTTCGCGCGCAGCCGAAGCGACGACCGGATGCGTCTGCGGAGCGTGCTCGTCGCCGAGATGGTTGGCCGTCATCATCCGGCGCAGCGTGTCGGCAAAGCTGCGCTGGGGATCCGAGAGGAAGGTCGCGACCCGCGCGAGCGTCTTGTCCTCTTCGGCGTAGAGAATGTGGAGGATCGCGCCGACGAGCAGCGAGTGGCTGGTCTTTTCCCAATGGCTGCGGCGGTCGAGCGCGCCTTCGGGATCGACCAATATGTCGGCGATATTCTGGACGTCGCGCACTTCATCGACGCCGCGCCGCACTTCGAGCAGCGGATTGTAGCGCGCCGAACGCGCGTCGGTCGGGTTGAAGTAGAGGCAATGCGAGAAGCGCGCACGCCAGCCGGCGGTCAGCGACCAGTTTTCGCCCTTGATGTCGTGAACGACAACCGAGCCGGTCCAGCCGAGCAAGGTCGGCACGACGAGACCGACGCCCTTGCCCGAGCGCGTCGGGGCAAAGGCCATGATATGTTCGGGCCCGTCATGGCGCAGATAGCGCCTGGCCGTCTGGCCGAGAAACACGCCGGCTTCGGCATGCAGGCCGGCGCGCGCGATCTCGCGGAGGCTCGCCCAGCGCGCCGAGCCATAGGTGGTGACATGCCGCGACTGGCGGGCGCGCCAGAGCGAGCCGATGATCGCCGCCGCGCAGCCGAGAAAGCCGCTGGCGCCGGCGAGCGCGCCCGCCCGGTCGAAAACATGCGGGGCATAGGCGTCGAAATGATACCACCAGGGGAAGAGCGCCCAGGGCCGATAGACCGGCAGCCCCCGCAGATAAAACCAGGCGGGTCCGAGCTCGGGCTGATAGCTGAGCATTGCGGCAGCCCATTGGGTCGCCGCCCAGACACCGGCAAGCACGATCGCGAGGGTCAGGAGGATTTGACCGATCAATAGCTTGGTGGGTGTCATGGGCGGCTCCCGAGCCGCCAAGAATGGATGAGCGGCTCGAGTGAAAGGTGCCGCGATCGGACGAAAAGCGGCAGAGCGCTGGTCTACGCAGGTCTACGATAAGGCCGCAGGCGCGGCGACCGGGCCACGTCAGCCGATCTCGGCACCGCTCCAGTCCCATTGATCGTCCAGTTGATGCGCTGTGGCTAACGAGTCCGAAGACCTCTCGCCCGATCTGCCGCTCGAGCACCGACCCAAGGCACGATCGATGGTTTAGGCAGGGGAAGTCTGCTCGAAGATAAGACCCTCACGGCGAAAACATGGGTTTGAGTCCTGTAGGGTCGCCAGCGATTTCAAAGACTTAGCACCTGATAATCTGTACGAATTTGCAACTTGCCACAAATTTAATGCAAAGCTGTGGTCGGGAATCGGCAGATTTTCACGGATTGTTCTGGGTGATCCCTTCCGGTCCTGCTGCGGCGGAGTGGATTAGCGATCCTCTGATTCGCACCCAAAATCCGATCGTTCCCCCCACCGGCGATACACTAAAAGCCGACGCGCTGCGCATGGAAGGAATGGCCGCCGCGAACATAGCTCTCGTAGAGCGTTACGTTGTTCCCCAAGAGCTGCCGCTCGTTCAGGTATGGGCCAGACAGCAGTTGGGCCGGTGGTTGCATGACAGCTCATAAGCAGCGCGACCTGGACAGTGGACGCTAATTGTACCGCGAAAGCACAAGTCAGGCTCGCGGGTGGCCAATCGGCGCTATCAGCACATTCCCAATACGACACTGATTGGATTGACATGGCAAAGGGTGGGTACGACGCGGACCGATTGCGCGGTTCGGTACGTTGCACGTCGTCGGGTGTGCAGTCGCCGCCCCTCCACTATAGCCTTGCGGAGCAAGCGATGTCCCGATCAATGCCCTCTCGTCCGATCCGCGCCGTATTGTTCGATATCGACGGCACCCTGGTTGACAGCAACGATTTCCATGTCGAGGCGTGGCAATGTGTGTTTGCAGACGCTGGGCACGATATCACTCGCGACCGCATCCATGGTCAGATCGGCAAAGGGGGCGACCAACTCGTCCCCGCACTCCTGCCGGATCTCGACGAACAGGCCGTGGACGCGCTGTGTGATCGACACGGCGCCCTGTTTAAGCGCGAATATATCGCCCAGGTCGAGCCCTTCCCCCACGCCCGCGACCTCGTCGCCCGGGTGCATGATGACGGAATGCAGGTGGTGCTGGCATCCTCGGCTTCCGGCGACGAGCTCGACCATTATGTCGACCTGATGGACCTGAAGCCGTTGATGACGGCGGCGACCGCGTCGGACGATGTCGACCGTACGAAGCCCGCCCCCGACATATTCGCCGCGGCGCTCGCCGAACTGCCGGACCTGGGAGCCGGGGACGCGGTCGTGATCGGCGACACGCCCTATGACATGCGCGCGGCCAAGCGGTGCGGTATTGCCCGGATCGCAGTGCGGTCGGGCGGATTTTCTGATGGCACTCTCCGTGAGGCGGGCGCAGACGCTATCCATGACGACCTTGCCACGCTCCTGCGCGAATACGACCGGTCAATGCTTGGTGTTGGCCGGGGGTGATTCAATTCTGGCTCTTGTCTCGCTCGCTGGGCAGAACCGATGGCGACGTCGGGGAGCCGCGAATACACCATCGTGATCTACGGCTGTGTCGCAGAGAACGGGTGGGCCCTTTGCAGGGGGAAAGCTGCGGCAGCCACCGCGAGCAGCGCAAAAGCCACGCCAGCCATCATTCGGCCCGATTGCTCCAGAAGAAAGCCGAAGAGAGGAGCCCCTGCCGTTTGTCCGATCGCGATTGCCAGGAAGCCGATCATGATACCTGCAGCTGGCCGCTCCGGTACGGCACGCACCCCCCACACCAGATACACTCCCGTCAGCATCATGTAAGCGCCGCCGAAGACCGCACCACCTGCCATTGCGATGATCGAGTTGGCCGCCACCGCGATAGAGAGAATGGCGCTTGCCATTGCGGTCAGGAAGACGACATGCACCCGATCAAGGCCGAAGCGCTGCACAGCAGCGCCGCACAGCCCTCCTGTAAGTCCAAAGATGCCGATGACGAGCCAGAGACAGCCGACATCGCCGCTCGCCCAGCCAAGGCCCTTGCGGGTGAGTTCGCCTCCGAACGACCAGACTGCTGTGCTCGCCACACCCATTACAAGCGCCGAGGCGGTCAAACGCTTCAGTTCCAGGCTAAAGGACGGAAAGCCGCCTTCCGCGCCAATATCTGGTCTGGCGGCGCGCGGCATGGCCAGAGCAATCGCCAGCGTCGCCATGGCGGCAGTCCCAGCAAAGAGCATGAAAGCGAAACGCCAGTCATCGCCGAATATCCAGGCGGCGGGCGCAGAGAGTGCTACGCCTCCGGCGGCTCCCGCGTTGATTACCGTATTGGCACGGTCTTGCCGGTGACGGTTCAGATTGGCGGCGACGGATGCTGCCAGAGGAGGCGAAGCAAGCCCGGTGCTCAGCCCCGCGATGAGGACGGCGAGTCCCATGGCCGTGCCGGTTTGCGCTGCGGCCATGCCAGCCAGCCCGGCGGTGCCGATCGTTCCCGCCAATGCGGCAACAGCACGCGGGCCGAACCGCTCGGTCAGCACGGCAGAGGCAATGATCGCGATGCAGTAGCCCAAGAAGGAGCCACCCGAGACAAGCCCGCTAAAGGATGCGGTGAGTGCAAGGTCGCTCGCAATAGCCGGAAGGAATAGACCGAAGGCAAAGCGCGCAAGTCCATAACAGGTGGCGACAAGGCCGAACCCGCTGGCGATGAACAGCGTTGACCGACTCATTTGAGGTCGGCCGCTTCCCGACATGCAGTTTGGAGCAGTACCGCCGCGGCGACGCCAGCCGCTTCGAGAGCATCCTTGCCACGATAGACTGCGGCATGCGTCGCGCCCTCGAAAAGCACGAGCACCTGCAGACCAAGCAAGCGGTCCGGTTTGCCGAGGTCATGCTCGACACACTGCGCGATGTGCTCCGCCAACTCGTCTTTATGCGCCATAACCCGCTGCGCAATCGCAGGGTCGTCGTGGCCGGCTTCGCTAAGTGCGCGCAGGAAGAAGCATCCCCGTGCACCTTCTGTATCCACCCAGTCGGCGAGCGCGGCGAACAACTCGGTCACGCCGCCGTTCGGCAGCGAAGAGAAGAACCGCTCGCCGCGCGCATCCAGTACGCCGGCAATAAGGGAGGCACGTCCGCCAACATGTTTGTAAAGCGTTCGGCTTGAGACCTCCGCGGCTTTGATGAGGCTGTCCATACCGGTGCCGGAAAAACCATATTTATCGAGGACGGGTTCGGAAGATGCGATGATATCAGCACGGCTAACCATGCCACAGATGTAAAACGGTCGTTGTACATTTCAAGTGCTTTTTAGACGGCTTGAATTCGCATGCGATCTCGAAGGCGTAGCAATGATGCACGCATCGCCGCTCCGGCACTTCGGTTTTGTCTCGCCAACAAAGCCGACGTTCGCCGGCTCATCTTGAGCCATCGATACCCACCGTTTATTCAACAGATGCTTCCGGCTCCCCGGAACGCAAGGAGCCGGAGGCAAGATCAGATTTCGGTCCTTTCGGAGCGTCAGCGCATCATCGACATCTACGCCGAGATAGCGAACGCTGTTCTCGATATTGCTATGATCGAGAATGGACTTGTAACGGTTTTGCGCCGGTCACTTGAGAGCATATTGCTCGTTCAAGGAGACCGACGAGATGATCAAGCATGGTGAAGAGTTTAAGCGGGAGGCGGTGCGCATTGCGCTGACCAGTGGGTTGCCGCGCGAGCGGGTTGCGTCAGATTTGGGGATCGGCAAATCGACGCTGAACAAATGGGTGTCGCATTATCGTCCTTCTGACCTTGTGGCAGCGCCGCAGGCAGATCTAGCTCGAGAGAATGAGCGACTTCGCCTTGAGAACCGTGTGCTCCGGGAGGAGAGGGAGGTACTAAAAAAGGCAACTCAGTTCTTCGCGAGCCAAAGGCCGTGAGGTTCGCCTTTG
Organism: Stakelama flava; assembly: GCF_019351405.1. Lineage (GTDB taxonomy): Bacteria > Pseudomonadota > Alphaproteobacteria > Sphingomonadales > Sphingomonadaceae > Sphingomonas > Sphingomonas flava_A. The sequence continues at coordinate 169,521 of NZ_JAHWZX010000007.1, forward strand.
TGCACAGTTGGCGGCACCGCTGG
>NZ_JAHWZX010000008.1 GCF_019351405.1 Stakelama flava
CGTCTTGCGCCGCTCATCACCCAACAGGCCATCAAGGAACAGATTGGCCGATGCCGCTACCCGAGCCTGTGTGAACAGGCTGCCCATCCGCGCCTTCACATCGCGCAAAGACGTTGCCCATAGCTCCAGTGTCGTCTCGATTGATGCGCCCGTCATCCACGGCCCCCTCACCATGGAAACCTATTGATTCAGAGTTCCAATCAATATGCAACTGTAATGTTAGGCAATGGCGGACGCCGATGAAACACGCCGGATCACGCGCTGGTTCGCCGGATCAGGCGGAGCGGAATTTTCACCGACCCCGCATCCCGCCCCTCCATCCGCGCGAACAACCGGTCGAGCAGCGTTTCCGCCGCCACTTTCAGGTCCTGCCGGATCGTGGTGAGCGGCGGAAAGCTGTAAGCGGCGAGCGAAACGTCGTCATAACCGACCACCGCGACATCATCGGGCACCCGGCGACCCAGTTCCTGCATCGCACGCAAGATTCCCATCGCGATCATGTCCGATGCCGCAACGATGCCGTCGACCGGTTCGAGAGATTTAAGCGTTTCGCGAAGCATCGGCGAATTGTGATCCAGCGCCAGCGGCACCGCGATTGTCGGCCCCGCATCCACGCCATGTTCGCGATGCGCCTCCAGATACCCGGCATAGCGCGCCGACAGTTCGGGAATGTCGTGCATCCCGGCAAAGGCGATACGGCGGCGACCCTGCGCAAGCAGATGATCGGTGGCCAGCCTGCCGCCAAGCACATTATCGGTGCCGACGCAGCAATAGCTGCTATCCGGACCCGCCTCCCCCCACACCACAAGCGGCTGATAGTGCTTGCCGATACCTTCGAGCACCGGTTCCTGATTGGACTGGCAAAGCACGATCACGCCATCGACGCTTCCCCCGCGCGACAGGCTGGTGAGCCAGTTTTCATCGGTGGGGGTGACGGCGGAAAGCAGCATATTGTGTTCGCGCTGCGCCAGCCCGTCCATCAGGTTGCCGATCAACGCGGTGTAGAAAGGGTCCGATACGCGCTGGGCGCTTTCATGGCCGAGCGGAATGACGCAGGCGATCGAACGGGTCCGCCCCATGCGCAAATTGCGCGCGGTCTGATTGATGTGAAATCCGTGTTTTTCGGCAAGCCCCCGGATACGCGCGCGCGTCTGCTCGCTGATCCGGGGGCTGTCGGCAAGCGCACGTGAAACCGTGGCGGGAGTGACGCCGGCCAGCGCCGCGATATCCGCCAAGGTTTCGACCGGTTTCGACATCGCCCTGTCCTATGCGCGCGACGCGGCTAGCCCGCCAAGCTCGGGTGCCGGACGACGGGCATAAAGGCCGAAGCTGGTAATCACCAGATAACAAAGCGCAGGCAGCAGCAATGCGAACTGCAGGCCGTTCACATCGGCGAGCAGGCCGGTAAGCGGCGGCACGATAGCCCCGCCGACGATCGCGACGCAGATGATGCCCGATCCTTCGGCGGCGCGCGCGCCGAGCCCTTCGCTTGCCAGGCTGAAAATCGTCGGAAACATGATCGAATTCATCAGTCCGACCGCGAGCAGCGTATAGCCCGCGACGATACCGCTGCTGTTCGCCGAAATGAGCACCAGCGCGATCGCCCCCATGCCGAACGTCGCCAGCACCTTGCCCGGCGAAAAGGCACGAAGGATTGCGGCGCCAAGGAAACGTCCCAACAGCGCACCGCCCCAGTAAAGCGGCACATGCTGCCCCGCCGCCTGCTCACCCAGGCCCAGAACGTCGCTTTGCATCAGATAGTTGACGATGAGCGAGCCGATCGTCACCTCCGCCCCGACATACAGGAATATGCACAGCGCGCCGAACGCGAAGCGCGGGCGGCGCAGAAGCTGGAACGCGGCACCCATCGGTACGCGCGCCTGCCGTTCCTGCAAGCGATTGCGGCGCGTCCACACCACCGCCGCTACGATCAGCAGCGCGATGGCAAGGCCGATATAGGTGTGCACGACGACCTGCGATTCCTGCGCGCGATAGGCGGCAAGCCCGGCGGGCGACAGCGTCGAGCGATCGACATCGGCAAGCGAACCCAGAATCACGATCGAACCGACAAAGGGAAAGATCGTCGTGCCGAGCGAATTGAACGCCTGCGCAAAGGTCAGCCGGCTGTGCGCGGTCCGCGGGTTGCCGAGCAGCGATATCAGCGGATTGGCCACCACCTGAACGATGGTTATCCCCGCCGCCAGCACGAACAATGCCAGCAGGAACACCCCGAAGATGCCCATTTTCGATGCCGGAATGAAGAGCAGACAGCCCGCCGTCATCGTCAGCAGCCCCACCACCGCGCCGCGCATATATCCGACGCGCTGAACGATGCGCGCACCGGGCAGCGAGATGAAGAAATAGGCAGCGAAAAAGGCGGACTGCACCAGCATCGCCTGCGCATAGCCGAGCGTGAACAAATCCTTCAGCTTCGGAATGATCACATCGTTCAGGCTGGTGATGCCGCCAAAGATGAAGAACAGCGCGAAAACGAATATCTGAAGGTCGGGGGCGTTCACCCCCTGTGCCGGAGCATCGTCGCCGGGAACGGCTTCGGTCGAACTCACATTGCCGGTATCAATCTGCATCGCTTCGTTTCTTTCGTTCGGCCCCGACAGGCAGGGCACGGAGGTTTTCGCGCGAAGAAAGCGCAGGCGCCACCGAACCGCGTTGGTCACGACGCGGCTTGGCGGCAGGGATTCGAAATACCGTGTAGCGATCAGCGCGCGGCGATACGAATCTCTCCTCGCGCCTGCGCAGCGGGAATGGAAAAGGTCAGGGTGTGTGCATCGGCATCGGCATTCGCCTGCACCGTGCGCCCGGCGCGGGTCACGCCGCTGCCGCCATCCCAGCCGTGCACGGTCACCGCGATCGTTTTCCACCACGGCGAATAGCTGCCCTGCGGATCGTCGAACGCAATGGTCAGCCCGCCATCGGCAGCGCGCGTACAGCGTACCATCTGGCGGAAATACTGCCCCTTGCGGTAATCCACCGTCACACCGTCATCGGCATATAACGTGCCATGACAGTCATCGCCGGGATACACGTCGAGCGACAGCGGCCCGTCGGGCACCTCGGCCGTGCTCTGGACCACCGGCTGGCGCGGCAGGATCGTGCCCGCCCGTACGAACACCGGCAGATAGTCGAGCCTGGGCGTTTCCTCGACCCGCGAAACACCCTGCTGATCGCCCTGAACATCGCCGGCGGCCAGCTTCGCACGGCTTTCCGGCCCCGCCACCCCGGCGGCAGGCTTTCCGGTCCAGTAATCGTACCAGCCGCCCGCGGGCAGGCACACGTCATAGCTTCGCGGCGATTCCGGATTGGGCGGCGGCGCGATCAACAGATCGGCTCCCATGGTGAACACCATCGACTGGTCGCATGGCGAATTGATCGCTGCCGGATAGTCGTAGAAGACCGGCCGCATGATGGGATCGCCGGTGCGCGCATTCTGTTCGGCCAGCCCATACAGATAGGGCATCAGCCTGTAGCGTTCGTCGACGAACCGCTTGCGGATCGCAAGATGCTTTTCCCCGTCGACCCAGGGTTCGGCACGCGGCGTTCCCTTGGCCGAATGGTCGCGGAACACCGGCATGAACGCGCCGATTTCGAACCAGCGGGTTAGCAGATCGGCACTCGGCCCACCGGCAAAACCGCCCGCATCCGCCGCACTGTATGAAAAGCCTGACAGCCCCAGATTGATGAGCTGGTGTACGGCCAGCTTGAGATGGTCCCAGGTCGAACTGTTGTCGCCCGTCCATGTCACCGAATAGCGCTGCCCGCCGGCATAGCTCGCCCGCGTCATTACGAAAGGACGCATGTCGGGCCGCAGCTTTTTCAGCCCCTCGAACGTAGCGCGCGTATTTTCCATGCCGTAGACATTGTGAATCTCCGCATGGCTGGCGTCGCGGGTCGCGAAATCGTCGCTTTCGATCCGATGGATATTGTCGAGCGGCATGGTCTTGGTGGGCGTATCGAAAATCGCAGGTTCGTTCATGTCGTTCCAGAAACCGGCGATGCCGTCGTTCAGGAACTCCTTGTATAGCCCGCCCCACCACGCACGCGCCTGTTTCGTGGTGAAATCGGGGAACACGGAATCGCCCGGCCATACTGGCGCGACATAGGTCGATCCGTCGGCGTTGCGCACCCAGCGGTCGTTGGTTTGATAGGGCCTGTAACTGCCGTCATCGACCTTCGCGATGTGAAGATCGGTGATCGCGACCAGCTTTATCCCGTCATCGTCCATGTCGCTCGCCAGACCTTTCAGGTCGGGGAAAGTCTGTTTGTTGACGGTGAAGGGGCGGTTACGATCCTGAAAATCGATATCGAGCCAGATGACGTCGGTGGGAATTTGCTCCTTGCGCAGCCGCTCGGCGATGCCGCGCACCTCGTCGGCGCTCATATAGCTGTAGCGCGACTGCTGATAGCCCAGCCCCCATTTGGGCGTCAGCGGCGCCTTGCCCGTAAGGTCGGTGTAGCGGCGAACGACTTCGGCCGTGCTCGGCCCGTTGATGATGTAATAATCAATCGGCCCGTCAGGCCCGCCGAACGCCAGCGTATCGGCATCGCGATGCCCGAAATCGAACCATGTGCGCCAGGTGTTGTCGAGGAAGATGCCGTAGCTTCCGCCCGCCCCGCCGACGCCGATGAAGAAGGGGATCGATTTGTAGATCGGATCGGCGCTGCTCGAAAAACCGAACGCATCGGTATTCCAGTCGACATAGCTGTAACCGCGCCGGTCGAGCTGCCCCGTCTTGTCGCCCATCCCGAAATAATGTTCCGATTGCGGCATCGCCTTGCGCAGGGTGAAGCTGCTGCCGTCCAGCGTGACCGGATCTGCCTTGTCGGCGGTGATGACCTTGCCCTGAAGGTCGGTGACGGTCAGCGCGCCGGTGGCGGGATCGATATGCACGCGCATGGTCTTCGTCGCGAACCCGTCGGCGAGCGGCGATACCCGCACCGACTGCGCGCGCGCATCGGCGGGCACCGCCCAGCTCGCATCCTCGGCGAATTTGCCATCGCGCGCGATCCGCACACGCACAATGTCCTGAGTGAGCGCAGTGACTTGCATCATCAATTCGCCGCGCGCGAATGTCACCCCGTTGGCAAGCGGGCGGAACGCTCCGTCCGCCTGCGCGCTCGCCTGAACCGGCGCGGCCTGAACACATGCGGGCGCAACGACCAGGGCCACCGCCGCGATGCCCGACAGAAATGAAAATTTGCCGCTGATGGTCATGATACCCTCTCTTTGCGCATGAATTATATCGGTTAGCCGTCGATCGGCGTACTTCGCAATTCGCATGTCACTTCGCCGCGCACACCGCATAGCCGAAGGCGGGAAGTTTGGCGCGCACGCTTCCCGGCGCGGCGGATGTCGGCGCACAGTCGCCCGCCAGACCCTGCCAGCGCTGCGAGGCGGTTTCGACATGGACAAGCCGGTCGACGGGTTGGCGCGCGGTGTTGAACAGCAGCAGCACCTCCTTCCCGCTCTCCGGATCGAATCGTGAAATGGCAAGCAGCCCCGGCTTGTCGCCGCGTTCGCGCAACACCTGCCTCCCGCGCCTCAGCGCCGGTGTGGCGGTGCGCAGATGCGCCAGCATCGCGATTTCACGATAAAGCGGGTGCGTCCTGTCGAAATTATCGGTGGCGGTGGTAGCATCGGTGCCGAGCAGATCGTTGTCGTTATAGCTTGCGACCTTGCTTGCGAACATATCTTCGCGCGCGCCCTGATCACCGCCGTCGCCGACAAAGCCTTGTTCATCGCCCGAATAGATGGTCGGTACGCCGCGAAGCGTCAGCAGCATCGCGTTGGCGAGCTTGACGCGCGCCATGACTTCCGCCGAATCCGCATCGGGAAAGTTCTTTTCGATGAACATGGGCAACCGCCCGAAATCGTGATTGCCGGTAAAGGTCGGTAGCGTGACCGCGGTATCGAAACCGTGATCGTACAGCGCATCGCCGTCGAAAAGCTTTTCCCACACGTCAGTGGCACCATCGCTGGCGACCGTGTCAACGATCGCCTGACGAAAGGCGAAATCGAGTACCGCGGGAAGGCCGTAACGGGTGTAGATCGCGATCCCGCCCGGATCGCTCGATAAAAGCGCCACTTCGCCGAACATCGTGAAATTGGGAATACCCTTCGCTCGCGCCCTTTCCTGCATGGCGGGAACGAAGCGTTTCCAGAAGCCCTTGTCGACATGCCGGGCGGTATCGATGCGAAACCCATCGACGCCGTACGTATCGATCCAGCCGCCGAAAATGTCGATCATGCCATCAACCACGCGCGGATTTTCGGTCATCACATCGTCCAGACCCGAAAAATCGCCCATCGTGCTGCTTTCGTCGGCAAATTTGGAATCGCCGCGATTATGATAATAGATTGGATCGTTGAGCCAGGCGGGCACCTTGACCGATTTCTCCGACGCCGCCACGAACGGGGTATAGGCGAAGTCCGGATCGGTCAGCTTCGCAAAGTTTTCGCGCGTCGCAACGCCATCGCCCGCAAAACCGGGATTGATCGGCGTGCCGTCCACCCCGCCTTTCGTACCATAGGGATAGTCGGCGATGCTGCGATAATCGCATGGCCCTGTTCGGCATTCGCGATACTGGATGACATCGGCGGTGTGGTTCACCACGATATCCATATATACTTTCATGCCCCGCGCGTGCGCCGCATCGACCAGCGTCTTGAAATCTGCGTTGCTGCCGAAATGCGGGTCGATCCGGGTGAAGTCGGTGATCCAGTATCCGTGGTAGCCGGCCGATCGATGGCCTTCGCCGCCTTGCACAGCCTTGTTCTTGAATACCGGCGCCACCCAGATCGCGGTGATCCCCATATCCTGCAGATAGCCGAGCCGCCCGATCAGCCCTTTCAGGTCGCCCCCATGATAATAGCCGGTATCGGTCGGATCATAGCCTGTCACATCCCGTTCGCCGCGCAATCCCCCGCGATCGTTCGCGGTATCGCCGTTATCGAACCGATCGGGCAGCACGAAATAAATCACCTCGTCCTGTGGCAGACGGTCACGAAACCCGGTCGCTTCACCATCCCCGCTTTGCGCCTGCGCAGGAGCGGCGAGCGCGCAGCCGAGCGCGAAAAGACTGAGGAACGCGGTTTTCATGACATCTCTCCGGACGGTGTGGCGGGTGCATGGCGGCGCAGATAGTCGGCATGGCCAGGCATGCGCTCGACAAGGCTGGCGACGTGCCGCCGCGCCGCCCCGAGAAACTGATCGAGGTCGGCAATCGGCAGCGCCTGCGCGATCGGATGACAGCCATCGGGCATGATCCCCTGCCCCAGCAGCACCTGAAGCCAGCCGACTTCGGTGAACAATTCATCGCCTTCGCGGAACAGGCGACCATTGGCGCGGAACAGCGCAATGCGCTGCGCGAGTGCATCGGGCAACGCACGTCGGCGATATTCGGCCCAGAAGGGTTCGGGCCGCGCATTGGCGTGATAATGCAGGATCAGGAAGTCGCGAACCGATTCCCATTCGCGTTGCGTCTGGCGATTATATTCCGCGATTTCCGCTGGATTCGGCGTGTCGGCGGGAAACAGCTGGAGCAGCCGAGCGATACCAGACTGGATAAGGTGAATGCTCGTAGATTCGAGCGGTTCGAGGAAACCCGCTGAAAGGCCCAGCGCGACGCAATTGCTGCGCCATGTTGCACACCGCATGCCGGTGGTGAACCGCAGCGGTTTCGGGTCGCCCAGCGCATCGTCATCAAGATTGGCGAGCAGCGTGTCGGCCGCCACGCCATCGTCCTGATAGGCGCTGCACCATACCAGACCGTTGCCGGTCCGGTGCTGCAACGGAATGCGCCATTGCCACCCCGCCTCGCGCGCAGTCGCTCTGGTATAGGGGGTTAGCGGCGTCACGGAAGCGCATTGCACCGCCAGCGCACGGTCGCAGGGAAGCCATTCGCGCCAGTCGTCATAGCCGACCCCAAGCGCCCCCCCAATCAAAAGCGCGCGAAAGCCGGTGCAATCGAGAAAGAAATCGCCTGCGATGTTTCGGCCATCCTCCAGCCGCAGCGATGCGATTGCACCGCTTCCGTCGAGCATGACATCGCCTATCCGTCCTTCGACCCGCCGCACCCCGCGCTTTTCGGCATAATCGCGCAAAAAAGCGGCATAGCGGATCGCGTCAAACTGATAGGCCCAGGCTAGACCGCTGGGGAGGTCGGGCCGACCGGGTTCGGGGGCAAACCGATCCGCAGCAGCAGCCTGCGCCGCAACGCTATAGTCCCACAGGCTGGTGTTCCCGCCGGCTTGCGCGTGGCGCAGCCAGTAGTGGTGAAACGGAACGAGCCCAAGCGCGCGGCCGATCGTGCCGAACGCATGGATGTAGCGGCTGCCCTTCCCCGACCAATCGACAAATTCGATGCCCAGCTTGATCGTGCCGTTCGTGGCGCGCAGCAGATCGCCCTCATCAATTCCCAGATTGCGGTTGAACAGCCGGATTTGCGGAATCGTCGCTTCACCGACGCCGACCGCGCCAATGGCATCCGATTCGACAAGCGTGATCGCCACGCCGCGCGGCAAAAACCGGGCAAAGGCGGCGGCCGCCATCCAGCCGGCGGTGCCGCCCCCGGCGATCACGATATTGGTGTGCGCGCTGTCCGCCATGACCGGATCCCCCCGCGATCGCAGGGCGGGGCAATATTCATGGCATACCCCCGCCCCGTCGTGGCAGATCAGAAGCGGACGCTGGCCCCCGCCAGAAAGCGGCGACCATAGCTTTGATAGTCGATCACTTCCATGTCGTTGGTGCCGTTGATCGTCACGAACGGCTCGTCGGTAAGATTCTGCCCCTGCAGGAACAGCGACACATTCTGGAACGGGCCGGTCTTGAAATCATACCCGATCTGCGCATCGACGATCGTTTCGTCGCGCGCCCGGCGACGGACCCGCTGCGCACCGAAGCCCGACAGTTCGCCGACAAAGCTCGAGCGATAACGCACGCTGCCGCGAACGTTGAGTCCCCATTTTTCAAAGAATATCGTGCCGTTGGCCACCCATTTCGAATAGCCGGGAATATCTTCGGGATCACTGTCGGGATCAGGGCGGATCTTGGTCTTGGTATAGGAAAGACCGCCGGTCGCACCAAACCCGTCCAGCGCGCCGACAAGTTCGCCGAACTGCAACGTTCCGGCAAGTTCTGCACCGTAAATCTTTCCGCCATCGCCGTTAATGGGAATCGTGTTGCGGCCGATCCGCGACACCAGATCATCCTCGCTGATGCCGGTGGGCAGCGGGTAGCCCGAAAAGTCGTAGCTCACCTCCTGGTTGTACACGAAGCTCTTCAGGTCCTTGTAAAAGGTCTGAATTGCAAGATAGCCGGTATTGCCGAAATATTTTTCGACCGTGAAATCGGCGGAGTTCGATCGGATCGGACGCAGATAGGGGTTACCACCGCCACCGGTGAGAATCATCTCCTGCGTGTTATAGCCATAGCCGTTGGCGACGCGCATATCGTCGAGCCGCGGGCGCTGCATCTGGCGAGCAACCGCCAGACGGAATACCCAGTCAGTCGGCAGGCGCAGCGACAGGTTCAGGCTGGGCAAAACATCGACATAATCCGTTCCGCGGGTAATCGGATTGAACTCGCTGCCATTATAGATCAGGCCCGAGGACTTCTGCTCGGTAAACACCGCCTGCACGCCAACATTCCCGGTCAGCCGAGCGGCTCCGATCATCTGATCGATATCGCCCTGAAGATAGGTGGTCATCACATCTTCGCGAACGCGATAGCCCGAAGCGATGACATCATTGCTGTTATTCGCCACCAGCGAATAAACCCCGCCGTCAAGCAGGTCGCGCGGATCATAGCTGAGGATCGGCCCCAGACCCAGATAGGTGATGCTGGTGGGGCTGAGCTGATATTGTTCGGGCAGCGTCTCTTCATTGGCGCCGCTGGCCAGCACAAGGAAATATTGCGTCGGTGTGAGCTGCTTGGTCCGCTTGGTATAGTTCATCCCGAAGCGCACTTTCGAGATCGGACTGCCGAAAGTTTCCTTCTCGACCTCGAGGCGATACTGGCTGATCTCGTCGGTGATCTCGCGATCGTTGTAATAACCCGCCTGCTCGGTGTCGCCACCCCAGCCCAGCGAGTCCGTCAGAAAGATCTGGTTCGGGTCCGAATAATCGAGATTATGGGTAAAGACGGTGCCGGTGCTTCCGGTGGTGAAGCCGATATCGTCGGTCGCGCCATTGCCAGCGCCGTAGCCGGTGCCGCTATAGCTTTCGAGGACGATCTCTTCACGGTCAGTGCGCGAATAGCTTAGATCGGCCTGCGCGGTCCAACCGTTGTCGCCTTCCCATTTGGTATTGTAGCCGAATGAATAGAGCTTCGCCTTGCGCTGGAAACTGTCGTTGCGCACCACGCCTTCGACATTGTTGAACGTGCCGGAAGTCACTAGACCGTTTTCCACCGTGTCGGCGGTGAGCAGCGATGTGCCGTTCGCGCCGTAACCTAGTGGTAGTTCAATGCCGCGCTTGATCTGATCGTCGTTGAAATCGGAATAGAACCCATCGACCGTCATGGTGAGTTGCGGCGTCGGCCGCCATTCCACCGTGCCCTGCAGGCCAAGGCGTTTCAGTACCGTCGACGTGACATAGGATTTGGATCCGCCGATTACATCGTTGCCGTCATCGGTCTGGGCATAGCCCCAGCTGTTGAATTCCTGAATCTGATAGGGTTCGTGCAGATATGCAGCGGCGAACGACACACCAAGCGTGTCGTTGAAGAACTGATCGACATAGGTCGCGTTGACGCGATAGCCCTTGTCATCCGATCCGGCATTCAGCTTGCCGATATCGGCATAGGTGCCGCGCGCGCCGATCGACACGACACTCTTGCCGTATTCGAGCGGGCGGATCGTGCGCAGATCGACCGTGCCCGACAGGCCCTGACCGATCAGCGCGGCGTTGGCGGTTTTGTAGACCAGCACCTGATTGACGACTTCGGAGGGGTATTGGTCATATTCGACCGCGCGATTGTCGCCGGTCGAGGTCTGTTCGCGGCCGTTGAGGAGCGTGGTCGAGAAATCGGGCGAAAAACCGCGAATTGAAATCTGGTTCGACCGGCCGCTCACGCGCTGCGAGGTAAGCCCCGGCAGGCGCGCGATCGATTCAGCGATCGAGGCATCGGGCAGCTTGCCAATATCTTCGGCGGTCACTGATTCGACCACCTGATTGCTCAGCCGCTTTTCGGCCACGGCGCTTTCAAGCGACTGGCGGAAGCCGGTCACCACGATATCGTCGCCGGTCGTTGTGGTTGTCGTCGCAACGCCGTCCTTAGCCGTCTGCGTCTCGGTATCGCCCTGATCCGAATCGCTTTGCGCCGGATCGGTCTGTTCGCTCGCAGTCGAACCGGTTGCGGTCTGCGCCCAGACGGGTGCCGCGATGATAAGCGCGAGCGAGCTTGCCCCGACGAGAAATGCTTGTTTTGCGCGGATATCGGAAGCGAAATCACGCTTCATAAACTTCCTCCCCTTTGGCTCCCCCGCCTGTCGCGAGTGGATTAATCTGTTTATGTCGCCGTGAAGCGACGCCCAGCGCTTTACGTGCAATCGATTACGCATACAATCGATTGCACGAATTTTTTTGATTCGTCACGGGACGTCGTTTTGCGCCTCGCGCCGCATCAGGCGAGGCCAAGCACGTGGATGAGGCCGAGGCTGATACCGCCGAGAACGAGTAGCGACAGCACGACCGCGGCGGTGACCCGGCCCCCGGCATGCGCGACCGTCCGGATATCCACGCCGAGGCCGAGCGCTGCCATCGACACCACGGTGAGCAGCGTCGCGATCCGGTTCGCGGGGGCGAGTGCGGCGTTGGGAATCAGGTCCATCGAACGCAAGGCCACGAGGATGAGAAACCCGCTAATGAACCAGGGCACGAAATGATGGATCGGGGGGTGCCCCCACGCCGGACGCTCTCCAGTCGTGACTTGGGGCAACGGCTCGTCCGGTTCCTCGCGCAGCTTCGCAGCGACGAGCGACAGCATGAGGCAGACCGGGCCGAGCATCAGCACCCGGACGAGCTTGACGAGCGTGCCGATCCGCACCGCCGCCGCCCCGGCGGGCGTGGCCGCCGCAATCACCTGTGGCACGGCATAAACGGTCAAACCGGCAAGCGCGCCATAGGGAATCGCACCAAGATGCAGCGCGAAACCGAGCACCGGAAGTCCCAGCACCACCGCCACACCCAGCACGGCGGTGAACCCGATCGAGGCGGCGACATCATCGCCGTCAGCGCCGATCACCGGCGCGACCGCCGCGATGGCAGAATTGCCGCAGATCGAATTCCCGCACGCGACCAGCAACGCCATGCGCGGCGGCAGACGCAGCAGCCGTCCGATGGCGAAACTGGCCATGAGCGCGATCATCACCACCCCGGCGATACCCAGCAAAAGGCCCGGCCCTGCCGCAAATATCGTAGCGCCGCTGACCGTCGCTCCCAGCAGTACCACTGCAAGCTCCAGCAGGAATTTGGCGCTGAACGCGATCCCCGGAAACCAGCGACGATCGGGCGTCCACAGGCTGCGCAAAAGCGTTCCCGTCACGATTGCGAGTACCAGCGCCTCCAGCCACACCCGACCGAACAGCGCCTCTTCGACCCGCTGGAGCGCGAACGCCACGCCGGTCACGGCGATGCACAAGATCAGTCCCGGCAACAGCTTCGTGCCGTTCATCACGCGGCGAGGGGGCAAGATGGCGTCGGTCACGGTATGGTCTCCTTCACGAAGAAGGAGATGAAGCGTGACAACGCCTTAATCCAACGATCAGATCATATGATTCCGATCACCTGAACCAATCAATCGGTAATCGATCCCGTCTCGACATCCTGGATCACGTTCAGCAACGCGTCGGCTGCCTTGCTTCGATAGCGCTCCTTCTGGCGCAGTCCGAAAAACGGCCGTGCGGGCAGGTCGAGCGGCAGGGCGGTAAGCACTTTCGCATCCAGCGCCGACGTCACGACGAGCCGGGAAAGGACGGCGCAACCGACGCCCGCCCGAACCGCCGCCAGCACCGCCTCGTTCGAAGGCAGCGTCAGCACGATGTTGAGCGCCTGCGGATCGACGCCGCGTTCGCGCAGCGCCGCTTCCAGCGTCGAACGCGTGCCCGACCCCGGTTCGCGCATGATCCATGGCGCAGCACGAAGCCACGCATCGGTAATCGCATCGGCGCCGGACCGACTGACCAGTATCATTTGATCGGATGCGACGGGCCAGTGCGCCAGCGCCGGATCGTCGATATTTCCCTCTATAAAGCCAAGCTCCGCCTCGCCGTCATGCACGGCCCGCGCCGCGCCTTCGCTATTGGCAATGGCGACGGACAGTTCGATTGCCGGATAGCGGCGATGAAAGGCGGCAAGCCGTTCGGGCAGCCAGTAGGCGGCGATCGTCTGGCTGGCGACGAGGCGCAGATGGCCCCGCTTCAGCCCGCCAAATTCGCTTAGCGCGATCTCCGCCTCGGCGGCGCGCGCCAGCACCGTGCGCGCCTCGCCTAGAAAGAACCGGCCCGCTTCTGTCAGTTCGATACCGCGACCCACCCGGCTGAACAGCTTCGCGTCATGGCGCGCCTCCAGCATCGCGATCGCGCCGCTCGCCGCGGATTGGGAAACGCCCAATGCCTCCGCCGCACGCGTGACGTGCTCGCGTTCCGCAACGGCTACGAAGATGCGAAGCTGTTCGAGCGTCATTCGGCCAGCGTAGCGGATTTCACCCGATTGTCATTACCGGCGGGTGAGCGCCGTTATCTGCCTATGGCGCGCTGCCGGGGATCAGGGGATCTGGGCCGCGCGGAACGATGCCGTGCGGGTTAATATGGGTATGGCTTTCATAATAATGGTGGCGGATGTGGTGAAAATTCACCGTCTCCGCCACGCCGTCGAGCGCATATAGCCGACGGGTAAAGGCGGCGAGGTTCGGATACTCCGCAATCTGCCGTATGTTGCATTTGAAGTGTACGTAATAAACGGGATCGAACCGGATCAGCGTGGTCCATAGCCGGATATCGGCCTCGCTCAGCCGGTCGCCGACCAGCCAGCCTTTGCCCGCCAGCCGTTCTTCCAGTTCGTCGAGCATTGCGAACAAGGGCGCCACCGCCGCGTCATAGGCGCGCTGCGTCGTCGCGAAACCCGCCTTGTACACGCCGTTGTTGACCGCATCGTACACGCGCTGGTTCAGCGCATCGATCTCACCGCGATGCGGCGCCGGATACAGGTCGAGATCGTTCGCGCCACACCCGTCGAACGCGCTTCCCAACATGCGCACAAGATCAGCGCTTTCATTGTTCACGATCGTCGCGCGTTGCGTATCCCACAGTAGCGGCACGGTTACATGGCCCGAATAATCGGCCTTGGCGGCGGTGTATATCTGGTGAAGATACGCTGCGTTCATCAGCGGGTCGGGCGTGACGCATTCACCGTTTCGAAACGACCAGCCGCCTTCCTTCATCCGCCAATGAACGACGATCAGTTCGATCGTTTGGGTCAGCCCTTTCAGATGACGAGCGACATTGACACGGTGCGCCCAAGGACAGGCGAGCGAGATATACAGGCGGTATCGGCCCGGTTGCGCCGCGAAGCCGCCCTCGCCGTGCGGACCGGGCGCGCCGTCGGGCGTCACCCAGTTGCGGAAAACGCTTTCGTCGCGTTCGAACGCGCCGCTTTCGCTGTCGTTATGATCCCATTCGTCATGCCATTCGCCGTTCTTCAGATAGCCCATGCCGCCTCCTGTCGCGATGCCGCCAACAGCGAACCAGTCCTGCGGCGCGTTCCCGGACCCAAGCAAATGTGAAGCGGTCAGGTGAAGAGCATCCACAGCCCCATCGCAACCATCATGACATTTTCGGTCAGCGACACAAAGCCGAGCGGCACATTCGATCCGCCGCCGACACAGGCGCATTTCAATTCGCGCTTCTGAACATAGACGGCGTAGAAAACCGACACCGCACCGACACCGCCGATGAATAGCGCGATCGGCACCGAAATCCAGTCGAGCGCATGTGCGATCATCAACACTCCGGCCAGCGCTTCGCCGAATGGGTAGAGATAGGCATAGGGCACCCAGCGCCTGGCAAGCAGGTCATAGCCCAGAAACATCGTCGCAAAGCCGTCGACATCCTGCAATTTCTGTACGGCAAGCAGGCACATCGAAATCGCGATGAAAAGCTCGACCGCCATCGCCGTGACCAGCGCGCCGCTGACAAGCCAGCTTACGCCCAGCGCCATTGCCGCCGCCATGCCAAAAATCGCAAGGACCGGCCGGTAGCTGGTGGCTTTGGGATCCTTTACCGGCTTGTCGAAAAAGCGGCGAAGATCGTCGTAACCGCCGATACGCTCCCCGCCGACAAAGGTTTGCGGCGTTGTCTTTACGTCGTATTTTTCCTTGAAAGCATCGGTTTGCGCGCGCGTTTCAAGATGATGGTCGTCTATCCGATAGCCCTGACTTTTCAACAGATGGAGCGTTTTCAGGCCGAACGGGCAGACATGCTTGTCCATCACCATCCGATACACGCTCGCGATCCTGTCGCCCGTTTTCGCGGCGGCGCTTTTGTCGTTCATCGCTTCACCTTTTCGAACAGATCGACCAGTTCGCCGAACTTGCGCTGTTGTTCGGCAGGGTCGCCGGAGGCGATGGCATCGGCAACGCAATGCGCGGAATGGTCTTTCAGCACCGCGCTTTCGACCTTGCCCAGCGCGGCCTTAACCGCCTGAACCTGGTGAAGAATGTCAATGCAATACCGGTCTTCCTCCAGCATCTGGGCAAGCCCGCGGACTTGCCCCTCGATCCGTTTCAGCCGGTTGACGGTTGCCTTGCGTACTTCGTTCATTCGCCGCTCCAGATACCCTTGGGGGGTATAAATGGAGCGGTGAATGACGAATTACAAGCGCACGATCATTCCCGGTGCGCGTTCAATGGCGATCAGAACGATGCCCAATCGCCATTGTTCGGCGCCTTGAGCGCGGGAAGCGCGGCGGCGGGAAGCGGCTTGATCGTTTTCATATCGGGAAGCGCCTTATCGTCGCGCGTTGCAGAGCCGGCCGGCGAACGCCCCGCCACGCGGAACGCGCCGGCGCGTGCGGAAAGCGTATCGACTTCCTCATCAAGCCTGCGCGCCGCGGCGGACATTTCCTCGACCATCGCGGCATTGCGCTGGGTCGCCCCGTCCATATCCTCGACCGCCGAGGATACTTCCCCTATCGCCGTCGATTGCGCGTGGTTGTCGCTTGCCAGCGCGTCGAGCAGGCCGGTGACGCCCTGCACATCCTTGGTGATGTTGGCCAGCGCATCGTCGACCTTGCGCACCGCATCGACCGCGACTCCCACTTCGGACTGGGTGACGGTCAGTTGTTCGCGAGCGCGCTTCGCCTCTTCCTCCGCACGCATGGCCAGCGCGGAGACGAGGTCGGCGACGACCGCGAAGCCACGGCCCGCCTCGCCCGCCCGGCCGGCCTCGACCGCGGCGTTCATCGCCAATACGCGCGTCTGGAACGCGATCTTGTCCAGTCCCTCGATCACCGTATCGATACCTTCGGCGCTTTCGGCGACCCGGCCCATCGCCTGAACCGCCTGATCGACGACGCTGCGTCCGCTGCCAACGGTGGTCATCGCCTGACCGGCGCGATCGACGGTCTGCGTCGCCGCCGATGCGCTTTGCCGCAGCCGCTGGTTCATCTGGCTGATCGCCGCCGATGTCTGTTCCAGGCTGGCGGCGTTGTTCTGGGTACGCGCGGCAAGATCATCCGACGCGCTTGCAATCTCGATCGAACCGTTGCGAATTTCGGCGGTGCCCGCCACGACGGCGCTGATCAGTTCGCACAGGCTGTCCAGCGCGGCGTTGAAATTGGTGCGCAGTGCGGCATAGTCGGCGGGAAATTCTGCATCGATCTTTGCGGTCAAATCGCCCTGCGCGACGCTGCCCAGATGCGTGCCGAGCGTTTCCACCACCTCTTTCTGTTCGGCGCTCGCGCGAATCTTTTCCGCCTCCGCCTTTTCCTGCGCCTGCGCATTGTCACGGAATACCAGCACGGTTCGCGCCATCTCCCCCACTTCGTCGCCGCGATCGGTGCCCGCTACCTCTACCCGGTTATTGCCGCCGGCCAGATCGCCCATCACGGCGCGAAGCCGCTGTAACGGGCGCGATATGGTTCGGCGCGCGACCGGAATTGCGATGCCCAGCCCAAGCGCGACCGCGATCAGGCTGTAGATCAGCAGCATGCGCGCATCGCGGGTCACCCGCGCTTCGATGGCGGCGGTACGCGCATCCCCGGATTCGACGCGTTTATAGGTGATATCCGAAACCGCGTCTGTGAATTTCTGAAGTTGCGCATCCGCCTGCACCAGCGTCGCGCGCGCCTGCGCGGTGCGGCCCGCATTGGCAAGCACCAGCACCTGTTGCGCAAGCCGGTGGGCTTCGTCGAAATAGCCGCGCAGTTCGGGCACGCTCCGATCGAAGGCGGGATCGGTCTTCAGCGCGTCCGAAAGATTGTTGCCGCCGCGTTCATGCGCTTTTTCAAGCGCCGGTCGCAGCGCCCTGCTCTGCGCCGATCCCGGCTCGAACGCCAGCGATTGCGCGCCGATATATACCAGCTCGATCGCGCGCCGGTTGGCGCGCGCGATATCGGTCGTTCCCGGCAGCGTGTGATCCACCAATTGCCGGTAATCCTGACTGATTCCCGAAGCGGTGCGGTTCCCGATCAATGCGATGCCAACCAGCAGCAGGCCGAGAAAAAGCAGCAGCGCCGCCACCTTGGTCGCAATCTTCATGTTCTGGATATGATTCATTGGTGGGCAACCTCGATATATTGCAGGAATATAGCTTGGCGCCTTTATAGAGGGCTTGCGCCCTTATCGGCGCATAAGCCCACGAAATCTCCGTTCCCCGGCCAGCGTATTGCATGGCGACACCGCGCGATCGCCGTTTACCCTATAATAGCCAAACTGACGCATGATGCCCCGGCGGCGGCAAGGGTGCGGCATGGCGGAGACCAACATCCGCTGTCGCGCGACCCTGGTCCCGCAAGCATGCAATCGCGTCTAAAAATGGAAAACAGGATAGCTCGCAGTAGTCGGATAGATGGCCGTGAAAAAGTTGCTCGACCATAACGCCTTGCGCGGATTTACGAATCTCACCAGCACGACCCCGGGCGGAATCGCCCTGGTGGCGATGCTCTATGCCGTTTCGGGATGGCTGGGATTACAGCTTGCGACCCCGCCTGGCTATGCCACGCTGATCTGGCCCGCATCGGGAATCGCGGTGGCGTCCCTGTTGCTGTGCGGCGCGCGGTTGTGGCCGGGCATTTTCATCGGCTCCTTCGCCGTCAACGCCCTGAACGCAGGGGCCGCCGCCAATGGCATCGACCTGATCGCCTGCCTGAATGCAGCGGTGATCGCCGCCGGTTCCACGGTTCAGTCGCTGGCCGCGCTGTGGCTGGTGCGGCGCCGCTTCGGCGCCTGGCCCGACCTGACCGGCATTCGTTCGCTGATCGATTTCGTCATCCGCAGCGGCCCGCTGCCCTGCCTTATCGCCGCCAGTGTCGGCGTCGCGACCCTTTCATTGACCGGGGTCCTGCCAGCCAGTGCGGCCACGACCAACTGGCTTACCTGGTGGGCGGGCGATGTCTTCGGCATCCTGATCGTCCTGCCGCTTGCGATGCTGGCTCCGTGGC
The DNA here is from genome assembly GCF_019351405.1 of Stakelama flava. Taxonomy (GTDB): domain Bacteria; phylum Pseudomonadota; class Alphaproteobacteria; order Sphingomonadales; family Sphingomonadaceae; genus Sphingomonas; species Sphingomonas flava_A. Next base: position 18,680 of record NZ_JAHWZX010000008.1, read on the forward strand.
GTAAGCCGCCGGTTCTGTGGTTCGGTCAGCCGGCGGCGCGGTTGAACACGATGATGGTGGTCAGTCTGGTCCTGCTGCTGGGGCTGACCTTCTATTCATGGCATTTCGCCCGCGAACGCATCTACGAACGTAATGCAGCGAATTTCGAGACGCTGGCGAACGACAGCGAACAGGCGCTGTATAACCGGATAACCGCCTATGCGCGCGCACTCGATGCAGGGGCCGCGCTGTTCGAATCGACCGACGACGTCAAACTGCGCGAATGGCGTTCGTTCGTCAAAGTGCTCGACATGGAACGCTCGCTGCCGGGGATCAACGGCATCGGCTTCATCCGTCCGGTGAAGCCGGGTCAGGTAGCCGCGTACAAGGCGCAGGCACGCGCGCTGGGCGTAGGGGAGTTCAACATCCGCCCCACGCCTGGAAAAAGAACGGCATTCGTCATCACTTTTATCGAACCGCTTGCCGACAATCGCGCTGCACTGGGACTGGATATCGGCTTCGAGGCCAACCGCCGCGCCGCCGCGATCAGCGCGCGCGATACCGGGCAGGCGACAATCACAAAACGGATCGACCTGATCCAGGATGAAACGAAAAGCGCCGGCTTCCTGCTGCTTCGCCCGATCTATACGGCGGGCGCGCCGATAAGAACCATCGCCGAGCGGCGGCGCGCATTCAAGGGGTGGATCTACGCGCCGTTCATCGCGCCGCGCTTCATGGCGAATATGACGCCGCAACAGGGCAAGCGCTTCGACATCGAAGTCTATGACGGCATGCAAGCCAAAAAGGGCGAGCTGATCTTCGCAAGCGCGTCCAAGGTGCGCCCCGATGCCGAACATGCGATGACCCGCACCCTTCGCGTCATGGGGCATGTCTGGACCGTGAAATGGCGCAGCACCGTCGATTTCGAACGCAGCACGACGACCTATGAACCGACGATCGTGCTGCTTGCCGGACTGGCGATCACCATGTTGTTCGGAACGCTGCTGGTCTTTCTCACGCGTCAGGAAGCGGCGGTTCGCGCTCAGGTGGAGGCGAAGACACGCGCATTATATGCGCGCGAGCAACAGCATCGATCGATCGTGGAAACCAGCGATTCGGGCATCGTGCTGCTGGATGCCGATCATCGCATCCTGTCGGCCAACGGCGCGGCAGGCCGCATGTTCGGACGCGAGGAAAGCGCGCTGCCCGGCACCGTGCTCGAAACGCTGCTTGGCATCGCGCCGATCGTGGCGGGCGAAAAGACGATCGCGGCGATCGCGGACGGCACCGGTCAGCGCTTCATTGACGTTCAGGCGCAAAAATGGACCGAGGAGGATGGCGACACCCGATTCACCGCCATCCTGACCGATGTCAGCGACATCAAGCTGGCCGAAGCCGCCGCGCGCAAGAGCGAAAACCGGTTCCGTCGTCTGGCCGATATGGCGCCGGTGGGGATCATCGAAAGCGACACCCAGGGCAATGTGATTTTCGTCAACACCGACTGGTGGGAACGCGCAGGCATTTCGCCCAACGAAATGCTGGGCCGCGGATGGGAAAAACTGCTCGCGCCCAACGATGTCGAATTGCTGCGCAACCAGCGCCGTCCCGACGCCCGCCCGGAACATGCCTCGCACACGCTCACCCTGAACGGGCGCGACGGCAAGCAGATCGTCGCCTATACTGTGTTCGCGCCCGAATTCGACGAAACCGGGGAATTTTCAGGCTATGTCGGCGTGGCTCTCGACATGACGGCGCAGCGCAAGGCGAGCGAAGCGCTGAAGGAAAACGAATATCGTTTCCGCCTGCTCGCCGAAAACACCAACGACATGATCGTCCGTATCGGACTCGACCATGCCTGGCTCTACGTCTCCCCTGCGGTCGAGCGCATTCTCGGCTTTCGCGGCGAAGAACTGGTGGGCCGGGTTCAGGACTCCGCGATCCACACCGACGACCGGGCGCGGGTCGACGCGGTGTACCGCAAATTGCTGGCCGGAAAGCCGGGCGCCATCTGCCGCTTCCGTCAGCGGCGCAAGGACGGGAGCTTTTGCTGGATCGAGGCGAATTACCGTCTGGTGCGCGATGCGGAAAGCGGCGAGCCGGTCGAGTTCATCGCCAGCGGCCGCGACATCAGCGCGCGGCGCGAAGAGGAACTGGAAGCGGCCGCCAACCTCGCCCGGCTGGAAGAAAGCAACCGCCTTCTCGAAATGGCGGAAGCGACCGCGAATATCGGGCATTGGAGGATCGACCTGCTCGCCGATACGCTGCACTGGTCCAGCGAGGTTTTTCGCATCCACGGCCTGCCGTTCGATTACGAGCCCTCGCTGGACCTGGCGCTCGACTTCTATCACGAAGACGACCGCGAGCGGGTCAACGCCATTGTCGGACGCGCCATAGAAGAGGGCGAGGACTTCCATTTCCGCGCGCGTCTCGTGCGGCCCGACGGCGACGTCCGCCATGTCCTGTCGGTAGGCCAGGTCGAACTGGCGCCGAGCGGCAAGACCATTGGCATCTTCGGTGTGTTCGAGGATGTGACCGAACAGACATTGACCGAGCAGGAACTGGTTACCGCGCGCGATCAGGCGCAGGCGGCGGTTCAGGCGAAGAGCGCGTTCCTGGCCAATATGAGCCATGAAATCCGCACCCCGATGAACGGCGTGATCGGCTTTACCGACCTCTTGCTGCAAAGCGACCTCAGCGAACAGCAGCACAAGCATGCGCAGATGATTTCCGAATCGGGAAGAGCGATGCTTCGCCTGCTCAACGACATTCTGGACCTGTCCAAGATCGAAGCGGGCCAGATGGTGCTTGCCGAGGATTCGGCCGACCTGGCGCATATCCTTCGCGGCTCGCTGAAGCTTGTTGAGCCACTGGCGCGCAAAAAGGGACTGGCGCTCAACCTTCGTGTCGATCCGGCGCTTCCCGAACGGGTCGTCATCGATGCGCTTCGTATGCGTCAGATATTGCTGAACCTGCTGGGCAATGCGGTGAAGTTCACCGAACAGGGATCGGTATCGCTCGTCGCTCAGCCGAAGGGCGACCTTTTGGAAATCGCGGTTCGCGATACCGGCATCGGCATTCCCGAAGCCAAGCAGAAGATGATTTTCGAACAGTTCGTGCAGGCGGACAGTAGCGTCGCGGGCAAATATGGCGGCACCGGGCTTGGCCTGGCGATCGTCCGTCAGTTGTCGCATCTCATGGGCGGCGATGTGCGGGTGTCGGGCGAAGAAGGGCTGGGCACGACCTTCGTCGTATGCCTGCCGCTGAAGCCCGCCGAGCCGCAGGAACCGAAAGCGGCAGCGCTGATCGCCGAAGCCGGCACGATCGAAAGCCGGATCGGCACCCGCGTGCTGGTCGCCGAGGATCATGACGTCAACCAGATGCTGATGCAGGCGATCGGGGAACGGATGGGCCTGCGCATGGACATCGCGGCGGACGGGGTGGAAGCCGTTTGCATGGCCGAACAGGCCAATGGATCGGGCGACCCCTATCGCATCGTGCTGATGGACATCCAGATGCCCGAAATGGATGGCATGGCGGCCACGCGCGAATTACGCTCCCGCGGCATATCGGCCGCCCGGCTGCCGATCATCGCGCTTACCGCAAACGCCTATGCCGAGGATGTCGAGGCATGTCTGGACGCGGGGATGCAGGCGCATCTGGCGAAACCGGTGTCGATGGAATCGCTGAAACAGGTTATCGACAAATGGTCGGTGGTCCCGGCGGTCAGTGGTGCGGTTTCGCCGAAACCACCGAAAAAGCCCGACCTGCAGACTCGCTATCTGGCGCGGCGCGAGGCGCTGACAAAGGATCTGGCCGACCTGGCGGACAAACCGGAAATCGACGAAAGCCAGGCTACGGCGATCGCCGAACAGCTTCACAAGCTTGCCGGAACCGCCGGATTTTTCGGCGAGGGCGAATTGGGCGAAGCCGCGCGAGAGATGGAAAAGGAACTGCTCGATTGCGCCGGCACCGATGATCGCCGAACGGTCATCGCGCGCGCACTGGCGATGTTGACGCGGGAGGTGAACGCGTAGGGCGAATATCGACGGCGCTCGCTGGCCGCCTCGGCGGGCGAGCACCGCAGCCAGTTGCGGCAAGATGCCCGGACGATTATATACCGACTGTTATGGAAATGAAAATCTGCACGCAGGCGAAAGGCCGTCCGCGAGAATTCGACGTGGACGAGGCGCTGGCTGCTGCGCTGCGCATCTTCTGGAGCAAGGGCTATGAAGGCGCTTCGCTCACCGAACTCACCCATGCGATGGGGATTACCAAGCCCAGCCTGTACGCCGCATTCGGCAATAAGGAGCAGTTGTTTCGCAAGGCGCTCGACCTGTATGAGCGCGAAAAACTCGCCTATACGCGCGCCGCGCTTGATGAACCGACACTTCGCGCGGTTGCCGAACGGTTTTTACGCGGGGCGCTTGCCATGCAATGCAGCGACTGCGAACCGCGCGGTTGTCTGGGCGTGATCAGTTCGGTCGCGTGCGGGGACGAGGCGGAAGCGATCCGCGAGGAAGTAATCGCCCGGCGTGTTTCCTCCCGCCAGGCGATTATCGACCGGTTCGAAAAGGGGAAAGCTGATGGCGACCTGCCCCCCGATGCTGATGCCACGGCGCTGACCAATTATTTGATGACCGTGCTTCAGGGCATGGCGGTTCAGGCAAGCGCGGGGGCAAAACGCGAGGAACTTGAATGCGTTGTCGACATGACGCTGGCCATGTGGCCGGGACGCTGATCTTCGCACTTGCAAAAAATACCGGCCGGTACAAAAATCACTCTTGACGTTGTTCATCCTCGATTTATATACCGCTCGGTACGAAACAAGCTGAGGGGAAGCGCGATGCACCATTGCCCCGACCCGGATTACTACGAATACTGACGGGCGACGCTGCCGACCGGTAGCGATCGCTCTATTGGACTAGGTTGCGCCCGGCCCGCCGGGTGGACCGTCTTTCGACATTTTTGATGCGCACAAGCATCGCTTGCCGCCCGGTGCCGCGGCGGCGAACGGTCTTGCGCGCGCCACTGACGGAACGGTGCCACCGTTCCCGGACGGGAAAAGCGTGTCCGCGCCGCTTCCCGGCAACAGGGAGAAGCATGATGGCGTATCTCGATTTTTCGCAAACCGAAACGGGAACTGCGGCCTTCGCCGGCCAGCCTCGCAAGAGCATCGACGAGAACCCGGCGAAAGCCGCGCTGTCGCCGCTGGAATGGTCCGTCGTCGCGCTGGCGCAGAATGACCGGCTGTCCAGCCTGAAACGACCCGGGCGCATCGCGCTTGCCATGGGGCGGGTATTCCAACCGCGCACCAATCCCGAACTGGCCGATCCGAAGCTGGAGGCGCTTCGCCGCATCGCGGTGATCGCATGGCATCGCGGCTATGCCATCGCTTCCCACGAAATCAATGCATTCATGGCCGCCGGCTTCAGCCTGGCGCAGTATGAACTGGTGCTCGCCAGCATCAGCCGCAGCCGCAATGCACGCAATCAGCGAGCCCTACCATGAATATGCCCGAACGAATCGAACCTCATCAGCAGGTGGACAAGGCCGAGACCGGCCGCGGCACGGGCTGGCGTCGCGGCGCGTTGATCGCCGTGCCGTTGGCGCTTCTCGTCTGGGGCGGGTGGGAACTGACCCACGACGCCGGTCCGGCGCAGGCCGCCCCTCCTCCGCCCACCGTGACCGTCGCGACGCCGCTGGTCCGTCCGATCAACGAATTTGACGATTATGTCGGCCGGTTCGCAGCATCCAAAACGGTCGATGTGCGGCCGCGCGTGTCGGGTGAAATAACCGGCGTGCATTTCAAGGACGGCGCGATCGTGCACAAGGGCGACCTGCTGTTCACCATCGACCGGCGTCCGTTTCAGGCGGCGCTGGCCGAAGCGCAGGCGCGTGTAGCGAGTGCGAAGAGCGACCTTGCGCTCGCCAAGGCCGACCTTTCGCGTGCGCTGAAGCTGGTCGATGTCGATGCGGTGTCGCAAAGCCAGATCGATCAGCTTCGCGCCAAGCAACAGGCGGGACAGGCGGCGCTTGCCGCGGCTGAGGCCGATGTACGGGCACGGTCGCTTGACCTGAGCTTCACCAGCGTTCGCGCACCGATCAGCGGGCGGGTATCGGATCGTAAGGTGGATGCCGGCAATCTGGTCGGCGGCGGCGAGGGCGGGCAGGCGACGCTGCTCACCACGATCAACGCACTCGACCCCATCTATTTCAGCTTCGATGCGTCCGAGGGCCTGTTCCTGAAGACCAAGCGCGCCGCTGACGCAGGGGAAAAGCCCTCCACCGTCGATATCAAGCTGCAGGACGAGAACCAGTATCGCTGGCACGGGCGGCTCGACTTCACCGACAACGGGCTGGACCCGGATTCGGGAACGATCCGCATTCGCGCGGTGGTGAGCAATCCCAAGCTGTTCCTGACGCCCGGCATGTTCGGCGATGCCAAATTGTCGAGCGGCGGCACGAGCAAGGCGCTGCTTATCCCCGATTCGGCGATCACCACCGATCAGGCGCGAAAGCTGGTCATGACCATCGGCAAGGACGGCAAGCCGCAGGCGACGCCGGTCGAACTCGGTCCCGTGGTTCAGGGGCTGCGGGTTATCCGAAGCGGGCTGACCGCCGATACGAAGGTCATCATCAGCGACCCCGAGCTTGCCCAACCGGGTAGTCCGGTGAAGCTGAAAGCGGGCCGGATCACGCCAGTGAACGACGGCCAGTCGCCGCCCGCTGTCGCCGATCCGACTGCCGGCGGGGCGAGCTTCGCCGCGAGCTAGCAGTTAAGCGCAGCGCATTTCATTCCGTTGGTGCTGAGCAGGGTCGAAGCATCGTCCTTCCTTGAAGTCACAGAAGGACGGCCCTTCGACTACGCTCAGGGCAGGCGGAACCTTAAAGATTGATCGGAGCCGCAACGGCTCCGCAGGACAGGAGCGGGCATCATGCGCCTCTCACGTTTCTTCATCACGCGACCGATCTTCGCTGCGGTGATCGCGATCGTCATCACCATCGTCGGCGCCATCGCCTATCTGGGCCTGCCGGTGTCGCAATATCCCGACATCGTTCCGCCCACCGTGACGGTCACCGCCAACTATCCCGGCGCAACCGCGCAGACCGTGGCGGACACGGTCGCGGCACCGATCGAGCAACAGATCAACGGCGTCGACGACATGCTCTACATGTCGTCCGAATCGACCGGCGACGGCAAGCTGACGATCACCGTTACGTTCAAGATCGGAACCGATCTCGATGCGGCGCAGGTGCTGGTGCAGAACCGCGTGGCGATCGCCGAACCCAATTTGCCCGAAGCGGTGCAGCGGCAGGGCGTGGTGACGCAGAAGACGTCGCCCGACTTCCTGATGGTCGTCAATCTGGTGTCGCCGGACAATTCGCTCGATCGCGGCTATATCTCCAACTATGCGCTGACCCGCATCCGCGACCGGCTGACCCGCATTGACGGGGTGGGCGATGTGCGCCTGTTCGGCAGCCGCGATTATGCGATGCGCGTATGGATCGATCCCGGCCGGGCGGCCGCGCTCAACCTGACGGCGGGCGACATCGTCGATGCGCTTCGGTCGCAGAATGTGCAGGTCGCGGCGGGCACGCTGGGCCAACCGCCCTATGATCAGGGCAACGCGTTTCAGGTGAATGTCGAGGCGCAGGGCCGCTTCGCCGATCCCGATCAGTTCGCGAACATCATCATCAAATCGGGCGACAATGGCCAGCAAGTGCGTGTGCGCGACGTCGCCCGCGTCGAACTGGGCGCGGCGGATTATTCGTCGAACACCTATCTGTCGGGCAAGCCCACCGTCATCATGGCGGTGTTCCAGCGCCCCGGATCGAACGCACTCGCCGCCGCGCAGGCGGTAAATGCCGAAATGCAGAGCGTATCGAAAGATTTCCCCAAAGGACTGGAATACAAGGTCATCTATAACCCGACCGAGTTCATTTCGCAGTCGGTCGATGCGGTGATGCACACGCTGTTCGAAGCGGTGATCCTGGTGGTGCTCGTCATCGTCGTGTTCCTTCAGAAATGGCGCGCCGCGATCATCCCGGTGGTGGCGATTCCGGTATCGCTGATCGGAAGCTGCCTGGTGCTTGCCGCGTTCGGCTATTCGCTCAACAACCTGTCGCTGTTCGGCATGGTGCTTGCCATCGGCATCGTGGTCGACGACGCGATCGTCGTAGTTGAAAATGTCGAGCGCAACCTCGAACGCGGGCTTGCGCCGATCGAAGCCGCCAAGACATCGATGGACGAAGTGTCGGCGGCGCTGGTGGCGATCGTGCTGGTGCTGTGCGCGGTGTTCGTGCCGACGCTGTTCATGTCCGGCCTGTCGGGCGCGTTCTATCAGCAGTTCGCGGTAACGATCGCGACCGCCACCGTCATATCGTTGGTGCTGTCGCTCACCCTCTCGCCCGCGCTTGCGGCGCTGCTGCTGCGCGCGCACGACCATCGCGGCGAACGCCACTGGATCGTGCGCCAGCTCCACCATGCCGGCGACAGGTTCAATCGCGGATTCGAACGGATGAGCGAGGGCTATTCGCGGCTCACGCGCACGCTGGTGCTGCGTCCGGTCGCGATGATGCTGACCTATGCCGGGCTGATCGCTGCGACGGCCGGGCTGTTATGGGCGACGCCAACCGGGTTCATCCCTGCGCAGGATCAGGGATATTTCCTGACCGTTATCCAGTTGCCGCCCGGTTCGTCGCTGGAACGCACCGACGCCGTCATGCAGAAGGTGGCGAAGCGCATCCTTCCCATTCCGGGGGTCAAGGGATCGGTGATGCTGGCCGGGTTCGACGGCCCGTCGCAGACGCTCGCGCCCAACGCCGCCGCCGCCTATGTCCCACTGGAAAGCTTCGAAAAGCGTAAGGAACTGGGCGTCAGTTTCCAGGATATCATGGCCGAGGCGCAGAAGCGCACCGCCGACATCAACGAGGCGCGGCTGATGATCGTCCCCCCGCCGCTGATTCAGGGAATCGGCTCCGCCGGCGGCTATCGCATGATGGTAGAGGATCTGGGCGATCAGGGGCCACAGCAACTGGCCAAACAGACGTTCGGGATCATCGGCAAGGCGAACCAGACCGAAGGCCTTCGTCAGGTTTACACCTTCTTCAACACCGCGACGCCGCGGATCTTCGCCGATATCGACCGGCGCAAGGCGGATATGCTGGGCGTCCCACCGGCGCGCGTGTTCGAAGCGCTGTCGGTCTATCTGGGATCGGCCTATATCAACGATTTCAACCTGTTGGGGCGCACCTATCACGTCACGGCACAGGCTGACGCCGCGCATCGCGCGACCGAAGCGGATATCGCCAACCTGAAGACGCGTTCCAATTCCGGCGCGATGGTGCCGATCGGATCGGTGGCGACGTTCGACAGCAAGACGGGGCCGTATCGCGTCACGCGCTACAATCTGCACCCCGCCGTCGCGGTCGATGGCGATACCGCACCGGGATATTCATCGGGCCAGTCGCTGGTGACGATGGAAAAACTCGCCGATCAGACATTGGCCGAAGGATATGGCCATGAATGGACCGGTATCGCGTTCCAGCAAAAGCTGGCGGGCAATACGGCAGCCGTGATCTTCGCGCTTGCGGTGGTGTTCGTGTTCCTGGTGCTTGCCGCGCAATATGAAAGCGTGGTGCTGCCGTTGGCGATCATCCTGATCGTGCCGATGTGCCTGCTCGCCGCCATGCTGGGCGTAAACCTGCGCGGCATGGACAATAATGTGCTGACCCAGATCGGGCTGATCGTGCTGATCGCGCTTGCCGCGAAGAACGCCATTCTGGTGGTGGAATTCGCACGACAGGCGGAGGATGAGGACGGGTTGTCGCCGGTCGATGCGGCAGTGCGCGCCGCGCGCGACCGGCTTCGCCCGATCCTGATGACCAGCTTCGCCTTCATCCTTGGGTCGGTCCCGCTGGTGATCGCAACCGGGGCTGGTGCAGAACTTCGCCAGGCGCTGGGAACCGCGGTGTTCTTCGGGATGCTGGGCGTCACCGGTTTCGGCCTGCTCTTCACGCCGACCTTCTACGTCGTCTGTCGCGCGCTGGGCGACCGGTTGTCGCGCCGCCGTTCGCGGCCCGATGCCGATGCCGCGATACAGCCCGCAGAATAGGAGTATTCTTCCATGTTCCGCACGATGATGACCTCGCTATCCGCGCTGGCGCTCGCCGCCTGCGCGGCGGGGCCGGACTATGTTGCGCCAGTCCCTCCGCAGACGGCGTCCGGCCCCTTCATCGCCGCCGATACCGAAGCGGTGACCGCCCGCCCGGTCGATCCCGACTGGTGGCAACTCTATGACGACCCGGTTCTGAACGGGCTGGTCGAGGACGCGCTTGCCGCCAACACCGATATCCGCGTTGCGGTCGCGAGAATCGCGAAGGCGCGCGCGGGGTTGAAGGCGGCGCGCGCCAACGAACTGCCCTCGACCGACATCGGCGCGAGCGCGACCTATGGCCGGCTTCCCGAAAGCCAGCGCCTGCCCGGATCGGACGCCGAAGACTGGGCGATCGATGCCGGAATTGACGTTGCCTATCAGGTCGATCTGTTCGGCCGCGTATCGCGCGATGTCGAAGCCGCAAAGGGCGATGTCGGCGCTGCGCAGGCCGATGCCGAAGCGGTTCGCGTTGCGGTGGTCGCCGACACGACCCGCGCCTATGCCGATGCAGCGTCATCGGCCGAGCGGCTGGCCGTCGCGCGGCGCATCGTCGACCTGCTCGACCAGTCGCTGACGCTTACCCGCAAACGCCATGACGCCGGGCTTGCCAACGGGCTGGACACCGCGCGCATCGCGGCGCTGCGCAATCAGCGCGCAGCCGATGTCCCCGCGCTCGCCGCGCAACGCGATGCGGCGCTGTTCCGGCTGGCGACGCTGACCGGGCGCGCGCCCGCCGACCTGCCCCCGATCGCGGCGGAACGGCAGACCACCATGGCGCTCGACAAGCCGATCCCGGTCGGCGACGGGCAGTCGCTGCTTGCCCGGCGGCCCGATGTTCGCGCGGCCGAACGGCGATTGGCGGCTGCAACCGCGCGGATCGGAGTGGCGACCGCCGATCTGTATCCCAGCATTTCGCTGGGCGGACAGGTGGGATCGACCAGCACGTCGTTCAGCGACATTTTCGGTGCAGGGCCATTGCGCTGGCTGCTTGGGCCGCTGATCAGCTGGTCCTTTCCCAACCAGAGTGCGGCGCGCGCGCGCATCGCCAGTGCTCGCGCCGACAGTCAGGAAGCGCTTGCCAGCTTCGACGGAACGGTGCTCACCGCGCTGCGCGAAACCGAAACCGCGCTGTCGGCCTATGCCCATGATCTCGAACGGCGGCGCGCCTATCAGGCGGCGTATGACGAGGCGCAGCGCGCCGCGACGATCACCCGCGCACAGCAGCGTGAAGGCGCGGTCAACTCGCTCGACCTCCTTGATGCCGAACGGACGTTCGCCGACGCCCAGGCCGACCTTGCCACGATCGATGCCCGGATTTCGGGCGACCAGATCGATTTGTTCGAAGCGCTGGGCGGCGGCTGGCAGCGTCCATCCGAAAGCGTGGCCGCGCGTTGAGTGCCCGGCGGAAATAAAAAGGGTCGCCGGATCCGCAAACGAATCCGGCGACCCGAAGCATGGTCAGCGGCCGGAAGCTCCAGCCCGGGAGACCATGCGAGCCGCGCGTGAATCGCGTCGCCGGAACGTTGGTCAGGAAAGGATTTTCCCCGCTCCGACGCCGTTCACTTGCCTAGCGGCGCGTCTCCCGAACGAACTGAACCGACCCCATTGCTGAACCATGAGACATCGGATCACCTCCTTTCGCTAGTTGAAAACGTTCGCACCCCTTCACGGTGCACAGCCATGCTGAATCATCGCGATTCGCAGAACAAGTCTTGTATTTATGCGTAAAGCCGGTCAGATTCGTTCGCCTGTGCCCGGCACTCAGTCGCGACCGAATTCGTGGCGCAACGAATTTTTGGCCGCCTCCAGCACGTTTTTCTGCTTCGCATCCAGGTCCTTGCCCGCGCGGTTGATGTAGAAAGTCAGCATCGACATCGCCGCCTGATAGTCCGATCCTTTCTTGCGCTCGCTAGCCTGTGCCGATTTTTTCAGCGATTTCGCAATTGCGTCCGGGTCGTTCCAGGTGAACACGCCCTCTTCCAGATCGAGCGCGTCGGACGTTTCGGTCACGTCTTGCGACCATTTGTCGTTGCTCATCACAGCTCTCCTTATCCTCGTCGCGCGAACGCACGAGAACGAGAAGTGGCTCCGGCGGTCAGCGGCAGTCTTCGGTAACGCGAAGCACCTCTGCCCAAGATGGGATGACGAGCGTGCGCATCGGGGCCATTTCGACGATGAAGCGGCCCCGGCTGAACCCCATTGCGTCGAGGATGCGGTCATTCGCCGCCAGCATCACCGTCATGTACTCGGACGATCCGCGGGTCGGGCTCGCGCTGAGTTGACGCGTTTCGGAACTGGTGCGGATGGTCATCGGCAATGCACGCGGCGCCGCGCCCTGACGCGAGAGGTAGATTCGGCGCTGCTGCCTGTCGCACCGCATGGTGAATACCGCAGCGCTTCCCGCCTGCCCATAGGATGCGATCGATCCGCGCGAATCCTGCTGATATGTCCAGTTCCCCGGCGTCAGCGGCCAATCGCGCCAGTCGCCGGTGGGTTGCGGAACCGGCGTGGGAGCCGGTGTCGGAACGGGCGTCGGGGCCGGTGCCGGGGCAACGGGCGGCGGCTCCGCATTGGGAACACAGGCGGAGGCGGCGATCGCAAGGCCAAGGGCCGAGGCGATATGGTTCAAACGGCGCATGCCGTCAGCTTATGCAGGGCGCGCCGCCGCCCCTCAAGAGCGAAAGCGATGGAATCCGCCCTGTGGATCGGGCAAGTCCTGCCATGGAAAGGGAATTCACGCCATGCCCACCGCATTTTTGCTGCCGTTGCTTCTGGCCGCGCAGCCCGCCGATACGCCTGCCGCAACGCCGCTGGGGGCAGACCTCGAACGCTTCGATTATGGCGCGCCGGTCCATTGGTTCGAAACGCAGGCGCAGGGCGGCACGGTGCGCATGGCATATCTCGACCTCGCACCGCAGGGCCATGCGAACGGCCACACCGGGGTGCTGTTCCACGGCAAGAATTTCTGTTCGGCGACCTGGCTCGACACTGCAAAAGCGCTTGCCGCGCAGGGCTATCGCGTGATCTCGCCCGATCAGATCGGCTTTTGCAAATCGTCCAAACCGGTGGGGTTTCAGTACAGCTTCGCCGCGCTCGCCACGTTGATCGAAGCGCCCGCCCGGTTTCAGCGCGTGCTGCTCGATACGCTGAAGCAGCCCTGAGAGTAGAACCTACCCCTTTCGCCGCGAACCGCCGCCGAACTTCTTCTGCACCTTGCCATAGCGGGTCTTGCGCGTGCCGGGCTTGCCCTCGTTCGACCGGCCCATGACCGGCGCCTTGCGCTCGGCCTCGGGCAAGCCGAGCTCCTCGGCCTCCAGTTCGCGAATCTGGTCGCGAAGCCGCCCCGCCTCCTCGAACTCCAGGTTCGCGGCGGCGTCGCGCATCTTGCCTTCCAGTTCCTCGATATAGGCGCGCAGATTGTGGCCGACCATGTGCGGGCGGTCGTCCTCCAGATCGACTGTCACCTGATCCTTCGACGCGACATGCGCGATGATGTCGCCGATATCGCGGCGGATCGTCTGCGGCGTGATGCCGTGCTCCTTGTTATACGCCTCCTGCTTTTCGCGGCGGCGACCGGTTTCGTTCAGCGCGCGCTCCATGCTGCCGGTCATCCGGTCGGCATAGAGGATCACGCGCCCGTCGACATTGCGCGCGGCGCGCCCGATCGTCTGAATGAGCGAGGTTTCGGACCGCAGAAACCCTTCCTTGTCGGCATCAAGGATCGCGACCAGCCCGCATTCGGGAATGTCCAGCCCCTCACGCAGCAGGTTGATGCCGACAAGTACGTCGTACACGCCCATGCGAAGGTCGCGGATCAGTTCGATACGCTCAAGCGTCTCGACATCCGAATGCATGTAACGGACCTTCACCCCCGCTTCGTGCATATATTCGGTCAGGTCCTCCGCCATGCGCTTGGTCAGCGTGGTGACGAGCGTGCGATATCCCTGTTCCGCGGTTTTCTTCGCCTCCTGTATCAGGTCCTGCACCTGTTCCTCGACCGGCTTGATCTCAACCGGCGGGTCGATCAGCCCGGTGGGGCGGATGACCTGTTCGGCGAATACGCCGCCGGTCTGTTCCATCTCCCAGCCGCCGGGCGTTGCCGACACGCTCACCGTCTGCGGGCGCATCGCGTCCCATTCGTTGAAACGAAGCGGCCGGTTGTCGATGCAGCTCGGCAAGCGGAAGCCATATTCGGCCAGCGTGATCTTTCGCCGGTGGTCGCCGCGCGCCATCGCACCGATCTGCGGCACCGTCTGGTGGCTTTCATCGACGAACAATACGGCATTCTCGGGCAGATATTCGAACAGGGTCGGCGGCGGTTCGCCGGGCAGGCGACCGGTAAGGAAGCGGCTGTAATTCTCAATCCCTGCGCAGCTTCCGGTCGCGGCAATCATCTCAAGATCGAAATTGGTCCGCTGCTCCAGCCGCTGTGCCTCCAGCAATTTTCCTTCGGCCTGCAACTCCTTCAACCGCTCGCCAAGTTCGTGGCGGATCGCGCCCATCGCCTGTTTCAGCGTCGGCCCCGGCGTGACATAATGCGAATTGGCGAAGACGCGGATCTTGTCGAGGCTCGCGATCTTCTGTCCGGTCAACGGATCGAATTCGGTGATCTCCTCGATATCGTCACCGAAAAATCCGACGCGCCAGGCGGTATCTTCATAATGCGAGGGGAAGATTTCCAGACTGTCGCCGCGCACCCGGAAATTACCGCGGGCGAAAGCGGCGTCATTGCGCTTATATTGAAGCGCGACCAGCTTGCGGATGATCTCGCGCTGATCGACGGTATCGCTCTTCTTGATGTCGAAAATCATCGCCGAATAGGTTTCGACCGACCCGATGCCGTACAGGCAGGAAACCGATGCGACGATCAGCACATCATCGCGTTCGAGCAGCGCGCGGGTCGCCGAATGCCGCATCCGGTCGATCGCCTCGTTCGTACTCGATTCCTTTTCGATATAGGTGTCGGAGCGCGGCACATAGGCTTCGGGCTGATAATAGTCATAATAGCTGACGAAATATTCGACGGCATTCTCGGGAAAGAAGCTTTTGAACTCGCCGTAAAGCTGCGCGGCGAGAATTTTGTTCGGGGCAAGGATCAGCGCCGGACGCTGCAACTCCTCGATCACCTTCGCCATGGTGAAGGTCTTGCCCGATCCGGTGACGCCCAGCAGCACCTGATCCTTTTCGCCCTCGCGCGCCGCGCCGACCAGTTCGGCGATCGCCGTCGGCTGATCACCCGCCGGTTCATATTCGCTGACCAGCCTGAAGCGCTTGCCGCCCTCCGCCTTTTCGGGGCGCGCGGGGCGGTGGGGGATGAAGGTATCGCCGGTTTCGGGTTCGTCCAGCGTGGTTCTGATCTGAATGGCCATCACGCGATCATATGGGGTGCTGCCCATGCGATCCCAAGCACGGTGTGCGAAGCGTTCGCCTCAGTCGCTCCGGCGATAGGCGACTCGCCACATGGCAAGCGCGATCGTCGCGGCGATACCGGCGAGGATCAGGCTGGTCGCGAGCGCGCTGATCCAGCGATAGACCAGCGTTTGCGTATCATCGGAAGGCGTTCCCAACAGGCCGAACCCACGCGTTTGTGCGGCGAGAAACAGGAAGAACACGATTCCCGCACCCGTGATCGCCGCGGCAACCGGGCCGCGCGCGCCGATGCGGTGCAGGATCAGCCAGACCGGCCCGGCGCAGGCAGCGATCGCGATCATGCCCATCAATGTTCCCGCAAGCCAGGCGAGAAAGAGCGCACCCAACGCACCCTTTCCGCCATTGGCGACCAGCGCAGCGACGATCAGACCGACCAGCGCGCCGCCGGTCGCAATCGCGAATCCCGAACGTTGCACATCGGTTTGGTAACGCGGCCCTCGCCATGGCATGATTATTAAAGCCCCTGTGCCCCCGCAGCCGATTACCAGTCAAAACACCCGCCGGAAAAGCGAAAAGGCGCTCGCCATCCTCGCCCGGGCGCCGTCGTGCGCGTCTTGCAACGAAAGTTTCGCAAACGACTTTGCCCCAAAGCCATTCGCGCGATAGTAGGGCCGCCATGCGCCGCACCCCGTCCACCCCCAAGCCGTAGATGAAAAGCCCTTCCCGCCCATGAAAAGGCTTACCCGCCGCCGCGCCCGCGCGCTTATTCGCCGCCATGGACCGCAATCGATGGTCTTTCGCAGGCGAGTCGCCATTGGCGGCGGCGCGGTATCGGTGGGCCTCTTCGCGCTGATCTTTGCCAGCGCGGCGGACGAAGCGAGCAGCCTGTTCCTCGATATCGTTCGCGAACATCCCTATTTGCCGCTGCTGCTGACGCCGCTGGGCTTCGTGGCAATCGCCTATGTCACCAAACATGTCGCGCCCGAAGCGCGCGGATCGGGCATTCCGCAGATCATCGCGGCGAAGTCGAATCCATCGGAAGCAGTCAATTCGCTGATGTCGATGCGCACCGCGGCGGTGAAATCGGTGCTGACGCTTGCCGCATTGCTGTGCGGCGCGTCGGTGGGGCGCGAGGGCCCGACGGTTCAGCTCGCCGCCGGCGTGATGGCCGCGTGGCACCGGCTGATGCAGGCGCCGATGCGCGCGTCGATGGTAATCGCCGGGGGCGCGGCGGGCGTGGCGGCGGCGTTCAACACCCCGCTCGCCGGAATCGCCTTCGCGATCGAGGAACTTGCCGCTGCATATGAACAGCGAATGACGCTGCTGGTCATGACCGCCATCCTGATTTCGGGCATGGTCGCACAAGGCGTTGCGGGCGATTATATCTATTTCGGCGTCACCGGCGCATCGATGCCGTTCAAGAGCGCGCTGGTCATCGTGCCGCTGGCGGGCATGGTCGGCGGATTTCTGGGCGGGCTGTTTTCGCGACTGCTGCTGCTCGCCGCACGGGCGGACAATACGCCGATGCTGTGGATGCGCCGGAACCCGATGTATGCCGCAGCGATCTGCGGTGCGATCGTCGCGGTGCTGGGCGTGCTGACCAACCTGACCTGGGGCACCGGCTATGCTCCGGCGCGTGCGATGATCGAAGGCGTGCATGCGCCGTTATGGTTCGGCCTCGCCAAGTTCATCACCACCGCCGCCACCGCGATCGCCGGCCTTCCCGGCGGCATTTTCGCACCCAGCCTCGCCACCGGGGCGGGGTTCGGCAACCTGCTTCGCTGGGTCTTTCCCGGCGAACCGGCAAGCGCGGTGGTGCTGGTCGGCATGACCGCCTATTTCACCGGGGTGGTGCGCGCGCCGCTGACCGCGGTGATCATTATCTCTGAAACCACGGTGAGCCGGGGACTGATGCTGCCGATGCTCGGCGCCGCGCTGATCGCCGACCAGTCGAGCCAGCTGGTTTGCCGCGACCGGCTGTACCACGCGCTGTCGGCGACGTTCACCACGCGCGAGAGCTGATCAACAGCTCGGTTTTGCGGCCGTGCGATATCTCACATTCACTGTCGTCTTGCCGTCATTGCGATCAAGCATGACGAACATCATGAGTTCGGGTTTGTGAACGAACGATAACGGTCGGAAATCCGGTATTGCGGGGTTGCGAGACGTTGTCATCGTAGCGTGCGCAGATTTCCCCTCTGCCTCGTAGAACGCTTCTACCTCATCTTCTGGATCGCGCGTAATGAGGCTATATCGCGTATAACAACGCTCATGCCCGACAGCGGAGATAAATGTCGCATTCGGATAGGGCGCGCCAAATCCGGCGGTAGCTGATGCGGTACTGAGCAGGGCATTCATCGAGCGAGACCTTCCCAGAGATCAGAACATCAGAATAGATATCTATCGCTTATCCAGTCAACGAAGCGCCTTGATTGCCGGGGTGTCGAGGCAATGGAGCAATTCTTCACGATTTGCGGGACTGGCTTGTGGCGGCGCGTCGCCCAAGGGAATCTCAACGCTCTCGCCGATCGGTATCGTGGTGAACGCATCCCCCGTCCCGGCGCATTGCGACACGGCATTCAGCAGTCGCGGCGGCGTCAGATACCCTTCCCGGGAGAGACGGAACGTGCCCCAGTGAATGCCGATCGCGTGCGCGGCATGGAGCCGCTGAAAAATACGCATCGCATCCAGCGGGCCGACATGGCTGCCGCTTTCCATCTGTCCCTCGACGAAGCGGAAGGCGCCGATGGGAATCAACGCCAGCCGGATCGGGCCGTAGGCGGCGGCTTCGCCCGGCCATTTCCCGTCGCCGAAACCGGTATCCCCCGCGAAATACAGGTTGCCGCCGGGCAGGCGGACGACGAATCCCGACCATAGCGCCCGGTTGCGGTCGGAAAACCAGCGGCTGGTCCAGTGATGGCCGCGGGTCACCACCACATCGATCCCCCGCTTCACCGATACCGTGCCGCCCCAGTCGCGCGCGACCGCCTTTGCGCCCGACTGCGCGATTACACTGTCATTGCCGAGCGAAGTAACGATCAGCGGATGATCGCGATTCCACAAGCGTTTCAGCGTCGCCAGATCGAGATGGTCGTAATGGTTGTGGCTGATAAGGACGAGGTCGATTTTCGGCAAATCATCGAACGCGATGCCCGGTTGCGCGACGCGGGTCGGTCCCAGGCCTAGCGGTCCCGCCTTCTCGCTCCACACCGGATCGGTCAGGATGTTCAGGCCCTGCGTCTGCACCAATACGCTGGCATGCCCGACCCAGGTGACGAGCATTTCGTCACCTGCCACCGTCGCCGGGGGCTTTGCCTGTGCGACGTCGACATGGTCGGGCCATTCGGGCCGCCCGTCCCTGCCCAGCAGGTAGCGGACCATGAACGCGACGCGCCCTGCCCTGCTTCTTGCCGGCATGGGAGGTTCAAATTGCCCCGCCTCGCCGGGGTTGAAGAAGCGCTCTCCATCGAAATGGTCGCTCACCGGACCGCGATAATATACTCGGTCAAGGAAGCGCGGCACGATCACCACGGCAAGGCAGGCCGCGATGATGGCGAAAAACACCACAAGGGCGATGATACGGATCATAGGTTTTACCATTCCGGCCGGTCACCCGGTCAGGCCATGGTCAGCCCGCCATCGACGCGATATTCCGATCCCGTCACATAGGCTGCGTCTTCGGAAAGCAGGAAGGTGGCGACGCCCGCAATATCCTCAGGAGTGCCCAGCCGTCCCAGCGGAACAGCCTGGGCGACCTTCTCCTTATAGCTTTTTTCGGCCTCCTCGCTCATCCCGCCGCGTTCGTGAAACCGGCTTTCGGTAAGGCCGGGCGTCACCACATTCACGCGGATGCCGCGCGGCGCGAATTCGGTGGCGAGGCTGCGCGCGGCCTGTCGCACCGCCGCCTTCGACGCCGAATAGACCAGCGTGTCGGCACGACCGCCGCCGACCGTGCCCGAACTGACCAGCAGGATCGCGCCGCCATCCTTCATGCACGGCCCGAGATGCTTCGCCTGAAGCAGCGGTGCGCGCAGGTTGAGGTCGAAATGATCGTCGATTTCGGTCGCATCGATTTCGCCCAAGGGTTTGAATCGTCCGAACCCGGCGTTGAGGAATGCACCGTCCAGTCCCTCCGGCGCGAATTCGCGCACGCACTCGGCCAGCGCCTCGGCCGAATAATGCGCCGACGCATCGTTTTCGATAACCTTCGCCTTGGGGAGCGCGGCCTGCGCCTCTTCGATATGCTTCTGGCTATGCCCGGTCAGGAGCAGCTTCGCGCCTTCCTCCGAAAGCCGTTTCGCCGTGGCCAGGCCAATACCCGAAGTGCCGCCGGTAACAAGAATCTTCCGGCCATCGAAGCGCGCCATATTTGTCTCCAACCTGTAACTGTCGAGAGGCATAGCGTTCGGCAGAGGTGCGAGGTTCCGCTTCGACGGGCCTTTCGCTCACACCTTTTCGAGCAGCTTTTCCTTCGCGATTTTGTCGCGCCATACCAGCGGGGCAAGGTGGTGGACCGACTGCCCCTCGGCATCGACGGCGACCGTTACCGGCATATCCTTCACCTCGAATTCGTAAATCGCCTCCATGCCGAGGTCTTCGAACCCGACGACCTTCGATCCCTTGATCGCGCGCGAGACAAGATAGGCGGCACCGCCGACCGCCATCAGATACGCGCTCTTGTGATCGGCGATCGCGTGAATCGCCATCTCGCCGCGCTCCGCCTTGCCCACCATGGCGAGCAGCCCCTGTTCCAGCATCATGCGCGTGAACTTGTCCATGCGCGTCGCGGTGGTGGGACCGGCCGGGCCGACAATCTCCTCGCCCACCGGATCGACCGGGCCGACATAATAGATGACGCGGTTTCTGAACGACACGGGAAGTTCCTCGCCCGCGTCGAGCATATCTTTGATCCGCTTGTGCGCCGCATCGCGGCCGGTGAGCATCTTGCCCGACAACAGAATGCGGTCGCCGTGCGTCCAGCTGGCCACTTCCTCCGGCGTCAGCGTGTCGAGATTGACGCGCTTCGCCTCGGCAGGCGGCGTCCATTCGACCTTTGGCCAGGCCGACAGGTCGGGCGTCGGCAGATAGCTCGCGCCCGACCCGTCCAGCGTGAAATGCGCGTGGCGGGTGGCGGCGCAATTGGGGATCATCGCCACCGGCTTGTTCGCCGCATGGCACGGTGCGTCCATGATCTTCACATCGAGGATGGTCGAAAGCCCGCCCAGCCCCTGCGCACCGATGCCGAGCGCGTTGACGGCGTCGAAAATGTCGATGCGAAGCTGTTCGATATCGTTCTGCGGCCCCCGCGCCTTCAACGGCCCCATGTCGATCGGGTCCATCAGCGATTGCTTGGCGAGTTTGACGCAATGTTCCGCCGTACCGCCAATGCCGATTCCCAGCATCCCCGGCGGGCACCAGCCGGCGCCCATTTGCGGGATCATCTCAAGCACCCAGTCGACGATATTGTCGGACGGGTTCATCATCTTGAACTTCGACTTCGCCTCGCTGCCGCCGCCCTTCGCCGCGACATCGATGCTGACCGTGTTTCCCGGCACCATTTCCACCGATAGAACCGAAGGCGTATTATCCTTTGTATTGCGGCGGGTGAAAGCGGGGTCGGCGAGCACTGAGGCGCGCAGCTTGTTTTCGGTATTGAGATACGCCTTGCGCACCCCTTCATCGACCACCTGCTGAAGGCTGCGCGACGTATCATCGAGGCGGCAATCCATCCCCCATTTGACGAAAACGTTGACGATGCCCGTATCCTGACAGATCGGCCGGTGGCCCTGTGCGCACATCCGGCTGTTGGTCAGGATCTGCGCGATGGCGTCTTTTGCCGCCGGCGACTTTTCGGCGTCATAGGCTTCGCCTAGCGCGGCGATATAATCCATCGGATGATAATAGGAGATATATTGCAGCGCGTCGGCGATGCTTTCGATCAGGTCGTCGGTACGGATGGTGACGGTCATCGGCTCTCATCGTTCGAAAAAGGGACAGCTTTATGCCGCAATCCATATGCCGGCGCGATGGCGCGGCCAAGCCCTGCCGGTTTCGGCTGCGGGATGGTCCGTAAACGCTTTGTGAAGCGATCGCCCGCTATTCCCCCGGCATGTTCTCGTCCGCGTCCTCGCTTTCCCGCCTGACGGATGTCTTCCGATCGGGTCGCGGCGGTACCGACGAGGCTTGGTCGCGCGAGGCAGAGCGCGCGCTGCTGCTGGTGCGCGAATTCGAAGCGCAGGGGTCGGGCTGGTTCTGGCAGACCGATCGCACGGGCAAGCTCGTCTATCTTTCCGAAAAGGTCGCGCGCCTGTTCGATCATCCCGACCGCCCGGCGCTGGGCAGCGAACTGACCGACCTGTTTCAGATCGACAGCGAAAACCCCGATTCGGCCCGCACGCTCGGATTCCATCTGAACTCGCGTACCGCCTTCGCCAACTATTCGGTTCATGCCATCGGTCAGGCGGGCGAACGCTGGTGGTCGATTTCGGGACGCCCAGTCACCGACGCGATGGGTCGGTTTCTGGGCTTTGCCGGAAATGGCAGCGACCTTAGCGAACAGCGCCGGTCGGAAGCGGAAATCACACGCCTGGCGCTCTTCGATTCGCTGACCGGCCTTGCCAACCGGCAGCGTATGCGCCTGTCGCTCGACCAGATATTGTCCGATCAGCACAGCTATCGCACCACCGCGCTGCTGCTTCTCGATCTCGACCGGTTCAAGGCGGTGAACGACACGCTGGGCCACCAAAGCGGCGACGCGCTGCTCAATCAGGTGGCACAGCGGCTGTCGCGCAGCGTCGGTGACGACGGCCTGGTCGGGCGGCTGGGCGGTGACGAATTTCAGGTGATCCTGCCCAATGAAGGCAATCGCGACCGGATTTCCACG
Organism: Stakelama flava; assembly: GCF_019351405.1. GTDB lineage: Bacteria > Pseudomonadota > Alphaproteobacteria > Sphingomonadales > Sphingomonadaceae > Sphingomonas > Sphingomonas flava_A. The sequence goes on from NZ_JAHWZX010000008.1 coordinate 41,069, forward strand.
CTCGCGCGCAGGATTATCGATTCGCTCTCACAACCCTATTCGGTGAGCGGATCGGCGATCACGATCGGCTGTTCGATCGGCGCGGCGATCGCGCCCGATGACGGCAGCGATTCGGAAACGCTGATCCGCAACGCCGACCTTGCGCTATACGCCGCAAAGGGCGACGGGCGCGGCGTCCATCGCTTCTACCTGCCGGAAATGCTGGCGGGCGCGCAAAGCCGCAAACAGTTGGAAGACGATCTGCGTGAAGCGTTGCGCGCCGATCAGTTCCATGTCGTCTACCAGCCGGTGGTGAGCACCGAAGCGGCGCAAATTGTCGGCTTCGAAGCGCTGCTGCGCTGGGATCATCCCAAACGGGGCATGATCTCCCCGGTCGAATTCATCCCGATCGCGGAAGATTGCGGCCTGATCGAATCGATCGGGGAATGGGTGCTTCGCACCGCCTGCCGCGATGCCGCCAACTGGCCCGGCAATGTCCGGATGGCGGTGAACGTGTCACCGATCCAGTTCGCCAATCCGGCCCTTCCCGCGCTGGTCACGAACGTGCTTGCATCCACCGGACTTGCACCTGCGCGGCTCGAACTGGAGATAACCGAAAGCGTGTTCGTTGAAGACAGCGACGCCGCCGAACACCGGTTCAGAACGCTCAAAGCGCTGGGCGTGCGATTGGCGCTGGACGATTTCGGAACGGGCTATTCCTCGCTCGGCTATCTGAAAAAAGCGCCGTTCGACAAGATCAAGATCGACCAGAGCTTCGTTCGCGGGGCAGCCGTTCCGGGCAATCGCAACGCCGCGATCATCCGGGCCATCGTCATGCTCGCCGATACGCTTGGTATGGAAACCACGGCCGAAGGACTGGAGGTTCAGGACGAGATCGACCTTATCCGCGATCTCGGCTGCAGCCATATCCAGGGCTATGTCTATGGCAAGCCGATGCGTGCGGAGGAAGCAGCGCGCAGGCTGAAAGAAGGCGGGCCGCTTCAACCCTCGGGCTATCGCATCAGCCGCAGTCCGCGCGTGCGCATGCTGCGCTGGGCGCGGCTTTCGATCGGCGGGGAAGCGGGTGATGTGCGCATCCGCAACATATCGCGCACCGGCGCGATGGTCGACGGGATCGAATTTCCCGATGGGGCCGAAGGCACCGACGTGCTGATCGAACTGCTGGAAAACCGCATGTTTCCGGCCAAGCTGCGCTGGGCCAAGGACGGCAGGGCCGGGTTGCAGTTCGAAGCGAGCTTCGATCTTGCCCAGCTTTCCGCCCAATCCGCCAAGCGCCGCATCGAAAGCGAAGGGTAACGCAACGCTCAATCCGCCGCTCCACCGAACAACATGCGCTGCATCCGATCAAGATACGAAAGCCATGCCACGCGCCCGCTATCGGTCAGATGACAGATAGTCTGCGGCCGCCGGTCGCGAAACCGCTTCTCGATCGCCACATATCCGGCTTCTTCCAGCTTGCGGAGATTGGCGGACAGATTACCGTCGGTCACGCCCGTCTTCTCACGAAGCTGGGTGAAATCGGCGCTTCCCGCACCCGACAGAAAGGCCATTACGGCAAGCCGCACCCTGCCGTGGATCACATCGTCGATCGCGCGATAATCGAGCGGCGCTTCGTCAACCACGCCCGCCCGCCTCTATCCGCACAAGCGTGATTCCCGGCACGACCGACACGATCAGCACACCCAGCGCCGTTACCGGAAACTGCCAGATCGTCCAGCCCAGCACGACCGACAGTAGCGCGAACAGCAGCGACAGCCATATATAAGGCTCCAGCATTCGCTGCGCCGAAGCGACCGCCGCGGTTCGAAGCGCAAGCGCATATACACCAAACATAACCGGGGGCAGCATCGCGAACATGCGATAGAAATCGCCGCCCTGCCCCGCCTGCATCCGCAACGTCGCCGTCACGAATATCGCGATTGCAAGAGTCCCGAGAAACGTTCCGCCGGTACGCCACACCGCACGTTCGATGCGATTTGCCAGATCGTATCCGGCTCCGCGTCCGCGCCCGACAAATCGGCGGGACAGCAACGCCGCCGCACCCGTCAATCCGAACCAGATCAGCGCAAAGCTTATCGGTGGCCAGTCTAGCCAGCCCGCCAACACGGCGCCCTGCAATAACGCCGCCGCCGCGATAACCGCCCCCCACAGGATCAATATCCTGCCGCCGAGCAGCGGAAGCCGCCGCCCCTCTTCCGCCAGTTCGCGCAACCGCGCCAGATCGCGCATCATTTCCTCGGCCATCACCGCCTCCTTTGCACATACTTGCGCATCCGTTGCATCCGAACAGGCGCGCGATGCGACTAGTGGTTGTAGATCATAGTAACGCTGGCGGCGGCTCCGCCCGGCGGCACCACCAGCTTCACCTGGTCAAATTGGGGTGTGCCATGAAGGGCGGTGCCGTTGATCATCGCCCAGCCATCGATCGGCCGGCCGTCTGCCTCCCGGTCGAATTGCTTGTTGCCATTGATATCGTGCCAGACGGCTACCGAATATTCACCCGGAGCGACATTGTTCAGAACTACCTTGTGATCGCCGGAATCGGGACGCGAAAGGATCGTCCCGGCCGCACCTGCCTGTTTCATGAACTGATCGCGCGTCTGCAGTGCGACGTACAGGTCGCCCTGCCCCGCCTTCACTCCGCGCACATCCACCGTCACATCCCCGGCCATGGCCGGAACGGCGGCGCACAAACTTATCGCAGCTATCGCTATACGGATCATATCAACCTCCTTTGTCTGTCGAATCACTTTATATTTTAAAGTTCATTGCATGGCAAATTGAATCGGCCTTGCGAGCGAACGGCACAGCGCATAGCGGATCGGATTATGAGCGAAACGAAGGCGATGGACGAAGCGACGGCAGCGGCGGAGCTGGAACGGCTGGCGCGCGAAATCGCGCATCACAACCGGCTGTATCACGCCGAAGACGCGCCGGAGCTATCCGACGCCGATTACGACGCGCTGATCCGCCGCAATGCCGCCATCGAAGCCGCCTTCCCTCATCTGAAGCGCGCAGATTCGCCGTCGCTTCAAGTGGGTGCGGCGCCGGCCTCGCACCTGTCCAAGGTCGCCCATGCCCGGCCGATGATGAGCCTAGACAACGCCTTTTCAGATGAAGAGGTGATGGAATTCGTCGCGCGGGTCCGGCGCTTCCTCAGCCTATCCGAAGACGAAGCCGTGGCGCTGACCGCCGAACCGAAAATCGACGGGCTGTCCTGTTCGCTACGGTACGAAAGCGGCGCACTGGTCCGCGCGCTGACCCGCGGCGACGGACAGGTGGGAGAGGATGTCACCGCCAATGTACGCACCATCGCTGATATCCCACAGCGCCTTCCCGGCAGCGCTCCGGCCATTTTCGAAGTGCGCGGCGAAGTATATATGGCAAAGGCCGATTTCGCGGCGCTGAACGATCGCCTGCGCAAGGCGGCGGCTGACCCCGAAAAGGCGCGCCAGTTCGCCAATCCGCGCAACGCCGCGGCCGGATCGCTGCGTCAGAAGGACGCGGCGGTCACTGCCGAACGGCCGCTGCGCTTCCTCGCCCATGGCTGGGGCGAGGTTAGCGATCTGCCCGGCGAAACCCAGACGGAAATGGTCGGCGCGATCCGCGACATGGGCTTTCCGGTCGCGGACAGCTTCACCCGCACCGAAGGCACGGCAGCGGCGCTTGACGTGTATCGCGCGATCGAGGCGGCGCGCGCCGACCTTCCCTTCGATATCGACGGGGTGGTTTACAAGGTCGACCGGCTCGACTGGCAGCAGCGGCTGGGCCAGGTGGCGCGCGCGCCGCGCTGGGCGCTGGCGCACAAATTCCCCGCCGAACGGGCGCAGACCACGCTCAACGATATCGACATTCAGGTCGGGCGGACCGGCAAGCTGACCCCGGTGGCGCGGCTGGAGCCGGTGACGGTGGGCGGCGTCGTTGTCACCAACGCGACCCTGCATAATGCCGACGAGATCGAGCGGCTGGATGTCCATCCCGGTGACCGCGTGGTGGTGCAACGCGCAGGCGATGTCATTCCGCAGATCGTCGAGAATCTGTCGCGCGATCCGGAGCGGGCGCCATGGCCCTTCCCGCGGCAGTGCCCCGAATGCGGCAGCGCAGCCGAGCGCGATCCCGGAGAGGTCGACTGGCGCTGTTCAGGGGGACTCATCTGCCCCGCCCAACGGGTCGAGCGCCTGCGTCATTTCGTGTCGCGCCACGCGCTCGATATCGAGGGGCTGGGCACGACCAATATCGAGACGTTTTTCCGCGATTCGCTGATCCGCACCCCCGCCGATATCTTCCGTCTCAGCGAGGATATGCTCGTCGCGCGCGATCGCTGGGCGGAAACGTCGGCGCGCAACCTGATTCAGGCGATCGAGGCGAGACGCGATCCACCGCTCGATCGCTTTCTGTTTGCGCTGGGCATTCGCCATGTCGGCGCGATCACCGCGCGCGACCTTGCCCGCCGCTGGACAAGCTGGAACGCGTTCCATGCAATGGTCGGGCGAATGGAGGAAAAGCGCGCCGAACTGTATCGCGCGACCGGCGAAAGCGAGGACAAGTTCCTCGCGCGCATGGGCAAGGAAATGGCAGCGATCGCCGAAACCGGCGGCGTCGGCCCCGAAGTCGCGCTGGCGCTGGCCGATTTCTTCGCCGAACCGCACAATCGCGAAGCCATCGCCGACCTGCTCGATCAGGTAACGCCGTCCGACGTGGTTCACGAAACCCGCGAATCGGAAGTGAGCGGCATGACGATCGTGTTCACCGGCACGCTGGAAACCATGTCGCGCGACGAAGCCAAGGCGCAGGCCGAAGCGCTGGGGGCGAGGAGCGCCGGATCGGTGTCGTCGAAGACGGGGCTGGTCGTCGCCGGCCCGGGTGCCGGATCAAAGCTGAACAAGGCCCGAGAGCTGGGAATCCGTGTTATAGACGAAGCGGAATGGGCGCGGATCGTCACCGCAGCACAGTGATGCTTTTTTGCAACGCAGCATGATTCTTTCGCGATAACGCGCTGAAGGCTGGAACTGTCACCGAAGCTACATAAAAGAAACGCATCAGCCGCCTCCGACGGCGAAGACGCCGCGTGCTGATCAGGGCACTACTCCAAAAGGGATGAATCATGCGCAACCATCTTTTTGCAGGCGCCGCAATTGCAGCGTTCTGCCTTCCTGCAGCGCCTGCAATGGCGCAGCAGATCACCACCGGCATCGAAGGCACCGTTCAGGACGAATCGGGAACGCCGATCGCGAACGCTACCGTTACCGTCACTGACACGCGCACCGACAATGTCCGCACGCTGACCACAGGCGCGAACGGCAATTTCTCGCTGGGCAACCTGACGCCGGGCGGCCCCTATACCGTCATGGCAAGCGCGCCGGGCTATGAAGGCCAGACGGTCAACGGCCTCACCACCTCGCTTCAGGGCAATACCAGCCTGGCGTTCAACCTGACCTCCGGCGCGGGCGACATCGTCGTTACCGCGGCGCGCGCCAACGTAACCCAGCTCGCGGTCGGCCCCGGCACCTCGTTCGGCACCGAAGCCCTTGAGCAGCTGCCCAGCTTCAATCGCGACGTGCGCGACGTCATCCGTATCGATCCGCGCGTCAGCCTAGACCGCGAAGACGCTTCGACTGGCGGCGACGGTCAGGACCATATCTCGTGCCTGGGCGGCAATGATCGCGGCAACGCGTTTACGGTCGACGGCATCAGCCAGGGCGATATTTACGGCCTGAACGGCACTGGTTTCGCATCGCGCTCCTCGACCCCGATCCCGTACGACGCTATTCGCGAGGTTCAGGTGCAGTTCGCGCCCTATGACGTCGAATATGGCCAGTTCACCGGCTGCGCGATCAATGCAATCACCAAATCGGGCACCAACCAGTTTCACGGTTCGGGCTTTTTCGAATATTCGGACAACAGCCTGCGCGGCGACAAGGTGCAGGGACAAGACGTTGCTCCGGTTGAAGAGCAGAAGAACTGGGGCGTGTCGCTGGGCGGCCCGATCATCAAGGACCACCTTTTCTTCTTCGGCGCCTATTCGCATCAGGAAACCGGGAACGCGTTCGATTATGGTCCGACCGGATCTGGCGCTGCCAATGAACTGGCCGGCGTAACGGTAGACGATTTCAATCGCGTCAGCGACATTCTCTCGAACACATATGGCATTGACACCGGCGGACTGGCGACGAACCTGCCTTATGAAAACGAGCGTTATTTTGGACGCCTCGACTGGCACATCAGCGATGCACAGCGCCTTGAGCTGACCTATCAGCATCTGGAAGAAAATTCGGTCAAGGACGGCGATTACTATACCGGAACCGGTCCGACCATCGCCGGATATAACAACTTCTACAACAGCGGCACCAATTCGGATTATTATTCGGCCCGCCTGTATTCGGACTGGACCGACAATTTCTCGACCGAATTGCGCTTCTCGCACTCCAAGGTCCGCGATCTTCAGGACCCTGTAGGCGGCGGGGAAGCCCAGAGCGACAATCCGATCCCGCGCATCGTCGTCGGCGTGACTCAGGATGATGGGACCAACGGCCTGATCGTTGCCGGTCCCGACGTGTACCGCACCGCCAACGACCTGCGCACCAAGCTGGACCAGGGCGCGTTCATCGCAAAGCTGAATCAGGGCAATCACAAGCTGAAATTCGGCGCCGAGATCAACCAGGCGAGCATCTTCAACCTCTTCGTTTCCGATGCCACCGGCACGCTGTATTTCACCAGCATCGACGATCTGGCGAACGGCATCCTTTCCGACGGCACCCGGACCAGCAGCCTGTACGCCTCCACCGTCACGGCGGGCAACGCCGTGGGTGCGACCGGGAACTTCTCGGCCACCGGCGACGTCAACAGCGCCGCGGCGGCGTTCACGCGCACGATCTTCTCGGTCTATGCGCAGGACGACTGGAAGGTGAACGACCGGCTCGGCATCGTGGCGGGCGCGCGCGTCGACTGGTATGACGGCGGCCGGCCCGGCAACAATCCCAACTTTATCGACCGCTACGGCTACAGCAATGCGATCGGCTTCAGCAATCTGGATCCGTCGGTAATGCCGCGCGTGGCCGCGACCTATGATCTGGGCGATTTCGCGATATTCTCGCAGCCGCGTCTGCGCCTCGGCGCCGGCATGTTCTCCGGCGGCGATCCGCTGGTATGGTTCGCCAACGCGTTCCAGAACAACGGCTATGGCTATGCACAGGGCACGACCCTGTCCTCCGCCTGCCCCGACGGCCCGATCAGCGTGCTGGACAACGGTACGTTCACCGGCGTTCCCTCCTGCATCGCCTCGCAGGGGATCAGCAGTGCGTCGCAAGGTCTGGGCGATACCCAATCAACCGATCCCAACATCAAGATGCCGTCGGTTCTTCGCCTGAATGCGGGCTGGGAATCGGGTCTGGATTTCGCGTCGAGCGGCTTCTTCAGCAACTGGCAGCTCAAGCTCGATTACATCTACAGCCGCTACACGAACCCGCTTGCTCTGGTTGACCTGTCGCTTACGCCGGACATCAGGGCGGGGCTGAACGGATATACGGTCGATGGTCGTCCGATCTATGCGGCGATCGATCCGACGGTCGATGGCTGTAACGCGGTCTATCAGGGTTCGAACCCGGCTCCGCAATGGGCCAATGTTACCGAAGCGTGCTTCAATACCAGCCGCGACGACGAAATCATGCTGACCAATTCGAAAGGGTATACCAGTCAGATCGCGTCGTTCCTGCTGCAAAAGCATTTCGACGGCGGCGTTTTCACGCCGGGCGGTTCGATCAACTTCTCGATCGGCTATGCCTATACCGATGCGCATGACCGCCGCACCTTTGGCAGTTCGCAGGCGACGTCGAACTTCAACAACACCGCGACGTTCGACCTGCAGAACCCCGAAGAAGCGACCAGCGCCTATTCCAGCAAACACAACATCACGCTGGACCTGCGCTTCGCCGAGGAATTCGTCAGCGATCTGAAAACCCGCCTGGGCATCAGCTTCGTTGCACGCTCGGGCCGTCCGTTCAGCCTGACCTTTGACGGCAGCTATTTCAGCAACGGCGAAGCAGGCAATGACAGCGCGCTGCTGTACGTGCCGAACGGCGTCGACGATGCCAATCTGTCGCCCGAATCCGATCCGGATGCGGTGGCCGAACTGGTCGACTTCACTCAGTCGCTCGACTGCGCGAAGGGCTATGCCGGTCGCACGATCGCTCGCAATACCTGCACCAACGACTGGTATTACGATATGGATCTCACCTTCTCGCAGGATCTGCCCGGGCCGGGTCGCTTCTTCGGGGTGGACGACAAGATTCGCCTCTATGCCACGATCGACAACTTCCTGAACCTGCTCGACAGCGACTGGAACGCCCAGCATCGCCGCTCATACACCGGGTTCCAGGATGTCGCCTCGATCGACGGCGTGGACGATCAGGGCCGCTACATCATCTCCGAAGCGAACACCGATAATTATTACAAGGACGAATTCATCAATACTTCGTCGTCTGTGTGGCGCCTGAAAGTGGGCGTAAGCTACAACTTCTAAAATCATCCGATCATTGGAAGCGAAACGCCGCCGTCCCCCCAAAGGGGGCGGCGGTTTTTTGTTGGTGGGATGCGGTGGAAAGCCACGTGCCCTTTGCCCTTGCCGCGCAGGCGCTATATTCGCGGATCGACCCTGTCGTTCGATTTACCCGAAAGCACCGCGTGGCCGTAACCAGACCCTCCATCCTCTCGCGCCCCTTTTTCGAGGATAAGAGCCGCGCCTTCTGGATGCTTCAGGCGGCGGGATGGGGCGGCTATCTGGTGCTGCGCACCGTTTCGAGCATTTCGAACACCTTTTCGTTCAAAACCGTCATCGCGGTGCTGGTCGAAGCGATCGTCGGCTATTGCCTGACGCTGCTGCTGTCGGCGCTGTACGGATATTACCGGCGCCTGCCGCGCATTTCGGGCGTGGTGGTGACGCTGGCGACGCTGGGCGCTGCAACCGCAATGTATGCGGTCATCGACGCCTTTACCTTTTCGTTCATCCGCAATGCGACGCCGGGCCTGACGATCAATCTGGTCCTTGGCACGGTGTTTTTGAATTTCGTGGTGCTGGCCGGCTGGTCGGCGCTGTATTTCGGGATCAACTTCTACCTGATCGTCGAGGAACAGAATACGCAGCTAAAACTGCTGGAGACGCAGGCGTCGAGCGCGCAGCTCGCGATGCTGCGCTATCAGCTTAATCCGCACTTCCTGTTCAACACGCTGAACTCGATCTCCACACTGGTGCTGCTGAAAGAGACCGAGCGCGCCAATGCGATGCTCGCGCGCCTGTCGAACTTTCTGCGCTATACGCTTGCCAACGAACCGACCGCGCACGTCACGCTGGCGCAGGAGGTCGAGACGCTGAAACTGTATCTCGAAATCGAAAAGATGCGGTTCGGGGATCGGCTGCGGCCCGATTTCAATATCGATCCGCGCGTGGTGAAGGCGCGCCTGCCCTCGCTCCTGCTGCAGCCGCTGGTCGAAAATGCGATCAAATATGCCGTCACACCGCAGGAGGAGGGCGCCGATATCGCGGTTTCCGCGCGGCTTGCCGGAGACAGGGTGCGGGTCGTCGTGGCGGACACCGGACCGGGATTGACCAAAGGGCCGCGCAGGCCGAACCTTTCGACGGGCGTGGGTCTTGCCAATATTCGCGAGCGATTGCTTCAGGCGTTCGGCCCCGACCATCGATTCGAGACCAGATCGAACCCCGGCGGGGGCTTTCGCGTTGAGATCGAGATACCGTTCCAGATTGAGGAACCCAACCGCGAGGCAGCATGACCATCCGCACCATATTAGTCGACGACGAACCGCTCGCCATTCAGGGCCTTGAGCTTCGTCTGAAGGCGCATGAAGACGTCGAAATCATCGAAAAGTGCCAGAATGGGCGCGAGGCGATCCGCGCGATCAAGACGCAGAAACCCGATCTGGTCTTTCTCGACATCCAGATGCCGGGATTTGACGGCTTTTCGGTCGTTCAGGGGCTGATGGAGGTCGAACCGCCGCTGGTCGTCTTCGTCACCGCCTATTCCGACCACGCCATTCGCGCGTTCGAGGCGCAGGCGGTCGATTATCTCCTCAAACCCGTCGAGGAAGGGCGGCTGGCCGACACGCTGGAACGCGTTCGCCAGCGCCTGACCGACCGGCGTGGTCAGGCGGAGGTCGAAAAGCTGAAGGAAGTTTTGGCCGAAGTCGCGCCGCAGGCGGCGGAGGAATATTCGGACGGCGGCGACACCATGGCTGCCAGCCGCTATGAAAAGCTGATCAACATCAAGGATCGCGGCCAGATTTTCCGCGTCGATGTCGATACGATCGAGCGGATCGACGCCGCCGGCGACTATATGTGCATCTACACCGGCGATAACACGCTGATCCTGCGCGAAACGATGAAGGACCTCGAAAAGCGTCTCGACCCGCGCCGGTTTCAGCGCGTTCACCGGTCAACCATCGTCAACCTCGATCTGGTGCGGCAGGTAAAGCCGCATACCAACGGTGAATGCTTTCTGGTGCTCGATTCGGGCGCGCAGGTGAAGGTGAGCCGAAGCTATCGCGACGTCGTCGCCCGCTTCGTGCATTGAACTGGATTGAGAGGGGCGGTTTCGGGGCCGCCCCTTTGCCGCATTAGGCTTCGTCGATTTCGTCCTGAGGGCCGGTGGCGCCGGGTTCGCCCTGCTCGGCCTCGGCATCCTGATACCAGGCTTCGACGGGGCCGGTAAGCTTGATCGTCAGCGGCTGGCCATGGCGATCGACCTTCTTGCCCAGCTGCACGCGAATCCAGCCTTCGGAAATCGAATATTCCTCGACATCGCGGCGTTCGCTTCCCTTGAAGCGGATACCGATGCCGCGTTTGAGCACCGTCTGGTCGAAATGCGGGCTGCGCGGGTTGATCGAAAGGCGGTCGGGAGGCGTATCAGTCATGCCGCGAGGCTGTGCCGCACTATGCCGCGCGGGAAAAGGGGTTTCATGGCGGCGGGATGAAAAAAGGGGACGGATCGATCCGCCCCCTTCTCAAGTCACCGGCAATAGCGAACCGCAACGGAACGATGCCGATACGGGTCCCATTCGCGATGGACGCTGCAATAGCGCGGCGCGCGGTAATAACCGCGGCCCCGATACGCATCGGCCGGGTAATAATCGCGGTCGCGATAATAGCCGCGGTCATAGCGACGATCGTTGTTCGACGAAGCGATGGCCGCGCCGATCGCAAGGCCGGCGATCCCGGCGACGATGGCGGTGCCTGCACCGTTGTCATGATGATAATGGTGATAGCTGTGGCGATAGCGTTGCGCCTGCGCCGGCATGGCGGCGGCGGTCATCGCGGTAGCGCCCAGTGCAAGGCCAAGCGCCGCTTTTCTGGTAAAGGTGATCATGGTCGCTCCTCTCAATAGTCGAGCGCCGCACCCATGTTTTTTCCGCAAAAACATGGAAAAGGATGCCCGATGATGAAAAACGGTATAGCAGGCCTGTTGTGAACCGACCCGGAACCGGGCGTTCAGCAAAGGTTTAGCCTGGGGTGACGGGCAAAACGACAATAAAGGCGTCCCGTACGCGTACAGGATATGCGATGGCCCATTGGCTGATGAAATCGGAACCGGACGAATATGGCTGGGACGATCTGGTTCGCGACGGCCGCACCGAATGGACCGGGGTACGAAACCACGCTGCGGCGAAAAACCTGCGCGCGATGACGTGCGGCGATCGCGCCTTTTTCTATCACAGCGCCTGCGCGGTGCCCGCCATTGCCGGAATCATGGAAGTATCGCGCGAATGGCGGGCGGATGGCGAGGACGGAAAATGGGCTTCGGTGGAAGTCAACCCCGTCGCGCCGCTACCGCGCGCGGTCCCGCTGAAAAAGTTGAAGGAAGAAGCCGCGCTTCGCGACATGGCGACGCTGAAACAGGGGCGCCTGTCGGTAAGCCCGGTGAGCGAGGCCGAATGGACGCACATCTGCGCGCTGGCCGCCATGGGCGATGCGAAAGAGCAGACCTGATCATACCGGGCTGTGACCGTGTAGGACAGCGCAATGGGTGATGGGAGTATTCGGTAAAGACAGCTTGCGCGGCCCTATGCCGGTAGCGGTGTCGCCGCCTGCCGCCGCGCGTCGAGGGCGGCGACCAGCCAGACCAGCAGTCCGCCTGCGCCCAACGCCGCGCCGACCAGCCCCGACGATGCCCAGCCGAAACCCGCTGCAATCGCCATTCCGGCAAGCCATGGCCCTAGCGCATTGGCGGTGTTGAACGCCGAATGGTTGAGCGCGGCGGCGAGCGATTGCGCATCGCCTGCAACGTCCATCAGTCGCGTCTGAAGGATCGCGCCGAGCGCACCGACAATTCCGATCAAAAACACAATCGCGCCCATCGCCCAGCTATTATGCGCAGCGATCGGATAGAGCAGCGTCACCGCGATTGCCCAGATCAGCACCCCCGCCGCCGTGGGCATGAGCGCACGATCGGCGAAATAGGGTATAAACAGGTTGCCGATCGTCATCCCCGCGCCGAAGATCGCGAGATAGACCGGGATCAGCGCGGCACTAACGCCCGTCACCTCGACCAGCGTGGAGGCGAGATAGGTGTAGACGGCGAACATCCCGCCGAACCCGACCGCGCCTATGCCAAGCGTCAGCCAGACCTGGCGGCGCTTGAGCGCATCGAGTTCGCTGAGCGGGCTGACATCCCGATCGGGCAGCTGGCGCGGGGCGAATATCCGGATCAGCGCGATCGTCGCCAGCGCGAGCGCGGCAACCACGACGAACCCCCAGCGCCAGCCGACCCATTGCCCCAGCGCGTTGGCGAACGGCACGCCCGCGATCGTCGCGATCGTCAGGCCAAGCATCACGCGCGATACCGCCCAGGTGCGCCGCTCGGCCGGAACCAGCGATGCCGCCATCAGCGACGCGATGCCGAAATAGGCGCCATGCGGAACGCCGCTGATAAACCGGACGAGCATCATCATCGAATAGCTCGACGCGAGCGCACTCAACGCATTGCCGATCGCGAAAAGGGCCATCAGTCCGATCAGCAGCAAACGCCGTTCGACCCGTGCCGACACAACCGCGAGCAGCGGCGCGCCAACCACCACGCCAAGCGCATAGGCGCTGATGACATGGCTAGCGGTCGGCGCGTCAATGCCGAGATCGCTCGCGAAATAAGGAAGCAGGCTCATCGTCGCGAATTCGGTCGTCCCGATCGCGAACCCACCCATTGCGAGCGCCAGCAATACCAGCCCCGGATGCGTGGCGCGCGGCGCATCTCGCTGTGTCATATAATATTCCTTGAATGCTGCGGCGCAGCACAAGATAGACAGCATACGGCGCGCCGCAAGGCGACAGGGGAAAATCCCGGCTGTTGCTGATGCTTTTTGCGTTCGGTTCGTCACCTTTGCGGCACGCGGCGCTGGATTGCTTCACCCGCTTTGCGGGTTCGCAATGACGTCCGGCGCGGACGGGAAGGGTTTGTTTGCGCCACGCCGCTCGATCGCAATAAAGAAAAAAGGCGGCCGCGCCGGGCGACCGCCTTTTTTGTTTCGACGCTGGGTACCGTCCTCAGGCGGCCTGGCTGCGCTTTGCCCGTTTGCGTTCATGCGGATCGAGATGGCGCTTGCGCAGCCGGATGGTCTTGGGCGTTACCTCGACCAGTTCGTCATCGTCGATATAGGCGATCGCCTGTTCCAGCGTCATCTTGCGCGGCGGGGTCAGGCGAATCGCGTCGTCCTTGCCCGACGAACGGATGTTAGTGAGCTGCTTCGCCTTCATCGGATTGACCTCAAGGTCGTCCGTCTTGGCGTTTTCGCCCACGATCATACCTTCGTACAGCGCTTCGCCCTGCCCGACGAACAGGATGCCGCGATCTTCAAGGCTGTTGAGTGAATAGGCATTCGCCTCGCCCGTGCCGTTGGAGATCAGCACGCCGTTCTTGCGGCCTTCGATCTGGCCCTTGTACGGCCCGTATTTTTCGAACAACCGGTTCATGATGCCGGTGCCGCGCGTGTCGGACAGGAATTCGCCGTGATAGCCGATCAGGCCGCGGCTGGGCGCGGAGAAGGTGATCCGCGTCTTGCCGCCGCCCGACGGGCGCATATCGGTCATTTCGGCCTTGCGCAGGTTCATCTTCTCAACGACCGTGCCCGAAAATTCCTCATCCACGTCGATCACGACGGTTTCATACGGTTCCTCGCGGCCGGTCTCACCCTCGCGGAACAGCACGCGGGGGCGGCTGATGCCCAGTTCGAACCCTTCGCGGCGCATGGTTTCGATCAGCACGCCAAGCTGCAATTCACCGCGCCCGGCGACTTCGAAACTGTCCTTGTCCTCGGCCTCGGTCACCTTGATCGCGACGTTCGATTCGGCTTCGCGCAGCAGGCGGTCGCGGATCATGCGGCTCGTCACCTTGCTGCCCTCGCGCCCGGCCATCGGCGAATCGTTGACGGCGAAGCGCATCGACAGCGTCGGCGGATCGATCGGCTGCGCCTGAATCGGTTCGCTGACCGAGGTATCGGCGATGGTGTTGGCAACGGTCGCGACCTCAAGCCCCGCCATCGAAATGATGTCGCCCGCCTTCGCCTCATCCACCGGAACGCGTTCCAGACCACGGAACGCCATGATCTTGGTCGCGCGCCCGGTTTCGACGGTCTTGCCGTCGCGATCGAGCGCGTGGATCGGCTGGTTCAGCTTCACCGTGCCGGTTTCGACGCGGCCGGTCAGGATACGGCCGACGAAATTGTCGCGGTCGAGCAGCGTCACGAGGAATTTGAACGGCGCGTCGACATCGACATCGGGCGCGGGAACGTGACCGACGATCTTTTCGAACAGCGGCTGCAACGTGCCTTCGCGCGCATCGGGGTCTTCGCTGGCGTAGCCGTTGCGGCCCGAGGCGTAGAGCACCGGAAAATCGAGCTGCTCGTCGTTTGCATCGAGGCTGACGAACAGGTCGAACACCTCGTCCAGCACTTCCTGAATCCGCGAATCTGCGCGATCGACCTTGTTGACGACGACGATCGGCTTCAGCCCCAGCGCCAGCGCCTTGCCAGTGACGAACTTCGTCTGCGGCATAGCCCCTTCGGACGAATCGACCAGCAGGATCACACCATCGACCATGCTGAGGATACGCTCCACCTCACCGCCGAAATCGGCGTGGCCGGGCGTATCGACGATGTTGATCCGCGTGCCTTCCCACTCGACCGAGGTGCACTTGGCCAGAATGGTGATCCCGCGTTCCTTTTCGAGATCGTTCGAATCCATCGCGCGTTCGTCGATGCGCTGATTGTCGCGAAAGGTGCCGGACTGGCGGAAAAGCTGGTCGACGAGCGTGGTTTTGCCGTGATCGACGTGGGCGATGATCGCCACGTTGCGAAGAGTCATGTAAATTTTCCCGGAAAGGAGGTTTGCGCGCGCTTAGCGGAAATTGTCGGTCCCGAAAAGGGCGCTGCTATCGAAAAATCCTTGCGGCGCGGATCGTGCGCTTGCTGTAGCATTGGTGCAACCCAACCTTATTAGCGGCGGATCATGGCTATCTTCACTTCTTCGCGCAGACATTTTGTCGGCGGCCTTGTCGCCGCTCCCTTTATTTTGCCCGCGGCAGGCCGGGCGCAGCTGCCCTTTGCCGACTACCCCTTCACGCTGGGCGTGGCGGCAGGCGACGCACAGGCCGACGGGTTCGTCATCTGGACACGGCTCGCCCCCGATCCGCTCGACCCGCACGGCGGGATGCCGATGGCGGAAGTCCCGGTGGACTGGGAAGTGGCGGAGGACGAACATTTCCGCACCATCGCGGCGAAGGGCACCGAAAAGGCGTGGCCCGAACTTGCCCATTCGGTGCATGTCGAGGTGACGGGACTGAAACCCGGACGCCCCTATTGGTATCGGTTCCGCTGCGCGGGCGAGCGCACCTTTGCAGGGCGGGCAACCACCCTGCCCGCGCCGGGAAGCCGGGTCGATCGGGTCCGCTTCGCCGCGATCGGATGCCAGCATTTCGAGGCCGGATATTACACCGCGTATCGCCATGCGGCGGAGGACGCGCCCGATTTCATGTTCCATTACGGCGATTATATCTATGAATATTCGCCCGGATTCGTGCTTGATGCGTTCGATCGTCCGATCGAGGCGGTGCGCCGCTATGCGACGCGCGAACCCTTTTCGCTCGACGATTACCGCGTCCGCTATGCCCAGACCACGACCGATGCCGATTTGCAGGCGGCACGCGCGGCCGCGCCCTGGTATTGCACCTATGACGATCATGAGGTGCAGAATAACTGGGTGAGCGAATGGGCGCAGGACGGCACGCCGCCCGAAACCTTCCTGCTGCGCCGCCGCGCGGCATTTCAGGCATGGTATGAACATATGCCGGTGCGCCGCTCCTCCTTTCCCGATGCGCAAGGCGTGGCGCATATGCGCCGCCGGGTCGATATCGGCGATCTGATCCGGCTGCACATGCCCAACACCCGCCTGTACCGCAGCGATCAACCCTGCGGCGACGGGTTCAAGCCGCTATGTGCGGAGGCAAGCGCCGCGACGCAGCAGGTGCTGGGCAAGGCGCAAGAAAGCTGGCTCGAAGAAGGCTTCACCTCCAGCAGCCAGCATTGGCAGGGAGTGGCCCAGCAGGTGATGATGGCGCCGATCGATCGGCGAACGCCCGATTACCCGAATGCGCAGCCGACCTATAACATGGACAGCTGGGCCGCCTATCCGGGACCGCGCGAACGAATACTGGCCCTGTTCGACCGGCACAAGGGCGGCAATGTCGTCGTGGTTACCGGCGACGAACATCAAAATTGGGCGATCGACCTGCAACGCGACGGCAGGACCGTGGCGAGCGAATTCGTCTCCACATCGATCACCAGTGGCGGCGATGGCCACGACCTGCGCCCGGGCAATGAAGAGATCATGCGCGACAACCCGTTCCTGCACTGGACGAACGACCGGCGCGGCTATCTGCTCAGCGATATTACCCGCGATGCGTGGACCGGCCATTTCCGCGTGGTCGATGCGATCACCCGCCGCGACGCGCCGATCGCCACCGCCGCGCGCTGGGCGGTGCAATCCGGACAAGCAGGGTTGGTCAGCGCCTGATCGGGAACGGGCGCGAATGAAAACGGCGTGCCGGGGTTTCCGACACGCCGTTTTTTTTACCCTGTCGCCCGGGGAGGCTGCGATCAGATATGGATCGGCTTGCCCGTCACCGCCATCGCCGCTTCCTTGACCGCCTCGCTATGCGTGGGATGCGCGTGGCAGGTATAAGCGATATCCTCGCTCGTCGCGCCGAATTCCATCGCCTGCGCGGCCTGAGCGATCATCGTGCCCGCGACCGATGCAATACACCACACGCCCAGCACGCGATCGGTTTTGGCATCGGCAATTACCTTCACGAAACCGTCGGGTTCGTGATTGGTCTTGGCGCGGCTGTTCGCCATCATCGGGAACTTGCCGACCTTCACCTCGCCCTTTTCCTTTGCCGCTTCCTCGGTCAGGCCGACGCCAGCGATTTCGGGCCAGGTATAGACCACCGACGGGATGATGTCGTGGTTCACGATGCCCGTTTGCCCCGCGATATTTTCGGCAACCGCGATGCCCTCATCCTCGGCCTTATGCGCGAGCATGGGGCCGGGAACGACATCGCCGATCGCCCAGACGCCGTCGACGCCGGTGCGGAAGTCGTGATCAATCGCTATCTGGCCGCGCTGGTTGGTCTTCAGCCCCGCCTTGTCGAGCGCAAGGCCATCAGTGTTCGGACGCCGCCCGATCGAGACGAGCACGCAATCGGCCTCCATCGTCTCGGCATCGCCGCCCTTGGCAGGTTCGAGCGTGAGCGTCGCCTTATCGCCCTTCACCGCGACCTTGCTCACCTTGGTGCCGAGCTTGAAATCGATGCCCTGCTTCTTGAAGATCTTGTTCGATTCCTTGCGCACATCGCCGTCGAAGCCGGGGAGGATCTGGTCGAGAAACTCGATGCAGGTGACCTTCGCGCCAAGCCGCCGCCACACGCTGCCAAGCTCAAGGCCGATCACGCCGCCACCGATAACCACCATGTGTTCGGGCACCTTGGGCAGTTCCAGCGCGCCGGTCGAATCGACAACCACCTTCTGGTCGATCTCGACACCGGGAAGCGGGGTCACCGACGATCCGGTCGCGATGACGATGTTCTTCGCGGTGACGGTGTCGTCGCCGACCTTCACCTTGTGCGCGTCCTCGAACGCGGCGCGGCCCTTCAGCCAGGTGACCTTGTTCTTCTTGAACAGATATTCGATACCGCCGGTAAGCTGCTTGACCGCATCCTTGCGCTGGCCGTGCATCGTGTCGAGATCTAGTTCGGGCGTCACCTTGATGCCCAGCTTCGCCATCCGGCCCGAGGCGGCTTCGTCGTACAGTTCGGAGGCGTGAAGCATCGCCTTGGACGGAATGCACCCGACATTGAGGCAGGTTCCGCCCAGCGTTTCGCGGCTTTCGGCGCACGCGGTCTTCAGGCCAAGCTGTGCCGCGCGGATCGCCGCGACATAGCCGCCGGGGCCGGCACCGATCACCAGAACGTCATAGTCGTACTTGTCTGCCATCATCTACCTCCTTTGCGCTCCTGCGTCCGCAGGAGCCCAGGGTTCCAACAAGGCACCGTTTGCGGCTCTGGTCTCCTGCGTTCGCAGGAGTACGGCGCTTCAAAACAGCGTCTCGTACAAGTCCCTCCACTGCGGATTGTCAGCCTCGATCAGTTCGAGTTTCCAATCGCGTTTCCACTTTTTCATATGCAGTTCGCGGCGGCGCGCTTCCTGCAGATCGTCATGCGTTTCGAACCAGACAAGCCGTGTGCACCCGTACCGCTTCGAAAAACCGTCGACCAGCCCGTTGCGATGCTGATGAATGCGGGCGATCAGGTCGCTGGTTACGCCAAGATAAAGCGTTCCGTTTCGTCTGCTGGCCATCAGATACACAAAGCCGGTCTTCGTTTGCCTTCTCGCTTTCGTATTCCTGCGAAAGCAGGAATCCAGAATTCGGATTCAAGCCTTCGCGTTTAACGCTCTGGGCTCGTGCTTTCGCAGGAACACCGGTCTTACAGATCGATCAGGATGCGGGTCGGGTCTTCGATCGCGTTTTTCAGCGCGACGAGGAAGGTCACCGCTTCGCGTCCGTCGATCAGGCGGTGGTCATAGGTCAGCGCCAGATACATCATCGGGCGCGCCACGATCTGACCGTCGCGAACCACCGGACGTTCCTCGATCCGGTGCAGGCCGAGCACCGCCGCCTGGGGCGGGTTGACGATCGGGGTCGACATCAGCGAACCGAACACGCCGCCGTTCGAAATGGTGAAGGTGCCGCCCTTCATTTCGTCCATTTTCAGGTCGCCCGACTTGGCGCGCTTGCCGAAATCGCCGATCGTCTTTTCGATCGTTGCGACGCTCATCTGATCGGCGCTGCGGATCACCGGCACGACCAACCCCTGCGGCGCGGACACCGCGACCGAGATGTCGGCATAGTCGTGATAGACGATTTCATCGCCGTCGATCTGCGCATTGACCGCCGGAACGTCCTTCAGCGCCATGCACGCGGCCTTTACGAAGAAGCCCATGAAACCCAGTCGAACGCCGTGCTTCTTTTCGAACAGTTCCTTGTACTTCGACCGCGCTTCCATGACCGCGGTCATGTCGACATCGTTGAAGGTGGTGAGCAGCGCCGCCTCGTTCTGCGCGCCCTTCAGCCGCTTGGCTATCGTCTGGCGCAGACGCGTCATGCGCACGCGTTCTTCGTTGCGCGCCCCGCCCTCGGCCGGGGCAGGGACTGGCGTAGCGGCGGGAGCGGGTGAGGGGGCAGGCGTGCCAGCGCCCTTGTTCTCCGCCGCTGCCATCACGTCTTCCTTGGTGATGCGCCCGTCCTTGCCGGTGCCCTTGATCGTCGAGGGGTCGACGCCGGTTTCCAGCACCGCGCGGCGCACCGAAGGCGACAGCGCAGCAGCTTCGACATCGCCGTCCGCCGGCGCCTGCTGCCCCGCTTTTTCGGGCTTTGCCGCATCGTCCTTTGCCGCGGGCTTGGCTTCGGGGGGCGTGGGCGCGGACTTCGCGCCGCCTTCGCCGCTTTCGATCGATGCGATCACCGCGCCGACCTCTACCGTATCGCCGACCTGAACGCTGTAATCGCCCATCTTGCCCGCCACCGGCGATGGCACCTCCACCGATACCTTGTCGGTTTCGAGGCTGGCGATCGGTTCGTCGACCGCGACATCATCGCCGGGCTGTTTGAGCCATTCGCCAAGCGTCGCTTCGGTGATCGATTCGCCCAGAGTGGGGACTTTGACTTCGGTTGCCATTTCCTACCTCGTCATTCCGGCGGAGACCGGAATCTCCAAATTATCAATGCGTCCCCGACCTGCGCCGGGGCATGGTTGCAACATCAACCCTGCCGCGTGCGGCGGATTTCTTCCTTGGCGCTATGACCCAGCGCTTCGGCGACCAATGCGCCCTGTTCGGCCTGATGCCGTTTCATCAGGCCCGTTGCGGGCGACGCCGCAGCCGCACGGCCGGCATAGCTTGCGCGCGCCGGCTTCACGCCGGCATCGCCAAGGCACTGTTCGATATAGGGTTCGACGAAGAACCACGCGCCGTTGTTCTTCGGTTCTTCCTGACACCAAACGACCTCTTCGAGATTTTCCATCGCCTTCAGCCGCTTGGTCAGCGGCTCGCCGGGGAAGGGGTAAATTTGCTCGATCCGGATGATCTGCGTGTTCTTGTCGCCCGCCGCATCGCGCGCTTCGATCAGGTCATATGCGACCTTGCCGGTGCACAGCACGACGCGTTTCGTATCCTTGTCCGCCGGCGCCGACGGATCGGACAGAATGCGCCGGAAATGGCTGTCGCCCAGAAAGTCGTTCGTTTCCGACACCGCCATCTTGTGCCGGAGCAGCGATTTGGGTGTCATGATGATCAGCGGCTTGCGGAAGCTGCGGTGCATCTGCCGACGAAGCAGGTGGAAATAATTTGCCGGGGTGGTGCAGTTCGCGACCTGCATATTGTCCTGTGCGCACAATTGCAGATAGCGTTCGAGCCGCGCCGAACTGTGTTCCGGTCCCTGCCCTTCATACCCGTGCGGCAACAGCATCACCAGGCCATTGGCGCGAAGCCATTTCGCCTCGCCGCTCGCGATGAACTGGTCGATCATAATCTGCGCGCCGTTCGCGAAATCGCCGAACTGCGCTTCCCACAGCACCAGCGTTTTGGGGTCAGCAAGCGCATAGCCATATTCGAAGCCGAGCACGCCATATTCGGACAACGGGCTGTCGAGCACTTCGAACCGGCCATGTTCGATTCCGTCGAGCGGGATATAGCCATGCCCGTCCTTCTGATCGACCCAGACGGCGTGCCGCTGGCTGAACGTGCCGCGCCCCGAATCCTGGCCCGACAGTCGGACGCCATAGCCCTCCGACAGCAGTGATCCGAATGCCAGCGCCTCACCGGTCGCCCAGTCGAACCCTTCGCCGGTTTCGAACATCTTGCGCTTGGCATCGATGATCCGGCGAAGCGTCTTGTGCATCTCCAGATCGTCGGGAACGCGGGTCAGCGTGCGGCCGAGCGAATCAAACAGCTTCCGGTCCAGCCCCGAATCGACACTGCGCCGCCCGCTTTCGGCATCGGCAGGAACCGACAGTCCCGACCAGCGGCCGGCGAACCAGTCCGCCTTGTTCGGCTTATAGCTTTCGCCCGCCTCGAACTCGCCTTCGAGAAGCGTGGTGAACTGGTCCACCTTCTCGCCGACGAAATCGCCGTCGATCACACCTTCTTCGGTCAGGCGCTTTCCATAGATTTCGCTGACCGGCGGATGCTTTCTGATCTCCGAATACATCAGCGGCTGGGTGAAGCTCGGCTCGTCGCCTTCATTGTGACCGAAGCGGCGATAGCACCACATGTCGATCACGATGTCGCGCTTGAAACGCTGACGGAATTCCATCGCCATCTTGCAGGCGAAGGTGACGGCTTCGGGATCGTCGCCATTCACATGGAAAATCGGTGCCTGAACCCCCTTCGCCACGTCGGAAGGGTAAGGCGAGGAGCGCGCGAATTGCGGACTCGTAGTGAAACCGATCTGGTTGTTGATGACGAAATGGACGCAGCCGCCGGTATTATAGCCGCGAATCCCCGAAAAGCCGAGGCATTCCCACACGATCCCCTGCCCCGCAAAGGCCGCGTCGCCGTGGATCAGAACGGGCAGCACCTCCTCATGTTCGGCCAGATCGTCGCGATAGGTCTGGATCGCGCGGGTCTTGCCGAGGACGACCGGATCGACCGCTTCAAGGTGCGAAGGGTTGGCGACCAGCGACATATGCACATTGATGCCGTCGAATTCGCGGTCGGTGCTGGTGCCGAGATGGTATTTCACATCGCCCGAACCACCGACATCCTCCGGATTGGCCGAACCGCCCGAAAATTCGTGGAAGATCACGCGGAACGGCTTCGCCATCACATTGGCGAGGACGTTCAGCCGGCCGCGATGCGCCATGCCGTAGACGATTTCGCGTACGCCGTACTGACCGCCATATTTGATGACCGCTTCGAGCGCGGGAATCATCGATTCGCCGCCGTCCAAGCCGAACCGCTTGGTGCCGACATATTTGCGGCCGAGAAATTTTTCCCACTGCTCGGCTTCGATCACCTTGCCCAGAATCGCCTTCTTGCCGGTCTCGGTAAATTCGATCGCCTTGTCCTTGCCCTCCATGCGTTCCTGGAGGAAGCGGCGCTCATCGACATCGGCGATGTGCATATATTCAAGGCCGACATTGCCGCAGTAATTGGCGCGCAGGATATCGACCATCTCCCGAACGGTCGCGGTTTCCAGCCCCAGCGCGCCACCCAGATAGACGGGCTTGTCGATCTCGCTGTCAGGAAAGCCGTGATATTCGGTGCGCAGATCCTCGGGCATTTCGGACTGGTGCGCGCCCAGCGGGTCGAGATTGGCGGCAAGGTGACCGCGCACGCGATAGGTGCGGATCAGCATCATCGCGCGGATCGAATCGCCCGCGGCCTTTGCCACGTCGTCGGTGTTCGGCGCGGCGCCTGCCACTTGCCTGGCGGCGGCCTTGCTCGGCTTGGCGGCAACCGGCTGCGCTTCCATCTGGGTGGGATCGAGCGCGGCGGTCAGCGAATCGGTATCCTTTGGCGGCCAATTCGGATTGGCCCAGCTCGGCCCGCTGACGGCATTTTCCAGCCCGTCGAACCATTCGCGCCAGCCCGATTCGACCGATCCGGGATCAGCCTTGTACTTGCGGTACAGCGTCTCGACGAAAGCGGGGCTCACCCCGCCGGCGATTTCCGAAAAATCCAGGCCTTCGTAACCCATGGCCTTCACTCCATCGCCCCGGCGGAGGCCGGAGCCGTTAGAATCGTCGGCGCGTCCCTTGCGGGCGGGCGGTCCCGGCCTCCGCCGGGACGACGCGCTTTACCCCTTCAATACGTCGACCAGCGTTTCACCGAGCAGCGACGGCGAAGGCGAGACGCGGATGCCCGCTTCCTCCATCGCCGCGATCTTGTCCTCGGCGCCGCCCTGGCCGCCCGAAACGATCGCGCCGGCATGGCCCATGCGCCGTCCCGGAGGTGCGGTGCGTCCCGCGATGAAGCCGACCATCGGCTTCTTGCGGCCCCTTTTTGCCTCGTCCTTCAGGAACTGCGCGGCTTCTTCTTCCGCGCTGCCGCCGATTTCGCCGATCATGATGATCGATTCGGTCGCGTCGTCGGCGAGGAAGAGTTCGAGGACGTCGATGAAGTTGGTGCCGTTGACCGGATCGCCGCCAATGCCGACCGCGGTCGTCTGACCCAGCCCCGCATTGGTCGTCTGGAACACCGCCTCATAGGTCAGCGTGCCCGAGCGCGACACAACGCCTACCGAGCCCTTGGAAAAGATGCTGCCGGGCATGATGCCGATCTTGCATTCGCCGGGAGTCAACACGCCGGGGCAGTTCGGGCCGATCAGCCGCGATTTCGATCCCGAAAGCGCGCGCTTCACCTTCACCATATCGAGCACCGGAATGCCCTCGGTGATGCACACGATCAACGGGATTTCGGCGTCGATGGCCTCAAGGATAGAATCGCCGGCGAAGGGCGGCGGAACATAAATGACGCTCGCATCGGCGCCGGTTTTTTCCTTCGCTTCCGCCACGGTGTCGAACACCGGCAGGTCGAGATGCGTCGTCCCGCCCTTGCCGGGGGTGACGCCGCCAACCATCTGCGTGCCGTATTCAAGCGCCGCCTTGGTATGGAAGCTGCCGGTCTCACCCGTCATGCCCTGGGTGATGACCTTGGTATTCTTGTCGACGAGGATGCTCATCTGGTCCGAAACCTTCCGATTATCTACTTAATTTGCAATGAATATGAGCGAACGCGGCCGTAACGCTGGATAGTCGCGCGGACCGTACCAGCGGCCGTGGCCCAGCTCGCCGCTGCCTTATCGCCTTTGCCCTCCCAGCGCGGTGACCCCAAGCCAAGCACGGTGGCCGCTTGCGCGACAAAGGTCTGCAGGTCAGGCTTGCCTTTTGCCATGGCGGTCACCTGACACGCACGCACGCTGTCGGCGAATCGCGGGCTGGGCGTGACCAGTGCCAACATCGCTTCGCCCTTCTGAAACATCCGCGGCAATACGACATCTCCAGGCAAGCTACTGCCGTGCGGGACCGACGTAGCACGCTCGGTCCATCCGCCAGCCGCAGCGGTTCGTGCGATCGCATCGAAATCGGGGAACCCGGATCGACACGTGTCCGCGAAGCCCGCGACCACTACCTCAGGCGTGTCCACGCCCTTGGGCAACTGCGCGCTTGCCGCTGCAGCCGTTAAGGTCAGCACAACGCCAAGAGCGCCGGCAAGTCTCATGCAAGGCTCTCGTCTATGCCCTTGCAGGCAGCGACCAATTCCTTGACCGCGTCGACGCTGGTCTGGAAATTCGCTTTCGCGCTGTCGTTCAGTTCGATCTCAACGACCTTTTCGACGCCGTTCGCGCCGATCACGATCGGAACACCGACATAGAGGTCATCCACGCCATACTGGCCGGTCAGATGCGCGGCGCAGGGGAGCAGGCGTTTCTTGTCCTTCAGATAGCTCTCGGCCATCACGATCGCGCTGGTGGCGGGCGCGTAGAAGGCGCTGCCGGTCTTCAACAAGCCGACGATTTCGCCACCGCCCTTGCGCGTACGATCGACGATCGCGTCGATGCGATCCTGAGTCGACCAGCCCATTTTGATGAGGTCGGGGATGGGGATGCCCGCGACGGTCGAATATTCCACCACCGGGACCATCGTGTCGCCATGACCGCCCAGCACGAATGCGGTGACGTCTTCGACCGACACGTCGAACTCTTCGGCAAGGAAGTGACGGAAGCGGCTCGAATCGAGCACGCCCGCCATGCCGACGACCTTCTGGTGCGGCAGGCCCGAAAATTCGCGCAGCGCCCATACCATCGCATCGAGCGGGTTGGTGATGCAGATGACGAAGGCGTCGGGAGCGTGCTTGGCGATCCCCTCACCCACTGCCTTCATGACGTTGAGATTGGTCTTGAGCAGGTCGTCGCGGCTCATGCCCGGCTTGCGCGGAATGCCTGCGGTGACGATGCACACATCGGCGCCAGCGATTTCGTCGTACGAGTTCGCGCCTTTGAGGTCGGCGTCGAAACCCTCGGGCGGGCCGGCCTGTGCGAGATCGAGCGCCTTGCCCTGCGGCACGCCTTCGGCGATGTCGAACAGGACGATGTCGCCCAGTTCCTTCATCGCAGCAAGGTGCGCGAGCGTACCACCGATCATGCCGGAACCGATCAGCGCGATCTTCTTACGGGCCATTGGGATCTCCTCAACCTTAGTCGCGCGGGACTCGTGTCCGCGCCGGAAACGCACGCGACTTAGGCGCTTCGACGCGTCGGGGCAACCGCTAACACCCAAAGGTTAACGTGTTTCTTTGCAATTAGTTCGCAGTTGCAATAGACAGTGCGGTCTTGCCACATGCGACGGAAAACACCTCACTCCGCCTTTTGGTTTCCATGCCCCTGGGCAAGATATTCCTCAGACCGCATTTCGTTCAACCGGCTGACGGTGCGTTCGAATTCGAACCGCCCATCGCCTTCGCGGTACAATTCTTCCGGCATCGCATCGGCCGCGGCGAGCAATTTCACCTTATGTTCGTACAACGCGTCGATCAGCGTGACGAAGCGCGCGGCCTCGTTGCGGTTTTCCGGCCCCAGCTTCGGGATGCCGACGATGATGACGGTGTGGAAGCGTCGTGCGATGGCGAGGTAATCGGGCGATCCGCGCGCTTCGCCGCAAAGCCGTTTGAAGCTGAACACCGCAACGCCCTTCAGGCATTTGGGCACATGCATTTCGCGCGCGCCACCGATTGCGAGTTCGCAGGTCGGAACATGCGCCCTATCCTCGACCGGATAGTCGGTCAGGCGGAAAAATGCGTTCGACAGTTCCTCGGTCGCCTTCGCCCCGTTCGGCACCAGCCAGGTGTCCATCCGCCCCAGCCGATCGAGCCTGTAATCGACCGGGCCATTGAGCGGCAGCACATCCAGTCGCTCGGCCAGAAGATCGATGAACGGCAGGAACAGCGACCGGTTGAGACCATCCTTGTATAAGTCCTTCGGCGGCCGGTTCGACGTGGTCACCACGGTCAGGCCGTGCGTCATCATGCGGGTGAACAGACGCGACAGCACCGCGGCATCGGCAGTGTTGTTGATCACCATTTCGTCAAAGGCGAGCAATCGCGCCTCGCCCACCATCGCGTCGGCGACGGGAAGGATGGGGTCGCCCGCCTCCTTCTTGCGCTCCTGCGCCAGCCGTTCATGCACTTCGAGCATGAATTCATGGAAATGCACCCGGCGTTTGCGCCGAATATCGAGATTGTCGAAGAACAGGTCCATCAGCATGGACTTGCCGCGTCCGACCCCGCCCCACAGATAGATTCCCTGCGGCGGGTCGGGCGCCTTGCCCAGCGCGCGCCACAGGATGCTGCCGCGCTTGGGCACTGCCTCCAGTTCCTGCGCCAGCCGGTCGAGCCGTTCGGCGGCCGCGGCCTGTTCTGCATCGGGTTTCAACTCGCCCGCCGCCACCAGCGCGCGATACCGCTCCGCAACGCCGCTCATTTGCCAGTTACCTTGCGCACCGTGCCCGAAAAATTCGCGACATTGCCATGGTCCTGAACGATCAGTCCGCGCAGAAACAGCAACCGCCCGGTTTCGCGAAGCAGCTCAACCCGCGCCTCAATCGGCTCGGCGACGCTTCCGGCCGCCATGAACTGCACGGCAACGTCCAGCGTCACCGCGCCGCCATGATGCAGCACGTCGAATCCGCGCGCGGCAGCGAACATCGCGACATCGACAAATGCGAGCAGTGCGCCGCCATGCAGGTTGTCGGCAAGGTTCGAATGGCGCGTATCGACGGCCATGCGAACCCGCGCGATGTCGCCTTCCACCTTTACCGAAAGCGGACCGAGCGCATCGTTGAAACGGCCCTTCTGGCCCAGCTCCCAGCGCTTCCATCCCGGATGATCGGGGTCATCCGCATATAGGAACCGCGGCGCGTCCTGACGCTCGGTCACTCTCGCCCCGATCAGACGGCGCGTTCGACCATCATCTTCTTGGTTTCGGCGATCGCCTTGGCCGGGTTCAACCCCTTTGGGCAGACATTGGCGCAGTTCATGATCGTGTGGCAGCGATACAGGCGGAAGGGGTCTTCCAGCTCATCAAGCCGCTCACCGGTCATTTCATCGCGGCTGTCGGCGAGCCAGCGATAGGCCTGAAGCAGGATGGCGGGACCCAGAAAGCGGTCCGAATTCCACCAATAGCTGGGGCACGAGGTCGAACAGCAGGCGCACAGGATGCATTCGTACAGCCCGTCGAGCTGGTTGCGCTGTTCGGGCGATTGCAGCCGTTCCTTGCCAGCGGGCGGCGGCGTCACCGTCTTCAGCCAAGGCTGAATCAAGGCATATTGCGCGTAGAAATGGGTGAAATCGGGGACCAGGTCCTTGATCACGTCCATATGCGGCAGCGGCGTGATGCGAATCTCGCCCTTGATGTCTTCCATCGCGGTGGTGCAGGCGAGACCGTTCTTTCCGTCGAGGTTCATCGCGCACGACCCGCAAATGCCCTCACGGCACGAACGGCGGAAGGTCAGCGTCGAATCCTGTTCCGATTTGATCTTGATGAGTGCGTCGAGGATCATCGGCCCGCAATCATCCAAATCGACCGCATAGCTGTCGTACCGCGGATTTTCGCCCGAATCGGGATCGTAGCGATAGATTTTGAACTTCTTCACCCGGCTCGCGCCTTCGGGGGCAGGATATTTGGTGCCCTTTTTGACGACGCTGTTCTTCGGCAGGGTGAATTCGGCCATTGATCCGTTCCGGTTCTTTGATTGCTCGCCCGAAATGGGCGCGACCGCAGACGCGGTCAACCCGCAGCGGGCGATAGCCCAGCGCGCGCCGTACCGCAAATGCGAAGGCGCGCCTTTTCAGATAACGTCGAGGACCAGTTCCAGGTCGCGCGCCTCATCCGCCTCGATATACCAGTTTTCGGGCGCGCGTTCGCGCACCTTTTCGAATGCGATCTTCGATCCGGCGACGAGATCACGAAAACCCTCTTCCTCGATCCGGATCGAATGTTCGATCTCGTGCAGATTGGCTTTCAGCGTGTCGACACAGCTGCGCAAGGGGCCGGACAGGTTCACCGTTTTCGTGATGAGGCGTTCGTGAATCATGATTCGCGTGCCCTTGGTCAGGAACCGCTTTTCCACCGGAAACGCCGCCATGAAGGTCGCGCCGGCCGAATAGACCGCGACCTTGCCCAAAAACAGCGTCTCGCGCCCGGTATAATCGCGCATCAGCCGGACTTCGTCGCCCATCAACCGCGCGACTTCGGGATCGCCGCCCAGCGTCGATATCGCGACGACGAGCGTGCCCTCATCCGGCGCATTGCCCAGCTGTTCGCGAAACGACTGATACATCGCCTGATCCACCGGGCCGGAAAGGTGGACATGCGGATTGGCGAGCAGCGGGTACTGGCTGGCCTTGCTGTCGGGGGCGGTGGTTTCATCGTTCATGGTGCGCGCAACCGGTATGGGCGGCGTTCGGTTCCCGCGCCCGGCACGCAGCAGAGGTTAAAATGAAAAGGGCGGGAGATGCCGCCCCGCCCTTTCCTGTTCTCGATCGCGATGAAACCGTCTTAATATACCCGCTTCTTCGGCTTGATATAGTCGATGTCGTCGGTCAGCGTGTAATCGTGGACCGGGCGATAATCGATCGTGGTCGCGCCGCCCTTGCCGCCCCAGCCGTCGAACGTGGCGACGGTGTGCTTCATCCAGTTCGCATCGTCGCGATCGGGATAATCCTCATGCATGTGCGCGCCGCGGCTTTCCTTGCGGTTGGCGGCCGAGCGGATCGTCACCAGCGCCTGACCGATCAGATTGTCGAGTTCGAGCGTTTCGACCAGGTCGGTGTTCCAGATCAGCGACTTGTCGGTGACGCTGATATCCTCCATCCGCGCATAGACCTTGTCCATATGCTCGATGCCTTCGGCCATCAGTTCTTCGGTGCGGAACACGGCGCAATGCTTCTGCATCGTCTTCTGCATGTCGATGCGGATGTCCGCGGTGGGCGAACCGCCGCTTGCGTTGCGGAAATGGTCAAGACGGGCGAGCGCCATTTCCTCCGACCCCTTGGGCAACGGATCGTGCGCCTGACCGGGTTTCAGCGTTTCCTTCAGGCGGATACCCGTGGCGCGGCCGAATACGACCAGATCGATCAGCGAGTTGGAGCCAAGCCGGTTCGCGCCGTGCACAGACACGCACGCCGCCTCGCCCACGGCGAACAGGCCGGGGACGACGGCTTCGGGGTCGCCATCCTTCAGATGGACGACCTCGCCATGATAGTTGGTCGGGATGCCGCCCATATTGTAATGGACGGTAGGCACGACGGGCAGCGCCTGCCGCGTCAGGTCGACGCCGGCGAAAATCTTGCCCGTTTCGGTAATGCCGGGAAGCCGCTGCGCCAGCACCTTGGGATCGATATGATCGAGGTGCAGCCAGATATGATCGGATTCCTTGCCCACGCCGCGCCCTTCGCGGATTTCCATCGCCATCGACCGCGACACGACATCGCGGCTGGCAAGGTCTTTCGCCGACGGGGCATAGCGCTCCATGAAACGCTCACCCTCGGAATTGGTGAGATAGCCGCCCTCGCCGCGCGCGCCTTCGGTAATCAGCACGCCAGCGCCGTAAATGCCGGTTGGGTGGAACTGGACGAACTCCATATCCTGCAGTTGCAGCCCCGCGCGAAGCACCATGCCGCCGCCATCGCCGGTGCAGGTATGCGCGCTGGTCGCCGACTGGAAGGTGCGGCCATAGCCGCCGGTCGCAAGCACCACCGAATGCGCGCGGAACCGGTGGATCGATCCGTCCTCCAGGCACAGCGCGATCACGCCGCGGCACCGGCCGTTTTCCATGATGAGGTCGAGCGCGAAATATTCGACGAAGAAATCGGCGTCGTATTTCAGGCTCTGCTGATACAGCGCATGCAGCATCGCATGGCCGGTGCGGTCGGCCGCGGCGCAGGTGCGCTGCACCGGCGGGCCTTCGCCCATATTCTGCATATGGCCGCCGAACGGGCGCTGATAGATGGTGCCGTTATCGTTGCGGCTGAACGGCACGCCCGCATGTTCCAGCTCGTACACCGCCTGCGGCGCTTCGCGGCACAGATATTCGATCGCGTCCTGATCGCCCAGCCAGTCCGATCCCTTGACGGTATCGTACATGTGCCACGACCAGTGGTCCGGGGTGTTGTTGCCGAGGCTGGCCGCGATGCCGCCCTGCGCGGCGACGGTGTGGCTGCGCGTCGGAAACACCTTGGTAATGCATGCGGTTTTCAGCCCCGCCTCGGCGATGCCCATCGTCGCGCGAAGGCCCGATCCGCCCGCGCCGACCACCACCGCGTCATAGCTGTGGTCTATGATCTTGTACGCTTCAGCCATTATGCGGACGCTCCGAAGGCGATTTTGAGGATGGAAAAGACGCCGATCGCGCCGCCGACAAGGATGAAGGCATTGAGCAGCACCATGAACACGAAATGCTTTTCGTCGTGCAGATAGTCCTCGATCAGCACCTGAAGGCCGAGGCGCGCGTGATAGAAGACGCTGAGCACGAGCAGCGCCATCGGAATCGCGACCCAGGCGGACGCCATCCAGTCGTGGACGACGCCATATTCAAGCCCCGGCAACCGCGCGAGCGATACGAAGAACCACGTCATCAGGACGAGGTTCGACGCAGCCGTCAGCCGCTGGTGCCACCAGTGATGCGCGCCTTCGCGCGCCGCGCCGAGGCCGCGCACCCGGCCGAGTTCGGTTCCGTTGCCCATGTTACTTGCCCCAGATCAGATAGGCCCAGAAGGCCAGCGTCGCGAGGACCGAAAACACCATGGTCAGCGTCGCGAACGTCTTGTTTCGTTTCAGTTCGTATCCAGCGCCGGTATCGAGCACCAGATGCCGGATGCCGCTCGCCAGATGCTGGAAGAAGCACAGCGTGAGGCCGATGCCGACGATATAGCCGATCACGTTCATTGCGCCGCTTTGCAGCGTGAAGACATCAAGGAACGTCGCATAGCTGTCCGTCCCACCGGCAAGGGCGGCGAGCCACCACACCACCAGCACGGTACCGACCAGCGCCATCCCGTCGCCGGTCACCCGGTGCAGGATCGAAACAAGCATGTGCGTGCCCCATTTCCAGACGCCGATATGCGGTGAAAGCGGACGCGATTTGGGTGATGCGGTTGCCAAGGCGAAAAGCTCCTTTTCCGGATGCGCTACTTAAAGCCCATGCGCCGCGATGCAAGCGCCGTGGAGCAACAGGCGGACTAACCGGGCGTTAACCACTTCGCCCTAGCATCGATCAATAAGCAAAACCGGTCGACCAATGGGGATTTTCATCCGTGACTGATACCGCAAACGGCAAGGACATGCCCGTTATCGGCGAACTCGCCGCGCGAATCGATCTTGCCGCCAGACTGAAGGTATTCGACGTCGACGGCGCGCTTCAGGAACATGCCAGACAGGCATGGGAAATATTAAGCCCCGACGGCATGGAAATTTCGCGCGCCTATTGGGATCAATGGCAGCGCTGTTTTGCCGATGATCGCACCTGGGCGACGCACGAAACCGAAAAGATGGTCGAAATCGGCTTCACCTTCCTGAAGCACCGCTTTCTCGACACCGCCGGCCGGGCCTGGGTCGAATCGATCGAACGATCGGTCGCCGCGGCCTATGCCATCGATATCGAGCCGATGGCGCTGCTTTCGATGATCAGCGCCAGCGACCGCGCTGCGCTCAACATTCTGGTGCAGCGCGTCGGGCCGGACGATCCGCGTCTTACCGACCTTGTCGACACGCTGATGCGGCTGTCCGCGCTGGAAAGCGATATCACCGTCGATCTGTATGCCGCCTATCGCGCGCATTCGGCGCAGGTGGCGCGCGACCGGCTGGCCAATGAATTTCGCGAACGCATCGCCGCCACGCTGGAACGCGCGACGGCGGAAGGCGGGTCGCTGCGCAGCCAGGCGGGGCAGACCTCTTCCTCGGCGCGCGGCATGCTGGGCAAGGCGAGCGAAGTCGCTGCCGCCGCCGAACAATCCGCCGTCGCCATGCGCGAAGCGGCGCAGACCGCCGCCGGGCTGATCCGCGCGATCGAGGATGCGCGCAGCGAAGTGGAGGGCGCTGCCGAAATCGCCAATCGCGCCTCCGAACAGGCGGGCAAGGCGGTCGGCATGTCCGAAACGCTGTCCGATCACGCCAAATCGATCGAATCGATCCTTGGCCTGATCCGCGACATTGCGGGGCAGACCAACCTGCTCGCCCTCAACGCCACGATCGAGGCGGCGCGTGCGGGCGATGCCGGGCGCGGCTTCGCAGTCGTCGCGCAGGAGGTGAAGAGCCTTGCCAACCAGACGGCACGCGCCACCGACGAGATTGCGGCGAAGATCGCGGCGATCCAGTCCGCCACCCATTCGACCGTCGAAACCAACGCCTCGATCCAGGCGACGGTGACCGAGGTGCAGGATTCGGCGGGGCGCATCCGCTCCGCGATGGAAGCACAGGCGAACACCGTGACCGCGATCACCGCGGCGGTCGACGAAACCGCGCTTGCCGCCGATTCGATGTCGAACACCATCGCCGCCATCCGCGAAGACACCGAAAGCGTCGCGAGCGAGATCGACAATGTCGGTCAGGGATTTGCCGCGCTGGACGAGGAACTGGCCGGACTGCGCACCAGCGCGGGCGATTTCGCGACGAAGGTCGCGGTCTGAGCCGCGCCGGAGCCGGGCCATGACCTATCAGCACAAACGACATACCGGCGACCGGGAAGCGGCGATCGATGCGCTGAAACGCCGGCTCGACGCCTATGACGAGGATGGCGCGGTCGCGCCTGCCTGCACCGAAATACTGGCGCTGATTTCCGATCGGGTGGAATCGGTGGCGTTCACCTTCCTCGACACGCTGGGACGCGACAAGGGCGCCTTCGCGCCCGGCGGGTGGCTTACCGGCGAGCGATACCAGCGGCAACTTCGCGCCTCCGCCGAGTATGTCCGCCTGAAATATTCCTCGCCGCTTGGCCGCGACTGGCTGCACGCGGCGGTGCGCAATGTCGAACTTTGTCAGAAACTGCGCATTCCCATGCACGCCTTTCTGTCGGCAATCGCGATCTGCAATAGTCGGCTGATGGCGATCCTGCAGGAAGAGATCGGCGAAGATTCGCCCCGTGTCGCCCGGTTGTGCGATGTCGTGCAGCGTCTGGCGATGGTGGAGGCCGCGGTGATGGTCGAACATGCCGCCTATGAACGCGATCGCGCGGCACGCGCCGAACGCGAACAGCGCGCCAGCACCTTTCAGCAGGATATCGGATCGACCCTGCACCATACCGCCGATCTGGGCCAGCGCATCCGGGTTCAGGCACAGACAGCGTCGCAATCGACCGGCGGCATGCTGGGCAAGGCGGGCGAGGTCGCGGCCGCCGCCGAACAATCGGCCGTCGCCATGCGCGAAGCGGCACGCACCGCCGCCGGCCTGATCCGCGCGATCGAGGATACGCGCAGCGAGGTGGAGGGCGCTTCGCAGGTGGCGACCCGCGCGAGCGAACAGGCCGGATCGGCGGTCGAACGATCCGAAGCGCTGAACGACCATGCCAAATCGATCGAAGCCATTTTGGGCCTGATCCGCGATATTGCGGGGCAGACCAACCTGCTCGCGCTCAACGCGACGATCGAGGCAGCGCGCGCGGGCGATGCCGGGCGCGGCTTCGCGGTGGTCGCGCAAGAGGTGAAGAGCCTCGCCAACCAGACGGCGCGCGCGACCGACGAGATCGCCGCCAAGGTCGCCGCGATTCAGGACGACATCCGATCGACGGTTCAGATAAACGCGTCGGTCTCCACAACCGTAGGCGATGTCCGCCACAGCGCGGGGCGGATACGCGGCGCGATGGAAAGCCAGGCGAAGACCGTCACCGCGATCACGTCGGCGGTTGACGAAACCGCGCTTACCGCCGATTCGATGGCCAATACGATCGCCGCGATCCGGCGTGATATCGAAAGCGTCAGCGGCGACATGACGGCGCTGAGCGGCGAAACCGCGCAGGTCGACGAACTGCTCGCCCGGCTGAAGGGTGAAGCCGACCGTTTCTCGCAATCGGGCACCGGCTGACCGCCGCCCCCTTTCCCCCGGCCGCCCCGCCGCCTATTGGGCGGGACCATGACACAAAATATCCTGCTGACCGGTGCCAGCCGCGGGATCGGCGCGGCCATTGCCGGGGCGCTCGATACGCCCGACGTGCATCTGGCGCGCCATTCGACCGGGCAAGGCATCGCCGCCGATTTCACCGACGCGCACGCGCCGCAATCGCTATGGTCCCGCGCGCTCGAGATGCTGGACGGGCGGATCGACGTGCTGATCAACAATGCGGGCATTTTCGAAGCATCACCGCTCGATCAGGCGCATGACGACTGGGTGGCCGACTGGGAACGCACGATGCGCGTCAACCTCACCGCTTCCGCCGAACTCAGCCGCCTTGCCGTCCGGCATTGGCAGGATACGGGGCGCAAGGGACGGATCGTCAACATCGCCAGCCGGGCCGCCTATCGCGGCGACAGCCCCGCGCATTGGCACTATGCCGCGGCAAAGGCCGGAATGGTCGCGATGACGAAGACGATCGCGCGCGGCTATGCAGGCGAGGGCATTCTCGCCTTCGCGATCTGCCCCGGATATACGATGACCGGCATGGCGGACGAGTATCTCGCCAGCCGTGGCGGGGCGAAACTGCTTGCCGATATTCCGCTGGGCCGGGTCGCCGCGCCCGAGGAAATGGCCACCATCGCGCGGTTTTGCGCACTCGAAGCGCCTGAATCGATGACCGGCGCAGTGATCGACGCCAATGGAGCAAGTTTTGTCCGGTAGCTGGAAACTCACCCTGAATTGCACCCGCGCCGAAGCCGAATCGATCAGCGCCGACGAATTCGCCCTCGCGATGCTCGAACCCATGCCAGCGCTGATGACCAGCGAACGCGTCGCCGACGATGCGGACCAGTGGCAACTCGACGCCTATTTCGAGGATAAACCCGACGATCAGACGGTAGCTGCGGTGCGCGCGCTGGTGCCGAGCGCGGCCGAGGCCGATATCACCCTGCAACCGGTCGATGAACAGGACTGGGTAACCATCAGCCAGGAAGGGATCGAACCCGTCCACACCAGTCGCTTTTATGTCCATACCAGCGCCAATCGCGGCGAGATACCGCAAGGTGTCCGCCCCCTGCGGATCGAGGCGGGACGCGCGTTCGGCACCGGGCAACATGAAACCACGCTTGGCTGCCTGACCATGATTGAGCGGATGAAGGCGTCGGGCGCGCGGTTTCACAATATCGCCGATGTCGGGACAGGGACCGGCCTGCTGGCCTTCGCCGCACTGAATCTGTGGCCCGCCGCAGCCGTGGTTGCATCGGATATCGACCCGGTGGCGATGGAGGTGACTGAGGAAAATGCGAAGGCGAACGGCGTGCCGCTGGGCAGACTGCCGGGCCAGCTGGCGCTTGCGACCGCCGCCGGGATCGACCACCCGCTGCTTCACCGCCGCGCACCCTATGACCTGATCATCGCCAATATCCTTGCCGGGCCGCTGGTCGAACTCGCGCCCCGCCTCACCTCGGTTCTGGCGGAGGGCGGGACGCTGATCCTCGCCGGGCTGCTGGATCGGCAGGCGGCGACGGTGGCGACCGCCTATCGCCGGCAGGGGATGCGCTTGGCCGGACGGATGGCGGGCGAATGGCCGACGCTTCGGCTGGTCAAGCGGACGCGCTACGGCATTGGCCGGGTGCGTCGTCCCGGCCCGGACGGCCCCGGCCTCGCCCCCGGTTTCGGCAGTTGGTAAGGATCAGGCCGGTTCCGCCGCCTTCTCCCTCGCATAACGCTGCGTACCGCGAGTGATCACATCGTCTTCTGGCAGGATCGCGTCGATCGCGATGTCGGGTTTGCCGACGATACGTTCATAAACCGGTTCGAAATCGGTTTCGATCGTCACGCGCAGCAATTCATCAAAGCTGGGAATGACGAAATAGCTCTGCTGGAAATCGTCGATCCGATAGTCTGTCCGCATCACGCGTTCGAGGTCGAAGCGGATCCGGTTGGGGCTGGGATCGTCAAGCGCGAAGGTGCTTTCCGAATAACTCGACACGATGCCCGAACCGTAGATGCGAAGCCCCTCCGGTTCGTCGATCAGCCCGAATTCGACCGTATACCAGTATAGCCGGGCAAGCTGTTTGAGCGCGCCTAGTTCCAGCGCGCGAAGCCCGCCCCTGCCATACGCCTCCAGATAGTCGGCGAAACGCGGATCGGCGAGCATCGGAACATGGCCGAACACATCGTGAAAGACATCGGGTTCCTGCAGATAATCGAGCTGGTCGGGTCGGCGGATGAAATTGCCCGCCACGAAGCGCCGGTTCGCCATATGATCGAAAAACACATCGTCGGGCACCAGCCCCGGCACCGCCACTACCTGCCAGCCGGTCAGCGCCATCAGCCGGTCGGACAATTCCTCGAAATCGGGGATGCCCGGTTTGGATAGTTTGAGGACGTCGAGCCCGCGCAGATACGACTGCGACGCGCGGCCGGGAAGCAGCTTCGCCTGACGCGCGAACAGCGTATCCCAGGTGCGGTGATCGGTTTCGCTATAGGCGGACCAGTCCTGCGGAACGGTCCAGTCGGGGTTCGCGCCTTCGGGTGGGCGCGTGTCGATGTGCGTTTCCTCTGCCATGCGAAAAGTTTAGCATGATTCGGTGATGCCGGGAAATCATGCTTCGCTCGCCAATGCGCTGCAGCGGTTCGCGCGGACGTTCGCCGCGGTGCTGCTCGGCCTTTCGCTGCTCAGCGCCGCTTATATCGCGGCGGGGCTGATCGGCGGGGTCCTTCCCGCCAACCGGCAGCGCATCGCGCCCGAACGCGGCATTCGCATCTATGTCGAGGATAACGGCATCCATACCGGCATCGTCGTGCCCAAACAGGCGGCGGGGGTCGACTGGTCGACGCTGGTGCGGGCCGGGGATATCGCCGATCCGCGCTATGCCGCTTATGGCTATCTGTCGTTTGGCTGGGGCGACCGCGCCTTTTATATCGGCACGCCGACCTGGAGCGACCTCAACCTGCGCACCGTCGCGCGCGCCGCGATCGGCAGCGACGATACCGTCCTGCATGTCGAGCATATCCCGCCGCCCACGGCGGGACCGCGCGTGCGAAGCATCGTGCTCAGCCCGGCCGAATATCGCCGCCTTGCGGGCTTTATCCGGTCAAGTTTCGCGCCGGGGGCGGTACGGTCGGTCCACGGCTATGGCCGCTATGACGCGTTCTACGACGCGCGCGGCCATTACAGCGCAATCCGCACCTGCAACGCATGGACGGGGGCGGCGCTGCGGTTCGCGGGCGTGGAGGAAGGCATATGGACCCCCTTCCCCGACAGCGTCATGCTGCTGCTCTGACGTGGCCCCCCGCCGCGCGATCAGTCGCCGGTATCACCTGCGGCGGTATAGCCGGTGTAATGGTCACAATCAGAATCGTCGGGATTTTTGGCGCATTTCTTTTCCCAGGCGCGCCGTTCCTTGCCTTCACGCGCTTCCTTCTCACGCATTTTGCGGCCGTAATTCCGGTCGGCCTCATCCTGGCTGGTGGTGGTCCAGTCGACCACCTGACTGCCCGCTTTTACCGGCGCGGTGGCCACGTTCCACGCGGTCTTTGCGACGCAGCCCCCGCTGAGGGGAAGCGCGACCAGAGGAAGCAGATAGCGAATACGCATAGTCATCACCTTGCCTTTTCGAATGTGTCACGGGCCTGAACGCCCAATTCGGGAAAATCGGTGAAGAAACCGTCGATGCCGATACGAAGTTGCTCACGCATTTCCGCCTGCACATTGCCGCGCGCGCGCGGGTTGACCCCTTTGCGATAGGCGACGGGCAAAAAATAATTCTCCGCGCGAAAGGTCCATGGATGGACGCGCAGCCCGGCGGCATGGGCGTTGGCGACAAGATTCAATCCGGCATCGGTGACCAGCGAACGGTTCGGCCCGATGCCCCAGGCATAGGCGGCGATGTCGCGAAGCCCCTGCGGCGTCATCATCGCCGCATAGCCGGGCGCGGCACCATCGGCGGGCGCGCCGCCATCATCGGTCAACTGGATCAGCCGGACCTGTGTCATGCCGTGCAGCTTTTTGAGGTTATAGACCTCGAACGACTGGATGAACACCGGCGCATCCGCGCTGTCCCAGCCCGCCGTCCGCAACTGCGCAACCAGCAGCGGCTCGATCGGGTGACCGATCAACGCGAAATAGGTCGGGTGCTTGGTTTCGGGGTAAATGCCGATGGTGCGTCCCGTCTCCTTCGACGCGCGTTTGGCGAGTGCGATGATCTGCCCAAGCGTCGGGATTTCGAACCTGCCGTCATATGCGGTGTTTTCGGGCCGCAATAACGGCAACCGCTCTTTCGCGCGCAGCGTCTTCAGTTCGGCCAGTGTGAAATCTTCGCTGAACCAACCGGTTACATGCGCGCCGTCGATTACCTTTGTCGTCTTGCGGTCGGCGAATTCGGGATGATCGGCGACGTCGCTGGTGTCGGCGATATTGTTCTCATGCCGGGCGACAAGCACATCGTCGCTGGTCGACACCAGATCGGGTTCGATGAAATCCGCGCCCTGTTCGATCGCTAGTTCATACGACGCCAGCGTGTGTTCGGGCCGGTGCCCGCTGGAACCGCGATGGCCGATGACGACGGGGTCGGAAAGCTGCGCGCTGTGCATCACCTGATCCTTGTGCGCGCCGACGCATCCCGACGCCAGTAGGCCCGTGAAAATAAAGGCAAAGGTGCGAACGACTCTCATCAAGCATTCCTTCGGAAACCCGGTCGGCGTGGCGCGTTGGCTCAACCGACCACGCAAAGGGAAAACCATGCATTTCACCATCAATGGTACCAAATATGACGCCGATCCCGATATCCGCACCAGCCTGCTCGACCTGCTGCGCGAACATCTGGGGCTGACGGGATCGAAAAAGGGATGCGATCACGGCCAATGCGGCGCGTGCACCGTGCTGGTTAACGGGCGGCGCATCAACAGCTGCCTGACGCTCGCGGTGATGCATCAGGATGACGAGATCACGACGATCGAAGGGATTGGGACGCCCGACAATCTGGCACCGCTGCAAAGCGCGTTCGTCAGACATGACGGGTTCCAGTGCGGATATTGCACGCCGGGGCAGATCTGTTCGGCGACCGGCATGCTGGACGAAGCGAAGAAGGGCTGGCCCAGCCATGTCAGCGAATCGCTGGACGGCGATATCGCCCTTTCCGACGAAGAAATCCGTGAACGGATGAGCGGCAATCTGTGCCGCTGCTCGGCCTATCCCAATATCGTGGATGCGATCCGCGAAATCGCGGGAGAAGACGCATGAAAACCTTTGACTATTCGCGCGCCGACACGCCGCAGGACGCGGTTAAGGGCGGCGCGGTCGGCAATACGCGCTTTATCGCGGGCGGCACCAACCTGCTCGATCTGATGAAGCTGCAGATCGAAACGCCCGAACGCATCGTCGATATTTCACGTCTGGCGCTAAACGAAGTCGAGGCGATGGACGATGGCGGGCTTCGCATCGGCGCAATGGTGCCGAACGCCGATCTTGCTGCGCATCCGCAGGTTATCAAAGCCTATCCGGTCCTGTCGCGCGCGCTGCTTGCCGGCGCGTCGGGCCAGCTTCGCAACAAGGCATCGACCGGCGGCAATTTCCTTCAGCGCACCCGGTGCTATTATTTCTACGACACCGCCGTTCCCTGCAACAAGCGTGAGCCGGGAAGCGGATGCCCTGCGAAGGAAGGGTTCAACCGGATCCATGCAATCCTCGGCACGTCGGATGCGTGTATCGCAACGCACCCCAGCGACATGGCGGTGGCGATGCGTGCGCTCGACACAACGCTGGTGACGCTAAAGCCCGACGGCGATCGTCGGCGGATTTCGATCCACGAATTCTACCGCCTGCCCGGCGACACGCCGCATATAGAAACCGTTCTCGAAGAGGGTGAACTGATCACCCATGTCGAACTGCCCCCCGCCCCGGCCGGCAAACAGGCCTATCGCAAGGTGCGCGATCGCGCTTCCTATGCCTTCGCGCTGGTTTCGGTCGCGGCAATCGTCGCGGTCGATGATGGCAAGATCGCCAATGCATCGCTCGCGTTCGGCGGGCTTGGTCCCATGCCGTGGCGCAGCGAAGCGGCAGAGGCGGCGCTGATCGGAAAGGCACCGGAGCGCGAGGCGTTCGAGGCGGCGGCCGATGCCCTGCTTGCCGATGCGAAAGGTTTCGGATCGAACGACTTCAAAATTCCGCTTACGCGCCGCACGCTGATCGCGGTGCTTCGCGACCTGACGGAGGATGCGGCATGAGTGACAAGCACACCCTCACCATGGATAAGCCTGTCGAGAAGAGCCTTCTCGATTCGGGCGCGCAAGGACTGGTCGGCGAAGCACTGGACCGCGTCGAAGGACCGAAAAAGGTTTCGGGTAAGGCCACCTATTCCGCTGAATACCCGATCGAAAACATAGCCTATGGCTTTCTGGTCCGTGCACCCTTTGCCGTCGGCCGCATTACCGAAATCGACATGGATGCGGCAAAGGCGGCGCCGGGCGTTGTCGATGTCGTTACCGATTTCGACCGTTTCATCCGAAATTCGGCGCAAGGCGCGGTGAAGGAAGCGCCGGTGCAGGGCGTTCGCGATGTTGTCTATTTCG
Source organism: Stakelama flava (assembly GCF_019351405.1). Taxonomy (GTDB): domain Bacteria; phylum Pseudomonadota; class Alphaproteobacteria; order Sphingomonadales; family Sphingomonadaceae; genus Sphingomonas; species Sphingomonas flava_A. The sequence continues at coordinate 82,350 of NZ_JAHWZX010000008.1, forward strand.
GCGAACCGGTCGCAATCGTCGTCGCCGAACGCTATGAACAGGCGCGCGATGCGGCCTCGCTGGTGCGCATCGTGTATGACGAAGGCAAAGGCAGTTTCGATTTCGAGGCCGGCATTTCTCATGCCGATATTCCGCCCGACGGCGCCGCCCCCGCCACCTTTGAACAGGGCAATATCGACAAGGCGATGGCGACAGCCGGAGTTACGATCGATGGCGACTGGACCACGCCCAGCCAGAACAGCGCAGCGATGGAACCCCATGCATCGATCGCGATGTGGGACGATGACGGACTGACGCTGTACGGCGCATATCAGATGCCGAGTTTCGACCGTCCCTCGCTCGCCGATGCGCTGGGGCTGAAGCCCGAAAAGGTGCGCATCATCGCGCCCTATATCGGTGGCGGGTTCGGCGGCAAGCTGGGTATCGCGCCCGAATCGGTGGCGGCGGCGATCGCTTCGAAAACGACCGGCCGTCCGGTAAAGGCGGTGATGACCCGCCAGCAAGTGTTCGACGCGACGGTTCGCCGATCGAATACGAAACAGCGTATCAGGCTGGCCGCAGACAGAAACGGCAGGCTGACCGGCATCGGCCACGAAAGCCATACCAGCAACCTTCCCGACGAAGTGTTCTTCGAACCTGCAGGAATTGCCACGCACTTTCTGTACGGCGGCGAAAATCGCAAGATCACGCATGACATTGTGCGGCTGAACCGGATGCTGGCCGGATCGATGCGCGCACCGGGCGAAGCGGTGGGACTGCTGGCACTGGAATGCGCGATGGACGAACTTGCCGAAAAACTGGGCATGGACCCGGTCGAACTGCGCAAGGTCAATGACTGCGAGCAGGACCCTGAAAAGGACATTCCCTATTCAACGCGCAGCTTCACCGAATGTCTGGACGAAGGCGCGAAGCGGTTCGGTTGGGAGAAGCGCAACACCACCCCCGGCAAGCTGCGCGAGGGCGAATGGCTGATCGGGCACGGCATGGCGTCGGCGGCGCGCGGCAACATGCTGCAACCCTCCGAAGCGCGCGTGGTGCTCAACCCCGACGGCAGCGCGGTAGTGGAAACCGACATGACCGATATCGGCACCGGCACCTACACCATCCTGTCGCAGATCGCGGGCGAACTGCTCGGCCTGCCGATCGACAGGGTGGAGGTACGGCTGGGCGACAATGCCTTTCCGCCGGGATCGGGGTCGGGCGGATCGTTCGGCGCCGGGTCGAGCGGGTCGTCGGTATATCTCGCCTGCGAAAGCATCCGCGAAAAGCTGGCCAAGGCGATGGGTGTTTCGCCCGACGACCTGACGCTGAAGGACGGCGAAGCAATCGCGGCGAACCGCCATGTCGCGCTTCGCGATATCATCGACGGCGCGATCGAGGCGACGGGGCGAATCGAGCCGGGCGAACAGGGCGAAAAGGTGAAGCAGGCGGGCCATGGCGCGCATTTCTGCGCGGTTCGTGTAAATGCAGTTACCGGCGAAGTGCGCATCGACCGGTGGACGGCGGTGTTCGCGGCCGGACGTATCCTGAACCTGAAGACCGCGACGTCGCAATGCTATGGCGGGATCGTGTTCGGTATCGGCGCGGCGCTGACCGAGGAACTGGTGCACGACCCGCATAACGGCAAGATCGTCAATCGCGATCTCGCCGAATATCACCTGCCGGTCCATGCTGATGTGCCGCATCTTGACGTGACCTTCCTTCCCGAACGCGACACCCATGCCAATCCGCTGCATGCCAAGGGGATCGGCGAACTGGGGATCGCCGGGGCGGGCGCGGCGGTCGCCAACGCCATCGCCAATGCCACCGGCGCGCGGGTGCGCGATTACCCGATCACGCTCGACAAGCTGCTCGGTTCGCTTCCGCCGGTTTGAACGCGGGCGGTGCCGTTCCTAAATGAACGGCGCCGTCCAGCAGCTTTGAGGAATATCATCGTGGCCGATCAGGAACTACCGACGCGCGAGCGCATTTCCGTGCTCGATCGCGCGGTGCAGCGCGTGCTGGGCCAGCCGATCGACCGCACCGACGGCCCCGCAAAGGTTACCGGCGATGCGCGCTATGCGTTCGAGATGGCGGCAAAGGACGCGCTGTACGGCCATATCCTGACCGTGCAAATTGGAGCGGGTACGATCCGGTCGATCGATGCGACGGCCGCGCGCACCGCGCCGGGCGTCGTGGCGGTCCTGATCGACGATGACCGGCTTCCCGCCGATGCGGTGAACAGTTTCGACAAGCCGAAAAGCTGGCGGCTGGGCCGGGAAATCGAATTTTTCGGACAGGGCTTTGGGGTCGTTGTCGCCACCAGCGCGGAAGCGGCACGCGCCGCTGCCGCGCTGGTAAAGGTGGATTATGCGCCGCGCACCGGGCGCTTCGATCCCGACCTTTCCAAGCCGGAAGAGCACGAACCGGAGGGGCTTCGTCCCGCCGTCCATACCGGCGACTTCGACGCGGCGTTCGACGGCGCGGCCTATCGCTATGACGCGGTTTTCACCACGCCGATCCACTTTCCCGCAGCGATGGAGCCACAGGCGACGCTTGCCCGGTGGGAGGACGATCGGCTGATCCTTCATTCCAGTCTGCAATCGACCGGCGGCGCGACCAAGGCGATCGCGCGCGCGCTCGACATCAAGGCCGATCGAATCCGCGTGATCGCGCCGTTCGTCGGCGGCGGTTTCGGCGGCAAGACCTCTGTCGGGGCGGAAGCAATCTATGCCGCAATCGCCGCGAAGGAAACCGGCCATCCGGTAAAGATTGTGCAGACGCGGCGGCAGACCGCGCATCTTGCCCATCATCGCGCGCCCACGCGGCAGCGCGTCCGGATCGCCACCGATGCCGAGGGTCATATCCGCGCCTTCGGGCACAACAGCGTCATCGCGCAGCGCCACGACCGCTGGTTCATTGAACCGGTCCATATCGGCACCACGCACCTGTATGCCGGTGCGGCGCGATCGATGGGAGTGGACGTGGTTCGCGCCAACCATCCGACATCGGGCGCGGTGCGTTCCCCCGGCGAAGCGTGCGGCACATTGGCCATCGAAGTCGCGATGGATGAAGCGGCCGAGGCGCTGGGGCTGGACCCGATCGAATTTCGCCGCCGCAATGAACCGGGTGCCAGCCCGGTCGACGGCAAACCCTTTGGCACGCGCAAACTGGTCGAATGTTATGATGAGGGCGCGCGGCGCTTCGGATGGGACCGGCGCAACCCGGTTCCGGCATCGGTGCGCGAAGGCGACTGGCTGATCGGCACCGGCATGGCCGCCGCGATCCGCAGCAACATCACGGTCGAAGCGCGCGCGAACATCACGCTGCACCCCGACGGCAGCGCGCTGGTCGAAACCGACATGACCGATATCGGCACCGGCACCTATACCATATTGATGCAGGTGGTCGCCGAGGCGCTCGGCCTGTCGCCCGACAAGGTCCGCGTGGCGATCGGTGATTCCACGCTTCCGCGATCCGCCGGATCGGGCGGATCGTTCGGCGCTAGCAGTTCGTCGAGCGCCGCCGCGCTTGCCTGTCAGGACATTGCAAGGACGCTCGCCGCGCGGATGGGCGTCGATGCGGGCGATATGACGCTTCAGGAAGGCCATGCGATCGCCGCGAACCGGCGCGTGCCGCTGACCGAGCTTCTGGCGGGCGAAGCGGTGCGCGCCGATGGCCATGCAAAGCCCGGCGACCACACCAATGCGCACGTCTCCGCATCCTATGGCGCGCATTTTGCTGAGGTCGCGGTAAGTGCGACTACCGGCGAAGTGCGCGTGCGGCGGATGACCGGTGTGTTCGATATCGGCCGCGTGCTCAATGAAAAGACCGCGCGCAGCCAGATATTGGGCGGGATGATCTGGGGCATCGGGTCGGTGCTGCACGAAGACGGCATGATCGACGCGCGCACCGGGCAGTTCACCAATCCGGATTTCGGCGAATATCATATCGCGACCCATGCCGATTCGCCGCCGATCGACATCCATTTCATCGAAGCGGTCGACGACCTTGCCAATGAAGCAGGGGCAAAGGGCGTTGGCGAACTGGGCAATTCGGGTGCCGGCGCGGCGGTCGCCAACGCGATCTACAACGCCACCGGCATCCGCATTCACGACTATCCGATCACGCTCGACAAACTGATCGACGCGCTACCCGAGGATTGATTCATGGCCGACAATGATTCCGTGCTGGACGCCGCGCGCAACTGGGCGGGTGCGCCGATGGCGCTGGCGACGGTGGTAAAGACCTGGGGCTCCGCCCCGCGCCCGCGCGGCAGCCATATGCTGGTGCATGAAGACGGCCGGTTCGAAGGATCGGTGTCCGGCGGCTGCGTGGAAAGCGACATCCTCGCCACCGCGGCGCAGGTGATCGATGGTGCGCCCTTTCAGGTGAAGCAATATGGCGTGGCGGACGACGCCGCCTGGGAAGTCGGACTGCCCTGCGGCGGCGAAATAGAGGTGATGGTCCAGCCGGTATCGCCGCTGGGCTTCGACCCCGAATTGTTCGACCGGATCGGCGAAGGGCGAAGCGATGGCAAACCGGTGACGATCACGACCGATCTGGAAAGCGGGGTCAGCCGGTTGCGAACCGAAACGACCGGCCCCGCCTTTATCAACCGCTACGATCCGCCGCGCCGGCTGATCATCGTCGGCGCGGTGCAGATCGCGCAGGCGCTGGCTGGGCTGGCGCGCGAACTGGGCATCGCGACAGTGGTGGTCGATCCGCGCGCGCGTTTCCTGACGGCGGAGCGCTTTCCCGGCGTAGCGCTTGACGATCGCTGGCCCGACGAGGCAGTCGCCGCGTTGAAGCCCGATGCATCGACCGCGATCGTGACGCTGAGCCATGATATCAAGATCGACGACCCTGCGCTGATCGAGGCGCTGAAATCGCCCGCGCCCTATATCGCCGCGCTGGGATCGCGTAAAAGCCACGCCGCGCGGCGCGAGCGGCTTGCCGCGGCCGGGGTGAACGTGGTCGACATCGACCGGATCGAAGGGCCTGCGGGCATTTCGATCGGAGCGATCGGCCCGGCGGAGATCGCGCTGTCGATCGCGGCGGGGATGATTCAGGGCTTTCATGCCGACACCTGACCGTGTCGCGCTCCTTCTGCTCGCAGGCGGGCGCTCGCGCCGGTTTGGCGATGCCGACAAGCTGAGCGTCGATTTGAACGGCGTCCCGCTGGGATTACACGCGGCCAATGCGCTATCCGCCCTCCCCTTTGCCGCGCGGATAGCGGTGGTCGGCGGGACAGCGCTTCGCTTTCCCGGTTTCGAAACGGTGCACAATGATGCCCCTGAAGCGGGGATGAGCCGATCGCTGGCGCTGGGCGTCGCGGCGGCGCGCGCGGCTGATCCGCAGGCGGTGCTGGTCATGCTTGCCGACATGCCGTTCGTCAGCGCGGATCATGTCCGCCGCGTGCTGGCGGCGGGCGATGGCGCGACGGCGCTGGTCGCGTCAAGCGCGGGCGACACGGCGATGCCCCCGGCGCTGTTCGGCGCGGATTATTTCGACGCGCTGGAAACGCAAAGCGGCGATAAGGGCGCGCGCCACCTGTTGCGAACCGCGCATATTGTGACCACTGCGCCCGGCGAACTCGCCGATATCGACACACCCGAAGACCTGGCCCGGTTCACCGGTGCATAGCGCGCTTGCCGGCGTCCTGCTCGGCCTGTTTTCGGCCGTGACACTCGCCTTCGCCAATCTGGCGGTGAAGATGGGCAGCGACATTCTGGTCAGCCGATCAATCCTGTCGATGAGCGCGGCGGCGCTGCTGCTTCCGGTCGCGTTCCTGGTGCCCATGCCCGATGCTGCGACCTTCCACGTCCTCGCCTTCGCTATCCCCGCGCATTTCCTTTACCAGTGTTTCCTGATCCAGGCGCTGGGACGCGGCGACCTGTCGCTCGTCTTTCCAGTGATGCGCGGCGCGTCGCCGCTGATTACCGCGCTGGTGGCGGGAGCGGCGCTTGGCGAGGCGCTGGCTCCGATCGAATGGCTGGGGCTGGCGATCGCAACTGGCGCAGTGATCGTCTTCGCGCTTCCGCCGGGCGGAACGCGACTGGCCGCACACCCCGACAAGACGGCGCTGGGATGGGCGATCGCCACGGCGGGCGGAGTGGCGCTCTACAACACCACCGATGCATGGGGCGTACGCACCGCGCCGGAGCCGCAAAGCTATATCGTCTGGCTATTCCTGTTCGACTGGATTTGCGTCACCATCACCGCGACCGTTCTTCGCCGGGGTGCGCTGTTCGCCGCGATCCGCGAGAAATGGCGCTATGGCGCGGCGGCGGGCGCGCTGTCGATCCTGTCGTTCGGGGCGGCGCTGTTCGCATTTTCCTTCGTCGAAACGGCAAAGGTTTCGGCGCTGCGCGAAACGGCCGTGGTATGGGCTGCGTTGATGGGGGCGCTGTGGCTTCGCGAAGGATTCGGCGCGCGCCGGATCATCGCCGCCATCGTGCTGGCCTCCGGGCTGATGCTGTTGCAGTTCGCTGGCTAGGATGAAATATCGAAGGAACGAACGCGCGCGATAAAAATGGTCGGGGCAAGAGGAGCATCACATGGTTGAAGGGCAGGTCTATCCCGTTTCGGACGAATGGAAAAAGCGCGCAAAGGTCGATGCGGAAGGATATGAACAGCTTCATGGCCGCTCGATCGCCGACCCGGGCAGCTTCTGGCTCGAACAGGCGCGCCGCCTCGACTGGATCAAGCGGCCGGAAATTGCCGGCGACTGGTCGTTCGACGAGGATGATTTTCACATTCAATGGTTCGCCGATGGAAAGCTGAACGTTTCGGCCAACTGTATCGACCGGCATTTGAAGACGCGCGGCGACGCGACCGCGATCATCTGGGAACCCGACGATCCGAACGAGCAGGCAAAGTCCTTCACCTATCGCGACTTGCACCGCGAAGTCTGCCGCTTCGCCAATGTCCTGAAGCGCGAAGGCGTCACCAAGGGCGATCGCGTTACCATCTATATGCCGATGATCCCCGAAGCAGCCTTCGCACTGCTCGCCTGTGCACGGATCGGGGCGATCCATTCGGTGGTGTTCGCGGGTTTTTCGCCCGAAGCGATCGCGGGGCGGATCACCGATTGCGACAGCGCCTTTCTGATCACAGCCGATGAAGGACGCCGCGCAGGCCGCACCGTGCCGCTGAAAGCCAATGTCGACAAGGCGGCGGCGCAGGCGCGCGCGCTGAAAAAGGTGATCGTGGTGCGCGCCACCGGCGGCGATGTGGCGATGACCGAAGGGCGCGACATCTGGTATGACGAGGCGGTTCGCGACGTTGCCGACGATTGCCCGGCGGAACCGATGGGCGCGGAAGATCCGCTGTTCATCCTGTACACCTCCGGTTCGACCGGAAAGCCAAAGGGCGTGCTCCATACCAGCGGTGGCTATCTGCTATGGGCCAGCTTCACCCATGAACTGGCGTTCGATTACCGGCCGGGCGAAATATTCTGGTGCGCCGCCGATATCGGCTGGATCACCGGGCACAGCTATATCGTCTACGGCCCGCTCGCCAACGGCGCGACGACGCTGATGTACGAAGGCGTGCCCAACTGGCCCGACGCCAGCCGCATCTGGCAGGTGGTCGACAAGCATCGGGTCAATACGCTTTACACCGCGCCGACCGCGCTTCGCGCATTGATGGCGGAGGGCGACGAACCGGTAAAGGCGACCAGCCGCGCCTCGCTCCGCCTGCTCGGCACGGTGGGCGAGCCGATCAATCCGGAGGCCTGGCGCTGGTATCACCATGTCGTGGGCGAGGATCGCTGCCCGATCATCGACACCTGGTGGCAGACCGAGACGGGTGGGCACATGATCGCCCCCCTGCCCGGCGCCCACGCGCTCAAACCCGGCTGCGCGACCAAGCCGATGCCGGGGATCGATCCGCAGATCGTCGATGCCGACGGCAATGTTCTGACCGGCGAAGCGCAGGGCAATCTGGTGATCGCGAGAAGCTGGCCGGGGCAGATGCGTACCGTCTGGAACGATCAGGAACGGTTCTTCCAGACCTATTTTGCGACCTATCCGGGCAAATATTTCACCTCCGACGGGTGCCGCCGCGATGCGAACGGCGATTACTGGATTACCGGCCGCGTCGACGACGTTATCAACGTGTCGGGTCATCGCATGGGCACCGCCGAAATCGAAAGCGCGCTGGTGCTGCACGAAAGCGTGGCGGAGGCGGCGGTCGTCGGCCGCCCGCACGACGTGAAGGGGCAGGCGATCTATGCCTATGTCACGCTCAATTCGGGGGTCGAATCCTCTGAAGAATTGCGCGATACGCTGATCAAATGGGTACGCAGCGAAATCGGGCCGTTCGCCGCGCCAGAAGCGATCCAGTTCGCGCCCGCGCTGCCCAAGACGCGGTCGGGCAAGATCATGCGCCGCATCCTGCGCAAGATCGCGGAGGGCGATACGTCGAGCCTTGGCGACACCTCAACGCTCGCCGATCCGGCGGTGGTCGACCATCTGATCGACAACCGGATTTCGTAATCGCGATGAAGGCGCACCAGCTCGAAGAATTGCTCATCAAGACGCTGGTGCGCCGCGCGGGCGGAACGCAGCGGCGCTGGCGGATCGTGCTTGGGCCGCTGCGCGTCTATGATCCGGCAACCCATCCGCACTGCAACTGGCATGTCAGCCCGTCGGGCAATTCGGCAGAAAACGACGTTGTCGAAACGCTGCTCGACGAAATGCGCGGCAGCCATCCACGCGTGGAGACGGGATGACGCAGTTACCGACATCGCAGGGTGCCGAAGCGGGCACTCGGGTCGCGGAAACCGGGCGGCTGGTGCGCGAAGCGGGCGGCTTTGTCCTGCAATGCGAACATGGCGGCAAATTGCCGTTGCTGCTGCCGCGAACCCCGGTGGATGAGGTGGAAAAGCGCGTGGCGCTGACCGGGATACTCGAAGGAGACGGGATGCTGGCGGTCGAAACGATCCGCCTAGCCTGAGCCGGCTCGACACCGGCACGGCTTTTATCGCGTCCGCGAGGTGGAGGAACGCGGGCCGGGGAACACGCTGCGTATGTTCGATCCGGCCCGCCGTTCCGACGATGCGATCAGTCGCGCATTTCCTTCCACGTATCGCGCCCGGCGGCCTGCGGTTCGGCCAGTTCGCTTTGCCCGGCCATTGCGCGGTCGCTGTCTTCCTCCAGCGTGTCGAGATGCTGCAGTTTCTTGATGAACGGCGATATGATCAGCACGGCTAGCCCGATGCCGAAGGCGACCCAGCCCACGGTGTTCCATACCTGCAGATACAGTTCCTTCGCCGCTTCGCCGCCTTCCGCGCCATCGGCCCCGGCAAGCGCCGAAATCTGCCCGGCGACGAAATTGCCGCCCGCGGTTGCGAAGAACCAGCCGCCCATGATCAGCCCCGCCATGTGCCAGGGCGCAAGCCGGTTCATCGCCGACAGTCCCACCGGCGACAGCGAAAGCTCCCCCATGGTGTGGAGCAGGTACAGCAGCACGATCAGCCACATCGATGTCTGCGCATCGACGCCCATCGCCTGCGCTCCCCAGTTCAGCACCATGAAGCCAAGCCCCACCTGAATGATGCCAAGGCCGAACTTCGCAGGGGTCGACGGTTCCAGCCCGCGCCGGCCCAGCGCCGTCCACGCCCAGGCAAAAACCGGGCCGAGCAGCAGAATAAAGGCCGAATTGACCGACTGGAACCAGGTCGCGGGAACTTCCCAGCCGAACAGCATCCGGTCGACATAGCGGTCGGTGTACAGGTTCACCGACGCACCCGCCTGTTCGAACAATCCCCAGAATACGGGCTGGAGGATCAGCAGGAAGATGATGACAAAGATACGGTCCCGGGCATGGTGTCGGGTGTTGGCGGCTTCCTTTACACAAGTCGCAATGATTAGCACCAAACCGGCCAGCGCAATGAGCGCGAACACAATGTTGAGCGGATTCCACAAATAGAGGATCGATCCAATCGTCAACAGCGCTACCCCTCCGCCATAAAGTTGGAGAGAGGATTTAGGACCGTTGCCGATTTTGCCGTAAGGAAGCTGGAACAAAGCTATTGCGAGAATGTAGCTCAGCAACGTGATGCCAGATAGCATCAGCAGCCAGCCGACCACCGCCTGAAGCTGGATCAGCACCCACAGCACGCCGATCGCAGCCACGCCCGCACCGTAAAGCAGCCATTCGCGCGGCACGCCCGCGACGCGCTCCTTCAACAGCGCGGGGGTGTGCGCTTCGCCCTTGCCCAGCAGCAGCGGCTTTCCCAGCACGAATACGACCAGCCCCAGCAACATGCCGATGCCCGCAGCGCCGAAGCCGTAGGACCAGCCATATTGTTCGCCCAGATAGCCGGTAATCAGCACCCCGATCAGCGAGCCGAGGTTAATTCCCATATAGAAGATCGTGTACGCGCCGTCGCGGCGAACATCCTTGATCGGATAAAGCTGTCCGACAATGACGGAGATGTTCCCTTTCAGAAACCCCGATCCGACGATGATGAAGCTTAATGCCAGCCAGAAGATATTGATCGTCGGATCGCCCTGACCGCCATTTCCTTCGAACGCCATCAGCAGATGGCCGAGCGTCAGCACGACCGCACCAAACATCACCGCCTTTCGCTGACCCAGATAGCGGTCGGCCAGCCATCCCCCCAGTACCGGGGTGATATAGACGAGCGAGGTATAGGCGCCGTAGATGACCGACGCGTCGCTGTCCGAATAGAGCCAGTGTTTGGTGAGATAGAAGATGAGCAGCGCGCGCATCCCGTAAAAGGAAAAGCGCTCCCACATCTCCGCGAAGAACAGGATGATGAGCCCGAGCGGGTGACCGAGAAAGGTCTTTTCCGTCATCGGGGTCGCATTGGCATTCGCCATCGGGCGGAAACTCCCTGAATTATATATTGTCTCCGCGCGGAAAAGACGCCCCATCATGCGCGGATGAAAGGGGGCAGACTAACGGCGAAACGCGCGCTGTGAAGCCCGCTTGTGGCCCTGCGCCGCGCCACCTACATGCCGGGCATGGATTTCAACGACCGCTCCACCCCGCTTTCCCTGCTGTCCACCCGCCGTTCGGGCAAGCCGCGCGACCTTGGTCAGCCAGGCCCCGATGCGGCTCAGATCGATGAAATGATCGCGATCGCGGCGCGCACGCCCGATCATGGCAAACTTGCCCCCTGGCGCTTCGTCATTGTGCCGCCCGACCGGCGAGAAGCGTTTGGCGATATGCTTCGCACCGCATATCGTGCGGGCAAGCCCGATGCGGGACGACTGGAAATCGAAGCGGTCGATCAGTTCGCGCATCAGGCCCCGGCACTGATCGTCACGCTGTATTCGCCCAACACCCAAAGCCATATCCCGTTGTGGGAACAGGAACTTTCCGCCGGGGCGGCGACGATGAACCTGCTCCACGCGGCGCATGCGATGGGCTTTGCGGGGAGCTGGCTCACCGGTTGGGCGGCGTTTGACGATCAGGTGCGCGATGCCTTCGGCAAGGCGCCCGAACGCATAGCAGGCTTCGTTTTCATCGGAACGCCGACACGGCCGCTGTCGGAGCGTCCCCGCCCCGATATCGACACGATCGTTTCGCACTGGGACGGCTGAAAATCTTTTAAGGTGGCAATCATGGGCGATTGCTGTATTAAGTCAGCATGACAGCCTTGGAACATGAAGAAGGCCCGGTATATCTGCGGCTGCGCGCGCAAATCGCGGCGGCGATCCTTCGCGGCGAATATGCGGCGGGCGATCAGCTTCCTTCGGTCCGGGCGCTGGCCGCCGACTATGGCGCCAATCCGCTGACCGTGGCGAAGGCGTATCAGACGTTTCAGGACGATGGCTATGTCGAGGTTCGTCGCGGCGTCGGTATGTTCGTTCTGCCCGGCGCGGTCGAGCGGCTTCGCACCGCCGAGCGCAACCGGTTTCTTTCGAACCAGTGGCCGCGAATCCGCGAACAGATGGCCCTGCTGGACCTCGATCTTGAAAAACTTATGAGTCGCGAAACCGCCTGAACCGGTCGCCGCAAAAGCCGTGCGAATCCTTGGAAAATCGATCTATTTGCCTGTTGCGGATGCGCAACAGTTGCCTTTGGCTTGCCGTCAACTTCCATTCGTCGCGGGAACAAAACGGACTGGCGCTAAGTTATTTCATCGAGTTTCGAAGGAGCAACCGCGATGTACCAGTTTCGAGAACCTGCGATGCCTGCGCGCACCGGCTATCGGATTTCGTATCGCATGAATGAAGTCAATCATTGCCCCGGATGCGGCAATACGCACTGGATCATCGGCCGATCGATCGCCGAATGCGCTTTTTGCGAAACCGCGCTGCCGCTGAACGAGGGCGGCTCGACGGGAACCGGCCTCATTCGCGGCACGAGGAAGACGCAGCTTGAACCGCTTGCCGCCTGATCAGGCGGCAAAGTTTTCGGGGTCGATCGCGTACAATATTTCGGCCCCGGCAACGGCGGCGGCTTTCAGACCAAGCGCTTCGGGCACGATCTGATCGCCGTAGAACCGGGTAGATGCGCGTTTCATCTTCGCAAAATCGGACATTTCGGCGGCATCGACCGCCCGGTGCTCACGCTCCATCAGCCAGCCGCAAACCGCCACCGACAACATGGTTAGAAACGGATAGGACCCGGCGAGACGATCGTCGATCCCGGCGCTGAGCATATATTCGCCAACCGAATTGCACGCATCGATCAGGTCTTTTAGCGCCTCGCCCTGCGCATCTTTCCGCATATCGCCAATCAGCGCATTCAACGTGGTGCCGTTATCCATGCTCAGCTTTCGACCGACCAGATCGGCGGCCTGAATGCCGTTCGTCCCCTCGTAAATCGGGGTGATGCGCGCATCGCGGAAATGCTGCGCCGCGCCCGTTTCCTCGACATATCCCATGCCACCATGAACCTGCACGCCGATGCTGGCCACTTCGTTGCCAAGGTCGGTGCCGTGCGCCTTGGCCAGCGGGGTCAGCAGGTCGAGCCGCTTCTTCGCTTCGGCATCACCCAGATTGGCCCGGTCAACCTGCCCCGCGGCATAATAAACCAGCGCGCGCGCGGCCTGGGTCTGCGCCTTCATCCGCAGCAGCATGCGCCGGACATCGGGATGATCGATGATCCTGACGGGATCGCGGCTGGCTGATCCCGCGCGCGCCGACTGAACCCGTTCGGCGGCATAGGCAACCGCGCGCTGCGTGGCGCGCTCCGCCACCTGCACCCCTTCCAACCCGACATTAAGCCGCGCATTGTTCATCATCGTGAACATCGCAGTGATGCCGCCGCCTTCCGCGCCGATCAATTCGCCGATACAGTCGCCATTATCGCCGAAGGACAGAACGCAGGTGGGCGATGCGTGCAACCCCATCTTGTGTTCGATCGAGACGACCTTGATATCGTTGAACGTCCCCGGATTGCCCTCGGCATCCAGCCGGTATTTGGGCACGAGAAACAGCGACAGCCCCTTGGTCCCCGCCGGTGCGCCGGGCGTTCGCGCCAGCACCAGATGGACGATATTGTTGGTCATGTCGTGATCGCCGAACGAGATGAATATCTTCGTTCCCCGGATCGACCATTTGCCATTATCGAGCGGCTCCGCCTTCGTCTTCAGCGCGCCGACATCCGATCCCGCCTGAGGTTCGGTAAGGTTCATCGTGCCGGTCCATTCGCCGGTGGCGAGGTGGGGCAGATACAGCCGCTGCTGTTCCCCGGTCCCGTGATGGGTCAGCGCCTCGATCGCGCCGACGGTGAGCGTCGGAGCGAGCGCGAAGCTCATATTCGCGCCGCCAAGCGTTTCGAGCACCGCGGTCGCCAGCGCATAAGGAAGCCCCTGCCCGCCAAATGCCTCTGGCGATCCGATCGTGCCCCATCCGCCCTCGACATAGGCCTGATACGCTTCGCGATAGCCTTCGGGCATGACGACGCCGTCCTCGCTCCAGCGAGCGCCCACCGTATCGCCCCTGCGGTCGAGCGGCGCCCATTCGCCAGCGGCGAACTGCCCCGCCCCCTCCAGCACGGCCTCGACGACATCGGCCGATGCCGCAGCGAACCGGTCATTTTTTGCCAGTTCGTTCAGGTTCACGATGTGATCGAGCACGAAACGCTGATCGGCGACGGGTGCGGTGAAGGTCATAGATCCTCTCTTGCCGGAATTTTGTCGGCGCTATAGCCCCCCATAAGTGAACACGCCAAATCCCCGCATGGTCACGCGGACCTTACGCTACGGCGAGCAAGCGCTTGGCGAAGCCGCGCGCATCATCGCTGCGGGGGGATGCGTCGCGGTGCCGACCGAAACGGTGTACGGCCTCGCCGCCGACGCCACCGATTCGCACGCGGTCGCGGGCATATATGCCGCAAAAGGCCGCCCCGCCTTCAACCCGCTGATCGTCCATGTGCCCGATCTGGCGGCCGCGCGGACCATCGCCGAATTCGACTCCGACGCGCTTACGCTTGCCGAAGCGTTGTGGCCGGGGCCGCTGACGCTGGTGCTACCGCTTCGCCGCGATGCACGAATTGCCGCGCTGGTCACCGCCGGGCTTTCGACGATCGCGATCCGCGTACCGGCGCACCGGGCGATGCGGGGGCTGCTGAAAGCGACGGGCAAGCCGCTCGCCGCGCCCAGCGCCAATGCCAGCGGATCGATCAGCCCGACCCGTGCCGATCATGTCGCGCGCTCGCTCGACGGGCGGATCCCGCTGATCCTTGATGACGGCGCAACGCAGGCGGGGCTTGAATCGACCATCGTCGCGCCCGGCGATCCGCCCCGCCTGCTGCGTCCGGGGCCGATTGCGACGGATCGGCTTACGATGCTGCTCGGCAGAGAAATCGGCGCGGGCGGGGATGGTATCGAGGCCCCGGGTCAGCTCGCCAGCCATTATGCGCCGGGCAAGCCGTTACGGCTGAGTGCGTCCGAACGGCGGCCCGACGAATGGCTGATCGGTTTCGGGACGGTGAGGGGCGACGACACGCTGTCCGCGGGGGGCGACCTGATCGAAGCGGCGGCGCGCCTGTTCGGGGCGCTGCATCAGGCGGACGATGCACAGCCGGAAAAAATAGCGGTAGCGCCCGTTCCCGAAAGCGGAATAGGTGCGGCGATCAACGACCGTTTGCGCCGCGCGGCCGCACCGCGCGATTGATCGCAACGGTAGGCCGCAAACGCAGGCGTTACAGGATAAGGCGCGAAATCCCGAATACCGCTGCCCAGGACAGGACAAGCCCCGCACCATAGATAAGCGCCCGGACGCGGCGCGGATAGCGCTGCGTAACCGGGGGATGGGCGGCGAAATCGGCCGTATCGGTCCCGGGCCATGCAATGACGGTGTCCAGTCCCGCTTGCGAAACCTCCTGCTCGGTAAGCGGCTGAAAGAATTCGCAGCCATATTCGTCACCATCGCGGCGTCGCACCACGGCGCGATGCGCGGCGACGCCGGGAATGCCGATTGAAAATTGCTCGCCGATATCGAGTTCGACCGCCGTACGGATCAAAAACCCGCTTTGCGACAGATCGATCAGCGTCAGTTCGACCGGATACCCCGCATCATCGCGCAGCGTGGCTTCGGTATCCAGCCGGACGCGCGGGGCGCGGTCGGCATCGCGGAAAATAACGGCTTCAACGGACAAATCGCGTCCCCCCTTTCGGTGCGACAATGCCCGTTTTTCCTTAAGGAAGCGCTAACGCAAGGTCGACCCTCGCAGGGTTTTAGAACGGTACGTTTCGCCGATATGTCCGCGCCGCGCCGCACAGCGACGCGCAGTCAGCCCTTTGCCCCCTGCGATTTGGTGCGCTCGGCAAAGCTCCTGCGCAGCTTTTGCAGTTTGGGCGGGATGACCGCCATGCAATAGGGGTTTCGCTGCCCTTCCTTGTCCCAATAGCCCTGATGATAGTCCTCGGCCGGCCACCATGTCCCGCCATCCTCTATCGTCGTCACGATCGGCGCGGGCCAGTGTTCGGCGTTGCGTTCGATTCCCGCTTCGGCCGCCGCGCGCTGATCGTCCGACGCGGGAAAGATCGCCGAGCGATATTGCGTGCCGACATCATTGCCCTGCCGGTTGAGCTGGGTGGGATCGTGCGTCGCGAAAAACATGTCGAGCAGATCGTCATAGCTGACCTTTTCAGGATCGAAGCCGATGCGGATCGCCTCGGCATGACCGGTGTCGCCGCCGCATACCGCGCGATAGGTCGGATTCTCGGTATGGCCGCCGATATAGCCGCTTTCGACGCTTTCCACGCCGATCACATCGTTGAACACCGCTTCCACGCACCAGAAGCAACCGCCTGCCAGCGTCGCATATTCCATCAATATCTCCTTTTGCCCGGTTACATAGGCGCGCATCGGCGCTAGGCAACGGATCGGCAGTTTTGAATGCGGGGAAACATGCGATGCGCGAAGGCACGGTAATGGTAACGGGCGGGGCGGGCTATATCGGCAGCCACGCCGTTCTCGCGCTGCTGGATGCCGGATGGCGGGTAGTGGTGGTCGACAATCTCGTCACCGGCTTTTCCTGGACGGTGGACGAGCGCGCGACCCTGATCGAGGCGGATATTGCCGACGAGGATGCGGTGCGCCGCGCGATGCGCGACCATGGCGTGATCGCGGTGATGCATTTTGCCGGGTCGATCATCGTGCCCGAATCGGTGTCGGACCCGCTCAAATATTATCGCAACAATACCGCAGCCAGTCGGTCGCTGATCGAAAGCGCGGTGACGTGCGGGGTGAAGCATTTCATCTTCTCCTCAACCGCCGCCACCTATGGCGTGCCCGAAAGCGTGCCGGTTGCCGAAGACGCGCCCAAGGTGCCGATCAATCCCTATGGCACGTCGAAGCTGATGACCGAACTGATGCTGCGGGACGTCGCCGCCGCCCATCCGTTGAATTACTGCGCGCTGCGCTATTTCAACGTGGCGGGCGCAGATCCGCAGGGACGCAGCGGCCAGTCGACCGCCGGCGCGACCCATCTGATCAAGGTCGCGGTGGAAGCAGCGACGGGCAAGCGCGACAGCGTGGCGGTGTTCGGCACCGATTTCGACACGCCCGACGGCACCGGCGTTCGCGATTACATTCATGTCAGCGATCTGGCGGCCGCGCACATCGCCGCGCTCGACCTGCTGATCGACCGGCCGGAGAAAAGCCACACGCTCAATTGCGGCTATGGCCATGGCTATTCGGTGCTCGAAGTGCTCGACGCGGTCGACCGGGTGACCAACCGGACGATCGATCGCCATATGGCGGGGCGGCGCGCGGGCGATCCGCCAGCGCTGGTCGCCGACAATCGCGCCATCCTGAAAACGCTCCCCTGGCGGCCGCAGCACGACGATCTGGAAGGCATTGTGCGCGACGCGCTGGCCTGGGAACGCAAGCTGGCCGAGCGGGAGTAACTGCGCCGCAGCGTTACAGCGCGGCGATCTCGTCATCCGGAATCGCGGCGTGGTGGTGGATGCGAAGCCATTTGCCGATCCGCCACCACGCAAGCGCCCAAAGGGTGCCGAAGCTCCACCCGGCCAGCACGTCCGTGGGCCAATGCACGCCCAGATAGACTCGGCTGACGCCGATCAGCGTCACCAGCGCGGCGACCACTGCAAACAGATAGGTGCGCCGCGCATCCGCCCCCGTCGTCTGGGTCAACAGGGTGGCGATGGTGAGATAGATGATCGCGCTGTTCGCCGAATGGCCACTCGGGAAACTCTGCGTCGTCACCTCGACCAGATGGGGGACGACTTCGGGCCGGGGACGTGCGGCGATCTCCTTCGCGGTGCTGACGGCCAGCGATCCGCTAACGGTGCCCGCAGCGACCAGCAGCGCCGTCGTCCATTTGCGCGACACCAGCAGCATACCCACGGTGATCAGCACCACCAGCGTCAGCACGGTCCCACCGCCAAGCGCGGTGATGTCGATCATCGCGCCTTTCAGCCACACCGGCCCCATCGGCACCGCCGGCGCGTCGGGATGGCGAAGCGCGCGCAATATCCATGCATCAAAGGCATAGGGCTGCGCCGGGTTGATGACGAACCCCAGTACCAGCAACACCGCGACAGAGGCAGCGGCGAACCCCGCCCCCCAGAAAAGATGCGGTACTTGCCGGACGGGATCCGATGCCGCCGTCTGGATTTTCGTGGCGGTCATTTTGCTTTGCAACCCTTTGGACAACTCTGGTTATCGCACGAACCGGACCTGTCGGGTTTGCGAAGCCGAAAGACGCCGCGCCCACCCTGTCTGATCTTCCATATCGAGCAGCGCGATCATATCGATGTGCGGCATATGCTTCATGCCCGGCGTACCATGCGCGCATCGCTTCAGGAAAGCGGCGACTGATTTTCCGCACCGAAAAGGTGGTGAGCCCTGCTGGGTTCGAACCAGCGACCTACTGATTAAAAGTCAGTTGCTCTACCGACTGAGCTAAGGGCCCGTCACCGGGGGGCAGCAGGTAAGCGGGCTTTGGCCCGCGGTCAACTGTTGGTGTGCATATCCTTTGGGTCAGGCGCGGTAAGGCGCGAGGCGGGCGAGCAACTGGCGCATGGTGCGGCGCGAAATCGGGTCGCGCCATCCGGGGGCCAGCACGGCAAGCGGGCCGAGCACGAAGCGGCGTTCGCGAAACGCCCGGTGCGGCACCGTAAGCCTCGACGACGCCCATGCCCCGCCTGACCACAGGACGATATCGAGGTCGAGCGCACGTTCGCCCCAGCGGCGACCCGCTCGCCGCCCGAAATCGCGTTCGATCGCCTTCAACCGGGTGAGCAGCGCATCGGGCGTCTCGTCGCTTCGCACCAACGCAACCGCATTGGCAAAGCGACGACGCGACGGCCCCAGCGGCGGCGTTTCGATGATCGGCGATACGCGCTCCACCCCGCCCAGCATCGCCAGCGCCGCGTTCAGCGTGGCGCGCGGCGATCCGTATCGCGTGCGTCGGTTCGATCCGAGCGCGATGGCATAGCTTGCCCCGTCCATTGCACGTCCCTATCGCGCGACCATGTTTGCCGCCAGTCCCATCCCCGACACCGAACCGCCCCACGATTGCCCGCGCTGCCCCCGGCTGGTCGCGCTGCGCGAGGAATTGCGCGACGCCCATCCCGACTGGTGGAACGCGCCGGTCAACGCGTTCGGCGATCCCAACGCGTGGCTGGCGATCATCGGGCTTGCGCCCGGCAAGCACGGCGCGAACCGCACCGGACGGCCCTTTACCGGCGATTATGCGGGCGATCTGTTGTTTGCGACGCTCGACAAATGCGGGCTGTCGCGCGGCAGCTATGATTCGCGGGTCGATGACGGGCTGAAACTGGACGGTGCGATCATCATCAACGCGGTCAAATGCCTGCCGCCGCAGAACAAGCCGACGCCTGAGGAAATCCGCACCTGCCGCCCCTTTCTGGAACGCCAGCAGGCGGTACTGCCGAACGCCCGCGTCTTCCTTGCGCTGGGCAAGATCGCGCACGACAGCGCGCTGAAAATGTTCGGGATGCGTCAGGCGGATGCGAAATTCGGCCATCTTGCCGAGCATCGCCTGCCCGATGGCCGCTGGCTGATCGACAGCTATCACTGCTCGCGCTACAACACGAACACTGGCCGGCTGACGTCCGATATGTTCGAGGCGGTGTTCGCCCGCGCGGCGCAGTTGCGCGGGATCGACTGAGCCTCAGCGCGCGCGCTCCAGCGTTACGAAGCTGAAGCCGGGCCGGTCGCCGTCGGGAACATGATCCTCGCGAAAGGTTTCCCGCCATTGCGGCGCGGCAAAGGCGGGGACGCACGTATCGCCATGCGGACTGCAATGCACTTCGGTCAATTCGACCCGGTCTGTGCGGTCGCGGTACATGGCGAATATCTCCGCCCCGCCGATCACGGCGACCTCCGCAGCATAACCGGCCAGCGCGAGGGCTCTTTCCGCGTCGTGCGCCACCTCCGCCCCCGGCGCTTGCCATTCGGTATCGCGGGTCAGCACGATATGACGGCGCCCCTTCAGCAGCGCCGGGAACCCCTGAAACGTCTTTCGGCCCATGATCATCGGTTTGCCCATGGTCAACGCCTTGAACCGCTTCAGGTCGGCGGGAAGGTGCCATGGCAAGCCATTGTCCATGCCGATCACCCCGTTATCGGCGCGGGCAAGGAAAAAGGTGATCATATCGCCACCGGCGCCTTGATATGCGGCTGCGCGGCATAATCGTGCAGCACGAAATCATCGAATGCATAGCCGTCGATCGAATCGGGTCGGCGCGTGATTTCCAGCCGGGGAAGCGGGCCGGGCGTACGCGCCAGCTGCTCGCGCGCCTGATCGAGATGGTTCGAATACAGGTGGCAGTCGCCGCCGGTCCAGATGAAGTCGCCCACCGCCAGGTCGCATTGCTGCGCCAGCATATGGGTGAGCAGCGCATAGCTGGCGATATTGAACGGCACGCCCAGGAAAATGTCCGCCGATCGCTGGTACAGTTGCAGCGACAATTTGCCATTGGCGACATGACACTGGAACAGGCAGTGACACGGCGCGAGCGCCATTGCGCCAAGTTCGCCCGGATTCCATGCCGTAACCACATGACGGCGCGAGGCGGGATTGGATTTGAGGTCAGCGACCAACCGGCGGATCTGGTCGATATGGCTGCCGTCTGGCGCTTCCCAATCGCGCCACTGCTTGCCATAGACCGGCCCCAGATCGCCGTTCTCGTCGGCCCATTCATCCCAGATGCTGACCTTGCGTTCCTGCAGCCAGCGGACATTGGTATCGCCGTTCAGGAACCAGAGCAGTTCGACGATGATCGAACGAAGGTGCAGTTTCTTGGTGGTCAGGACGGGAAAGCCCTCGCCCAGATTGAACCGCATTTGATGGCCGAAGACGCTTTGCGTGCCAACGCCCGTCCGGTCGTCCTGCCGCGCGCCGTGGTCGAGCGCGCGCGCCATGAGATCAAGATATTGCCGCATCGCCGACTGACCTAGCCGCTCCGCCGCCGCGCGCCAAGCATGCGCGATCGATCCGGATCGGAGGAATGTAGCATGCAATCCCGATCAGCTTCGCCATGCCCCCGGCGCGAAGCCGTGCAACGAACAAAGCATGATCGCGCTAGCCGGCATCGTTCCCGATCCGGGCACCCTTCCCCATTTCTTCGCGCCACTTGCCAAGGCGCGGCGGGAAATGGCGGTTTTCGCGTATCGTGACCGGCGCGGCAGCCTGATCGGATTGCGTCATTGTCATGGCGGGCTGGACGAAACGATCTTGCCGCTGCGATCGGTGGTCCGCGACGCGCTGGCCCTCAACGCCGCGTCGATCGTCATCGCGCACAATCACCCGAGCGGCATTTCTGAGCCGAGCCGCGCGGATTGCGAAACGACCCGGCTGATCGCGCGGACGTTGCGCCCAATCGGCCTGTGGCTCGCCGATCATTGGGTAGTGGCGCAGGAGGATGCGTCGAGCTTCCTGGCACTCGGCCTGCTCTGACGCGGGGTCAGGCGGGGCTTTCGCCCGACAGGCGGCACGGCCGGATCGCTTTGGGGTCGGGGCGCGCTCCGGCACGTTCGAAGACCGCCATATAGCCACCGGCCGACGGCATGTCGTCGATCCGCACCAGCCGATACCCGACCGCGGCAAATTCGCATTTGAGCAGCGCGGGCGGCGTGCCGTGATGTTGCGTACTGCGATTGGCATCGACCACGATCACCTGCCCCCCGGCGCGAAGCGATGGCCGCATCCGCCAGAGAAATTCATAAGGCTGCGCGATTTCGTGATACATATGGACCAGCAGGATGCGGTCGAAACTATTGTCGGGCAGCTTCGGATCGGCGGGTTCGCCAAGGCGCACCGATACATTGTCCAGCCGGTCACGCGCCACCCGCTGGGCCAGCGCATCGCGGACATCGGGCACGATATCTTCCGCCAGCACCCGGCCCTTGTCCCCGACCCGCCTGGCGAGACGCACGGTGTAATAGCCCTCGCCCGCGCCGATATCGGCAACGGTCATTCCCGGCGCGATGCCCGATTTGTCCATCACCTCGCCCGCTTCGTTCAGGCGGTCGCGCGCTTCCTCTGTCGACCAGCGGCTCGACACGATATTGGCGACCGGCCGGTCGGGCGCGGGAAACGGTCCCGCTTCCTGCGAATGATGTTCGGGCACGCGCGGCGGGCCGCCGTCGCAGGCCGCCAGCATCGCCAGGCCTGCGAACAGCAATGCCGACGACGCGCGGCGAAACATCAGTCCACATCCTCCACCTCGACCGCCTCGCCGGTCACGCGCTGCGACAAGGCGGCGGCCATGAACGGATCGAGATCGCCGTCGAGAACGTCCGACGGCGCGGTGGAGGTGACGCCGGTGCGAAGGTCCTTCACCAGCTGATAGGGCTGAAGCACATAGGAGCGGATCTGGTGCCCCCAGCCGATGTCCGATTTCGATGCATGGATGTCCATCGCCGCTTCCTCGCGCTTGCGAAGTTCCGCTTCGTACAGGCGCGCCTTCAACATGCTCATCGCGGTCGCGCGGTTCTTGTGCTGCGACCGGTCGTTCTGGCTGGCGACGATGATGCCCGAAGGGACATGGGTGATGCGCACCGCCGAATCGGTGGTGTTGACGTGCTGCCCCCCCGCTCCCGATGCGCGATAGGTGTCGATCTTCAGGTCGCTCTCGTTGATGTCGATATCGATGTCGTCGTCAATCACCGGATAGACCCATACGCTGGAAAAGCTGGTGTGACGCCGCGCGGAACTGTCATAGGGTGAGATACGCACCAGCCGGTGGACGCCGCTTTCGGTCTTCGCCCAGCCATAGGCGTTCTCGCCCTTCATCAGCAGCGTCGCCGATTTGATGCCCGCCTGTTCGCCGGCATGATAATCGACCAGTTCGACCTTCAGCCCGCGCCGTTCGGCCCAACGCTGATACATGCGCTGAAGCATCTCCGCCCAATCCTGGCTTTCGGTGCCCCCAGCGCCCGCATGGATTTCCAGATAGGTGTCGTTGGCATCGGCTTCCCCGGCGAGCAGCGCCTGGATCTTGTCGCGTTCGGCGCGCTCGGCAAGCGCTTTCAGCGCTTCGGTGCCCTCGCTCGCCATGTCGTCATCGCCCTCGGCCTCGGCCATCTCGATCAGTTCGGCGGTGTCGCTCAGTTCCTGCTGAATCGCCCTGGTCGCGCTGATCGCTTCATCCAGATGACGGCGTTCGCGCATCACCGCCTGCGCTTCCTTGGGATTGTCCCAAAGGCTCTGGTCCTCGACCCGCGCATTGAGTTCATCAAGCCGCCGCAGCGCCTTGTCCCAGTCGAGAAAGCGGCGCAGCAGTTCGAGCGCGTCATTGATCGTGTCGGCATATGCCTGCGCTTCGGCGCGCATGTCTTACTCCAAATCTATCATCGCCGTTCGGCCCTTGCCGCCATGGCAGGGCCGGCCGGCGGATCAGTAAATTCCGCCCTGCTGTTGCAGGAAGTCGCTGTCGCTTTGCGTCTCCCGCCGCTTGGGCGCTGCCTTTTTGGGCGCGGACTTTTGCTCATCCTGTCGGCGAGCGGCGCGGCGCGGCTCGTTTTCGGGCTTGAACGCTTCCCAGATCACCGACGCCAGCGGCTCGCCCGACGGCCACGCGCCAAATACCGGCTTGCCGCTCCTGCGGTCGATTCGCACCATGCGGATGCCCGCCGGCGCGCGGAACGGCACTTTTGGCAAATCCTTCAGCGCTTTTTCCAGAAACTGCTTCATCACCGGCGCCGCGATCGAACTCCCCTGTGCATAACGCCCAAGATTGGTCGGATTGTCATACCCGACATACAGCCCGCCGATCATCTGCGGTGTGCCGCCCATGAACCAGACATCGGTGGGACCGGTGGTCGTTCCGGTCTTGCCCACCATCGGCCGGTCGAGCGAGCGAAGCCGCACGCCGGTGCCGCGCTGAATCACGCCTTCCATGATATGCACCATCTGGTACGCGGTCAGCGGATCGACAACCTGGCGCGAATGCGAAACCGGGCGTGGCATCGCCTTTCCGTTCCAGTCGGGCGCGTTGCAGCCTTCGCATGGCCGCCAGTTTTCGGGCCAGATCACCTTGCCGTGCCGGTCCTGCACATAATCGACCAATGTGGGGGTCAGCTGCCTGCCATGATTGACCAGCGTCGAATAAGCGTTGACCATCCGCATGACGGTGGTTTCGCCCGCGCCCAGCGAATAGGACAGATAGGGCGGGTATTTGTCGCGGCTGACGCCGAGGCGCTGGATGATGTCGACGACATGATCCATGCCCGTTTGCGCTGCCGCCCGCACCGTCATCAGGTTGCGCGACTGTTCGATCGCCCAGCGCAGCGTATGCGCGCCCGACCCGCCTTCATGCGCGAAGTTGCGGAAGCATTTCTGGCCCAGACGCGCGCCCTGATACACGCAAAAGGTCGTATCCTGAATCAGCGAAGCGGGCGTCATCCCCTGTTCCAGCGCGGCAGAATACACGATCGGCTTGATCGTCGAACCCGGCTGGCGCTGCGCTTGCATCGCGCGGTTGAACGCCTGGATGCGCGAATCGAACCCGCCCTGCATCGCCATGATCCGGCCGGTACTGGGGTTTTCGACCACCATGCCGCCCGACACTTTCGGAATGCTCTGCAATTCGTAATCGCCGCCGTCCGAAGGCGACACCGCGATCACATCGCCCGTTTTGAGCGCCGAAAATGCAGCGCCCCCCTTGCCGCGCACCGGCATGGTCGCGCCCGATCGCGGCAGGGTGCCGGTCGTACCATCGATAAAGCCGAGTTCAGCGCTCGACCCTTCGGCCGAAATAACGATCGCCGGCCGCCAGTCGCGATAGTCGAGACCGACATTGGTGCCGATCAGCGCGCCGCGCCAGTTGCCGCTCTTTATCTCCACCTCGCGGATTGGGCCCGACCAGCCATGACCGCGATCATAGCGGACCAGTCCATCGCGAAGCGCTTCCTGCGCATATTGCTGCAGCCGGGTGTCGAGCGAGGTGCGCACCCACAATCCGCCAGCATAGACACTGTGTGGCCCGTCCTTGTCGGTTTCACCGAATTTGTCGACCAGCTGCCGCCGCACCGCTTCGATGAAATAGCCGCCGACCTGCTTGTCGTCGTCGCTCGGTTCGACTCGGGAAATCGCGCCCAGCGGCTGCGACACCGCATTCTGATATTGCGGGCGCGTGATGAAGTCGTTCTTCAGCATCTCGCCCAGCACCCAGTTGCGCCGTTCCAGCGCGCGCTCGGTATCATGTTCCGGGTCGTAATTGGCCGGCCCCTTGGGCAGGATGGCAAGATACGCCATCTGCGCCAGCGTCAACTGGTTCAGGTCCTTGCCGAAATAGGCATGGCTGGCCGCTTCCACGCCATAGGCGTTGCGACCAAGGAATATCTGGTTGAGGTACAGCTCCATGATCTGCTGCTTGGTCAGCGCATCCTCGATCCGCCAGGCAAGGATCGCCTCCTTGATCTTGCGGACATAACTGACTTCGTTGGTCAGCAGCAGATTCTTCGCCACTTGCTGGGTGATGGTGGAGGTGCCGCGCGGCGTGCGCCCCTGAATGGCCCCCTGCACGGCGGCGCGCACCAGACCGGGAAAATCGACGCCGTGATGTTCGAAAAAGGTCTTGTCCTCCGCCGACATATAGGCGCGAACGAGCAGCGGCGGATATTCGTCATAGGACAGTTCGACCCGCCGTTCGCGCGCGAAACTGTGCAGCGGTTCGCCGTTGATCGCGCGGATATTGGTCGGCAGCGGCGGTTCATAGGTTTTGAGCTGATCGACCGAAGGCAAGCCGCGCGCGAAGAGCAGCCAGAGCAGAAATGCCCCCACTCCGGCGGCCAGCGCCATCCACGCGAGCACCCTGAACCACCAGCGCGAACGTATATGCCGAACCCGCGCGCCGAATCCGCCGCCTTCGCGTTTCAGCCGGTATCTGGTCGTGGACTGGTCTGTTTCCGCCATATCGTCGGGCGGTCTAGCAGGATTTGACCGCCTTTCCAGTCATTCGCTGTCACCTTTGCGCATTGGCCGGTGCCCGGTCGCCTTGCGCGGCATATTGCCGGGCGAAATGAATCCGCACCGCGCGCGCGACGCTTTGCGCGATTTTGCGGCGGCCCGCCTGCGAATCGATGAACGCCGCATCGTCGGGATTCGAGATATAGCCGGTTTCGAACAATATCGACGGCATGTCCGGCGCCTTCAACACGATCAGCGAGGCCATGCGGTGAAATCTTGTCCTGATCGGGATCAGCGGCTTCGCCTCGCGCCCCAGCAATCCGGCGAATGCCGAAGCGGTGTTCATCGTCTGGCGCTGGGCAAGGTCGATCAGGATCGACGAAATATCGGGCGCCTGCTCGTCCAGATCGATGCCGGCGATGACATCCGCCTTGTTCTCGCGCGCGGCAAGCCGGGCGGCCTCCTTGTCCGACGCAACCTCGGACAGGGTATAGGCGGTCGCGCCGCTTGCCGCCGGGTCGCCCGCGCTGTCGCAATGGATAGAGATAAACAGGTCCGCGCCCAGCCGGCGGGCGATGGCATAGCGTTCCTGCAGAATCAGGAAATGATCGTCCTCGCGGGTCAGTGCGACGCGCACTCGTCCCGAATCGATTAGCGCATCCTTTATCGCTTCCGCCGTTTTTAGCGTCAGCGTCTTTTCCATAATCCCGCCCGCACCGATCGCGCCGGGATCATGCCCGCCATGGCCGGGATCGATGACGACCAGCGGCAGCGAGGCATCGTCGCCATAAATTCGCGGCAGCGGTTCGGGCGCGGCGGCGGCGGGAACCGCCACTTTAACGCTGTAATCATGGCCCGCCCGGTCGTCCGCGAAGCCGAATGGCGGCAGGAAGCGCATCCTGCGCTGCGCGGCGGCACGGGCAAGCCGCGAATCGTCGATGCTCCTGACCAGCAGCGTTACCGTGGCATCGCCCTCGCCAAATCCGCGTTCGGTCACGATCGCGGGGCGGGAAAGGTCGAACACGACACGCGCCGACCCGCCCCCCGCATCGTCGCGATCCCCGCCGCGCATGAACAGCGCGCGCGCATCATCGAACCGCGGATCAAGGCGGATGACCAGCCCGTCATCGGCGATCCGGACGCTTTGCACCACGGACACCAGCGCGGGCGTCGCGTTGAACCAGGCGGCGATCAGGGCGATCAGCAATCCCACAAACCATGCTATGCCAAGCCGACAAGCGCCCGGTCCAGCCAAAAAGGCGCGGGCGCGCCGATCGACCGCGCCGGTGTTGCCGCGCCGCGCGGGCGGTGCTAGGCGTTGGTCCAACCGGCTTGGGAAAAACCCGTATATGCTTTTCCCGAAAATCCCGCCGGTCCCGTTTCGCCGCGGCGCCGCCCCATTTCGGGCCAGGGCCGTGGCAAAGTCAGGTTGACGCTGCATGAGGCAAGTTCCGTTCCATCCGCAACGCACCGCCCTTTCGGGCAGGCGCGCGGGCGCGGAAGCGCCGGACCACGGGTCCGGCCGTGCCCTGGCAGCAACAGCATTTCAAACAACCCGCGGACGCCACGCCATCGTATCGGCCGGGCTCCGCCTACCCAATTTCGCGCCGAACCCGCTTATGCGACGGCGCGACCGGAGAATTACAAATGACCATGCGTATGCTGATCGACGCCCGCCACCGGGAGGAAACCCGGGTGGCCGTCGTCAAGGGAAACCGGATCGAGGAATTTGATTTCGAATCCGCCGAGCGCAAGCAGCTAAAAGGCAATATCTATCTCGCCAAGGTAACCCGCGTCGAACCGTCGCTTCAGGCGGCGTTCGTCGATTATGGCGGCAATCGCCACGGCTTCCTCGCCTTCAGCGAAATCCATCCCGATTATTACCAGATTCCAAAGGAAGACCGCGACGCGCTGCTCGCCGAAGAGGCCGAGCATGCCGCCGAGGAAGCGGCACTGCGCGCCGAGGCGGAGGCCGAGGAAGACGAAGGCGGCGATGTAGAGGTGCTTGAGCGTTCGAACGACGAGGACGATTCCGACGAGGAAACGGCAAGTCGCGGGCGCAAGGGCAACAAGACCGAAAACGCGGTCGAAGCGCTTCGCCAGCGCCGGATGAGCCTGCGCAAACGCTATAAGATTCAGGACGTGATCCGCCGCCGTCAGGTGCTGCTGGTACAGGTCGTAAAGGAAGAGCGCGGCAATAAGGGCGCGGCGCTGACCACCTATCTCAGCCTTGCCGGGCGCTATTGCGTGCTGATGCCCAATACCGCGCATGGTGGCGGGATCAGCCGCAAGATTTCGAGCGCCGCCGACCGCAAGCGCCTGAAGACCATCATGGCCGACATGGACCTGCCGCCCAGCATGGGATGCATCGTGCGCACCGCCGGGTTGCAGCGCACCAAGACCGAGATCAAGCGCGATTTCGACTATCTCGCCCGGCTGTGGGACGGGATACGCGAGGATACGCTGAAGGCGACTGCGCCCGCGCTTGTCTATGGCGACAGCGACCTGGTGAAGCGCGCGATCCGCGACATCTATAACCGCGATATCAGCGAAGTCATCGTCGAGGGCGAAGACGGCTATCGCGCAGCGAAGGATTTCATGAAGCTGCTGATGCCCAGCCATGCCCGGCGGGTGAAGCAATATGCCGATGCGGTGCCGCTGTTCCAACGCAGCAACGTCGAGGATCAGCTCGCGGCGATGTACAACCCCGTGGTCCAGCTGAAATCGGGCGGCTATCTGGTCATCAACCCTACCGAGGCGCTGGTGTCGATCGACATCAACTCGGGCCGGTCCACCAAAGAGCATAATATCGAACAGACCGCGACCGCGACCAATCTGGAAGCGGCACAGGAAATCGCCCGCCAGCTTCGTCTGCGGGACATGGCCGGGCTGGTCGTCATCGACTTTATCGACATGGATCACAATTCCAACGTCCGTAAGGTCGAAAAGGCGATGAAGGAGGCGCTGAAATCGGATCGCGCGCGGATTCAGGTCGGCCGTATCTCCGCATTCGGCCTGATGGAAATGAGCCGCCAGCGGCTGCGCACCGGTGTGCTGGAAGCGTCCACCATCACCTGTCCGCATTGCGAAGGCACCGGGCTTATCCGCACGCCCAGTTCGTCGGGTCTGTCGGCACTTCGCCTGATCGAGGACGAGGCGGCGCGCGGCAGCGGATCGCTGCTGACGCTGCGGTGCAGCCAGGAAGCGGCGTTCTACGTCCTCAACAAGAAGCGTGCCGATATCGCCGAGATCGAGGACCGCTATGGCGTCAGCGTCGAAATCACCTCGGACGGGGACATGGAAGGTGCGCGCATGTCGGTTGAGGCATCCGGTCCGCCGCCCGCCTATGCGCCGCGGTTCGACGCGATCGTCGAGGAGCAGGACGAGGATCTTTCCGAAGAAGCCGAAGACGGTTTCGAGGAGGAAGAGGCCGAAAGCGATAGCCGCGACGAAGGCGATGAAAATGACGGCGAGGGGCGCCGCAACAAGCGTCGCCGCCGCCGGCGGGGCCGCCGGGGTCGCGGTCGCGACGAACAGGGCGAGGCGCAGGGCGACGATTCGTCCGACGATGAGGGCGAAGAGGCGGACAGCGAAGCCTCTGACGACAGCGGCGAGACCGGCAGCGATCGCGAGGAAGACGGCGATAAACGCCGCCGTCGCCGTCGAGGCAAGCGCGGTGGCCGCCGCAAATCGGGCGAAAATCGCGGCGATGAGGGCGAGGCTCAGCCAGCTGATCGTACCGAAAGCGATGCAGTTGAAATAGAAGCGCCGACGCCGGTCGAGGCGGAAGCAACGCCCGAACCCGCCCCCGAAGCGGAGGCGAAGCCCAAACGCGCCCGCCGCCGTCCCAAGGCGCGCGATGACGACGAGGGCGCGGCTGCCGCCGAACCGGCAAAGGTTGCGGATGCGGCGGAGACCCCGGCCGAAAAGCCGAAGCCCAAGCGCACCCGCCGTAAAAAGACCGAGAGCGAGGCGGCTCCCGCCGAAGCCGCGATGTCCCCCGCTGCCGCTGACGAAACGGCCGAAAAGCCCAAACCGAAGCGCACGCGTCGTAAGAAGACGGAAACCGCCAAACCTGTCGCGGACGCTGCCGAGGCGAGCAGGCCCGACACCGGCGAACAGGATCTGGAACCTGCCGCGCTGACCGGCCCTGTCGAAACAACCGCGACCGATGGCGCCGTTCCCGCCGATGCGGCCGCCGCCGGTGGCCAGGATGCGGAAAGCGAAGACCGCACGCCGCGTCGCGGCTGGTGGCAGCGCACGTTCGGCGCGTGATCGCACTCGCCCGCCCCGGCAGCACGCTGGGGCGGGCGCCCTGCATTTCGTCATCGCAAGTTCAGGTCGCGCCTGCCATATTGGCATCCTTCGTCCGCAACTTCGTCGTTGCGAATCAAGGGGAACGGCCGCAACCATGACCATATTCAGGCGCGTCGTCGCGATCATGGCCTTTGCCTGCCTGTTCGCGGTTCAGCCGGTTCGCGCGCAAACGATCCTGCGCGATGCCGAAACCGAAGCGCTGTTCGCCGACATGACCCGGCCGATCATCGAGGCGGCGGGCCTTTCCCCCAAAAACGTTCAGGTCGTCGTCCTGCAGGATCCGGAGATCAACGCCTTCGTCGCTGGCGGGCAGATCGTCTATATCAATTCGGGCCTGATCGAGGCAGCGCAAAACGCGAATGAGGTTCAGGGCGTGTTCGCCCACGAACTGGGCCATGTCGTCGGCGGTCACGCCCCGCTTTCCGGACGCATGGGAAAAAGCGCCACCGGAATCACGATCGCCAGCCTGTTACTGGGCGCGGTCGCCGCCGCCGCCGGATCGGGCGATGCCGCGATGGGCGCGATCATGGCGGGACAGCGCGCCGCGGTCGGCAGCTATCTGGCCTATAGCCGCACACAGGAAGCATCGGCCGATGCCGCTGGCGCCAGTTTCCTGAACAAGGCGAAGGTCAGCGGCAAGGGTATGCTCGACTTTTTCAAAACGCTGCAAAATCAGGAATATCGCTATGCGGTTCCGCAGGATGAGGAATCGTCGTTCAATCGCAGCCATCCCCTGACCGCCGATCGCATCGCCGCGCTGACCCAGACGCTGCAAAGCTCCCCCGCCTGGGGCACGCCGGTCGATCCCGATCTGGAAAAGCGGTTCGAGCGCGTAAAGGCAAAACTGGCCGGCTATGTCGAACCATTCAATGCGGTTATGCGTGACTATCCGCCGAGCGATCCGTCGCTTACCGCCCATTATGCCCGCGCCTATGCCTATCACCGCGCCGGATATCCTGCGAAAGCCGATGCGGAGGCAGCCGCGCTGGTGATGAGCGAACCGGACAATCCCTATTTTCTGGAAGTGCAGGGCCAGATATTGATGGAGGCGGGAAATCCGCAAGGCGCACTCGATCCGCTGCGCAAAGCGGTACGCCTGTCCGACAATTCGCCGCTGATCGCCACCACGTTCGGCCATGCGCTGGTCGCGACCGACGACCCCGCCAATCTGGACGAGGCGGAAGCGGTGCTTCGCCAGGCCGTCGGGCGTGATGACAGCAATCCCTTCGCCTGGGTTCAGCTTGGCACGGTGTACGAACGACGCGGCGACATCCCCCATGCGGCGCTGGCCAAGGCGGAACTGTCCAACCTGACCGGCGACACGCAAATGGCGCTGGTCAGCGCCAAGCGCGCGATGCAGGGGCTGCCCGAAGACAGCGCCGACTGGCTTCGCGCGCAGGACATTTCGATGGTTTCGCAAAACGAACTCGACGACAAGAAAAGGCATTAGCGCAATCCTGTATGACTGATTCCCCCGGTATTTCGCGTTCGCTGCTTGCCGTGTTGCTGATTCTTGCCGCGCTGCTCGGTGCGGGCGGCGCGTTGCTCGCCCAGCGTTTCGTGCCCGTACTTACCACCAATCGCGCCGCGATGGAGCACGTCGTCCACGACTATGTCATGGCGCACCCCGAAATCATTCCCGACGCGATGGATGTCCTGCGAGCGCGCGAAGCGGCGCAGGCGGTGGCGGACAATCACGATGCGATCTTCCATCCCTTTGCATCGGCCTGGCGCGGCGCGAAGAACCCGGCGGTCGATGTCGTCGTGTATATGGATTATGCCTGCGGCTTCTGCCGGGCGAGCCTTCCCGAAATCGACAAGCTGGTTAAGGCCGAGCCCGATATCCGGATCGTGTATCGCGAACTGCCCATATTGAGCGAGGAGAGCCGCACCGCCGCGCTGTGGAGCCTGGCGGCGGCGCAGCAGGGCAAGTTCCAGACGTTCCACGACACATTGTTCGCGGCGGGCGCGCTGACCGATGCCAATGTGCAGCAGGCCGCGCAAAAGGCGGGACTGGACATGGATCGGGCGCGTACCTTCGCCGCCTCTGACGCTGCGGCGGCCGAGGTGCGCAAGAACCTATCGGTCGCGCAGCAGATCGGGGTGACGGGTACGCCCGCCTGGGTGATCGGCGACGAGGTGCTGTCGGGCGCGCAATCGTTCGACATGCTGAAGGACGCGGTGGCGCAAGCGCGCGCGGGTTGACGCCGTCCGCGCTTGTTCGGCGCGGCCACGCTTCCTACCTTACCGGTTCCGTTTCCTCCCGCCGGAGCGCACCCCCATGGACACCATCCTTTCGCTTGCCGGTGTCGGCAAGACCTACAAATCCGGCCATCAGGCGCTGCGTTCGGTCGATCTGAACATTCGCCGTGGGGAAATTTTCGCGCTGCTCGGCCCCAATGGCGCGGGCAAGACGACGCTGATCGGCATTGTGTGCGGCACCATTTCGCCGACCAGCGGCACGATCACCGTCGACGGGCATGACGCGGTGCGCGACTATCGCCCCGCGCGCGCAAAGCTGGGCCTCGTCCCGCAGGAACTGTCGACGGACCAGTTCACCTCCGTCCGCCATACGATGGAATTCAGCCGCGGCCTGTTCGGTCGCGCGCCCGATCGCGCCTATATCGACCAGTTGCTGAAAGACCTGGCGCTGTGGGACAAGCGCGACAACAAGCTGCGCGAACTGTCCGGCGGCATGAAGCGGCGCGTGCTGATCGGCAAGGCGCTGGCGCACGAACCCGACATCCTGTTTCTCGACGAACCCAGTGCTGGCGTCGATGTATCGCTGCGCCGCGACATGTGGCGGCTGATCGCTCGGCTGCGCGAACGCGGCACCACGATCATCCTCACCACCCATTATATCGAGGAAGCAGAGGAGATGGCCGACCGGGTGGGCGTCATATCGAAGGGCGAATTGCTGCTGGTCGAGGAAAAACAGGCATTGATGAAAAAGCTGGGCAAACGCGAAATGGACATCCTGCTGGTCGAACCGCTTGCCGCCATCCCGCCCGAACTGTCCGAATGGGATTTGTCGCTTGAGGAAGAAGGCCACAGCCTGCGCTATGCCTTTGACGCGCAGGCGGAGCATACCGGCATCCCGTCGCTGCTGCGCAAGCTTCCCGAACTGGGGATTGCGTTCAAGGATCTGGAAACGCGCAAAAGCAGCCTGGAGGATATTTTCGTCGGACTGGTGTCCGATCAGCGGGAGCAGGCGGCATGAGCGTGGGCGCGTTTAACGGCCATGGCGTCTGGGCCATCTATAAATTCGAAATGGCGCGCGCGCTTCGCACGATCTGGCAATCCGTCGCGACCCCGGTAATCACCACATCGCTGTATTTCATCGTGTTCGGCGGTGCGATCGGCAGCCGTATGCAGCAGGTAGGCGGCGTCGATTACGGCAGCTTCATCGTACCAGGGCTGATCATGCTGACGCTGCTGACGCAAAGCATCGCCAATGCCTCGATCGGCATCTATTTTCCCAAATTCACCGGCACGATCTATGAATTGCTTTCCGCACCGGTTTCGGCGCTGGAAACCGTGATCGGCTTTGTCGGCGCGGCGGCCACCAAATCGCTGGTGATCGGCCTGATCATCCTTGGCACGTCAACGCTGTTCGTCGATCTTCATGTCGATCATCCGGCGGCGATGATCGCATTCCTGCTGTTAACCGCGCTGACGTTCAGCATGTTCGGGTTCATCATCGGGATATGGGCCGACGGGTTCGAACAGCTCAACATCGTGCCCGCGCTGCTGGTGACGCCGCTCACCTTTCTGGGCGGCGCATTCTATTCGATCGACATGCTGCCCGAACCGTGGCGCACGGTCAGCCTGTTCAATCCGGTCGTCTATCTGGTGAGCGGGTTCCGCTGGAGCTTTTTCGGCCAGGGCGATGTCAGCATCGGGGTGAGCCTGGGCTTTATCGGTGCGCTGCTGCTGCTGTGCCTCGGCGCGATCACCTGGATCTTCAGGACGGGCTACCGGCTCAAGCCCTGATGCCGAGAACGAACGGGCGGATCACCAGCCCGTTCAGATCGACCGCGGCGTGGAGCAGCATCGTCATCCACAGGCTGCCCGTCATCCAGTAAAAGCCGGTGAAGACCAGCGCCAGCGCGGTCGATCCGATCATACCGATCGCACCCTGATAGCGATGGGCGAGCACGAACAGCAGCGCCGACAGGACAAAGCCGAGCAGCGCCGATCCGCTGACCAAGGCGATAAGCAACGGAAGCAGGAGGCGGAAGAACAGCTCTTCGCTCACCCCCGCCGCCAGCGCCACGGCAGCGGCGGCGGGCAGGTCACCTCGCTTTCCCGGCAGGACCGCGCGCAGATTGCCCATCATCCATGGCGCACGACCGCGCCTGCGCCGCCATTGCGCCATTAGCGCGCCCAGCAACGCCCCGCCGAACAGGCCGCCAGCGACCGTCAGCAGAAAGGCAGTATCGCGGGCGAGGCCGCCTGGCACCAAGCCCAGCGTGCCAGCCGCCACGGCGAATATATCGGGCATCGCGAACAGCGCCTCGCCCCGACCGAGGATCGCGAGAATGACCAGCGCCGGCGCGATGAACAACACCGCGCTCTTCACAACCCAGAAGCGATAGAGCGCACGCCGCCCGCGCGCGCTCACCCCGAACCGGTCGGCAAGACGGCCCTTCAGGAACAGCCAGTAACAGCCGAGCGCGGCGAAGAGCAGCAGCCAGTCGAGCACCGGCGAACGCGTCAATCGATCCGGTGTTCGCCCTTCACCCAGCGAACGGTGCCCGAACTGGCGCGCATGACGACGCTGTCGGTGGTCATCTTGCCATGCACGCGCTTCACCCCTTCGAGCAGCGACCCGTCGGTCACGCCGGTCGCCGCAAAGATGCAATCGCCGCGCGCCAGATCGTCGAGCGTATAGACGCGGTCGAGATCATCGATTCCCCATTTGCGCGCGCGTTCGCGCTCATCATCATTGCGGAACAGCAGCCGACCCTGAAACTGCCCGCCGACGCAGCGCAACGCGGCGCAGGCGAGTACGCCTTCGGGCGCGCCGCCGATGCCCATATAGATATCGATCGTGGTGTCGGGATCGGTGGTGGCGATCACGCCTGCGACATCGCCATCGGGGATCAGTACGATGCCGCACCCGATTTCGCGCAGTTCGGCAACGATCTTTTCATGCCGCGGCCGATCGAGAACGCACGCGATGATCTCGTTGGGCTTCACGCCCTTCGCCTTTGCCAGCGAACGGACATTCTCGCCCGGCGATTTGGCAAGGTCGATCACACTGTCGGGATAGCCCGGCCCGACCGCGATCTTTTCCATGTAGACGTCAGGCGCATTGAGCAGGCAGCCCGCTTCCGCCGCCGCCAGTACGGCCAGCGCGTTCGGCCCCGCCTTGGCGGTGATCGTGGTGCCCTCCAGCGGGTCGAGCGCGATGTCGATCTTCGGTCCCTTGTCAGGTGCGCCCCCGACCTTTTCGCCAATATACAGCATCGGCGCCTCATCGCGCTCGCCTTCCCCGATCACGACCGTGCCGTCGATATACAGCGTGTCGAACGCTTCGCGCATCGCGCCGACCGCAGCCGCGTCGGCGGCCTTTTCATCGCCGCGTCCGACCAAGCTTGACGCCGCGATCGCCGCCGCTTCGGTGACTCGCACCATTTCAAGGACGAGAACGCGATCGAGAATCTTGCTCGGGGACGTCATGAACCTGGCACCTCTTCCGGTTGACTGCTCATCCGGCGATAAGCGAGCGGCATGACGTTGTCGAGGCAGCACGCCTATTCGCCCAGAATATGCATCCACATCGCATCGCCGATCAGGCTGGAAGAGCCGCTCAACGTTTTCAGCGCCTGCGCGACGCATCGTTCCGGCCCGTTATGCGTGACGATGACGACCATCACGCTGCCGTCGACCGCCGCGCCGCGCTGAATCAGGCTTTCGATCGAAACGCCAGCATCGCGCATCGCCGCCGCGATCTCGGCAAGCACGCCGACCTTGTCGACCACATTCAGCCGGACATAGGCGCGCCCCGTGCGTTCGCCGCTGTCGGCGCGCCGCTGATCGGCGAGCGATTCGGCGGGCATTGCGTAGGGCGGCCCGAATTCACCGCGCGCAATGTCGATCAGGTCGGCCACGACCGCGCTCGCCGTCGGGCCGTCGCCCGCGCCAGCGCCCTGAAAGAACAGTCGGCCGACATAATTGCCCTCCGCCACCACGGCGTTAAGCGAATCCTGCACATGCGCGAGCGGATGGCGCATCGGCACCAGATAGGGGTGGACACGCTGGAACAGCCCGCTTTCGTCCGCTTCAGCAATGCCGACCAGCCGGATGCGATAGCCCAGCGCCGCGGCCTCGGCGATGTCGGCGGCGATGACGTGGCGCACCCCGCCGATCGCGACATCATCGAAACTGGGCCGCGTGCCAAAGGCCAGGCTGGCGAGGATCGACAGCTTATGTGCGGCATCGACGCCGTCAATGTCGAACCCCGGATCGGCTTCGGCATAGCCCAGCGCCTGCGCCTCGGCGAGAACCGCGTCGAAATCGCTGCCTTCGCTTTCCATCTTTGACAGGATGTAATTGCAGGTGCCGTTAAGGATGCCGTAGACGCGCGCGATTTCGTTCGCCGCCGCGCCTTCGCGCAACCCCTTGATGACCGGCACGCCGCCAGCGACTGCCGCTTCGAACTTCATCGCCGCATGCTGCGCCTCCGCCTGCCGCGCGAGTTCCAGGCCGTGATGCGCGATCATCGCCTTGTTGGCGGTGACGAACCCCTTGCCCGCTTCCAGCGCGGCGCGCGCCAGCGCCAGTGCAGGGCCGTCCGATCCGCCGACGAGTTCGAGGACGACATCGGCGCGCGGATGCTGCGCCAGTTCGACCGGATCGTCGACCCAGTCGAACCCCGATATATCAATGCCGCGATCCTTTGCCCGGTCGCGCGCAGAAACCGCGACCACCTCGATCGGGCGGCCCGCGCGGCGGGTAATCAGCGGGCCGTTCGATTCGAGCAGGCGAATGACGCCCGCTCCCACGGTTCCCAGCCCAGCAATCGCCACGCGCAATGGTTCGCTCATCAGCTACTCCCGATCGGTTTCCCACAGGCCGCTGGTCACCAATGCAGTCGAAGGGCGCGTGTCTCCCTGACGCGAACGAGCAGGAACGGCGCTTCGACCGCCCCGGCACCAGCGGCGGTTACCGGCCGCTGTAGCGGGACGATGCCTGTCGAAACAAGCGCGCGGGGGCGAAAGAATACTTTGCCGCGATCAAGCCTTGATCAGGCCGATTTCGACCAGCCGTTCGTGCAGATAGTCATGCGCGGTGATCGGATCAGGATAGCGGTCGGGATTTTCCTCGCTTTTACAGGACGGCAGCGTCTTGATCAGGAAATCGGGTGCTGGATGCAGGAAAAACGGCATCGAATAGCGCGATTGCCCGCGCCGTTCGGCCGGGGGATTAACCACCCGGTGGGTGGTCGATGGCAGGACATGGTTGGTCAGCCGCTGAAGCATGTCGCCGACATTGACGGCGAGCGCGCCTTCCGGCGGCTTGACGGGCAGCCAGCGCCCGTCGCGGTCGAGCAGCTCCAGCCCCGCTTCCTCCGCCCCCAGCAGCAGCGTGATGAGGTTGATATCTTCATGCGCGCCCGCGCGGACATTGGGCGCGTCCTCCGCGATCGGCGGATAGTGCAGCAGGCGCAGGATCGAATTGCCGTCCTTGATCGCACTGTCGAACCAGTTCGGCTCCAGCGCCAGATAGCGCGCGATCGCGCTGAGCAGGCGGCTGCCGGTATCCTCGAACGCAGCGAACAGCGTGGTAAAGGTTTCGCGAAAGCCCTCCGGCCGGTCGGGCCAGATATTGTCGGGCATGTCGGCGGCATAGGGATGCCCCTTCGCCAAATCACGACCGACATGCCAGAATTCCTTCAGGTCGACATGCTCCGCACCCTTGGCGATTTCGGTCTTGAACGGGGTATAGCCGCGCTGGCCCGCGCCGCCTTCGACGAAATAGCGGCGCTTTTCATCCTCGGGCAGCGCAAACAATGCTTCGGTCTGCGTCCAGGCACGATCGATCAGCGCTGGATCGATGCCGTGATCCTTTACCAGCGCGAAGCCATATCGTTTGAACGAATCGCCAAACGCCTGCGCAAATCCGTCGGGATCGCTCTGCGCCTGTTTCAGCGAAACGAGGGGGACTTCGGCAATCGAGGTATCAAGCATCGCAACGGCCTTTGGCAAAATTAAAAAAATCCTGCCACCCCAGATAAGGGTTTGCGCGCCCGAGTAACAGACGCGCCTTATCCGCGGATGTCGAGCTCACCATGCGTTCGGCCCGCCGCCGCCTGCGACAGCCGCAGGTCGAACCGGTCGCCGTCGCTGGTCGTGCCGGTGATGCGATCGCCGTCCTGACGGAAGTCGAAGCCGCGATTTTCGAATTTTCCGGTGAACCAGTCGCGGACAGTCGCAACCGGTGCGGGGCTGGTGAAACCGATATGCACCAGCCCCTTTTTCTCGTTGAGCGCGCCTGCGCTGGCATCGATATTCATGCTGTCGACCGACGAGCCGGGATACAGATTGACGCCATCAAGGTCGAAATCGTCCGAATCGAGCTGAATCCTGGGAAGTTTCACCTTGCCTTCAAACCCTGGCAGTTTGAGCGACATCTGCCCGCTATTGCCGTCCGCCCGCGCGATGGTGGTCTGACCGTTGTCATTCGAACTGCGGATCGCAATCGACGTGCCGTTTCCGCCCTCGCCGCTGCCATCGCCCCCGCACGCGGCGAGCAGACCGAGCGCGGGCAGGATGATCAAAGCGCGCATGTTAAACCGCTCCTTCGTGTGTTATTTACATAAGTCACTACCACGCCACTCGACATGGTCAAGCGAAAGCTGCGTGACGCGGACGCAAACTTCGTTCATGGGCGCGGTCAGCCATGGAACACCGGACCCAGCCCGCCCCCGATGCGCCGCCCATCGCGCTGCCCGAATTCGTCGCGCTCGTCGCGGCGATGATGGCGCTGACCGCGCTCGGCATCGATTCGATGCTGCCAGCGCTGCCCGCGATCGGCGCGACGCTGAACGTGGCGCAGGAAAATGACCGGCAGTTCGTCATCACCGCCTTCCTGCTCGGCTTTGCCGTCGCCCAGCTTGCGCATGGCCCGCTTTCCGATCGCTTCGGCCGCCGCCCCGTGCTCGCCTGCGGCCTGATCGCCTATGCGATTACCAACATCGTCGTCGCGCTGTCGGGCAGCTTCGCGCTGCTGCTGATCGGCAGGTTCGCCGCCGGAACGGCGGTAGCGGCCGCACGGGTCGTCACCATCGCGCTGGTGCGCGACTGTTTTTCCGGCCGGGCGATGGCGCGGGTGATGAGCCTCGCCTTCATCGTGTTCATGGCGGCTCCGGTGCTTGCCCCCAGCTTCGGCGAACTGGTGCTGCTGTTCGCGAACTGGCGCTTCATTTTCGGCGGCGTTGCGCTGGTCAGCCTGATCATCACGATCTGGTTCGTGCTTCGCATGCCCGAAACCTTACCCCCCGAAAAACGCCTGCCGCTCAGCCTCAGACGCCTGTTCGCCGGCTATCGCTTCATGCTCGCCGACCGCTATGCCGTGGGCTACACGCTTGCCGCGGCGCTGCTGACGGGGGGATTGTTCGGCTTTATCGGATCGGTTCAGCAGATCGTGTTCGAGGTGCTTCGCGTGCCGCATCTGCTCGTCGTCATCTTCGCCTCTATCGCAGGCACGATGGCGGTCGGGTCCTATTTCAATTCACGCATCGTCATGCATTTCGGCACCCGGCTGATCTCGCATTCGGCGCTGACCGGGTTTTTCCTGATTTCGGCGGTTCACCTGGCAGTCGCCTGGACAGGGCACGAAAATATCTGGACCTTCGCCGGGTTGCAGGCGCTGGCCATGGCGTGCTTCGGGCTGGCATCCTCCAATTTCTCGTCGATGGCGATGGAGCATATGGGAGAGATCGCAGGCACGGCGTCCAGTCTGCAGGGATTTACCGCGACGATGGGCGGGGCGTTGATCGGCGCTGCGATCGGACAGCAATATGATGGCTCGACCGTTCCGCTCTACACCGGATTCCTGATCACCAGCGGCCTTGCCTTTGTGGTCATTCTTGTCGCCGAGCGCGGCAGGCTGTTCCGTCCGGCCGAGCAATAACGGGAACGCTGTCGGTGCCTTCGCCGTTCAAGCGGGTGACAGCGATGTTGCTGCCGTACGAGACGGAAAAGAGGCATATCATGGGCGGCCACAGAGTACCCGAACAAGGCCCCGAGGACGATGGCTATGACGAGCGCGGCTATGATGAAAGCCAGCGCGCCGAGATATTGGAAACGACGCGCGGCGGCCCGCGCGACGGGTCGCTGGTCACCGATCTCGACCCCGATCGCAAAACCGCCTTCGAGGACGAAGAGGATGAGGACGCCATCGACATGACCGATGACGATATCGGCGATGTCGACGAACGACGGCGACAAACCCGCGCCGATCGCGATGAGGACGAGGCGCAGGACGACTGGGATGCCGGTCGCACCGGCGATGCAGGCCGCACCGATTCGGAAAGCGAAGCGATGAAGCCCTGACCTGGTCGGGCAAGTACCATCCTTTGCGCCGCAGAACCGCGCCGCACCGGGAACAGCCCGGCGCGGTGCGGCGTTTTTGCATGACCGGTTGACTGAAGGAGTTTGCGCCTTGCCCCCGATATCCGCCCGTTCGACGCTGTTTCTCGCGCTGCCCGCGCTGCTGCTTGCCGGATGCGAGGTGCGCGACGCCCCCGCCGACAATGCGCAGGGAAATTCCGATCCGTCCGCGGCGAACGACAGCGTCACGTTGACCGAAAACGTTATCGCGCCGGCCGACATGAACGCGCTGCCCCCGGCCGAGGTCAATGCCGTGGGGCCGTCGAACGTGGACGATTCGGCGCTGATCAATGCGCAGATGCCTGAACCCGCCGCCGGCAATCAGGGCACGAGCACCGCTGCAGCCGCACGATCGGCGGTGCAACGCTATTATGCGCTGATCAGCGCTGCGGATTACGACCATGCCCGCGCATTATGGGATGATGACGGCCAGGCGGCCCAGCGGAGCGCCGATGAATTCGCCCGTCGGTTCGATCGATATTCAAGCTATCAGGCGGATATCGGAGAGGCAGGGGCCGTGCGCAGTGAAAAGAATGATCGCTATGTCACCGTGCCGGTCACGCTGCACGGCACGCTGCGCGATGGAGCGAGCGCGTTTCGCACCAAGGCGAAGGTCATTTTGCACCGTAAAAGCGGTTCGGGCGATACGG
This sequence comes from Stakelama flava, assembly GCF_019351405.1. GTDB lineage: Bacteria > Pseudomonadota > Alphaproteobacteria > Sphingomonadales > Sphingomonadaceae > Sphingomonas > Sphingomonas flava_A. The sequence continues at coordinate 123,754 of NZ_JAHWZX010000008.1, forward strand.
CCGGCTGGCGGATTGCGCGAATCGAAACGCCGCAGGGTGCGACCGGGGGCTGACGCCTTGCCGATGCTTTCGTCCCCCCCTGCTTTCACGTAAGCTGGCTTGGCGACGACGCGCGCAATCAGGAAGGGGCAGCTTTTGTCGAAACCATTGCTGACGCTTACCACCGCCGCCCTGTTGTGCGGATGCGGGTCGGGCGGCACCGCTAATGATACTCAGCCGGTCGACGATGCTCAGGCGACGGCAACTCCCCTGCCGGTAGCGACGCCGTCTCCCACGCTTCGGAACGATGCGGAAGTCGCTGCTTCCCCATCGGGTGCGCAAGCCGTGAAGGTTCTGCAACGCTACTATGTTGCGATCGTCTCCGGCGATTATACGAAAGCCTATGGATTGTGGGACAATAACGGTGCGGCGTCAGGAATGAATGCCCGACAGTTCGCGTCCGCTTTCGAACCATATTCGGCGTACCGCGCTGATATCGGCGAACCGAGCGATGTGAAGATGCAGGGCAGCGACCGCTTCGTCGATGTGCCGATCATCCTCACTGGCACACGGTCCGACAGCGGCGCTTTCCGGAAAGAAGGGCGTGCGCGCCTCCACCAGACGGCAAGCGAAAGCGGTGCCACGAGGGATGCAGGCGAGTCCGACTGGCGAATAGCGTCAATCGACTTTGCTGCGTCACCAGCGGCGAACGCCACGCCGGTCGCAGCGCAAACCGCCGTCACGCGCACGCTAGACTGTATCGACGGGAGCAGCTTCACGGCGCGCTTCGATCCGCAGGACCGGAGCGTCACAATCAGCCAACAGGGAAGAAAAATCGCCACACTTGCCGGCCGGGACGTTGCCTCCGGCGTCTATTATCGCGGTGACGATTATGTTCTGCTCGGCAAGGGCGACCGGGTCACCTTTTCACAGCCCGATAAAGCGCCGGTGCCCTGCCACGCATCGTAAAAAAACGGCGGCCCGCGCGGGACCGCCGTTTTCCTGTAACACGCCGTGGGAGCGCGCTCCGCTTATCCTAGCGGCAGGTGACGTTGCCGCGATCGATTTCACGTCCAAGCAGGCCGCCGGCCGCGCCGCCCAGAACGGTGGTAAGCAACGTTGAATCGCCGCTTCCCAGCTGATTGCCGAGCACGCCGCCCAGCGCGGCTCCGATGATCAGGCCGGTGGTCCCATCGGAATGTTTGCAATAATAGCGACCATTGTCGCCGCGATAGATCCGGGTATTGCGCGTGACCCGCGTCGCCCGATGCCCGGCCTTATAATGCTTTTCCGGCTGATAATGATGATGCCCTTGGCTATGATGGCTCTGCGCCAGAACCGGCATTGCGGGAACGGTGAGGGCGGCGGCGGCCATCCCGAGAATTACATTGCGCACCAGAAATCTCCTATGCAGTTGACGCAGGGTAAAACCGTCGCGGAACCCAACCGTTGCATGAACCAAAAACAACGTTTCGTTCAGTCAACGAACGCGATGTGAGGAACGCGTCTACCGGCTTGTTTTGGACGGAAAATCGCTGTGCTGATCGATGGTATTAAAATATCCGATATTGCAAAAATGCCGGAGTTGAAGGTTATGCGCTGCACGTCTGGCGCGCTTGCCGGCCATGGCAGTGGCGGATCGTATATGGAAGCGACGCCGCCATCGTCGCGTCCTGTCACGCTGCGACCCACGCGGCGCCGTGTCGATCAGTTGCAGGAAGCGTAGTTGATGCCGCCAGCCGAAATCGTATCAGCCAGCGCCTCATCGCGCTTATCAAAGGGGCGGCGACCGGGCAGCGCCTTCATCACGCCATCGGCATGCGGCAGCAGACGATGGGCGCGCGCCCATCGTCTGCTTCTTATCCAAAGCAGGAAAACAACCGAACCGTGTTATTTTCGCATTACGCCCGCGCCGCTAGCCCGAATTTCGCAACGCGGTCGCGATCGCATTGATCGAGAGCAGGATGCCCTCACCGATGCGATCATCTTCCTCACCCGCGCGATGGCGCTTCAGCAGTTCGATCTGCAACAGGTTAAGCGGTTCGATATAGGGCAGGCGCAGCCGGATAGAGGTTTCCAGCGCGGGATGTTTTTCCAGCAATCGCGTCTGCCGCGTGACGTTAAGCAACCCGGCCTGCGTCAATTCCCATCCGTCACGGATGCGCCCGAAGATAGTGTCGCGGGTCGTGTCGTCCTCGACCAGCTGGGCATAGCGCGCGGCGATGCCCATATCGGACTTGGCGAGCACCATTTCCATGTTTTCCAGCGTCGCGGTGAACAGCGGCCATGCCTCCGCCATTTCCCGCAGCAGGCCCTTGTCCTCGAACCGGTCGATCGCCTGGCCCACCCCGTACCATCCGGGCAGCATGACGCGAGCCTGCGCCCAGGAAAAGACCCATGGAATAGCGCGCAAATCCTCGATCGCGTCGGACTTTTTGCGACTTGCCGGACGCGATCCGATCTTCAGCCCTGAAATCTCGGTAATCGGGGTCATCTGGCGAAAAAATTGCCGGAAACCATCGGTGTTGTAGACCAGCTCGCGATAGGTGCCGAACGCGGTGTCCGAAAGCTGGTCCATTGCACCCGCGAAGCGTTCGTAATCTGCATCGCTCAACCGTTCGGGCTCGAGGCTGGCAAGCAGCGTGGCGGACGTTATCGCCTCCAGATTGGTCTTGGCGCTCGCCTCGGTTCCGTATTTTGCGGCGATCACCTCCCCCTGTTCGGTGATGCGGATGCGCCCGTTGACCGTTCCGGGCGGCTGCGCCTTGATCGCGGAGAAAGCCGAACCGCCACCGCGCCCGACCGCGCCGCCGCGACCATGGAACAGTTGTATCCCGATGCCTGCTTCATCGAACACCGGCGCCAGCGCCGCCGATCCACGCGCAAGCTGCCAGGTCGAGGTCAGATACCCGCCATCCTTGTTCGAATCGGAATAGCCGATCATGACTTCCTGATGGCCGCGTGCCTGTGCGATCGCCGAAATTTCGGGAAGGTTGAAATAGGCGCGCATGACGTCCGGCGCGGCTTCCAGATCGGCGACGGTTTCGAACAGCGGAACCGCCATGACATGCGCGCGCGGCGGATCGCCGGGAAGGTAGAGGCCCGCCTCCTTCAGCAGAAGATTTACCTCCAGCAGGTCGGAGACCGAGGTCGCCATCGAGATGACATATTGGGTGATGCAGCCGCGGCCATAGGTCGCATGCGCGTTCGCCGCTGCGTGAAGAATATCCAGTTCGCCGCGCGTCTCTTCCGAATATTCGGCATAGGGGCTCGTTAGCGGGCGCACGCTCGCCAGTTCCCGGCGCAGCAGGGTGACACGCGCAGCTTCGTCCAGCGCGATATAATCCGCCTCCACCCCGGCAGATTTCAGCAATTCGGCCACCACGCGTTCATGCACCGCGCTGTTCTGACGCATGTCGAGCGTGGCAAGGTGGAAACCGAAGGTTTCGACCGCCCGGATCAGCCGACCCAGCGCACCACCCGAGGTAAGCGAGCGGCTGCCATTGGCGGACAGCCCCCGTGCGAGCGTGACCAGATCGGCGCGAAGGTCCGCCGGATCGGCATAGGGTTCGCCGGTAAGCTGCGACGGGCGCGGCGGCTTCTTCCCCGCCAGCTTTTCATGCGTTGCCGACAGCCGCGCGTAAATGCCGCCGATTGCGCGGCGATAGGGTTCGTCCTCCCGGCTTTCGGCGGTGTCGCCGCTCGCCTCTGCTAGCGCCAGAACACCATCGTCCACCGGCACCTGCTTGGTGGATATCGACAGTTCGGCACCCAGCGAATGCAGCGCATCCAGATAAAAGACGATCACCGTTTCCGCCGCGCGCGCCATGGCGTAGCGAAGCGAATCGGCGGTTACGAACGGATTGCCATCGCGGTCGCCGCCGATCCAGCTTCCCGGTTTCAGGAAAGCGGGCACCCGCTCGCCCAGCGCACGGTCCCAGCGTGCATACAGAGCGGGCAGAACCGGCAGGAACACGTCGCGCAGATAGGACAGCGCGGTTTCCACTTCGTCCGTGACGAACAGGCGTTCGTTGCGAAGCACGCGGGTTTGCCACAGCAGCGCGATCTGGCGCAGAATGGCGTCGTCGACCCGGTCGCCTTCGGGCGTTTCCTCTTCGCCGGCATCGCGCATCGCCATCAGTTCGGCGATCCGGTTCTTGTGGTCGATCATGCTCTTGCGCCGCACCTCGGTCGGGTGCGCGGTGAGCACGGGAACGATCAGCGAAGAACCGAGCAGTCCCATGACGGTATCGCGGTCGATGCCGTCCGACTGCAGCTTTTTCAGCGCATGCGCGACATCGGCATCCTGCTCCGACGAAACGCCCTGTCGGTCCTCGGCAAGATTGGCAAGCATCGAAAACAGCATGAACCCGCGCGTGAAATCCAGCGTCTCATCAAGCGAAAGCCGGTCGAGACCCGGATCGATCGCGTCCGCGCCTGCGATGCCGCGATGCCGGTCAACCGATGTCGAGCGGATATATTCGATTCGTTTGAAAAGCGCTTCGCCGCCATAGTCTCTGATGACGTCGCCCAGCACGCGGCCGAGAAAGCGGATGTCGGGATTGTTCGTTATCGCGGGTAAACTTGCCATAGGCTCCATCTGCTGCATTGCATCAGAGCAACCGTCAACCGCTGTTTGGGTCGATCGTTCCGGGCAGACGCCGATCAGTCGCCCAGTAACGCCAGCGAAACCTGTCCACGCCCGCGTGCACGCAGCCCGATCTGTTCGGCGGCAGCGCGAGACAAGTCGATCAGCCGCCCGCGCGCATAGGGTCCGCGATCGGTGATCGTGACCACCACCGTCTTGCCGTTGGACAGGTTGGTGACCCGCACCCTGCTGCCGAATGGCAGGTCGCGATGCGCGGCGGTAAGGCTGTCGGGATCGCACGGCGCGCCGCTCGCCGTCGGCTGGCCTGCGATTTCATCGCCGAACCAGCTCGCCATGCCTTCACCCAATTCGGCGGCCGGGGCAATATTTCCACGCGGCAGCGACGCATCGGGCAGCGCAGCGTCGCCTGCCCAGGCCGGACTCGCCATGGCCAGTGCCGCCAGCGTCAAAACCAGTCCTGTGGTCGGATATCGTCCCTTCCCCATGGCCGATAGGCGTAGCCGCAACCCAAACGCACCGCCAAGCAAGCGAGCGGCGAAACGCGCCCAGCCGCCCTGACGGACCGACGATCAGACACTTTCGTTGATCAGCAGGCGCAATTCCACACGGCCGACCCCCTGTTTCATCAGGCCGATTCGCCGCGCCGCCGCGGTGGATAGATCGATCACCCGGCCTTTGACGAAAGGTCCGCGATCGTTGATCCGGACGACAACGCTGCGCCCGTTGGTTGGGTTGATGACGCGAACCCTGCTGCCCAGCGGCAGCGTACGATGGGCAGCGGTCAGCCTGCGCGGGTTGAACGCTTCGCCGCTTGCGGTCGGATTGCCCTCCAGACCGGGGCCATAATGGCTAGCCCTGCCGAATCCCATCGACCGACTGATCCGGCGAAGCGTTTCCATCGGGGTTGGGCGAATCTGGCGAACCGGCTTCGCAGCGGCGGCAAGCGCGGGATCGACCCCCGCCAGCCCGTTACCAAGCGCTACCTGTTCCATGGCATTGGCACGGTGCCACCAGCCGAAACCGAGCGCCAGCACGCCAAGCAACAGCACCGCAACGCCCATCCGCAGCATCCGTGCCTCCAGCTTGAGCCGGACAAAGGCGCGCAGACGCTGGCGCCGGTTCGGAAGCGCTGAACTGTCAGTCATGCAAAAACCAATGCGCCGCCCGCACGGATTGTTTCATGCGGGTTGTTTCATGCCGGCGCCCAAAACGTCTCCGCCCGCCTGCTCCACCTGCCAGGCCAGAGCGGTAGGCACGGCGGCATTCCATATGCCATGATGGATCAGGCCGCCAATCGCGATATACGGATCAATATGACGGCAACCGCGGGTTTTCTCCTTGAGATTCGGGTGTTTCGCTGCCATTTGTCTGAGTTATGACAATATTAGGGGACGATGTGATGAAAAGCTGGTTTCGAGGCGCCGGATTTCTGGCAGGCACGGCTTTTGTGCTCGGCATGGCAAGCGCCGCACATGCCGCCGATGCGAAGCGCGGACAGTTCGGCAAGCTCGATGACGGCACCATGATCGAAACGGTGACGCTGACCAACGATCACGGTATGAGCGTTACCACCATGACGCTCGGCGCTTCGGTGCAGACGCTGTCGGTGCCCGATCGCGACGGCAAATCCGACGATATCGTGCTGGGCTATGACAGCCCGGCAGAATATCTGGCCGATCCGCAATATTTCGGTGCGACGGTGGGTCGCTTCGCCAACCGGATCGACAAGGGTCGCTTCACGCTGGATGGCAAGCAATACCAGCTCGAAATCAATGACGGCCCCAACACCCTGCACGGCGGCAGCCAGGGGTTCGACAAGCGCGTATGGACGATCGATTCGGTCAAGAGCGGGCCCACGGCCAGCGTGACCTATCGCTACAAAAGCGTTGACGGCGAAGGCGGCTATCCGGGCACGCTGAACGTCACCGCCACCTATTCGCTGGGTGAGGACAACGCGCTGCACATCAGCTATCGCGCCACGACCAACGCTCCGACCATCGTCAATATCAGCAATCACAGCTACTGGAATCTGGGCGGTGCTACCGCTAACACTGGGTCGATGGACGACCTTTTGACGATCAACGCTTCGGCATTCACGCCGGTGAGCGATACGCTGATCCCCACCGGCGAAGTTCGTCCGGTCGATGGGACGCCTTTCGATTTCCGCACGCCGACGCGGATCGGCGATCGGGTGCGCGACGGATCGAGCGAACAAATCCGTTATGGCCACGGCATCGACCATAATTTCGTGATCGACGGAGAGGCGGGCACGATGCGTCGCATGGCGCGGGTCGAGGACCCGGACAGCGGCCGCGTGCTCGAAATCTGGGGCGATGGCCCGGCACTGCAATTCTATTCGGGCAATTTCCTTGACGGTACGATGCTGGGCAAGGGCAAGCATATCTATCGCGAGGGCGACGCGCTGGTGTTCGAACCGCAACTCTATCCGGATGCGCCGAACCATCCCAACTTCCCGAGCGCGCGGCTGGACCCCGGCGATACCTACAGCAACGACATAATCTTTAAATTTTCAACGGCGGACGAATGATGAGCGACGACGGCGTAAAGAAGGAAGACATCACCAGCGGGCGCGTATTGCGTTCGCGCGCCTGGTTCGACGATCCCGGCAATGCCGACATGACGGCGCTCTATCTGGAGCGCTACATGAATTTCGGCCTGACGCTTGAAGAGCTTCAGTCGGGCAAGCCGATCATCGGCATCGCACAGACTGGCAGCGACCTCAGCCCGTGTAACCGGCACCATATCGTTCTTGCCGAACGCACCCGCGAAGGCATTCGGCAAGCGGGCGGCATCGCCATCGAATTTCCCGTCCATCCGATTCAGGAAACGGGCAAGCGGCCGACGGCGGGCCTCGACCGCAACCTCGCTTATATGGCGCTGGTCGAACTGCTCTATGGCTATCCGCTCGACGGGGTGGTGCTGACGACGGGATGCGACAAGACCACGCCTGCGTGCCTGATGGCGGCGGCGACGGTGAACATCCCGGCGATCGCACTGTCGGTCGGACCGATGCTGAACGGCTGGCACAAGGGCGAGCGCACGGGATCCGGCACGATCGTGTGGAAAGCGCGCGAGATGCTCGCCGCCGGAGAGATCGACTATCAGGGCTTTATCAAGCTCGTGGCATCGTCCGCCCCCTCGACCGGCTATTGCAACACCATGGGCACGGCGACGACGATGAATTCGCTTACCGAGGCGCTGGGCATGAGCCTGCCCGGGCAGGCGGCGATCCCCGCCCCGTATCGCGACCGGCAGGAGGCGGCGTACCGCACCGGCCTGCAAATCGTCGAAATGGTCGCGGAAAACCGCAAGCCATCGGACATCCTGACGCGCGATGCGTTCATCAACGCTATCCGGGTCAACTCGGCGATCGGCGGGTCCACCAACGCGCCGATCCATCTTAACGCCATTGCGCGCCATATCGGGGTCGAGCTTTCGGTGGACGACTGGCAGACCTATGGCCGCGAAATCCCGCTGCTCGTCAATCTGCAGCCGGCGGGCGAATATCTGGGCGAGGATTATTACCATGCCGGCGGCGTTCCCGCGATCGTCGCCGAACTGATGAAGCAGGGCCTGATCAACGAAGACGCGCTGACCGCCAATGGCAGGACGATGGGCGACAATTGCCGCGATGCGACGATCGAGGATGATCGTGTCATCCGCACCTTCGACAATCCCATGCGCGAAAATGCCGGTTTTTCGGTGCTTCACGGCAATCTTTTCGACAGCGCGATCATGAAGCGGTCGGTAATTTCGGACGAGTTTCGTCAGCGCTTCCTGTCCGATCCGGACGATCCCGATGCGTTCGAAGGGCCGGTGATCGTATTTGACGGGCCTGAGGATTATCACGCCCGAATCGATCAGCCCGATCTGCCGATCACCGACCGTACGATCCTTATCATGCGCGGGGCGGGACCGATCGGCTATCCCGGCGCGGCGGAAGTCGTGAACATGCGCCCTTCGGCCGACCTCATCAAACGCGGTATCCATTCGCTGCCGTGCATGGGCGATGGACGGCAATCGGGAACCAGCGGCAGTCCGTCGATCCTCAACGCCTCACCTGAGGCCGCGGCGATGGGCGGGCTTGCCCTGCTTCAGACCGGCGATACGGTGCGGATCGATCTGAAAAAGGGGACCGCCGACATTCTGATCGGCGCGGACGAACTGGCGAAGCGCCGCGCCGACCTGGAAGCGAAGGGCGGCTATCCCTATCCCGAATCGCAAACGCCGTGGCAGGAAATTCAGCGCGGCGTGACCACCCAATATGACACCGGCGCGGTGCTCGAACCGGCGGTAAAATATCAGCGGATCGCCCAGGTCTATGGCGTTCCACGCCATAACCATTAAAGGTCAGGGCATGGTCGGGCATGTACGGGTGATCGAGCGCGGCGGCGCTCGCGATGAACTGGGCGAGGGGCTGTTCTGGTCGGTGCGCGAACAGGCGCTTTACTGGACCGATATCCTGTCGCGCAGACTCAATCGGCTCACCCTTGGCGATGGCAACGTCAAAAGCTGGGACCTGCCCGAAATGACCGGCTGGGTAATCGAACGCGCCAATGGCGACGGGTTCGTCGCGGGTATGCAGACCGGGTTTCACCTGCTGTCGATCGACGGGGATCGCGTGCGCACCGCGCCGATCGCCAACCCGCATCCCGACCTGCCCGACAATCGCATGAACGATGCGAAAGCCGATCGGGCCGGGCGCATCTGGGCAGGATCGATGCCGCTTAGCGCCGACAGGCCGAGCGGCGGCCTTTTCCGGCTGGACCCCGACCATTCGATGCACGTGATGGAAACCGGCTACACCATTGCCAACGGTCCGACGATCAGCCCCGACGGCGCGACCTTCTATCACACCGATACCGCGCACGGCCTCGTATATCGCTATGCCTTTGCCGATAACGGAAGCCTTGGCCCGCGTGAGACATTCGTCCGGTTCGAGGAGGATTGGGGCCGCCCCGACGGGATGACGGTGGATGAAGATGGCGGCGTATGGATCGCGCATTGGGGTGGCGCCTGTGTCAGCCGCTTCACCCCGCAGGGAGAGCGCGAGCGGATCATCGCGCTTCCGGCGAGCCAGATCACCAATGTCTGTTTCGGCGGGGCCGACCTGAACCGAATGTTCGTCACCTGCGCGGCTGAGGGAAAGCATGACGAACCGCTTGCCGGGTCGCTGTTCGAAGTCGATACCGGCGGCGTGAAGGGCGTCACGCCCGGCCTGTTCGGCGGCTGAACCGTTCAGGCGGTTCGACCGGTTTCCGCCGCCAGCATCCGTACTTCATACACTCGGCAGTCCGTGCCGCGTGTTTCGAAACGGATGCGGACACTGTCCTTCCCTTCGGTCCATTCCGGCGGAACGGGATAGTCATTCGACACCCATTGTTTCACCGGCGGGACCGAACGATGCTCCTCTACCAGTTGCTTGCCGTCGATTTCGATCACGAAATCCTTGTCGACCTCCTGCCCCCAATATAGCGCGCGAAGCACCATCGGGCCGGGACGCACGGCAAGCGTGAATTCGATGTAGTTGCCGCTGCCCCAGGGGAGCAGCCGCCCGCTCTTGCCAGCCCAGCTTTGCAGATCGGCATGGTTCATCGCGAAATCATGGTCGCGCTCGGGCTGCTGCTCGCCAATGTCGATCTGATCGACAGTGCGTTTCTTCAGCGCCTGTGCGGCACGTTGCGCCGCGATGAAGGACGCTTCCTCCCGCTTCCATCGCGCCGGGGTGAAACTTGGGAAATAGACGGCGGTGCGCCGGTCATACTGGTTGAAGAACGGCACCAGCGTTACCGCATCGGGCTTTGCCCCGGCGATGCGGAAGCGATGCGCCGCGGCATCGATCGGCGTGGCGGCCGCTTGCGGCGAAGCGCCGACAAGCGCGGGCGGCAGGCTGTCCCAATCCGCGCTTGCGGGGCCGAGGTCGGCGGCAAGCACCACCGGGCCATGCGTATAGGCGACAATGCCCGGATCGTCGGGCGTCGGTTCGATGTCCAGCGTCATCGGAAGCGTGAGTTCGATCCGGTCCCCGGCGCGCCATTCGCGGCGCAACAGCGCATAGCCGCCGCGCCGGTCGAACCGCGCCGTTTCCCCGTTGATGGCGATGCCCGGCGCCTTGGCCCAACCCGGCAGACGTATGGCAAGCGCACGGGTCATCGGCGCCTTCACCATCAGGGCGACCGTGTCGGCAAAGGGGTACTCCGTTATAAGGTCGATCCGCGCCCCGTCCCAGTCGAGCGTCGAGGGGATGAACAGGTTCACATACAGCGTGTCGGCATCGTGCCAGTAGATCGAATCGCCGTGCTTGGCATGGCTCTCCATCCCCGATCCGACGCAGCACCAGAAGCTGTCGTCATGCGTCGACCAGGTCCGCTTCGCCCCCGCCGACAGCGGCATGAAATAGGCGAACATGCCGGTTTGCGGATTCTGGCTGGCGAGAACATGGTTCAGGTGGACGCGCTCGTAGAAATCGAACAGCGCGGCATCGGGCGCCCAGCCATATTGGTGCCGGGTGAGCTTCAGCATGTTGTAGCTGTTGCAATGTTCGCAGGTCCGTTCGGTAATCGCCTCGCTTAGCTGGTCGGGCGGGCCGAAATGTTCGGCCTCCGAATTGCCGCCGATCACATAGCTGTGATGCGCGACCACGGTATCGCGAAAGAAGTGCGCAGCGGTCCGATCGCGCGGCTGTCCACCCAGTTCATGGATGCGCGCAAGCCCGATCAGCTTGGGAATCTGGGTATTGGCGTGCAGCCCGGCGAGTTGGTCGGTTTCCGCCGCCAGCGGATCGAGCACGCGATGATCGTAGATTTTCTCCGCCACACGCAGCCAGCGCGGATCGCCGGTAATCGCATGGGTGTTGGCATAGCTTTCGTTCAGGCCGCCATATTCGGCCTGAAGCAGCGTCTGCATCTGCGCCTCGCTCAATCCTTCGAGGATCGTTGCGAGATAGCCCGCCATGCCCAGCATCACCGGCAGCGCGCGCTCCACCTTCCCCGTCTGGAACGCGTCGATCAGCCCGGCATGGACCTTGTGCCAGGTATAAAGCGGCACCCATCCGCCATTGACGTCGAACCCGCCGGTGCGGATGTCGCCGCGGCGCACTTCCTCAAAAACGACCTTGCCATCGACGGTTTCGTCGGCACGCTCCACCGTGGTGCCGCCGATATAGCCGTCGCCATGCGCCGCCTGACAGAGCGCGAGTTCATCGATGATATAGGCAATGCGGCCACGCACCGCCTCGTCACCCGTCTGGGCGTGCATCAGCGAACAGGCGGAGAGATAATGGCCCAGCGTATGGCCGGCGATGCCGCGCGCTTCCCAGCCGCCGTAAACCGGCGCGCGTGGCGTCAGCCCCGCGCTCGCCCGGAAATTGTGGAGCAGCCGGTCGGGATCAAGCGACAGCAGATATTCGCGGTTGCGTTCAACGGCGTCGCGATACGGCCCCGGCTTCAGCCGGACCGCCGACAGCGGCACCGGGGTTACCCGGATGCGCGGCGATGGCGGGCCAACCGCAGTTCGCGCCGCAACCGGCCCGGCCAGCGCGACCACGCTTGCCGAGACCAGAAATGCGCGGCGCGAAAGCATCAGCGTTGGTCCACCGCGACTACCGCGATCGATTTTGCGGGCAGGTCGAAGGCGAGTTTCCCGCCATCGCTGGTGCCGCGATAGGCGACCGGATGGATCGTATTCGGCGCGTCGAACGTGTTGTGCGTGTCCATTGCGGGGCCGGTCAGGATGCGGCCGGTCGCGCTGCCAGACATGCCGGTCACGACATGCGCGGCACGGTCGGGGTCGGTATTGACCAGCGCAAGATACAGCTTGCCATCCTTGCCCCGCGCCGCCGACACATCGACCATGTTCAGCGAAATGTCGCCGTTGACGTAATCCGGGCCGTTCACTTCGGCCTTCAGCGGCGTCGCGCCCATGAACGGCTGATACATGTCGAACACGTAATAGGTGGGGGTCAGCAGCATCTTGTCCCCGCGTGTCAGGATCATCGCCTGAAGGACGTTCACCATCTGCGCGATGTTCGCCATCTTCACCCGGTCCGTATGCCGGTGGAAGATGTTGAGCGTCAGCGCCGCGACCTCTGCATCGCGCAGGGTATTCTGCTGGTACAGAAAGCCCGGATGCGATCCCGGTTCCTGGTCGTACCAGGTGCCCCATTCATCGACATACAGCCCGATCCGCTTTTTGGGATCGTATTTGTCCATGATCGCGCCATGCTTGCGGATCAGTTCATCCATGAACTCGGCATGTTTCAAGGTTGATGCCCATTTGTCCTCGGCAAAGCCGGTCGCAGGGCCCTTGTCCTCCCAGCTTCCCGGAAAGGTGTAATAATGAAGGCTCAGCGCATCCATCATATTGGATGCATCCTTCATCATCGTTTCGGTCCAGCGATAATCGTCGACATTCGCACCCGATGCGACCTTGGTGATCGGCGGCGCTTCGTCCGGCTTCCACACAAAAGTGGCGTAGCGGCGGTGCAGGTCGGCGGCATATTCGGGCTTCATATTCCCGCCACAGCCCCAGCTTTCGTTGCCGACACCGAAATATTTAAGGTTTTTCCATGGCTTGTCGCGGCCATTCGCGCGCCGTTCCTTCGCCAGCGTCGTATCGCCGTCGGCGGTGATATATTCGATCCATTGCTGCATCGCATGCGGGGGCAGCGACCCCATATTTCCGGCGATATAGGCTTCGGCGCCCAGCGCCTCGCTATAGTTCATGAATTCATTGGTGCCGAAGCTGTTGTCATAGGTGACGCCGCCCCAGGTGTAGTTGATCCGCTTCGGTCGCTTGTCGCGCGGCCCGATGCCGTCGCGCCAGTCATACTGGTCGGCGAAACAGCCGCCGGGCCAGCGGATGACGGGTGGATGCAGCTTTTGAATCGCCTGCATCACATCGGTGCGATAGCCGTTGGTGTTGGGAATCTTCGAATCCGGCCCCACCCAGATGCCGTCGTAAATGCCGCGCCCCAGATCCTCAGCGAACTGGCCGTAAATCTCCGGCGCGATCACCGGCCCGGCTTGATCCATTTCGATCTTTACCGACACATCGGCGCGGCTTTGCGCGTGGGCCGACGTTCCGGCAAGCGCCGCAGCCGCGATCGGCAACAGCAATTTCGTCACCCGTTTCATTGCATTTCTCCCCGTTCCCGGCGCGAAGCCGGGGGCAGTTCCATTATTCTTCGAAAGCGCCGACTTCGCGCCGACGGCCGAGCAGAAAGGCGTCGGCGACATGACGAAACGGCGACAGATCGGCATCGCTCTGCCGCGAGTCGAGCAATTCGGCGAAATGGCGATAGAGGCGGGTATATTCGCTCTCATCGCCGACCTCGACCGGTTTGCCGTCGATCGCGAGTTGCGATGCGCCCTTGGACAGTTTCAGGTGCCCGCCATCGGTTTCGATGTCGATATCCCAGGTCTGCGGCCCGCGCTGATCGAAATCGAATTCGACGCGCACCGGCGCCTGTCCGTGATCGAAGTCGAGATCGACGGCGATCGGCGCATCGCGGTTGGCGGGAAAGCGAAGCTCCGCCGATTTCAGCATCAGCGGTTCGGGCAGGATATGGGTCAGCACCGACAGCGCGTTGATCCCCGGATCGAACACGCCGATCCCCGGTTCCCATATCCATTCCTGGCCGGGATGCCAGACGCGGACATCCTCTTTCCAGTTGACGTCGACGCGGTGGATTTCCTTGCCGTTTAACCATTTGCGCGCCGGTTCGACGCCAGCCGCCTCGCGCGAATGCCAGGTGGCGTAGAAGATTCGCCCCGCTTTTTCGGCCATGCCGGCGAACGTCGCCGCTTCGCTTATCGTCGCGGCGGGCGGCTTTTCGATCATCACGTCCAGATCATGGGCAAGCGCGTCGGCGATCACCTTCATCCGTCCGCGCGGCGGGGTGCAGATCGACACCGCCTGAACGTCGGGATGCGCCTCCTTCATCTGCGCGATGGTGCGATATCCCGGAACGCCTTCGGGCGGTTCATGCCCGGTGACGGCGGCGACCAGTTCGAACCGGTCGCTCGCCGCGATGGTGGGGACATGCTGGTCGCGGGCGATCTTGCCGATCCCGACCAGCGCGATTTTCGTAACAGTCATAGCGACAGCACCTCTATTTCCTCGGACGTGGCGGCGGCCGCCCGCGACAGCGGGTTGCGCACCTTCATGGTGAAGGGGGCCGCCTCCACTTCGAATATATCGCCTTCGCGCGTCGTCACATTGTCGGCGAAGGACAGCGTTGCCGTGCCGAAGAAATGGACATGGACGTCGCCGGGGCGGCGGAACAGATCATATTTGAAATGATGATGTTCCAGATTGCGCAGCGAATGCGACATATTGGCTTCGCCCGACAGGAAAGGCTTTTCCCACAGCGTTTTGCCGTCGCGAACGATCCGGCTGGTGCCGCGCACATCGTCGGGAAGGTCGCCCAGCAGCAATTCGGGACCAAGCGATGCCTGCCGCAATTTCGAATGGGCGAGCCACAGATAGTTGCCGCGTTCGGTCACATGGTCCGAAAATTCATTGGCGAGCGCGAAGCCCAGCCGGCGCGGCCGGCCGCGATCATCGATGATATAGATTCCGGCGATTTCCGGCTCTTCGGACCCGTCGAGCGCAAAATCGGGCGATTCGAATGCAGCCCCCGGCGCGACAAGGCAGCTTCCGTCGCCCTTGTAGAACCATTCCGGCTGGACGCCGGTTTCGCCCGCGCCCGGCTTTCCGCCTTCCAGCCCCATGTTGAACATCCGCATCGAATCGGTCATCTGCCCGCCGGCCGCGGCCTGATGCATCTTGTTACGCCCCTCGGCCGAGCCGAGATGGGTAAGGCCGGTGCCGGTCAACAGGCAGTGCGCGGGATCGGGATGGTCGATCGGCGACAGGAGGCGACCCTCGGCCATCATCGATTCAATGTCCACCGCCTCGCCCACCGCGCCGCGCGCCGCCTCGGCCAGCGAAACGCCGCGTGCGATCGCATCGCCGGCCAGATCGTAAGTGCTCGCAATGCCCTTCAGGCGGACGGACGTCGCGCCTTCGTCATCCAGCATTGCGACCGCCCGCGCGCCGTTCGGCTCGCGAAACTGAATCAAACGCACGTAATTTTTCTCCTGATCATGAACCCCGACGGGCGGGTCGGATTATATTGTTTCCGTCCAGCCTCCGGCCACCGCCCTGTTACACGCCGTTTCCGATCAACGCGCAAATCGGGGCATCGGCAGACCACTGATAGCATAGCGATTAACGCTCTCCGGTCATTGTCGAAACAGATTACTCAGACATTTAAGATAGAATCGCAAGGTCATTCCATTGCGCGGTGCAGCATCGCACCCTGCCCTGGCGTTGAACATCGGTTCAGTTGAGCGATCGGCACTTCGCGAGACAATTTGTCCGAGAAAACGCATTTACGCTCTTGCAGCACGGGAAAACCCGCTCTAGGTCCTATTGTCTGAGTAATAACTAGATGCGCTCAGCGCACGACACAAGGTAGGGGAGATCGGCAAATGCTTAACAAGGCCATGATTCTGTGCTCCGCATCGCTTTTTGCGGTCGCAATTGCGGGCCCGGCCCGGGCGCAGGACACAAATCAGGATAATCAGGCGCCCGCCCGGCAGAATGACCGGACCAGCGACGACAGCCAGAACGACACTTCGACACAGCCAGCCGCGCAGGCCCCGGTCGCGCAGGACATCGTGGTCACCGGCGTCCGCGCCAGCCTCAGCAAATCGGTCGAGATCAAGCGCGATTCCACGCAGATCGTCGATTCGGTGGTCGCCACCGATATCGGCAAACTGCCCGACAACAATGTGGTAGAGGCGCTCCAGCGGCTTAGCGGTGTTCAGGTGACCGACCGCGGCGGCGGCGAGACATCGACGCTGTCGATCCGTGGCCTTACCGATCCGCTGACCACCTGGAACGGGCGCGACGTATTCACCGGATCGGGGCGCTCCTTCTCGTTGCAGGATATTCCCGCCAGTCTGCTGAGCCGGGTCGATGTTTACAAGACGCGCGCCGCGGACCAGATTCCCACCGGCCTTGCCGGGCAGATCGACGTCATCACCCGCCGCCCGCTGGATTTCGACGGACTTGCCGTCAGCGCGGTAGCGCGCGGCATCTATGACGAGAGCGCGGAAACCTTCAACCCGAACCTGAACGCCACGATCAGCGATCATTGGGAAACCGGAATCGGCGATATCGGCGTGATGGTGAGCGGCAGCTATTCGCGCACCAAATATCGCGACATGAGCGTGACCGCAGGCGCGCTGGTCCCATTCGCGACTGAGAACCCGCCGGAGGGCAGCCCGTACACCCCGCTTGAGCGCATTTTCCCCGGCTCCGACACCTGGCAGGCCGGCACCAAGGCGGGGTTGCCCTACGAACCCGGATCAACGCTCGACATCAATGGCGTCGAGACGCCCTATTATCTGTCACGCGACGCTGTGTTCAGCAGCGATCTGCACGGCAAGCGCGAGCGGCCTTCGGTCAATGCGGCGCTGCAATGGGCGCCTGACGAGAACCAGACCTATACGGCAGAGTTCATGTGGACCGGCTTTCGTCAATCCACCTTCAACAATCTGATGTTCAGCTATGTCGACTGGTGGGGCGATCTTGGTGATGATCCGGGATCGACCTTCACCCTGTACGACGGCACCAATATCATAAAATCGCGTACGGTCGGCAGCGTGTATGGATTCAATAGTTCCGATTACACAAAATCGAAGACCGACACCTTTGTCTATGCACTGAATGGGCAGTGGAAGGTCAATGATGGCGGCACGATCACTGCCGATCTGTCGTATCAGGACTCCAAATATTCGACCGACTTTTTCGCGATGCGGACCTTCCGCACCGCCGACAGCATCACCGCCGATTTCAATGCAGGCGGCGGGGTCGCCTCCTATCACTTCGGGGATGACAGCCTGCTGACCGATCCGAACCAATGGACGATCGGCGAATTATACGACAACTCGAACACCAACTCCGGCAAAGCCTATACACTGAAAGTGGATGGCGTGCAGGAAGTTGATGGCGGGTTTTTCAAAAGCTTTCAGGCGGGCATTCGCTATGATGACCGTAAGGCGAGCGCTGCCACGCGCAGCTCTGACGCCGGCATACTCGGCCTGCCGCTGACCGCACTGGGCGAAGAAGCGCTCTACACGAACTCCGACTTTTTCAACGGCAGGGCCGATGTGCCTACATCGTGGGTCGTGCCAAACGGATCGTGGCTCTATAAAAATGCCGATACCATCCGGCAGCTCTATCTCGATACCTTGGATACGACGAACGGCATTGCCGTGTCTTCCGACCAGCAGATGATCAACGTCTTCAATATCGACGAGATCACCATGGCGGCCTATTTTCAGGCGAATGCACAGATCAATATCTTCGGGCGCCCGCTCAAATTGCAGGCCGGTGCGCGCTATGTCGATGTAGATACCGATGTGCGTTTCACCGATCAGTACACGCTGGAAACGACGTCGGCATCGGCCACGACCGCGAAAATGCTGCCCAGCTTCACCGCCCGGTACGACATCACGCCGAATTTGCTGATCCGCTTCAACTACGGACAGACGTTGCGGCGTCCGGCATTTGCCGACCTGAACCCGAATTACACGCTTACCGGTGATCTCACCGAAGTCGGATATGGCACCGGATCGCGCGGCAATCCCGATCTGCAACCGACCGAATCGACCAATTACGATCTGTCGCTTGAATGGTATTTCGCGCCCGACAGCATGGTGTACGGCACGCTGTTCCGCCGTGATGTGGAAGGTCTGGTAGTAACCACCACCGCGCTCGAAACGGTAAACGGTACCGGTCTCAATACCAATGTGTTTAACGTGTCGCGGCCGACCAATTCGTCAAACGGGGTGCTGAAAGGCATTGAGGCCGGGTTCGTCGTTTTCCCCGACCTGCCGGGACTCCTCAACGGGCTTGGCGCGCAGGGCAGCCTGACGGTGCTCGATTCCTCGCAGAACGTCCCCTTCGACGTCGACATGAATACCGGCGAGGTGTTGAGCGAGGTCAAGACTGACTTTTTCGGCGTTTCCGATTTCTCCTACAACATCACCGGGGTCTATCAGCACGGGCCGCTCAGCCTGCGGCTCGCCTATGTCTGGCGAAGCAAGTTCCTGTATTCGAACGAAGCGGCGCTTTTTGCCAATCCGATCGGCATCTGGCGCAAACCCGAATCGAGCCTCGATTTCCAGCTTACCTATGACATCACCCCGCATCTCGGCTTCACGCTGGACGCGGTCAACCTGACCAAGCAAACGCAGCAGAACTATTACAAGTTCGAAGATGCCGGCGGGCCGGAGATGTTCAATCTGGGCACGACCATTATTCCGCGCACCTTTGCGATCGGCGTGCGCTACCGGTACGACTGATCCGTTCTTTCGGGAATATCATGCTCGCCGGAATCGGGAAGCGCCTTCCGGTTCCGGCGGGCTTGCCGCCATTCGGCACAAATGAAAGCGAGAGAAGATGACGCCATCGCGCATCGCAACCTGCTCATTTTATGCCGTCGCGCTCACGCTTGCCGGTTGCGCAAGCGATGCCGCCGCCCCTGCCGCCGCTTCCGCCCCGAATGACGGCGCGTCGTCGCAGGTGCCGGTTACGGGCGATATCGTGCCGGTCCACGATCCGGAGATGCTTCGCGACGGATCGACCTATTATCTGTTCACCACAGGCCATGTCGGCAGCCCGCAGGGATTGCTGCCCATGCGCACGTCGCATGACCTGCACGAATGGAAATTCGCCGGCCCCGCCCTTGCCGACATCCCCGCCTGGGCGAAAGAGGCCGTGCCGGGGACGAGCGGCACCTGGGCCCCGCATATCGTGAAGATCGGCGGGCAATACCGGCTATATTATTCAATCTCGACCTTCGCCAAAAATCGCTCGGCGATCGGTCTTCTGACCAATAATGTCCTCGATCCCGACGCTCCGGCGCGCGGATGGCAGGACCGGGGCGCGGTCGTCACGACAAACAGCGACGATGATTACAATGCCATCGACCCGGCGGTGTTTACCGATGCGAAGGGACGCGAATGGATGGCGTTCGGCAGCTTCTGGGGCGGGCTGAAAATGGTCGAACTCGATCCCGCCACCGGCAAAAGGCTGGCAGGCAACCCGCAGGTCTACAGCATCGCAGCACGGCCGCGATTGCGTGCGGATGCAACCGCCCCCGGCGCGGGTAGCGAACCGGGGTCCGGTGCAATCGAAGCGCCGTTCGTGATCGCGCATGACGGGCGCTATTATCTGTTCGCTTCGTTCGGATTTTGCTGCCGGGGCGCGAAGAGCACCTACAGCACCGTGGTCGGCCGGTCCGACACCCCCACCGGCCCCTATATCGATCGCGACGGCACGCCGATGATGCAGGGCGGCGGCACCGAAATCCTTTCATCGGGTCAGGGCGACGACAGCCGTTTCGTCGGGCGCGGCCATGTTTCGATTCTACAGGATGCGGATCAGGACTATATCATCTACCACGCATACGATAGGCAGGCGAACGGCGCACCGACGTTACGGATCCGGAGGATCAACTGGACCGATAACGGCTGGCCGGTAGCCGACTGAAAAGATAGATGAGGAGCAGCGACGTCGATGGTATCTGGAGCACCTGCGGGACCAACTGGAGCCGCGCATCCGCGCAAAACCTATACCGCCGCCCTGTCGGTTCTTGCCTCGCTATTCTTCATGTGGGGCTTCATCACCGTCCTTAACGATATTCTGATCCCGCATCTGAAAATCGTTTTCGACCTGAACTATACCAAAGCGCTGCTGGTGCAGTTTGTATGGTTCATCGCCTATTTCGTGATGTCGATCCCCTCGGCCAAGCTGCTCGAACGCACGGGCTATAAATGGTCGATCGTCATCGGCCTTGGCATCATGGCGATCGGCGCGCTTGGCTTCCTGCCCGCCTCGCAATTCGTATCCTATGGCTTCTTCCTCGCCGCACTGTTCGTGCTGGCGTCTGGAATCACGCTGCTTCAGGTCGCGGCGAACCCGTATGTGTCGGTGCTCGGCCCGCCCGAAACCTCCTCCTCGCGCCTCAATCTTGTTCAGGCGATGAATTCGGCCGGTACGATGGTGGCACCGCTGTTCGGCAGCCTGCTGATCCTTGGCCGAAGCAGTTCCGGATCGGTCGAAGGGGGCGACACCGTCGCTGCCAAGCTGACCGAGGCGCAAAAGCTTGCCGACGCGCAGTCGGTTCAGCTTCCCTATCTCGGCATCGTCGCGGTGCTGTTGATCCTCGCCGTCATCTTCGCGCTGATCAAGCTCCCCGATCTGGGCAGCGACACCCGCCGCCTGGCGCGTGAGGAACGCCGGAAGCACAGCCTTTGGAAACATCGCAACCTGGTGTTCGGCATCCCGGCGATCTTCATCTACCTGATCGCGGAAATCGGCGTGGGCAGCCTGCTCATCAGCTTCATCACCATGCCCGATATCGGCGCGCTGACGCCCGAACGGGCGGGCACCTATCTCACCCTGCTATGGGGCGGGATGATGGTGGGCCGCTTTGCCGGCAGCGTTCTGATGCGCTTCATCCGTGCCGAAATGATGCTGGCGGGCGCGTCGGTCGGTGCGTTCACGCTGCTGATGGTCGTCATCTTCGCCACCGGGCATGTATCGATGTGGGCGCTGGTGCTGGTCGGCCTGTTCCATTCGATCATGTTCCCGACGATCTTCACGCTCGGCATTCGCGGGCTCGGCCCGCTTACCGAAGAAGGGTCCGGACTGCTCATCATGGCGATCGCTGGCGGCGCGCTGGCGACCGGTCAGGGCTGGGTCGCGGATCATTTCGGCCTGCAATGGTCGTTCCTGCTGCCCGCGGCATGCGAACTGTACGTGCTGTTCTACGCTTTGTGGGGCAGCAGACCGACAAATGCGCTGGAAGCCGAACAGCCGCTCGAAGCGGCACCCGCCGGCGTTCCGGAATAAGGATGGATCGGGGGCGCCGGGAACGTACCGGCGCCCTTCGCTACAGGGTTTTTTCGCCATCCATTATCGCGCGCTTTCGCTGCGGCGCGCGCGATTGCTTGGTATCCAGAAACGCCATATCGACCAGTTCGACCATGGCATGGTGCGCGGCGTCGGCATCGCCCGCCGCGACCGCTTCATACACCTTGCGATGATCGGGCAGGGGATCGCGCGGCAACGGGCTGTTGCGTTGCTTGAACACGGTTGTCCACGCCACCGCCGCGCCGACGCCGCTGGTCAGCGTGGTGAGGAACGGGTTCGCCGAAGCCTCCAGCATGGCGGCGTGAAATTCCTGGTCGGCGACGCGTCCCGCTTCGGTCGCGAGCGTGTGTTCGCCCATCGCATCCAACGCAGCGGCCATGCGTTTGACATGCGGCTGCTCACGACGCCGGGCGGCCAGCGCCGCAGCCTGCGGTTCAACGATCCTGCGCAGTTCGAACAGGCTGGCGACCAGCGCATCGTCCGGTTCGGATTCGAATATCCATGACAGAACGTCGGGATCGAGCAGCTGCCATTTCCCCCGCTCACTGACGCGGGTGCCGGTTTTCGGGCGAGATTCGACCAGTCCCTTTGCCGCCAGAATACGCACCGCTTCGCGATAGGCGGTGCGCGAGACGTGCAACCGATCGCTCGCCGCGACTTCGCCGTTCAGCGTTTCGCCGGGTCGGTAGACCCCGGATACGATCTGAATGCCGATGTCGCGCGCAATGGTGCCGTGGATACGCAGCGACTTGCGCCGCGACTGCGCGTCGGGAAGATCATTCGACTTGTCTTTCGACGTCATCTTGCTCTTCTAGCGTGATGTCCGCGCTTAACAACAGTTCCATTTCCGTTCGGACTTTGCGACTTGGACGAAACGTCGGGCGGCATGATCCGTATAAGCACATCGGCGCAAAGCGCGGCGGTGCCGGCCGTGCATTTCGCTTCCGTTTGCGCCCTGCTTTTCCTATATGCATGGCATGGCAACCGACCCCAAGCAGAATGATTACGGCGCAGAATCGATCAAGGTCCTCAAAGGACTGGACGCGGTGCGCAAACGCCCCGGAATGTATATCGGCGATACCGATGACGGTTCGGGGCTTCACCACATGGTGTTCGAAGTTTCGGACAATGCGATCGACGAAGCGCTGGCCGGGCATTGTGACCGCATCCTGATCGAACTGATGCCCGACGGTTCGGTCGCGGTGGAAGATAATGGCCGCGGCATCCCGACCGGCATCCACAAGGAAGAGGGCGTGTCGGCGGCCGAGGTCATCATGACCCAGCTTCATGCCGGTGGTAAGTTCGAAAACACCAATGAAGGCAATGCCTATAAGGTGTCGGGCGGCCTGCACGGCGTCGGCGTGTCGGTGGTAAACGCGCTTTCCGATTATCTCGACCTCACCATCTGGCGCGATGGCGAAGAGCATTATATGCGCTTTCGCAGAGGCGAGGCCGAGGCACCGCTGAAAGTGGTCGGCGATGCGGGATCGCGCACGGGCACTCGCGTGACGTTCCTGCCTTCGCCCGAAACGTTCAAGATCACCGAATTCGATTTCGACAAGCTGGAACATCGCTATCGCGAGCTCGCTTTCCTCAATTCGGGCGTCCGACTGGTGCTGCGCGACAGCCGCCACGAAGAACCGCGTGAGGTGGAGCTGTTCTACGAAGGTGGGATTGCCGCGTTCGTCAAATATCTCGATCGCAACAAAACTTCGCTGCTCCCCGATCCGATCGCGATCGTCGGCGACCGCGACGATGTCGGCATCGACGTCGCGCTGGAATGGAACGACAGCTATTACGAAAACGTCCTGTGCTTCACCAACAACATCCCACAGCGTGACGGTGGCACGCATCTGGCCGCGTTCCGCGCCGCGCTGACCCGTACGCTGAACGGCTATGCCGACCGGTCGGGAATGCTGAAAAAGGAAAAGGTCAGCCTTACCGGCGACGATATGCGTGAAGGCCTGACCGCGATCGTGTCGGTGAAGCTGCCCGACCCCAAATTCGGATCGCAGACCAAGGACAAGCTGGTGTCGAGCGAGGTGCGCCAGCCGCTCGAAAGCCTGATGGCCGACAAGCTGGCCGAATGGCTGGAGGAAAACCCGCAGCCTGCAAAGATGGTGATCCAGAAGATCATCGATGCTGCGGCCGCGCGCGAAGCGGCACGCAAGGCGCGCGACCTTACCCGGCGTAAAGGTGCCATGGACATCGCTTCACTGCCCGGCAAGCTCGCCGATTGTCAGGAACGCGATCCGTCCAAGTCCGAACTTTTCCTGGTCGAAGGCGATTCGGCCGGTGGTTCAGCAAAACAGGGCCGCGACCGGCATTTCCAGGCGATCCTGCCGCTGCGCGGCAAGATCCTGAATACCGAGCGCGCGCGGTTCGACCGGATGATCGGATCAAAGGAAATCGGCACGCTGATCCAGGCGATGGGCACCGGCATTCGCGACGAGTTCAACCTTGAAAAGCTGCGTTATCACAAGATCGTCATCATGACCGACGCCGATGTCGACGGCGCACATATCCGCACGCTGCTGTTGACCTTCTTCTATCGCCAGATGCCCGAGATCATCGAGGCGGGGCACCTGTATATCGCGCAGCCGCCGCTGTATAAGGCGTCGCGCGGCCGGTCCGAGGTGTATCTGAAGGACGACGCCGCGATGGATAATTATCTGGTCGAAAACGGCGTCGGCAACGCGGTGCTCGAAACGCAAAGCGGATCGCGATCGGGCGCGGACCTTCGCGCGCTGGTCGATCATGCGCGGCGGATGCGCACATTGATGCGCTATGTTCCGCGCCGCTACGACGCGTCGATCATCGAGGCGCTGGCGATCGCCCGCGTGCTCGACCCCGAAGCGACCCGCGATCAGCGTGGCGAGCGGTTGCAGGCGGTGGCCGAGCGACTCGACATGACCGACGCCGATGCGCGCTGGTCCGCCGGGCTGACCGATGACGGCGGCATTCACTTCCAGCGTTTCTGGCGCGGCGTGACCGACCATCACATCATCGAACCCGCATTCCTGTCGAGCGCGGAGGCGCGCAAGCTGCACGGCCTGGCGACGGAAGAAGCGGCAAGCTATGCCGCGCTTGCCAAGCTGGTGCCGATCAAGCAGGCCGAAAAAGAAGAAGGCGAAGCGCTTTCCGGCGAAGAAGACGAAGTCGTCGCCGGCAAGGGCGAAACCCTGATCGCACGTCCGTCCCAGCTTCTTGAGGCGATCCTGCTCGCCGGGCGCAAGGGACTGTCGGTACAGCGGTACAAGGGGCTGGGCGAAATGAACGCCGAACAGCTTTGGGAAACGACGCTCGACCCGACCAACCGGTCGATGCTGAAGGTTGAGATCGAACAGGCCGATGTCGCCGACGAAATCTTCACCCGGTTGATGGGCGACGTCGTCGAGCCGCGCCGCGAATTCATTCAGGACAACGCGCTGAATGTCGCCAATCTGGACGTCTAGGCCCGCCGCACGCCTTTTGGCGAAAGAAATCAGGATACCAGCATGAGAATCGGCAAGGCGATCATTTTCGCAGGGGCGATGTTCGCCGCCGCCCTCCCGGCGCAAGCGCAGCAAAGCGCCGACGCCCGCCCGCAAAGCGTTCTGTTCATCGGCAACAGCTTCACCTTCGGCGCGCATTCGGCGGCGAAGGGGTATCGCGCGGGGACCGTGGAGGACCTCAACCGCGACGGGATCGGTGGCGTGCCCGCGCTGTTCAAGCTGTTCACCCGCGAGGCCGGGCTTGACTATCGGGTAAGCCTCGAAACATCGCCCGGCAGGACGCTGCAATGGCATTGGGACAACAAGCGCGCCCTGGTCGACCGCAAATGGGACCATGTCGTGATGCAGGAATACAGCGTACTCGACCCCGAAAAGCCGGGTAATCCTGCAAAGCTGATCGATTATTCGGCGAAGTTCGCGCGGCTGTTCAAAGCGAAAAATCCCGATGTCGATATCTCGCTGACCGCAACATGGACACGGCCCGACCAGACGTTCCGGACGGGCGGGCACTGGTACGGCCAGTCAGTGTATAAAATGGCGCTCGACCTTGAACGCGGATATGACCGCGCGGCGGCCGCCGACGGCGCGATCGACCGGGTGAACCCGGTCGGGCGAGCGTTCAACTGCGCAATTCAGGCCGGGTTCGCCGACGCCAATCCCTATGACGGCATCGCCTTCGATCAGGTCGATCTATGGGCGTGGGACCATTATCATGCGGGCACGCCCGGCTATTATCTGGAAGCGCTGACCGTGTTCATCAGCATCACTGGCCATGACCCGCGCAGCTTTGGCGGGAGCGAGAAGGCGGCGGAAGATCTGGGGCTTTCGCCGAGCGAAGCGATCCGGCTGCAGAATGTCGCATGGGCGAACATGCATGGCGGTGACTGCACCACACTGGCCCAGCAAACGGCGACGTCCGCCCCCTGACCGGTCCGCGGCGGCCGCGCGGCGCATTATACCAAGCTGCATCGATCTGAACCCATCGTAATATCGTCATTGCGAGTCGACGAAGGGCGCGGCGATCGAGATGCGCGATAGGCCGATGGCGGCTGGATCGCCGTATTCCTGCGCTCCCAGCAATGACGCCACGTTCAGTCAGTCGCGCTTAGCGCACTTTGGTATTACACCCGCATCGGCATCAGGACATAGAGCGCGGGCGAGCCTTCATTTTCGCGAATCAGCGTCGGCGCGGCGGCGTCGGCCAGATGCACCTCCACCATATCGCCTTCGATCTGATGCAGGATGTCGAGCAGATAGCGGCTGTTGAAACCGATCTCGAACCCCTGCGCGGCATATTCGCCGGGCACTTCCTCGGCCGCCGCGCCGTTTTCGGGGCTGGTCACCGACAATGTGATCTTGTCCCGGTCGAGCGCCATTTTCACTGCGCGGGTCTTTTCGGTCGCGATGGTGGACACACGGTCGACGCCCTGCATGAACGCGCGCGGGTCAAGCTTCAGCAGCTTGTCGTTCCCGGTCGGGATCACCCGCGTATAATCGGGGAACGTCCCGTCGATCAGCTTCGATGTCAGGATTGCCTGCCCCAGATCGAAGCGGATTTTCGACGGCGAAAGCGACACCCCGACCGATCCGTCGACTTCATCCAGCAGCTTGCGCAGTTCGCCGATGCATTTGCGCGGGATGATGATGTCGGGCATGCCTTCGGCGCCGTCCGGCCGCACCACCGTCACGCGCGCCAGCCGGTGGCCGTCGGTCGCCGCTGCTTTCAGGACCGGCTGGTCGTCATCGGCGACGTGCCAGAAAATACCGTTCAGGTAATAGCGCGTTTCCTCGGTCGAAATTGCGAAGCGGGTCTTGTCGATCATCTGCTTCAACGTTTCGGCCGGAAGCTCGAACGTGGTCGGCAAATCGCCTTCCGCGATGACCGGGAAGTCGTCGCGCGGCAGCGTGGGCAACGACGAGGAATAGCGACCGGCGCTGATCTTCAGCTTCCCTTCCGCCGCGCTCAGTTCGACCTGCGCGCCTTCGGGAAGTTTACGGGCGATGTCGAACAGCGTGTGCGCCGAGACCGTCGTCGTTCCCGCCTGGTCGACGGCCGCCGCCACCGTTTCGTCGATCTGCAGGTCGAGGTCGGTCGCCATCAGGCGAATCGACCCTTCGCCGCTGGCGTCGATCAGCACGTTCGACAGGATCGGGATCGTGTTGCGCCGTTCCACCACCGACTGAACGTGGCTCAGCCCCTTTAGCAAGGTTGCACGTTCGATCGTCGCCTTCATCATTACCCCCGGGGGACAGTCTGTTCGTTCGGTCGCCAGCGTGTGGCGGCGAAATGCTTAAGAAATATCTCTAACGCGAAAAAGGGCCGGAGCAAGCGGCTCCGACCCTTTGCGCATCAAATTGAAACGCGAAACCGCGCTTTTTTTGAAATCAGAAGCGCATGCCGACGCCGGCGACTACCTGATGACGGTCGGTATCGACATCGAAATTATCGGTGTTGTCGCCATTGGCATATTCCAGACGCGCATCGCCATAGTTGGAATAGCGATATTCGATCTTGGCATACAGGTTGCCGTTGAACTGATGCTCGACGCCGGCGCCGACGCGATAGCCGTCAAGATTGAAGTGGTTGCCGGTCTCGGTCTCGCCATCCTGCGCCGTGATGTCGAGGCGCGCATTGGTGTATCCCACCTTGCCGTAGACGAGCGTCGAGGGATTGACGAGCGCACCGGCGCGCACGCCCAGATACAGGTCGCGTCCGGTCTTCACCCGGCCATAGCCGAAATAGCTGGCATCACCGTCATACGGATCGACCTTACCCGTCGAATCGGCGACTTCGCCTTCGACGCCGATCACGGCGCTGCCCAGATTGACGTCATAACCGGCATCGACACCATACTGGAAACCGTCGACCGTCTGGTCGTCGCCGTCGATGTCGCTGTCTTCGCTGCTGCCGGGACGGATGCCGTCATAGCCGGCGATCACGCCGATGCGCGGACCGTTGAACGGAATGTCCTGCGCCATGGCGGGGGCGGCGAAAGCGCCCGTGGCGACGGCGGCAATGGCGGTCATGGCAAGCGTACGCATACTGAAACTCCTTGATCTATCTTAATCCCGTTTGGTCGGGGGATGCGGTAATGCGCAGAAGATGAAAGACGTTGCATGAACCGGAGATAAACGCGGAAAACCGTTGCTTTTGCGCCACAGGGGCTTGAAAGGATCAGCATGGAATCCAGGCGGGAACGGCGCGGGCGCGACTATATCGCGCGGCACGGCGAAACGGTGTTCAATGCCGGGCGTCGATTGCAGGGCGAGCATGTCCATACCCCCCTCACCCGTACAGGCTTCGCCCAGGCGGAGGAGATGGGCCGCGCACTGCGTGCCGAGCTGGGCGAACGCCCCGCCCTCACCTTATGGGCATCGCCCACGGGTCGCGCGCTGCAGACGCTGGCGGTGATCGCCGAACATCTTTGCCTCGACTGGCACGACGCTCGCACCGACCCCCGACTCGTCGAGATCGGGATGGGCGGCTGGGGCGGTCGTTATTATGTCGATGTGGTCGCGCAGGCAGGGCCGGTGATCGATCCGCTGACCGGCCTGCTGCGTCCCGCCCCGGACGGCGAACGCTATCACCAGATCGCCGCACGGGTCGGCGCATGGCTGGATGACAGCGAAAGCGATGGCGACCGGCTGATCCTCATGCATGGCATATCCAGCCGCGTCCTGCGCGGGGTGATGACCGGGGCCGATTCGCACCCCGAATATAGCACGCCGATCGCGCCGGGCCTTCCGCAAGGGTCGGTGGTCCGTATCGAGCGCGGGCGCGAATCGGTACTTCATGAAGGCACCGGCGGGTCGCCCGCATGACCCGCGCCCTGTTTATTGCGCTCTCCATGGTCGCGCTGGCGACGCCTGCCGCGGCGCGCGATTCGCTCGGCATCTATTCGGGATGGGGGGCGTTCCGCGATGCGTCGCCGGCGCGCTGCTACGCCATCGCAAAGCCGGTTCGACCACGCGGGTCGAACGGCTTTGTCGCCATCGCCGACTGGCCCGACGATGGCATACGCGGCCAGCTTCATGTCCGGCTCAGCCGCACGCGCAATACCCGCGCCGCCATCACCCTGTCGATCGGCGAACGGCGGTTCGAACTGATCGGCGGGCCGCGCGACGCATGGGCGCCCGACGCCGATACCGACGCGGCGATCGTCGGCGCGATCCGGTCGGGCCGGTCGATGAGCGTGGAGACGGTCGGGGTCAGCGGCAGGGCCTTTGCCGATGTCTATGCGCTGCAGGGCGCGGCGAGCGCCATCGACGCCGCCGCGCTGGGCTGTTTCGCCCGAAACGGGGCAGCGCCCGCGCGCTGGTAATTGCACGCGCGATCGCGTATAGACGCGCGCATGCAGACAGCGTCGCAAAGCCCCATGCCCATCCCCGGGCATATCGACCCCGTGCCCGTCCCGCGCGCCGCGCCCGCGCGCGAAGACGGCCGTATCGACCTTCTCGGCATGCCGAGGGAGTCGGTGCGCGAAACGCTGGAGGCCGCCGGATGGGAACCAAAGCAGGCGAAGCTGCGCGCCAAGCAGCTATGGCACTGGATATACAATCGCGGCGTCACCGATTTTTCCAAGATGACCGATATCGCCAAAGCGCAGCATCCATGGCTTGCCGAACGGTTCGTCATCTCCCGTCCCGAAACGGTCGAAGCGCAGGTGTCGACCGACGGCACGCGCAAATGGCTGCTCCGGTCACCCGACAGGCAGGATTACGAAATGGTGTTCATCCCCGATGCCGACCGGGGAACGCTGTGCGTGTCGAGCCAGGTGGGGTGCACGCTGAACTGCCGGTTTTGCCATACCGGCACGATGCGGCTGGTTCGCAACCTGACCGCGGGCGAGATTGTCGGACAGGTCATGCTGGCGCGCGACGCGCTGGGCGAATGGCCCAGCCAGCCGGAGGGGCGGATGCTCACCAACATCGTGATGATGGGTATGGGCGAACCGCTGTATAATTTCGAAAACGTCAAATCGGCGCTGAAGCTGGTCATGGACGGCGAAGGTCTTGCGCTGTCGAAGCGGCGAATCACACTGTCGACCAGCGGCGTGGTGCCGATGATGGAACGCTGCGGCGAAGAGATCGGTGTGAACCTTGCCGTGTCGCTGCATGCGACCAACAAGGATGTGCGCGACGAAATCGTGCCGCTGAACAAGAAATACGGGATCGAGGAGGTGCTTCAGGCGTGCGCCGACTATCCCGGCGCGAACAATGCGCGGCGTATCACGTTCGAATATGTGATGCTGAAGGACAAGAACGACAGCGACCACGATGCGCGCGAACTGGTCCGGCTGCTGCGCAAATATCGGTTGCCTGCGAAGGTGAACCTCATCCCGTTCAACCCCTGGGCGGGCGCGCCCTATGAATGTTCGGACCCCGCCCGGATCAGGTCGTTCAGCAATATCGTGTTCGAAGCGGGCATATCGGCACCAGTTCGCACCCCGCGCGGGCGCGATATCGACGCTGCGTGCGGACAGTTAAAAACCGCCAGCGAAAAGAAGAGCCGCGCCGAACGCGACCGGATGGCGGCAGAAGCCGCGCCGCAAAAGGCATGATCGCCGCGCTTGCCCTGCTGGCGCTGGTGCAAACGCAGGCCGAAGGCGATCCCTGTCAGGGAAGCACGACCATCGCGGTCAATCAATGTCTGGCGAACGATGTGGATACCGCTCAGGCGGAACTCGATCGCTATCTGGCTGCCGCGCGAGAACGGGTAGGGCAGACAGAAGACGATCCGCTAGCCGCTACCAAAAAAGAACTGCTCACCGGGTTCGATGCCGCGCAGGATGCGTGGGAAAAATATCGCGATGCGCAATGCGACAATATCTACCGCTATTGGCAGGGCGGCACAATCCGGGGCGCGATGGCGCTGGGTTGCAAGCTGGAGCTGACGCAGCAGCGCACCCATTTCATTTGGGAAAGCTTCCTGACCTATCCCGATTCGACGCCGCCGGTCCTGCCCGAACCGGTGCTGCCCGACAGAAAATAGACCCTAGCGGCGGACGCTGACTTACAGGCGAGGATTGTCCGTCATGGCGCGTTCGCAGCGCGGCTCTGCCTGCAGGACAGGCGCCAGCGCCGGCTTGGCGCGCGTGCCGTACAATGCTTCCGCCGCGACGCGCAGCGATGGGGAATAACGCCGCTGTCCGGGTTCGCGCTGGCCGTTCATCACACACTCCAAAAACACGCTTCGATACAAGAGGCTCCTGCCAGCGATTTGTTGTGGCGGGATGACAGCGTAAAGCCTTCAATAGCAGCGATGTTCCTCGATCGGCCGCGCCGACCGATATTTTCTGG
Organism: Stakelama flava; assembly: GCF_019351405.1. Lineage (GTDB taxonomy): Bacteria > Pseudomonadota > Alphaproteobacteria > Sphingomonadales > Sphingomonadaceae > Sphingomonas > Sphingomonas flava_A. The sequence goes on from NZ_JAHWZX010000008.1 coordinate 155,110, forward strand.
CGAACCGAACGCGTCAAGCGATGGGTCGCCAAGCGGACGCATCGCCCCTAAAGCGCGACGCCATGGACATCGCCACGATTCTTCTGGCGGTCGGTGGCGGATTTCTGGGCGGGGCGATGAACGCGCTGGCCGGGGGCGGCAGCTTCGCGACCATGCCGACGCTGATCGCGATCGGCCTTCCCGCCACCAATGCCAACGCGACGTCCAATTTCGCGCTGCTCCCCGGCGCGGGGGCCAGCGCATGGACGTTTCGCGATGAACTGGGTCCGATCGGCGGGGCGCGGCCGCGCCAGCTCGCCGCGATCACCTTCGCCACCGCGCTGATCGGCAGCGCGCTGCTGGTGGTGACGCCGACCGATGTCTTCGACCTTATCATCCCGTGGATGCTGCTGCTCGCCTTTCTGATTCTGCTGGTCGGCAAGCACGCGGCGGCCTGGCTTGAACAACGGGTCACGATCGGGCGCCGATCGCTGTTCGTCGCGCAGGGGCTGCTTGGCGTATATGGCGGATATTTCGGCGGCGGCATCGGGATGATGACGACCGCGACCTATGGCCTGCTGGCGGGCGCGCATCCGCGCGAGATGTTCGCGGTGCGCACGCTGATGCTGGCGATCGCCAACAGCGCCGCCGCGTTCATCTTCATCGGTTTCGGCATGATCCGGTGGTGGGCGTGCCTCCCGATGCTTGCCGGCGCGCTTGTTGGGGGATGGAGCGCGGCCGCTTTGGGTCGCCGGGTGCCCGCGACGCCGATCCGAATCTGGACGTTGCTATGGACGGCAACCGTGACGATCGCGTTCTTTGTCCGCGCCTATCGCTGAGCCGCCTGGGTAAGCGCGCGGCGATCGGTGTCGGTCTCCGCCCTGGCGCGGGCATGGGCAAGCAGCACGTCGCGATGGTGGACGATCAGTTCGCGCACCACAGGATCGATATCGCGCGCGAGCACCCTGCCATAGATATCGAGCAGGCGCGAGGCCACCGAGGGATAGGGTGCCGCCGCCTGACGAAGCGCCGCGAGCGGCGCGTCGAAAATCGCCGTAAACCGTTGCGGCAGGACAAGCAGCCGCGCCTTGCCTTCGCGATCGCCGATCCATTGCGGCGCCTGCGGCAAAGCGCCGTGCGCCATCATCGCCGCGCCCAGCGTATCGGCACAGGCGCGCGCGGTGTACAGATCGTTCACCGCAGGCGACAGCGCGCGCGCGGCGATTTCCACCAGCAGCCTGACATAGAAAACCGCCCCCTGTGGCGCGCTTCGGAACGATCCGATGGCGAATTGCCGCCCGATGCGACCGTGCCAGCGTGCCTCGCAATCCATGGCGGTACCCAGCGTATCGCCCGCCATCACGAACGCGCCCTGCCCCTTTTCCAGCCGGAAACATCCGCCCGCGCGCCGGGCGATCTCGGCAATGGCGCGAAGATCGATGGTTTCGACATATCCGGCCCGCCGCGCGACGACCGGCTCCCCGTCATCCCAGTCGGGATCGGGACCGGAGGAGCAGCGGTTCGCATAGGGCTGCGCCTCCGCGACGGTATCGGCCCCCAATGCGGCGATCGCGGTGTCGACATGGATGGTGCGCCCCAGATCATGCAGCGCGTAGGACAGCCAGCACAGCAGCGGCACCGTGCCTAATGCGAGCGTTGTGACCGTCAATCGGGCGGTGCGAGCGCCGGTCGCATCAGGATCTATCGCCAGCAGTGCGAGCAACGCCCACACCAGCCCCGCAAGCAGCAGGCCAAGCGTGACCCGCGTCGTCCGCCGCGAAATCCACCGGTCGATCAACCGGACGCCCAGATTGCTTGCCGCCAGCGTGAGCACCAGCAGGCTGATCGAAAAATACAGCGTGACCAGCGCGCTATAGAGCGTGACCAGCGCACTCGCCAGTTCCTGCGCAACGCCGCCGCCGAAATCGAACGGCCAGCCGAGGGTCGCGAGCCAATCGCCCGCCCCGGCCGCATCGCCATATAGCAGCAGCGCGACAAGCGGCACCGCCAGCGTCACCAGAAGCGTGGGCAGCCCCCAATAGCTGCGCCACAGCAGCGCCGCGATCCAATGCGCGGGAGTGCGCGAATGCGGCCGGTTCAACGAAGCGACGCCGCGATCATCGGGGCCGAAACATTTCGAACTTTTCGCCCGGTTCGAAATAGTCGCCCCGGCCGCCGCCGCGCATGATCGGTCGCGCCTTCGCGGTGTCGTAGACGCCATCGACGATCAGGTCGCGATCGATATGGATGCCGACGACTTCCCCCAGTACCAGCCAGCTTTCGATCGCGCCGCCCGATGCGTCCGCAAGCTGAACGACCTGGCTGGTGCGGCATTCGAACTGGACGTGCGATGCGGCGACCCGGCCGGGCTTCACCAGCCGCGAGGCCGCCTGCTCCAACCCCGAAAAAGCGAACTCGTCAACCTGCTCCGTGGTCGATGTCGTATTCATCGCCTCCGCCACGTCGCGAGTCGCAAGATTCCAGACGAATTCGCCCGTATCTTTCGCGTTCGCAACGCTGTGCTTCCACCCGACCGAGCAAAATCCGATGATCGGCGGGCGATAGTTGAACAGGTTGAAGAACGAATAGGGCGCAAGGTTGCGCACACCATCCGCGCTCAGCGTGCTTACCCAGCCGATGGGTCGCGGCGCGACGATGGCGTTCAGCGGATCATGGGCAAGGCCATGCCCGTCGGCGGGTTCGTAAAAATGCATGTCAGCCATGGCCGTACTGGTCGCCGCTTTGTCCGGCATAATCAAGCACCGACAAGCGCTCCGCCCGTGCGGCAGCCGTTCCGCACCGACACGACGGGTTCTAATCGGCGCGGCTTGGTATAAGGAAGCCATTCACAGCAATCGGGAGAAGGCATGAGCGAGCGAAAGGACCGGCGCGGCATCTATCGCCACCGGCTCGCCACGCGGCTCTGGCATTGGGTCACCGCAGCGACGATATTCGTGATGCTGGGATCGGGACTGATGATCCTGAACGCGCATCCGCACCTGTATTGGGGTCAGTATGGCGCGAATTTCGACCATCCGTGGATCAGCTTTTCGCGCTTTCCCGGATGGATGACGATCCCGTCCACCTATAATCTGGCGCTCGCCCGGCGCTGGCACCTGACCTTCGCGCTGCTGCTCGCCTTCGCGCTGCTCGCCTTCATGATCGCAAGCCTGATCAACCGCCATTTCCAGCGCGACCTGCGCGTGGCTCCGCGCGAACTGGCGCCGGGGCATTTATGGTGCGACCTGAAGGCGCATCTCGCCTTTCGCTTTCACGATCCTGCCCGGCCGGGTGCCTTCAACACGCTGCAGAAACTGTCCTATGTCGCGGTCATCTTCGTGCTGCTTCCGCTCATCATCGGTACAGGACTCACCATGTCGCCGGGGATCAACGCCGCCTGGCCGTGGCTGCTCGACCTGTTCGGGGGGCGGCAGTCGGCACGATCGATCCATTTCATCACCGCGACGCTGATCGTTGCGTTCATCATCGTCCACCTGACGCTGGTCATCCTTGCCGGTCCGCTGGGCGAGATACGATCGATGATCACCGGCTGGTGGCGGGTGCCCGCGGGAGACGGCGAATGACGAAGCTGATCACACGCCGGCACGCGGCCGGCGGGCTGATCCTCGGTGCGGGCGGGCTGCTTTCGGGCTGCGATGCACTGGGCGACAACCAGACATTCCGCAAGGTTATCTATTCGGGCGACGGCATCAATCGCCGGCTGCAACGACTGGTGAGCGATCGAGGCGCGCTCGCCCGCGAATATTCCCCGCGCGAAATGTCGCCGCGCTTCCGCACCAACGGCACGCGCGATCCCACGAACCCGGAATATACGGCGCTGGCGAAGGGTGGTTTCGCGAACTGGAAACTAACGGTCGACGGGCTGGTGGAACGTCCGCTTGCCATCAGTCTGAACCAGTTGCGTTCGATGCCCGCGCGCTCCCAGATTACGCGGCATGACTGTGTCGAGGGGTGGAGCGCGATCGGCAAATGGACCGGGCCGCGCCTGTCGCTGATCCTCGACATGGCGCGCTTGAAACCGGCGGCCCGATACATCATTTTCCATTGCGCCGACGCGTATCGCGGGGGCACCGAACCTTATTATGAATCGATCGACCTGATCGATTCTTTCCACCCCCAGACGATTCTCGCCTGGGCTATGAACGATTCTCCGCTGTCGATCGGGCATGGCGCGCCGGTGCGGCTGCGGGTGGAGCGACAATTGGGCTACAAGCACGCCAAATATGTCATGCGGATAGAGGCGGTTGCCTCGCTCGACCATATCCGCGGCGGCAAGGGCGGCCTGTGGGAGGACATGGCAGGATATGACTGGTACGCCGGAATCTAGGCATCGGAACGGGCTGGAAACGTTCGGGCGAAAGGGGTAATCGCACGACATGGCTCTGATCGATCGATTTCTTGAACGCATGGTCAAGCGCGGTGAGTTGACCGTTCAATTTCCCAACGGCAGGCAGCGCACTTTCGGCAGCCCCGACCCGGTTCTGAGGCCGGTCACCCTGCACATCACCGATCGCAAGGTACTTTCGCGGATAGTGGCCGACCCTGCGCTGGGCGCGGCCGAAGGCTATATGGACGGTAAGCTGAAAGTGACTCGCGGGGACATTCGCGACCTTGTCGTGCTTGCCCGGATCAACAGCACCTGGGAGCATAAGCGCAGCGCGCTGAACGCCAGCATGTCGCGCAAGCTGCTCAACGGCATCGCGCACCGTATTCAAAGCCATAATGCGGCGCGGACGTCGAAACAGAATGTCGCGCATCATTACGACCTGTCCGACCGGCTCTACGATCTTTTCCTCGATACCGACCGGCAATATAGCTGCGCCTACTGGATCGATCCCGACAATGAATCGCTCGAACAGGCGCAACTCGACAAAAAAGCCCATATCGCCGCCAAACTGTATCTGAAGCCGGGTATGAAGGTGCTCGACATCGGCTGCGGCTGGGGCGGAATGGCGCTTTACCTGCACGAAAAATTCGGCGTCGACGTGCTCGGCGTGACGTTGAGCGAGGAGCAGATCAAGGTCGCGCGGCGCCGTGCCGAGGAAGCCGGCGTTTCCGATCATGTAAAGTTCGAGATCATCGATTATCGCGATATCGACGGCAAGTTCGACCGGATCGTTTCGGTCGGCATGTTCGAACATGTCGGCACGCCGCAATATCCGGTGTTTTTCAGCAAATGTCGCGAACTGCTGAACGATGACGGCGTGATGCTGATCCACACGATCGGCCGGATGGGCCCGCCCACCGTTACCGACAGCTTTACGCTGAAATACATCTTTCCCGGCGGTTATATCCCCGCCCTGTCGGAGATGATCGCGCCGAACGAACCCAATTACATGTTCGTCACCGATGTCGAAGTGCTTCGCCTGCACTACGCCTATACGCTGAAAAGCTGGTATGATCGCACCGTCGCGGCGAAGGATGCGATCATCGACCTGTATGACGAACGCTTCTACCGCATGTGGCTCTTCTATCTCGCCGGGGCTGAAACCGCGTTCCGGTACGGCGACCTGGTCAATTTCCAGGTGCAATATGCCCGCGATCGCAACACCCTGCCGATCACGCGCGACTACATGCTGGAAACCGAAGCGTCGTTGAATCAGGCCGTACCAACGGCGCGGCATCAGGCGGCCGAATAGCAACCGGGCGGGGCCGCCGGTCCCGCCTTTTGCGGCTTCCCGTTCATCTGCGCGCTGTTCATTCGTATCGCGCGCCCATAAGGCGGAGCGGCCATGACCGCTCGCCCGCTTTCCCGCAGCGCCATTTTCGCACAGGCCTGGCCCATCATATTGGGGCAGACCACGGTGCCGCTGGTCGGACTTGCCGATACGGTGGTGATCGGCCGCACCGGTGATGCCGCCGCACTTGCCGGCGTGGCGCTTGGCACCACGGTCATCAACTTCCTGTTCTGGACCTTCGGCTTTTTGCGGATGGGAATGACCGGCATGACCGCGCAGGCACAGGGCGCGGATGACGAGGACGAAGTGCGCGCGATGCTGATCCGCGGGCTGGTGCTTGGCCTCGCCATCGGAAGCGCGCTGTTCGTGCTGCAATGGCTGCTGATTCCGGCCGCCTTCGCGCTTCTGGCGGGCGGTGAGGCGATTGACGCGTCGGCAAAGGGCTATGTCGCCGCGCGCTTCTGGGGCGCGCCCGCCTCGCTTGCCGTTTTCGCGATCAATGGCTGGCTGCTCGGCCTGGGGCGCACCCGCGCGGCGCTGGTGCTTCAGATCGTCATGAATCTCATCAATGTCGTGCTTGATATCCTGTTCGTATGGAAGCTGGATATGGGCGCTGCCGGTGTCGGTCTGGGCACCGCGCTCGCAGAATGGTCGGCGCTGGTCACGGGACTCGTCATCGCGGCGCGGGTGCTGGGGCCGGGTATGGCGCGCAGCATCGGCGAGCGGCGAAAGGAACTGTTCACCCGGCCCGCGCTGCGGCGGCTGTTCGCGGTGAATGCGAATATCATGATCCGAACGGTCGCACTGCTGATGATGTTCGCCTGGTTCGCCAATGCAGGCGCGCGACTGGGCACCGTTCCCCTCGCCGCGAATCAGGTGATGATGCAGTTCGTCAGCGTTTCGGCTTTCGTCCTGGATGGGTTCGCCTTCACTGCCGAATCCCGGATCGGCGGCGCGATCGGGCGCGGATCGCGTGACGACTATCTGCGCGCGATCCGGCTGACGGGCGAATTCACACTGGCCGCCGGATTGCTCTTCGCGGGCCTTTTCTTCACCTGCGGCGATGCCGTCATCGATATGGTCACCAACAATGAAGCGGTGCGCGATCAGGCTTCGGCGCTGCTTCCCCTCACCGCGCTGGTGCCGCTGATCGGCGCGCCCGCCTGGCTGTTCGACGGCATCTTCATCGGCGCGACGCGCGGGGCCTCGCTTCGCAACGCTGCGCTGGTTTCGACATGCGCCTATATCCTCACCGATCTCGCGCTGCGGCCTGCCGGAGCGCAGGGCGTGTGGATCGCGCTGCTGGCGGGATACGGCTATCGCGCGCTGGCGCTCGGCTGCTATCTGCCCGCACTCACGCGAAGCATTGCGCAAGCGGACCGGGGGGCATAGAGCGGCGCGCGGTGTTTGCTGCAGCGTGAAGGAACGACATGGCCGACAAGATCGATCGCCCGGATATCAAGAAAGTCGTGCTCGCCTATTCGGGCGGCCTCGACACGAGCGTGATCCTGAAATGGCTGCAAACCGAATATGGGTGCGAGGTTGTTACCTTCACCGCCGATCTGGGCCAGGGCGAGGAACTCGAACCGGCGCGCAAAAAGGCGGAACTCGCGGGCGTGAAGCCCGAACATATCTATATCGACGATCTGCGCGAAGAGTTTGTACGCGATTTCATCTTCCCGATGATGCGCGCCAATGCGCTGTATGAAGGGCTGTATCTGCTCGGCACGTCGATCGCGCGCCCGCTGATTTCCAAACGGTTGATCGAAATCGCCGAAGAGGTCGGTGCCGACGCGGTCGCCCATGGCGCAACGGGCAAGGGCAATGACCAGGTCCGCTTCGAACTGTCGGCCTATGCCCTCAATCCTGACATCAAGGTCATCGCCCCGTGGCGCGAATGGGATCTGACCAGCCGCACCGCGCTGATCGATTTCGCCGAAAAGCATCAGATTCAGGTGCCCAAGGACAAGCGCGGCGAAAGTCCCTTTTCGACCGATGCGAACCTTCTGCACACCAGCAGCGAGGGCAAGGTGCTGGAAGACCCGTGGGAGGAAGTGCCCGATTACGTCTTCTCGCGCACGGTGAACCCGGAAGACGCGCCCGACGAACCCGAAATCATCACGATCGATTTCGAAAAGGGCGACGGCGTCGCGCTGAACGCGCAGGCGATGAGCCCGGCAAGCCTGCTCACCGCGCTCAACGACCTTGGCCGCAAGCACGGCATCGGCCGGCTCGATCTGGTCGAGAACCGCTTTGTCGGCATGAAGAGCCGCGGCATGTACGAAACGCCGGGCGGCACGATCTATGCCGCCGCCCATCGCGCGATCGAACAGGTCACGCTCGATCGCGGCGCAGCGCATCTGAAGGATGAACTGATGCCGCGCTATGCCGAACTGATCTATAACGGCTTCTGGTACTCGCCCGAACGCGAAATGCTGCAGGCCGCGATCGACCATAGCCAGGAAAAGGTCGCCGGGACCGTTCGGCTGAAGCTTTACAAGGGCGGTATCCATATCATCGGCCGTAAATCGCCCTATTCGCTCTACAGCGAAAAGGTGGTCACGTTCGAAGACGATGAAGGCGCCTATGATCAGCGCGACGCGGAAGGCTTTATCAAGCTGAACGCACTTCGCCTGCGCCTGCTCGGCCGCCGGGACGGATAAGCGGGCAGGCATCGGTCGCCGGAAGGATATATTAACCCTGTCGGTATAGGGTATTGCTGCATTTTGGATGAGCAGCGCCCTATGCCGACACAGTATCGTGAAATCAGAAGCGCCGCGCTGCTGATTGCGATCCTTTCGGTCTATTACGGCGCTGTTGTTGCGAGCGGCCGGGTAGCTTCGGATGAACTGATAAAGCTCAGCGCCGTTTATCTCGGCGGGGCGGCGGCGTTATGGGCGGTTCTCGGTCTCATCGGCCTTTTGGCAATGCTGGCACGTCATGGCATTCTTCCGACCGCCGGACAGCGCCCTCTCCTCCAGCACTTATTTTGCGATATCTGAACGAACGTTGGCACCGTGACTATGCAACGTCACTGGTGCTGCCACCGATATTAATGGCATTGTGAGGTATTGGGTTGGACGGCTCCCAACGGCATCGCGATGTGCCAGGGTGATGTCGTTGTAGGACTCACACGATGGAACCGCCCATGGAACAGATTATCCGCATAGGCATGGACACGTCAAAGAACGTTTTTCAGCTGCATGGCGTCGATGGGGCGGACAGGCCGATCCTGCGCAAGAGGCTGAGGCGCCGGGAGATGATGCGATCTTTCGAGAAGCTGCTGCCGACCGTTGTCGCCATCGAGGCCTGCGGCAGCGCGCATCACTGGGCGCGCCTTCTCGGTTCATTCGGCCACGAGGTAAAGTTGATCGCGCCGCAGTTGGCGAAGCCCTACGTCAAGCGCGGCAAGAACGATGCAGCGGATGCCGAAGCCCTGTGCGAGGCGATGAGCCGACCGACAATGCGGTTCGTGCCGGTAAGAGTGCCGACCAGCAGGCTGCGCTCATGCTTGTGGGCATGCGCACTAGGCTCATCAAGAAGCGCACCCAGCTTGCCAATGCGATCCGGGGCTTCGCTGCGGAATTCGGGATCGCCGCAGCAACGGGCATGTGCCGGATCGAGCCCCTGCTCGATCGCATAGCGGCTGACGAGCGCCTTCCTGAACTTGCGCGCGAACTGTTCGCGCTTCATGGCCAGGAGTACGCGCAGCTTCTGCACGAAATCGAGCGGGTCGAGGCGAAGGTTATGGAATGACATCGCAACGACGAATGCAGCCAGCGGCTCGCAAGGATTCCCGGCGTCGACCCGATCGGTGCATCCTTGCTGATGATGAAGGCTCCGGACCCGCGCATGTTCAAGTCCGGGCGAGACTTCGCAGCTTGGATCGGTTTGATGCCCAGAGATCATCCGACTGCTGGCAAGGTCAGGATCGGAGGCATCACACGATGTTGGCGATGAACTCTTGCGGAGCACGCTGGTGGTTGGAGCAACCGCCGTTCAGCATGCCCATCGCACCGGAGGTAAGAATGCCTCGCCCTGGCTGCTGGGAATGCTCGAACGCAAGAAACCCAAGCTCGTTGCGGTTGCGTTCGTCAACAAGATCGCCTGGAAGCTAATGGTGAGCGACCGAAGGACAGATCAGCCGTCCGCTGCAGCTGCATAAAGGATTGGCCAGACACGACGAGCAACGGCTGATGCTGTCGCGCTGAGCTGATGCCGGATTTTGCAAGAGAAGAGCAGATGGTGCGATTGATCGAACCCAGGCGACATTCCATTGAGTAGCCCTATCATTACAGTTGCAATTTGGTTGTGAGGTGAGCCGGTTTTGCTGCGGCTTGATGAACTCGCCTCCAGCATGACCAGGCGATGATGCAGGCAGGCTCGATCCGGCGTTGAGCGAGTTTGACGGCGATGCGCCGGACCTCCTGAACGGACCAGCGGATCAACTCCTGATGGCGGGCATCTTCGGTCTTTTTGGGGGCGTGGTGTTGTTGGCGCGGTATCGGACTACAGCC
>NZ_JAHWZX010000009.1 GCF_019351405.1 Stakelama flava
GGCTGTAGTCCGATACCGCGCCAACAACACCACGCCCCCAAAAAGACCGAAGATGCCCGCCATCAGGAGTTGATCCGCTGGTCCGTTCAGGAGGTCCGGCGCATCGCCGTCAAACTCGCTCAACGCCGGATCGAGCCTGCCTGCAACATCGCCTGGTCATGCTGGAGGCGAGTTCATCAAGCCGCAGCAAAACGGGCTCACCTCAAAACCAAATTGCAACTGTAATGCTAGGCTGGCGGGCGCTTTTGCGGAAGCGCGCTGTTCGATCTTCGCCGCGGACCTGCCATGGACGCGCGGCCTTTCCTTAACCGCCCATCCCCTTCCCCAAACCCGGCCCCCTTGCTAATGCGCCTTTCGAATCTCGCATTCGCTTGACCTGCCGACGCGCTCGTGCGGACCCTTCCGCCTCCCCGCCGCGTTGGCCCGGCAAAGATTGAGGAAGGGAAGACACGACATATGACCGCAATCGGCCAGGATACGCTCGGCGTCCGTGATACGCTTGACGTGAACGGAAAGAAATATGGCTATTATTCGCTCGCCAAGGCGGCGGAGAAGCTGGGTGACGTTTCGCGCCTGCCATTTTCGATGAAGGTGCTGCTTGAAAACATGCTGCGCTTCGAAGACGGCTCTACCGTCACCCCGGACGATGCGCAGGCAATCGTCGACTGGCAGAAGGATGCCCGGTCGGACCGCGAAATCCAGTATCGCCCTGCGCGCGTGCTGATGCAGGATTTCACCGGCGTCCCCTGCGTCGTCGACCTTGCCGCGATGCGCGACGCTATCGAAACGCTGGGCGGCGATGCGCAGAAGATCAATCCTCAGGTGCCCTGCCACCTTGTCATTGACCATTCGGTTATGGTCGATGAATTCGGTACGCCAAAGGCGTTCGAAGCCAATGTCGATCTGGAATATCGCCGCAACGCCGAACGCTATGAATTCCTCAAATGGGGGTCGAAGGCGCTCGACAATTTCAGCGTCGTTCCCCCCGGCACCGGTATCTGTCATCAGGTGAACCTCGAATATATCGGCCGCGGCGTATGGTCGTCGGAAAGCCCCGATGGCACGATGATGGCCTATCCCGACACGCTGGTCGGCACCGACAGCCACACCACGATGATCAACGGCCTTGGCGTACTCGGCTGGGGCGTCGGCGGGATCGAGGCGGAGGCCGGCGTGCTGGGCCAGCCGGTATCGATGCTCATTCCCGAAGTCGTCGGGTTCAAGCTGACCGGCGCGCTGAACGAAGGCATCACCGCCACCGACTTGGTGCTGACGGTGACTCAGATGCTGCGCGCCAAGGGCGTGGTCGGCCGCTTCGTCGAATTTTACGGCCCCGGCCTTGAAGCGCTCAGCCTTGCCGACCGTGCGACCATCGCGAACATGGCGCCGGAATATGGTGCCACCTGCGGCTTCTTCCCGATCGATGAAAAGACGCTCGATTACATGCGGCTGACCGGCCGTGATGAAGAGACGGTCGATCTGGTAAAGGCCTATTGCCAGGCGCAGGGCATGTGGCACGTCGCCGATCGCCCCGATCCGGTGTTCACCGACCATCTCGAACTCGACATGGCAACCGTCCATGCCTCGCTTGCCGGGCCGAAGCGTCCGCAGGATCGGGTATCGCTCAATGATGTCGACGATCTTTTCAACACCGACCTTGAAAAGGTGTACAAGAAAGACAGCCATCAGCGGGTCGGTGTCGACGGGCGCGATCACGATATCGGCGACGGCGACGTCGTCATCGCCGCGATCACTTCATGCACCAACACCTCCAACCCCTCGGTGCTGGTCGCCGCCGGGCTTGTCGCGCGCAAGGCGCACGAACTTGGCATGAAGCCGAAACCCTGGGTAAAGACCTCGCTCGCACCCGGATCGCAGGTCGTGACCGACTATCTCGAAAAGTCGGGACTTCAGGACGATCTCGATGCGCTTGGCTTCAACCTTGTCGGCTATGGCTGCACCACCTGTATCGGTAATTCGGGTCCGCTCGCCGAACCGATTTCAAAGGCGATCAACGGCAACGACATCGTTGCCGCGTCGGTCCTGTCGGGCAATCGCAACTTCGAAGGTCGCGTATCGCCCGACGTTCGCGCAAACTTCCTGGCCTCGCCGCCGCTCGTCGTCGCCTATGCGCTCAAAGGCACGGTGATCGAGGATATGGAGGCGACCCCGGTTGGGCAGGACAAGGACGGTAACGACGTCTTCCTGAAAGATATCTGGCCGTCGAACCACGAAGTCGCCGAAATGGTGACCGCGAACGTCAACGATGCGATGTTCCGCGAACGCTATGGCGATGTGTACAAGGGCGACGAACATTGGCGCGGCATCAATGTCGAGGGGTCGGACACCTATCGCTGGAACCCCACGTCAACCTATGTGCAAAATCCGCCCTATTTCGAAGGGATGAAGATGGAACCGGCCCCGGTCGGCGACATCATCGAGGCGAAGCCGCTCGCACTGCTCGGCGATTCGGTCACCACCGATCACATCTCCCCGGCTGGCGCGATCAAGGAAGACAGCCCGGCCGGAAAATATCTGAAAGATCATCAGGTCAGCAAAGCGGACTTCAATTCCTACGGCTCGCGCCGTGGCAACCATGAAGTGATGATGCGCGGCACCTTTGCCAATATCCGCATCCGCAACGAAATGGTCCCCGGCGTCGAAGGCGGCATGACCAAATATGATGGCGAGGTCATGCCCATCTATGACGCCGCCATGAAGCACAAGGCCGACGGAACCCCGCTGGTCGTAGTGGCGGGCAAGGAATACGGCACAGGATCGTCACGCGACTGGGCGGCGAAGGGCACTATTCTTCTTGGCGTGCGTGCGGTCATAGCGGAAAGTTTCGAACGTATTCACCGTTCGAATCTTGTCGGCATGGGTGTCCTGCCGCTGCAGTTCGCCGAGGGCGTTACGCGCAAGTCGCTGAAGCTTGACGGTTCGGAAAGCTTCACGATCCGCGGCGTTTCCGATCTGCGCCCCCGTCAGGAGGTAGAGGTCACGCTTACCCGTACCGATGGTTCGAACGAAACGTTCAAAACCAAGTGCCGGATCGATACCGCCAACGAACTCGATTATTATTTCAATGGCGGTATCCTTCAGTATGTGCTCAGGAAACTTGCCGCATAAGGCATGGTGAACGACGGGTCGGCGACACGGGAAAATCCGGCGCCGGCCCGCCGTCCGGGCTAATTTCAGGAGAATTGTCTGATGCGCATACCCAGTTTTCTTATCGCCGGCGCAGCGCTGGCTGTTTCGGCTCCCGCCATGGCCGCCCCCCAGGCGGTTACCGGCAAATGGATCACCGAAGGCGGCAAGGCGCTGGTCCAGATCGGCCAGTGCGGCAATTCGGTTTGCGGCAAGATCGTGAAAGTATTAAAACACGATCCGAGCCGTCCGCGAACCGACGCCAAAAACCCCGATCCCAAGCTGCGCGATCGCCCGATCGAAGGATTGATGATTCTCACCGGTTTCACGCCCGACGGAAATGTCTGGCGTGGTGAAATCTATGATCCGGAAAGCGGCAAGACCTATCGTTCGGTGTTGCAGGGTGAAAACGGGCAGCTGACCGTAAAGGGCTGCGTCGCGATCTTCTGCAAGACGCAGCATTGGAAGCCGGCATCCTGATCTGATTGCAACTGGCGGGGCGAGCGCGTGTTAAAGCAGCCGCCCCGCCACTGCATCCAGCTTTGCCAGCACGTCGGGATCGCGCGCGTGCGGCGCGGTGATCAGCGCTGTGTCGAGGCATGTGTCGATCGGCGATGCAGTGCGCTTTTCCGGCAGCGAGCGGAGCAATTCGATCACCAGCGTTCGCGCCTTGTCTGCATTGGCCGATAGCTGGGCGATGACCTGTGCGACATCGACCGCCGCTTCTTCCGCGCGCCAGCAGTCATAATCGGTGACCATGCCGACCAGCGCATAGGGCAGTTCGGCTTCGCGCGCGAGCTTCGCCTCCGGCATCGCGGTCATCCCGATTACATGGCATCCCCATTGCCGATAGAGTTGGCTTTCGGCGCGCGAGGAGAATTGCGGTCCCTCCATCGCGAGATAGGTGCCGCCGCTGTGTACGGTTGCGCCCGCACTGCGGGCCGCCGCCGATGCGTAGCGCGAAAGCCGCTCGCAAACCGGATCGGCCATCGATACATGCGCCACCATTCCGCTGCCGAAAAAGCTGGAAGCGCGATCGCGGGTGCGATCGATGAACTGGTCGACGATCGTGAAGCTGCCTGGCGCCCGCTCCTCGACCAGGCCGCCGACCGAGGACAGCGCGAGGATATCGGTAACACCCAGCCGCTTCAGGCAATCGATATTCGCGCGCGCGTTGATCTGGGAAGGCGAAATGCGGTGGCCCCGGCCGTGGCGCGGCAGGAACACCACCCGGGCATGGCCGACGCGTCCGATGTAACAGGCATCGGACGGCGCGCCCCAGGGACTGTCCACCGTGACCCATCGGCCATCCTGTATCCCGGCAACGTCGTATAGCCCCGACCCGCCGATGATCCCGATCGTCCAGCCATTCATCGCATGTCCCCTAATTCGCGCAGCAGCCATGCCAGTCGGAGCCTTGTCCCGAAAGCGGAAATGGCGGCGTTCGTAGCCTGGGAATAAAATCAAGTCGCTTCGACGCGGGAACCGCTCGGCCTGTCGTTCATTCCTTTGGTAACAGGAGGATAAAGCCATGGTAGATCTGGCGACGGCAGGACGCGGTCTGATGGCCGGTGCATTTCTGGCAATGACCGCTGCGGGATGCAGCTCCACGATGTTGGCCACTTCATCCGCGTCGCAGATGGCCGGGCAGCAGGCGGTGGCCGACCTGCGCGGACCAGACGGCGGCAATATGGGCTCGGCAACCGCCACGGCGCTTGCGGACGGGCGCGTGCGCATTTCCATCGACGCTATCAATCTGCCCCCCGGTCCGCATGGCGCGCATATTCACACGGTCGGTCAGTGCACCCCGCCCGACTTCACGTCCGCTGGCGGGCACTGGAACCCGACCGGATCGCATCACGGGGTTCAGGACCCGAAAGGACCGCATGCCGGCGATATGCCGAACCTGCTGGTCGGAACGAACGGGCAGGCATCGATGGCGATAACGCTTCCGGCCGGCACCTATGCCGGGATGATGGATGCGGACGGCGCCGCGATCGTCATCCATTCGGGGCCGGATGACTTGCGCACCGATCCATCGGGTAACAGCGGCAGCCGGATTGCCTGCGGCGTGTTCCAGCAAAGCTGATCGCTATCTGGCGGGCGGTGTGTTTGCGATTGTCCGAAAATATGGCCTCGGTAAACGCTACTTGACGCTCCCGCTGCGCTATTCGGCGAATTCGTCGTCGCGATAGCGGATTTGCAGATAGCGTCCGCGTGTCGCGAGCAGGTCTAGGTCGCCCTGGGCAAGCTGCGACGACATTTGCGCGATCTCCGCGTCGATTACTTTCAGCCCATCGACAAGCTGCTCATCGGGCGTCCGGCCGTTGCGTTCTTCGCGACGCAGCGGTTCGGGGACACGCTTGTATCCGCGCACCAGTTCGGGGAGTTGTTCGGCCACCAGCTTGCGTATTTCGGCCGCCGCCGGTTCGCGCTCATCCAGCGCGGCGACCTGCGGCGCAAGTGTTTCCAGCTTCAGCCCGATAGAATCTGCCAGCGTCCTTGCCGGGGCGGGGAGGGCGAGCCGCTGTTCCTCCAGCCATTGTTCGGTCTGCAACGGCAATGCGCGCAACGACACCTGATGCAGCGTTTCGATCGACAATTCCGGCGCGCGGGGAAATATGGCGAGGAGCAGCGTGGCAGCAACCAGCAGCGCCATCACTATCATCGCACCGCCCATGCCGATCGGTGCGAACCATCCGATCAGCAGCGCGGCGACCAGAATAGCGATGTCGGCGGCGGCGATCCTTCCGATCCGGCGCAATATCTCCGCCTGACGCCGCTGCCGCGCCCGGCCGCGCACCGATGCGTACCGCTCGCGCGTGCGTTCGAGATATTCGCTCGACCGGGATATCTGGCGGTCCACATCGCTGGGCATATGCAGTGCCTATACCGATTCCAGCCGAAATGGCTCGGCGCTCTCGCCGCCATTCTGCGCCGCGCCTTCCGCCCGGGCGATATAGCCTTTCGACTTCTCAACCTCGTCCGAGAGCACGTTGACCGTCGATTTCATCGAATCAAGCGCCTTCAGCTTGAACGTGTCGATAGCGTCCATCGTGTCGTAGATGTTCTGGAACGCGCGCTGGAGCGTTTCCACCGGGATGGTTGATCCCGCCGCCTGTTCGTGAATGCGCGCGGTGTTTTCCTTCAACAGCTTGCCGGTCGAATCGATGATGTTCGCGGTGGTGGTGTTGAGCTGGCTGATCTGTTCGAGCACCAGCCGCTGGTTGGTCATCGCCTGTGCCACCGTTACCGCGGTGCGCAACGCCGCCACCGTGGTGGTGGAGGCGCGATCGACGCCCTTCACCAGTTCGACATTGTTCTTCTTGACCAGATCGAGCGCCAGATAGCCCTGCACCGTCACCGCCATCTGGGTCAGCAGATCCTGGCTGCGCTGACGGACATAGAAAAGCGCGGTTTCGCGCACCGCCTTCGCCTTTGCCGGATCGCTGTGGTTGAGTTGCTCGGCCTTCGCCTCCAGCTTTCGGTCCATCTCTTTCGAGATATGGATCATCTGTTCCAGTCGGCCCATCGCCGCCCACAGATTCTGCCGCTCAACGTCGATCGCGGCATTGTCCATCAAAAGCTCGTCCTTGCCGCTGGCAAGTGCCTTCAGGATTGCGGCGATATGGCTTTGCGCGGAGGTGTAGCGATCGAAATAGTTGCGCAGCTTGTTGCCGAAGGGAATGATGCCGAACAGTTTTTTGCGGCTCAGCAGGTCGCCCTGCTTGCCCGGATCAAGGTCCTCGATCGTGCGGCGAAGCTCCGCCAGATCGGAGCCGACGCCGCTTTCCTGATCCATCGCGTTTACCGGCCGGTCGAGGAAGCGGTTCGACTGACCGGCGGCCTCGCGAATTTCCTTCTGGCCCATTGCGGTGATCTGATCCACGCGCTTGCCGAATTCGGGCGAGTTCACGTCCTGCGCCAGCAGGTCGTCGATGAACGAATCGACGCGATCGTCCAGCTTCGATCTGGTTTCGGAATCGACGGGGACCAGCCCGGCCGCCTTTTCTGGCGTTACCGCCGGAACCGGGTCGGGCGCTTCCAGCGTCAGTTCCTGTTCGGCGCTTTTCGTTTCGTTCGGACCAGCCATTTTCATCCCTGTGCGCGAAAATCGATCGGCGAAAGAGTGCGCGCGAAATCCGGGCGGTGCAAGTGTGTCAATTACATAATACACATCGGCACGAATGCAATATCGGCCCGTCGCCGGGCATCAGGCGCGCGGCTTCTTTCCGCCGAGTGCGGACAGTACGCCGCGAAGCGTGCGGACTTCCTGTGCCGACCAGCCCGGTTTGGTCAGCACGGTGCGCAAGGTGCGCTTGGTCGCCGGGGTCCGGTCGGGCGGGAAGAAATATCCCGCCGCGTCGAGCATCGTGTCGAGCTGACCGATCATTCCCTCCAGTTCAGCCTGCGCGGCGGGGGGATCGATATCGGTCGCGGGCGGCGAGGCGAGGCTTTCGGCCTTTGACCATTCATAGGCGAGGAGGATCACCGCCTGGGCAAGGTTCAGCGACCCGAATTCGGGATTGATCGGCACGGTGACGATCGTGCGGGCAAGCGCGACGTCGTCGGTTTCCAGCCCCGACCGTTCGGGGCCGAACAGGATCGCGCTCTTGCCCGGTTCGGCGTGGATCGCCTCCGCCGCCGCGTCGGGGGCGAGCACCGGCTTCGTCACGCCGCGCTTGCGCACGGTGGTGGCGAAGACATGCGCGCAATCGGCCGTCGCGTCCGCCACGCTGTCGAAAAGCCGCGCGCCTTCCAGTACCTGATCGGCGCCGCTCGCCGCTGGTCCCGCATTGGGGTTCGGCCATCCGTCGCGCGGAGCGACAAGCCGCATTTCGGTCAGCCCGAAATTCAGCATGGCGCGCGCCGCCTTGCCGATATTTTCGCCAAGCTGGGGGCGTACAAGGACGATTGCCGGTTTCGGCGCTGGATTGGGGCTGCTGCCCGAACGGTCTGCCATGGTCAGACGTCTAGCTGTTTCAGCGCGGCATTCCAGTCACGGATGTTCGCGCGCGCCTCCTGAACAAAGGCGGAGCTGCGAACGATCTTCAGGAACGTGTCGGCAATCCATCGTCCCGGCTGGCGCAGCGGGCGTTCGAACTGGATCAGCAGCACGACCCGCGTTCCGCTGGTGTCGTTCCAGACTTCATGGTCATAGGTGTCGTCGAAAATCAGCGTTTCGCCCTCGGCCCAGCGCAGTACCCGGTCGCCGATTCGCATACGCACATCGCCGTCGCGCGGCACGATCAGTCCCAGATGGCAGGTGATCAGCCCCTTGGTCACCCCGCGATGGGCGGGAATATGCGTGCCGGGCGCGAGGATGGAAAAGAACGCGCTGTTCAGCTTTGGTATGCGCGCGACCAGCTTCGCCGTTTCGGGACACCTGTCGATATTGTCCTCGATACGAAAGCCATAGCCCCACAGGAAGAAGGAACGCCACATGTCGACAGCGGCAATGGCGCGATGATCGGGCGAAATGGTGGCGAGCGAGGGCGATGCCTGGCCCGCCAGCGCGACCTGTTCGGCTTCCTCGCGAATCGTGCGCCAGTTTGCGCGCAGCGCCTCGCTCCATGCGAAATCGCGCACGTCGAGCACGGGCTTGTTGGACACCAGTGAGGAGGCGGCGATCAGCCGGTCGAAAACACCGCGAAGATGTTTGCCCGCGCGGATAATGAGCGGACGGCCCTTTTCGGGGCGCAGCGCGGGCACAGCCCGTTCCACGGCGGCCGCCAGCATCGGTTCGAGCGCGGGCGCGGGCCGGGCCGGCATCGTCCTGATTTTTTCGCTATGCACCTGCTTCGTTCCCGCCCCGTCCCCTTGCGCCCGTCGGGAAAGCGACGCACGAACAGCGCCGGCGATTCGGCGCCGGGGCGGCATCCCGACCTTGTCTGGCTACGCGGGACTTTGGTCCAAAACATGGCGGTACGATGAACGGATGTGTCGGTGGTAAGGCGCGCGATGGCCGCCCGCCCGAATAGGGTGAGGGTGCAGTAGCGCCGCCCCATACCAACGTGCAGCAAGGGTGTCCCTCTGACTACAACGTCATCGCTGCGCTGCTCGCAATGCCGAAATTGCCGTGCGGTTCAGGGCAATGCAGCCCGGTATCAGGCGCGATACAATGCGTTCAGCCGCTCGCCATAAGCTTCGTTCAGAATGTGGCGGCGGATTTTCAACGAAGGGGTAAGCTGCTTGTTCTCGATCGTGAACGCTTCGTCGGCCAGAATGAAACGACGCACCCGTTCGGTCACGGTCAAATGCCGGTTCACCCGGTCGACGGCCTGGCCCAGCGCGGCGCGATAGGCGGGATTATCGCCGATCGTGGCGGGATCGCACTTGCTGCCCTGGCCCTCGCACCATTCGGCGGTCCATTCCGGATCGGGAACCAGCACCGCGACCATATAGGGCCGCCGGTCGCCCGCGATCATCGCCTGCCCGATTTCGGGCTGAAGCGTCAGCATCCCTTCGACCTTTTGCGGGGCGATATTTTCGCCCTTGTCATTGACGATGATGTCTTTCTTGCGATCGGTGATCTTTATCCTGCCCTTGGCGTCGATGACCCCGATATCGCCGGTGTGCAGCCATCCGTCCCTCAGCACGCGGCGCGTTTCAGCGTCGTTGCGCCAATAGCCATGCATGACCAGTTCGCCGCGCACCAGGATTTCGCCGTCCTGCGCGATGCGCACTTCGGTATCGTTGAGCGGCGGCCCCACCGAATCCATGCGGATTCCGGCGGCAGGGCGGTTGCATGCGATTACCGGCGCGGCCTCGGTCTGGCCATATCCCTGAAGGAAGGTGAGGCCAAGCGCTTGGAAAAAGGCGCCGACTTCTGGGTTCAGCGGTGCACCGCCCGAAACCATCGCCTTCAACCGCCCGCCGAATTTTGCCTGAACCTTGGGGATCAGGGTTGCTTTGAGCAGCAGGTTCATCGGCTGGTTCCACACCGCAACGCCGCCATCGACCGATTTCAAACCGAGCGCCACCGCGCGATCGAGCAGAAATTTCTGCAACCGGCCCTGTTTCTCCACTGCCTTGGTAATGCGCGTGCGCAGCACTTCGAACAGGCGCGGCACGACGACCATGATCGTGGGCTTCGTCTCCTCGATATTCGAAGCGAGCTTGTCGAGCCCCTCAGCATAATAGATTTGCGCGCCCAACCCGATGGGCAAAAACTGCCCGCCGGTATGTTCATAGGCATGGCTGAGCGGGAGGAAGGACAGAAATACTTCATCGTCCCAGCCGAAATCCTCTGCGATGATCGCGGTCGCGCCGGCGACATTGTGCAGGATCGCGCCGTGATGCTGCATGACGCCGCGCGGGCTGCCGCCGGTGCCGCTGGTATAGATGATGCAGGCAAGATCTTCGCGGCCGAACCTTGCCTGGCTTTCCGCCGTTGCCGGATCGCCCGGATTATCGGCGATCAGCATGTTCCAGTCGTAAAAGGCAAGCCGACCCGGCTGCCCCATCCGCATCGGTTCGATGCCGATCACAACCTCCGGCACGCCCGAATGCAGGACAGCGGGCATCAGAGTCTTGGCAAGCTTCGCGTTCGACACGATGACCGCGCGGCTTTCCGAATTGTCGATGATGTGCAGGTGATCGCGTTCGGTATTGGTGGTGTAGGTAGGCACCGTAACGCAGCCCGCCGCCATGATCGCCAGGTCGGAGATGCACCATTCGGGCCGGTTCTCGCTCACCAGCATTACCCGGTCGCCGGGAACCAGTCCCGCCGCGCGCAATCCTTCGGCAAGCGAAGCGACCTGACGCGCTGCTTCTGCCCAGCTGATCGATTGCCACGCCTTGCCCTCCTTATGCCACAGGAACGGCGCGTCGCCCATTTCGCGCGCACGCGTGAAGAACATGGCGACCAGGTTCGGAAACTGCTCTAGCTGACGCATCATCTCTCCATTGCGGCGTAATTTGTTCTGCCCCGGCCGGATCGTGGCCGGGCGCCGCGTTTGAAAACCGCCTTTATTCGGCCGGACGGTTGGTTGGCGTATCAGCGCGAACGATTCGCGTTGCCACCCCGTCCTCGGTCATCGCCACGCCCTCGCTGCGCGGATCGGCGGCACCGACCCAATGGCCGTCGACCCTCTCGATCGCATTCGCCTTTACCCCCAGCGGCGCAAGCTTCAACTGTTCGCCCAGTTTTTGCAGCGCGGGCATCATCGCTTCGAACTGCGTGCCCGATTCGGCTACGCCGCCAGCGGCGGGGGCGTAGATCAGGCCGGTGGCGATCGCCTGTTGCGCCGACATGTGGAAATCGATCACGCCCATGATCGCCTTCGCCACCTGCCCGATGATCGTCGGGCCGCCAGCGGCGCCGACAACCATGCGGACCTTGCCGTCGGGACCATAGACGATCGTCGGCGACATCGAACTGCGCGGCCGCTTGCCGCCCTCCACCCGATTGGCGACCAGATAGCCGTCCTTTTCGGGCACAATGTCGAAGTCGGTCAGTTCGTTGTTCAGGAACGTCCCGTCGATGGCGAGGCCGGAGCCCCAATAGCCCTCGATCGTGCTGGTGACCGATGTGACATCGCCCCATTTGTCGGCGGTGGCGATATGGCTGGTGCCCGGCACTTCGCTTTGCGGGGCGGTGATCCGCTTCGGCGCGCCCGCCGGTTTGCCCGGTTCATAGCTGCCAAGCGTCGAATCGGGAGAGATCAGTTTCGATCGTTTGGCCAGATAGTGCGGATCGAGCATCCCCTTGATCGGGACATGCACATAGTCGCTGTCGGCAATATAGCGGTTGCGATCGGCAAAGGCGAGCCGTTGCGATTCGGCGAACAGGTGCCACGCGGTCGCACTGTCCGCGCCCATCGCGGAAAGGTCGAAGCGTTCGAGCTGTTTCAGGATCATCAGAACGGTGATGCCGCCCGATGACGGCGGCCCCATGCTGCACAGCGTGTATCCGCGATAGCCCTCGCACACCGTGTCGCGCTGCTTCGCCTGATAGCTGGCGAGGTCGCCCGTCGTCATCTTCGACGGGTTGCGCGCCGCATTGTCGACCTTGGCGACGATCCTTTGCGCGACCGGCCCGACATAGAAATAATCGGCGCCGTGCTCTGCGATTTTTTGCAGAAGGTCCGCCTGGGCGGGGTTTTGCAGCCACGTCCCGACCGGCAGCCAGTCGCCGTTCGCATCGGTGAAGATTTTCTTCGCTTCCGGCTCGATATGGTCGCCGCCAATCTGGAATGCGCGATACAGGCGCGGCGTGACGACGAATCCGCCGCGTGCCAGCCGGATCGCGGGTTCGAACAATTTGGCCCAAGGCAGCTTGCCATAGGCCTCGTGCGCCTTTGCCCACATGCGAAGGTCGCCAGGCACGCCGACGCTGCGACCGCCGGGCACCGCTTCGGCGTGGCTCATCGGGGTGCCGTCATCGGCATAGAACCATTTGCCGGTCGCAGCGTCCGGCGCGGTTTCGCGTCCGTCAAAGCTGGTTGTGCTGTCGGGCGTTCCGTTCGAATGAAGCAGGAAGCTGCCGCCGCCGATCCCCGAATTATACGGCTCCACCACGTTCAGCGCGAGCATGGTGGCGATCGCGGCGTCGATCGAACTTCCGCCCTCGCGCAATATCTCCACGCCCGCGGCGACGGCGCGCGGATCGGCCGCGCTGACAATACCCTGCGCAGGGTCTGTCTTTGGCGGGGCTTGCGCCGGGGTCTGTGCGGTGACGGGAAGCGGCGCTAGCAGCGTGGCAAGCAGTAGAATGGCGCGTTTCATGGCCGCCATGCGTAACGCACTGGCGGCGGGTGGCAAGAGCATGGGTATCAGCGCAAGGAGCGCAGGATTCGTCGCGGAAGGCCTGGGCCATGATATACAAGCGCTGAATAAAGCTGGACCAGGTTTGCCCCCGCATCGAGCCGAAGCTGCGCCTCGCGCGCCGAATCGATGCCGCCCGCCGCGATCAGCGGAAGCGCGCCGGCAGCAATTTCAGCAGCTTCGCGCAATTTCGTCCGCGCAAGCTGTTTCAGCGGCTCGCCCGACAGCCCGCCGGTCTCGCGCCGATTGGCCGAGCGCAGCCCGGCGGGGCGCGAAATGGTGGTGTTGCCGATGATCAGCGCATCGACCTTTCCGGGAATCGCGGTCGCGATGATCGCGGCAAGCTGTTCGCGATCCAGATCGGGCGCGACTTTCAGGAACAGCGGGCGGTGACCCCATTCGCCGATTCGCGCCGCATCGCATCGCCCAAGCAGATCGGCAAGCATCGCCGGATCCTGAAGATCGCGCAGTCCCGGCGTGTTGGGCGAACTGATATTGATCGTGACATAATCGGCGTCACGCGCGACCTTGCCCACGCCGATGGCATAATCGGCGATCCGGTCGGCGGAGTCCTTGTTCGCGCCGACATTAACGCCAAGCACGCCCTTGCGTTTTGCGGCACGGATGCGCGGCAGCGCAGCGTCGATTCCGCCATTGTTGAAGCCCATGCGGTTGATGACGCCGCGATCTTCCTTCAACCGGAAAAGGCGCGGCGTCGGGTTGCCCGGCTGGGGCAGCGGGGTCAGCGTGCCGACCTCGACATGGCCAAAGCCGAGCGCGGTGAAACCGTCGATCGCCTGCGCATCCTTGTCCAGCCCGGCGGCGAGGCCGATCGGGTTGGGAAAGGCAAGACCCGCGATGGTGACGGGGCCGCGCCTTTCCGGACCGGACGCAAGGCCGCTTGCGCCATAGGCCTTCATCGCGCCGATGGTCAGGCGGTGCGCGCGCTCGGCATCAAGCGCGAAGAGGAGGGGGCGAAGGGGATAGGCCATGGCTGACGCCTTTCGCACCCCCCGCCCGCTTCGTCAAAGCGGTGGTTGACGCAGGCGCGCTGCATCGCCACATGCCAATCGGAACGAATTGATCCGATTTGATAACGGTTCGCAACTGGCGCGGACGATGTGGAGCGAATGAGACTTTCCAGCCTGGCAGATTATGCGGTCGTGATGATGACTGCCGCGGCGCGCCATTGCGGCGCGACCGGTCGGCTGAACGCGACGCTGATCGCGGAGGAAACCGCGCTGCCGCTGCCCACGGTGCAAAAGCTGGTGAGCAAGCTGTCGTCGGCCGGGCTGATTGAATCGACGCGCGGCACCGGGGGTGGCTTTCGCCTGACGCGCCCTCCGGCTGCGATCAGCGTCGCCGACATTGTCGAGGCGATCGAGGGACCGATCGCGCTGACCGCATGTGTCGACGATGCGCGCGCCGAGTGCGCGGTGGAGGCGAATTGCTCGGTCCGCCCGCACTGGAGCATCGTCAACGGCGCGGTGCGCGGCGCGCTTGCCGACATCTCGCTTGCTTCGCTTACCCATCACACCGTTCGCCCTGAGCCTGTCGAAGGGCGGTCCTTTTCTTCATCTGCCGCCGAACAGGATGGGGCTTCGACAAGCTCGGTCCGAACGGCAGCGGGAGTAATTTAGATATGGCCACCAAGAACGCAGAGGCGCTCGCCGCCGCGAACAAGAAATATGAATGGGGGTTTTCCTCCGACGTCGAACAGGAACTCGCGCCCAAGGGGTTGAGCGAGGATACTGTTCGCTACATTTCGGCCAAGAAGGACGAGCCGGAGTGGATGCTCGACTATCGGCTGAAGGCGTTCGCGCTGTGGCAGGAGATGGTAGAGCCCGACTGGGCGAAGCTCGACATCCCGATGGTCGATTACCAGAACGCCTATTATTACGCCGAGCCGAAGAAGAAGCCGTCGCTCAAAAGCCTTGACGAACTCGATCCGGAGATCAAGCGGACCTATGAGAAACTCGGCATCCCGATCGAGGAGCAGAAGGTGCTCGCCGGGGTGGAGGGCGCGCGCAAGGTCGCGGTCGATGCGGTGTTCGATTCGGTCAGCGTCGCCACCACCTTCCGCAAGGAACTGGAGGAGGCGGGTGTCATCTTCCTGTCGATTTCGGAAGCGATCAAGCAGCATCCCGATCTGGTGAAGAAGTGGCTGGGCAAGGTCGTGCCCACGCGCGACAATTTCTTCGCCTGCCTGAACGCCGCCGTCTTTTCCGACGGCACCTTCGTCTATGTGCCTGAGGGCGTTCGCTGCCCGATGGAATTGTCGACCTATTTCCGGATCAACGCCGAAAATACCGGTCAGTTCGAGCGCACGCTGATCGTCGCGGACAAGGGTGCCTATGTCAGCTATCTCGAAGGCTGCACCGCGCCGATGCGCGATGAAAACCAGCTTCATGCCGCAGTGGTCGAACTGATCGCACTGGATGATGCCGAGATCAAATATTCGACCGTCCAGAACTGGTATCCCGGCGATGAGAACGGCAAGGGCGGCATTTATAATTTCGTCACCAAACGCGCGCTGTGCCAAGGCAGGAACAGCAAGGTAAGCTGGACCCAGGTCGAAACCGGCAGCGCGATCACATGGAAATATCCGTCCTGCGTGCTGAACGGCGAAAACAGCGTTGGCGAATTCTATTCGGTGGCGGTGACGAACGGGCGGCAACAGGCCGATACCGGCACCAAGATGATCCATAACGGCAAGAACAGCCGGTCGACGATCATTTCTAAGGGGATCAGTGCGGGCCGCAGCGACAATACCTATCGCGGGCTGGTGCGCGTCGGCCCCTCGGCGGAAAATGTCCGCAACTTCACCCAGTGCGACAGCCTGCTTCTGGGCGATCAGTGCGGTGCGCATACCGTCCCCTATATCGAGGTGAGGAATCCCAGCGCGCAGATCGAGCATGAGGCGACGACATCGAAGATTTCGGACGATCAGCTTTTCTACGCGATGCAGCGCGGGCTGGATGAGGAAGCTGCGGTCGCGCTGATCGTCAACGGGTTCGCCAAGGAGGTGCTGCAACAGCTTCCGATGGAATTCGCGGTTGAGGCGCAGAAACTGCTCGGCATCAGCCTGGAGGGGAGCGTGGGGTGATCCTCGCGGCGCTGCCTCTTTTGCTGGCTGTGCAGGCGGTCGTGCCCGAGGAAATGGGCGAAGAGATCGTGGTGCAGGCAAAGGCCGGGCTGGTGACGCTGGTGTTCGACCGGGTCGCTGGTGGCGGCCTTGCCAATTGCCGCGTGTTGAAGGGCAGCGGGGTGAACCGGATCGATTCGACCGCCTGTGCCGACTTCCTTGATTGCGTATCCGACGACGCGCGAAAATGCGGCGATGCGAAGCCGACCGAACTTGCCGCGATCCGGCGGACCATGCCCGAAAGCGGCGAGGCGCAACCGCGCCTGACGCTGCCCAAGCTGGTCGAACCCGAAGCCCCGCCCAAGATACCGGCTACCGGCCCGGTGGGCGATACGAGCAAGGATGACAGCGATCAGATCGT
Organism: Stakelama flava; assembly: GCF_019351405.1. Classification (GTDB taxonomy): domain Bacteria; phylum Pseudomonadota; class Alphaproteobacteria; order Sphingomonadales; family Sphingomonadaceae; genus Sphingomonas; species Sphingomonas flava_A. The sequence continues at coordinate 16,422 of NZ_JAHWZX010000009.1, forward strand.
GAAGCTGCCGCCCAAGCCCGAAGACAAGACATTCAAACCCGCCATCACTTTCAGCGGATCTGCGCAGTGATGGCGAAGTCAGGAAATATGATGCTGAAAATCGAAAAACTGCACGCCGCGATCGACGGTAAGGAAATCCTCAAAGGGCTCGACCTTGAAGTGAAGGCGGGTGAGGTACACGCGATCATGGGGCCGAACGGCGCGGGCAAATCGACGCTTGGCTATGTGCTCGGCGGCCGTCCCGAATATGAAGTCACCGGCGGGTCGGCGACGTTCCGCGGCGAAGACCTGCTCGACATGGAGGCGCATGAACGTGCCGCCGCCGGGCTGTTCCTCGGCTTTCAGTACCCGGTCGAGATTCCCGGTATCTCGAACGTTCAGTTCCTGCGCGAAGCATTGAATTCGCAGCGCAAGGCGCGGGGCGAAGCGCCGCTGTCGGGCGCAGAGTTCCTGAAACTGGCGCGCGCGCAGGCCGATGCGCTGGGCATGGATCAGGAAATGCTCAAACGTCCCGTCAATGTCGGCTTTTCGGGCGGTGAGAAGAAGCGCAACGAAATGGTCCAGATGGGCATACTCGACCCCAAATTCGCGATCCTCGACGAAACCGATTCAGGGCTGGACATCGACGCGCTGAAGGCCGTGGGCGAGGGGATCAACCGGATCATGCGCAAACCCGACAAGGGCGTGCTGCTCATCACCCATTATCAGCGGCTGCTCGACTATGTGGAGCCGGACGTCGTTCATGTCCTTGCCGATGGCCGGATCGTGAAATCGGGTGGTCCCGAACTGGCGGTCGAACTGGAACGCGAAGGCTATGGGACGGTGGCGGCGTGACCATGACGCTTGATCTTCCCACAAAGCGTCAGGAGGCGTGGAAATGGTCGGACATGGCGGCGCTGGAAGCTGCGGCGCAGTCCGAACGCGCTGCGCCCGATGTCGCGCCCGCCGACCTGTTTCTCGATATTGATGGGCCGCGCCTCGCTTTTGTCGATGGTGTGTTCGATCCGACGCATAGCCGTCCCGGCCCGGTCAACGTTACCGCGATCGGTGAATCGAGCGGGCATCCGCTGGGCAAGTTGGCGGCGGGCGAGGGCTGGCTGGTTCGTCTGGAAAAGGGCGCGGCGGTCACCAGTATCCAGATCGTCCATATCGGCACCGGCGCGGACAATCATGTCCCCGCCCGGATCGAACTGGCAGAAGATGCGACCGCATCGCTGGTCGAAACCTATGCCGGGACCGGCTGGGCCAACCGGCTGACGCAGATTTCGCTCGCACGGGGCGCGCGGCTGATGCGCTCGGTGCGGCTGCTGCAAAAAAGCGGCTTCGTGTCGATCCGCGACGAGGCGGATGTGGGGGAGGCCGCAAGTCTGGTTTCGGTCTTCCTCGGCGCGGGCGGCATGGGCAGCCGGATCGATGGCGAAATCCGCACCAGCGGGATCGGCGCTTATGCTGAAATGGGCGGCGCGCTGCTGACCGAAGGGGACCAGCGGCAGGAAGCGGCGGTCGTCGTCGATCACGCCATGCCCGAAGGATCGAGCCGCCAGATATGGCGCGCGGTCGCCGCCGACACCTCGACCGCCAGCCTTGCCGCGCGGGTGGAAGTGAAACGCCACGCGCAGCAGACCGATGGCGAACAATCGCTTCGCGGGTTGCTGCTCGACCGGACGGCGCAGGTGAATTTGAAGCCCGAACTCGAAATCTTCGCCGACGACGTGAAGTGCGCGCATGGCGCGACGGTGGGCGAACTCGACCAGCGCGCGCTGTTCTATCTCGAAAGCCGGGGGCTGACGCCTGCGCGCGCCCGTGCGCTGATGACACGCGCGTTCGTTGCCGACGCGCTCGACCGGATCGGCGAGGAGGCGGTGCGCGAAGCCTTTGCCGCGGACGCAAGCCGCTGGCTGGAGGTGGCGCTGTGACTAACGTTCCAAGCAATCCGATCGCTGCTCGACACAAACGGGACTTGTTGATCGAGAGGCGCGCATGACCGTTACAGCCGACACCCGCCCGCTCGACGTGCTCGCCGACTTTCCGGCGATCCCCGAAGACTGGGCCTATCTCGACACCGCAGCCACGGCGCAGAAGCCGCAGCCGGTGATCGATGCGATCGCGCGCGGCTATGGCGAAACCTATGCCACCGTGCATCGCGGCGTGTATCAGCGCTCGGCGGACATGACGCTCGCCTATGAAGCCGCGCGGCGGCGGATTGCCGATTTCCTCAACGCGCGCGCTGCGGAAGAGATCGTCTTCACCCGCGGCGCGACCGAGGCGATCAATCTTGTCGCGACCTGCTGGGCCGGAAGTCAGTTGCAGGCGGGCGACCGCATATTGCTGTCGCAGCTTGAGCATCATTCGAATATCGTGCCGTGGCAGATGATCGCCGACAAGGTCGGGGCTGAGATCGATGTCCTGCCGTTGACCGACGATCACCGCATCGATCTCGACGCGATGGCGGCGATGATTACCGAGCGGCACAGGCTGGTCGCGCTCGCGCATATTTCTAACGTGCTCGGTTCGGTGCTCGATGCGCGCCGCGCCGCCGATATCGTGCATGGCGTAGGTGCGAAGCTGCTGCTCGACGGCTGTCAGGCGGTGCCCCGGCTGGGTGTCGATGTGCAGGCGCTCGATTGCGATTTCTACGCGTTCAGCGGGCACAAGCTGTACGGCCCGACCGGGATCGGCGCGCTATGGGCGCGCGCTGAACTGCTCGACGCGATGCCGCCCTATCAGGGCGGGGGGTCGATGATCGACAAGGTGTCGTTCGAACGCACCACCTATGCGCCGCCGCCGGGGCGGTTCGAAGCGGGCACGCCGCATATCGTGGGCGCGCTGGGACTGCACGCCGCGATCGATTATGTCAGCGGGATCGGCCTTGATCGTATCCATGCGCATGAAGCGGCGCTGGTGGCGAAGGCGCGCGAGGCGCTGTCGCAGATCAATTCGGTGCGCGTGTACGGGCCGGAGGATTCGGCCGGTATCGTCAGCTTCAATATCAAGAGGGTGCATCCGCACGATGCGGGCACCATATTGGACGAAAGCCGGGTGGCTATCCGCGCAGGCCATCACTGCGCGCAGCCGCTGATGGACGCGCTGGGCGTTGCCGCCACGGCGCGCGCCAGTTTCGGCGTCTACAATAGTGCAGCCGATGTCGATGCGCTCGTCGCAGGCATCGAACGGGTCACGAGGATTTTCGGATGAACGAGGAACAGGCGAACGACGGCAGGATCATGGTTGAAGAGGTCGAGGCGGTCGATCCTTCGCCGCGCGCCCGCGTGGAGGATGCCGCCGCTGCCGAAGCATCGGCGCGCGAAACCTATGAACGCAAGCGCGATTATCTTGAGGGCTTTCTGTCGCAAAAGCCCGAAGCCGCTCCCGCGGGCGAACCGGGCGGTGAGGTGTATGATGCGGTCGTCGATGCGCTGAAGGATATTTATGATCCGGAAATCCCGGTGAATATCTATGACCTTGGCCTCATCTACGGCGTGGATGTCGCCGATGGCGGGCATGTCGCGGTCACCATGACGCTGACCACGCCGCATTGCCCGGTCGCCGAATCGATGCCGGCGGAGGTGGAGCTTCGGGTCGGTTCGGTTCCCGGCGTCGGCCAGGCGGAGGTCAACCTTGTTTGGGACCCGCCCTGGGATCCTGCCAAGATGAGCGACGACGCCAAGCTGGAACTGGGTATGCTTTAGGAAGGTTCGGCCGAGCCGTATGCCGGCCGAGGAAGGAAGAGATTATGGCGACCAAAACCCGTGAACGCCCCGCGGCGGTGAAGCTGACACCGGGCGCCGAGGCGAGAATCGCCGACCTGATGTCGCGCGCGCCCGACGGTGCGGTGGGCGTTAAGCTCTCCACACCGCGTCGTGGTTGTTCGGGCCTTGCCTATTCGGTCGACTATGTGACCGAAGCGAACCCGATGGACGAACGGATCGAAACGCCCGGCGGGATCTTTTTCGTTGACGCCGCTTCGGTGTTGTATCTGATCGGTTCGACGATGGACTGGCAGGAGGATGATTTCACCGCCGGTTTCGTGTTCAGCAATCCGAACGCCACCGGCATGTGCGGGTGTGGCGAGAGCTTTACCGTTTGACCGACACGGGCCGCGCCGCGCGCCGCAATCGGTATCTGAAGCACGCCGGGCTGGCCGCGACGATATTGCTTGCTCCCGGTGGTTTCCTGCTCGGCAGCGCGCTTGCGTGGCGCTATTACCGCGCCCGCCGGGCGCAATCGGGCGCAGGTGAGCGGGACGGACCAGTCTGATCATGCCGCAAGGCGAAACGAACGACGACAAGGACGCGCGAAGGAGAACCGGGCTTCGCGCGGTTCTCCATAATCTGGGCTGGCTGATTGCCAATCGCGGACTGGTGGGCCTGCTGTCGCTGGTGTACCTCGCTATCGTCGCCCGGTCGCTGGGCGTTGCCGATTTTGGCCGGTTCGCATTGATTACGGGCGCGTCAAAGGCGCTTGCCACCATGGTCGGGTTCCAGACATGGCAGATCGTGGTGCAATATGGCGTCACCCCGCTTCAGGCGCGCGACGATGCCCGGCTGGGGCGGTTGTTCCGCGCGTGCGGACTGCTCGACCTAGGCAGCGCGCTGGTCGGAATCGTCATCGGTATCGCGGTCCTGTTCCTCTGGGGCAATGATTTCGGCATAACTGCTTCGCTGATGAATGAAACGCTGCTATTCCTGGTGGTTCAGCTTATCACCATTCGTTCGATGCCGCTGGGCGCGCTTCGCCTGCAGGATCGTTTCGCCGAAGCTGCCATCGCCGACAGCATGACCGGCGTGGTCCGGCTGGCAGGCGCGGCGCTGGTGCTGCTGGCAGGGGCGAACGTAGAGCATTTTCTGTACGCCTGGGCGGCGGCGGAGGCTGCGACGGCGGGGGCGTTCTGGTGGATGTTCGCGCGCGGCGGCAACTGGTCGCTGATGTGGAATGCGCGCGCGCGGCCCGGCGACGTCATTGCAGAAAATCCGGGCATCGTCCGCTTTTCGCTTTCGACCAGCGGCAGTTCGACTTTGGGCCTTGCCACCAAACAGCTGCCCTTGCTGCTGGTCGGCGGGTTCATCGGTCCCGCCGCTGCGGGTATTTTTCGCCTGGCGTTTCAGATCGCGAATGCGCTGACCAAATTGTCGCAGCTTCTGGTTCGCGCAGGCTTTCCCGAAATCGTCCGCGCGGTGCGCAAGGGCAGTGGCAAGCTCGCCCGCACCATCTGGCGATTGTTCGCCGGGTCGACGCTGGCCGCCGGGATCATCATGGCGTTGACCGTGGTGATCGGCCGGCCGGTGCTTATGCTGGTTGGCGGGCGCGATTACCTTGCCGCCTATCCCATGTTGCTGTGGCTGACCGCCGCCGGATGCATCGAACTGGCCGCCGTCAGTTTCGAACCGCTGCTGATGGCCGGGCACCGCGCGACGACCGCGCTTGCCGCGCGATGTATCGGCGCGGTGGTGCTGATCGGTGCGATGGTTGCGCTGATGCCGGCGCATGGCGGCTCCGGTGCCGCGACCGGCGTGTTCATCGGATCGGTGACCAGCGTGCTGCTGCTCGGCCTGGCAACGGTCCATTTCGGCCGGTCGGGCGCAATGGCATCGCGCGGCTTGCAATCTGGCCAAGGGCCTTCATAGGAGCGCGCATGTCCGCAACCGTGCCATCCCGCCTGATCGTGGCGGGCGAAAACACCACCCGAATCTGGGGCCTTGCCAATCGCGAACGTATCGAACGGCTCGCTTCCAAAGCGGGAGTGGGGATCAAGACCGCCGACGCGACTGCATTGTGGGTAAATCAGGCATATGCTTTCGACCCGCTATGGATGGCGCATGCGATGGCGACGCCGCGGCTATGGGTGATGGACGGCGACCGCCCGGCGCTGGTGCGCGATGCCGAAGCCGCGCTGCCTACGGCCGCGGGCGCGGCGATGACGCCGCCTGAAGGCGCGACCATCTATCGCATCGGCGACCGGCCGGTGCTCTACAACCGCTCGCTTCGCAAGCAGCAGCGGCCGTTTTTCGAACCGCTGACCTCCGGCAATGTCCGCCGGCTGGAACGCGAAAGCTATTACGGCGCCTATAAGGGCGTCACCGACATCCTGACCAAATATCTGTGGCCCGAAATCGCGTTTCACCTTACCCGGCTGGCCGCCGCGCTGCGCATGACGCCGAACATGGTGACGGTGATCGGCGCGGTCGGCTGCGTCCTCGCCACGCTGTTTTTCCTGCACGGCAATTACTGGGCGGGGGTCGCGGTGGGCTTTGTCTTCATGGTGCTCGACACCGTCGATGGAAAGCTTGCGCGCTGTACGATCACGTCGAGCTGGTGGGGGAATATATTCGATCACGGCATAGACCTTGTTCACCCGCCCTTCTGGTGGCTCGCATGGGCGTCGGGACTCTCGGCTTGGGGGCTGGGCTATGGCGGGACGACCTATGCCTGGGTCATCGGAACGATCCTGATCGGCTATGTCGTGCAACGGCTGATCGAAGGCTGGTTCATGCGCCGATTCGGCTTTCACATCCATGTCTGGCGCAAATTCGACAGCGATTTCCGCCTCATCACCGCGCGGCGCAACCCGAACATGATCCTGCTCGTCGGCAGCCTGCTCTTCGGCCGGCCCGATATCGGATTGATACTGGTCGCCTGCTGGACCGCACTGTCGCTGCTCGTCCATTTCTGGCAGGCTTTCGCCGCTGAGGCGCAGGCAGCGCGCGGGCGGCCCGTCACCTCCTGGCTGGAGAATTGATGCGATGAACGCGACGATCGAAAAATTCGGCTATCCCGCAACGCTGCTGCGCCAGTGGGAGCATTGGGTGCTGCTGCTGAGGCCAGCCCAGCCGACGCTGGGAAGCTGCGTCCTCGCCGCGAAGTCCGACGCGATCCGCTTCGGCGACCTGTCGGCAGAGGCGCATGCCGAGTTGAAGAGCGCCACGGGCGAAACCGAAGCGATGCTGACCAAAGCGATCGGCTATGAAAAGCTCAACTATCTGATGCTGATGATGGTCGATCCTCACGTCCATTTCCACGTCATCCCGCGCTATGGCGAAACGCGCAGCCGCGACGGGGTGGATTATGTCGACGCCGGCTGGCCGAAAATGCCCGATCTGGGCGCGGCGGTGACGCCGGCGCCCGAAGCGCGCGACCAGCTGATCGCCTGGCTCAAAAGCTGTTTCTGACGCGTTCGCGCCTCAAGCCCAGCGATCGGTCAACCGGGTCGCGATTTCGATATCGTTAAGGAAATCGACCTCGGCCCAGTCCATTCCCTCGATCGAACAGGTGCCGACCTTCCCGTCCGGGGCGATCATGTCGATGATTTTCAGATACCAGTTCGCCACCCCCGCGGGGGTGCGCATCACCGCGCGCACCGTTTCGCGGAACAGCGCGGGCCCTTCGCCGCGAAAGGCAAGGAAACCGATCGATTCGGCGTTACTCTGTTCGGCGCTCAGCGTCTTGCCGATGGCGAGCAGCTTTTCGCCCAGACGTGAAACCTTCATGTCGTCGCTGTCATAAGCAGGCTTCACATCGACGGTCACCGCGATCGGCCAGTCGGTTTCGTTACCGATCACCGTGCGCACAATCTCTTCGGAAACCAGCGTATCGCCGTTCAGGATGACGAAATCGCCCTCCATCGCATCGCGCGCGATCCAGCAACTGCCCAGATTGTCCGCCACCTTGTAAAAGGGATTGAAATGGACGGTGATCGACCGGCCGTTACAACGCAGCGTGTCGAGTTCCGCCTCCACCATGTCGGTCATGAAGCCGGTGACGACGTGGAAATCGGTGACCCCGGCGCGCGAGAGCATTTCCACCTGCCAGGCAATCAGCGTTTTTCCCGAAAAGTCGATCAGGCATTTCGGCCGGTCGGCGGTCAGCGGAAGCAGGCGCGATCCCTGGCCTGCACTCAGGATGATTGCCTTTTCGATCATGATGCTTTGTGAAATCCTGCTGAAATGACGACGCTGCACGTCGGAACCATGGCCTGATACTGTGCGATGTCATGTCTGGCAAAGGGATGCCGGTCCCAATTACGGAACGTAATCGTTCAGTATTGCGAAAGGGTGATCCGGCTATAGCGAAATGCCTTTCAGGGCAACAGGAGCAAAGACTTGACCAAGAAACTGATCGCTTCGGCCGCGCTGTTCGCTGCCATGGCCGGGGCTTCACCCGCGCTTGCTGATCAGGGCTGCACCGGGACTTCGAGTAACGGCGCGGTAAAGCTGACGGTGGTCGCGACCGACCTGAAAAACAGCAAGGGCGAAGTCGCCTTCAGCATCTATCCAGACAGCCGCAGCAAGTTCCTTGCATCGCACGCCTATATCGCGCGGGCGCGCATACCGACGAAATCGCCGGCGACTACGGCGTGTTTCTGGCTGCCTGCGGGGCATTATGCCGCAGCGCTGTACCATGATGAGAACGCCGATCATGATTTCAACCGCACGCTGTTTTCGATCAAGGAAGGTTTCGGCTTTTCCAACGATGCGCCGACGACGCTCGGCCTGCCTTCGTTCGACAAGGTGCGTTTCGCACTGCCGGCGGCAGGCGGGACGATCCGGGTAAAAATACGCTATTCGCGCTGACCGGGGAGTGTGGCAGTGATGTTGCAATTTCGTAACGTCGGCTGCAAATGCACTCGCGATTTGCGGGGATAAGGTGAAAAAACGACGAACGGGGGGTAGAATCGCGCGGATTAGCGCGTATCTACATCTCTTTACGTTTGTCTGACAGTGGCGGGTATTTTGAACGAAGCGCCATCCATGCGTGCCGGCCTGACCGGCCGGGCCGACATCATGCGGCGCGAACCCGTTTCGCGCCGTGGCGATTCGGCTGCGCTTGCCCGCCTGCCACGGTTGCGCGACGTTTCCCGGCCAATGGAGCGCCCGCTGCGTATCGCGATGATCAGCAATCCGCGCAGTCATCGCAACGGCAAGGATTGCCGTCCCGACGAAATCGCGGATCACGAAATCATGACGGCCGCTCCCGATACCAGGGTGGCGCTCGAACTGGCGCTCGGCGATTTCGCGGCGCGCCGGGTCGATGTGATCATCATCAATGGCGGCGACGGCACGGTTCGCGACGTGATTACCGCCGCGCGGCGGGTATATGCCGGACCGCTACCCAAATTCGCCATCCTGCCGTCGGGAAAGACCAACGCGATTGCAATCGATCTGGGGGTGTCTTCGGATATTACCCTGCCGGCACTTGTCGAGGTGATCCGCGCCGGCAAGGTGCGCGAGCGCGCGCCGCTGGAAATCTCCCGCGATGGTTCGGACATGCCCGAACTGTCGGGCTTCCTGTTCGGCGCTGGCGCCTTTGTGAAAGCGACCGCCCTGGCGCAGCACACGCATCGTTTCGGGGCGTTCGACGGGCTGGCCGTGGCCCTGTCGCTTTTCGCGAGCATCGGCCAGACGATGTTCGGATCGAAGCAGCGCGGCTGGCGCGCGGGCGATGAAATGACCATCGCCGGCGATGCCGACATGCATGGCAGCTTCTATCTGTTGCTCTGTTCGACGCTCGACCGGTTGCCGCTTCGCCTGAAACCGTTCGGCGGACTGGGCGATGGGATGAAGCTGCTCGCCATCGATGCGCCGCCGCGCCAGATGATTCGCCGGGTGCCGATGTTGCTAGCCGGGGTGCGCAACGCCGCTATGGAGCGCGCCGGGTATCGCCATCGCGCCGCCGGGCAGCTCAATATCCGACTCGATGGCGATTTTATTCTCGACGGCGAAACCTATCCGGGTGGCGATTTGACGCTTCGCCGGGGCGCACCACTGCGTTTCGTGGTGACCGGATGAACGGCCTTCGCGCCCGCATCCTCGAATCGCTGGACATGCCGCTTTCGCGCGACGTGCGTGCGGCGGCGGCGCTGCTCGCCGACCGGCACGGGGGCAGCGCGGTACTGTTCTATGGATCGGTGCTACGGACCGGCGATATGGACGGCGTGCTTGATTTCTATGTCCTGACGCCTGGTGAATCCGATAGCGTCGACCGGATGCTGTGGCCGCATGTCAGTTTCGCCGAACTGCCGGTGGGCGGCGACCGGACAATCCGCGCGAAGGTCGCGACCATGCCGCTGGATGTGTTTGCCGAAGCTGCGGCGGGCGATCTGATCGACACCACTATCTGGACCCGCTTCGTTCAGCCAAGCGCGCTTGCCTGGGTCGATGAATGGGCGACGCGCCGTTCGGTGGAAAACAGCATTTGCGCCGCCGCGACCACCGCCGCGTCATTCGCCGCGATGCTGGGTGAGGAGCAGGGCAGCGCACGCGATTACTGGGCCGCGCTGTTCCGCCAGACCTACACGCTGGAGCTTCGCGTCGAAAAACCGGGGCGCGAGCGGCAGATCCTCGACAATAATCCCGGCTGGTTCGACGACCTGCTGCCGCTCGCCTGGGACGCTGCCGGCATCGCGTATGACCGGCACGGCGACTCGCTTATTCCCCGGCTCGATCCGGACCGTTGCAGCAAGCTGTACGAACGCTGGGTGGTGCGGCAGAAGACGGGCAAATGGCTCAACGCGGCGCGGCTGGTAAAGGCGGGCTTCACCTTTGAAGGCGCGACCCGATACGCGTTGTGGAAGATTGAGCGGCATACCGGCATCCGGGTTCGGCTCACCCCGTGGCGCGAACGCCATCCGGTGCTTGCCGCGCCGGGCGTCCTGCTTCAGCTCTGGCGTCAGCAAACCGCCGTCAAATGAGCTTCACCGCGCTGGTGCTTGCGGGATCGCGCGGCGGCGAAGACCCGCTAGCGCGCCATGCCGGAGTTTCCGACAAGGCGCTGATCGAATTTGATGGCGCGACCATGCTCGCCCGCGTGGTCGCCGCGTTGCGCGAGGCGGGGGCAGGGCGCATCGCCGTTTCGGTCTCCAGCGACGCGGTAGCCGATCACGCCAGCGCGCTCGGAGTTGAGGTGCTCAGCGCCGCGCCGGGGCCGAGCGAGAGCGTCGGCCGTGCCTTTGCCGAACTGGGCGCGCCGCTGCTCGTCACCACCGCCGACCATGCGCTGCTTCGCCCCGAATGGGTTTCGCGCTTCCTTTCCGACGTGCCCGCTGATGCCGATGTCGCCGCGCTGCTTGCCGAACGCGCGACGATAGAGGCGGAGGTGCCGGAAACGAAGCGGACCTATCTGCGCTTTGCCGATGGCCAGTGGTCGGGGTGCAACCTGTTCTACCTCGCCAACGAACGCGCGGCGAACGCGATCGCGTTGTGGCGCGGGGTCGAGGCAGATCGCAAGCGTCCCTGGCGGATCGTGCGGCGGCTGGGGGCGGGGTTGCTGATGCGTTACCTTTTGGGGCGTCTGACGCTTGCCGATGCGCTTGCCGCGCTGGGGCGCAGCGCATCGGTGCGCGCGGCGGCGGTGGCGTCGCCCTATGGCCTTGCCGCGGTCGATGTCGACAAGCCTGCCGATATCGCGCTCGTCCGCGAGCTTATCAGGAATCGCCCGCCAGCGATTTGAGCCGGTACAGCATGTCGAGCGCGTCGCGCGGACTGAGCGAATCGATATCGAGCGCGTCTAGTTCCGCGCGCAGCATGTCCACCGCTGCTTCTTCCTGCTCGGCCGCCGCGGCGAACAGCGGCAGATCGTCAAGCCCCGCCGCCAGCCCGCCGGTCTTTTCGCGTCCCGCCTCCAGCTTGGCCAGAACCGCCTGTGCGCGCTTGACGGTGGCGGGCGGCATCCCGGCAAGCCGCGCCACGGCCAGGCCATAGCTGCGATCGGCGGGGCCTTCCGAGACCTCGTGCAGCAGGACGAGGTCTCCCTTCCATTCGCGCGCGCGGACATGGTGTAGGGTCAGCGCCTCGCACCGTTCGGCAAGCCGGGTCAGTTCGTGATAATGCGTCGCAAACAGACAGCGGCAGCGATTGTCCTCGTGTATCGCCTCGACCACCGCCCAGGCGATGGCGAGCCCGTCATAGGTGCTGGTGCCGCGCCCGACCTCGTCGAGGATGACGAAGCTGCGCGGCGTGGCCTGCGCCAGAATCGCCGCGGTTTCGACCATTTCGACCATGAAGGTGGAGCGGCCGCGCGCCAGATTGTCGGATGCGCCCACCCTGCTGAACAATCGGTCGACCAGCCCCAGCGTGGCACTCGCTGCTGGCACATAGCTTCCCGCCTGCGCCAGAACCGCGATCAGTGCGTTCTGGCGCAGAAAGGTCGATTTGCCTCCCATATTCGGACCCGTCACCAGCCAAAGGCGCGAATCTTCCGACAGGACGCAGTCATTGGCGACGAACCGGTCGCCCGAACGCGCCAGCGCAGCCTCCACCACCGGATGGCGTCCGCCGCTCACATCGAAACAGGCGTGATCGACCAGCGCGGGCCGCGCCCACCCCCCTTCGGCCGCACGTTCGGCAAGGCCGGTGGAAACGTCGATCCGCGCCAACGCATCGGCAGTGTCGGCGATTGCCTCGCGCGTTTCGAGGGCGGTCTGGGTCAGGTCTTCAAGATGCGCCGCCTCGGCCGCCAGCGAATGCGCGCCCGCCTGAGTCACTTTCAGCGCAAGATCGTGCAGTTCGGGCGCGTTGAAGCGCACCACCCCCGCAAGCGTCTGGCGATGGGTGAAGCCGCTGTCGGGCGTCATCAGCCTGTCGGCGGATTTGGACGGCACTTCAATATGATAGCCGAGCACGCCGTTATGCTTGATCTTCAGGTTGGCGATGCCGGTCTCTTCGCGATAGCGCGCCTCAAGCGCGGCGAGCGAACGGCGGCCGCCCGCACCCGTGGCGCGCAGATCGTCAAGCGCTGCGTCATAGCCTTCGGCGATGAATCCGCCCTTGTCGGCATCGACCGGCGGATCGGGGACGAGCGCACGGCGCAGCAGGTCGATCAGCGCGCCATGACCGCGCAGCCGTGGCGCGATTCCGGCAAGCAACGGCGGCACATCGTCGATGCCCGCCAGCATCTCACCCATCTGCCACGCGCCGTTCAGTCCGTCGCGAAGCTGGCCCAGATCGCGCGGGCCTCCGCGCCCGGCGGCAAGCCGTCCCAAAGCCCGGCCGATATCGGGCAGCGCGCGCAGCGCGGCGCGCACCCTGTCGCGCAGTCCGGGATCGTCATGAAACCGCCGCACCAGCGCCAGCCGCGCTTCAATTGCGGCACGATCCATCAGCGGTGCCGCAATGTCGCTGGCGAGCAGACGCGCGCCCGCGCCCGTCACCGTGCGGTCGGCGGCGTCGAGCAGGCTGCCCTTGCGCGTTCCGGCGGCGCTAAGCGTCAGTTCGAGGCTTTCGCGAGTCGCGGCGTCGATTGCCATGCAGCTTTCGGATCGGCTGCATTCGGGCGGGCGAAGAAAGGGCAGCGTTCCTTTCGCCGTATGATTGAGATACGCGATCAGTCCGCCCGCCGCGGCAAGTCCCGCGCGCGAAAACTGCCCGAAGCCGTCCAGCGTCGCGACGCCGTGAAGCTGTTTCAGTCGCTCCTCGCCCTTCGCGCTGTCGAAATCGCCGCGCGGGCGAAGCGTCGTGGCAAGACCATCGAACGCGCTTGCTTCGCATGCGATGACCTCTGCCGGGTTCAGCCGCGCGATCTGCGCCGCCACGGTTTCTCCGCCGGTTTCGATCACGGCGAACCGTCCCGTTGAGATATCGGCTGCGGCGATGGCAACCGCGCCGCCCGCTTCGCCGATCGCGGCGCACCAGTTGGCCGATCGGCTGTCCAGCAGCGCTTCTTCGGTCAGCGTGCCCGCTGTCACGACGCGCACGATCGCGCGTTCGACCAGCGCTTTCGAACCGCCACGCTTTTTCGCTTGCTCGGGCGTTTCGACCTGATCGGCGATGGCTACGCGGTGGCCGCCCTTGATCAGCCGGGCAAGATAGCTTTCGGCCGAATGCGCGGGCACGCCGCACATCGCGACCTTCTCCCCGTCATGTTCGCCGCGCGCGGTCAGCGCGATGTCGAGACAGGCGGCGGCGACCTTCGCATCGTCGAAGAACAGTTCGAAAAAATCGCCCATGCGATAGAAGAGCAGGCAGTCGCCCGCCTCTTCCTTCAGTCGCAGATACTGGGCCATCATGGGGGTTGGTGCGGACATCGCCGCCAGCGGTAGCGCAGCGGTGCGCGCGCATAAACCGCCTTCGATGCTTTCGCCGGGCGAGAGGTGCACAAAAAACTCTCTGGCCCTTCGACAAGCGCGGTCCGATCGGGCTAAGGGCAGGGCGAACCAAAATTCCAGAGGATTGCGATGGCCGACGAATCGAACGTCCAGTTTTCCGAGCGCGAGGCGCTTCTGTTCCATTCGGAGGGGCGTCCGGGCAAGCTGGAGATCGTCGCGACCAAGCCGATGGCGTCGCAGCGCGATCTGGCGCTTGCCTATTCGCCGGGTGTCGCGGTGCCCGTGCGCGCCATCGCCGAAGATCCGCAGGCCGCCTATGATTATACGTCTAAGGGCAATCTGGTCGCGGTGATTTCCAACGGCACCGCGATCCTCGGCCTCGGCAATCTCGGCGCGCTGGCGTCGAAACCGGTGATGGAGGGCAAGGCGGTGCTCTTCAAACGCTTTGCCGATGTCGATTCGATCGACCTTGAACTGAAGACCGAGGATGTCGACCGGTTCATCGACGCGGTCGAACTGCTCGAACCCAGCTTTGGCGGGATCAACCTGGAAGATATCGCCTCGCCGGCCTGTTTCGTCATCGAACAGACGCTGCGCGAACGGATGAACATCCCCGTGTTCCATGACGATCAGCACGGCACCGCGATCATCGCCGCGGCGGGGTTGATCAACGCGCTTCACCTGACCGGGCGCGACATCAAGGATACGAAGGTCGTGGTAAACGGCGCGGGCGCCGCCGCGATCGCTTGCGCGGACCTCATCAAGGCGATGGGCCTGCCGCAGCAGAACATGCTGATGCTCGATCGCACGGGCATATTGTATGAAGGGCGCGGCGACATCAACCAGTGGCAATCGACCCATGCGATCGATACCGATCTGCGCACGCTGGAAGAGGCGCTGGATGGCGCGGACGTGTTTCTGGGTCTGTCGGCGGCGGGTGCGCTTCCGGCCGAATATCTGAAAAAAATGGCGGATCAGCCGATCGTGTTCGCGATGGCCAATCCCGATCCCGAAATCTCGCCGCCCGAGGCGAAGAAGGCACGTCCCGACGTCATCATCGCCACCGGCCGGTCGGATTATCCGAATCAGGTCAACAACGTGCTTGGCTTTCCCTTCATCTTTCGCGGCGCGCTCGACGTGCGTGCGACGACGATCAACGATGCGATGAAGATTGCTGCGGCCGAAGCGCTTGCCGCGCTCGCGCGCCAGCAGGTGCCCGAAGAGGTCGCGACAGCCTATGGCGTGCAGCACAGCTTCGGGCGCGACTATATCATCCCTGCGCCGTTCGATCCGCGGTTGATGGAAATCGTGCCCCCTGCCGTGGCGAAAGCGGCGATGGATTCGGGCGTCGCTACCAAACCGATCCTCGATCTCGACGCTTATGCGCAGACGCTGAAAGGCAGGCTCAACCCGACGACGCAGGTCCTCAGCCTTGCCTATGAAGGCGCGCGGGCGCGGCCAAAGCGAGTCATTTTCGCGGAAGCCGAGGAAGAAGTCGTGCTGCGCGCGGCAATTGCGTTCCGCGATGGCGGGTACGGCACGCCGGTGCTGGTCGGCCGCGACGATGTGCGCCAGCGGTTGCTCGACATCGGGGTCGATAATCCCGACAGTTTCGAACTGCACAACAGCCGCCATTCGCCACTGGTCCCGCAGATGGTCGATTTTCTGTACGGGCGGCTACAGCGGCGCGGCTATCTGCGCCGCGATTGCGAGCGTATGGTCAATCAGGATCGCAACATCTTCGGCGCGCTGCTGCTGCAACTGGGGCAGGGCGATGCGATGATCACCGGCATCACGCGCACCTATGCACAGACGATCCGCGAGGTTCGCCGCGTCATCGATCCGTTGCCCGGCCGCACGCCCTTCGGCATCCATATCCTGGTCGGGCAAAGCCATACGGTGTTCATCGCCGACACGACGGTGAACGAACGTCCGACTGCCGAGGAACTGGCGGAAATCGCCGAACAGACCGCGCATGTCGCGCGGCGTATGGGCCACGAACCGCGCGTCGCGTTCCTCAGCTATTCCAATTTCGGCAACCCGCCGGGACAATGGCTCGACAATCTGCGCGCCGCGGTGAAGGTTCTGGAGGAACGGCAGGTCGGGTTCGAATTCGAAGGCGAAATGGCGCCCGATGTCGCACTCAATCCGCAGCAACAGGCGAATTATCCCTTTGCCCGCTTATCCGGCCCGGCGAACGTTTTGATCATGCCGGGACTCCAGTCGGCGAACATCTCGGCAAAGCTGCTGCGCGAACTGGGTGGCGATTCGATGATTGGCCCGATGCTGATCGGCATCGAAAAGCCGGTCCAGATCGCGCCGATGACGTCGAGCGCGAACGAACTTGTAACGCTGGCGGTGCTCGCCGCTGGCGGCATGGTGGAGTGAGGCACGGGTGGGGGCGACCCCGCCTTTCCCGGCACAAGACCCTTGTCTCGCCCGTTCGTCCTGAGCGGCTGCCGCAGGCAGCCAGTCGAAGGACCGTGCTTCTCCTCGCGCAGAGTGGAGGAAGGACGGCGCTTCGACAGGCTCAGCGCGAATGGGGTTCGCTCGCCCCACCGCCCTGGCCTTGATTCCCCGCAACAATGAAGTGATGGTTGCCGGATCGCCGCGTCGCGTCGCTCTTCGCGATGACGAGGGGAGTGCGATTACAGATCCGGATCGATGCTGCTGCCCAGCGCTGCGTTGACGAGGCCGCCGTCGATGGTGATCGTTTCGCCCACCACATAATCGCCCGCGCGGGCCGCGAGGTAGATTGCGGCGGCTGCCATGTCCTCATCCGTGCCGATCCGGCCGGCGGGGATCGCCTTCGCGACCTGATCACCATGATCACGCGCCGCCTTGTTCATCTTGCTCGCAAACGCGCCCGGCGCGATCGAGGTGACATTGATGGAATCGCGAATGAGGCGCGCCGCCATCCGCTTGGTAAGGTAGATCAGCCCCGCCTTGGACGCGTGATAGCTATACGTGTCCCACGGGTTCAGCCGCTGCCCGTCGATCGAGGTGATGTTGATTACCTTGGCGGGCTGATCCTTGCTTCCGGCGCGTTTCAGCAAGCCATGCATTGCCTGGGTAAGGAAGAAGGGCGATTTCAGGTTGAGGTCGACAACCTTGTCCCAACCATGTTCGTCGAACTCCTCGAACGGTACGCCCCAGGCGGTACCCGCATTGTTGACGAGGATGTCGAGCCGGTCCTCATGGGTGGCCAGTTCGGACGCCAGCGACCGGCATCCTTCGACGGTCGCGATATCGTGCTGCAGCGCGATGCACTTTTCGCCAAGCTCGCGCGCGGTCGCTTCGCAATCCCCGGCCTTGCGCGACACGATATACACTTTGGCGCCTTGGCCGATAAAGCCTTCTGCGATCATCCGGCCAATTCCGCGCGATCCGCCGGTGATCAGCGCAACGCGCCCTTCCAGACTGAACAGGCTGGTCGTATCCATCATTCTCTCCGTAATCTTGATTACCCGCCGCGCTTCATGGTTTCGCGCGCGATGATGATCTGCTGAATCTGGCTGGTGCCTTCGTAGATACGGAACAGCCGGACATCGCGGTACAGCCGCTCGATGCCGTAATCGGCGATATAGCCCGCTCCGCCATAAATCTGCACCGCGCGGTCGGCGACGCGGCCGACCATTTCGCTGGCATAATATTTGGCCGCTGCGCTTTCCATCACGACATTGTCTCCCGCATCTTTGCGTGTAGCTGTTTCGAGGACCAGCGCGCGCGCAGCCAGCGCCTCGGTCTTTGAATCGGCAATCATCGCCTGGATCAGCTGATGCTCGGCGATGGGCTTTCCGAACTGCTTGCGCTCGCTCGCATAGGCGACGCAATCGGCGATCAGCCGTTCGGCCACGCCGACGCATACCGCCGCGATATGCAGCCGCCCGCGATCGAGCACCTGCATCGCGATTTTGAACCCGTCGCCTTCGTCGCCCAGCCGGTTGCCGGCGGGGACGGGAACGTCGTCCAGATTGAGGTCGGCGACCTTCGCGCCTTTTTGCCCCATCTTCTTTTCGGGTTCGCCGATGCTGACGCCGGGAAGTCCGCGCGGCACCAGAAAGGCGGAGACGCCACGCCCACCCGGTTCGTCGCCGGTGCGCGCCATCACGGTGAAAAGGTCGGCGCGATCGGCGTTGGTAATGTAGCGCTTCGTTCCAGACAGCTTATAGCTATCGCCATCGCGTATCGCGCGCGTCTTTACGCTGCCGCTGTCCGATCCGACATCGGGTTCGGTCAGCGCGAAGCTGGTGATGATCTCTCCGCTTGCGATTCGGGGCAGCCATTCGCGCTTCTGCTCCTCCCTGCCAGCAATCACCAGCCCCTGGCTGCCGATACCGACATTGGTGCCGAAGGCGGAGCGGAAAGCGGGGGTGGTCCGGCCCAGTTCGATTGCCACGCGCGCCTCTTCGCCCATGGTGAGGCCAAGGCCGCCATAGTCCTCCCCGATCGACAGGCCGAACAGGCCGAGCTGCTTCATTTCCCCGACGATATCCTGCGGGATCGCATCGTCAGCCTCTACCTTCGCCTCAAGCGGGCGCAGGCGCTCGGCAACGAAACGGCGTACCGTGTCGATCAGCGCGTCAAAGGTTTCGGCATCAAGCGCCATAAAAACTCCTGTTGGAAAGCGATATGTAGCTACACCGATGCCGGACTGTGCGGCAAGCGGTCCATACCGAATCTTCCAAACAGGGCTGTACCGTTGATTTGGCTGACGAACGACCTGATGTGTGGACCGTGTCAGCGCTGACGTGGCGCGGCAGCCGGCTGGGGGTCGCGCGGACTTCATCCGGCCATGTTCGACCGGTCGGCAAGCGCCATGGTCGTCGTCCCTGAAAACGGAAATGCCCGCCGGATTATCTCCGGCGGGCACCTTTCCTCCCCAGGAAAGTGGTACGTATCAGCTGTAATTGCCCAGCCGGTGATACAGCGCCGCGACTCGCATCGATTCGGGGCTGTCGGCTACCTTTTGCGCGTAATCGGCGAGCGCCGCGCGCAGCAGGCGGAAATCATCGGTGGAAAATACCGCCCGGGCGCGGGCGGGTTCGCGAGGGGTGATGGTGTCGGTCATCGCCATGATGCGTCTCCTGTATCTACGCTTGTGCAGTAAAATTCAGGCAGCTTCTTTCTTGAACTGCGCCGCTTCGGTGCTTTCGGCGAGCGCGGTGGTGGAGCTTGCGCCGCCCGCGACGGCCTGCGCCACCGCGTCGAAATAGCCGGTGCCCACTTCGCGCTGGTGCCGGGTCGCGGTATAGCCATTGGCCTCTGCCGCGAATTCGGCCTGTTGCAGTTCGGAATAGGCCGCCATGCCCCGGTCCCTGTACCCGCGCGCCAGTTCGAACATGCCGTAATTGAGCTGGTGAAAGCCGGCCAGCGTGACGAATTGGAACTTGTATCCCATCGCCCCGATCTCGCGCTGGAACTTGGCGATGTCGTCCTTGTCCAGATTGGCTTCCCAGTTGAAGCTGGGCGAGCAGTTATACGCCAGCATCTTGTCCGGATACTGTTTCTTGATCGCCTCGGCGAAGCGGCGCGCATCGTCCATGTTCGGCTTCGACGTTTCCCACCACAACAGGTCGGCATGTTCGGCGAACGCCAGCCCGCGCTTGATGCAATGATCGACGCCGGTGCCTGGTTTCAGCCGGTAAAAGCCCTCTGCCGTGCGTTCGCCGGTCAGGAATGCATGGTCGCGTTCGTCAATGTTGGACGTGATCAGCTTCGCGCTTTCGGCATCGGTGCGCGCGCAGATGATCGTCGGCACGCCCGACACGTCGGCGGCGAGCCGTGCGCTGTCGAGATTGCGGACATGCGCCTGGGTGGGGATCAGCACCTTGCCGCCCAGATGGCCGCATTTTTTTTCCGCGGCCAGCTGATCCTCATAATGCACGCCCGCGGCGCCAGCGGCGATATAGGCCTTCATGATCTCGAAACAGTTGAGCGGACCGCCAAACCCGGCTTCGGCATCGGCAACGATCGGCGCGAACCAGTCGCGCTGCGCACCGCCTTCGCTATGTTCGATCTGATCGGCGCGCTGCAGCGCATTGTTGATCTTGCGCGCCAGTTCCGGCCCGGCATTGGCGGGATAGAGCGACTGGTCGGGATACATCGCGCCCGCGGTGTTGGCATCGGCCGCGACCTGCCATCCCGACAGATAGATCGCCTTCAATCCGGCGCGGACCATCTGCATCGCCTGATTGCCGCTCAGCGCGCCGAGTGCATTGATATAGTCCTCGGACTTCAGCAATTCCCACAGCCGGTTCGCACCCTTGCGCGCCAGCGTGTGCTCGACCGCGACCGATCCGCGCAGCTTCATCACATCCTGCGGCGAATACGGGCGCGTGATGCCGTCGAAACGGCCTTCGGGGGCGGGGACGAGGTCGGCGAACATGGTCATGTCAGGTCCTTTGCATACCCGTTGAGTGTTAGCCCGGTGAGCCGGGGTGACGCCCAAGCCGATACCGTAAAGCAGGCGCACAATTCGATGATAATTTACAAAGTTTTGAGTGGAGATGTGGCGAAACAGGCGATAAAATCAGTCATACTGTAAATAATTTACAGGTGCATATATGACCGATAGAAAGCTTTATGCCGGGCACGCCATTCGCCGCTTGCGGCGCGGACACGGCCTTACCCAGGCCGCGATGGCTGAGCTGTTGGGCATATCAGCCAGCTATCTGAACCTGATCGAACGCAACCAGCGTCCCTTGTCCGCCACGCTGTTGCTGGCGCTTGCCGAACGGTTCGATTTCGATCCGCGCCGCTTCGCTGCGGAGGAGCCGGGTGGCGGCGCGGATGCGCTGCGCAAGCGGCTGGCCGATCCGATGTTCGGCGATCTGGAAATCGATCGCGACGAACTCGCCGAGTGGCTTGCCGCCGCGCCGGGGGGCGCGGAAGCCTTTGCGCGCGCCTATGATCGGATGGGGCAGGGGGCGTCCGACGCGCCGGAGGCGGAGGATGCGGTACTCCCCGTGCGCCGCGAAATCGAACGCTGGCGCAACCATTTTGCCGATCTCGATGCCGCGGCCGAAGCCGTTGCGGATGAATTGCGGCTGGCGGCGGGCGATCTGTACGGCGCGATTTCGGAGCGGCTGCGCGTGCGACATTCGATCGCGATCCGCATCCTGCCCGCTGATGTCATTCCCGGCACGCTGCGCAGGCTGGATCTGCATGCCCGCCAGTTGCAGATGTCCGAACTGCTCGATCCGGCATCGCGCACTTTTTCCGCCGCCTATCAGCTTGCCCAGAACGAAGCGCGGGCGGAGATCGACGCACTCGCCCGCGCGGCGGAATTTCGCGACCGGGCGTCGGAACGCATGTATCGCCGCCACCTCGCCAGCTATTTCGCCGCAGCATTGATGATGCCCTATGGCCGGTTCCTGCGCGCGTGCGAAACGACGGGCTATGACATCGAATTGCTGCAGCGCCGGTTCGGGGCGGGCTTCGAACAGGTTGCCCACCGGCTTACCACGCTCAGCCGGGTGGGCGCGCGCGGGCTTCCCTTCTTCATGATCCGCATCGATCGGGCGGGGCAGCTTTCCAAACGCTATTCCGGTGCCAGCAACGCGCCGCTGGTGGAGGCGCGGGGCCGCTGCCCGTTATGGCGGCTGCACCACGCGTTCGACCGGCCGGGCAAGCTGATGGTGCAACTCGTTGCGCTTGAGGATGAAAGCCGCTGGCTCACCCTGTCGCGTACCGTCGCGCCGCAGGGGCAGCGCTATGGCGGCGTCGGTGCCGAATTCGCGGTCGGACTGGGGGTCGAAGCGGGACTTGCCGCATCGCTTGCCGCCGCGCGCGGAATCGACCTGGAAAGCGGGGCGATGCCGATCGGGCTTGGTTGCGCCGCCTGTGTGCGCCCCGACTGCCCGCAGCGAAGCGCGCCGCCACTCAGTCGCGCGCTGACCATCAACGAACGCGAACGCGGCGTATCGCCCTTTTCCTTCGTCGGGGATTGAGCGCGACGCGGCCCGGCTGGTAGCGCGCGGCGACCATCATTTGAAAGGACCCGTCCGTGAACACGCTGATCCGCGACTATCCCCATATCCATCTCGCGCTCGGCCTTATCGGAAACACGCTGTTCCTGATCGGATCCGTGCTGTTCTTCAAGCGGTTCGACGCCTGGTATCATATTGCCGTATGGCTGTTCGTACTCGGATCGGCGGGCATGCTGATCGGCGCTATCGGCAAGGCGGTGACCGACATCGTCAATGCCCGCGAAAAGCGTACCGGCGGGGAATGATGGCAGCGCCCCGCCGCTGTCTGTAGCAGAAGTGCGGGCGCGTTCAGTCGCCCGCGCGGGTAAGCCGGCGAAGCTGGTCCTCGCTCAGCTTGACGTCCCAACTGCCGATCAGTTCATCCAGTTGTTCGACGCTGGTTGCGCTTGCGATCGGCGCGGTTACGCCTTCCTGCGCGGCGAGCCATGCGAGCGCGATCTGTGCCAGGCTCGCCCCCGTTTCGTCGGCCACCTGATCCATCGCGGTGAGCATTTCGGGGCCACGTCCGTCGAGAAAGCCTTCGACCCGGCTGCCGCGCGCGCTTTTGGAAAGATCGCTCTTGTCGCGATACTTGCCGGTCAGAAAGCCGGAGGCGAGGCCGTAATAGGGCGCGACGCCGATATTGTGGGTGACGCACAAATCCTGAAGCTCGCCTTCATACCCGTCGCGGCTGAGCAGGTTATATTCGGGCTGCAGCACATGATAATGCGGCAGGTCCTGCTGCGTGGCGAGGTCGATCGCCTGTTTCAGCCGAAGCGCGTGAAAGTTCGACGCGCCCAGCACGCGGACCTTGCCGGCGTCGATCAGTTTCGAAAACGCGCCGAGCACATCGGCCATGTCCTGACTTTCGTCATCCTTGTGCGCGTAATACAGGTCAATCCGGTCAGTGCCGAGGCGCTTGAGCGATGCTTCGCACGCCGCCGCGATCCGGTCGGGCGCCAGCCCTTCGCCACCATCGCCCGGCAGCATGCCCACCTTGGTCGCGATCAGCACCTTGTCCCGCTTGCCCGATCGCTTCAGCCATTCACCGATCACGCTTTCGGATTCGCCGCCCGAATGCCCGTCAACCCAGGCCGAATACACATCGGCGGTATCGATCATCGTTCCGCCCGCTTCGACCCAGCGGTCGAGAATGCGGAAGCTGGTTTCCCGATCCGCTGTCCAGCCGAAGACATTGCCCCCCAATATCATCGGGGGCGTTTTCAGGTCGGTTGCGCCAAGCGTCCGCATCGCGGTCATTACTGTGTTTCTCCGTTATCAAGGCCCGCTGCCTGCGGGCTGACGGCATTCGCATCGAGCATCGCCGCCGCGTCGTTCAGCGCGGCCGCCTCATCGCCCGATACGCCGCCGGGGGCATTATCCTGTCCGCCGCCGCAACCGGCGAGCGGCGGCGCGAGCAGGAGCATCAGGATTGCGGCCCGCTTCATCGCCACACGTGTGGCAAATGCATGCGCCGTGCGGTCCGGGAAGCGTTTGCCGGTCCGGTCACTGGCCGTCGCCGTCGACATCCTCGGCCGCCGCGTCGATATCGTCGCCCGCATTGTCGAGCGAGTTGCCGGCATCGTCCATCGCGTTTTCGGCCTTGCCGAACGCCTGATCGCTGGCGGCGTCGATATCGTTCACCGCTTCGCTGGTCGTCGCGTCGACATCGGCGGCGATCGCATTACCGGCTTCGGCGCTTTCATCCTGCGCTTTTTCCGAACAGCCAGCGACACCCAGCGCGGCGACAACTGCGAACGGCAGCACGATTTTACGGATCATAGTCTCCCCTTTCATGTGGCGCGGGCCGAACCTTTGCCCGCCGGATAAAGGCCTATATCCAATTCCTGTCACGCAACCCACAGCCAAAGCGGTGCGTTCCCGCGTTGACCACATATAAAGAAAACTTTATATCTGCACCGCAATGTCCGATGCACTGGAAATATTCCGCGCGCTTGCCGACGCCACGCGGCTAAGAACGCTCAGCCTGCTGCGCTCCATGGAGCTGTCGGTGGGCGAGCTGGCGCAGGTGCTAGAACAAAGCCAGCCGCGTGTATCGCGCCATGTGAAGATATTGTGCGACGCCGGCCTTGCCGAGCGGCGAAAGGAAGGAAGCTGGGTCTTTGTCCGGCTGGGGCAGCCCGAACGGGTGGAACCGGTGCTCGACGCCCTTGATTTGTGGCATGACGACGAAAGCGATCAGTCGATCGCCAGCGACGCTGCCAAACTGGCCGAGGTGCGCGCGGGTCGTGCGGCGGTGGCAACCCGCTGGTTTGAAGAACATGCCGGCGAATGGGACGCCATACGGTCCCTGTATGTCGCCGAAAGCGAGGTGGAAGCAGCGATGCGCACCGCGCTGGGCGATACGGGTATCGAACGGCTGCTCGATATCGGCACCGGCACCGGGCGGATGCTTGAACTCTTTGCGCCGAATGCGAAAAGCGCGATGGGCATTGATCGCAGTTCGGAGATGCTGCGCCTCGCCCGCGCCAAATTGTCGCAGCGCGGATTGACCCATGCCGAATTGCGGCAGGCCGATTTCTACGCCTTGCCGATCGACCCCGGCGGCGCGGATGTCGCGATATTGCACCATGTGCTGCATTTCGCGCACGAACCCGAAACCGCGATCGAAGAAGCTGCGCGTGTGCTTGCGCCCGGTGGCCGCCTGCTGATCGCGGATTTCGCGCCCCATAATCGTGAAGAGCTTCGCACACGCGCTGAACATGCGCGGCTGGGCTTTTCGGACAAGCAGATACTTGGATGGTTCGCGGCGGCCGGGCTGGATCCGGTTCGCACCGACACGCTGGAAGGCGGCGAACTTACCGTGAAAATCTGGCTCGCGCGCAAGGCGGGCGAGCCTGAAATCAAAAGGAAGGCAGCATGACGATTTCGGTCGACCAGCTAGAGGAAGCCCGGTTCGCGCTGGGCCAGCCGCTCTTCGCCGATATTGACGGCGACCTGAAGGTGAGCTTCGAATTCTTTCCGCCCAAAACGGAAAAGATGGAAGAAACGCTGTGGAATTCGGTCAAGGCGCTTGAGCCGCTGGGGCCGCGCTTCGTTTCCGTCACCTACGGCGCGGGCGGTTCGACGCGCGAGCGCACCCATCAGACGGTCGAGCGCATCCAGCGCGAAACGTCGCTGAACGCCGCCGCGCACCTGACCTGCGTCGAGGCATCGAAAGACGAAATCGATCAGGTGGCGGAGGCATATTGGGCGTCGGGCGTGCGGCATATCGTCGCACTGCGTGGCGACATGCCCGAAGCGGGGGCGAAGTTCGAGGCGCATCCGCAAGGCTATGCCAATGCTGCCGAACTGGTGGCGGGACTGAAGAAACTTCACCCGTTCGAAATCTCGGTCGCCGCTTATCCCGAATGTCACCCCGATTCGGAAAATGTGAAAGCCGATCTCGACAATCTGAAGCGCAAGCTGGACGCGGGCGCGAGCCGCGCGATCACACAGTTCTTCTTTTCCCCGGAAGCGTTCTTCAAATTCCGCGACGCCGCTGCCGATGCCGGAATAGATGCGGAGATCGTGCCGGGCATACTGCCGATTTCGAATGTGGCGCAGACGCGCAAATTCGCCGGTATCTGCGGCGCGGACATTCCCAGCTGGATGGACCGGCTGTTCGAAGGGCTGGACGACCATCCCGGCGCGCGTCAGCTCGTCGCTGCGACCATCGCTGCGGAAATGTGCCGCAAACTCTATGCCGGCGGGGTGCGCAACCTGCACTTCTACACGCTCAACCGCGCCGAACTGTCCTTCGCGATCTGCCACCTGCTCGGCATGCGCGCAAAGGAGAGCGTGGCTGAAAAGGCGGCGTAACCTTTTAGCTTCCCCTCCTGCTTGCGGGAGGGGGTTGGGGGGCACCCGCTCTCCGCAACCGATGTTCTCATGGCAACCGGGCGCCCACCCCCGGCCCCTCCCGCAAGCGGGAGGGGAGGAGAAAAAGATGACAACCCCACGCGAACGACTGATGGCCGAGGCCGAAAAACGCATCCTGATTTCGGATGGCGCTTTCGGCACCGAAATCCAGAACTGGAAACTGTCCGAGGGCGATTACGCAGGCGACCTCGGCCTCAGCCACGAACAAAAGGGCAATAACGACATCCTTGCGTTGTCGAAGCCGGAGGTTCCGGAAGCCATCACGCGCGCCTATCTGGAGGCGGGGTCCGACATTGTCGAAACCAACACCTTTTCGGCCAACCGGATCAGCCAGGCCGATTACGGCGCCGAAGATCGCGTGAAAGAACTCAACATCGCCTCGGCGCAGCTTGCGCGAAAGGCGTGCGACGAATTTGAAGAAAAGGACGGCCGCCCCCGCTTCGTCGCGGGCGCGATCGGGCCGACCAACAAGACGCTGTCGCTCAGCCCCGACGTCAACGATCCCGGCTTTCGCGAAATCGATTTCGACTATCTGAAGGATGTTTATCGCGAACAGGTCGACGCGCTGGTCGAAGGTGGCGCCGATTTCATCCTGATCGAAACGGTGTTCGATACGCTCAACGCCAAGGCGGGCGTCATGGCCGCGCTTGAGGCGGGCGAGGCGCTGGGGCGCGATTTGCCGATCCAGCTTTCGATGACGCTGACCGACCTTTCGGGCCGCAACCTGTCGGGCCATACGGTCGAGGCATTTTGGCACGCGGTGCGGCACGCAAAGCCGCTTACCATCGGTCTGAACTGCTCGTTCGGGGCCGAACAGCTAAAGCCGCATGTCAAATCGCTGAGCGCGATCGCCGACACGTTGATCATGGTCTATCCCAATGCCGGCCTGCCCAACGAACTTGGCGAATATGACGAAGCGCCCGAAACGACCGCGAAACTAGTCACCGAATGGGCGAAGAACGGGCAGGTCAACGTGCTTGGCGGCTGCTGCGGTTCTACGCCTGCGCATATCAGGGCGATGGCTCAGGCGGTGCAGGGCCTTCCCCCGCGCGCCATTCCGGTTCCGCCGCGCGTGACGCGTCTGGCGGGCCTCGAACCGATGACCATGGCGGCCTAGTCCCGCTCGCGGGAGGGGTTAGGGGAGGGCATGTCCCTTCCGAACGCCGACCGTAAGCGTTTTTCTTCCCTCGCCCGCCCCCTCCCGCAATCGGGAGGGGAGAAGGAGCAAAATGACCCAATCCTCTTCGAACTTCGTGAATATCGGCGAACGGACCAACGTCACCGGTTCGGCACGTTTCAAGAAGCTCATCATGAACGGCGACTACACCGCCGCGATCGAGGTCGCGCGCAGTCAGGTCGAAAACGGCGCTCAGGTGATCGACGTCAACATGGACGAAGGGCTGCTCGATTCGAAGGCGGCGATGGAGACGTTTCTTAAGCTGATCGCCGCCGAACCCGACATCGCACGCGTCCCGATCATGGTCGATTCGTCCAAATGGGAGGTGATAGAGGCCGGGCTGAAATGCGTGTCAGGCAAGCCGATCGTCAATTCGATCAGCATGAAGGAGGGCGAGGAGAAGTTCATCGCCGAGGCGCGCAAATGCATGGCCTATGGCGCGGCCGTCGTCGTTATGGCGTTCGACGAAGCGGGACAGGCCGATACCGAAGATCGCAAGGTGGAGATATGCGAACGCGCCTATTCGGTGCTGACCGGCATCGGCTTCCCGCCCGAAGATATTATTTTCGATGCCAATATCTTCGCCGTCGCGACCGGGATCGAAGAGCACAACAATTACGCGGTCGATTTCATCGAAGCGGTGAAGCGCATCCGGAAAAGCTGCCCGCACGTCCATTTTTCTGGCGGGCTTTCCAACCTGTCGTTCAGTTTCCGCGGCAATGAACCCGTGCGCCGCGCGATGCATTCGGTGTTTCTCTATCATGCGATTCCGGCCGGGCTCGATATGGCGATCGTCAATGCCGGGCAGCTCGACATCTATGACGATATCGATGCCAAGCTGCGCGATGCGGTGGAGGATGTCATCCTCAACCGCGACCCGGAAGCGGGCGAGCGGCTGGTCGAACTCGCCGAGAGCTTCCGCGACAGCGATCCCGTCGCCGAAAAGAAGGCCGCCGAATGGCGCGGCTGGGAAGTCGAGAAACGGCTCGAACATGCGCTGGTCAAGGGGATCGACGCGCACGTCATCGACGATACCGAGGAACTTCGCCAAAAGGTCGCGGATCGCGGCGACCGCCCGATCGAAGTGATCGAAGGGCCGCTGATGGACGGCATGAACGTCGTCGGCGACCTGTTCGGATCGGGCAAGATGTTCCTGCCGCAGGTGGTGAAATCCGCCCGCGTGATGAAAAAGGCGGTCGCGCACCTCTTCCCCTATATCGAGGCGGAAAAGGACGAAAATTCGCGCGGCAAGGGCAAGATCGTAATCGCCACGGTGAAGGGCGACGTCCACGATATCGGCAAAAACATCGTCGGCGTCGTCTTGCAATGCAACGGGTTCGACGTGGTCGACCTGGGCGTGATGGTGCCATGGTCGAAAATCCTTGAAACCGCTCGTGAAGAAGACGCCGACATGATCGGCCTGTCCGGCCTCATCACCCCCTCGCTCGACGAAATGGTGACGGTGGCGGAGGAAATGCAGGTGGCAGAAATGACGATGCCGCTGCTGATCGGCGGCGCTACGACGTCGAAAGTGCATACCGCGCTGAAAATCGCGCCCGCCTATACGGGGCCAACCATCCATGTCCTCGACGCCAGCCGAGCAGTCGGTGTGGCTACCAATCTGGTCAGCGACAGCCAGCGCGACCCGTATGTTCTGAAAATCGCCGACGAATATCAGGCGGTTCGCGAGGCGCGCGCGAACAAGGGGCAATCGAAGCTGATCTCGATCGAGAAGGCGCGTGAAAACGGTTTCCGTATCGATCCCGACCTCAAGGCGCCTGCGCCGCAAAAGCCGGGGCTTCACGTCTATAGCGACTGGGACCTTGCCGACCTGCGCGACTATATCGACTGGACGCCGTTCTTCCGCTCGTGGGAACTTGCGGGCACCTATCCGGCGATCCTTGACGACGAGGTGGTGGGCGAAAGCGCGACCAGCCTGTTCAACGACGCGCAGAAGATGCTCGACAGGATCATCGAGGAAAAATGGCTGACCGCGAAGGGCGTTGCAGCGTTATGGCCGTGCCATCGCGATGGCGACGATGTGGTGATCCATCATTATCATGTGCAGGATCGCGTGAGTAAGGACGGCGCGACCTTCGGCGACCATTCGGCGGACATTCCAGATCTCGACCGCACCAACGAAGCGAGCATCCGGATGCCGTTCCTGCGTCAGCAGATCAACAAGCGCGAAGGCCGGCACAATATGTGCCTTGCCGACTTCATTGCCGAGGACAGTGACTGGATCGGCGGTTTCGCGGTAACCGCGGGCCATGGAATCGACGAACATTCGAAGCGGTTCAAGGAAACGCATGACGATTATTCCGACATCCTTCTGAAAGCGCTTGCCGACCGATTGGCCGAAGCGTTCGCCGAGCGGATGCACCTCCATGTCCGACAGGATCTGTGGGGCTATGCCAAGGGCGAGCAACTTACCAACGAAGCGCTGATCAAGGAGGAATATCGCGGCATTCGCCCTGCGCCGGGCTATCCCGCCTGTCCCGATCACAGCGAAAAGCCAATCCTGTTCGAGATGCTGGACGCCACCGAACATACCGGCATCACGCTAACCGAAAGTTTCGCGATGCTGCCCACCGCCGCGGTGTCGGGCTTTTACTTCGGACATCCGCAAGCGAGCTATTTCGGCGTGGCGCGGATCGGTGAGGATCAGGTCGAGGACTATGCGAAACGCCGCGACGTCGATCTCGATCTGGCGAAGCGCTGGCTGCGCCCCAATCTGGATTGATCCGCGCCGGTCAGTGGCAGCAGTGCGATTTGGCCTGTACGGGCTGTTTGCGGCTCGTCCGCCACAGCCACAGGCCGATCGCGCCGAACGCCAGATTGAGCCAGAAGGTGTAATCGACCGAAAACGTGGTGAGGTCGCGGCGAATATCGGTGCCCGCTTTGGGCACCAGCCCGGCCCAGGAAAAGATCAGGTCCACGCCGATCGCAGCGATCACCATCGAGGCGAACAGCACAAGCGCGATGTACAGCGCCATCTTCCATCCGAAATAGCGGCGATAGACGTCGATCAGCGGCAGCACGATCAGGTCGCCGTACAGAAAAGCGATGACGCCGCCGAATGTCGCGCCGCCGCCCCACAGCACCGCAGCGAGCGGAACATTACCGATCGAACAGACAAAGGTCAGCATCGCGATTATCGGCCCGATCGCGGCATTGAACGGCACGCGCAGCCATGCGGGTGCATCGACCAGAAACAAGTGCTGCCAGAATTCGGTGGGGACGAAGACCGATACGAAACCACCGATCAGGAATCCGATGGCAAGGTCCTTCCACAACATACCCCATTCCATGGTGAAGGCCTGCGCGATCTTTCCGCGGGTTTCGGGGCGCTTCAGGCGTTCGGTCCAGCTGTCATCGCTGTCATGCGCTGATCCGTGATTATGGCCGCCGCCGTCCGCTTCCGGGTGCTCGCGCGCTGCTTCCGCCAGTTTTGTCGGATAAGTCAGCGTGACGATCAGGCTCATCGCCGCGATCAGCGCAATGCCGCCCAGCCATTCGGCCACCATGAACTCCCATCCCATCAACAAGTAGAGGATGACGCCGAGTTCGATCACCAGATTGGTAGCCGCGAACAGGAAGGCGAGGCTGGTGACCAGCGACGCACCTTTTTTGAACAAGGTACGCATGATCGACGCCGCAGCGAAGGAGCAGGACGAACTCGCAGCGCCCAGAACTGCCGCCAGGGCTATCTGCTTCGTCCCACCGCGTCCCATTCGTTCGCGCATCGCCTCGGCCGGAACCAGCGTCTGCAACACCGCTGAAATGCCGAACCCCAGAACCAGCGTCCAGCCCGTCTTCCAGAACATGCCGAGCGCCATCAGCAGCGCCGTACCCAGCTTGTCGATAACGTCCATGGCCGATCAGATGCGCGCTTGTCGTGGATGATGCAACCGGTACGCGAAATTGCGCCGAGTCGCTTCGAAATCGGGGCGTTTCCGGCTTCCGCCCGGTCATGGCGTGATATAGAATCGTATGCCCGGCCAATCGGCGGCCGACAGTATGGGGGAGTTGGTCATGGCGTTCGGCCCGCTGTGCAGATCATTCGTTGCGCGTCACCGGCGCGATAAGGTTCCTCTTTTTCAATGACCGCGATCATTCGTACCTATCGCGACAGCGATTTCGACGATGTCGATTCGCTGTGGCGGCGTTGTTTTCCCGACGCGCCGGAGCGCAACCGTGCGGAATATTCGATTCCGGCAAAGCTTGCAGTCGACGACGGTCTGTTGCTCGTCGCCGATGCGGCGGGCGCGGTGGCGGGCAGCGTGATGGCGGGATATGACGGGCATCGCGGCTGGCTGTACGCCGTCGCGGTCGATCCCGATTACCGGATGCGCGGAATCGGCGCGGCGCTGGTCCGGGCGGCGGAAGCACGCTTGCTCGAACTGGGTTGCGCCAAGGTCAACCTCCAGATTCTGGGCGAAAACGCGCCGGTCGCCCGCTTTTATCACCAGTTGGGATATGAGATCGAGGAACGCATCAGCATGGGGCGGCTGCTTCGCGCCTGAGCGGCTGGTTGTGCTGGCGAAGGCGGACACTTGCCGCTAACGCTCGCGCGCATGATGTCTGTTCCTCCCTTGTCCCTGCATCTCGACGGCGCGGCACTTGCCGCCAACTGGCGAAGCCTGGCCGCGATGAGCGGCCGTGCGGCGTGCGGTGCGGCGGTAAAGGCGGACGCGTACGGGCTTGGCGCGATCGAGGCGGCGCGCCGGCTTGTCGATGCCGGGTGCCGCGATTTCTTCGTCGCCACCTGGGCCGAGGCGCGCGAACTGGCTGCTCACGTTCCGGCGCTGTCGGTGCTGCATGGTGTGCGCGAAGCCGACATGGCCGAAGCGCTGGAAAGCCCGGCGCGCCCCGTTCTCAACACCGCGCATCAGGTTGCCCGGTGGAAGGAAGCGGGTGGGGGCGTTTGCGACGTGATGGTCGATACCGGCATGAACCGGCTGGGGCTGTCAATCGCCGAAGCGACATCGGGGCTGCTCGATGGGCTGAACATCGATACGCTGATGAGCCATCTCGCCTGCGCCGATGAAGCGGTGCCGCTCAACGAACGCCAGCGCGCGCGGTTTGCGGGACTGGCGGGACGAACCGCTGCCAGACGGCTCAGCCTCGCCAATAGCTGCGGCATCGCGCTGGGAAAGGGATATCATTTCGACCTCACCCGGCCGGGCATCGCGCTGTACGGCGGGGTTCAGGTGCCCGCGTTCGACGGCAGGATCGTTCAGGTGGTGACCCCGCGCGCCGAAATTCTTCAGCGCCGATGCGTCAAGGCCGGCGAAACCGTTGGATATAACGCCACCTGGACCGCGCCGCGCGACACCGAAGTCGCAATCCTCAACCTAGGCTATGCCGATGGCTATTTTCGCGGCTTTTCCGGCAAAGGGGCTGCGCTGACGGATGGCAAGCGCCTGCCGGTGCTCGGCCGCGTTTCGATGGACCTGACCGCAGTTCAGGTCGACGCCGCCCCCGAACTTGCCGAGGGCGATCAGGTCGATATCGAATTCGCGCTTCCCCATGCGGCGGCGATTGCTGGCATGTCGCAATATGAATTGCTGACCGGGATGGGCAGCCGCTACGCGCGGATTTGGAACGATCAGCACGCGTAAGGGAAGGGGCGAATGGCCCCTTTTACCGCTCGACGCACATGGCGATGCCCATGCCGCCGCCGATGCACAGCGTGGCGAGGCCTTTTTTCGAATCGCGCTTTTGCATTTCATATAGCAGCGTGGTGAGCACACGCGCGCCCGATGCGCCGATCGGGTGACCGATCGCGATCGCACCGCCGTTCACATTCACCCGGTCAGCGTCCCAGCCCATGTCCTTGCCGACCGCAAGCGCCTGCGCCGCAAAGGCTTCGTTCGCTTCGATCAGGTCCAGGTCTTCGATCTTCCAGCCCGCTTTTTCCAGCGCGCGGCGGCTCGCCGGAACCGGGCCAATGCCCATGATCGACGGATCGACGCCGCACGATGCCCAGCTTGCGATACGGGCGAGAACCGGCGCGCCGCGTTTCTTCGCCTCATCGGCGCTCATCACCACCAGCGCCGCCGCGCCGTCGTTGATGCCGCTGGCATTGCCCGCGGTGACGGTGCCGTCCTTCTTGAAGGCGGGGCGCAGGCCCGCAACGCCTTCGACTGTTGCACCGGCGCGGATATATTCGTCGTCCTCGACCACCGTGTCGCCCTTGCGGCCCTTGATCGTCACGGGCGCGATCTCGTCCTTGAACCGGCCTTCGCCGCGCGCCTTTTCTGCAAGGTTCTGCGACCGGACGGCGAATTCGTCCTGCGCCTCGCGGGTCAGATCGTACTGCTCGGCCAGATTCTCGGCCGTGATGCCCATGTGATAGCCGTTGAACACATCGGTCAGCCCGTCCTTGATCATCGTATCGATCAGGCTGACATCACCCATCTTCGCGCCCTTGCGCAGATTTTGCGCATGTGCCGACATCGACATCGATTCCTGCCCGCCGGCGACGATGATCGAGGCGTCCCCGGCGGCGATTGCCTGATAGGCGAGCGCGACCGTGCGCAGACCCGATCCGCATACCTGATTGACGCCCCATGCCGGAATTTCCTTCGGCACGCCCGCCGCCATCGATGCCTGGCGCGCGGGGTTCTGCCCCTGCGCCGCGGTGAGCACCTGGCCCAGGATCACCTCATTCACATCCTCGCCCGAAATCCCGGCCTGGACCAGAGCGGCCTCGATCGCGGTGCGGCCAAGTTCGTGCGCGGGCACGCCGGCGAAGGCGCCCAGAAAACTTCCCACGGGCGTGCGCTTGGCGGCGGTGATGACGATATCGGGCATAGATGCTTCTCCAGACGATGTGGTTCTCGCTTGGCAGGCTATTTAGGGAGAACCTGCCCGCGTATCCAGTCGCGCAGCGGCTTCCACAGCACGTCGCGCCTTTTGCTTCCCACTACCATGCCGACATGGCCCGCGCTCGTGATCCGCTGATCGGCGAACCCTGCTGCGCTGGCAAAGGGGA
The DNA here is from genome assembly GCF_019351405.1 of Stakelama flava. GTDB lineage: Bacteria > Pseudomonadota > Alphaproteobacteria > Sphingomonadales > Sphingomonadaceae > Sphingomonas > Sphingomonas flava_A. Next base: position 50,486 of record NZ_JAHWZX010000009.1, read on the forward strand.
CGATACGGTCTGTCGTCGACACGAATTCGACCACCGGCACGCCAAGCGACAGCGGATCGACCGGTTTGCCGCCAACGTGCCAGCGCCCCATGCCGGGAAGGTCGGCGGCGAAGAAATCGTCGAACATCTGTCGCCCGGCGGCATAGGTCAGCGGCGCGCCGCCATTGGCCCAGTCCTCCAGCACGACGAAGCTGCGCGCCGTGGGTGATCCCGGTTCCAGCGCAGCGAAGCGTTCGAATTTGCGCACAGTGCGCGCCGGATCGAGTCGCCAGAACCCCGATTGCAGCACCTCCATCGGAACCAGTCCCAGCGAGCGGCACATCGGTTCGGCCGCATGCCACAGCGAATCGATCTCTTGCAGCGCCTGCGCACTGAACCCCGAAAAGCGCCACGGCGCGGCGATCATGGCAAGCGCGCGTACCGGGTGCAGCGCCGCCGCGGCCGCCGCCATCGTGCCCCCCAGACAATAGCCGACAAGGATTGGCGGCTGATCCAGCGCGGCGAGCAGCGGCACCAGCAGCGCTTCGACATGCCCCGCCACATCCTGGGTATCGATTCGCGCAACCGGCGTTCCCCAATCGACCAGCATCGGGCGTAGTCCCTTATGCCGCGCCAGCCAGCGCATCAGCGAGGCATTGCGCAGATCGAGCACTTGCGGGGGATTGATGAGCGAAGGCACCACGACCACCGGCACGCCGGCGGGATCGCGCCCATAATCGCGCAGGCGCGCGCGGCCGGCCCGCGCTGAGACCGGTTTGGACGCGCGTTTCCTTCCCCGCCGGGCATTCTGATAGGCGGAAAGTCCCTTCAGCGCCGCTGCCCGCCGTTCGGGCGATGCTGCGGTTTCTTCGCGCAACATGTTCAGGAACAGCGGAAGCGGACGCGGCGCGTGTTGCGGCGCGTCATTATTCGGTGTTACATGCGTTTCAGACACTATTGAGGACGCCATGAAAAAAGGTTCGACCAAGGACGGCCCGGTCATAATCAAGAAATATGCGAACCGCCGCCTCTATAACACCGAAACTTCTTCCTACATCACGCTTGAGCATCTTGCCGCGATGACCCGAGAGGGGCGCGATTTCAAGGTTATCGACGCGAAGAGCGAAGACGACATCACCCATAATGTCCTCACCCAGATCATCATGGAAGAGGAACAGCGCGGTCAGACGATGCTGCCCGTCAGTTTCCTTCGCCAGCTGATCGCGCTGTACGGCGATTCGATGCAGGCTATGGTTCCCGGCTATCTGGAAGCGTCGATGGACAGTTTCCGGCGTAATCAGGAAGAGTTCAAAAGTGCGGTGGAAGGCGCCTTCGCCAACACCCCCTTCGCCGAAATCACCAAGCGCAACATGGCGATGTTCGAAGCGGCGGCATCGGCATTCAACAAGGGCGGCGACATGCCGGGCGCTCCGTCCGCCGGTGGCGCTGCGCCTGCGTCCGCGCCCGCCGCGGCGAAGGATGAAGAAATCGCCGCGCTGCGTGCCGAGCTTACCCGATTGCAGGACAAGGTCGAAAAGCTCGGCAAATAAGGGGCGGGCATGGCACTCGAACCGGGCTGGATCGCGGTCGCGGTCCTGCTGGTCGTCGCGTTGGCATGCGCGCTCGCCGAACGCGCGCGTCGCCGGCGGCGTGACCTCGACCGGATCGGCATCGTCAACTGGATGTCGGTGCAGTTACTCGCGATCATGGCTGCGCTGCTGATCGCTGCCTTCACCTGGCTCAGCGACGGCGGCGCAGCATAGGTCAGTAAAACCGGGCGAGGGTGAGCAAACGGCGACTGCCATCGCACATGCCCAGCTTTACCACCTCGCCGGGCGGGCCAGCCGCCCAGTTGGTGTCCACATTGCCACTTGCACCCGCAGCGACAGGCATGCCGTCGACGCGGCAGATCGTGTCGCCGTCGCGCCATCCGGCCTTGGCGGCGGGGCTGTTTGCCATGACGTGCAGGACGCGCAACCTGTCGCGGTCAAGCCCGACCAGCAGGCCGCTGGTCGATCGGACCGGCGCTTCATCGACATGGGCGCCGGCGCGAAAAACGATATGTCCCGCTCGGGGGTCGAGCAGTACGCGATAGCGCTGCAACAATCCCGAACCGATCCGCCCGGCGACGCCGGTCTGCGCGGAAAAGCCGCTATGCTCCTCGATCCGCACTTCGACATTGCGCGCGTTCAGTGACGCGATGCGCAATTGCGGCACGATGGCCAGTTTCATTTCGATCGTACCGCCCAGCCCGAACGCCACCGCAGAGGTGAGGGGGCGCCCGGCAAGCGCGCCCGCATCCCATGCCGCGCGCGTCACGGTTACCGCCGCGCCGTCGCCGGTGTCGATCATCACGGGCCGCACGCGGCGGCCGCCCAGCGTAAGTTCGCTCAGATAGACGCCGCTCTCCTGCGATAGCGCAAGCGGTGCGCTGTCGCCGCGAAACGGCAGCCGTCCGCTCGGCAAGAGGCGAAGTCGCCGCGCATCGTAATCAATGTCGAGCGCGCAGCAGGAAAGCATATCGGCCCCGATCAGTGCGTCGATCGGAACATCGCCACCGGTCGCCGATTGCGACAGTGCGGCAACCGCGATTCGCCCGCCCCGGCGGTTCAACCCGCCCAGCGAAATATCTCTGGTCGCTGCCCAGCCGATAGTGATCGCACCGCCGATCGCATCCGCGTTCGATGTCGCGGCGATCTTCAATCCGGCTCTATGGGCAAAGCCGGTCGATACCACCGATACGCTGACCCCGGTATCGATGACGGCATAAGCGCTCTGGCCGTTGATCCGCATCGCGATGCGGATCTGGTTGCCCGGCGTCAGGGTAAAATCGACCCAGCGCGCATCGGTATCGTCGGTCAGGTGCACGCGCGGCGAATCGGTCGCGGCGGCGGGCATGGCCGCCATGATCGCCAGAGCGATGCCCAGAATCATCCGCAACATGGCATGCAGCCTATGCGGTGCGTCGCGCGATTGCCATGCTTCAACGCTGCGGACTTTGTCGAGGGGCGGACGAGTAGCCTGACGTGACGGTGTGGCAACCGCGAGTTACCAACTACGGCGTCATCGCGAGGAGCGTAGCGACGCGGCGATCCAGCAGTCATCGGCATAATGCGCGCATCTGGACCTGATTTTACAGACATGCCTCCAACAGCGCATGGTCGAACCCGTACTGCTTTGCTTTGTCCAGCGTATAGGGGCGAAGGCCCATCGAACGATATTCGCCGATAATCTTACCGTCCGCGCTTTCGTCCATATATTCGAATTTGAACAGTTCCTGCGTCACGATCACCGGGCCTTCCATCCCGATGACCTCTGTCACGTTGGTGACGCGGCGCGATCCGTCGCGAAGGCGCTTCACCTGAATGATCAGGTCGACCGAGTCGGCGATCTGACGGCTGATCGCTTCCTTCGGCACCTTGATGTCGCTCATCATCACCATATTCTCCATTCGCGCCAGGCATTCGCGCGGAGAGTTGGAGTGGAGCGTCGCCATCGATCCGTCATGGCCGGTATTCATCGCCGACAGCAGGTCGAAACATTCCGAGCCGCGGATTTCGCCCAGGATAATGCGATCCGGGCGCATACGAAGCGCGTTCTTCACCAGATCGCGGATCGTAATCTCGCCCTGCCCTTCCAGGTTGGGCGGCCGCGTTTCCAGCGGAAGCCAGTGCGGCTGTTGCAAACGAAGTTCGGCCGCGTCCTCGATGGTCAGCACGCGTTCGCCCGGATCGATCATTTTCGACAGCGCGTTCAACATCGTCGTCTTGCCCGAACCGGTGCCGCCCGAAATGACGATGTTGAACCGGCTGGCTCCTGCGATTTTCAGCGCGGTCGCCATTTTCTGGTTCATCGACCCGCCATTCGCCATCATGTCCAGCGTGATCGGTTTGGCCGAAAATTTACGGATCGAAATTGCGGTGCCGCGCAGCGAGAGCGGTGGCACGATGACGTTAACGCGGCTGCCGTCCTTCAACCGGGCGTCGGCAAGCGGGGTGGTCTGATCGACCCGGCGGCCGACCGAGTTGCAGATTCGCTGCGCGATCTGGAACAGATGCTCTTCATCGCGGAACTGGATATTGGCGAGTTCCAGCTTTCCCTTGCGCTCGACATAGGTCTGGTCCGGCCCGTTGACCATGATGTCGCTGATCGCGGTGTCGGCAAGCAATTCCTCAAGCGGCCCCAGTCCGAGCAGTTCGTCGACCAGCACCTTTTCCAGCGCGAACTGTTCCCGCCGGTTGAGCGTCAGTTTCAGTTCGGCCAGAACTTCGTGGATGATCGGGCGGAATTCCTCGGCCAGCTCGTCCTTTGACAGGGTCGCCGCCGCTTCCGGGTCGACGCGTTCAAGCAGGCGCGGCAGCACCTGTTCCTTGATCCGGTGGATAGAGCTTTCAAACCCCTCCACCCGGCTGTTTCCAGCCTCCCCCGTCGCTGCCTGCCGCTCGGCAAGGCGGGCGAGCGCGTCCTGACCCAGTCCCTGTATCGCCGGCTCGGGCGGGGGCGCGTCGGGACTGGGGCCCTCGTGCGTTTGCGAGGCTTCGGACGACGGTTTCAGCGAGTCGGGGATCGGGGGAAACTGCGATCCGCCCTCTGGTTCGTCGCGATCTTCGCGCCGTGCCGGCGAACCGCCCTGCATCGGTTTCGCGACGCCAAAGGCCGGCCGATTGCCCATACTGCCTGGTCCGTTGCGTCGCCCGAATGCGCTCATTGCTACCCTGTGCCGGAAATCGGTTGAACCTGATTGAAATCGAGATAGGCGCGAAGGCTTTATAATTGCCTAACCATGGGGGCAGCACTTCTTTCAAAGATCGTTGCGTCGCCACATCAGCAGGTGTTCGTCTCTGGAATAATAGCGATGCGGCAATCGTGCGGCGAGGTGGTATCGCCCCTTCAGCAGCGCCGCCATCTCGCGCTCCATCGCCGGATTGCGATCGATCCACGTCGAATTTTCCATGGTCAGTACGGTGCCCGGCCGCCGCGCCATCGCATGGCGCAGCGCCACGCCGGGATCGATGCCCAGCGCATGGGCTTCCCGCTTCGAACTGATATGCGCGGTGAACGCGAAGCGAGACACCAAGCAGGCATGGCTGAGATGGTAATAGGCCACCGGACCTTCATAGATGAACATGCATTCGCTTGGCGTATCGGCGGGAAGCGCCGTCATTACCGCGTGCGCAGCGGCCCGGTCGGCTGCGGCGGTGCGCGGCATGAAAACAAGCGCATGCGCTGCCGGCCAGAGCATGGCGAGTGCGAAAACCAGTGGGCCGAACTGCCGTAGCGCGAAGGCGCGCGCAACCAAAGGCGTGCAGGCGAGCAGCAAGGGCAGGGCGTAGTGCGGGAAATAGCCGCCGATCGCGAAGAAATCCGCCACTGCGAGCATAGCCCAGAGCAGCACGAAGCCGAGGTCCTGCGGCCACCGTGAAAAGCGCGTGGTAGCGGCCCATAGTCCCAGCAGCGAGAGCAATCCCACAGGTGCGGTCAGCACAATCGTGCTTTTCAGCATTTCCATTGCTGCGGCATCCCGCGGCGCGCCCTTGGCGAGTACCGAGAGGATATTGGCCTGCCACCAGGCGTCGAAATGGCCCATCACCGCATAGCCCGCCATCGCCGCAAGGCTGGGTGTGGCGCCGGTCAGCATCAGGGGCAGAGCGATACGCGCCGCGTTGCCGGGGCCACAGCTTCGCCACGTCCGCCATAGCAGCCACAAGCCGAACGCCACCCCCTGAAATACAGCGCTCGTCTTAATCTGGATAGCCACGCCGGCCAGCAGCATCGCTGTAAGCGAGAGAAGAAGGTTGGGCGGCGCATCCCGTTCGACCGTTGCGCGCAGCGTACACAGCGCAGCAATTGCGATGAGAAGGTTATAGAATAAAGGCGACTGTGCCGTATCGCCCCATAATTCGTTCAGTCCGGCGAGATAGAATATTCCTGCCATAGTCGCAGGCACCCAGCCTACATTGCGGCGGGCGATCAATGCGATGATCCATGCAGTCGCGAGCGCGGCGATCGCCGCCATCAGGTTCGCGGCGAGGACCCCGTTTCCCGGCAAGGCGGCAATTCCAGCGAATAGAATGAATAGCCCGACCGGCTTGCGATCCCAAAGGTCGAGATAGGGAAGCGCGCCGTGCCACATGCGCTCGCCCACCAGCAGGTAGAATTGCTCATCAAGTCCAGCGATCGGGTTCTGCAACTGGGCGAAACGCAGGAGCAGCGTCGCGATGCCAAGCGTCGCGAAAGCGCTTGTGGCCGGGTTGATCGTCAGTCGGTGGCTTGCCCGCGATACCGGGTAGCGCGACAACGCCCTGTCCATCGTTCCTTCCCCCATGATCGGAGCGAAGGCTAGTGCGCTTTGGTTAACAGCTATGAAACAGACCCGGCGCAGCCGCCTGTTGGCAGCGTGTTACTCCGCCTTTTCGGCAAGGACCGTCAGGCCCTTCTCGTTCACCTCGGCGAAGCCGCCTTCGATCCGGATGAGTTCGGGCTGGCCGCGTTCTTCGGCATAGATCGCCAGATTGCCGTCGCGCACCGTCGCCATGAACGGCGCATGGCCCGCCAGCACGCCGAAATCGCCCTCCGCGCCGGGAACGACGACCTGATAGACCTCGCTCGAACGGACGAGCTTTTCGGGGGTTACGAGTTCGAAATGCAGTGCCATTTTGCTTTCTCACTCCCCTCCCGCTTGCGGGAGGGGTGGGGCCTGTCAGGAGGGGAGCCAGCGGCATTCCCTCCGCTAACCCCTCCCGCGGGCGGGAGGGGAACCGGATTACGCTTCGTTAGCCATTTTTTCGGCCTTGGCGACGGCTTCGTCGATGCCGCCGACCATATAAAAGGCCGCTTCGGGAAGGTGGTCATATTCGCCGTTCACCACCGCCTTGAACGAAGCGATCGTGTCTTCGATCGCGACGAACTTGCCGGGAATGCCCGTGAACACTTCGGCGACGTGGAACGGCTGCGAAAGGAAGCGCTGGATCTTGCGCGCCCGGGTCACGGTCAGTTTGTCCTCTTCCGACAGTTCGTCCATGCCCAGAATGGCGATAATGTCCTGAAGGCTCTTGTATTTTTGCAGGATCGACTGGACCGCGCGGGCGGTTTCGTAATGATCCTGACCCACGACGCGCGGTTCGAGGACGCGGCTGGTCGAATCGAGCGGATCGACTGCCGGATAGATGCCGAGTTCCGAAATCGCCCGGTTGAGAACCGTGGTAGCGTCAAGATGCGCGAACGACGTTGCCGGCGCGGGGTCGGTAAGGTCGTCGGCGGGAACATAGATCGCCTGAACCGAGGTGATCGACCCCTTGTTGGTCGAGGTGATCCGCTCCTGCAGCGCGCCCATATCGGTCGACAGCGTCGGCTGATAGCCCACGGCCGAAGGAATACGGCCGAGCAGCGCCGAAACTTCCGCGCCCGCCTGGGTGAAGCGGAAGATATTGTCGACGAAGAACAGCACGTCCTGCCCTTCCTGATCACGGAAATATTCGGCGATGGTCAGGCCCGACAGCGCGACGCGGGCGCGCGCACCCGGAGGCTCGTTCATCTGGCCATAGACCAGCGCGACCTTCGACCCTTCGGAAATCGCATTGCCCTCGTCATCCTTGGCAATGACGCCGGCGTCGAGAAATTCGTGGTACAAATCGTTGCCTTCGCGGGTGCGTTCGCCCACGCCCGCGAACACCGACGTGCCGCCATGCCCCTTCGCGATATTGTTGATCAGTTCCTGAATCAGCACCGTCTTGCCGACGCCCGCACCGCCGAACAGGCCGATCTTGCCGCCCTTCGCATAGGGCGCGAGCAGGTCGATGACCTTGATGCCGGTGACCAGGATCGCGCTTTCGGTCGACTGGTCCATGAATTCCGGCGCCTTGGCGTGGATCGGGGCGGAAAGTTCAGCGCCGATCGGGCCGCGCTCGTCGATCGGTTCACCGACCACGTTCATGATGCGGCCAAGCGTCTTGGGACCGACGGGCACCGAAATCTGGCGACCGGTATCGGTTACTTCCTGCCCGCGGGTCAGACCGTCGGTGCCGTCCATCGCGATGCAGCGAACGCTGCTCTCACCCAGATGCTGCGCCACTTCGAGCACCAGCCGCTGGCCGTTATTGTCGGTTTCCAGCGCCGACAGGATCGCGGGCAGATTGTCATCGAAGCTGACATCGACGACCGCGCCGATCACCTGGCTGATGCGGCCGACATTGTTGGTGCCCGTTGCGGGCGGGGTCATTTCAGCGGCGGTTGCCATTGGGTGCTTCCTTGCCTTGCCTTATTCGTCGCCCCGGCGAATACCGGGGCCGCTTCTATTTGTGTTTTCCCGGTTATTCCGGGAAAAGCACGGGGTTTACAGCGCCTCGGCGCCCGAAATAATTTCCACCAACTCGGTGGTGATCGCTGCCTGGCGCTTGCGGTTATATTCGATGTTGAGCCGCTTGATCAGGTCGCCCGCATTGCGCGTTGCATTGTCCATCGCGGTCATCTTCGAACCCTGTTCGGACGCGGCGTTTTCGCGCATCGCGCGGAACAGCTGAACCGCGACATTGCGCGGAAGCAGGTCGGCGAGGATCGCCTCTTCATCCGGCTCATATTCGATCGCGGCGGCGCCTTCCTGGCGCGGCGCGTCGTCGGGCACCTTCACCGGGATGATCTGCTGCTGCGTAGGGTCCTGTGCCAGCACCGATTTGAAGTGCGAATAGAACAGATGCGCGACGTCGAATTCGCCCGCTTCATAGCGCGCGATCAGGTCCTCGGCCCAAGCATGCGCGTCGGCGAAGCTCAGCTTGCCAAGATCGCCCGGCTCGATCGATTCGACCACCTGGCCGCGATACAGCCGGTTCAGCACCGCGCGGCCCTTCTTGCCGATGGTATAGAATTTGACCGTCTTGCCCTGTTTGATCAGCGAATCCGCCTGACGCCGCGCAAGCCGCGCGATGTTCGCGTTGAATGCGCCCGCCAGTCCCTTGTCGCTGGTCGCGACGACGAACAGGTGCACCTTGTCCTCGCCCGTACCGGTTAGCAGCTTGGGCGTGGTCGAGCTGATCGTTACCTTCGATGCGAGCGACGCGACCACTTTTTCCAGCCGTTCGGCATAGGGGCGGCCAGCCTCGGCGGCGTTCTGCGCGCGCTTCAGCTTTGCCGCGGCGACCATCTGCATCGCCTTGGTGATCTTCTGCGTCGACTTCACCGAGTCGATGCGACCTTTAAGAGCCTTTAAAGAGGCCATTCCTACCTATCACCTCCGTTTGGGCTGAGCCTGTCGAAGCCCTGTTCCTCTTTCCTCCGGGGAAAAAGACCAACCCTCGACAAACTCAGGGCCAACGGTTTCACCAGTCGTTACGCAAACGTCTTCGCGAATGCGTCGAGCGCGTCCTTGAGCTTCTTCACGGTATCATCGCCAAGCGCCTTGGTGCTGCGGATATCGTTCAGAATCTCGGCATGGTTCGACCGCATATCGGCCAGCATCGCCGTTTCGTACCGGGTGACCTGCTCGGTCGGGATGCTGTCGAGATAGCCGTTGGTGCCGGCATAGATCGAAACCGTCTGCTCCTCAAAGGGAAGCGGGCTGAACTGTGGCTGCTTCAAAAGCTCGGTCAGCCGCGCACCGCGGTTGAGCAGCTTTTGCGTCGATGCGTCGAGGTCCGAACCGAACTGCGCGAACGCGGCCATTTCGCGATACTGCGCCAGTTCCAGTTTGATCGATCCCGATACCTTCTTCATCGCCTTGGTCTGCGCCGACGAACCTACGCGGCTGACCGACAGGCCGACATTGATCGCCGGGCGGATACCGGCGAAGAACAGGTCGGTTTCAAGGAAGATCTGGCCGTCGGTGATCGAAATCACGTTGGTCGGGATATAGGCCGAAACGTCGCCCGCCTGCGTTTCGATGATCGGCAGCGCGGTCAGCGATCCCGATCCGTTGGCGTCGTTCAGCTTTGCCGCGCGCTCCAGCAGGCGGCTGTGCAGGTAGAAGACGTCGCCCGGATAGGCTTCACGGCCCGGCGGCCGGCGAAGCAGCAGCGACATTTGACGATAGGCGACGGCCTGTTTCGAAAGGTCGTCATACACGATAACGGCGTGCATGCCGTTGTCGCGGAAATATTCGCCCATCGCACAAGCGGTATAGGGGGCGAGGAACTGAAGCGGCGCGGGTTCGGACGCGGTCGCGGCGACCACGATCGAATATTCCATCGCGCCATTTTCTTCGAGTTGGCGGACGATCTGCGCCACCGTCGAACGCTTCTGCCCCACCGCGACGTAGATGCAGTACAGCTTCTTCGATTCATCGTCGCCCTGATTGACTTCCTTCTGGTTGATGAAGGTGTCGATGGCGACGGCGGTCTTGCCGGTCTGGCGGTCGCCGATGATCAGCTCACGCTGGCCACGGCCGATCGGGACAAGCGCGTCGATGGCTTTCAGGCCGGTCTGCACCGGTTCGTGAACCGATTTGCGCGGGATGATGCCCGGTGCCTTCTGTTCGACGCGGCTGCGCTGATCGCTCTGGATCGGTCCCTTGCCATCGATCGGATTGCCGAGCCCATCGACCACGCGCCCTAGCAGGCCCTTGCCCACCGGCACGTCGACGATGTCGCCGGTGCGCTTCACGGTGTCGCCTTCGCGAATGCCCGCGTCGGAACCGAAGATCACGACGCCGACATTGTCGGCTTCCAGGTTCAGCGCCATGCCCTGAACGCCGCCATCGAACTCGACCATTTCGCCCGCCTGGACGTTGTCGAGGCCGTGAATGCGCGCAATGCCGTCGCCGACCGACAATACGGTGCCGGTTTCGGAGACCTGCGCTTCGGTGCCGAAGCTGGCGATCTGGTCCTTGATGACCTTGGAGATTTCAGCGGCGCGGATATCCATGGATTCTAGCCTTTTTAGCCTTTCATCGCGTGCGCGAGGGAATTGAGACGGGTCTTGATGGAACTGTCGATCATCTGGCTGCCGATGCGCACGATCATGCCGCCCAGCAGTTCGGGATCGACCGAAAGGTCGACATTGACGTCACGCCCGACACGGGTGCGAAGTTGCGTCTTGAGCGCTTCGACCTGATCGTCGGTCAGCGGATGCGCGGAGGTGACTTCGGCCGTCGTTTCGCCGCGATGCGCGGCGGCCAGCTTACGAAAATCGCGCATGATCGCGGGCAGTTGGGACAGCCGGCGATTTTCCGCGACCGTTCCCAGAAACTTGGCCGTCAGCGGATCGATCTGCATCGCTTCGGCAGCGGCGGTCACCGCTTTCGCGGCCTGCGCGCGCGAAACGAGCGGACTGGCGACCAGCCGCGCGAATTCGTCCGATTCGCTGAGCGCGGCGCGTACCTTGGCAAGGCTCGCCTCCACCGTTTCGATTCGCTGCGATTCGCGGGCGAGTTCGAACAGGGCGGTGGCGTAGCGTCCGCTAAGGCTTGCCTGAATACCGGCGGAATTCTCCACGCGTCGAGGTTCCTCTTTGGAAAAACTTGGTTCCCATACGAAAAAAGGGCGGCAAAGCACGCCCTCCCATGGGTAACCGGCTGCTAGCATCGGCCGCGCGACAGTGCAAGCCACGCGAATTAGGTAGAGGCGCATCGGCGATGACTTCGCGCCGACGTACAGTTTGAACGCAATAGCCGGGATGCGGGCGACGGCGATCGCGCGTATACGCAACGGCGATGGAACCGCCTTTCGCCCTAGACGACCCGCATGGACGCGACGCCGCATGGACGGCGTTCGCGATGCGCGATCGAAGCGCCGACGGCCATGTTGTCATCGCGGTCGCGACTACCGGTGTATATTGCAAGCCAAGCTGCCCGGCGCGGCGGCCGAGGCGGGAGAATGTCGAATTTTTCGCGGATTGCCCGGCGGCGCGTGATGCGGGATATCGCGCCTGCCTGCGCTGTCATCCGGATAAGGTGGCGCGCGATCGCATCGCCGTGGCCCGCGCGATTATGCTGATACAAGAGCAGGCCGAGCGGATGCCGCTCGACGCGCTGGCGCGTGCCGTCGGCTATGCACCACACCATTTCCAGCGGCTGTTCAAGGCGGCGACCGGCGTGTCCCCCGCCGCCTATGCCCGCGCATTGCAGGCAACCTGCGCTGCCGATGCGCTGACGAAGGAGAGTAGCGTGACCGATGCGATTTACGAAGCCGGCTATTCCGGTCCCGGCCGTTTCTATGAAAACAACAAGGACCGGCTCGGCATGACGCCCGGCGCATGGAAGCGCGGCGGGGAGGGGGTGACGATCCGCTGGGTCGTCGCCGACACCAGTCTGGGCAAGCTGTTGGTCGCGGCGACCGACAAGGGGTTGTGCCGCGTGTCGTTCGACGAGGATTCGATTGCGCTCGCCCGCCGCTTCCCCAATGCCGAAATTGTCCCCGGCGGCAGTGCGCTCGCCGATCTCGCCGCAAAGGTCGTGGCGGAGGTGGAAACACCCGGCCGCCATACCGATCTGCCGCTCGACGTGCAGGGCACGGCATTTCAGGAAGCGGTGTGGCAGGCGCTTCGCCGCATTCCGGCGGGGGAGACGCGAAGTTATGCGCAACTCGCCGCCGCGATCGGCAAACCCGGCGCGGTGCGCGCGGCGGGGAGTGCCTGCGGCGCAAACCATGTCGCGGTCCTCATCCCCTGTCACCGCGTCCAGCGCGGCGACGGGAGCATGGGCGGCTATGCCTATGGCGTGACGCGCAAGCGCGCGCTGCGCAAGCGCGAAGGCGTGGAGGAGTAGCCCCCGGCAGAGCGGGGGGAAGAAGGGCCGTCCTTTTCCCTTATTGCGCCCCGGACTGCCAGTGATTTCCTGGCCGCGCGACGTCGTACATTTCCTTGCCGATCACCTTCATCAGGCCGTAGCGGTCGTCCCCTACCTGAAACAGGTCGAAATGGGTGCGCCCCGGAATGAAGCGGAATTGCGAGGTATCGCCGAGGTCGGTCAGCACCTTTTGCAGTCGGTGCGCCGGGCCGTCGAGATAGAAGGTGTCCGCCGTGCCGACGATCAGGTGCAGCTTGCCTTTCAGGTCGGGGCGAAGCGTGTTCCAGTCGCGCTTCACGATATGCGCGACGTCGTAATTATCGATCCAATATTGCGCGATCCTGGGATCGACATCGCCGGTCGCGCGGTCGAAAACGGGGCAGGGCCGTCCATCGGGGCATCGCGGCGAGAACACCCATTCGAAGCTGGCGAACTGCCCGCCATAGCCGCCCAGCGCCTGTTCCAGCGTGGCGAATTCCCGCGTCGTCGCGATCACCTTTCCCTTATCGCGGATCAGCGGCAGCGGCTTGCCGTCGGGGCCATGATAGAAATTGGCGTTGTCGGCATACAGATTCACATTGGTGAAATCGTGAAAGTCGCTCGGATCGGGGGATGTGGGCCAGTTGCCGCCGAAAATCTTCGGCCATTTGACCTGCAGCCACAGCGTCGACCAGCCGCCCGAACTATGCCCGGTCAGGAACCGTCCCGTCGATTTCGCATCCATGCGATATTGCCGTTCGAGCGCCGGGATCAGTTCGGTGACGAGCGCGGTGCCCCATGGCCCATTATTCTTCGAATCGGCGAATTCATGCGTGCCGGTGGCGATATGATGATCGAGATAGACCCAGATCATCGGCGGCATTTCGCCCTTCGCCATCTGGTTCGCCATCATTGCGGCGCTCAACTTCGCCGACTCCAGCGTGCTGCCGAACCCGCCGTCCGAATAGACGGTGGGATAGGTAGCGTCGCCTTGCGGGCCATATCCTGGCGGCAGCGCCACCCAGCCGCGAATCGCGGTCGGGGTGCCCCGGAAATCGGTCATCACCGTGCTCTGGAAATCGATCGGCCTGACCGACTTCAGCCCGGCGCGAATCACTGCGCGGCGATCTTCCGGGTAGCGCGTGAGCGTCTCGTCGAATCCCGTTTCGGGAAGCGCATGGTCCAGCATCAGCGCGGGCACCGGGCCGGGCAGCGTCGCCTCGACCACCTTCGATACCAGATCGCCGCCGTCGCGCCCCGAATAGGTATAGCTGTGATCGGGGTCGAGCACCGCCTGAAAGCGATAGGTGCCCGGCGCAAGCGTCGAAAAGGGTTGCGGAAAGGCGTCGGTGTCGGTGCCCATCACCGCCGGATGGCCGGGACGGAAATCGGTCACCTCACGCCCCGCCACCGCCGTATCGGTCGGACGGAATGCGGACGTGTCAACCGTATCCTGCGTTTCTGCGCCGGGCGTCACTTTCTGCGCGAACAGCAGCAGGCGTCCCGAATGCGTCTTGCCCAGATCGGGCGCGACGCGCACCGCCACATCAACCGGTATTCCGACGGCGCGCGGCGCGGCCTGTGGCGGCGCCGCGGCGATGGTCAGCAGCGCAGCGGCTGCAAGCGATATGGTTCGCATATAGTCCCCCTGTCGGATCATTGCGGCGAACAGCCATATACCAGATGTTCGTCGGGTTGCGCCGGCAACGCGGCGCGCATCGCCGACTGGCGCGAGGCAAGTTCGGCAAGCTGCGCGGTTTTGTTCGTACAAGCTTTCAGCTTTTCATCGGGACGCAGGTCGCGCAGCCGAGCCATCGAATCGCGTCCCGGGAAATAGCGGTCGACGACAAGGGTGCGCGCCAGCGGATCATAGGTTTCGATGCTGACCGTCTGATCATCGTCCGCCACCCGAATGCTGCGCCAACCGTTCGCGGTTTCGACATATTGGGTATTTTTGGCAAGGCAGCCATCCTTGTCCCAGTCCAGCGTCCGGTCGGCCCCCTGCGACACGGTGATCCGGCTGCGATCCGGGTCGAGGCGGCAGAGCAGCTTGCCGGCAAGAATACCAGGTGCCTTGTCCTGCTGCGCATTCGCTTCGGGTTGTTCGACGCTTGCGGGGTCGAAGCCGGGGCGCAGCACGAACAAGATGGCCGCACCGACCATCAGCACGCCGCCGCCGCTCGCCGTCCAGATTGCGGCCCGCCGGTTTCCGCGCGTCAGCATCATGCCGCTCGCACCGACGATCAGCGCGCCCAGCACCAGCATCAGCGCCGCGCCGCCCATCATATTGTCGCGCACATCCTGATTGTCCTGGCGAGCGCGGTCGATGGCTTCGTCGCGCGCGCGGATCGCCTGATACTGGCGGTCTCGCGCATCGGCTTCCTGCGCCTCGGCCTGTTGCGAGGCGCGTTCGTTTTCGCGCGCCATCGCCGCGTTCATGCTGGTGCATGGCCAGTCGACCGATCGGAAAGCCTGTTTCTGCGCTTTCAGGAACGCGACCAGTGCATCCTCGTCCAGCGACATGACGAAGCTCGCATCGCCGTCTTCGGCGGTGGTGATCGCCCGGTTCACCCCTACCACCCGCCCGCAGGTGTCGAGCAGGGGGCCGCCCGAATTGCCCCGCGCGATCTGTGCGGTATGTTCGATCGTGCCGACCCCGCGCAGCGCGCGATGCGCGGACAGGATACCCGTCGAGCGCACCGGCGCGGTCGGGTTCAGCATCTGGCCCAGCGTGTCATAGGTCGCCTTGTCGACATTACCGGGATAGCCGAGCGAAACCAGATCCGCCCCGTCGGGCAGCGGCGGCGAATACAGCGTCAGCGGCGGCAGCGAAGCCCCGTCAAACTGAATGATGGCCAGATCGGCATCGGGATCGAACGCCACCAGTTCGCCCTGATAATGATCGCTGCCGCTTTCGGGCACCACGTCGATCGTCACCAGCGAGGGGAATTTGCGCGCCAGCTCCACCACATGCGCATTGGTGACGATCCGGTTGGGCGCGATCGCAAAGCCGCTGCCATGCCCGCGCCCGATCTCCTCGCCATCGGCCTCGGCAATGATGACGACGCGCACAACACCGCGCGCGGCTGCCGAAATATCGTCCGCGCGGGCCGGCGTCGAAACAGCCGCCAGCGCAGCGATCAGCGGCATCAGCCAGCGCACGAACCGCAGGGTTTTCCTCTTGCCCGTCATCGGGTGCGCCTTGTCCGGCATTGCCCGGCCTTTCGCAAGAGCGTCACAGAAAACTGTACGGGTCGACATCGACCGCCACCCGCACTTTGGAGGGCCAGTCGAGCGCGCCGAGCCAGTCGCGGATCACGTCCTGTACGGCCAGCGCGCGGCGCGCATGGACGAGCAGGCGATAGCGATGGCGTCCGCGCAGCATGGCAAGCGGCGCGGGGGCGGGGCCGAACACCATCATGTCGGTGATGTCGGGCGCCGCGCGCGCAATTTTGGCGGCTGCGGCATGGGCCGCGTCCTTGTCCTCGCTCGACACGATGATCGCGGCATAGCGGCCAAAGGGTGGGGCGTCGGCGTCGCGCCGCTGTTCGGTTTCGGCGGCATAGAAACTTTCCGCATCGCCGGTCACCAGCGCCTGCATGACGGGCGCCTCCTTCGAATGCGTCTGGATATACACGGTGCCCGGCTTTTCCCCCCGGCCCGCGCGGCCCGACACCTGCATGATCTGCTGAAACGTCTTTTCGGCGGCGCGAAGGTCACCGCCTTCCAGCCCAAGATCGGCATCGATCACCCCGACCAGCGTCAGGTTGGGGAAATGATAGCCCTTGGTGACGAGTTGCGTTCCGATCACGATATCGATCTCGCCCCCCTCCATCGCGCGGACGAATTCGGCGGCACGCGCGGGGGACCACAGCGTGTCCGACGTAACGATTGCCGATCGCGCATCGGGCCATAGCGCCGCCGCCTCGTCGGCGATGCGCTCGACACCGGGGCCGCACGCGACCAGCGTATCCTCCTCATGACATTCGGGGCAGGCGCGCGGCGTCGGCATTGCATGGCCGCAATGGTGGCATGCGAGCCGGTTGACCAGCCGATGCTCGACCATCCAGGCGGTGCAGTTGGGGCATTGGAAGCGATGGCCGCAATTGCGGCACAGGGTGAGCGGGGCATAGCCGCGCCGGTTGAGGAACAGCAGCACCTGTTCGCCACGTCCCAGCGTTTCGTCGATCGCCTTGACCAGCTTTGGCGCGATCCAGCGGCCGCGTTCGGGCGGCTCGGCGATCATGTCGATCGCCTCAAGATGCGGCAGTTCCGCCTTGCCGTAGCGGCCGGGAAGTTTCAGCTCGGCATAGCGACCCAGATCGACCTGGTGGCGCGTTTCGATTGCGGGCGTGGCGGAAGCGAGCACTACCGGGCATTGTTCGAAAAGCCCGCGCATTACCGCGACGTCGCGCGCGTGATAGTGCACGCCGTCTTCCTGTTTGAAGCTGGTTTCGTGTGCTTCATCAACAATAATGCAGCCAAGATCGCGATAGGGCAGGAACAGCGCCGACCGTGCGCCGACGGTCACCAGCGCCTCGCCGCCCGCAATCGCGCGCCACGCCCGGCGCCGCTGCGACTGACGAAGGTCGGAATGCCACGCCACCGGACGGCATCCGAAGCGTGTGGCGAAGCGGGTGAGGAACGGTTCGGTCAACGCGATTTCGGGAAGCAGCACCAGCGTCTGTCTGCCCGATCGGATCGCCTGCGCCACCGCTTCGAAATATACCTCGGTCTTGCCCGATCCGGTCACCCCGTCGAGCAGGAAGGGCTGAAACCGCCGCGCCGCCACCGCTTCGCGCAGGGCTTCGGCGGCGCGTGTCTGTTCGGCGGCCAGTGCTGGCGGGGCGAAATCGGCGTGCGGTGCGGAGAAGGGGGCATCGAGATCGACCTCCACCGCTTCGATTGCGCCGGTCTTCACCAGCCCGCGAATTACGCCATCGGACACCTCGCCCATCGCGGCTAGTTCGCGCACGCTTCCCTGCCGATCGCCGATCCGCGCCAGCGCCTGTTCGCGCTGCGGCGTCATGCGTTCGGGCATCTGTCCGCTCGCGCGATATTCCAGCGTCGTTTTCGCGCCGTCCAGCGCGGAAGTGGAAGCAAGCGCCATGCGAAGCACCGCCGCCGGCGCGGCGAGATAATAGTCCGCCGTCCATTCGACCAGCCGGCGCAAGGGGGCGGGGATCGGCGGCGCATCCATCACCCCGATCAGGTTGCGCAGCCGATTGTCCCCGACGGTTTCGGCGGGGAGCCGGTCGGCTTCCCATACCACGGCGAGCAACTGGCGCGGCCCCAGCGGGGCGACCACGATCGATCCGGGCTCGACACGCATCCCGGCGGGTACGCGATAGTCCAGCGGACCAAGCGCGGAATTGAGGACAAGGCAGCGGACGCGTTCACCAGGCATTGCTTCGCCTGATAGCGGCAAGGATATGCTTTCGTGAAGCGGCCTCTAGCTTCCCGATGCGCTGATCGCGCGCGGCGGGTGCATCAGTGCCGAGGACCGGCGCGCGGTGCCGCGTTCGGTTCGCTTCGCTTCGTACAGCGCGGTATCGGCGCGATGGATGAATTCGCGCATGCTGCCGATCGCCGGGCCGAACGCCGCATATCCCGCCGTTCCCGAAATGCGCAGCGGTCCGGCCCCGGTTTCAACCGGCCGCTTCAGATTCTCGACCAGGGTGGCGACCATGGTGTCGATGTCACCACACAGCGTGGGATCGCGCACGATCAGCGCGAATTCGTCACCGCCCAGCCGCGCGGCGAAACTTTCGGCGAGCCATGGTGCGTGCAGACGCTGGCCGACGGCGCGCAGTACGTCGTCGCCCGCGACATGGCCGTTGGTGTCGTTGACCTGCTTGAACCCGTCGAGATCGACCAGCACCAGCGCCAGCGGCGTCTTTTCACGTTCTGCCTCGTCCATCGCGACTTCCAGTTCGCGGTTGAACGCGTTGCGGTTCGCGATGCCCGCCACTTCGTCGATGCTTGCCGATCGGCGAAGGCTCTGTTCCAGCTGATAGCGTTCGGTAACATCCTGAAACACACCGGTCATCGCAACCGGTTCGCCATCTTCCAGTTCCAGTCCGCCAACCGTGCGTACCCGGCGCTGACCGCCGCTTGCGGTGATGAAATCGAGTTCGAGGTCGAACGGTTCGCCGGTTGAGCGCGTATCGGCCATCGCCTGCCTCAAACGTTCGCGCGCATGCGGGGGATAGAATTCAAGCGCGCGTTCGGCGCTTGGTGGTTCGCTGACATTCAAATCGTGGAGCCGGTAAATGCCCTCGGACCAGGTGAGCGAACGGTCGCTGAACTGGAAACGCCACGATCCGATCTGCGCCATGCGCTCGGCTTCGCGGAACGTCCGGTCGCGGCGGCTCAGTTCGACCGCCTGGCGCTGGGTCGTCTCGGCGATGCGCAGCGCCCCGCTTGCCGCCGCACGCGACGCGACCAGTCCTTCTGCCAGGCGGCCAAGATTGCGTAGTGCGCCTTCCTGTTCGGCGTCCAGCTTTCCCGGGCGGTGATCGATGCCGCAAATCGCGCCGATGGCATGTCGCCGCCGGGGATATTTTGGATCGGCGGCATGTATCGCGATGCCGGCATAGAAACGGATATCGGGGTAGCCGGTGACCAGCGGGTTATCGGCGAAGCGCGGGTCGTTGTGCGCGTCGGTGACCTCGAATATGCCGCGACCCCGGATCGTATGGTTGCAAAAGGAAACCTCCCGCGGGATTTCCTTTATGTCGGTGCCTTCGCTGGCGCTCACCCACAGCCGTTCCTCGTCGATCAGTGCGACGAGAACGATGGGGGTGCGCAGCGCGAGCCGCGCGAGCGCCACCAGCGCGCCGAATTCCTGGTCCGGATCGGTGTCGAGCAGGTTCAGCGCGCGCAACGCTTCCAACCTGCGCGCTTCGGCGAACTGGTCTGGGGGGGATTGGTCCATGATGAAGGGTTTAACGCAACTGAGCTGAAAAAGGCGTCATCCATGCCGTTACATTATAGCATGAAGCGCGGGCTGTGCGGTCGCGGCGACCGCGCTATATGCTGCGCCCACGAATCGCATTCGCGACAATTCCTGCCCATTCTGACCGAAAGAGAGCCATGAAATTCTTCGTCGATACCGCCGACACCGCGGAGATTCGCGACCTTGCCGAATCGGGCCTGGTCGATGGCGTCACCACCAATCCGTCGCTGATCCACAAATCGGGCCGCAAGTTTCTTGAGGTTGTCGAGGAGATTTGCTCGATCACCCCCGGCCCGGTTTCTGCCGAAGTGGTCGCGCTCGACCATGAAACGATGATGAAGGAAGCGGAGGTGCTTCGCAGGATCGCCGACAATGTCGCGATCAAGGTGCCGCTGACCATCGAAGGGCTGAAAACCTGTAAGGCGCTGACCGGCGACGGCACCATGGTCAATGTGACGCTGTGCTTTTCTGCCAATCAGGCGCTGCTCGCGGCAAAGGCCGGGGCCAGCTTCATTTCGCCCTTTGTCGGCCGGCATGACGATATCGGGTTCGACGGGATGCGCCTGATCGAAGATATCCGCCTGATCTACGATAATTACATGTTTGATACCGAAATCCTGGTGGCGAGCGTGCGTCACCCGGTTCATATCCTGGAAGCGGCGAAGCTGGGTGCGGATGTAATGACGGCGCCGCCCAAGGTGATCCGCCAGCTCGTCAATCACCCGCTGACCGACAAGGGGATTGAGGGCTTTCTCGCCGATTGGGGAAAGACGGGTCAGACGATCGGCTGACCGGTTTTACCGGCCCCATCCCGGCGGGGAGGGGCCGGACATGCGGGTCAGTATCGATCCGTCCAGGCTAGAGCAGTCATATAGTTCAGGCTGCCTCGTTGGCCGCGCGGGTGAGGTTCAGGAACACGTCTTCCAGATCGGGTTCGCGCGTGACGACATCGACGATGCCATATCCGTCGCGCTGGATCGCGGCGAGCACCTCGCCCGCATTCACCTCGCTTTTGTCGAACGCGATCGACAGGGTGCGCTCGTCCCTGGTTTCGATTTTCTGAAAACATCTATTGTCGGGCACGCTGGCGATGTCGCGATCCACCGTCACTTCGACCAGCTTTTCCTTCGCCCGCGCGATCAGGACGCGGGTGGGTTCGTTCGCGATCAGCCGCCCCTGATTGATGATCGCGATCCGGTCGCAAAGCTCTTCGGCCTCTTCCAGATAATGGGTGGTCAAAACGACTGTCACGCCGCGATCGTTCAGGCCGCGCACATATTCCCAAAGCCGCTGACGAAGTTCGATATCGACCCCCGCGGTCGGTTCGTCTAGCACCAGTACGGGCGGCGAATGGACCATCGCCTTCGCCACCATCAACCGGCGCTTCATGCCGCCCGACAGCGTCCGTGAATAGGCCCGCGCCTTGTCCTCCAGCCCCATCGCCGAAAGCAGTTCCATCGAACCGCGCCTGGCCTTGGGCACGCCGTACAGCCCGGCCTGGATTTCAAGCGTTTCAAAGGGTGTGAAAAACGGATCGAAGGTAATCTCCTGATTGACGATGCCGATCGAACCATGCGCGTTGCGCGAATGATCGTCGATGTCGAATCCCCAGATCGCGGCGCGTCCGCCGCTTTTGTTCACCAGCCCGGCGAGAATGTTGATCAGCGTCGATTTGCCCGCGCCATTGGGGCCGAGCAGTCCGAATATCTGCCCGCGCGGCACGTCGAACGTAACATTGTCCAGCGCCTTTTTGCCGCCCTTATAGGTCTTCGACAGGCCGTCGATCTCGATCGCCGCTTCATTCATGCGCGTTGAGATGCGGCGGAAAGCATCTTCACGCAAGTCTTGCATGGCCGATTGCAGTGGAGCGACAGGCTTGCTATCGACCCCTGCCATGATTCCGCCGCCCGAAACGACCAAGGTTACCACTCGCCGCGTTGCATGCGACGGCGCCACGGACATTCCCGGCGGCGCGGCGCTCGGCCATCCGCGCGTCTGGCTGGAAATCGACGAGCGCGGCTATGTCGATTGCGGCTATTGCGACCGGCGCTTCATTCTGATCGGCGGTCCCGCCGACGGCGTGGATCAGGCGGCGCTTCCCGACATCTCGGCAGGATCGCCGCCCGAAGCCGCCTGAACGGCATCGGGTCCCTTTGGTGGATTCGCGCCGCATCCTTCCTATATTGCGGGCATGACAACGACGCCCGATCCGCGAAGCTTTCTCTACCGAGACACGCTTGACCCCGACACTGCGAAGGCGCTCACCGCCGATCTGCTGGGCACGGCGGAGGACGGCGAACTGTTCCTCCAATATCGCAAATCGGAAAGTTTCCATTTCGACGACGGCCGATTGAACAAGGCGTCGTACAACACCGATTCGGGGTTCGGTCTGCGCGCCGTGACGGGGGAGACCACTGCCTTCGCCCATGCCAACGAACTGTCCGCCGATGCGATTCGCCGCGCAGGACAGACAATGGCGCTGATCGACCCGTCCAGACAGGGCAGGGCAGCGCCGCCGCGCCGTAACAACCGCCATCTTTATACCGATGCCGACCCGATCGACCTGGTCCCCTTCGCCGACAAAGTGAATTTGTGCCAGACGATCGACGCCGCTGCGCGTGCCCGCGATCCGCGTGTGGCGCAGGTGTCGGTCGGGCTGATCGGAAGCTGGCAGGTGGTGGAGATCGTCCGCCCCGATGGCTTCGTTGCCACCGATATCCGCCCGCTCACCCGGCTGAACGTCAACATCGTCGTCGAATCGAATGGACGGCGCGAAAGCGGCAGCTTTGGTTTGGGCGGCCGGGCGCTGTACGACAATCTGCTCCAACCCGAGACGTGGAACCGCGCGATCGACATGGCGCTGGCGCAGGCGCTGACCAATCTTGAAGCGGTCGATGCGCCCGCCGGTGTCATGCCGGTGCTGCTCGGTCCCGGCTGGTGCGGCGTGCTGCTCCATGAAGCGGTGGGACATGGGCTGGAAGGTGATTTCAACCGTAAGGGCACCAGCGTCTTTTCAGGCCGCATCGGCGAACAGGTTGCGGCGAAGGGCGTCACCGTGGTTGATGACGGGTCGATCCTAGACCGGCGCGGCTCGCTGTCGATCGACGACGAAGGCACGCCGACGCGCGAAAATGTGCTGATCGAGGACGGCGTGCTGAAAGGCTATATGCAGGACCGGATGAATGCGCGGCTGATGGGCGTCGAAGCGACCGGCAACGGTCGGCGTCAGGGGTTCGAGCACGCGCCGATGCCACGCATGACCAATACCTTCATGCGCGCCGGCAACGACGATCCGGCCGAGCTGATGAGCCGGGTGAAGAACGGTATTTACGCCAAGAGCTTCGGCGGCGGACAGGTCGACATCGTGTCGGGCAAGTTCGTGTTTTCGTGCACCGAAGCGTATAAAATCGAGGATGGCCGCGTCGGCGCGCCTATCAAGGGCGCGACGCTGATCGGCAACGGGCCGAAGGTGCTGAACCAGATTACCGGTATCGGCAACGACTTCGCGCTGGACGAAGGCGTGGGCATGTGCGGCAAGGGCGGCCAGTCGGTCCCCGCCGGTGTGGGCCAGCCGACGTTGCTGGTGGAGGGACTGACCGTGGGCGGAACCGCGGTCTGATGGCGCTGGTGGAGGTCGGCCGGTTCAACCGGTTCGAAGCCCATATCCTGCAAGGTCGGCTCGAATCCGAAGGGATACCGTGTTTCGCCTTCGATGCAGAGGCAAGTATCGCCGATGGCAGTGCGTTCCTGATTCCGGTGCGGATCATGGTGGACGAAAGCGACCTCGGCCCGGCGCGAAAAATCATGGCCAATCCTGCCTGATTTTTAAGCACCATCTCGCGGCTGCACAAAATTTTTACATTTCGGTAACGGTTCGAAGACGGCGAAGCGGTTGAAATCCGCGCTTCGTCCGATTGGCACGTCGCTTGCTGGTATCATCGTCAGCGGAAACTTGTTTCTGGCGAAGGAACGGGGGCGACATGAAACTGGTCATCGCGATCATCAAGCCGTTCAAGCTTGATGACGTGCGGGAGGCGCTGACGGATGTCGGGGTCACGGGCATGACGGTCAGCGAGGTAAAGGGATTCGGTCGGCAAAAGGGCCAGACCGAAATCTATCGCGGGGCCGAATACAGCACCAACATGGTGCCGAAGATAAAGATCGAGGTCGTGTGCGCCGCCGATGTTGCGGACCGGGTGGTCGAGGCGGTTCAGACGTCGGCCAATACCGGCGCGATCGGCGATGGAAAGATTTTCGTTCTGGATGTCGGGCAGGCGGTACGCATCCGCACCGGCGAAACCGATCAGAGCGCGCTGTGAGCACGGGGGGTATGATGAAGCCAGTTACCAAAATTGCCGGCGCCCTTGGCACCACCGGTCTAACGATGTTCGCGGCGCTGCCCGCCTGGGCGCAGGACAGCGCGCTGCAATCACCGCCAACGGCGGCCGCGCCGGTGGTTCATCCCGGCGACAATGCCTGGATGATGACCGCGACGCTGCTTGTGCTGATGATGATCCTGCCGGGCCTTGCGCTTTTCTATGGCGGGCTGACGCGCGCGAAGAATATGCTTTCTACCATGACCCAGATCGGCGCGGTGGCCTGCCTCGCAATGCTGATCTGGGTAATCTACGGCTACGGCCTCGCCTTCGGGCCGGAGGGCAACGCGTTCATCAGCTGGGGCAAATTCTTTCTGTCGGGCGTCACGCCGGACAGCCTGGCCGATACGTTTTCGGACGACAAGATTTCCGAATATGTGTTCCTCAGCTTTCAGATGACCTTTGCCGCGATCACCATTGCGCTGGTGCTGGGCGCGCTTGTCGAGCGCATGAAATTTTCCGCCACCATGATCTTCGCGATCGTGTGGCTGACCATCACCTATTTCCCGATCGCGCATATGGTGTGGGCGAGCGGCGGCCTGCTGTTCGATGCGGGCGCGCTCGATTTCGCGGGCGGTACGGTGGTGCATATCAATGCGGGCGTGTCCGCGCTGGTCGCCAGCTTCTTCCTGGGCAAGCGCCGCGGCTATCCCACCGATCGGATGCCGCCGCACTCGCTTACCCTCACCATGGTCGGCACCGGCCTGTTGTGGGTCGGCTGGTTCGGCTTCAACGCCGGGTCGGAGCTTCAGGCGGACGGCACTGCTGGCCTTGCGATGATCAACACTTTCGTCGCCACCGCCTCGGCGGGGCTGTTCTGGATGCTGACCGAACGGGTGATGGGCCATAAGGGGTCGGCGCTCGGCTGGTGCTCGGGGATCATTGCCGGACTGGTGGCGGTCACCCCCGCAGCGGGCAATTCCGGCCCGTTCGGCGCGATCATCCTCGGCGCCATCGCGTCGATCGTGTGCTTCTTCTTCGTTTCGGTGGTGAAGCCCAAACTTGGCTATGACGATTCGCTCGACGCGTTCGGCATCCATGGCGTCGGCGGCATTATCGGCGCGATCGGCACCGGCATCGTCTATCAGCCGGTGTTCGGCGGACCGGGCGACGGGTCGGTCGGCATGGGCGCGCAGGTCGGTATCCAGGTCTATGCCGTCGCGGTTGCGATCGTCTGGGCAGCTGTCGGTACGGCGATCGCGGCGATCATCGCCAAGGCGCTTACCGGAATGCGTGTCAGCGAAGAGGTGGAGCTGGAAGGGCTCGACCTCGGCGAACATGGCGAGCGCGCCTACAACTGATCACGGGGGGCGGCGGTCAGCGCTGCCGCCCCGGCTTGTTTTAAGAGTTCCTCCTGCGGACCCCTGGGCCGGCCTTCGCGCCGGCCCTTTTTTTGTCCGGAGAGTGTGGCGCTTTGGCGCGTCTTCCATCACCGAATCTGGGCGACCGATTGCGGGTGTGGTGGCTTCCCGACGGCCCGTGGCGCGCCGGGTCAGTTCTTCCCGCGCAGCATGGCGACCAGCGCTCGCGCATCGGATTCAGTCGCCAGATGGAGGACGCACGGCCCGAACATGGTTTCGTCATGCCCGATCGAAACCATGGTCAGATCGCGGGTTACTGGTGGATCATTGCCAAGGCGGCGCGCCACGAAATGGGTGCCGTGGCGGCGGACAAAGGCGATGCCGTCATCGCCAAACACGACCGCCGTTTCGCCGCCAAGGTCGCATATCGCGTGGGAAGCGTTGAAACCGGTCAGCAGCTGTTCGGCCAGTCGCATGGCCCCCGCCTCGTCATCGATCGCGCCATGGCCCAGCTTGAGCAGGCGGATCAACCCTGCAAGGGTCAGGATCGCGGTGAACGATCCGACCAGGACCCACCACCTCATGCGTCGGCGGAAAGCGAATCCAGCAAGGGCCGGATAGCCGACAGGTCATATCCGGCACCGGCCGCCTGGGCGATGATCGTTTCCGGATCGCCGCCCGCTTTTGCGCTGGCGAGTGCCCATAGATTGGCCGATCGCGTGCCCGAACGGCAATAGGCGAGCACCGGTCCCGTCGCCGCGTCCAGCGCCGCGCGCATCGCATCGATCTGCGCATGGCTGAACCCGGCATGGGTGATTGGAATTGCGTTGTAGCCAAGGCCAAGCGCCTCGGCGTCAGCGCGGATCGCATCGCCTTCGGGCTGGCCCGCCTCTTCTTCGTCGGGACGGTTGTTGATGATCGTGGTGAAGCCCGCCTGTGCGATTTCGCCAATATCGGCGGGGTCGATCTGCGGGGCGACGGAAATGCGCTCGTCGATGCGGCGGATGGTAGCCATGAAGGAAGCTCTACCGCCACGCGTGGGCGGAGCCAAGCCCCGTCAACCGGCCCGGCGGATCACCGACAGGAATGCGTCGCCATATGCGTCGAGCTTTTTTGCGCCCACGCCGGTGATTTCGCCCATCGCCGACAGGCTTGCCGGTCGTACCGCCGCCATTTCGCGCAGCACCGAATCGTGGAAAATCACATAGGGCGGCACCTCGCGCGCTTTCGCCAGATCGCGGCGGCAGTCGCGAAGCGCCTCGAACAACGGATCGCCGACCGGATTGGGCGTTACCCTCCCGCGCCGCCGTCGTTTTGCGCGCGCGGGCGGCAGAACCAGTTCCACCCGTGCCTCGCCCTTCAATATCGCTTTGGCTGCGGGCCCGAATTCCAGCCCGCCATGCGGATTGGTGCGCAACGCGTCGCGCAGCAGCAGTGCCCGCGAAACCGGCTTGATCAGCGCGGCTTCCTCGCCGTTGATGATGCCCCATACCGACAGCGATTCATGGCCGTTCGTCATGCTGCGTTCGGACGATTTGCCCAGCAATATGCTCTCGATATAGCCTGCACCGAACATCTGCCCGGTACGAAACACGGCGGAGAGGAATTTCTGCGCGGCGACACTGGCGTCGACCGCCTTGGGCGGGTTCAGGCAATTGTCGCAATTTCCGCAGCGTTCGGGCGGGTCCTCCCCGAAATGGCGCAACAGGATCGCGCGCCGGCACCCCGCCGTTTCGACCAGTGCGCCGAGCGCCGTCAGCCGCGCGCGTTCGCCCGACTGGCGCGCCGGCTCGACCTCGCCGATCCGCTGCCGCGCCCGCGCGAAATCGTCTGCTCCCCAGAACAGGTGCGCGACCGCCGGATCGCCGTCGCGCCCCGCCCGGCCGGTTTCCTGATAATAGGCTTCGATCGATTTGGGGATGCCGGCATGCGCGACGAAGCGTACATCGGGTTTGTCGATTCCCATGCCGAACGCCACCGTGGCGCAGATCACCATGTCCTCGCTCGCCACGAAATCGGCCTGGTTCCTGGCGCGGACCGCTGGTTCCAGCCCGGCATGATAGGCGCGCGTTGGCCGCCCGGTTCGCGTCAGCGCCTCGGCCAGCCTTTCGGTCTGCGCGCGGGTGGGGGCATAGACGATGCCGGGACCGGGATTGTCGATAATGAAATCGGCAAGCTGCTGCGTCGTGTTGGTGCGCGGGCTGATCGCATAGCGGATGTTCGGCCGATCGAACCCGGCGACGATCAGGCCGCCCGGCTCGATACCAAGTTGCTCCAATATGTCGGCGCGGGTGTGTGCATCGGCAGTCGCCGTCAGCGCCAGGCGCGGGACATCGGGAAAATTGTCGAGCAGCGGGCGAAGCAGCCGGTAATCGGGGCGAAAGTCATGGCCCCATTCAGACACGCAATGCGCTTCGTCGATCGCGAACAGCGCAATCTTCGCGCTTTCCAGCAATTCGCGGAAATGCCCCGACGAAGCGCGTTCGGGCGCGACATAGAGCAGGTCGAGTTCGCCGCCGCGAAACCGCGCGATCGTTTCCGCGCGATTATCGTCGGCGGAAGTTAGTGTGGCGGCACGGATGCCGACGGCTTCGGCGGCGCGAAGCTGGTCATGCATCAGCGCGATCAGAGGGGAGATGACGATGCAGGTGCCCTCCAGCGCGACCGAGGGCAGTTGATAGCATAGCGACTTGCCCGCGCCGGTCGGCATTACGGCCAGTGTGTCGGCCCCTGACATCACCCGCGCGACGACATCGCCCTGCACCCCGCGAAACGCGGAAAAGCCGAAGATATTGCGCAGAAGGTCGGTGGGATCGGTCACGTCCGGCGCTCTATCGCGAAGCAGCGGCGCGGGGGCAAGGGGAAGCGGCCCCTCGGCAAGCGCCGAATGACCTTCTATGCTGTTCGGCGAATACCTGAATGACGGGAGCCAGATATGCGAACCACCCTTGTACTTGCCGGTCTGACGTTGCTCGCCGCCTGCAATTCGGGCGGGCGCGACGCCGATGAAGCGCCCGACAACGGCAGCGTCGCGATCGACATTCCGACGCGCGAAACGCCCGCGCCATCACCATCGCCATCGCCGTCGGCGACACCGACCTCGATCGCGGATAGCGGGGAGGGTGCGAGTGACAGCAGCGGCGCGCGTCCCCTGCTCCCCACCGGCTGGGGGCCGCTGCGCATCGGCATGACGAAGGCGGCGGTCAGCGCGGCGCTTGGCCCCGATTCGAACCCCGACGACGTCAACGGTCCCGATCCCGCCTCCTGCGAAATCTATCGTCCCGCCGATGCGCCGCAGGGGATGACGGTGATGCTGGTCGACGGGCGGCTTGCCCGGATCACGCTGGCGCGCGGATCGGATGTGAAGACCAGCACCGGCATCGGTATCGGATCACCGGTTTCGGCGATCGGGCGGGCCTATGGCGCGCGCGCCAAGTCGTCCCCGCATCAATATGCCGATGCGCCCGCCGAATATCGCACCGTCTGGTCGACCGGCGGCGGGGGCGGACAGGCCTATGTCCAGGACCCGTCGGCGCGCGGCATCCGTTTCGAGGTCAATGAGGAAGGGCGAGTCCAGTTCATCCATGCCGGCGGCCCGGCGATCCAATATGTCGAAGGCTGCGCCTGAACCAACAGCCGCAGCCTTCAAACTGACGCATATTCGTCGTTCCGAGCGGCGATCCGATATCGTCGGACCGCCGCTCGCGGTTATTTGACCGGCGTATCGCCCGCCGGTGCCTGGGCAGGGCCGTCGGCGGTCGGTGCGGCGGTGTCACCGCTGTCGCCAGCCGCGGTCAGGCCGCGCGCTTCGAGCATCGGCCCGATTTCGGGGTCCCTTCCGTAAAAGGCGCGGAACATCGGGCCGTAATCCATGGTATGTCCCTTGGACAGGATCAGGTCGCGGAACCGCTGGCCGTTTTCGCGGGTCATGCCGCCATGCTTTTCGAACCAGCTATACGCATCGTCGTCCAGCATCTCGGTCCATTGGTAAGCGTAATAGCCGCTGGCATAGCCGTTCGACCAGATATGCTGGAAATAGCTTGAGCGATAGCGCGGCGGCACATCCTTGATGTCCAGCCCCATATCGGCCAGCGTCTTTGCTTCGAACGTGTCGACATTCTGTTCGGGCGCATCGGCGGGCAGCGCGTGCCAGGCGAGGTCGAGCTTGGATGCCGCAAGCAGTTCGCCCAGCGAATAGCCCTGGTTGAACGTCGCCGCCTTTTTGATCTTGGCGACCAGCGCGTCGGGAATCGGCTCGCCCGTTTTGTAATTCACCGCATAATGTTTGAGCACTTCGGGTTCCAGCGCCCAGTGTTCATTGAACTGCGACGGGAATTCGACGAAGTCGCGCGCCACGTTGGTGCCCGACAGCGTCGGATAGGTCTGATCGGCGAACAGGCCGTGCAGCGCATGGCCGAATTCGTGGAACATGGTCGTCACATCGTCGAAGCTGATCAGCGCGGGCTGGCCCGCCGCCGGCTTGGCGAAGTTGCAGACATTGTAGATCACCGGCTTGGTGCCCAGCAGCTTCGACTGGCCGACAAAGTTCGACATCCAGGCGCCGCCCGATTTATTATCGCGCTTGAAATAATCGAAATACATCAGGCCAAGCTGTGATCCGTCGGAATCGAACACTTCGAATACGCGCACATCGGGCTGATAGACCGGGATATCCTTCCGTTCCTTGAACGTCAGGCCGTACATCTGATTGGCGGCATAGAAAACGCCGTCTTCCAGAACCTTGTTAAGTTCGAAATACGGTTTCACCTGATCTTCATCGAGGTCATATTTCGCCTTGCGCACTTTTTCGGCGTACAGGTTCCAGTCCCAGGGTTTCAGTTCGAAATCCTCGCCGGACTGTTTGATCATCGCCTGTATCGCCGCTGCCTCGGTTTTTTCGCGTGCCGCGGTGGCAGGGACCAGCTTCGCCATGAAGCTATCGACCGCGGCCGGCGTCTTCGCCATCTGATCGGCAAGGACATAGGCCGAATAGCTGTCGAAGCCGAGCAGCTTCGCCTTTTGCGCGCGCAGATGCGCAAGCTTTGAAATCGTCTCGCGCGTGTCGTTGGCATCGCCGCGTTCGGCGCGCAGCCAGCTGTTTTCGAACAATGCCTTGCGCGTCGCGCGATTTTCCAGCGACTGGAGCAGCGGCTGCTGCGTCGTGTTCTGCAGGGTCAGGGCGTATTTGCCATCCAGCCCGCGATCCTTTGCCGCCTGTGCCGCCGCCGCGATCTGCGCGTCGGACAGGCCGGCGAGCTCTTCCTTGGTGTCGACGATCAGCGCGCCATCCTTCGACGCGGCAAGCAGTTTTTGTTGAAACGCCGTTTCCAGCGTCGAAATCTGCTTGTTCATTTCCTTCAATTTGGTCTTGTCCTCAGCGGAAAGCTGAGCGCCGGCATGCAGGAAATCGTCATGATATACTTGCAGCAACATCGCCTGTTCGGGCGTCAGGTTCAGCTGGTCGCGCTTCTTGTACAGCGCATCGACCCGATTGAAGAGCTTGTCGTTCAGGTAGATCGCGTCGCTATGCGCGGTCAGTTCGGGGGCGACCCTGGTTTGCACTTCCTGCAGCGTATCATTGGTGTTCGCCGACACGATGTTGAAAAAGGTATTGGTCGCGCGCGTGAGCAGTCGACCCGACTTTTCCATCGCGACCAGCGTGTTGTCGAAGGTCGGAGCGGCCGGATTGTTCGCGATCTTCTCGATCTCGGCGATATGCTGTTTCATGCCCTGTTCGATCGCGGGCAGATAATCGCTGTCCTGAATCTGGTCGAAACGCGGCGCGTTATAGGGCAGCGTGCTTTCGCTCAGCAGCGGATTGGCATGGCCCTGCCGGGCCTGCACCGGCGCGGCATCGACGCTTATCGGCGTCATCGCGCTGGTCGCCAGAGCAAGGGCGGTTGCGACATGAACGGGGCTGAGGCGCATTTGGTCTCCTGTGGATGAACGGCCCGCAAGAGGGCACAGGGAAGCAAGAACATTGCTCCAGTCTATAGCTGATTTCATCCAATAGCATAGCAGAGCGCGCGCACGACTAAAGGCCCCCGCCGCGCAGCACGGCGAAGGCCTTTTCCCGGCGGTGCCGGTCCAGCGAGGGGCGGGCGGCCTGCCGGGGTCGAGACGTCTGGGCGCAGCCACCCGCAATCCGGTGACCGCGCGGCGGACTTCCGGATTGCAGGTCGGGAAACAGGCTTCGTCCTCTCGTACGGAACCGTCCCTGCCTGGGGACGACCTCGATTATTGGCGGATGGGGTCCGCGCGACATTCCATGGCAGAAAGAGAGTGAAAAATAAAACAAAGTTTCGCTTTCAAGCAGGATAGCTGGTGTAAAAGTGCATTTACACCGCGACCCATCCGCAATGCGTTAAAGGCGCTTGCCGATTAACGATAAGCCATATATCGTTATTCGATAAATGGAGTCGTATATGCTTCGCTTCACTCGTACCATTCTCACTGGCCTGAACTACGCGAACTGGATCTTTGTCGTCCTTTTCGCGATTGCCGCGATCGCTCTGCTCGCCAATCCGGCGCAGGTTGCGGAAATACTGCGGCAGGCGTTCGGCGTCGAAGCGGGTCGGGCGCGGGTGATATGCGCCGCGATCGCCGGGCTGGTCGTGCCGGCGGGATTTGCCGCGCATCTGATTTTCACGCGGCTGATTGCGATTCTGGATGCCGCTAGGGCGGGCGAGCCATTCGCGATGGTCAATGCCGACCGGCTTCGCACCGTTGCCTGGGCGATGCTGGCGATTCAGATTCTCGACCTGTGCGCGGGGGCGCTGGCGATCACGCTCAGCAAGATAAGCGACGAATATTTCGGCTGGAGCTTCGGGCTTTCCGGCTGGCTGGCGGTGCTGCTGCTGTTCGTGCTGGCGCGCATCTTCCGGATCGGCGCTGCAATGCAGGAAGATCTGGTGGGAACCGTGTGACCATGGCGATCCGCATTCATCTCGACAATGTGCTGCACGAAAGGCGGATGAGCCTGACCGAGCTTGCCGACGCGATCGGCATCACCCTGGCCAATCTTTCAATCCTCAAAACGGGCAAGGCCAAGGCAATTCGCTTTTCGACGCTCGACGCGATTTGCCGCGTGCTCGACTGCCAACCGGGGGACATTCTGGCCCATGTTCCCGATGGAGACGAAGAAGATGCTTGCTGAAATAAAGGAAGCGGCGACCCGTTCGCTGCGATTTGCCCGTTGGTGCCCGCTGCTGTTCGCGCTTCCGGTGGTGGTGGAACTGATCCAGCACGTCATTGAGGTGAATAATGGCTTTTACGACAGCCTTGCCGATATGAAGGCGATGCAGGGCGCTCCCGCGCGTATGGCCATGGGGCATGTGAAGGTGCTGATGCTGATGCTCGCGGGATTTTGGGTGGCGCGCTTTCTGGCATTCGATGACGATGTGCGGGCGGCGCGCAGTATCAACGCGAAGGCCGCGTGGCTGTTCGTGCCGGTGCTCGCCTGGGGCATCCTCAATCTGGTGCTCGTGCAGGACGGCCCGGCAATCGCCGTGGCGCTTGGGATGGAGGCGGAGGCGGCAAGCATGCTGCTCTTGGTGTTCATGGTTGCGGGACTGATCTTTTCTCCCTGTCTGAGCGCGTGGAAGGTCGCGGCGGCGACGGGGAACGACCGGATCGGCTTTATCCGTTCGATCCGACTGGTTCGCGGCAGCTATTTGTGGGCGCTTGGCTTTTCGCTTGTCGTCACGCTTCCGCTGATCGCCGTGCATGAAGGGGTGGCGCTCGTCGTGCTTGGGCGCGGGCCGATCCCGACCTGGCTGTTGCTGATCGCGGATTCGCTTTTCGTCGGCTTTATGGCGGTTATCATGGTGACCACCGAATATATCATCGCGCGTCGGGTAACGCTGCGCCGCGATGTGCCGCTGCTGCCCGAACAGGTTTCAGGCTATGGCGCTCTGCCTGTCTGACCCGCGGCTATTCGGCGGCCTCGGCCTTGTCGCGCTCCGCCTGCTGCCGTGTCCACATCTCCGCATACAGGCCGCGCAGCCGCAGCAAATCGGCATGGGTGCCGCGTTCCGCCACGCGGCCGGCATCCAGCACGATAATCTGATCGGCATGGACGATGGTCGACAGGCGGTGCGCGATCACGATCGTGGTGCGTCCGCGTTCGATCCGCTCCAGCGTCGCCTGAATTTCGGCTTCGGTCCGGCTGTCGAGCGCGCTGGTGGCTTCATCAAGGATCAGGATCGGCGGGTCCTTCAGCAGCGTCCTTGCGATCGCCACGCGCTGTTTTTCACCGCCCGACAGCTTCAGGCCGCGTTCCCCCACACGGGTATCATATCCTTCGGGCAGTTTTTCGATGAACCCCGCGATTGCCGCCCCATGTGCGGCAGCGTGAATGGCTTCGCGGCTGGCGCCCGCGCGACCATAAGCGATATTGTACCCGATCGTGTCGTTGAACAGCACGGTGTCCTGCGGAACGATGCCGATCGCCTCGCGCAGCGATGCCTGCGTCACCTGCGCAATGTCCTGTCCGTCGATGGTAATCCGCCCCCCGGTCACGTCATAGAATCGGAAGAGCAGCCGCGCGAGCGTGGACTTTCCCGCGCCCGATGATCCGACCACCGCAACCGTCGAACCCGGTGCGACGTCCAGATCGATTCCTTTCAGGATTTCGCGCTCATCATAGCCGAAGCGGACATTTTCCAGCCGCACCGCGCCGCGCGACACGTTCAGCGGGACGGCGGCCGGAGCGTCCGTCACCTCGGCCGGGGTGTCGATCAGGTCGAACATCGCGCCCATGTCGATCACGCCCTGGCGAACCGTGCGATACACCATGCCTAGCAGGTCGAGCGGGCGGAAAAGCTGCGACAGCAATGTCGATACCAGCACCACATCGCCCGGCGTGAAACGTCCGCTGGCCCAGCCATAGACGACGATCGCCATGCCGCCGCCCAGCATCGCGTTGGTGATCAGCGATTGCACGACGTTGAGCAGCGCAAGGCTGTTCTCGCTCTTCACCGCGGCGGCGGCATAGGCGCTCACCGCCCGGTCGTATCGCGCAGCCTCCCGCGCCTCGGCATTGAAATATTTGACTGTTTCGAAATTTAACAGCGAATCCACCGCATGCGCCACCGCGCCGGTATCCAGTTCGTTCATCGTTTCGCGCAGCCTGGTGCGCCAGTCGGTGATCAGCCGGGTCGCGGCGATGTAAATCGCCACCATCACCAGCGTCGCCGTCACCAGCCACATTCCGAAGCGAGTCCAGAAAATGCCCAGCACCAGCGCGAGTTCGAGCACCGTGGGCGCGATATTGAACAGCAGGAAATACAGCATCGTGTCGATGCTCTTGGTCCCGCGCTCGACCACCTTGGTCACCGCGCCGGTGCGGCGTTCGAGATGAAAGCGCAGCGACAGCTGGTGGAGATGCCGGAACACGTTCGCGGCAAGCCCGCGCGTCGCTTCCTGACCCACGCGTTCGAACACGACATTGCGCAGATTGTCGAACAGCACCGTGCCAAAGCGTGCGGCGGCATAGCCGACCACCAGCAGAACGACGAGCGTCACGTCGCTGCGCGATCCGGACGCCATCCGATCGACAGCCCCCTGAAGCGCGAAAGGCGCGCCATATACCTGCACCAGCTTCGACGCCAAAACGAACAGCATCGCACCTGCGATTCGCATTTTGAGCGCGGGCGACCCGTCCGGCCAGAGATAGGGCAGGAAGCGCCGAAGGGTGGGAAGGAGCGGCCGTTCGACGGCGCGTGAATTGCTGGTGTCAGGGGGCATTGCGGCGCTTATCTGGGCTTTGCGACGAGCCGACGCAATGTGCGCGACGGAACTTCCGCGCGCTTCACGGTTTTAGCTTGACAGGAGGCAAGATAATGGAACCGCTCACATTCGTCATCGCTATCATGGGTTGCGCAGATTCCGGTGCGATGTGTCAGCAACAACGTGTCGAAGCGCAGCATTACGCCACCGCCGCCGCGTGTCAGGCGGCAGTTCCTGCTGCACTCATGCGCAATACCGACATCATGTATCCGGTTGTCGAAGCCACGTGTCAGCAGACCACGCCGCGTTGGGCCGACAAGGATGGCGCCGGCAAGCAGCGCGGCTGAATCCGGGCCGCCTCGAACCATGTCTTTACGCCACCCCGCGCTTGCCCTGATCGCCGCTTTTTCCATTGGCGGCTGTGCAACCACTCCCGAACAACGCGCAGAAGCGGAGCAGCGTGCAGAGGCTAACGTTCCGCCCGCCACCCCGGCGGGCGACGCGGTGGATTGCATCCGCACCAATATGATTCGCGCAAGCCATGTGCGCAGCGACAGCGTAATCGATTTTGAAATGAAGGGCGGCAAAATCTATCGCAACCGCCTGCCCGGATCGTGCGGGTCGTTGGGCAGCGAGCGCCGTTTTGCGTACAAGACCTATGTAGGCCAGCTGTGTTCCACCGACACCATCACCGTGCTCTACGCTGCCCCGCCAAGTCCCGGCGCGACCTGTGGCTTGGGCCAGTTTCAACCAGTGACATTGGACAAGCGCTAAAAGACTGGCGCAGCGTGAAATCGAATGCTAGTCGCCAATCCACGCACCCATAGCTCAGCTGGATAGAGCGCTGCCCTCCGAAGGCAGAGGCCAGAGGTTCGAATCCTCTTGGGTGCGCCAAAATTCTTCAAAAACCAGCACTTTGAGAGGAAATGCGCCTCTCTTGCAAGCTCTCCCGCCAAACCGAAACGCATCAGATTTGGCCGTGATGACAGCAAAAACCCAGCATTTCAGCCAGAAATGCCTCGTGTCAAACTCACCAACAGCAAAGCCGCCTGAGAAGCGCCCCTGCCAGCGATCTGGAAGTTGAAAAGCGCGATCTTATCCGCCGAATAGCTGTGCCAGATGAGCATCGATCCGCAGACCTATGACAATGGCATCCGGAATGTCGGTCTTGCGATTTACGGCATAGATTGGATCAGGATTTATGACATATTGCAGGTTGGGCAGGATACGCAGGCCGGGCAGCGCGGCGAATCCGTAATTAAGTTCGCCGATGATCTCGTCCGCTTTGGGCGCGCCGGTTCCGCCTGCGGCGGCGCGCCGGTCACGAAGAAATGCGATCTCGTCCCGTCCGAAATGCGTGTCCGACACGATGAAGCCGATCGTGTCGTTGTCGCGTCCTTTGAATGTGCCGGTGTTCACAAAGCCTGCGGACGCGAACCAGTCGATCGGCGCCGTGTTGCCGACATTGCCGAATACGCGCCCGAACAGCGCGACGTTGCGCTTGCTCTTGCCCGGCGCGCGCCAGACGGTCTGATCCGCCATTGCGTAAAGGCCGATGCGCGCGCCATGTTGCGGCGCGTGCGCCAGCCCGGTCAGCGCGGCGGAATTGCCATCAACGTCATGATACGGGTTCGTACCGCCATCGGTATTGATGTAGAATCCGACCTTGTAGCGGCGCGGCAGGCGTTCCTGCGCAAAACTTGTTTCATAACCGATTTCACCCGGGATCAGCACGCCGCTTCCCTTGAACAGCGAAAGATCGAGGCCGTTTTTCCCCGCGGCGTTGAGCGCGGTGTTGTAATCGAACACTCCGGTCTGGACATACAGGCGGTCGGTCAGCGCAAAACGGCCCTTCGCCGCCCATGACGAATTGGGATAGGCGGTCAAGCCGATATCCGCGATGCCGCCATAGGTGGTGAGGCACGTCACATTGCTCATAAAGGCGCAGTTGAGCGGTGAATTGTTGAAATAGCTGTTGAGCGCGGCGCGCCCGACCATCAGGTTGAAGCGGCCGAAATCATGTTCGATATTGAACTGGGTCAGCCGCGGTCCGGATACCGGCCGCCACGTCTGCTGGAAACTGATTGAGTTGCCGATCGATTCGCGGCCCAGGCTGTTGCCGGTGAACCATGCGCCCTGCACATGAAGATGCGTGTTCGACAAGCCGACCACTTTGCCAAGGTCGATATCGGCAGCCCCCATCACCCAGTGCGATTCGGCGCTGCCATGGGTGATGCCGCCAACCGGATTGGCGGCGAGATTGTCGACGAAATCCAGCGTCAGTGCGATGCCGTCCGTCTTCAGTTTGCGTAATGTCTTGCCGATGGGGTTTTGCTGCTGGAATCGTGCGAAGCCGGTGGGAACCATACTCTGGTCCGCGGGTGCCGCCTGGGTCTGGCCAGGCTGGAAGGCGGTGGCTGCATCCTGGCCATTGCCGACCTCGCCCTTGCCGGTAAGCGGGCGGGCGGTTGTGGTCGGCGACTCCGTCGCTGTCGACTGATCCGGGGCGGGGGGCAATTTGTCCGTCGGAGTCGACTGAGGGGCAAGGGCCAGCGCGGAGGCAAGCGCGAGGTTCAACATTGGTCTCTCCCACCCGGCCGGATCGCGTCCGGCCGGTTAACAGGTCATCATATGTCGCGGCGAAAGGCCGCTTGGTCAGGCAGCGATGGTTGTCTGCGGATCGGCGATCGCATGTTCGCGGCGCAGCCGGCGGTTGCCGAGCATTGCCGCCAGCGTCTTGCGATCGAGCTTGTCCTCCCACTTCGCGATGACGATGGTGGCAAGCGCATTGCCGATCAGGTTTACGAAGGTAAGCCCCTCCGCGAGGATGCGATGGATGCCGAGGATCAACGCGATGCTGGCGACGGGGATGGTGCCGGTGGTGTTTAGCGTCGCGGCAAGCACCACGAACGCGGCCCCGGCGATCCCCGCCGCGCCCTTCGACGTCAGCAGCAGCACCGCGATCAGCCCCAGTTCGTGCCAGAAGGTGAGGTGCGTGTTCGTAGCCTGCGCCAGGAACACCGCGACCGTCGTCAAATAGAGGCAGGTGCCGTCGAGGTTGAACGAATAGCCTGCGGGCACGACGAAGCCGACGACGCTTTCCTCGCATCCCGCCTTGCGCATTTTCTGAATGAGGCGCGGCAGCACGGTTTCGGTCGAGGTGGTTGCGGCGACCACGACGATCTCGTCCCACAGATAGGTGAGCAGACGCCACAGGCTGACGCCGCACCAGTGTGCGACTGTGCCGAAGACGACGAGAGTGAAGAGCGCGCAGACGAGGAAGAATTCGATGATGAGTTCGCCGAGCGACAACAGTGATGCGGTGCCGAACTGACCGACTGTGAACGCGATCGCGCCGAACGCGCCGATCGGTGCGAAATACATGATGTAGCCGATGATCCGGAACAGCCCCTGCGACGCGCTTTCGATGACCGAGATGACCGGCTTGGCGCGCTCGCCGATCGATGCGATCGCGATGCCGAACAATACGGAAATGAACAGCACCTGCAGCACATGTCCTTCGGTCAGCGCGCCGACAAAGGTGTGGGGAATGATGTCCATCAGATAGCCGCTTACCGACTGATCATGCGCGGTCGCGACATAGCTTTTGATCGACGCGGTATCGAGCAGCGTGGGATCGATGTTCATGCCCGCGCCGGGTCGCCACAGATCGACCGCGACAAGACCGAAGATCAGCGCGAGGATCGTGATGAATTCGAAATAGACAAGCGATTTCAGCGCGACCCGGCCGACGCTTCGCATGTCGTTCATGCCGGCGATGCCGTGTACGACCGTCACGAAGATGATCGGGCCGATCATCATGCGTATCAGCTTGATGAAGGCATCGCCGAACGGCTTCATCGCAACGCCGGTCGACGGTGCCAGATGCCCGAGAACGATGCCTATCACTGTGCCGATGATTACCTGAAACCAAAGTTCGCCAAAGACGCCGAAGCGGCTCTTGCGTTTTTCCAACTCTCCCAAATCCGTCATTTTTTTCTCTTCGAAAGGGGGGGGCGGTCAGCCGAACAGCAGACCATCGAATAATTTGCGTGCGGTGCGCATCATCGCCGCGCCTGTGAT
The DNA here is from genome assembly GCF_019351405.1 of Stakelama flava. GTDB lineage: Bacteria > Pseudomonadota > Alphaproteobacteria > Sphingomonadales > Sphingomonadaceae > Sphingomonas > Sphingomonas flava_A. The sequence goes on from NZ_JAHWZX010000009.1 coordinate 89,603, forward strand.
CGCGCCGGCATCGTCGACTTCGATGATGCTCGTCGTCGCGCCGCTGGGATGTTCGATGTCGAGCGGCTTTGACCGCCCGGGCGGGATCGTCGCGAGCGCATGCGCGGGCGAACCGTCGATCAGGCAGGCGGTTGCGACCGTGACCGCGCCGAGCACGCCGATCGATGCGTGGCAACGATGCGGGATGAACGAGCGGACGCTGATCGCGCCGCCGGCCTTCGGGGCGGCGACCAGCATCATCTTGGGCACCGATTGTTCGGCGACGTCGCCAAGGTTCATTATCGGGCCCGCCTGCAACCGGATCGCCTCGATCCGCTGTTTGAGCGCATCGTCCGCGTCGAGCGTCGCGCGATCTTCATAGCCGGTGATGCCCATGTCTTCGGCGCGCAGCACGACGCATGGCATGCCGTTGTCGATCAGCGTCGTCTCGATTTCGTCGATCATGTCCATCGCGTTGCCGGTCGGAAGCAGCGCGCCGCAGGTCGAACCTGCAATATCAGCAAAGGCGAGCGGAATCGGCGCGGCGGTTCCCGGTACGCCGTCGATGCGCGCGTCCCCGGCATAGGTGACGCGGCCATTCGGCGTGCGGACGGTGGTGGTGGCGATCTTGCCGGTATTGACCATGAAAATCCGGACCCGCGTTTCGTCGTCCGCGGGCGGCACCAGCCCGCGCTCGATCGCGAAAGGGCCGATGCCCGCCAGCATGTTGCCGCAATTCTGCTTGTCAGTGACGATCGCCTCTTCGACGAAGACCTGAAGGAACAGATATTCGACGTCCGCGTCTGGCCGTTCGGACCGGCGCACGATCGCGACCTTGCTGGTCAGCGGATCGGCACCGCCCATGCCGTCGATCTGACGCGGATCGGGCGACCCGAATGCACGCAGCAAAAACGCGTCGCGCGCGGCGTCGTCGGCGGGCAGGTCGTCGGCAAGGAAAAACCCGCCCTTGGACGTGCCGCCGCGCATCCACATCGCGCGGACGCCGCTATTCATAGCGCAGGCCCTTCGCTTCCAGCCGCTCGCGCATGGCATAGATGTCGAGGCCCAGTTCGCCAGCGGCGAGCCGTCGGCGCTTCTCCTCCTCTTTCGCCTCGCGCGCCTGCGCCTTATCGAGCACATCGGCGGCATCGGCGCGGCGCACGACGCACACGCCGTCGTCATCCGCGACGATCACGTCGCCGGGATTCACCAGTTGGTCCGCGCAGACCAGGGGGACGTTGACCGATCCCGGCGTCTCTTTCACGGTCCCCTGCGCCGAGATCGCGCGCGACCAGACAGGGAATGCCATTTCGGTCAGGTCGCGCACATCGCGCACGCCCGCATCGATCACCAGTCCGCGGCATCCGTGTGCACGCGCTGAGGTCGCAAGCAGATCGCCGAAATAGCCGTCCTCGCACCGGCTGGTCGGCGCGACCACCAGGATATCGCCTTCTTTTAATTGTTCGATGGCGACATGCATCATCCAATTGTCGCCGGGCGGCACCGATACGGTGACCGCGCAGCCCGCAATTCGAGCGCCGGGATAAACAGGCCGCAGCCGGTTCGCAAGCAGCCCGATACGGCCCTGCGCTTCGTGCACCGTCGCAACGCCTGCTGCGCCGAGCGCTTCGACTATGTCCGCCGACGGGCGGTCGAACCTGGTCACAACCTTCGAAATCGTTTCTCTCCTTGTCGATTGCCGTGCCCTACACCCGCCACCATGCGACAAAGAGTTGGAAATTCATCCCTTCCATAAGCTAAGGTGAAGTCCGATATGAATGGACTTCCCGCTTTCAATCTCCGCCATCTTGAAGCGGTAGCCGCCGCCGGGCGGCTGGGCAGCATCAGTGCGGCATCCGAAGCACTGCATTTGTCGCAACCCGCAATGACTCAGGCGGTCGCAAAGGTCGAAGCGCTGCTGGGGCACAGGATGTTCGATCGTCAGCCAAGCGGGGTTCAGCCGACCGAGGCGGGGCGAAGGATGATCGCGCGGATCGAGCGCGCAATGGGATATATCGCGCGGGGCGGCCAGCGCGTGCGTCACGGTGCGCGTCTGCCGCCGCTGCCGCATGTCGAGCGGCGCGTTACGCTGGGTCAGCTTCGCGCTTTGATCGCGGTGGACGATGCAGGCAGTTTTGCCGTGGCGGCGACGCAGACGGGCATATCGCAGCCTGCGCTGCACCGCGCGGCACGCGATCTGGAACGGTTGCTCGAGGTCGATCTGCTGGTTCGCCAAGGACGCACGGTGCAGCCTACGCGCGCTGCGGCGCGGTTGTTGCGTTTCGCCCGTCTGGCGCAGGCCGAACTGCTGGCCGGCATCGATGAACTCGCCGATCTGATATCCGCGGGCGGCGGGCGTGTGAGCGTCGGCACGATGCCGCTCGCGCGCTCGCTGCTGCTGCCGCGCGCACTCGCTCGCTTCGCGCGCGCGGACCCGCGTGCATCGGTCGACGTGGTTGAGGGGCCGTATATCGAACTGCTTTCGCGGCTGCGCGAAGGAACGCTCGACCTGCTGGTCGGCGCGATGCGTGAACCGGCGCCGGTCGGCGACGTGACGCAAGTCCCGCTGTTCGTGGACGATCCGGTGATCGTCGGGCGGACCGGCCATCCACTGCACGCACGCGGCTCCTTTGAATTCTCGGAACTATTGGAATTCCCCTGGGTGATCGCCGCGGCCGGAGCGCCCGTCCGACACCGCTGGGAAGCGATGTTCAGCGAACGCGGATTGACGCCGCCGCCATTGCGCATCCAGTCCGGATCAGTGCTGGTGATGCGCGGGTTGATGCTGGAGGACGACTGGCTGACGCTGATGTCGCGCGATCAGTTCCTGTTCGAAAAACGCGCGGGGCTTCTTTCCGAAATTCCCGGTGCCGGGATCAGCATGCGCCGTAAAATTGGACTGACGATGCGCGACGATTGGCGACCCACGCCTTCACAAGCCGCATTCGCGGCGATGTTCCGCGCCGTGTGCGGGGAGTGGACTTCCGAAAAAGCAATGGAAGCCCGGCCGTTTCGATATGGCTGATGGCGCGGCGCTGCCTAGGTGAAGGGCATGACGGCGTATGAGAACCTTGCCTTTATCGGATTCGGCGAAGCGGCCCAGGCCTTTTGCGAGGGTTGGGGCAATGACCGTCCTGTCCGGGTAGGCGCTTATGACCGCAAGAGCGACGACCCCGCGACCGCCGATGCGAAACGCGCGGAATATGCGGCCCGGTTGGTCGACGGGTGCGCCGACATGGCCACTGCAGTCGCGGATGCGGCGATCGTGCTTAGCGTCGTGACCGCCGATCAGGCGCTTCACGCCGCGACGGACGCCGCGCAATATCTGGCACCGGGAACCGTCTATGCCGATATGAACAGCGTTTCCCCCGGAACCAAGCGGCGCGCCGCCGCCGTGATTGAGGCGGCGGGCGGGCGCTACCTTGATGTTGCGGTGATGGCGCCGGTGCGCCCCGCCCTGCTGGGCGTTCCATTATTGGTTTCGGGGCCGCATGCACTGGAAGGCGAGGCAGCGTTGTCCGCGCTTGGTTTCGACGCGCGCGGCGTCGGTGACACGATCGGCGCGGCAAGCGCGGTGAAGATGATCCGGTCAATCATGATCAAGGGGCTTGAGGCGCTGACTGCTGAATGCCTGCTTTCCGCCTTTGCCGCGGGAGTGGAGGAGGAGGTCCTTGCCTCGCTCGACGGATCATTCCCCGGGTGGAACTGGCGCGAACGAGGCGATTACAATCTCGACCGCATGCTCGTCCATGGTGAGCGCCGCGCCGCCGAGATGGAGGAGGTGCGCGATACCGCGTGCGAACTTGGACAGCTGGGCGCGATGGCCGAGGCCGCGGTTCACTGGCAGCGGCGGCTCGGCGCGCTGGCGCTTGCCCCGCCACCAGAAGGGCTGAACGCGAAGGCGGCGGCGATTCTTCACGCGACAGGAGCGACACGTTCATGATTATCGATTGCCACGGCCATTATACGGTGGTGCCGCCGCGTCACAACGAATGGCGCGACGCGCAGATTGCCGCGTTCAAGGCTGGCGGCGACATCGATCCCGCCTATCCGGAGATCAGCGACGACGAAATCCGCGAGACGATTGAGGCCAACCAGTTGCGACTGCTGCGCGAACGCGGCGCGGACATGACAATCTTCAGCCCGCGCGCGTCACGCATGGCGCCGCATGTCGGCAGTGCCGATGTCGCGCGCATCTGGGCGCGGCGGTCGAACGACCTCATCAAGCGCGTGGTCGATCTGTATCCGGATACGTTCGTGGGCGTTTGCCAGTTGCCGCAGACGCCGGACCTGTCGATCGCGCAATCGATCGAGGAACTTGAACGCTGCGTCGCCGAACTGGATTTCGTCGGCTGTAACCTGAACCCCGATCCCAGCGGCGGCAGCTTCTCCGCACCACCGCTCTACGACCGGGCCTGGTATCCGTTTTTCGAAAAGATGGTCGAACTCGACGTGCCTGCCATGATCCACGTTTCGGGGTCATGCAATCCCGCAATGCATGCGACGGGCGGCTATTATCTCGCCGCCGACACGGTCGCATTCATGCAGTTTATCGAAGGCGACCTGTTCACCGATTTCCCCGATCTGCGCTTCATCATCCCGCATGGCGGTGGCGCGGTGCCCTATCACTGGGGGCGCTATCGCGGCCTGTCCGACATGCTGAATCGGCCGCCGCTTTCCGAACATGTGATGAAGAACGTGTTCTTCGACACCTGCGTCTATCATCAGGCGGGAATCGATCTGTTGTTCGACGTGATCGACATCGAAAACATTCTGTTCGGATCCGAAATGGTGGGTGCGGTGCGCGGCATCGACGACGAGACCGGCCATTATTTCGACGACACCAAACGCTATGTCGACGCGCTGCCGATTTCGGTGGACGACAAGCATCGCGTGTTCGAGGGCAATGCGCGTCGCGTCTATCCGCGGCTCGACGCACAGTTGCGCGCGCGGGGACTGTAATGGCGGATTTCGAACCCGATGCCGACTGGCTGTGCTGGGACCCGGACCCCGGCAAGCCGCATTACACGCCGCCGCCTGGAGCGGTCGATGCGCATTGCCACGTTTTTGGCCCCGGCGACGTGTTCCCTTATGCCCCCGAACGCAAATACACGCCGTGCGATGCCGGCAAGGCGCAGCTGTTCGCGTTGCGCGACTTTCTGGGGTTTGAACGCAACGTCATCGTACAGGCGACGTGCCATGGTGCGGACAATAGCGCGCTGGTCGATGCGTTGCGAGCGAGCGACGGGCGCGCTCGGGGCGTCGCCGTGGTGCGCGATACCGTCACCGACGACGAACTCGCCGAACTGGATGCTGCGGGCGTGCGCGGCGTGCGATTCAATTTCGTCCGGCGGCTGGTCGATCCGAAGCCCGATGCCTATTACCGCGCGATCATCGATCGTATCGCGCCGCTCGGCTGGCATGTCGTCGTTTATTTCGAGGCCCAGGATCTCGAAGAACGTTGGGATTTCTTCACCTCGCTGCCGACCATCGTGGTGGTCGATCACATGGGGCGGCCGGACGTTTCACAGCCGGTTTCCGGTCCCCAATTCTCTCTTTTTGTGCGTCTGTTACAGGAAAAGGAGAATATCTGGACGAAGGTGAGCTGTCCCGAACGCCTTACCCGATCCGGACCGCCGAATTATGACGATGTCGTCCCGTTCGCGCGGAAGCTGGTCAAAAATTTTCCGGATCGCGTGCTGTGGGGCACCGACTGGCCGCATCCCAATATGAAGAATCACATGCCTGATGACGGGGAACTGGTCGATATTATTCCCCGGATTGCGCCGACGGCAGATCTGCAACATCGGTTGCTGGTGCGTAATCCCGCCCGCTTATACGGTTTCTGAAAGGCGATATGCGCTTCGCGTCGGGGAACTGCCCCGGCGCGATGGCGCGGATGGTCCGCATGAGGCCGGCGGCGGCGTTGTCATTCATCGCGCAGGGCACGTGCCGGCTCTGCGCGGGCGACGCGAAAGGCCTGGCCGAAAATAGTGATGCACGCGATGGCGAGGCCCAGCAGGCTGGCAGCAGCGAAATAAGCGGGCGACAGCGCGATGCGATCGTCGAAATCCATCAGCCATTGCCGCATCGCCAGCCATGCAAGGGGCCAAGCGATAAGGTTGGCGAGCAGAACCGGTTTTAGAAACTGACCGATCAACAGCGTCAATATGTTGCGCGTGGATGCGCCCAGCGCCTTTCTGATCCCGATTTCCCTGGTCCGGCGGGACGTATCGAACGCGGCGAGCCCGTATAGCCCGATGCAACCGATCAGCACGGCCAGCGCGGCGCCGATGGTGAACAGCCGGCTTCGCTGGGTATCGGCCTTGTAATATTGGTCGTACAGATTGGCGTTAACCGTGCGTGCGGCGAAGGGCACATTCGGCGCGATTCCCCGCCAGCTTGCCTCCAGCCGATCCTCCATCGTCTTGGCATCGCCGGTGAAGCGAACCGAGGCAAAGGGCGCTGTCTGCCTTTGCGTATTCAGATAATAGACGGTCGGGCGAACCGGTTCGCGCGGCGAGGTGAACCGCTGATCCGCGATGACGCCGATCACGGTTTGCGGGCCGTTGCCCTGAACCGTCTTGCCGATCGCATCAGCCGGGCTTTTGAAGCCGAGCGCCTTGATCGCGCTGGCATTGAAGACAGAGTTGACCGGATGCCGGTCGGTCCCGGCGGTATCGTCTGCCGCGCGATGCCCCTTGTCGAACAGGCGGCCGGCAAGAAGACGCGTGCCATAGGTAGTGAAATATCCTGGCCCCACTTCCACCCACATGATCGACGGCTTGCGTTCGGATGCTTCGGGACGGTTCATCGTATTGGCATTGGTCGTATCCTGACTGCCAGGCGCATTGTTGCCGGATGCGACCGATACGACCCCCGGCAGGCGAGAGAAGGCGGCGAGGATCGCGTGCCGCTGCGCCGTTTCGAGCGCGCCGTGCGAAAAGGAGGTTACGACGATCAGTCCGTTGCGGTCGAATCCCAGATCGGCGTGGCGGACGTGGCGTGCCTGCGCGATCATCACCGCCGTTGCGGTGGTGAACAGGATGGCGATTGCGAACTGAACGATGACAAGGCCCTGGCGCAGCCGCGCGCCGCTTCGCCCACCGCCGGGCGCGCGCGCCGAAGCCAGTACGCTTGCCGGCCGGAAATGCGACAGCACGAAGGCGGGATAAATGCCGGCAAGCACACCGGCGCCGAGCACGGCGAGGATAAGCGGCGCCACAATGCTGCCTTTTCCCCAATAGGCGATCGAAAGGTCCAGTCCGCCCGCGGCGTTGACGAAAGGCAGTGCGATTTCCGCCAGTGCGACCCCGATCAGCGCCGCGATGGCCACTGTCGCCACCGCTTCGAACAGGAACTGACCGATCAGCGCGCGGCGCGTGCCGCCCAGCGTCTTGCGGATCGCGACCTCGCGCGCGCGAAGCCCGGCCCGTGCGGTCGCGAGGTTCACATAATTGACGATCGCGATCAGCAGCGTCAGCAGCCCGACGAGCCCCAGCGTCGTCACCATCGTCCGGTCGCCGACATAGGTCAGGTGCATGTCCTGAAGCGGGCGGACGTTTTGATGATACATATCGGCGACGCGCGCGCTGAAGTTGTGGCCGGGCCCGGCATGGCGCTGAAGAAAATCGGGCAGTCGCGCCGCAAATGCGTTTGCCGCCGTCGCGTCGGAAAAGCGCAGAACCGTCGCCACTTCGGTGCTGCCCCAATGATCGTACCAGCTTCCCGAAAAACGCTCGCGAAAGAACCGCACGAACAGATCGCCTTGGTAGGTGACGTTCTTGGGCAAATCCTTGATCACCGCACCGACGCGATAGGGGATCACCGCGCCGCCGATATCGAGGTCGAGCGTCTTGCCGATCGGCGAGGTGTCGGCGAAATATTTTCTCGCCATCTTCTGCGAAATGACGATGCCGTCGGGATCGGCGAGCGTTGCGGTCGGGTTGCCCTCGATCACGGGATATTGGAAGAGTTGAAAGAAATTGGGGTCGACGGCGTAGCTGTCCTCGTTCGACACCTCGCGATCCTTGCGGACGATCGCGCCGATCCCCTTGTACCGCGTGCCGACCAGATCAGGAAAATCGCCCTTCAGCTGATCGAGTTCCCCGCCCATCGTGTTGGGGTTCGGCTGCACGGGGTCGCCGGGTCGCGTATAGGTTTCCTCGACGACCCACAGCTTGCTGGCGCCAGTGAAATGGTCGAACCTCATTTCGTACCGCGCGTAGAGCGACAGCACGATGAACACCGCGATGCCCAGCGCCAGCCCGCCGATGTTGAGCAGCGCGAACAGCCTGTGCCGGGTGAGCGAGCGATAAAGAGTGAGCAGCGAGGTGCCGATCATTCGGGGTGTTCCTTATTCATAGCGCAGCGCTTTGGCGGGTTCGGCGCGTGCGACGCGCCATGATTGGGCAAAGACGGTCGCGACCGCGATGCTCGCGGCGATCAGGCTTGCGAGCAGGAAATAGGCGGGGGACAGCGCGACGCGATCGTCAAAGCCCGACAGCCAACTGCGCATCGCGATATAGGCGATCGGCCAGGCGATCAGATTGGCGATCAACACGGGTGTCAGGAACTGGCCGATCAGCAGGCGCAATATGTCGCGCGTGGATGCGCCCAGCGCCTTCCTGATCCCGATTTCACGCACGCGGCGCGAGGTATCGAACGCGGCGAGGCCGTACAGCCCGATACACCCGATTACCACCGCCAGCACTGCGCCGATTGTGAACAACCGGCCGCGCTGGGCGTCTTCCTGATAGAAGCGTTGATAGAGCGCGTCGTCGACCGATTTGGCGCGAAAGGGAACGGCGGGCGCGATTGTCTTCCATTCCTGCTCCATCGCGGCCAGTACGCTGGCTGTCGCCCCGGGCTTTGCCCGCAGGGTCGGCACCATGCTTTCGGTTTCGCTTGGAACATAGTGATAGACGACCGCGTCGACCGGATCGCGCGGCGATGTAAAGCGCATATCGGCAACGACGCCGATGATCCTCGGCTGGTTTCGCTGATTGAATTTCGCGACCATGCCAATCGCGGCTTCGGGAGATTTGATCCGGAACTGTTTCAGCGCGGTCCGGTTCAGAATGACATTGCGCGGGCTTTTTTCCAGTGCATTGTCGTCCATTCCACTCGCATCGTCGCCGGCATGGACATCATCGAAATAACGTCCCGCCAGCAAATCGGCGCGATAGGTCGAGAAAAAATTGCGTCCTACATCGACATCATCGACAGAGACGTCGGCACCATTCGTGCTGTCGACATATCTCGAGATGTTGAAACTGCCGCCGGTGGGTAGAAAGCGCGACATCGCCACCGCTTCGGTCCCAGGCGTATTTCGAAACGTTCGCATCAGGTCGGCGCGTTGCGAATTGTCGAGCGAATCAGCGAGGAAACTTGGTACGATGATCAGGCCGGTGCGATCGAAGCCCAGATTCGAATGCCGCAAATGGCTGGTCTGCGCGACAAGAACGCTGGTGCCGATAGTAAAAGCGATTGCGATGGCGAACTGCGCCAGCACCAAAACCTTGCGAAGCAGGACGCCGGCCTTGCCGCCGCCCGGCGTGCGGACCGATGCCAGCACGCGCGCGGGACTGAAGTGCGACAGGACGAACGCGGGATAGATGCCGGCAACCGCTCCGACGCCTATGACGAGCAGCATCAGCGGAATCATGATCGAGCCCGATCCGCCATAATGGATTGTCAGCGACGTACCGCCGATAGAATTGACAAAGGGCAGCGCCAGTTCAGTCAGTGCTAGTGCGATCACCGCGGCAAGCGCCGTCATCGCGATCGCCTCGCCCAGAAATTGCGTGATCAGTGCCCTGCGGGTGGCACCGAGTATCTTGCGCAGTGCCACCTCGCGCGCGCGCAGCCCGGCGCGGGCGGTCGCCAGGTTTACATAGTTCACGATCGCGATCAGCAGGGTTAGTATCCCGACGCTGCCTAGCGTCAAAACCACCTCGCGGTCTTCGGGTCGGATCAGATGCACGTCGCCGAGGCGTATCAGCGTCATCTTTTTAAAATCGGACGCTTTTTGGCCAAGACTCGATTGCTCGTGTCGATTGACAAAGGCCGGCAAATTGCGCGCAACGGCCTGCGCCGCGGCAATGCTGGGAAAGCGGAGGAACAAGGTGGGTGACCCCCCAGCGTCTTGCGACTTTGGCGCAGCCACGAATATATCGCTGCCATAGCTCATGTTCTTCGGCGGATTTTTCAGCACCGCCCATATCGTGTAGGTTTTTTCGTGCCCGTCGATAGCCATGACTATTGTGTTGCCGATTGCGGGACCTTCGCCGAAGTACCGTCGTGCCGCTGCGATCGTCACTACCGCAGCATCGGGTCGTCGAAGTGCCGCGATGGGATCGCCTTCGTCTGCGGCGAGCGGGAACAGGCGGAACCATGCGGGATCGATCATCGATACCGGCTCGCTCGTAATCGACTTGCCGTTGCGCACGGGAACATCTTTCAATTCGTTCAGGCGCGCGCCGTCGATATTCTCGAAATCGGCCTTAAGCAGTGGCAGCGTGCCAGAATCATTTGACAGATTTACGTCCGAAAATCCCGGCAGGTTGTAGGTGGTGCCTACCACCCAGATATTCTCCCATCCCGGCAATTGCCGATCGTACCCCCGTTCGAACTGGACGAACAGGAACAGCACCAGAAACACCGCGATGCCCAGCGCCAGCCCGCCGATGTTGAGCAGCGCGAACAGCCTGTGTCGGGTGAGCGAGCGATAAAGGGTGAGCAGTGCCGATGTGCCGTTCATGCCCGGTCCTCCGCGCGCTCACCCAGCCGCCGCCACAGCAGCGCGATAACGAGGAGCAGCGCCACGCTTGCCAGCAGGTCGCGCAGTTTCATGCCGCGCGCCGGGCGGAAGTGAGGATGCGGCCGTCGAGCATATGGACGGTGCGTTTGGCGATGTCGGCATGCGCCGGGCTGTGCGTCACCATCACGATCGTCGCGCCCTCGGCATTCAATTCGGTGAGGATGTTCATCACCTGCGCCCCGTTTTCCGTATCGAGATTGCCGGTCGGTTCGTCGGCGAGAATCAGTTTCGGATCGCCGACGATCGCCCGCGCGATCGCTGCGCGCTGCTGCTGTCCGCCCGAAAGCTGGTGCGGATGATGATTCTTTCGATGCGCGATGCCCACGCGGTCCATCGCCGCCGTCACCCGGTCGCGCTTTTCGCTCGTGCCCATCGCCCGATAGGCGAGGCCCAATGCGACATTTTCACGAATGGTCAGTTCATCGATCAGGTTGAAGCTCTGGAACACGAAGCCCAGCCGGTCGCGGCGAAGCCGGGCCAGCTGCGGCTCGGGCGCCTTCGTGATATCCTTGCCCTCGAACCGATAGATGCCGCCGGTAGGCCGGTCGATCGTGCCGATGATGTTGAGCAGCGTCGATTTGCCGCACCCCGACGGTCCCATCACCGCCAGGAACTCACCTGCCTCCACGGTCAGGTCGATATCGGCGAGCGCCGTCGTTTCCACCTCGTCGGCGCGGAACCGGCGGCTGATATTGTCAAGCTGGATCATGAGCAAGGCTTCCCTGACATTAGCGGATGAGGAGATGTTGATAGGGCTGGTAGCTGTCGATTGACGACGTCACGATGCGGTCGCCGGGTTGCAGGCCGCTGGTGATTTCCACCTGTTCGGGATTGCGCCGTCCCGTGGCGACCGAACGGCGTTCGGCGCGGTTGTCGTCCGTCAGCACGAAGGCGATATTGCCGCCCGCGTCGAGCCAGGCTCCCGTCGGCGCTACGACCGCCGGCCGGTCCGCGCCCAGGATCAGGCGCACGTCAAGTGTCTGTCCGCGATTGAGGCCGGTGGGTGCCGCGCCCTCGAAATACAATTCGACGCGGAACCGCCCGTCGGTCACCTGCGGCAGCACCCTGGCGACGCGCAACATCGCCGATCGGCCGTCGATATCGGCCATTGCGTGCTGGCCGGCCGACACACGGCCCAGATAATATTGGTCGACATCGGCGGTAATTTTCCACGAACCTTGCGCGTCGATCTGCGCGATCCGGTCCCCGGCATTGAGGGTCTGGCCGGGCTGCAGGTCAAACCCCGTCAGGCGGCCCGCCATCGGCGCGCGGAGGGTGAGCGCGTCGAGGCTGTCCTGCACCATCGTCAGGCTTCGGCGCAGTTGCTGTGCGGTCGCGCCGACCTGATTGCTCTGGTCGGACAGCGTGCCGCTTTCCTGCGCGCGCGCGGCGGTGAGCGCATCGACCCGGCTCTGCTGAAACGCAACGTCGTCGGCCAGCGGCTGCACCGCCGCCTTGTTGACGATCCCCTTCTCCAGCAGGAAGCGTTTTTTGGTCAGATCGTTCTGCGCCTTTTGCAGCGCGTTTTTTGCCGCAGCGATCTCGCTTTCGCTGTCGATGCGGTTGCGTTGGATCGACAAACGTTGCGCGCTGATATTGCCCAGTTGTCCCGCGATGTCGGCCGAACGCGACGCGACGTCTAGTTCGAGCGAGCGGTTACTGAGCGCGGCAAGCGGCTGCCCCCTGGCGACCAGCGCGCCATCATTTGCGATGACATGGTCGACCTGTCCGCCGACGATCGCCGAAACGAAGGTGGTGTCGCGCGCCGCGACTTCGCCGCGCAGCGGGACATAGTCGCGAAACGGTTCGCGCGCCACCGTTGCGCTGCGCACCGCCTCGCTGCTGACCGTCAGGGAGTTGGGAGACGGCAGCACATGGTAAAGCAACAGGGCGGCAAGCACGATTCCGACGACCAGCGCGCCAAGCTGGACGCGGCGATTGCGCCACCAGCGGTCCGAGCGCACGACACGCCGGTCCATATTTGCGCCGCTGATCGATGTCGCTTGCGTCGTGCCGTTCATGCGCACAGGATATGACGTGCCGATGGGTAACGTCTAACGTATTGATATACAGTCTTTTTGAATCGTACGTTCAACGATTCGCCAAGCGATATGTATGGAGTGTCCGATTCCGAACAGTGTTTCCGATCTGTCAATGCCCTCCGTGCAAATCCTGTTCGTCGACGATGATCGCGATATCGTTGCTGCCGCGCGGATGGTCGCCCGGCGCAGCGGGATGGAGCTTGTCGGTGCGTCCGATCCGGCGGCGGCCTGGAGCCTGCTTGCCGAGCGGCGCTATGACGTCATCCTGCTCGACCTGAATTTCGCGCGCGGACATACCAGCGGTGAAGAAGGCTTTCGCATGCTTGCCGACCTGATGGCGAACGATCCGCAGGCAGTGGTGATCGTGGCGACCGGGCATAGCGGCATCAATGTGGCGGTAGAGGCAATGCGCATGGGGGCGTCCGATTTCGTCATCAAACCATGGAGCAACGACGCGCTGGCAGAACGGCTGAAACGCGGCGCGGCGCTGGCGCATGCCCGGCGGGCCGCCATGGGCGAGGGGGGCGACGAACCGGCGATCCTGCTGGGCGACGATCCCGCCATCGAACGCGTCCGCAGAACGATCGTGCGCGTCGGCGCGACCAGCGCACCGGTGCTGGCGCTGGGACCGGCGGGATCGGGAAAATCGCTGGTCATCGACCTGCTGCGACGTCAGTGCGCTGGCGCGGGCGAACCATGCGTCGAAATCGGCATGCACGATGCCATCGACATGGGGAAAATCGAAGAGGCACTGGCCGGATCGCAAGGGGGTACGCTGATCCTCGATCATGTCGAAACGACGCCGCACCGGCTTCAGCCCCATCTGGCGGCGCGGCTTTCGGGCCGCAGGATACTCGCAATGGCGCGCGGGGACAGGCAGTCGGTTCGCGCCGCGCTCGACGCCGATCTGCTCATGCAACTCAATACGATCGAAATAGAATTGCCGCGCCTGTCGACGCGCGTCGGCGATGCGCTGTTGCTGGCGCGCCACTTTGCCGACCTTTTCGCGAGGCGCCATGGCCTGATCGCCCGCACACTGAGCGACGAGGCGGCGCGCGCCATTGTCGCGGATGATTGGCCCGATGACGTACGCGGCCTGCGTCAGGCGATCGAACGCGCCGTCCTGCTGGCCGAGGGAGGTGAAATCGAAATCGCCGATCTGGGACTGGACGCCGCGATTCAGAGCGAGGGACGCCCGCGCGCGGCGGCGGCCGACCTCAATCTGGATCGCGCCGAAAAGCATCTGATCGAAGCCGCGCTTGATCGCCATCGCTTCAATATCAGCCGCGCCGCCGACGAACTGGGACTGACCCGCGCCGCGCTGTATCGCCGGATGGCAAAACATGGACTCTAGACGGCCGGGCTGGCCGGTCGGGCGGATCGCGACGGTTGCCCTGCTTCCGGTCGTCGGTGCGCTCGCGTTCTTCGCTTGGCAGCGCATGCTCTATGCCAATGCGGTGCTGGCGGCGTTAATGGCGTTATGGGCGGTTGCCGTGATTGCCGTTGCGGTGCGCCGGGAAATCGAGCCGGTGACGATCGATCCGCTGCTTGACCAGCGGGCTGCCGAAGCCGAGCGGCAGCAACGGCGCCTGCTCGCCTATCTCGACCTGTCGCCGGCTCCGCTGATGCTGCTGGAGGAGGGGTATCGGCTGCGCGCGGTCAACCGCGCGGCGCGACGCTTATTTGCTTCGCAGGATGTCGTCGCCGACCCCGATCCCGCGCTGATCCGCGCGATCGCCGACACCGCGCCGGGGGCATCGGCATCGCTAAGGGCCGATTTCGGAACCGGACCTGAGGGATATGCGCTCGCCACTGCGGATATCGTCGCTGCGGGCGAGGCAAGCCGAATCGCGGCACTGGTCGGGATCGAAGCAGAATTGCGTGCCGTCGAGGCACGCGCGCTGCGCAACCTGCTGAACGTGTTGAGCCACGAGATCATGAACGGGCTGACGCCGATCGCATCGCTCAGCCAATCCGCTGCCGAATTGATCGACAGCGATGCCGACAGCGACCGGGCCGAGGCGCGGATCGCGATTCAAACGGTTGCGCGGCGGGCGGAAGGGTTGCGCGGGTTCGGTGAAGCCTATCGCCGGCTGGCCCGTTTGCCCGACCCGGTGATGCAACGGATCGATATTCGCGTGATTCTGGACGATCTCGCGCGATTGTTTCGCAATCGCTGGCCGCGCATCGAACTGGCGATCGATCAGGCGGATATTCACGGCGAGGCCTATGCCGATTCCGATCAGCTTCACCCCGCACTCTGGGCGCTGCTGCAAAATGCCGCCGAGGCGTGTCTTGATGGGCATCAGCCGTGCGTGACGATCAGGATGCTGCGAACGAACCGCGCGATCGAAATCACAGTCGGCGACAATGGGACCGGCATCGCGGACGACGTGCGCGAGCGGATTTTTCAGCCGTTTTTCACGACGAAGCCGGACGGGTCGGGGGTTGGACTGGCGCTGGCGCGGATGATCGCGCTTGCGCATCTTGGCGATGTGGTGCTGCTGCCCGGCGGCGAAACGGGCAGCAGGTTTCAATTCTCTTTCGCCGCGGCGGATTGAGCAGATTTGCTGTCGATTGCGACCGCGGTTGGTTTCGTTCTACGCGCCGGTTTCCACCACTGTCAGCGTGGCCATGGCCGATGATGCGGTGAAATGGATCCAGATGGCGCGATCATTACGACGGATTACCCAGGTTTCGACCGGATTATTATAGATATCGCCGAGCGCTTCATTCATGTCGACGGTTATGTCGTCGGGCAAAGCATGCGCCAGGGCCGAGGGAATTTTGCCCTTGGCAACTTTCACCGCCCCGAATTTCTGCAACTCGGCCTCGATCTGCTGGGTAAGGCCGAAGCGGGAAAAGCTGGTTCCCTCCAATTGCTCGATCGATGTAAACCAGACCTTTCCCTCGACCCAGTGAAATCCGGTCCCGGTCCAGAAGGGGAAGTGGCCGACACCCTGCAATTGCGGCCGATTCATCGGCTCATATCCATCGGGTAGCATGACATAGGGAAATTGCCCCAGGTCAGCGGTTGAAACCGCCACTTTGTCTAGCGGATAGGGAACCGAACCATCGGGAGAGGCGGAGGCCACGATACTCGCTGACTGTGCGGTCGCCGGGGAGGCGGCGAAAGCGGGAATTGCGCCGAGCGCTAACAGCGATGCGAGCCTGAGCGCAGCGACAGACGTTTTCATGCAAAATTACCCCTCGTCATGGTCCGCCCGGAGCCTAGAATACTGACACAAGTCCGGCAAGGCGACGATGTGCGAGTGCTCCCTTCCAAACCGCCATGGCACCGCGGTTTGAAGTTTTCGAGGATCGGGGGGCGGGCGATAGCATATTTGCACCTCCTACTAGGGCGGCTACTCAAAGACCCTCCACCTTTGCGCGCTTTAAAATTCAACGCGCCAAAAAACGTGGCGACGTGCCTGCCGCTACCGATTGAACGCGCTTTCACTGCCGTTGATCAGACGGTCGACCACGTCCGGATCGACGAGAGTCGACGTGTCGCCGATTCCGTCGGCTTCGCCGCTCGCGATTTTGCGCAGGATGCGGCGCATGATCTTTCCCGATCTGGTCTTGGGCAGCGCGGGGGCGAACTGAATGGCGTCGGGCGTGGCGATCGGCCCGATCTCCTGCCGCACCCATTGGCGTAGTTCGCGGCGCAGTTCGTCGTCCGCTTCCTCGCCCTTGTTCAGCGTGACATAGGCATAGATGCCCTGCCCCTTGATATCGTGCGGCATGCCGACCACCGCGGCTTCGGCAACGCGCGGATGCGCCACCAGCGCACTTTCGACTTCGGCGGTGCCCATCCGGTGGCCCGACACGTTGATGACATCATCGACCCGGCCGGTGATCCAGTAATAGCCATCGGCATCGCGGCGCGCGCCGTCGCCGGTGAAATATTTGCCCGGATAGGTGGTGAAATAGGTCTGAAAGAAGCGTTCGTGATCGCCATACACGGTGCGCATTTGCCCCGGCCAGCTTTGCGCGATTACCAGATTGCCCTCGGTCGCACCTTCGAGAAGTGCGCCATCGGCATCGAGCAATTGCGGATGGACGCCAGGCAGGGGCTTGGTCGCGCTGCCCGGCCTGGTGGCGGTTTCGCCCGGCACCGGCGCGATCAGCGCGCCGCCGGTTTCGGTCTGCCACCAGGTGTCGATAATTTCGCACCGCCCTTCGCCCACCACGCGGTGATACCAGTTCCATGCCTCCGGATTGATCGGCTCGCCCACCGTGCCGAGCAGGCGGAGCGAGGACCGGTCATGGCGTTCGACCCATTCATCGCCATCGCGCATCAGCGCGCGGATCGCGGTGGGCGAGGTGTAGAAAACGCTGACCCCCAGCCGCCCCGCGGTCTCCCAGAACCGGCCCGCATCGGGATAGCCGGGTACGCCATCGAACATCACCGTTGTCGCGCCGTTCGATAACGGGCCGTACAGGACATAGGTATGTCCGGTAATCCAGCCGACATCCGCTGTGCACCAGAATATGTCGTCGGGCCGCCCGCCAAACAGAATGTCATAGGTGAGGTTGGCCCACAGCAGATAGCCGCCGGTGGTATGCAGCACGCCCTTGGGCTTTCCGGTGGAGCCCGAAGTGTAGAGGATGAACAACGGATCTTCCGCCGCCATCGCTTCGGCAGGACAGTCGGGGGAGACGGTTTCGCGCAACTCTTCCCAGCGGTGGTCGCGTGCTTCGATCATCGCCACATCGGCTCCGGTCCGCCGGATGACGACGACGCTGTCGACTGCAGGGCAATGCGCCAGCGCGCCGTCGACATTCGCCTTCAGTGCGATGGGCCTGCCGCCGCGCATGCCCTGATCGGCGGTGACGACCACTCGCGCGCCGCAATCATTGATCCGGTCGGCAAGGCTGTCGGGCGAAAAACCGCCGAACACGACCGAATGCACCGCACCGATCCGCGCGCAGGCTAGCATGGCGATCGCCGCTTCGGGCACCATCGGCATGTAGAGGATTACGCGATCCCCTTTGCCCACGCCCAGATGCTTCAACGCATTGGCGAAGCGGCAAACCTCTTCATGCAGATCGCGATAGGTCAGGCGGCGGCCTTCGCCCGGTTCGTCGCCTTCGAACAGGATCGCGGTCTTTTGCCCGTGCGTTTCCAGGTGCCGGTCGACGCAATTTACGCACAGGTTCAATTCGCCGTCGGAAAACCAGCTTATCGCAAAATCACCGGCATCGAAGCTGCTGTCGTCGCTTCGCGTCGGGAAGCGCGACCAGCTAATCCGCCTTGCCTGATCGAGCCAGAAACGGTGCGGATCATCGGCAAGGGCGGCGCGCATGGCGCGCACCCGATCGACCGGATCGAGCATATCGATCTCCTGCATGTCAAAGGCGCGGCCGCGAACCAGAAATCGCTGCTCGCGCCCATTGTCCAGACTGAACATTCCGCCCCGCCCTGGCACCGCGTCGAGGATAAGCTGGGTATGTTTCCACGCGGCGAATTGCTGCCCGCCGATATAGACCGGGGTATCGCCGATTTCGCCGAGCAGCACGTCGCCGCCGCCCAGCCGGAAATCGTCCCGGCGATAGCACATCGGGCTGGACCCGTCGCAGCACCCGCCCGACTGATGGATCAGCACCGCGCCATGTTCGGCGGTGATGGCGTCCAGCAGGCGGCGTGCCGCTTCGGTGGCGGTGACGCGGGGCGGGGGAATCATGGTCGCGCTTCAGCTCGCCATGTCGAGCACCACGCGGCCCTCGATCTTGCCCTGCTTCATCCGTTCGAACACCGCGTTGATATCGTCGAGCGATTCGGTAGAAATTGTCGCCTTCACCTTTCCATCGCCCGCGAAATCGAGCGATTCCTGAAGGTCGAGGCGGCTGCCGACGATCGATCCGCGTACCGTGATGCCGTTCAGCACCATGCCAAAGATGTTGAGCGGGAAATCGCCGGGCGGCAGGCCGTTGAGCGCAATCGTCCCGCCCCGCGCCACCATTCCCACCGCCTGTTCGAACGCCTTTTCGCTTACCGCCGTTACCAGCACGCCGTTGACGCCGCCGCCGGTCGCGCGTTTCACCGCGGCGGCGGGATCGCTTTCGTTGCGCGCGTTGACCGTGGCCTTCGCGCCCAGCCGCCGGGCGAGGTCCAGCTTCGCATCGTCGATATCGACCGCAACCACGTTCAGGCCCATCGCAACGGCATATTGCACCGCCATATGGCCCAGCCCGCCGATACCGGAAATCGCCACCGAATCCCCCGGCCGGGTGTCGGTCATCTTCAGTCCCTTGTATACGGTAACCCCCGCGCACAGCACCGGCGCGATTTCGGCGAAACCGATATTGTCGGGCAGGTGGCCGACATAGGCCGGGTCGGCGAGCACATAATCGGCGAACCCGCCATTGACCGAATAGCCGGTGTTGAGTTGGCTTTCGCACAGCGTTTCCCAGCCGCCCAGACAGTGCCGGCAATGGCCGCAGGCGGTATAGAGCCACGGCACGCCGACCCGGTCGCCCTCTTTGACATTGGTGACGCCTTTGCCCACGGCGGAGACGTACCCGACGCCTTCATGGCCGGGAATGAAGGGGGGCTTGGGCTTTACGGGCCAGTCGCCTTCGGCGGCGTGCAGATCGGTATGGCATACGCCCGATGCCCGAATGGCGACCTGAATCATGCCGGGGCCGACTTCGGGAACGGGAACTTCGTCGATGGTAAGCGGTGCGCCGAATTCGCGCACGACCGCAGCCTTCATGGTCTTGCTCATGATCTCTCTCCGGATTTTCTTTTTTGAAACGGCTATGATCGCTCCGGCGGCGCGCAGGTGCGGCCCCCGGAAAATCGGATCAGAAGAAGCCCAGCTTTTTCGGGCTGTAGCTGACCAGCATGTTCTTGGTCTGCTGATAATGGTCGAGCATCTTCAAATGGTTTTCGCGACCGATGCCCGATTGCTTGTACCCGCCGAACGCGGCGTGCGCGGGATAGGCATGGTAGCAGTTGGTCCATACCCGGCCCGCCTGAATTGCGCGGCCGAAGCGGTAACAGGTATTGGCATCACGGCTCCACACGCCGGCGCCAAGCCCGTACAGCGTATCGTTGGCGATGGTCAGCGCTTCTTCGGCATCCTTGAACGTGGTGACCGAAACCACCGGGCCGAAAATCTCTTCCTGAAAGATTCGCATCCGGTTGTTGCCGCGAAACACGGTCGGCTTCACATAATATCCGCCTGCCAGGTCGCCGTCGAACGTCGCCGCTTCGCCGCCGGTCAGCACTTCCGCGCCTTCCTGCCTGCCGATATCGATATAGGACAGGATCTTCTGCTGCTGTTCCGAACTGGCCTGCGCGCCGATCATTGTTTCTGGGTCGAGCGGATTGCCTGCCTTGATCGCCTCGACCCGCTTGATCGCGCGTTCCATGAAACGGTCATAGATGCTTTCGTGGATCAGCGCGCGGCTGGGGCAGGTGCAGACCTCGCCCTGATTGAGCGCGAACATGACGAAGCCTTCGATCGCTTTGTCGAAGAAATCGTCATCCTCGCGAGTTACGTCTTCGAAAAAGATGTTCGGGCTTTTGCCGCCCAGTTCCAGCGTCACCGGGATCAGGTTCTCGCTGGCATATTGCATGATCAGGCGGCCGGTCGTCGTTTCGCCGGTAAAGGCGATCTTTGCGATGCGGTTCGAACTGGCGAGCGGCTTGCCCGCTTCCACGCCGAAGCCGTTGACGATGTTCAACACGCCGTCGGGCAACAGGTCGCCGACCAGTTCCATCAGCACCATGATCGAAGCGGGCGTCTGTTCGGCGGGCTTGAGAACGATGCAATTACCCGCTGCCAGCGCCGGAGCCATTTTCCACGCGGCCATCAGGATCGGGAAATTCCACGGGATGATCTGGCCGACGACGCCCAGCGGTTCGTGGAAGTGATAGGCGACGGTGTCGTGATCGATTTCGGAAAGGCTGCCTTCCTGCGCGCGGATGACCCCTGCGAAATAGCGGAAGTGATCGATGGCCAGCGGAATATCGGCTGCCATGGTCTCGCGCAGCGGCTTGCCGTTGTCCCAGGTTTCGGCGATCGCCAGCTTTTCGAGATTTTCCTCCATCCGGTCGGCGATGCGGTTGAGGATCAGCGCGCGCTCGGTCGCGCTGGTGCGGCCCCAGGACGATTTCGCCGCATGCGCCGCGTCCAGTGCGGCATCGACATCGGCGGCCTGACTGCGCGCGATCTTTCCAACCGGCTTTCCGGTGATGGGGGAGACATTATCGAAATAGCGCCCGTCCTGCGGAGCCACCCACCGGCCACCGATGAAATTGTCGTATTTCTCGGCAAAGGGGGCGGTCATCGACGCTGCGGGGCTGGTTTGCATTTCCATGGCTGAATCCTCTACAAATCATCGCCGGGTCGTCCCGGTCGTGTAGGGTTCAGTCTTTCGCGATTTTACAGGCGGCGAAAGAGCGGCGGAGCACAAGCCTGTCCGCGACTGTCTCACCAATGAGACAATATGGCCGCTTATCGGTCAGCCGCGTGAAATCCCCGCCTTTTCCATTCGGCGATAAAGCGTCGCCCGGCCGATGCCGAGCGCCTTTGCCGCCTTCGTCGCATTGCCGTCCGCCTGCGCCAGCGCCCTTCGCAGTACCGCGCGTTCCGATTCGCGAAGCGATAGGCCGGTGGAGCCGCCCAGCACGTCGGCGGCGCTGCGCCGGCCGTTCATGCAGTCGTCGGTCAGGCTGAAGCGGTGCCGTGCCGCGCGAGTCGCGCCGATTATCAGGTCGTCGCTGTCGACCGCGATCAGCGCGGCCGCATCGCCCGGCACATTGGCATCGATGATCCTGCGCCCTTCGAACGTGCGGCAGAAAAGCCCGCGTTCGATCCTGCGCGCAGCGTCCTGCACGATTTTCTGAACCAGCGACGCCATCGCCGCGGTATGATCGGCGCGGCAGTTCGAAATATCCAGCGCCCCGACGATCCGCCCGGTGGGGTCATGGACGGGGGCGTCCATGCAACTGATCCCGATATTGCGGCTGGCGAAATGTTCGTCACGATGAATGGTGATCGCTCGCCCTTCCACCAGGCAGGTCCCGATTCCGTTCGTGCCTTCGCTGTTTTCGCTCCACACCCCACCCGGCGTCAGGCCGACATGGTCGAACATATCGCGGTCGCCAGCACCGCTTCGCGCTTCCAGGATCACGCCTTCATTGTCGGACAGCATGATCGCGCATCCGGTGGCCGCCACCGTCTGAAACAACTGGTCGAGCAGCGGGCGAGCGACGTCCAGCATCAGTTCGTGCCGCTGGCGGCGAAGCGTCAGGTCGCTTCCCGAAACGATATCGGGCCCTTTTCTATCGTCGGCGTTAAGGCCGTGCTTCAGGCCCGACCGGCACCAGCTCGCCGCGACGAGCGACTGCGCCGCACGGGTCGGGGAGCCGAGAACTTCCTCCACATTTTGCTGGTGGCGACGGTCCATGAGGCGATCGTAGCGGATATTTGCGCTTCTGGCGAACGCTTGCATTTCATCCGGGTAAGCGGACACTCTGTCGCCATAAAAGATGGAGAGGCCGGCATGTCTGCCTATGCACCGCGCACCGCGCTCGAAACGCATGACGTAACCAACCAGCCGGACGCATTTTCGGGGCGCAACCTGTATCGTTGCGACCGTGCGCTTTCGCAGGCGGTGGCGCGCGAAGCGGGCGACTGGCTCGATACCCGGCTCGAATCGCTCGGCGCGCTGATGGGAAACGAGGCGATGCTGGAGGCGGGAGCGGCGGCGAATCGCTATTCGCCCGAACTCGCGAGTTTCGACCGCTATGGCCGCCGCCTCGATGAAGTCCGCTTCCACCCCGCTTATCACCTGGGCCGAGGATCGTCCGGGCCGCCACCTTGCCCATGCCGCGTTGCTCAGCGTCTTCACGCAGGCCGAAGCGGGGGTGATGTGCCCGGTCAATATGACCTATGCCGCCATCCCTGCGCTTCGCCATCAGCCGGATGTGACCCAAGACTGGATCGATACGCTGATCGGCGGCAGCTATGACGCGCCGCTCCGCCCGATCGGGGAGAAGGCGGGCATTACCCTGGGCATGGCGATGACCGAGAAACAGGGTGGCAGCGATGTTCGCGCCAACACCACGCGCGCCGAGCCGGTAGATGGCGCAAGGCGGCTGTGGCGGCTTACCGGACATAAATGGTTTTGCTCAGCACCGATGAGCGATGGCTTTCTTACCCTTGCCTATACCGACAAGGGGCTTAGCTGTTTCCTGGTGCCGCGCATCACGCCGGATGGCGCGCGCAACGCGATCCACATCATGCGTCTGAAGGACAAGCTGGGCAACAAATCCAACGCCTCGTCCGAAATCGAATATCATGGCGCGACCGGCTGGCTGATCGGCGAGGCGGGCAGGGGCGTCGCCACCATCATCGATATGGTGCACCATACCCGGCTGGGCACGATATCGGCGACGCTGGGCATTATGCGCATGGCGCTGGCGCAGGCGGTGAACCATGCGCAGGGGCGTAGTGCGTTTCAGAAACGCCTGATCGATCAGCCCGCGATGCGCGCCGTGCTCGCCGATCTCGCGCTCGAATATGAAGCCGCGGTGGCGCTGGTGGTGCGCGTGGCAAAAGCGTTCGACGCGCCCGACGGGCCGGAACGCGCCTTTGCCCGCCTGTCGGTCGCGCTCGCCAAATACTGGCTGACCAAGCGTAATCCCGCCTTTGTGTTCGAATGCATGGAGTGTCTGGGCGGCGCGGGCTATGTCGAGGAAGGGCCGATGCCGCGCCTCTACCGCGAAGCGCCGCTGAATGCGATCTGGGAAGGGTCGGGCAATGTCATCGCGCTCGACGTGCTGCGCACGCTGGCGAAGCAGCCCGATTCGCGGGAGGCGTATATCGGCGAACTCGCAGCGCAACGCGGAAAGCACGCCCGGTTCGACGCCGCGCTCGATACGCTGCTCAGCGATATGGAAGGTCCTGTCGGCGAAGCGCAGGCAAGGGGGCTGGTCGGGCGGATGGCGCTGCTGCTGCAAGCGGCGCTGCTCCTCGCCCACGGCCCAGCAACGGTGGCCGAAACGTTCTGCGAATCGCGGCTGGGCGGAAGCGATGGCCGCATGTTCGGCGTGCTTCCGGCGGGGGCGGATATCGATCCCATCCTCGAACGACAGGTGTTCGCATGAAGCGACAGAAAATGCCCGGGATCAGCATGATCCCTGCGTTGGCCCTGTTGAGCATCGTCGCGCAGGACGCTCACGCTGCAACGGATTGCCTACCGGTATCGGGCGATATGCGATCTGAAGTGCAGGCGGCGCTCAGTCGCCGCGCGATAACGATTATCGAACGCGCCCGGCAGCCGGGATATGCGACCGATCCGGAACTTGGCCGGTTAGTAGCTGATCAGGTTATGGCGAGCACTGGCGCCGGTGATGTGGGCGTGTCCCTGCCGCCCGGCATGGGCGCGCTGCACTCCGTCGCTGCCTCTATAACCGCAACCGAATATCGATACCTCGGATGGGATTATCTTGACGGTCCGTTCAGTGGATGCGTCGCTGTCAAAATCGCCGTAGAATTTTTCGATCGGGCTTCAGGGACCAGTTGGCCGGTCGAATTCCAGTTCGACAATGGCCGATTGCGATCGCTCTCGACCTGGCGACGCAGCGCGGTCTGGGGGCGGTTGTCTGATAAAGGCAGGGAATAGACGGACCCGCTCAAATCACGTCCATGTCGCTTTTGTAATGGTGCCAGGCGAAGATCGCGGCCGCGCCGCGATGCGGGCGCCAGTTTTCGGCGACCGCGCGCACCGCTTTTTCGCCGGGGCGTTCGGCATGGCCCAGAATCCGACCGATCTCTATCTGGACGGCCAGATCGCCCGCAGGCCAGATATCAGTGCGCCCTTCGGCGAACAGCAGATAGATTTCCGCCGACCAGCGGCCGATGCCCTTCACCGCGACCAGCTGCCTGATCGCTTCCTCGTCATCTTCCGGCAGGTTCTGCAGGTCCAGCCGCCCGCTCGTCACTTCCTCGGCAAGGCTGCGGGCATAGGCGATCTTTTGCCGCGACAGCCCGGCACCGCGCAGTGTTTCGTCATCCACCGCGATCAGCCGTGCCGGATCACCCGCATCACCGCCAAGCGCCGCCTCCACCTTGCCCCAGATCGACGCCGCCGCGGCGACGCTCACCTGTTGCCCGACAATGGTGCGCAGCAAGGTCGCGTACCCGCGTTCGCGAATTCGCGGTTCGGGATAGCCGACCCGCGCCAGTGCGGCCGCGAAGGCCGGTTCGCGCGAAGCCAGCGCGTCGAGCGAGGCGCGAAGCTGATCGGCGGAAAGCCCCATCGCGTCAGCCTCGCGCCGCCGCCGCGTACAGCGAAATCGCCGCGGCGTTCGAAACGTTCAGGCTCTCCACCTTGTCGCTGATCGGCAGGCGTGCGAGTTCATCACAATGCGTTTCCGTATTGTGGCGCATTCCTTCGCCTTCCGCGCCCAGCACCAGCGCGGGCCGTGCATCGCCCAGCGCTTCGCCCAGCAAGCGATCGGTATGGCCGGTCAGCCCGATCCGCCAGAATCCGGCCGCGCCGATATCGTCGAGCGCACGGGCAAGGTTCACCACCCGCACCCAGGGTACGATTTCCAGTGCACCAGATGCGGCGCGCGCCAGCGCCCCCGATTCGGGTGGTGCGTGCCGGTCCTGCGTGACGATGGCGAGCGCATCGAACGCCGCGGCCGAACGCAGCACCGCGCCGACATTATGCGGGTCGGTCACCTGATCGAGGATCAGCAGCGGGCGGCGGTCGTTCGCGCCTGCCTCCAGAACGTCCTCCAGCCAGATATCGTCAAGCGGATCAACCTCCGCCACCATGCCCTGATGCGGCGCGTCGCCGGGAACCAGCCGGGCAAGATCGGCTGCTTCGGCATATTCGATCGGAAGGCCCTGCGGCAGGTCGAGGGCCGACAGCGCCTCTCGCGTGCCCCAGATGCGGCGGATGGTTCGGTTCGGATTGGCGAGCGCGGCGCTCACGGGATGGCGGCCCCAAAAGCGCGGGCGCTGGTTGCTGGAACCGGATTGTCGGCGCGGGCGGCGGGCCATTAGCGGCAGCCCCTGTCATTATTTTGCACGAGCGCGACGCTATGCGCGGGAAAAGCGGTTCGCAAGGCGTTGACATGCCCGCTCAGCATCGGCATGGGTCCGCCCTCGCTGTTCAGGCGGCCCGATGGACAGGTGGCCGAGTGGTTAAAGGCAGCAGACTGTAAATCTGCCCGCGCAAGCGTACGCTGGTTCGAATCCAGCCCTGTCCACCATCCCGTTTCGGGTGCTTCTTCGGCCGGTCGCCTTTGCTGCGCCGGACGGTGCGGTTGCAAAGGCCAGTCGCCGCCGGTATCCCCGTTTACCTGAACGCAAATGCGCTCGCATGGTCTTTTCGCGCCGCTGTCGCGCGCCTTGCCATCTTTGTATCCGAAACATTTGGGGGACAAACCGATTCCTATCCGCATCGAAGCCCGCTGCCTTTTGAGCGCCGCCCATGGCTGAACTGTCGGAATCGGAAATCACCCCACGCTTCAAACCAAGTGTTTTCTTCGGATCGATCGGGCTGATCGGCATCCTCATCGTCTATGCAGTACTCAACGCCAGCAATGCCGATAAGGTGTTCGGCGCGATTCAGGCAGGCGCGACCAGTACCTTCGGCTGGCTGCTTATTCTTACCGTCAACGTGCTGCTGGTCTTTTGCGGAATCCTTGCCTTTTCAAAGCTGGGCAGGATCAGGCTGGGCGGCGATGACGCCGCGCCGGAATTCGACACGGGCGCGTGGTTCGCAATGTTGTTTTCGGCCGGTATGGGCATCGGCCTCATGTTCTATGGCGTGGCGGAGCCAGTGCTCCACTTCGCCAATCCGCCAGTCAGCGCGCTGTCCAATCCCGGCGCGACGACGGCGCGCGGTCTTGCCGACAATGCCCAGATGTCGATGGGTGTGACATTCCTCCATTGGGGGCTGCACGCCTGGGCGATCTATGCGGTTATCGCGCTGGGGCTTGCCTATGCCTCGTTCAACAAGCGGCTTCCCTTAAGCATCGGGGCGTTCCTCGAAATCGCATTCCCGAAAATTCCGACGATCGTCATCGACCTGATCGACGTGCTTGCCATTACCGCTACGGTGTGCGGTGTTGCCACCTCGCTCGGCATCGGCGCGTCGCAGGTCAATGCCGGGCTTTCGATCATCGCCGGCGTTCCCGACACATCGCTTGTTAAATTCGTGATCATTTTCGTAATCACCTGTCTTGCCAGCATTTCGGTGGGGCTTGGGCTGAATACCGGGATAAAATGGCTGTCGGAAATCAATATGGGGCTTGCCGCGCTGCTTGCGCTATTCGTGCTCGTGGCGGGGCCGACCGTGTTCATCCTAAACGGCTTCATTCAGAATATCGGCTACTACCTTCAGCACTTCATCTATCTGTCGAGCTGGACCGAAACCTATACCGGCGGCCATTGGCAGGGTGACTGGACGATCTTCTACTATGCGTGGTGGATCAGCTGGTCGCCATTTGTCGGCGTTTTCATCGCGCGCATTTCCTATGGCCGCAC
Organism: Stakelama flava; assembly: GCF_019351405.1. Taxonomy (GTDB): domain Bacteria; phylum Pseudomonadota; class Alphaproteobacteria; order Sphingomonadales; family Sphingomonadaceae; genus Sphingomonas; species Sphingomonas flava_A. Next base: position 116,968 of record NZ_JAHWZX010000009.1, read on the forward strand.
GGTGCGCGAATTCATCGCGGGCGTGTTGCTCGTGCCGTCGCTGGTGACGTTCCTGTGGTTCACCATCTTCGGTGATACCGCGTTGCACATCGAACTGTTCGGCGCAGGAGGACTGGCCGAGGCGGTGAATAATTCCATGCCTGACGCGCTGTTCGCGTTTCTGGGCCATTTCCCGCTCACGCCAATCGTTTCGGGTCTGGCGATCCTGATCATCACCACCTTCTTTGTAACGAGCGCCGATTCGGGTGCGCTGGTGACCGCGATGATCGCATCGGGCGGGAATCACGAAGCGGGCCTTGCCTCTCGCCTTACCTGGGCGGCGGCTATGGGGCTGCTCGCCGCTGCGTTGCTCTGGGCGGGTGGGCTGTCGGCGCTGCAGACCGCGGCGATCGTCACCGGGCTGCCCTTCGCGATCGTGCTGCTGCTGATGGCGGCGGGGCTGTACAAGATGCTGCATGCCGAATTCCCGGCGGGCATGCGCGTCGTCGGGCGGACGACAGCTGAGGATTGAACGTCGCGATGTCAGGGGAGAAGTGGAGCGGGTAACGGGATTTTGCTCCACATTTGCGCGAGCTGGTATGCCGCAGAAAACCTAGGGTTTTCGCAAATGATCTTCGGGTTGTATCCCGGCGTGTGAGAAGGTCAAGCACCTAAATTGCGAGATCGGCGAGCGGTTCGGTTAGCCGTCATCGGTTCGGAATCTTGGCGCCGCCGGCGACGTCGGAGGATCCAAAACGCCGAGGACTGTGATAGCGATCTTTCTGCTGGCGGACCGGCCGCTCATCGCAGCGCCGCAGGATCGGACAAAGAGGTATCGCCGGGGCTAAACTGAAAGCGGACATCGGATCAGCGGACTCAATCTGACCGAAATGTTGGACAGTCCGGTTAGTCTGCTTTTGGGCGCGCAGATTGGGGTGGCGGACATTCTGGACGGCAAGCCGGCCCGTCAGCTTCGCGCCCCATTTCGGTCATTCAAGAAAGATGTTGGGGATCTCGAAAGCAGCCGCTCGTTCATTCGACCTTAAGCGGAGGAGAGGGCCTAGGTGCAGGGCTTCGTAGAATGGCCGATCCTGCTTGCAGCGTTCGAGAGCCGCGACCATCTCGGCGGCATGTTGAGAACTTCAGATCTTGATTCCACGATTTTCCGGCATCTGACCGGCAAGGCCAAGCCGGCCCTGATTCACCCCACGAACACCGCCTTTGACCCCGCGGGCTGGAAGGCGGTGGTCGATGCCATCGGCGATGAGCCGCTGTCGCCGCGCGATATGCTGCTGATGCAGGTCGCGATGCTGATCGGCGTTCAGAATGCGATTTTGCGCCATCGCTACACGAGCAAGCTCTTCGCTGGCTTCGCGCCGGACCAGGTCCTGACGCTGGCGCTGGCAAATGCCAATCGCGGCTATCTGGTGATCAAGTTCAAGGCCGATGTAGCGGCTGCGGCAGCCTTCGAGGCGGCCGGCGGCCGGCCATTGGATTTCGGGGCGATATCCCAGCTGCTCATCGAGCCGGCTCCAGGCCAGTCCCCGGCGACGGCGGACGACCTCAACAACTCTTTCGTCGACACCCTTCCGCATTGGTTCGCGCTTGCGCGCGACATTACCGAAGGGTCGCGGGCGCCCGGCGAGGACCTGGGAGGGATCGCCCAGCGTGCGGGCGCGTGTCTCTCGCTAGAGCATGCGTTTCGGTCAATTTGGCAAGAAGCGCTGTGGGAGCCCTGGCGGTTCGGGCAGGGTGCCGACGGTTATGTGATGGTCCCGGACGATACCGACTGGATGGCCGGTTGGCGGGTTTGGGACTTGCGCGAGCAGTCGCTGCATTTGCAGGGCGCGATGCTCAACCGCCAGCTCGAGAAGCGAATCCCCAACGCGTATCTGACCCGCTCGCTTGCACGGACCGTGACGGCGATCGACCTTGATGCCGTGCCCCCGACCCTCACTGTCGCGGCGCCTTCCGAGCAGCAGGCCGCAGCGCATCGCATGTCGATCGATGCGGTCAGCGATGCGTACACATTCGTTTTTGCCGACCAGGTCGTCGGCGCGCCGGGAGTGACGGTCGCGCTGCTTTCGGAAGCCGTGCTCGTGCTGCAGGATCTAGCTGTCGCCGCCTTGCCGGAAGAATATGATCCGGTCGCCCCCGATTGGACCATCATGGAGCGGTTGGCGTGTAAGCTGCCGCGGGCGACGCTGATTGAAGCGCTGCGAGATACGCTCGGGATCGGTTTGGCGCTCGCCGAAGCCTGCATCGCGTTTCTGACCGTCGATCCGGCGGCGGACCTGGGCGAGTTGTTTCGCATCGGATTGTGGCACAAGCCGCTGGTGGCGATGGCCGACGGCGAGCATGTCCTGATCGCAGCGGGCGCATTGATATGGGGATCGCCGATCCGGCGTACCGAGCGCTGGCTGCAAGCGACGGGCGGGGACGATCTTTCGAAAACCCCGAACGGCCTGATCTACGAAGCGCAGGTTCGCACGCTGGCCGAGCAGGCGTTGCGCGAGAATACGCTGTTTGCCTCGACCGACTGGTGCGTCAGCCACCTGCCAAAGGGCAAGGCCAAGGAGGAAGTCGATCTCCTCGTACGCATCGGAAATCGCGTACTTGTCGGCGAGATCAAGTGCTTCCTCGGCCCATCCGAGCCGAGCGAATGCTACAACTATGTTCGCAAGCTCGAAAAAGCCGCCGACCAGGCGCGCCGCAAGTCAGACTGGCTCGCAACCCAGCCCGCGCTTCTCGACGCACTGCTCGGTGGCTCCGGGGCTCTCGAGATCGTGCCGCTGGTGATCGTCAATCAGAGCAATGGCGTCGGACTGGTCCTGGACGGTTGCCAAGTTACGGACGCGCACTTCTTGCAGATCGTGTTGGGCGACGGCGACTATCATCGCGGCGCCAAATTCGAGAACGACGAACCGATCGAGTTCAACGTCGAGACGCTCTACGCCACGGTGAAGGAGGCCGAGGAGCGCCTGACGCGTATTTTCGCGGAGCATCTTGGCGTTCAACGATACCGCGACGCCGTGCGCTGGACGACCAATGTGATTCCGCTCGGTGACGGAAGCGGCAGCCTGCAGATCGCCTATCCGATCGTCGACGAGACGGCGTATTACGCTGCGGGTCCGTTTGCCGGCACAACAGGGTAGTTGCTGGTGTCAGACCTGCTAAGGGTACTCTCAGTCCGAGCGCGACCAATGCCGTATCTGTGGCGATCGCTCCCGTAGCCAGAGAACCCCGTTGTATCGCACGCGAACGTCGGGTCTGCGCTTCCCGCTGCCTGTCCGTCCGATGCGTTCGCCAATCACGGTCCAGACAGGTTCGACCTCGTGCTTGCGCGCCATCTCCAACAGGGCGTCGCGGCGGACCAGAACGTGGCTATGGTGATTATCGCTGCCGCTGACGATCACCGGCAGGCCGTCGCCATTCACAAAGACGCCGGCATTTTCAATGTCGGGACGCAAGCCGAGCGCTCGGATCAGCCATCCGATCGGGACCTGCCTGGAGAAGCCGTCAGCGAGGCTCTCGTCGAGATGACTTTCCCATTGAAACCCGATTGTCGGCTTGATCACCCGGTAGCATCGATCGTCGTCCGGTCCGCGTGCCCGCAGCGTGGACCATGGCTTGTCCGGCCATGTCGATCGCCGGCCAAGCTCGCCGATAAAGGGGCCATCCGTGAGATTTCCGGGCAGCCATTCGTGAAAATCGTCCATGTGGCGCTCGGTTTCCTCGATGAACCGCTCGCGCGTGGCGGGCGGCATCAGCAGCATGGCAATGAAGTGGAAATCGCTCTGTTCCCAGGGGACATCCCACACCCCTTTCCCGCGTGGGCCATCAATGTCGTGCGAGGCATAGCGGTAGAGCGCGAGCCATTCGTCGCTTCCTAGATCAGACCCCAGTCCCATTGACAGGCGCTGTGCTGGAAGATCGGTATCGAATACCCACGCCTTGCGTTCAGCGGGCGGAAGATCGGGGCAGCGCAGGAGCGGGACGCTCGGCACGCCCGAGATAGCGGCCGCTTCCTTGTCGGCCGGTAGAACCGAAGGCTCGATGTCGCGAACGAACTCGACATCGAGCGGATCATCATAGACCTTCGCGGGCTCGCCCCAGTCGGGCTTCAGCCAATTATTGTCCGCGAGCCTCGCCAGCAACTCCATCATCGCGATGCGCTGATACTTCTTTCCGATCCGTTCTACGCGGCCCCGATCTCCCTGCCGCTCGCCGACCGTGTGGTCTCGCGGGAACGCCGTCTCGGTCCAGCCCAGAGCCATGGCGCGATTGGCGACCCAAAGCTTGGCGCGATGTGCGTTCACTTCCTTGCCGGCGCCCTTGCCGGGGACGATCCAGACATTGTCCGATTCGTTTGCCGCCCAGCGTTTTGCGTTGGTCGCAAACCGCCGTGCCTGCGCCGGTGTCAGCAAGGCCACCAGTGCAGCTTCGGCGGCTCGCACGCGCCTGCGGTCCGCAGCTGGGATCGTCATCTTGAAGGTGTCGGCATCGAACGACATGCGCTTTCGTCGATGGGCGTCCCGAAGGGCCTCGAACGCGGCAGCGATGTCAGGACGCCCTTGCGATACGTCGTCGAGAAAGGCTCTGCCGGTTTCGGAAGACATCAGCGGTCGAGGTCCAGCGAGGGGTGCGGCCGCAAAGCGTTCGACCCGATACTGGAGCGTATAGCGGCCGAAGTCGGCCAAACCCTTGTAGCAGGAGCGAAGGATCGAGTCGGCGCCGATCCGCTTCGCGCGCGCCTCCACGCGCGCCTCCGTGAAGTTGAAGACAGGTGCCGTGGCGCCATAGGGCGGGCGGCATCGAACGAGATCGATCCTGGCGTCGGGTGTGCCAGCGGTATTCGCCAATTCGACGACGCCACGAGCATAATCGCGCGTGACGATATGGACCGGGACCTGACCACCAGCGAAGGCGTGCGTCCAGGCGGTCAGGGCATGCGCCTGGAGACGGGCGGGATCGAGTGTCCGGAGGCTCGCCCCGTAGAGCGCGCCGAACATCCGCTCGATGACATACGGATCGTCACACCCGGCAAAGCGAATGAACAGCGGCTCGACCAGCGATGGCCGTTCCATGAAGACGCGGATCATCGCCTTCGTTGCGGTATCGCGAATGTTCGCGCTGGTCGAGGTAAAGGCCCATGCCAATATCACGAGCGCCAGCCTCAGCGTCTCATCTTCGGCGCGTGCTGTCCCTAGGCTCAGGCACCAATTGATCAACTTCGACAGCGGGTGCCCGGCATCGTGATGCGCCGCATTGATGCGGCGGGTCCAGAACGCATCTCGGTCAGCAAGCTGGCGCGGCTGAAGGTTGCGATCGAGAAGGTCTGCATTCCATGGATGCTGCTCGACCACGGCCAATTCGATCAGCAACGCGACGATTTCCTCGTCATCGCGGTCGAGCCGGTTGAGCAGCTCGCGTGTCCGATCTGTGAATGCGCCCACGGCGCGCCAGCGCACGCTGTCGACAAACGCATCCTGGACAGGCCACTGGTCCCACCAGGCATTGAAGCCGCCGGGAAGAGCGTCGACGATCTCGACCTTGTAGCGATCGGCGAAGTGCAGTGTCAGCGCGTAGAAGAGGCCACGCCATTCCCACTGAACGCCGTGCTTTCTCAGAACGAAGGCGAGGGATCCTGCCGAATCGAACAGGCCGGTTGGATCGGAGATGTTCTGCAGCAGCGAATTTGCGACTAGGTGGTCCTGGAACCGCTGGAACGAGAAGCGGACGACGTCGTCCTGATCCGAGAGAGGGTCGTTGGGATCGTGCGCAGGATTGGGGTCGTACCGTAGCAGGCCGCGGAAACGCAGTAGCTCGAGCCATGTCTTCCCCGGCGGTGGCGCGAAGCCCTGAAAGGCTTGTTCGACGATCGCGTGCGCCTCAGCCCGGCTTGCATAGTCCTGCCGGTGCTTCGCCATCGCTGCGGCGAGGCTCAGCAGCGCTCGCCGCACCGGTCCGATGAGCGTGTCGGCGCCGTCATAGGTCGTCCCCAGATGGCGTCCGGTGGCGTCGAGGAAGAAACTCAGGACCTCGCTGGTCCCGCGCATGCCGCGTGGAAAGGTTGTTCGTCCATCGCGCTCGATTGCAAGGCATGCCGTGCGCAGGAACAGCGGATTGGAGAATTCCGGGTTGAGCCAGGGCGTGGCCGGCCGCACGATTCCGCGGCGATCCATATAGACCTTGGCAGCCGCCTCGATCTCCTCCGGAGACTCGAACCCGGCGACCTCGGCCCGCGTGGCCATCGCCTCCACCGCCGGCGTGATGAGGTGATCGACATACTCCCGACGGCACGAGATGCATAAGGAGAGCTGGGGGTAGGCGAGGATGCGTTGCGCGATCCCGTGAAGCGCACCCCGCCAGAGCTGGACGCCGGCCCCCTCATTGACGGCGTCGATGGCGATCAGCGCCCGCTTGCCGACTGCCTCGGCGCGTGCGTTCAAGGCGCCCAGCAATTGATCGAACTTGCTCGCGCCAAGCTCGAAATGCGCGATCATCTGATTGCCGATTGTGCCATGCAGCGTGAAATCGGTGCCGAGCAGAAAAAGGGCCGGCGCGCCGTCGGCGAGCGCACGCTCGACCTGCGAGGCAATGAGGTGGGATTTGCCCGATCCTGCCCGTCCATCGAGCAGCGCAAACCGTCGCTGGTCGCTCAGGCTTCCGATGGAGTCGATGGCTTCGAGAAAATCGCCCAGAGCCGATTGCAGGTCGCGCAGCGTATCCACCAGATAATCCAGGCCGGTTCGCTCGCGATCCTCCGCCGGTGTCCGCGGGCCGGCCGTCTTGGGCCGCTTGGCCTTTGCCTCTCGCGAGAACTCGCCGATCGACTGAATCGCATCGAAGACCCGCTTGCGCAGATCAAGCGCCTGATCGCGCCATGCCGGATAGTCGAACGGCGCATCGCTCGACGACACGAGGATAAACGTGGCCGCGTCGAACTGGCGGACTTTGCCGGCGATCTCGCTAAGTTTGCGCTTGTCCGTGGGTGGCAGCGTCTGCGGCGCCGAGCCGAGTTGCGCCTTCTCGAGCACAGCGGCGCGGACAGCTTCGAGCAGGGTGCGAAACCGGGTATTGCGAAGCAAACCGTCAAATACCGCCGCGGTTGATACATCGACATTGTCTTCGGGATGATATCGCTCTTCGAGCGCGGCGACGGTCCGCTGGCACTGGGCTGCGAGCCATGACGGCGACAACTCGATCCCGCCGAACCAATAATCGATCAAGCCGATTGTTTCGGGGCGGGTGAGCAGCTCTTCAAGGTCCGATGCGGTCCAAGGTTCGAACAGAACGGTTCTGCCCAGCGCCGAAGCGGCAGCCTCCCACTTCACCTTGTGCTGGTCCCAAGCATCCCAGCCATTCGCCTGTGGCTTGCCGCCTTTCGTTGTCCGTTGCGTGCGCCCCGTCAGCACACACGCGATCGCGATCGTCATCATGCTCAACTTGGGGTGGGTAGCCAGCGCCGTGGCTACCGATTTGTCGACCGCGCCCCAATCGACATCGCCGGATTTTGTGTAGAATTTGGCCTGATACCCATGCTCGCTGCTGTCGGCGAGCTGCCACACGGCCTCGATCCCGCCATCTCCACCCGCACCATGAATCCTGCGAAATTCGACAGACCCCGTGGGCGGGATGCGCCGGGCGACCTGGCAGACTAGTTCCTCGAAGGTCTCGCGCTGCCCGGCAACGCCAGCGATAATCTTGGTAAAGTCCAGCATCAGGCGGATGTCGTACTAGCTGAGGTTGTGCTGCCGCAATAGAGCAGGATTTCCTCCGACAAGGTGGAAGCGTGACATTTGTCAGGACAATCAGTGGATCTCGTCCACACTGAAGGGCCGTTGCCGGCGACGACATCGCATGACGAGCGTCTGCTTTGCAGATCAGGCCGCCCGAGATCTGCTAGTCCGCTTCCGGCCCATAATTGGCCTCGTGAATGAATGACCGGTTTCGACTGCCAAGCGAGGCGTCGTGAATGTCGCTTTTGTTCGCGAAAGCCGAGTGGCCGCTATCTGCGCCTTGCCCGTCAAAGCCGGACTGACCGCTACCGGCCCATCAGCTCGCACTGATCCCGTCGTCACGGGATAATCTGGACCCGCTTATCGATCGAGCTCTCGAGATCACCTGCCGAAACGCACCATGCCCTCGCAAGCGCATCGAGCTCTGCTCGCGATATCCGATCGTCCCGCTCGATGGTGAGCAGTCGCGTGCGCGGAATACCCGTCCGCTTCGCCAGCGTCGTCAGCGGCGTTGCCGTCTGTGCCGTCCATGCCTGAAACCAGTTGTCGCCGTCCGCAATCATCTGTGCCACCGGATGATCTTCGCCATACCGGTCGAGTTCCAGCGCCACCGGTCGTTCGCCTTTTCGCCGGCTCATGCCCGGTCGAACAGTTCGCGCTGGGTATTACGACAGGCAAAGGCCCCTCGCGCGCGCAGTGCAGCGCCGACCGCCTGCCGATAATGAACGGTTCCGAACCGCTCCGCCTCGTCGAAGGCCAGGGGCGACCATTCGTCGCCGGGATAGCATGCGTCATAAATCTCGCGCGCAGAAGCGCGTAGCTGCAGATCGCGCTGCATCACCAAGCTCCAGTCCGTCGAATCGCCTCCATAAGGGCGAAGCCGAACTATAGAACATAACACGAACATTGGACAAGGCACCGGCTCAACCGGGAGGCGTTCGCGAATGGAACCGGACTTGATCGCACGATGGAATTCAGGGCAGGGTTCGGCATCGGAAGGGGGTTGGTATCTTCATATTCGCGCTAATGCTCGCCCAGGCGATCGTCCCTGCAGGAACGACGTTCGCGTGCACCCCGATCCGCGTCTGGGACGGCGATGGGCCGGTATGGTGCAAGGAAGGACCGCGCGTTCGGCTTGCCGGTATCGCAGCACGCGAAACCGACGGCACGTGCCGGTCGAACCAGCCCTGCCCGAAGGCCGGATGGATTGCCGCCCGTGACGCACTTGTAAACACCGTCGGTCGGCGGCTTGGCCGAACCAGCGACGGCCATATCCGGGTTGCGGGACCTACGATGCGATGCCGTTCGGATGGCAGCGCAGGCGGCAGCCGAACCGCAGCCTGGTGCGTGTCGCCGAAGAGCGGCGACATATCCTGCGCGATGCTCCGCACCGGCACGGTGCTTCGGTGGGATTGCTACTGGCGAAACCACCAGTGCTGACGCCGGACGAGGAACGCTGGGCCGAAGCGCTCGCCACCCAGCGGATTCACGGTGAGAGTGGACCCGCCTTCATCGCAGAGCGCATCGGCGCGCTCGCGCTCGAGGGCGATGAAGCTGGCGTCGCTCGCTGGAAGGAAATCGCGCAACGGTTCGACCAGCTGGGTCGAGGGACGCTGCAATGAAGCGCCGCATTCGCCTGCTGGAAATCGAGTTCGCCGTGCTTCTGGCCCTCACGCTTGTCGCCCTGTTCGCGGGATATCTCTGATGTGCAACCGGGCACGTAACCGCGGCGAGCCAGAAACGCTATTCGAGCATTTCGGCGGCGACTGGCTGACCGAACGCCCGCGCGACAATCGGTTCAATCCGGTAGAACTCTATCCAAAGTCGCGCGCCTACGTATTCCGCAACGATCGAGAGACTGGCTTCGGTCTCGATGTGATGCAATGGGATGTCTTGGGCGGCGGTGCGAAATGGCCGATGACCAATGTCCGCCGGCTCGATCTTCCGCAATGGCGACGGCTTGCTGAAAAACCTGACAATCGGTGCCTCATACCGCTCACCGAATTTTGCGAGTGGACGCCGGAAAAGGATCCGGAGCAGGGCATCAAGGGCGAGATGTGGTTCGCGGTGCGCGATCAGCCCGTCTTCGCGGTAGCCGGGTTCTGGCAGCAGACTGGAAAGGGCGCGTCGTTTGCTATGGTAACCTGCGACGCGAACGAACTGGTGCGTCCCATCCATCCCAAGGCCATGATCACCATCCTGCATCGGGGTGACTATGACCGGTGGCTTCAGGGATCCTATGACGAGATCGTGGCCCTGCAACAGCCATTTCCGGCGGACCGAATGACAGTCCGCGGGCCGGTATTCCCAACCCGCCAGCGGTAGCGATAGGCCCCGGCAAACCCGGCGCGATTCGACCCGCCCTCGAGGGCTTCCTGTGATCGAGATAAGGAAGAGGGAAAAAGTCCCTCGCTCCCGCTCGGTCGAATTCACAGGAGAAATCGACCATGACCACCATCAATCGCGCAGCCTCGGTAGAGGCTGCGCTTTCACTATGCGCAAATGATCCGGACGTCAGGATACTGCGCCGCGTCTCGTCGCTTCAGGACTTCCCGCTTGCGAAGCGCGTGGAAGGACCGACCCGCTTCGTCGCGATTGTAGACACCGAGACGACTGGCACCGATCCGCTGATCGATGAAATCATCGACATCGCGGTCGTGACACTGGAGGTGGACCAGGCTGGCCAGATCATTTCGATCGTCAGCGCCGGTCAGGCATTACGCGATCCACACATGCCCATACCAGCGCACATCCATCGTTTGACCGGCATTACCGATGACGATGTGGCCGGAAAGAGCATCGATCTCGACAGGCTCGAGCGACGGCTTGCCGCCGCGGATGTGCGTATCGCGCACAATGCGCGCTTCGACATCGGATTCGTAGAAAATCTTCTGCCCGGCTTGGCTGGCGCAGCATGGGCTTGCTCGGCATCGGATTTCGATTGGGTCGAGGCAGGTTTCGACGGCTGCAAACTGGGCCACCTGCTCATGCAGGCCGGATATTTCAACGGCGCACACCGCGCGATGGCCGATGTGATCAGCTTGATCCATCTGCTGGCCCATCGGCTGCCGGACGGCGGCACCGTACTCGGCACGCTGCTCGCGAATGCCGAGAGGTCGACCGTGCGGTTCGAGGCTACGGGTGCACCATATGACAAGCGCGGCCTGTTGAAGGCTCGAGGCTACCGCTGGGACCAACGCCACCGCGTGTGGTGGAGCGAGATCGACGAACAGCAATGCGCTGAGGAAGAGCGCTGGTTTCGACAGAATATCTGCGCGCATGGCCCCGTGCCGCGGATGATGAAGATCAGCTGGCATCAGCGCCATCGCTGAGCCGGGCGCGCTTCGGCGCGCCTCTCTCCCATCAGAACAATCATGAGCACCGCAGGTGAGCGGAAAAAATGCTCCGGCCGATCCGGCCGTCGATCAGCAACAAGGAAATACCATGGAACACACTACGATGACGCTGAAGCACCAGAACTGGATGTGGGCACTCCGTCAGGAAATGGGCTGGCCATTGTTCAAACCAGCCAATGACTGTCTGTCATTCAGCGCAGGCCGCAAAATGGACGCCGAAATCGCGATGGAGATCGGCCGTGTCGCGGTCGCGATGCGCAAGGACGTCGTCTACTCGAGCTGGACGGACGCCGCCGTGGCGGAACCGAGCAGCTATGCGGTCGTGCTGCGCGACCTGCTGACGATCAACGTCACCGATCGTTGCGTGGCATGGGCCGCCAGCGAAACATCGCCCGTCATCCTCATTTCGACACGCCGCGACGAGATGTTCGCCATCGGTGCGCGCGGCCTGCTCGAATGCGTGGCCGGAAAGCCCAAGAGCCTGGCCAAAGGCCGGGAAATCGCCGAGCGCCGTATCCGCGCCGCCGCGCAAGCGATGGGCGGTCGGCTCGCCGAGAATAATGTCTGGCTGCCGGCGGGGGCCGACTGGGTGGAACCGGAGCGGTCCGTCGAAACCGTCGTCCGCTTCAATTGAACCAATTAGGCGGGCGCGTCGAACGCGCCCGCCGCTCTCAGGAGATTTTCATGAATATTGAAAAGATCACGCCGCGCGAGCCGCGGTGCTGGGTCGTGCTCGACCTCGAATCCGCTGTCCTCGATGACGCCAGCCATAAGCGCTATCAGGCGATGGAGCGCTGGGTGCCGTCGGACGACCGCCCCGTTCGGCGCGGCTATCGGCGGAGCGAAGATCCACTGACGACGCCGCGCTGGCCGTTCCAGACAATCACGACGGCCGCCGTCATGGTGCTGGTCGAGAGCGTCGCTGGGAATATCGAGGTCAACAGGTTCGATACCTTCAGCGCGCCAGACAATAATGAGCGTGAGGTGATCGAAAAGGTGCTCAAGGTCTTCGATAAGGCACCGAGCAACGCCGAACTGGTGACGTGGGCCGGAATGATGCACGATTGCCCATTGCTGACCGCGGCCATGCTTCGGCATGGGCTGACCTACCCAGCGGGCTGGCGCTGGCTCGCCTTCGGTGCCGGCGATCCCGTGCGCCATCTTGACCTTGCGCGTGTCCTGACCGGCAATTTCAAGATGAAGCCGGTCCACATGGCCGAAATTCTCGCCGCATGCGATATCCCGGCCAAGATTACCGTCCCGGCCTTCGCGGTCGCTGGACTGATCGAAGCCGGGCGCTGGGACGAGGTCAAAGAGGCTTGCGAATGCGATGTCATCAGCACGGTCCTGCTGCTCGCGCATTGGCGCCGGCTGCACGATCCACGCGCCGAGATCGACGTCGTCCGCGACCGGATCCTTCGCAGTGTCGAAGCACTGCGGGAAGGCCGCGGCTATACGGAAGCCTTGCGCGCCTACCGTGAAGCGAAATTTAAGGCGCTTCTTCAGGAGGCGGCTCGCGACGCGGAGCGTCTGGCGCCGTGGCTGGACCGCGAGGCGGCGTAGACCGCTCGTTAACGGGGCGGGGCTACGGTCCCGCCCATGCATTGCACCGCACGAAGCTCAGGGCTTACCCATTCATGCGCCGAACGGGATTTTTTCGGACAGCCTGTCCGAGAATTTTTAGCTCGGCGCATGAGTAGGTAAGCCCGCACCTGTGTCGGCTCCCTCCTTCGATCGGCAAAATGCCCGTCCTTTGACGGCGGACGAGGTTCGCGCCGAGCTTGCCAAGGTCGATTTCTCGAACGCCGGTGATGTGCGGCGAGCTTCTCGCTGGTTTGCGAGCAGGCTGAACGGCGATGCCGGCGATCTGTTGCATGAAGCCGTTCGCAAAGCGCTCACGTCGCGTTCGTGCCCGTCGGACGTGTCGGTCGAGCAGGTGCTCGCCAGCATTATGCGCAGCATGGCGTCGACCGCGCTACGCTCGCGCGAGCGACGAGGAAATCAGGAAATCAGCCTGCCGGTCGAAGAGGTGATCGACCGGCTGGCGATCGGGAATTTCGTGGTCCGGACCGCGGAGGAGATTGCCGAAATAGAGCGTGTGCGCACGGTATGCGCGGATGCGCTCGAACAACTGGCGCGCGAAAACCCGAGACACGCCGCCCTCATCGAGGGCATAGGGTTCGACCTTCGAGGTCGTGACCTCGCAACTTTTTTAGGGGTATCGACCTCTGAGCTGGCGACGATGCGCAAGGCGTTAAAACGTCATGCGGCGCGGCTGTGGCCAGATGTGCAGAGCGAGCTCGACCGCTGATCGTTCGATGGTTCCTGCAATGCATTCTATTTCGCAGCTGGGAATAGCCTGGCTCGCAAAGCGTAGTCGCCACGTCGATCAACTCTACACCGAAGCGAGCTGGAAAACTCCGTCATCTGCAATTTTTCCGTTAGTCGAAAAGATTGCCAATGGAAAAACGAGGCACCCAGACCGGTTGCGCTTTTGGCGAGGGGTCTGGCTGCTTAGTTATTCTGAACGCGGTGTCGAATATCTTGAGCAACCTGACGGGACAGGTAGGTTGTTGCTGCTGGATTGCTCACTTCCAGAAACTGTGATCGCCGAGCTGAACCGCGGCGCTCGAGTGTTGAACGACATTATCGCAGCCACCGATGGTTCTATTTTCGACCAATGCCGAGCCAAAATCGCGAAAGTCGAAAATTGCGGGCCTCGGGTATTCATCAAAATAGTGATCGACTGGCATACCTTCTCGCCGCCGCCCAGCGCCATCGCGTCGACCTAGTGACCGACGCGATCTTCCGCGCTACAAATTATGAACTATCCGGCACCCGCGCTATCGCCGGGCCCACCAGGAAAACCGTTGCCGATGAATGCTGTAGAAATTGAAGAAGCCGTATCCGATCTGGTGCTGCAGCCGTTTGACGCCGCTGAATTTCCCTTCCAGTTTCTCGCCGCCTTCGGAAATAAAGCCACCACGATAAAGCGGCTGCGTAGCGGATCGACAAATCAGTCCGACGTCGACGGCGGCGTTCTCCAGCGCAACAACATCCACATCGCCGTCGCGCCCGCCGGTGAGGTCGGCGAAACCCTCGCCGCCCTTCGCGCCAGCCCCAAGACCGCCAGCGCCAAGGCTAAATTCCTCCTCGCCACCGATGGCGAAACGGTCGAGGCCGAGGATCTGGTCGGCGGTGATGTTATCGCCTGCGACTATGCCGAACTTCCGCAGAATTTCGCGATGTTCCTGCCGCTCGCGGGCATCTCCACGGTCAAGGAGATCAAGAACAACCCCATCGACGTCAAAGCGACGGGGCGGCTCAACAAGCTCTATGTCGAGCTGTTGAAGGACAATCCGGGCTGGGCGACCGAGGACAAGCGCCGCGAGCTAAACCAGTTCATGGCGCGGCTGATCTTCTGCTTCTTCGCCGAGGATACCGGCATCTTCCGCGAGAACCAGTTCACCGCCACCATCACCCAGATGAGCCACGCCGGCCATGGCAGCGGCGAGGGGCAATGGGGCAACACGCACGAGGTGCTGACCGAGCTGTTCCGCGCGATGGACACGCCCGTCACGCATGAGGGCAACCTCGATCCCCGTTATCGCCAGGCGGCGAACATCCGGCCCTATGCCGATGTCTTTCCTTATGTGAACGGTGGTTTGTTCACTGGCGCGTTCGATGCCCCGCGCTTCAGCCGCACCGCGCGCGCCTATTTGCTGCGCGCGGGCGAGCTCGACTGGCGGGAGATCAATCCGGACATCTTCGGATCGATGATCCAGGCGGTGGCCGAGGACGATGAGCGCGGTGAGCTGGGGATGCACTATACCAGCGTGCCCAACATCCTGAAGGTGCTGAACCCGCTCTTCCTCGATGATTTGCGCGAGCAGCTGGAGGCGGCGGGCGACAGCAAGCAAAAGCTGCGCAACCTGCGCAAGCGGCTGGGCAATATCCGCGTCTTCGATCCGGCCTGCGGATCGGGCAATTTCCTCGTCATCGCCTATAAGGAGATGCGCGCGATCGAGGCGCAGATCGTCGAGCGATTGGGCGGCGAAGCGAACCTGAAGCTAGCCGAGCGCCGCAGCGTCATTCCCCTCAGCAATTTCTACGGCATCGAGATCAAGGGTTTCGCCGCCGAGATCGCCCGCCTCGCACTGCTGATCGCCGAATTTCAGGCGGATTGCCTATATCTCAGCCAGCAGGAGGCGCGCGCGATGGTGCTGCCGCTGCACAAGACAGGGCAGATTACGGTGGGCAATGCGTTGCGGCTGGATTGGTTGCAAGTGTGCCCGCCGGTGGTGGCGCAAGTGGTCGAGGAGCAGGACCTTGCCGGGCCGACCGGGCGGATGGTGCTGGAGGAGAATGGGACAGGTGAAGGCGCGGCGGTGGAGACGTATATTTGCGGAAATCCACCTTTCAAGGGAGCGCGGAAACAGAGCGCCCAACAGAAAGAAGACCTTCGCGGAATATTTGGTGGCGGCAATGAGTACAAGGATGCTGACTATGTCATTGGGTGGTATTTAAAGGCCAATAAATTCAGTATTGCGGTTCCATCTGATTTTGCCTTCGTCTCAACCAATTCCATTGCCCAAGGCGACCAGGTGTCGATCCTATGGTCGAGGCTATATGCCGCTGGCAAGTCAATCGCCTTCGCCCATACGTCGTTTCCTTGGGCAAATAGTGCGCTACATAACGCCGGGGTTCATTGTGTTATCGTCGGTGTCAACTCAGGGAATAGTAGCAAACGAACCATATTTAGCGACGAGGAAAAGCGGGTCGTCGAAAGTATATCGCCTTACCTCTTACCCGGTGCCGAAACCTACGTGACGTCGTCCAACATGCCCCTCGCCGTCGACTTACCCAAAATGATTTCAGGGAACATGGCGCGTGACGACGGACAATTAATTTTAGATGATGCAGAGAAAGAAGAGTTAGTGTCCGCAGACGGGCGTGCGCGACCATTAGTCCGCCGGCTGCTCGGGACCAGAGAGCTCGTTCAGGGGTCGAACCGATGGTGCCTGTGGATCGACGACGATCAACTGTCGGTCGCGAATTCTATTCCCGAGGTGCGGGCGCGGATCGAACGCGTTGCAGCTTTCCGCAGCGCTTCAAAGGCGTTGACCACGCAGGCTTACGCCAGAATACCGCATAAGTTTGCGCAGCGATGCCATCGGGCCACGATGGCGATAGCCGTTCCAAAAAATACGCCACCTAACAGAACTCACATCACCCCGACGTTTGTCAGTTCATCGGAAATCGTGACGGATCTCGCGTTCGTCATCTATGGGGCAGAGCCTTGGTTGATGGCGATCTTGTGTAGCAAGCTTCATGAGGTCTGGGCAAAAACGGTGTCCGGCGGCTTGGGGTCGGGTCTGCGTTACTCTGCTTCAATATCTTATCACACCTTTCCCGCCCCCAAACTCACCGAGCAGGATAAGGCCGACCTCACCCGCACTGCCGAGAATATCCTGCTCGCGCGCGAGGCGCATTTTCCCGCGACCATCGCCGATCTCTACGATCCCGAAGCGATGCCCGACGACCTGCGCCGCGCGCATGAGGAAAATGACGAGGTGCTGGAGCGCATCTACATCGGCCGCCGTTTCCGCAACGATACCGAACGGCTTGAAAACCTGTTCGACCTCTACACCAAAATGACCGCCAACGCCGTGCCCAGGGGCAAGGGCGCGAAGAAGGGCAAGGCCGCACGATGACTGCCCAGGATCGAGCGCCGGGTTGGGACAAGCAGGCCATCAATTCGATCGCAGCACGCGACTATGGCGGCCTTGAACGGATGTTCGAGGCGCATGACTGGGATGCGGGCGGTCGGCTTTACGGCCAGATTGCACCATCGCGGGTTGTCGAGATCTATGGTAGCGTTGCCGCGTTCGAGGCGGCGCATCCAGCGGAATGGCCGGATCCCGTCGATGTGATCGACCAGGATCAGCCAGACGTATGGCTCACCAGCTACTACGGTTTCGCCCCGGAAAGCTGGGGGCTGCTCGGCTTCACGCAGGAGTGGATGCGGCGGGACTTCCTCGACAACAGCCGCCCGGGTGCCCTTGTCGTCATATACGGCGCGGGTGGCGCGGAAAATCCACTCGAGCGGGGACGTATCCTCGGTGTGCAGCAGCAATCGCATATCCGCGGGCACAAGCGCGATTTTGTGCCCGCCAATCGATGGGCGGATGAACAGCGCGATGAGGGGCGGCGAGACAAATGGAATTACGCCCTGAAGGCTGTTCGGGCTTGGCGTGTGAGCGCCGAAACCCGGCCTCGCGTGCAGGAATTCGCGCCGGAGACCTACTCGCCTAGTAGCGCCACGCTGATTGGCGCACGAGGACGCCGCCTGACCGTTTCCGAAGCGCGAGGTCTGCTGGATCTTGATCTGACGGAGGTCACCGTATTTGGCGGCGCGTCTGTCGACTTCCATGTGTCTGGCCCGGCACGTGAGATTTTGCGGCCCAGCAAAGCTGGACCGGTTTCGCAGGCTGCATTTATGACTAGGGAGTCCGAGGGTCCGAAGCACCTTTATATTCTGGCGTTGGAGGGCAATGCTGACCACTTCCTAGGGCATTCCGCCGAAGGCAATCGGATCGTGAAGGTCGGTTTCTCGCGCAGCCCTGATACCCGCTGCTATAGCCACAACTGCGCCTTGCCGGCCGGAGCGTTTCGATGGTCGGTGTTGCGCTCCAGCGCCAAAGACAGATCACCATTCCCGTCATCCAGCCATGCTCTTGCAGGCGAGAAGGTAATGAAGAACCTCCTGGATCAACACGGATCGTCCCTCGGTCGAGAGTTCTTTCTCGCTTCCGATAATCACATCGAAAATGCGTGGAACATGGCGCTGGCTGCGGCTGAAACATGGAAGAGCGAATGACCGAGAACCGTCCGATCCCCGCCGTCCGCCTTGTCACCGCCCACACGGGTGCTTCGGCCAGCGCCAATGAACTCGGCATGCGGCCGATGCAGGCGCGTGCCTATGGCCATCGCGGCGAGCAATATCTGCTGATCAAATCGCCCCCGGCATCGGGCAAGTCCCGCGCGCTGATGTTTATCGCGCTCGACAAGCTCCACAATCAGGGCATTAAGCAGGCGATCATCGTCGTGCCGGAGCGCTCGATCGGCGGCAGTTTCGCCGATGAGCCGCTCAGCAAATACGGCTTCTGGGCCGACTGGACGGTGAAACCGCACTGGAACTTGTGCAACGCGCCCGGCGTGGACGACGCGAAGGTCGCCAAGTCCAAGGTGAAGGCAGTCGGCGAATTCCTGGCGGGCGCCGACCATGTGCTGGTCTGCACCCACGCCACCTTCCGTTTCGCGGTCGACGAGCTGGGAATCGAGGCGTTCGATGATCGTCTGGTCGCGATCGACGAGTTCCACCACGTCTCGGCCAACCCGGACAATCGGCTGGGTGCGCAGCTCGGCCAGCTGATCACGCGCGATAAGGCGCACGTCGTCGCGATGACGGGCAGTTATTTTCGCGGCGATGCCGTTGCGGTCCTCACGCCGGAGGACGAGGCAAAGTTCACCACCGTCACCTACACCTATTACGAGCAGCTCAACGGTTATCAGTACCTGAAGACGCTCGACATCGCC
Organism: Stakelama flava; assembly: GCF_019351405.1. GTDB lineage: Bacteria > Pseudomonadota > Alphaproteobacteria > Sphingomonadales > Sphingomonadaceae > Sphingomonas > Sphingomonas flava_A. The sequence goes on from NZ_JAHWZX010000009.1 coordinate 135,644, forward strand.
TACAGCTTCTACACCGGTCGCTATGTCGACAAGATCAACGACCTGCTCGACCCGGCGGTGAAGACGATCGTTCATATCCCTAGCGTCAACAGCCGCGAAAGCACCAAGGACAAGCACCGCGAGGTCGAGGAGATCATGGATCATCTCGGCACCTGGAAGGGCACCGATCCGACGACCGGTTTCCATCTGATCGAGACGCAGGATCGGCGGACGATCAAGGTCGCCGACCTGGTCGACGACGATGGCGCCCGGCGTGACCGCGTCATTACGGCGCTGCGCAGCCCGGAGGCGCGAACCGATCGCGACCATGTCGACGTCATCATTGCACTTGGCATGGCGAAGGAAGGATTTGACTGGATCTGGTGCGAGCATGCGCTGACCGTCGGTTATCGCTCCAGCCTGACAGAGATCATCCAGATCATCGGCCGTGCCACCCGCGATGCGCCGGGCAAAACCGTGGCCCGCTTCACCAATCTGATCGCCGAGCCGGCCGCCGCCGATGACGTCGTCGCGGACGCCGTCAACGATACGCTGAAAGCGATCGCCGCGAGCCTGCTCATGGAGCAGGTGCTGACGCCGAAATTCGAATTCACGCCGAAGGACGTCGGCCCCAAGTACGGCTACGATTATGGGCCGGGTGGTTACGAAGAAGGCAAGCAGAATGTCGGCTTCAACGAGGAGCGGGGCCAATTCCTTATCGAGCTCAAGGATCTGGTCGAGCCGAGCACGCCAGAGGCGCGCCGCATCTGCCAGGAAGATTTGAACGAGGTCATCACCAGCTTCATTCAGGATAAGCAGGCGATGGAACGCGGTATGTTCGACCCCGAGGTCGTGCCGGAAGAGCTGACCCAGGTGCGCATGGGCAAGATTGTCCGCGATCGCTATCCCGACCTAGACGATACGGATCACGAGGCGATCCGGCAGCACGCGATCGCTGCACTCAACATCACGCAACAGGTGACAAAGGAGGTCGCCAAGACGGCGACCGCCGATGCCATCGGCGAATTGAAGGCGAACACGGCATTCGTCGACGGCGTACGCAAATTTATGAACGTCAAGGAACTCGACATTGATCTGATCGACAACATCAATCCGTTCGACGCCGCTTACGCGATCCTCGCCAAAGCGATGAACCCCGACACCTTGCGGCAGGTGCAAGCGGTGATCGCCGCCCGTAAAACGACACTGACCGAGGACGAGGCACGCGCCTATGCAGTGCGTGCCGTTGAATGGAAACGCGAGCGCGGGCGTGCGCCCGCAATCACGTCGCAGGATCCGTGGGAACGCCAGCTCGCCGAGGGCGTCGCGGCTTTCGCCCGGTTCCGGCAGAAGGCTACTGCTGATGGCTGATCTGAGCGACGACGACATCCTCGCCGAGCTCGGCGTCGACCTTACGCCCAAAAAGGTTCGCGCCCGTACGCCGCGAGAAGAGCGGATCATTGCCGGCTTTGAAGACATAGTGAAGTTCCGCGAGGAGCACGGCCGCCCCCCGCAGCATGGTGAGGACCGGGATATCTTCGAACGGCTGTATGCCGTCAGGCTGGACCGCTTGCGCGCACTCCCCGAATGTCGAGAGTTGCTCGCCGATATGGATCCGCACGGCCTTCTGGAGCGTGGTCCCAAGGATGCCGGACCTGTTGCGGACGAGCTCGACGACGATGCGCTTCTCGCCGAACTGGGCGCGGAAGCAACGTCCGACGTCGATATCACGCAGCTCCGCAACGTGCGGTCGCATAGCGAGCGCAAGGCGGCGGAAGAAATCGCCAACGCTCAGCGTTGCGAGAACTTCGCCGACTTCAAGCCGCTATTCGAGCAGGTCCAGGCCGATCTCGAGGCGGGTACTCGTACGACGCGTCCCTTTGTCCGCGATCTGGGTATGTCGAAGGCGGAGATTTTGCCGGGCGAATTCTTCATCGTCGGCGGCCAGATGGCCTATGTGGCCGAACGTGGCGACCCGATCAAAGCGCCCAACGGCGAAACGGATGCGCGGTTGCGCGTGATCTACTCGAACGGGACCGAGAATCACCTGCTCCTGCGCTCGCTTCAGCGCGCGCTTTACAAGGATGAAGGCGGACGGCGAATTTCCGAACCAACCGCCGGGCCATTGTTCGAATCGCAATCGTCTTCCGCGGTCGAGGAACCTGATTATCTTCGCACCGGGACGCTATACGTTTTGCGAAGCAGATCGGACCACCAGACGATCGCCGACAATCGCGATCTGATCCATAAAATCGGCATCACCGGCGGGGACATTGAGGCGCGCATTGCTGGTGCGCGCGATGACGCAACCTATTTGCTCGCCGATGTCGATGTCGTCGCGACCTACACGCTACACGGTGTGAACCGTTTGAAGCTCGAGCAACTGATCCACAGGGTGCTTGCTCGGGTTCGCTGCGACATCGAGATCAAGGACCGGTTCGGGAAGCCGGTGCGGCCCCGCGAATGGTTCCTGGTGCCGGTGTCGGTTATCGATGAAATTATCGAACGGATCGGCGACGGATCCTTGGCCGATCTCGTCTATGATCCGCGGCAAGCCGCGCTGGTCTCCGCCTCAGGCTAAGGCGACGAAATTTCGTTGGAGCTGGCGCTAGGAGTGGCAATCGACGGCTCGCGCGAAATTTTCAAAATCTTTTCGGCTTTCCGGGGGCTGGGGAGCACCAGATCCGGGAACGAGGTCAGCTGATTGAAGTCGATTGTGCCGATCGACAAAAGGACAGACCAGCCGCGCGCGATCGTCTTGATATCTCGCGACGAGTGTCGCGAATAATATCTGGTCATCCAGGAGGTAATGCCATCGTAAACGTAGGCGAACGCTCGGTCTGCCGACTGCTTACGCAATCGTTGCTCGATGAGATTTTCGTCCACTCCGTACGATGACAAATGGCGCAGCGGCGGCAGCGGCTCCTTAATTACCTCGATCTGGCCCGGATTAGGCTCACACTCTTCGAAGCGAACTCGGCCAATGCGAGGTGGTAGATCGGACCAGGAAGCGGGGTTTTTCCAGGCCCGCTCTGCGTCTTGACGAATTTTCGAAACCAAGGCGCGGTTGACGCCCGCAGCTTCAAGCTGCCGCGCGCGTCTGAGGACCTCGCGATCGATCGCAGGTTCGCGTTGTGCAAGCGCCTCGCATATTTGCCAACGGACCTCCGCCTCCGCGGTTTCCGTCGCGTGACGCAGCTGCTGAATGCGGTCATTCAGTCGGTCGAGATCGCGGCGAATCGACAGCACCCAGCGCCCTCTTTCAAGCGCTTGAAGGAGGGAACCTTCCGGGTTACTTTTTTTGTCGTTCTCCTGGGTGGGCTGATCGTGTCGCGGTACTTGTACCGGATTGGCGGCTTCGGCGATCTCATCGAGCAGCTCGGTAAGCTCTTTCTCGATTTCCGCCGGGTCATCGAGTTCGCCATGCCGGACAGCTTGCATGAACCAATCCCAAACGGACTCGTCTCGCTCGAGCTTCTGCATGTCTCGCCAACGCCGCTTCGCGGCCTGCGATTTGTCCGGGCGACCACGAACGGGGCCAGTGCCACCGGTTCCGGAATTCATGGCGTGTTCCTCCTGTAGAGTCGTCCAGTCACCAAATATTCCAATAGGAAGGGAACGCCTAATTTTTTGGTGATGCGAGGAAAATAGGGAAGAGCGCGCGCGAAAGAAGGGGCAACAGAAGTGAAGAAGAAGTTTTGAAGCGCACTACCGCAGATCGGCGAGACGCCAATCTGCTGTGCCAGGGAAGGGCATCAAAGGCGAAAAATGCCAATTAGGTGGAATGCCTGTGTGCCAAGGCGCTCGACTACCAAAAAAGCCAATTTATAACCAATAATCTCGTTTTTGGCGTGATTTTCGAACCGACAAATTCTCTCCCAAAACCACGCTAGCCCGACATCCGTCGCGGCTGAACGTGGAGACTTTCGATTTTCGAAGGTGAGGAAAAGCTGGTCGTCGCGGAACGAGCCAAGCGGTTCAAGCTGGCGATCGATCGCCTGATGGAGGGCGAGGAGCCGGAGGACGTGCTTTTCATCCGCTTCTGGCGTCCGGCGCCGCAGAAGCGGCCGATGCAGGCGAGCGTTGAGCCGCAGAAGCGCTGGTGCGCACCGTTCCATCTTCCGATGCGTCGACCGATCCGGCCGACGACGGCAGACGGGCGCACCTCGTTTCATTTTTCGCACGTGTCGATCTCGAAGGTTCTCGAGCCCAAGGAGGCCGATGGCCTGCGGATCCGCCCCGGCTCGGCAGCAGCACATGGCGAATATATCGAGCGCGATACGGCCGTCGCGCAGGCTGCTCCCAACATCGGCGAAGGTATCGCGACCGGCCTTGCGCCGTCTCGATCCGCCGAGGCGGAGTACGTCGATTTCGCCACCGCTCATACCCCATCAAAAAAGGAGAATGATGATGTCCAACGATTCCAGGAAGCCACTCGCGCAGCGCTCGAGCGCATCGAATTTCGATTCCCTGGATCCGATTTTTTCGGATCCGACCATCGAGGTTCCGGAGCCGACGCCGATATGTGCCCGATGCCCGGCGGCATGGTGGGGGCAGAACGCTGGAGACCTGAACGTCTGGTGTCGGATGATGCATTTCTGGGCAGTTCGACCGGGCGTGCCGGTCCGCGAAATCTGTCGGGCGCGGGACTTCGCGATCCACGAGGTGCAGAACCAGAAAAAGCAGGACTGAAGCACCAGAATGCGTCCGACCACGACGCTTATGTCGCCCGCGAATCGGCAGTGGCGGTTCAACCGGACGGAGCGCGCGTACTCTTCACCAATATCGATTCGGACCCGGTCAAACGGGCCGAATTCTGGTCTCTCGTGGAACAAGAGGAAGCCAAGCCAAGCCCGGATAAAATGACCGTTCATCGCGAGCGTAGTCCTGAGTTCTGGGCTCGCGTGTTCGAAGCGCCGGATTGTCCTGAACCGCTCAAAAACGCGCTCTCATCGACCGACAAATCCAGCACCAATCGCTTCGAAATCGAATCCGGCGAAGCGATGCGCGGCTGGCTTGAGCGCCAGCCGGGCTGGGTCAAAATCCGAAAGCAAAAGGACGACGAAACCGACACTCGATATAATGCCTTCAAACGAACTTTGCTCGCAACCTTTCACGACGGCCGAGGCGGGCGGATTCAGGACCGGATTATCGGGGAACTTCCCCACGAGTTAGATCATCCCGGCCGGGTTCGCTTGCTCAAGCGTTTCGCAGCCGACTTCGAGCGCCGAGGCCTACCGTTCGTCGCAGTCATGCATGCACCGGACCACGCCAACAATCAGAAGAACTGGCACTTCCACCTCATCTATTATGATCGCCCGTGCCGGCGCATTACCGACGCGGACATCGCGTTGGCGCGCGAACGTGGCTTTGACGTATCGAGCCTGAAGGCGGGCGAATGGGATTTCGCGGCGAAGCCGCGCAGGAAGAGCAAGCGGCAGGTGCCTTTCAAACAGAATAAGGTTCGTGAGGTGTCGCACCGGAACTGGATACCGAAGCTTCGCCGCAGGTTTGCGTGGCTGGCTAATGAGGAGCTGAAGCGCGCGGAGATCGATCGGCGATACGATCCGAGAACGTACGCCACGATGGGCATCGAAGTGCTCCCCGGCGAGAAGCTGGACCCTGGTTTGAGCAGGAAGGAAAGCCTTGGTGAGGCGACCGACAAGGGCACGCGCAACGAAGCGCGCCAGTGGCAGGCGATCGAGGCGCAGATTGACAAAAAGCTGGCCTCCGATCACGCGCGCGTCGCCGAAGAATTCAAGCCGCTGCGCAATCGCGTAGCCCGCTTGCCCGCGGGCGATGATTCGAAGAACTTCGCCCGCCGGATCGATCAGGCGGAAGAAGCTGCGCGCATTGCCAACGAACGCGATGCCGAGGCCGAACGCACCCACCAACTGATCGCCCGCCTTGCGTCACGGTCGACGCAACTGAAGGAAATAAACGATTCCTGGCTCGAAGCCGATTTGCGTGGCGATTGCCAATTGAGCGATCGCGAGCGCACGAGGCGAACGGTGCTGAGCGACGATGCGCACGCCTATCTTTCGGCGATGGCGCCGTTCTTGGCCGAGGGCCAGGCCGTCGTCGATGCCTGTCGAAAAGACGCCGAACAGAAGCGGATGGCGTCGCGCACGGCGGTCCTGTTCCTGCATGGTGAACTCGATGATCACGAGATGGAAGTCGAGTCTGCACGACTGCACGCGGCCGATCCTGCGCGCACCGTCGTGCCCGTTGCGTCCATGCCGACGACGCCGGCTCAACCCAATGGCGACGCGGTCGACCAATTCATCGCGCGTCTCGATAAGACGTGCCCGCGCATTGAGAAACGCGAGAATGGCTATCGGATCGCCGATCGTACTTTTGCACGCGACCTTCCGGCGAGCGACCCAAGGATCGAACAGGCAATCGCGGCGCGCTACACAGCGCAGGAGGAGGAAGCGGTCGCGGTAGCGGGCTGGGTTAACCGCAACCGCAGGAGTTTCGTTCGGCAGAAAAATGGCTGGGAATATGCCGGCGTTGATCGTCCGGGTCGCGCTGAGTTCATGCGCCTGCGCGAGCATCCCAAGGTTCGACAGGCAATCGAACGCATGGTCAATCCGTCTGCTGCGACTCGCCGCATGGCCAGTCCCGCGTCGGCGGGGTCTGGGCGACCGCTCCCCGAGCCGACCAGCGCCAAAGCAGCGCCGACCGTCCCGATGCATGCGCCCGGTTCCCCGCCGCCGCCGCTCGCGACGGACGCCGCTTTGCAAGTCCGGCAAACCGGGCCCACCGAACCCGCGCAGTCCGCGTCTTTGACCGATCGCTCGGATTCCGCTCCGGCCAACGTGGCCCGTCGCGATTCTCAACCGGATTCCCTCCCAGCTGTCCGCGAGCATCAGCGCGGCAACAACCGGCCGGCCCCGACGACCGCGTCCGATACCCAATCGGGCGGTGACCCGGCGAAAGCTCGCACCGCATCGGCTGAGGTGACCGCCAAACTCGCCGAGGCCCTTGCCGGTCTGAACAAGCGCAAGAAGACGAAGCGCGCCGCTACACTGCCGCCCTCGCAGCCGAACCCAACCGAGCGCAAAATGCAATCGGCGCCGGCACGACTTCCGCAGGAAATTCCGGGTCCCCGCCAGCCGGTCGAACCGCGGATCGGCGACCGGCCCGGCGAGCCGGGTCCGTCTGCCAGTTCTACCAAGAAGCCGGCGCCCAAGCTGGTGGCACTCACTCCGGATTACGAAATGCGCCGGCAAGCCATGATCCAGGCCGAGGCCGACCGGCGGCGAAGGGCCGCGCTCGAGTCAGAGATCGAAGCGGAGGAAAAGGCGGAGGCCGAAAAGCAGAGAAAATCGGCCTCACCGGAGCGGTCAGACGAGGACAAGCGGGACGACGCTGCCAAAAAGGCAGCCTTCGAAGCGTGGCGCGGCCGCGGAATGTAGCCGGCCGAGGCGTTTATTGGCAGAATTTCAGTTTGGCGTTCCGACCTGGCGCCGATCCCACGCGCGAACGCTTGTTGATATGGAGGAGTTTGACCGGCGTCCGTTCGACGTGAGCGGTCACGATCGGCATGTGTCGGACCATCACCTCGAGGCGCTCCTTGAGCTCCTGCACTTCGCCTAGCGTAAGCGCCCGGCGGAGATAGTTGCGGTTGCCAGTGCCCGATCGCGCGTGTCCCATATGGTCTGCGATGATGCTCTCGCTCACGTCCGGGTCGGCGAGCACCGAATTGCTATACGTCCTCTGGCTGTGAAAATCGGCCTTCTTCCCACAACGCGTTGCCGGAAGCGGACGCAGGCCATGGGTCGCGTCCATGAGATAACACCAGGCAATCGCGTAGAACCTGCGGCCGCCCTTCGCTGGTGCCTTTTTTCCCCGTTCACGGGAAACCGCAGCATCCACGTAAAGCTCCGGGAAAATCATGTCGTAGCCTTCAGCCGCGATCGCTTTGACATAATCTTCGACGCCGAGGCGGAGAAGCTCGGGATGGATTGGCATCACGCGGTGCCGGGACGGCCGCTTAAGGCCTGCCTTCGTTTTCCCGTCCTTGGACCGGGTCAGGTTAGCGCAGATCAGCACGTAGGGGACTTCGCACTCGAAGTTGAAATCGACGACGTCGAACCCTGCGCCTTCTTCGCGCGATACGCCCATATAGGTGCCGAAAAGCGGGAGCCAGTAAGCCGCGTCCTGATAGATGCGGGGTCGCGAATCGGGCTTGAGACGGCGGGTCGATCCACCGCCACCCTGCCAAACCGCCAGCGAATACAACGCCTTCAGGTGGGACGGCGTCCAGGGCATGCGCTTGGGATCGGCCGGATCATTCGGAACTTTGCGCCATTCAGCGAGGAAATTCATCACCATGCCGGTGCCGTAGCGCGGTAGCCATGCATCCTTGGCGAGGACTTGCGAGGCCTTGTCGAGAATGCTGAGGTCGCGGTTGATCGTCCGCTTGCTTCGCCGTGTCTCATCGGTCGGCACATCGAACATTGCCTCGTTGAACGTTTTGGCCATCAATCCCGTTTTGCCAAGTTGGCCGAACCGATAGGTCGCTGGAATGGCAGCCATCTTCCGCACATAATTCTGGATGTCCGCCGGCTCATAGTGGTGGAGCAGCTTGTCGCCGGTGATCCATGCGAACCGCTCGAACACGGCACGGCGCTGGCCATTGTCGGGCGCATAGTTGAATTGGTCGACGACCATTTCGAGCAGTTCGTCGATCTGCTCGCTGAAGCGGACGGTGCTGATCTTCGCGAACAGACAATTTCCGCTGTCGTGCGGCTGCGCGGCGACGGCGGGGCTGGTGGCGACGGGCGTGGGAACCGGCGCAAGGCTAGGGCGGATCGGTTCGACCCGCCGCGCCTGTTCGACCAGCGCATCGTCGAGAAGATAGTGCGCCGGCACGTCGCGATCGACGAACAGCGGGTGATCGGCAAGACTGGCGCGCCGCTGTGCTTCGATCCGACCGCTGAGCAGCATCCGGCGGGCTTCGGCGAGCGTGCCCTCGTTGACCGGTGCCTCGAGCGCCGCGAGGGCGTCTTTTGCATCAGACCGGCTGACGATCGTCGGCGTGATATAGAGCGTCAGCGTCTTGAGGAGCAGCTGGCGCTCGGCGTCGGACCAGCTGTCGTCGAAATGGCGTTCTATCTGCTCGCGGGTCAGCGCCGCCGTATCGTGCGGGACGTCGGCCACGATCGTGTAGGCCGCGATCAGAATCTTGCGATAGGCGGGGTCGTCCGCTTCGCGCGCGCCGGGGATCGTAAGATGGCGCGTTGCATGGGCGAGTTCATCCTCGAGCGCCTGGCGCATGAGGCTGCGTTGTTCGTCGATGGTGAGCGTTCCACGCTCGAAATTCTGCGCGATCAACATTGTCACTTCGTCCCATTTGACGGCGAGGCGGCGGACGAGATGTCGTGCCTCGACCGGCTCCGCGGTTGCCAGAGGGACAGTTATAGGGTGGCGACGGCCGCCATCTAAGCAGATTCGCCGACGGAAGTGATAGCGAGCGCCCTTGCGCAGCAAATAGGTCTGTCGCTGCATCGCTCAGGCCCGGCTGGCGAGGGGAGGGCAGAGCCGGGCGTACCGGTGAACGGCTTTGTGTCCCGTGGAGTGAGCGTTGGTTCGCATGGCCGCCTCTAAGTGGCGGTTTTCTGCGGCTGCGGGGCTGAAATGGAGCGGGTAACGGGAATCGAACCCGTATATTCAGCTTGGAAGGCTGCTGCACTACCATTGTGCTATACCCGCCCGCTCGTGCAAGCCGGAGCCTCTACCCGTCTCTTGGGTCGGGTTCAAGATGGTAAGCGTTCGCAAAATGCGCTTCGCACTGGCCTTGACGCAAAGGCTCGCTTAAACAGCGCCCCCAAATGGCAAAAATCGATACTCCCAACCGCATCCGCGGCACGCAGGACATTGTCGGCGAGGACCAACGGCGCTTCGCCCGCGTAATCGATGCGTTCGACCGCATCCGAACGCTTTATTGTTTCCAGCGGGTCGAGATTCCGATTTTCGAGGCGACCGGCGTGTTTGCCCGCTCGATGGGCGAAACCAGCGATGTCGTGTCGAAGGAAATGTACAGTTTCGAGGACAAGGGCGGCGATTCGATCACGCTGCGTCCCGAATTCACCGCGGGAATCGCGCGCGCCTTTATTACTGGTGGGTGGCAGCAGCACGCGCCGATGAAGCTGGCGACGCACGGCCCCGTTTTCCGCTACGAACGCCCGCAAAAGGGCCGCTATCGCCAGTTTCACCAGATCGATGCCGAAATTATCGGCGCGGCCGAACCTGCGGCGGATGTCGAACTGCTGGTACTCGCCGACCAGTTGTTGAACGAACTGGGCATCGCCGACGGCGTGACGCTTCAGCTCAACACGCTGGGCGATGCCGAAACGCGCGAGGCGTGGCGCGAGGCGCTGGTCGCGCATTTTTCGGCGCACAGGGATTCGTTGTCGGAGGACAGCAAGCTGCGTCTCGAACGCAACCCGCTGCGCATCCTCGACAGCAAGGACCCGGCCGATCGCCCGATCGCCGATAGCGCGCCCGATATCGATGCGTATCTGACCGATGAGGCGCGCGCCTTTTTCGACGCGGTTACCGCCGGGCTGGACGCGGCGGGTGTTGCCTGGACGCGCAACAGCCGGCTGGTGCGCGGGCTCGATTATTATCGCCACACCGCGTTCGAATTCGTCACCGACCGGTTGGGCGCGCAAGGGACCGTGCTCGCGGGCGGTCGTTACGACGGGCTGATCGAGAATCTGGGCGGCAACTCCACGCCCGGCGTCGGCTGGGCGGCGGGGGTCGAACGGCTGGGAATGTTGATTGATGAGCTTCCCAAGTCGCCGATCGACGTCATCATTGCTGTAGAAGACGACCTTGCGATTAGGGAAGCCCAGCACATTTTGAAGCTGCTGCGTTCAAATGGCATCTCTGCCGATATGATTGCTACCGGTTCGCCTAAAAAGCGGTTCGACAAAGCAACTAAGGTCGACGCCAAGGTGATACTGAGTTTAAGTGTTCGCGATGGTTTGATTCAACGCGGCCTTCGTGGCGATCAAGTGACGCTGGATCGGCTCAAAGACTTGTTGCCTCTATAGATCAGATGACCTCATATTCGATCATTTCCAGTGCTCCCGCGAAGGCGGGAGCCCAGGGCGGCAGGCGCTTCGCTCAATCACTCTGGGCTACCGCTTTCGCGGGAGTACCGACAATCGGAAGCGCTGTTCGATGACCCGCATTCCCGCAGACCGCATCGCCGCGATCGAGGCGCGGCGCGACGAATTGCAGGCGATGATGGCGACGGGTGACCTGCCGTCTGAAAAATTCGTCGCGGTGTCGAAGGAATATGCCGAGATCGAACCGGTGGCGAATGCCGCCGCCGAGGTCCGCCGCCTGCGCGCGGAGGGCGTCAGCCTTGCCGAAATGACGCGCGAAGGCGATGCCGAACTGCGCGAAATGGCGGCCGAGGAACTGGAGGCCAACCGCGAAGCGCTGGAAAAAGCCGAGCGCGCGCTGGCGCTGGCGCTGCTGCCGCGCGATGCCGCCGACGAACGCTCCGCGATGTTGGAAATCCGCGCGGGCACCGGCGGCGACGAAGCCGCGCTGTTCGCGGGCGACCTGCTGCGCATGTATCAGCGCTATGCCGATCATCGCGGCTGGCGCGTCGAGCTGATCTCGGCCAGCGCGTCCGAAGCGGGCGGATACAAGGAAGTGATCGCCAGCGTATCGGGTACGGGCGTATTCGCCGCGATGAAGTTCGAAAGCGGCGTTCATCGGGTGCAGCGCGTGCCGGTGACTGAAAGCGGCGGGCGCATCCACACTTCCGCCGCGACTGTCGCCGTGCTGCCCGAAGCGGAAGAGGTTGATGTCCATATCGAGGACAAGGACCTTCGCATTGATGTGTACCGCTCTTCGGGCGCGGGCGGGCAGCATGTGAATACCACCGATTCGGCGGTGCGAATCACCCATATCCCGACCGGTATCGTCGTCACCCAGCAGGATGAGAAATCGCAGCACAAGAACCGCGCCAAGGCGATGAAGGTGCTTCGCACACGGCTGTACGAGGCCGAGCGCGAGCGGATGGCAAGCGACCGGGCGGGCGCGCGCAAATCGATGGTCGGATCGGGCGACCGGTCCGAGCGAATTCGCACCTATAATTTCCCGCAAGGCCGGGTGACCGATCACCGGATCAACCTGACGCTTCACCGGCTGCCCGAAATCCTACAGGGCGAAATGGAAGAATTGATCGGCGCGCTGGTTGCGGAGGATGAGGCGGAACGCCTCGCCACGCTTGAAGATGCTGCTTAAGCCCTTCGCCCCTCCCGCTTTTACCCAGCGATGCGTGTCGTTTTGATCGGGCGCCCACCCCCCGACCCCCTCACGCAAGCGGAAGGGGGAGCGGTGCGCCGCGCTCTGGCAGAAGCCGCCCGCACGCTAGGTCCCATTTCCGATACGCCCCGGCTCGATGCCGAACTGCTGATGGCGCACGCGCTGGATTGCACTCGCGATACGATGATCCTGTCGCGGCTGGATGCGCCCGTTCCGGCCGGTTTCGCGGTATTGCTCGCCCGGCGGCAGGCGCACGAACCGCTCGCCTATATCATCGGGACACGCGATTTCTGGACGATTACACTTGCCGTCGGCCCCGGCGTACTGATCCCGCGCGCCGACAGCGAAACGCTGATCGAGGCGGCGATCGACCATTTCGGGGCGGTGGGGCCGGCGAGCATTCTGGACCTCGGCACGGGGCCGGGGACGCTGCTCCTCGCCGCGCTTGACCAGTGGCCGCAGGCGCGGGGCCTTGGCATAGAACGATCGCAGACCGCGCGCGACTATGCGGTGGGCAACGCCGCGCGCATCGCGCCGGGCCGGGCGGAAATTCGCGATGGCGACTGGGGGCAGGGGGTCGCCGGGCGGTTCGATCTAGTGCTGTGCAATCCACCTTATGTCGAAAACGGCGCTGCGCTCGCACCGCAGGTCGCGCGGCACGAACCCGCCGAGGCATTGTTCGCCGGGGCGCAGGGGCTGAACGAATATCGCCGGCTCGCACCACAGCTTTCCCGGCTGATTGCGCCGGGCGGGATCGCGATCATTGAGATCGGCGCAGCGCAGGAGCAAGCGGTCAGCACATTGATGGCGGAAGCGGGCTTTGCCGTTGCGTGCCGTCATGACCTTGGCGGGCGGCCGCGCGCACTGATCCTGTCTTGAAAGTTAAGCGAGGTGTAACATATTTTCCCTTGGATAATGGGTGTGCACCCGCTAAGGCTGGGTCAGGGAAAAGCACCGGGGGGCCTTAAACGGTTCATCAAACGTGCCCGACCCCACTCCAAGGTCATGTGTGCTGCTGCAGTCCGGCAGCCATGGCAGGCGAAGCATGGTCGCTAGCGCGGCCTGCTCGCGAGTATGACTCGCATCCGGAAAAGCGGATGGATCGAGGGACATCGTTTTTGACAACAGGACTTTGATATCTTGATGACCAATCGTCAGGCCGGCCGCCGTCGCGGCCGCGGCGGACAGCGTTCGCCGAACAATCGCGACAGCGGCAATCGTATCGATAGCCGCAATCGCGGAAATGCAGCGCAACTTCTGGAGAAGTACAAGAATCTGGCGCGCGATGCCCAGATGTCGGGCGATCGCGTGAACACGGAATATTATCTGCAGTTCGCCGATCATTATTTCCGCGTGCTCAATGACAATCGCCAGCGTCAGGAAGAAAACAAGTTGCGCCAGCGCAACGACAATTCCGACGACGATGACGATCAGGAGTACGATACGGACGATCGCGAGGATTCGCGCCGCGATGATCGCCGCAACGGTCGTTCAAACCGGTCGCAGCCTGCTGGCGGCGAAGACAGAAACCGCGATACGGATGGGGAGGATGCGAAACCCCGCCCCCGCGGCAGGCCGCGCACCCGCAAGCCGGAAGAGTCGGTCGAGGGTGAGGTGAGGCGCGACGATGGCGCACAGGATGAGGGCGAGGCAAAGCCGCGCCGCCGTGGCCGCCCGCGTCGCGAAACCGCTGAGGAATCGAGCGACGCTGCGGGAATCGAGGCGGATCGCCTTCCCCCCAAGCTTTCCGGCGAAAACGCGAATGACGAGGAAAAACCCCGTCGTCGCCGCACGCGCAAAAGTGCCGACGATGAAGAGGCCGCGTCCAACGCCGCCTGATCGGATTGCTGCGCACGGATAAAAAGGGCCGGTGCCGTTCGATGCGGCGGCGGCCCTTTTATCGTCGCGGGCCGGGGTTCCAGCGCGTTTCGATATCCTCATCGCGGTTGAACCGATCAACCACCTCGTCATGGCCCGACCCGGAACTGAGGAACATCAGCCCCATCAGCGCGGCGGCCAGCATGATCGACAATCCCACGCCAAGCCCGGTCGCGATGGCAAGATGCAGGCGCATCGCGCCCAGCCACCACCACAATACCGCCACCGACCCAGCAGCGACGACAAGAGAAAACAGCGCCATCCATTTCAGGATGCGCCGGTATCGCGCCCATGCCAGGTTGGCATAGCGGCTGTCTTCCAGCGGAGAGAACTGGTCCGGGTCCATGGCTTTCAATTGGGCGTTAAACGTGAAATCCTCAACCGCTTCGGTAAGGAGAGGAGACTCGGGCAATGACCATAGCGGCGATCCTGAGCGGCAAGGGCACGGATGTAATCACCATTGATGGCGGCGCGAGCGCGACCGATGCACTGGCGTTGTTGGCTGAGCGGCGCATTGGTGCGATGCCGGTGATGCACGGCGATGCGGTTGTCGGCATCTTTTCGGAACGCGACATCGTCTACTGTCTCGGCAAGGAGGGGGCGGACGCGCTTTCGCGGCCGGTTCGCGAATTGATGACGGCCCCGGCGGTTACGGTCGAACCCGACCATAAGGTGCTCGACGCGCTCGCGCTGATGACGATGCGGCGGATCCGGCATCTGCCGGTCGTCCGGAACGGTCGGCTTGCCGGGCTGGTTTCGATCGGCGATCTGGTGAAGTACCGGATCGACCGGATCGAAAAGGAAGCCGACGCGATGCGCGATTATATCCGCCAGGGCTGAGTCGCGCTTAACGGCGCACCAGCGCCCAGACTTCGCGCACGGTCGCGCGAGCGAAGAGCAGCATCCACGCGGCATAGCTTGCCGCGCCCGTGGCGACGAGAATGGCCAGTTCGGGCAAGGCGGCCATGCCGGGGGGAAGCGCGTGCGACACCAGCAGCACCAGCGCCGCCATCGCGCTCGCCGCGATCACTGGCGGTGCGGCTGCCGATCCGATGGCGCGCCAGTCGGTCCCGATCACGGGCAGCGTGCGTCGGCCGCAGATATACAGGTAGATCGGATAGGCCAGGATCCACGACAAAGCGAGGCCGCTTACCCCCCAATGCACGCCGATCAGAAAGCCAAGCGAAAGCACCACCGCGCCAGTAGCCGAATTGCGCGCGCTGATTCCGGGGCGTCCCATCGCGTCGCTGGCGGGCGCGAATAATATCTGCACTGTCATGAACGGCATGGCGAGTGCGAGCAGGCGGACGACATCGCCCGCCTCCACCCATTTATCGCCCAGTACCACCGCGACCAGCGGTTGGGCGGTCACCGCGAGCCCCAGATAGAAGGGCATCGCCGCGACCATGATGACCCGCACTGACTTTACAAAGGCATAGCCGACCGCCGAACGGTCGTTCTGGATTCGCGAATAGGCGGAGAACGCCACTTCGTTCACCGGCGGGACGAATTTGGACACGAAAATCTGCGTCAAAAACAGGCTGGTGGTATAAATGCCCAGCAGGTGCGGATCGAAATAGCGGCCGCCGATGAACACATCGGCTTCGCTCTGCACGAACCAAAAAAGCTGGCCCGTCGCCATCAGCCCGCCATAGCGCGCCAGTCCCCCGGCGCCGCGAAAATTGAAGCTGGGCCACATCCAGGCGCGCGCCGCCCACATCATGCCGATCGCGCGCACCGAAAAGAGCACGACCGGCGCCAGCACAAGCGTCCATACGCCAAGTCCCGAAAAAGCGCCCCCCAGCGCAGCCGCCGCGCCCGCGATGGCGGAGGCGAAATTGACCTGTGCCTGACGGCGAAACTCCATCTCGCGCGACAGCAATGCGAAGGGAAAGGCGATGAACGGTGTCGTCAGATACAGCAGCGCCTGCACACGAAGCAGATCGGCGACCATCGGCTGACGAAAATAGGCTGCGGCCAGCGGGGCGCCGGCAATCTGGATCGCGGCCAGCACCAGGTTGAGCAGAATCAGCATCCCGAACAGCTGCCGCTTTTCGCGCGCACTGATCGATTCGCGCTGGATAAGCCCGCTCGCCAGCCCATAGCCGTTGAGCATGTTGAGCAGCACGAGCACGACCTGGGTCATTGCGAACAGGCCGTAATCGGCCGGATTGAGGATTCGAATCACCAGGAAGGTGGCCGCCCAGGTGATGAGTTGCCCGACAATCTGCGTGCCCGACCGCCAGATCACGGCGCTGCGAACCTGATTCTTGAGCGATTCGCCGCCCTTTTTGGTTTGATTTGCCGTACTTTCCATCGCGAACCGTCATGCGACCATCATGCTTACCATGCCGTAAAGCTCAGTTTTCCTGAGGTGGCGATTAAAACGACATAAAATTGCAAAAAACTGATTGACGGTTTGTGGTGTGGGGCATAGAAGGCCTTTCACCGACGCGGCGGGCCGATTGGCACGTTTTGTTGGTCACCGAAAAGCAGGCGCTTTAGCCGCCCCGATGAAAAGAGGGGCAGGGCGGAGCGTCGGTCTTTTGCGCTCTTTGACATAGTGATTTAGATGAAGGGACATGTGGGCGGCGGCCCCGGGTCCGGCATTCAAGGTGTCGGGTACTCGGTAAAGTCAAGTCGTTCCGGGGCTTTCGCTTTTGGCGGGAGCTTGAACATGTCCTTACACGTTTCCATTACGTGACGATGGCAAGCGGGGTTTTTGCCCTGACTTGGTATCGTAAGATTTGTGCAGGAACGGCTCCTTGAAATGAGCTGCTTTTTCGTTGGTTATTCCACCGGCGAGGGAGTGGAACATCAAACTTGAGAGTTTGATCCTGGCTCAGAACGAACGCTGGCGGCATGCTTAACACATGCAAGTCGAACGAAGTCTTCGGACTTAGTGGCGCACGGGTGCGTAACGCGTGGGAATCTGCCCTTGGGTACGGAATAACTCAGAGAAATTTGAGCTAATACCGTATGATGTCTACGGACCAAAGATTTATCGCCCAAGGATGAGCCCGCGTTGGATTAGCTAGTTGGTGGGGTAAAGGCCTACCAAGGCGACGATCCATAGCTGGTCTGAGAGGATGATCAGCCACACTGGGACTGAGACACGGCCCAGACTCCTACGGGAGGCAGCAGTGGGGAATATTGGACAATGGGGGAAACCCTGATCCAGCAATGCCGCGTGAGTGATGAAGGCCTTAGGGTTGTAAAGCTCTTTTACCCGGGATGATAATGACAGTACCGGGAGAATAAGCTCCGGCTAACTCCGTGCCAGCAGCCGCGGTAATACGGAGGGAGCTAGCGTTGTTCGGAATTACTGGGCGTAAAGCGCGCGTAGGCGGCTTTGCAAGTTAGAGGTGAAAGCCCGGGGCTCAACCCCGGAACTGCCTTTAAAACTGCATCGCTTGAATCCAGGAGAGGTGAGTGGAATTCCGAGTGTAGAGGTGAAATTCGTAGATATTCGGAAGAACACCAGTGGCGAAGGCGGCTCACTGGACTGGTATTGACGCTGAGGTGCGAAAGTGTGGGGAGCAAACAGGATTAGATACCCTGGTAGTCCACACCGTAAACGATGATAACTAGCTGTCCGGGTGCATGGCACTTGGGTGGCGCAGCTAACGCATTAAGTTATCCGCCTGGGGAGTACGGTCGCAAGATTAAAACTCAAAGGAATTGACGGGGGCCTGCACAAGCGGTGGAGCATGTGGTTTAATTCGAAGCAACGCGCAGAACCTTACCAGCGTTTGACATGCCGGTCGCGGATAGTGGAGACACTTTCCTTCAGTTCGGCTGGACCGTGCACAGGTGCTGCATGGCTGTCGTCAGCTCGTGTCGTGAGATGTTGGGTTAAGTCCCGCAACGAGCGCAACCCTCGCCTTTAGTTACCATCATTTGGTTGGGTACTCTAAAGGAACCGCCGGTGATAAGCCGGAGGAAGGTGGGGATGACGTCAAGTCCTCATGGCCCTTACGCGCTGGGCTACACACGTGCTACAATGGCGGTGACAGTGGGCAGCAATCCCGCGAGGGTGAGCTAATCTCCAAAAACCGTCTCAGTTCGGATTGTTCTCTGCAACTCGAGAGCATGAAGGCGGAATCGCTAGTAATCGCGGATCAGCATGCCGCGGTGAATACGTTCCCAGGCCTTGTACACACCGCCCGTCACACCATGGGAGTTGGATTCACCCGAAGGTGGTGCGCTAACCCGTAAGGGAGGCAGCCAACCACGGTGGGTTTAGCGACTGGGGTGAAGTCGTAACAAGGTAGCCGTAGGGGAACCTGCGGCTGGATCACCTCCTTTCTAAGGATAGGGCCGAAAGCGTCGATCTTCATGATCGAAAGAGCTTCGTCTTTTCCAAAGAACATAGCCGCCGTCCTCATGTCCCTTCATCACTGGATACCAGCCCTTTGGGCTGGAAGCCTGAGCTGGCTCACGCCGCCCGCGGCCTTTTGGCTGGTTCGGGTAACGGTTGGGGCCGGTAGCTCAGGTGGTTAGAGCGCACGCCTGATAAGCGTGAGGTCGTAGGTTCAACTCCTACTCGGCCCACCATCGACCGGCGGCGCGGCTGACAGGGTTTGCGACGCCAATGGGGCCTTAGCTCAGTTGGGAGAGCGCTAGCTTTGCAAGCTTGAGGTCGTCGGTTCGATCCCGACAGGCTCCACCAACGCTTTGCGAGCGAAATAGCGGAAGCTATTTCGCGATCACGCAAAGCGCGGCCAGCGCTGCGAAGCGCGCCATAAGGCGCAGCTTTGCTGCGACTGACGGCGCGCGGTGGAAAGCGCGCCAAGCCAACATATCCAGGGATGAAGATAATGAGATCCGCCTTTGGCGGTATTGCGGGAGCATACCTGCAAGCTTTTTGACATTGTGAATGGGTTTTTCAAATCGATGCCGTGGCGACATTTGATGACGGTCTTTGCGGGCCTGATTTGAATGTCGTTACTTAACGGGCGTCATCATTGTGACCGCTTTGATGATCGCTCGAACAAAGGCTGAGATAATCATCCACGCCAAGATACTGCGTAACACTGCTCTTGCCGAGTTTCGTGTCGGCTTTCGGGCCGATCCAGTGTTGTCGTTGGTGGTGTGGACTCTCAAGCGTGAGGTAAGGGCATTTGGTGGATGCCTTGGCATGTACAGGCGAAGAAGGACGTGGCACGCTGCGATAAGCGTCGGGGAGTTGTGAGCATACTTTGATCCGACGATTTCCGAATGGGGAAACCCACCTTCACCAATTATCCGAGCTGAGCCGCTCGGCGGCACGCTTCATGCGTGTCGGGGATCGGCTTGTTTTGGATAATTGGTTAAAGGTATCACCTTAGTGAATACATAGCTTTGGTGAAGCGAACCCGGAGAACTGAAACATCTCAGTACCCGGAGGAAAAGACATCAACCGAGATTCCGTTAGTAGTGGCGAGCGAACGCGGACCAGGCCAGTGCCTGTTGTTTAGTTAGCAGAACAATCTGGAAAGTTTGACCATAGCGGGTGACAGTCCCGTATGCGAAAGCGAAGCAACAGGACTTGAGTAGGGCGGGGCACGTGAAACCCTGTCTGAACATGGGGGGACCACCCTCCAAGCCTAAATACTCGTACATGACCGATAGCGAACAAGTACCGTGAGGGAAAGGTGAAAAGCACCCCGATGAGGGGAGTGAAACAGTACCTGAAACCGAATGCCTACAAGCAGTTGGAGCCATCTTGAATGGTGACAGCGTACCTCTTGCATAATGGGTCTGTGACTTAATGTATCAAGCAAGCTTAAGCCGATAGGTGTAGGCGCAGCGAAAGCGAGTCTGAATAGGGCGACTTTAGTTTGATGCATTAGACCCGAAACCCGGCGATCTAGGCATGACCAGGCTGAAGGTGCGGTAACACGCACTGGAGGGCCGAACCAATCAATGTTGAAAAATTGTTGGATGAGTTGTGTTTAGGGGTGAAAGGCCAATCAAGCCGGGAAATAGCTGGTTCTCCGCGAAATCTATTGAGGTAGAGCCTTGGATGAATACCTTGGGGGGTAGAGCACTGGATGGATGCGGGCGACGCGAGTTGTACCAATTCTAACCAAACTCCGAATACCCAAGAGTACTATCCAGGAGACAGACGGCGGGTGCTAAGGTCCGTCGTCAAAAGGGAAACAGCCCTGACCTACAGCTAAGGTCCCCAAGTCACGTCTAAGTGGGAAAGCATGTGGGATTTCCAAAACAACCAGGAGGTTGGCTTAGAAGCAGCCATCCTTTAAAGAAAGCGTAACAGCTCACTGGTCTAAACAAGAGATCCTGCGGCGAAGATGTAACGGGGCTAAAGACGTGCACCGAAGCTTAGGGTGTGCAGTTTACTGCACGCGGTAGCGGAGCGTTCCGTAAGCCTGCGAAGCGGAAGGGTAACCGACCGTGGAGGTATCGGAAGTGCGAATGCAGACATGAGTAGCGATAAAGAGGGTGAGATGCCCTCTCGCCGAAAGACCAAGGGTTCCTGCGCAACGCTAATCGGCGCAGGGTGAGCCGGCCCCTAAGACGAGCCCGAAGGGGGTAGTCGATGGGAACCACGTTAATATTCGTGGGCCTGGTGGTGTGTGACGGATTTCGTGTGTTGTCCTCTCTTACTGGATTGAGAGGGCTTCGAAGAAGTCCCGGGAAATAGCCCCACCGTATAGACCGTACCCGAAACCGACACAGGTGGTCTGGTAGAGTATACCAAGGCGCTTGAGAGAAGTGTCCTGAAGGAACTCGGCAAATTGCCTCCGTACCTTCGGAAGAAGGAGGCCCCGTCATTGGGCAACCAGTGGCGGGGGGCACAGGCCAGGGGGTAGCGACTGTTTAGCAAAAACACAGGGCTCTGCTAAGTCGGCTTCAAGACGACGTATAGGGTCTGACGCCTGCCCGGTGCCGGAAGGTTAAGAGGAGGGGTGCAAGCTCCGAATTGAAGCCCCGGTAAACGGCGGCCGTAACTATAACGGTCCTAAGGTAGCGAAATTCCTTGTCGGGTAAGTTCCGACCTGCACGAATGGCGTAACGACTTCCCCACTGTCTCCAGGACATGCTCAGCGAAATTGAATTCTCCGTGAAGATGCGGAGTACCCGCGGTTAGACGGAAAGACCCCGTGCACCTTTACTGCAGCTTCAGAGTGGCATTAGGATAGAACTGTGTAGCATAGGTGGGAGGCTTTGAAGCACCGGCGCCAGCTGGTGTGGAGCCATAGGTGAAATACCACCCTGTTGTGTTCTGATGTCTAACCTCGATCCGTGAAACCGGATCAGGGACCCTCTGTGGCGGGTAGTTTGACTGGGGCGGTCGCCTCCTAAAGAGTAACGGAGGCGTGCGAAGGTTGGCTCAGGTCGGTTGGAAACCGACCGTTAGAGTGCAATGGCATAAGCCAGCCTGACTGCGAGACTGACAAGTCGAGCAGAGACGAAAGTCGGTCATAGTGATCCGGTGGTCCCTCGTGGAAGGGCCATCGCTCAACGGATAAAAGGTACGCCGGGGATAACAGGCTGATGATTCCCAAGAGCTCATATCGACGGAATCGTTTGGCACCTCGATGTCGGCTCATCACATCCTGGGGCTGGAGCAGGTCCCAAGGGTTTGGCTGTTCGCCAATTAAAGTGGTACGTGAGCTGGGTTCAGAACGTCGCGAGACAGTTTGGTCCCTATCTGCCGTGGGCGTCGAAATTTGAGAGGAGTTGACCCTAGTACGAGAGGACCGGGTTGAACATACCTCTGGTGTACCTGTCATCGCGCCAGCGGTGCAGCAGGGTAGCTATGTATGGACGGGATAACCGCTGAAAGCATCTAAGCGGGAAGCCTCCCTCAAGATAAGATTTCTCAGGACGGTCGAAGACCACGACCTTGATAGATCGGGTGTGGAAGCATGGTAACATGTGGAGCTAACCGATACTAATTGTCCTATTCGCGCTTGAAACAGGTTCCTTTGCGAACCTGAGAGTCCCACCATCAATGACAGCCCTGGATATAACCAAGCGCATGTCGATGGATGATTGTCCCACCCTTTGGTGCATCGATTTGAACCCTTTTGAACAAACACCGGCTTCATTGCTTGGTGGCCATAGCGTCCGTGACCCACCCGATCCCATCCCGAACTCGTACGTGAAACCGGACTGCGCCGATGGTACTGTTGCTCAAGCAACGGAAGAGTAGGTCGTCGCCAGGCATTGCAGCCGGTGTCGTTCAAAACAAAACCCATTCACATGTCGCCCCCTCCCCGGGGGCAGCCAACTTGCCGCGGGGTGGAGCAGTCCGGTAGCTCGTCAGGCTCATAACCTGAAGGTCGTTGGTTCAAATCCAACCCCCGCAACCATCTTTACTTGCGAAAACCCCGCCCCTCCGGCGGGGTTTTTCGTATGCACCGAAAGCGTAAGCATCCCAGCAAAATCGCTGGTCTGAGCCCAAGGTTTCTACCACCTATGAGGAGAGCCTCGGGCCAGTTTGATGCCCATCGCTGGGCGTGATGGCAACAACCGTATTGGGGGTATGCCCCCAATACGGTTTGCCGATTGATCCTG